>JBBIPC010000005.1:136039-205367 GCA_037443035.1 Chthonomonadales bacterium
TGTTACAAGGGGAATGTATCTGTGGGTCATTTGCCTTTCCTCCCTGACTGCGCCTTAGCCGAAGTGGGTCGCCGCTCTCTTGTCGGCTTCTTCTGTGTCTCGACGGGAGCGGGCTCGATGCGGAGGACAGCCTTGACCTTGCTCGTGGTCTCGGCGGGTTCGTCCGTCGGCGTCTCCCCGACTATCGTCTCCGTGATGTTCGCCTGCAGGGTCATCTGGCCTCGCAGGAGGCTGCCGGCCTTGGGATCGAAGACCATGACACCAGAGCCCTGGATGTTCCCCTTGCGAGTACGGGCCACCTTGCCGCCGTCTTCCGGCGGCTTCTTGTCCGCGTCGAGTTTCTGATCCACCTCCATGGTGAACTCCTCGGCTACGCGCAACTCGCGCGCCTCCCTCGGTTTGGTGCTGGGAAGGCGCAGTACCCTCGCTCTGAACTGCGCAGGTGCCCCCTCGGTGCCCAGCAGCTCGCTTCGATATTCCCACGTATCGCCGACCTTGACTCCTCTGTCAGGAAACACAACCGGACAGACCAGCGCATAGAGACGTTGAGGGTCCACGCCCGGTATGGACAGTGTGAAAGGCAGGGGTGGTCCGGCCTCTGTGGCAATGACGGCTCCCGTCGGTGCGAAGGTCACGGTTCGGTCCAGGACCTTGTGCGCATCCTCCATGGGAACCGAAATCGGAATGCCAGCCACATCGGCGTCGGCACTTTCGACGCGGAATTGTACCACCGCCTGTCCGTCCGGTTTCAGCTCGAGAACCTTCACCTGGTAAACGACCATGAGCTTCGCCTCGAGATCCACAGGCTCGGTGCTCTGTAGCAGCGGCATAGAGCCACTGAGGTCTGCTCGCAGGACCAGTCTCGTTGTCTTGCCGGGTATCCAGCGGTACTGCATAGCCACATCCTGACCGCTGGTGCCTACAGCCATGTTGGCCAGCGCCATGGCCGCAAGCCACGCTCGCACTCGCATCACATGTGTCTCCTAAGCTCTGCGGGGTCCGGCATCCACTGCCAACCAACCGCACACTCGTATTATAGCTGTTGCACTTCCGGCGGGTCCGTGCCGTCAGTACCGGTCTCTGTCGCGCACGGAAGGCGTACCGTGAACGTACTCCCGCGGGTGTACTCGGACTGAACCGCGACGCTCCCTCCGTGGGCCTCGACAATATGTTTGACGATGGAGAGACCCAGACCGGTGCCGCCGGACTGGCGCGATCTGGCCTTGTCAACCCGGAAGAAGCGCTCGAAGATGCGTGGCTGGTGCTCCTGAAGAATGCCGATGCCCGTATCGGCGACGCTCAGGATGGCCTGCCGTCCGTCACAACCCAGAGCTACCGAGATCGTGCCCCCCGCAGGGGTGTACTTGATGGCATTGTCCACGAGGTTCACGATGACCTGCTCCATCTGGTACGGATCTGCGAGAATGTGTACCTCGGTCGCCAGCTCATGCCGCAGGGTCAGCCCGGCGCGCTCCGCTTGAGGCTCCAGCCCCTCGACTACACGGCGGCAGAGCTCTTCCAGGCTGACAGGACGAAGGTCTGGCGGCTTCGTTTCAGCATCTGAGAGTGTGAGCAGATCATCGGCAATCCGGGTCAGTCGGGCAGCTTCGGCCAAGATCGTGTCCAGAAACCTCGTCGCGACCTCCGGATCCTCCACTGCCCCATCCCGCAGAGTCTCCGCCATGGCCCGAATGGACGCCATGGGAGTTCGCAGTTCATGGGAGACGTTGGCGACGAATTCGCGGCGCAGGGCTTCGACCCTTTTCAGTTCGGACTGATCGTCGGCGAGAACGAGCCAGCCCCCCTCACCAACCGGCACCACCGTCACGGTGACCGTGCCTGCTCCAGGACCCATGCGGCGGATCTCGGCGGTGTGGTGTCTTCCGCTTGTTCGGACGACGTCCACCAGCTTGCACAGCTCGGTGCTTACAGTTGCCTCGGGAAGCGGCATGCCCTTAGGCTCGCTGCGGGCAAGATCCAACAGGCGCACGGCGCTGGCATTGGCCGCCTGAATGACGAGCCGGTCATCCAACAGCAGGATGCCTGCGCTCGTATGTGCGAGTAGCGCGTTGAACAGCGCTCGCAGGCTCCGAATGTCTTCTTCGTTCTCCTGGAGCTTCGCCGTGAGGTGTCGAACCTGGCGGCTACATGCAGCGGCACGACGCTGCTGCATGTACAGTGCCACAATCGCCCCGGCAGCGAGAGCTGCTGCGCCGATCGCTAGTATCCCGACCATGGGATGCTTCTACCTGCTGACCAACTTGTAGCCTACACCACGAACGGTGAGGAGCCGCCGAGGATTGCTCGGATCTTCCTCGATCTTCTCGCGAAGCCACCGTACATGCACGTCCACCGTACGTACGCCGACGTACGCATCTTCGCCCCAGACCTTATCCAGAAGCGTGATTCGATCGAAGACGCGATCGGGATGGCGAACCAGGAAGTAGAGCAGCTCGAACTCGAGCCTGGACATCGTCACCATGCGATCGCCAACCTTGACTTCGCGCCGCGTGGGGCTGACATGAATGTCTCCGCACTGCACGTCGGCAGTGGCCGGCCTCTTGACTTCGCCTGAAGTACGACGCAAGAGGCTCTTGACACGGGCCATGAGCTCACGCATGCTGAACGGCTTGACCACATAGTCGTCGGCGCCCAGTTCCAGTCCCACGACCCTGTCTGTCTCTTCAGCCCGCGCTGTGAGCATGATGATGGGCACATCGGAGACCTTGCGAATCTGGCGGCAGACTTCCAGGCCGCTGGCCGACGGCAGCATGATGTCGAGAATGACCAGCGCGGGCTGCTCGCGACGGAACAGGCTCAATGCCTCGTCTGCATCCCCGGCCGGAATAGCGTGGAAGCCTTCCTTTCGGAGGTTGTAACTCACAGCCTCGACGATCGGTCGCTCGTCATCCACCACAAGAATGTTAGCCATGGTGACGAAAAGTATACAGCCTTTCCGAATGAGCCGGAAGAGCTGTGCATGCAACTTAAACTACATTTCCGGAAGGCATAAACCGTTCTTAATCTTCAGCGCAAAGAATCCGATGGTACTCCGCTCTGGATGACCGTTCCGCGGAACATCCATAGGGGCGGAAGATGGAGGCATCGAACCAACCATGACACGAACGATTAGTCTCATGTTAACACTAGGAATCGTTGGCCTGGTGCCCGGCTGCAGGGCGCCGAGCAAAGAGAAGGCTCAGCAGCAGGCGCTCACCGTCAAGGGCTCGGACACCATGGTCCAGCTCGCACAGGCATGGGCCGAGGCGTTCATGCAGGAGCATCCCGAGATAGCAGTCTCCGTGACGGGCGGAGGATCCAACACGGGCATCGCAGCACTCATGAATCGCGGCACGGACATCTGCAACTCATCCCGTGAGATCGCTGCAAGCGAGAAAGAGGCTGCGAAGGCCAAGGGCCTGGACCTCCAGGAGTTCGTCGTGGGGCAAGACGCCCTTGCCGTCGTCGTGCACCCCCAGAATCCTGTCTCGGAGCTGAGCTTGGCCCAGCTCAAGGACATCTTCACAGGCAAGATCAAGAACTGGAAGGAAGTCGGTGGCACCGACAAGGCCATCGTCCTCAACTCCCGCGAGACATCCTCCGGCACCTACGTATTCTTCCAGGAGCATGTGCTGGGGAAAGGCGTCCCGTTCGCTAGTACTGCCATGCTACAGCCCGCCACCTCTCAGATAGTCGCTACTGTCGCCCAGGATACTGGCGGCATTGGCTATGTCGGCCTGGGATACGTCACAGATCAGGTCAAGGCTCTGAAGCTGAAGAAGGATGATTCGTCACCTGCCGTGGCCCCCAACGTCGCGGATGTCCTGAACAAGACGTATCCTCTTGCCAGGCCATTGTTCGAGTATACGGCGGGCCGGCCATCAGGAGCCGCCAAGGTATGGCTGGACTGGGTCCTGAGCACCAAGGGGCAAGCCATCGTGAAGAAGCTCGACTTCGTGCCCATCGCCACGGAGACGACGAAGTAGACCCGTGAATCGCCGGTTCTTACGAAAGATCGCCGAGCCCGTCATCGAGGCCGCCATCCGTGCGTCGGGCGTGGCCTCGATCGTCCTAGTGCTGTCGATCTTCGCCTTCGTGTTCCGGGAAGGACTGCCGCTGTTCAGTGAGTACCCGCTGACCAAGTTTCTCACCGAGCGCGGTTGGCAGCCAACATTGGCGCCTCCGGTCGGGCCATGGTTTGGGCTCCTGCCGAACTTGTGGGGATCGGTCCTCGTAACAACTGGCGCTGCGATGCTGGCTATCCCACTCGGCGTCGGTTCGGCTCTCTGCCTGGCTGAGGCATCCCCGCGGATTCTGCGAGATATTCTGAAGCCGATCGTCGAGCTCGTGGCCACGTTGCCTTCCGTGGCAATTGGCTTTGTGGGCGCAGCAGCCGTGAACCCGATGGTCAAGGAGTTGTTCCATCTCGATACAGGCAAGAGCGCCCTGGCCGGCTCCGTGATGCTCGCCTTCATGGCCATTCCGACCATCGTGACGATCGCCGATGACGCTTTGGTGGCGGTGCCGAGGAGTTTTCGCGAGGGATCGCTTGCCCTAGGTGCAACACGCTGGCAAGGTATCTCGCGAGTCGTCGTCCCCTCCGCCATGCCGGGCATCGTCGCTGCCATCATGCTCGGTGTGGGGAGGGCGATCGGGGAAACGATGGTAGTCATCATGGTGACGGGCAACGCTGGCGTGCTGCCCGAGCACGGCATCTGGTACGCTTTCACGCATTCTGTGCGCACCATCACGGGCACCATCGGGGCGGAAGCTCTGGAGGTCGCCCACGGGGACGCCCATTACCGTGCACTGTTCATGCTGGGTGTGGTGCTGTTCCTGATCACATTTGCCCTGAACACGGCGGCGGACCTGGCACTGCGACGCCTTCCGAAGAGGTCGGTTGGCGGATGATCGTCCTCAGCACTGCCGAATCATCTGCAGGCGTTTCCAAGCGTATCGCTGCGAACCTGCGCCGCGAGAGAATCGCCTTCGCGTTGCTGTACGTGACCATGGGCATGGTGGTTCTCCCCGTGCTCTGGCTCATCGGCTACATTGTCTACCACGGGATCGGGCAGATCAACTGGGGGTTTCTCACCCAGTCGCCAAGAGCCGTGGATGCCGGAGGCGGGCTGTTCCCCGCCATCGTGGGGACTTTCTATCTGATGATCGGCACCATCGCCATCGCGCTGCCACTTGGGGTAGGTGGCGCGATCTACCTCACAGAGTACGCAAAACGATCCCGAATCGTGAGGTTGGTTCGCATGGCGATCGTGAACCTGGCGGGTGTGCCATCCATCGTGCACGGCCTCTTCGGCCTAGGGTTCTTCGTGCTGTTCATCGGAGGCAGCATCGACCGTTTCCTGCTACATACCGACACCCCCGTGTGGGGTCAGCCATGTCTTCTCTGGGGCTTTTGTACCCTGGCGGTAGTGATCCTACCCGTCATCATCACAACCACCGAGGAGGCTCTCCTGAGCGTTCCTACCTCGTTCCGCGAGGCTTCACTCGGACTAGGCGCCACACGACTGCAGACCATCCGACGCGTGGTGCTACCGACGGCGCTCCCAGGAATCCTCACAGGCGCGATCTTGGGCATAGGACGCGCGGCGGGTGAGACCGCGCCGGTCATGCTCACATGCGCCGCGTCGTTCAAGCCATTCCTGCCCCAGGGGCTGAACGACTCCGCCATGCTCCTGCCGTACCACCTCTACTTTGTCGTCACCCAGGTACCCAATCCGAGCGTGCGGCTTCAGGCCGGCATTGCGCTCGTGCTCGTGGCCCTCGTGCTCTGCATCAATATCACCGCAGTAGTTCTGCGCATCCGTGCCGCACGCCGACGCCGATGGTGATACACCGAGCTGAGAGGCGACGTAGGCCGGTACACATCGTAAGAAGGTCTACTGCGGAGTCTGGCGCATGGTATAGGCCATGGCACGAGAAGGTACAGTACTGCCCATGGAGACGGTGTAGGATGCGCTCTGTCTGTGAGGCGCATTAGATCGCCGTGGCATGTTGGCCTATCGTGGGGTTGGCAGCAACCGATTGGATACGAACGGAGTGCATGACGAGTGATTGCTGAGATATCGGAGCCCAAGATGCAGGCTGGTCCACAATCGCCAGTACTGGCACCTGCCGACCGCACCAAGATCGCTGTGCGCGGCCTGAACTTCTATTACGGCGGCGTCCAGGCCCTGTTCGACAACAATCTGGACATCTGCCAAAGGGAGGTCACGGCCCTGATTGGCCCGTCTGGGTGTGGCAAGTCCACGTTCCTGCGGACGCTGAACCGGATGAACGATGAAATACCCGATACCCGCCTGACAGGTCAGGTTCTGCTGGATGGACAGGACATCTACGCTCCCATGGCCGACAAGGTCCTGCTTCGTCGGCGCGTAGGCATGGTCTTCCAGAAGCCGAATCCCTTTCCTAAGTCAGTCTTCGAGAACGTCGTCTACGGTCCACGTGTCCATGGTGAGAACCGCCGGTCCCGGTTGGAGGAGATCGCCGAGGCCAGTCTGCGACGGGCCGCTCTGTGGGAGGAAGTCAAAGATAGCTTGCACAAGTCGGCGTTCGAGCTGTCCGGGGGGCAGCAGCAGCGGCTTTGCATCGCCAGGGTGCTGGCAGTGGAGCCCGAAGTCCTGCTCATGGACGAACCCTGTTCGGCTCTCGATCCGGTATCCACTTTCCGCATAGAGGAGCTCATGCGGGAGCTGGCGAACGAAATCACGATAGTCATCGTAACGCATAACATGCAGCAGGCCGCCCGCGTCTCCGATACCACGGGGTTCTTCTTGAAAGGAGAGCTGATCGAGGTGGGTCCCACCGAGGTCCTCTTCAGCCGGCCCCGGGACAAGCGCACCGAGGACTACATTCAGGGGCGTTTTGGCTAAGGCTACGCGGCAGCAGATCGCGCCAGGCGGCGCTGTTTCGGTCCGCTAGCAGGCAAGGATAGGCCAATGGGAACAACACGGGCACTGTTCGACGAACAACTCTCGCAACTCCGCTCCCATGTGCAGGAAATGGGTACGACCCTCGACACGATGCTGGAGACGGCAGTCAGGGCTGTGACCGAGCAGAATGAGGCCCTGACAAGCGAGGTCCTAGCCGCAGAGGACGAGATAGACCGCCTCGATGCGTTGGTAGAGGAGGCCTGCCTCCGTCTCATCTCCTTGCAGCAGCCCGTGGCAAGCGACCTGCGGGAGATCGGCACGGCGTTCAAGATCGTCACAGATCTGGAGCGGGTGGGCGATTACGCCGTGGACATCGCCAAGATCGGTCGGCGCATAGCGCGGCGTGGGTTGCTCTACAAGCCAATCGTGGATCTTCCACGACTCACCGACCTCGTGCGCACCATGCTCAAGGATGCCATGATCGCTTATGTTGCTCGCGATCCCGCAATCGTGCAGGGCATCGTTGCTGCAGATGACGTGGTAGACGACGTGTACCATCAATACAGGGACCATGCGATCGAGGCAATGCGCCAGGACACCACGCTCGTCTATCTGGGCACATTTGTCGTGCTCGCGACGAAGTACCTCGAGCGTGCAGGAGACCATCTCGTCAACGTCGCGGAGCGCGTCCACTACCTGATCACTGGCGAGCTGGTGCCCCTGGCAAAGGTACGGAAGCGGAGCATGACTCACGGAGCCTGACCGCCTCATGTCTCCACTTCGTGAGAGGATCATCGCAATCAGAGAACGCATCGCCAGGGCGTCCGATCGCGTTGGGCGGCATCCGGCGTCGGTCACGCTCGTGGCGGTCACGAAAACCGTGCCAGTCGAGCGGATTCGCGAGGCCGCAGACGCGGGCCTGACCGACTTCGGCGAAAACTACGTGCAAGAGGCCATGCCGAAGCTGGCCGCCATAGGGCCAGGGGTCCGATGGCACTTCATCGGTCACCTCCAGAGCAACAAGGCCAAGTTCGTGGTCGGAGCCTTCCATCTCGTTCACAGCGTCGACTCCGCATCCCTCGCCAAGGAACTAGCCAAGCGTGCGCGCAACGCAGGCGTAGTTCAAGACATTCTCATCGAGGTGCGCATAGATCCGGCCGAGACGAAGTCAGGCGTCTTGCCGGAAGCGCTGCCCGAGCTGGCCGATGCGATCCTCGCGTTGCCGAACCTACGCCTCCGAGGTCTCATGGGTATGCCTCCGCTGTTCGCTGACCCCGAGCAGGCGCGTCCGTACTTCCGCCGGTTGCGCGAGCTGAGCGATGTCCTACCCGCTGCATGTCGTCAGGACCTCTCCATGGGCATGAGCGGAGACTTCGAAGTGGCCATCGAAGAAGGCGCCACGATCGTTCGTGTGGGGACCGCCATCTTCGGCCCCAGGAGTTAGGTTCGCGGCGGGTATACTGAACCCATCTTCCATCGAGGTTGTGTGCATGCTCGAACCTGTGTATCTCAACGGCAAGATCATCCCTGCGGCGGATGCGCATATCGGTATCTACGACCACGGCTTCCTGTACGGGGACGGAGTGTTCGAGGGGATACGCGCCTACGATGGACGCGTCTTCAAGCTCGATGAGCATGTTCGACGGCTCTACCGATCGGCTCTGGCTCTGGCCATCGAGATACCCTTGACACAGGAAGAGTTCCGCGACGCTATCCTCCGGACGGTCCGTGCGAGCGGTCTGCGTAGCTGCTACATTCGTGTGTCCGTCTCCCGAGGGACGGGTATCGGCTTGGATCCGAGCCACATCGATCGGACACCGACGGTCGTGATCTCGACCCAACAGCTCCGCCTGTATCCACCGGCGATGTACGAGAACGGTCTGGACGTCATTACCGCCTCGACGCGAGTCCCACCGGCAGTCTGTATAGACCCCCAGATCAAGTCCTTGGGACGTTACATCAACAACATTCTGGCGAAGATGGAGGCCAACAGGGTTGGGGCCGGAGAGGCCATCATGCTGAATATGGCAGGCAATGTGGCGGAGGCTACGGGTGACAACCTCTTCCTTGTGCGGGATGGCGAGATCATTACTCCGCCCACGTCGGAAGGCGCCCTTATCGGGATCACGCGCCAGACCGTGATAGAGTTGGCGAAGGGCATGGGCATACCCGTGCGCGAAGCGGTGGTGACGCTCTACGACTGCTACAACGCCGATGAGGCGTTCCTCACCGGCACCGCAGCCGAGGTGATACCCATGGTTCGGCATGACCAGCGTACGATCGGCGATGGAAAGCCCGGCACGGTAACCCGAGCCATCATGGACGCCTTCCATCAGTGCACCTCCTCAGAAGGAGCTCCAGTCTACGACTGAGCGCGTTCCCCCGGACGATGGCCGACGGGCGGCCGAACCAAGCGGTGAGGCACGCGACGAAACGCCACGATGCTCGGAGTGCGGCTCCAGCGAGCGGATCGCGATACTGACCGCTGGCGACAGGCGTCAGATGTACTGCCTACCGTGTCTGCAGTTGCGCGCGGGACCAGGACTCCAGAGGGTCATCGCTTTCTACGAGCGTCTTGCCGTGCCAGCAGGCTCGCCGTCGGGTCCCAGGGCAGTCGGCCAGGACCTGGAGATCTGCCCCAAATGTGGTATGACCCGCATCGAGGCCACGGAATCAGGAATGATGGGGTGTTCGGGCTGCTATGACGCGTTCGCTGCTTCGGTGATAGCGCTGCTCGACGCGATGTACCGATCCTAATGGTGCCATCTAGCCACCGCCGTGTGCCCCGTGCTGCCTGGTTCGGCAGCGCCGGCCCCGATAGCGATGTCGTAATCAGCACGCGTTGCCGTATTGCTCGAAACCTGGAGAACCATGTCTTTCCCCACCGAGCCGATCCGGCGGACCTAGCATCCTCGGCCATGCTGTGCCGCCAGGCGATTGCCGGAGTCGAGCCGAATGCCGTTGTGCTGGAGCGAGACCGGCTTTCTGATGACGCGTTCCGCAGTCTCGTGATTGGGCGGTACGTCACATTCCGCTGGATTGCGTCGGACCAGCCTGGGACGGTACATGTGGACCCTGCGGGGCGCTGGTCCGTCATGGTCCACGAAGAGGATCACCTGCGGATCCAGGCGGTGGCGGGTGGCTTCGCTCCCGAGGCTGCCATGGAGCCGGCACAACGCATGGCGGAGAGGATTGGCAGGCACTTGCGGTTGGCTCATCGCCCCGAGCTGGGATACTTGACGGCATCCCTGAGCAATGCGGGTACCGGGTTGCGGCTGAGTTTCTTGCTGCATGTGCCTGCTCTGGCCCAGGACAAGTCCTATGTCGAGACGCTGATGGCCGCAGAGCAGATGGGCTGCTCGGTCCGAGGAGCCTTCGGCGAAGGTACTCGCGGAACCGGAGCCGTCATACAGATGTCCAATAGACACGGCTATGGGCCTGGCGCCCGAAACGCAGTGGATCGGGCCATTGCAGCAACCCGTTACGTTGTAGAACGGGAGCGGGAGGCACGCGGAGCGTTGCTGGCGCGGCAGACCGGTCTCGAAGACCTGCAGGCGGCATGCGAGGGAGCCCGGAGTGTTCTCTTGACCTCGGAACCTCCACCGGAGGACGTGTTTCGCTGCGTGTCTGTCTTGCGGCTGGGCATGGCCCTAGGTGCAACGAAAGGCGATGTTGTGCGTACTGGAGAATGGATGGCGCTCGCAGGTGTTACTCTCTGGGCAGGGCGCCATGGCGGACGGATATCCGAGCGTTTCGAGCGCGTGAGGTCGCTTGCGAAGATTCGGATGGGTCTGCACGACTGAAGAACGGAACGGGGTGATGGTTGCGGCCGTCGTCCCGTAATGGTAGAATCGCAGTAGTGCGGAACGAAGGATGGCCCGCACGTTAAGGGGTTAGGACCATGTGGCAGCGCTTTACAGAACGAGCTCGGAGAGTTGTCTTCTTCGCTCAGGAAGAAGCCGGACGTCTGGGCGAAAACTATGTCTCGACCGAGCATCTTCTGCTTGGCCTTGTCCGCGAGAGCGAGAGCATGGCCGGGCGCATACTGGACCGCATGGGTGTGAGCCTTGGTCGCATTCGATCGGAGATCGAGCGGCAGGTCACGAGAGGCGATGGCAAGATCAGCCAGGACATGCAGCTAACGCCGCGTGCCAAGCGCGTGATCGATCTCGCCTACGACGAGGCCCGTCAACTGAACGACAACTACATCGGGACTGAGCACCTGCTGCTCGGGCTGATTCGCGAAGGTGAGGGGCTGGCCGGTCGCGTCCTCGCCAAGCTCGGTGTGGATCTCGAGTCGACGCGCAGAGAGCTGTTGGCGCTGAAAGACAACGAGGCTGCCGCCGTCGGTGCCAGTGCTGCGCCCCATCGGCCCCATCGTTCACGCACTCCCACCCTCGACGAGTTCGGGCGGGACCTGACCGAACTGGCCCGCAACGACAAGCTCGACCCTGTTGTCGGTCGTGTTACGGAAATCGAGCGGGTAGTGCAGATTCTCTCGCGCCGGACCAAGAACAACCCCTGCCTGCTAGGCGAACCGGGAGTAGGCAAGACGGCCATCGCGGAAGGTCTGGCACAGCGCATTGTTGCAGGCGATATTCCCGACACGCTGCGCAATAAGCGGATCGTCGCCCTCGACCTTGCTGCTCTCGTGGCGGGCACGAAGTACCGCGGCGAGTTCGAGGAGCGTATGAAGCGGGTCATTGACGAGGTACGCAAGTCCCGCGGCGAAGTCATCCTCTTCATTGACGAGCTGCATACCCTGGTGGGTGCTGGTGCCGCAGAAGGGGCCATAGATGCTTCCAGCATCATGAAGCCGGCCCTGGCGCGAGGGGAACTCCAGTGCATTGGCGCCACGACGATGGACGAGTTCCGCAAGTACGTCGAGCGCGATGCGGCCCTCCAGCGTCGTTTCCAGCCCGTGAAGGTCAACGAGCCGGACGAGCAGCAGTGCATCGAGATACTCAAGGGACTGAGGGATCGCTACGAACGGCATCACAGCGTCACCATCACGGACGATGCCCTGGTTGCGGCTGCTCGGTTGGCGAGCCGGTACATCAGCGATAGGTTCCTCCCGGACAAGGCGATCGACCTCATTGACGAAGCTGCGTCACGCGTTCGACTACAGAAGGCGCTGCCGCCGGAGCCTATTCGGAAGGCACGAGCCGAGCTTCTGGAGATCGAGCGACGACTGCACGCCTCGAGTGGAGGACGCTACGAGCGCTCGAGTGAACTCGAGATGCGCCGGCGACGGCTCCGGGCGGAGATCGAGTCGATGGAGGCCGAATGGCGCGCCTCGCAGGCAGACGAGAGACAGGTGGTGTGCGAAGACGAGATTGCCGAGATTGTCCAATCGTGGACCGGTATACCGGTGGCCAGGCTCGTCGAGGCTGAACAGCGCAAACTCCTACGCATGGAGGAGGAGCTCCACAAGCGTATCATTGGCCAGCACGAGGCGATCGTTGCCGTCTCCAAGGCGGTTCGGCGAGCGCGCTCTGGCATGAAGGACCCGAAGCGCCCCATGGGCACCTTCGTCTTCCTAGGACCGACCGGTGTTGGCAAGACCGAGCTGGCCAGGGCGCTTGCCGAGTATCTGTTCGACAACGAGAACAACCTAATCCGCATTGACATGTCGGAGTACATGGAGCGGTTCGCGGTCTCCAGGCTCGTGGGGGCGCCTCCTGGCTACGTCGGGTACGATGAGGGCGGTCAGTTGACCGAAGCTGTACGGCGGAACCCTTATTCCGTCATCCTCCTCGATGAGATCGAGAAAGCCCATCCCGAGGTCTTCAACATCCTCCTGCAGGTGGCCGAGGACGGAAGGCTCACCGACAGCCAGGGCCGCGTGGTGGACTTCAAGAACACGGTCATCATCATGACCTCGAACATCGGTGCGCGCAGCATCGCCCGCGAGCCCAGTATCGGCCTGCGGACTCCGGCCAAGGTAGACGAAGATGCCAAGGCCTACGAGAGCATGAAGACGAAGGTGCTGGAGGAGCTGAAGAAGCTCTTCCGGCCTGAGTTCCTCAACCGCATTGACGAAGTCGTCGTCTTCCATGCTCTCACGAGCAGCGAGATAGCGCAGATCGTGGACCTGATGCTCAGCCGCGTCGCCCAGCAGGCGCGGACGCAAGGATACGAGCTGGAGGTCTCCGACGAAGCAAGGGCCATCCTGGCGCAGGAGGGCTACGACCCGGCGTATGGAGCGCGGCCGCTGCGTCGAGCGATCCAGCGACTCATCGAAGATCCGCTGGCCGAGCAGATCCTGCGAGGTACGTTCCAGCCTGGCGACACGATCCGCGCCGAGGTCGAGGACGGCGAGATCGTCTTCGTTCGCGCCCACAGCCCAGGCGAGATGGAACTCCCGCCCCCGGCTCTGGCCGGCATCGAGTAGAGCTTTCCAGCTCACCGCAGTCCGGTGATGCTGTAACGTGCACGGTCCCTGGGCGCTGTCCGCACAGCACTCGGGGACGTGCACTACTCGCCATGCACACCGTTCAGACGGTCCTTAGTCTCCCGAAGCGTGTGGCAGCTCAGCCCCCGCAGCACGCCGGCGCAGGCACGCTTGTGTTGACCGGAAAAGCCGTCTGTACTCCTCCCTGCTGGTGGCACTTGGCGACACATGCGTCATAGGAATCCTTGGCTTTCTTGAGGCAGTCGAGCATGGCGTCGAAGATGGCCTTGATCTCCAGGATCGCAGCCGCGCTCAAGGTCGTCCCTGCGAGGATCGCCGCTAATGCGGGCCAAGTGGTCGGGATGGAGGCGATGGTCAGCCCGGCCCCGATGGTGATGGCCCCTATTTTCACTGCAGCGATAGCAATGCACTTGGCGACATTGAAGTCGTACTTGATCTGGCACCAGCGTAGACACCAGGTCAGTGAGAACCGACTGTCCGCACGCGTCGAGGTGGCGAACTGGCGGACGATCCAGGCCGAGAAGAGAAGCGCTCGCACAGGGCTAAGGCGTGTCTGACCTGTTACGACGGGCGCTGTGGATGGCCGTGGAGCAGAGCTCAGCATGATGACCAGCAGTGCGCTATCGGGTTCTTCCGGCGTCAGCGCGAACGCCCCATTGGCTTGACGCTGGAGCTCCACGAGGATGGTCGGCAAGTCCGCCACGAGAGGCTCGGGTAGGAAGTTCACAAGACTATCGTGGAGCGACTGAATGGTCGGCCAGCCGTCGGGGTTCGTCGTGCTGAGCTCCAGGGACGCCCAGTCGCGAACCTCTTGGTCCGAAACTGTGAGCTCGCTGTAGCTACTTCCGGCTACCGAACGGCCGAGCCCTGTCTTGTCGAGGACTGTGTGTACGGCGGACTCCATGGCGCTCTGATTCTGCGCGGCAGCCAGCCTCTGCAGGACGTCGTCTACGGACGGTACGGCTGCACCGCCTCCGCCACAACTCAGATTGGGCAATGACAGAGCAGCGAAGGTCACAACCATGATGCGGGCCAGCCATCTTGCACGGAAACGTCTCATCGCTTCTCCCTCCCGATGGAGTGTATGGTGCCGCGGCGTCTGACACTCCCTGCCATCAGACGTCCGCTATCGAGTAGACTCTGGAAAAGAGATGGTCCGAGGCTGAGTGTGTCCCCAAACCCTTCCTCGGGCTGGGCACCCGTTCTCGTGCGATATTCGAGTTTGAACCGGTCGTGAGGGCGGATGCGAACGGGTCCCGACCAGTGCGTCTGCGATGGTCCAAGCGGAACGCTCAAGCGCGCCCCAACCAACCAAGCTACCTCGCCAGCCCTGCGGCTCCGGACGGCGAACAAAGCAGTCTCCGTTTCGGCCATCCACCGGACGACCTCGAGGGTGATGCCGGCATCTCCTCTTGCGAACCTAGCGACTCCAACGCAGACGACGACATCAGGCTCGACAGGCGCACTGAGCGTACATCCCGCCGACCAGCGGACCGTCTTCGCGCTCGTGTCCTTCCAGACGCTGCTCTGTACTTCCGCCGCGATGCGACCTCGTGGATCCTGCCACAGAACCTGCCCCTGCGTAGCCAGCGTGTCCGATGCAGGTCGGCCCACTCGGATGCGCGTCCATGTCCTGTCCAAGGGCATCGCGGTATGCGCAAGCGACACACTCCTCAGCGATAGGCCGCGTCTTCCGTCGAGGCTGTCATGCGCTACCTGTTCCACGTCGCTGTGCACACTCCAGCCCCGGCCGAGGCGTAGCTCGGCCATGCCCCGTAGGGTCAGGCGGTATGGCACCACTCGCGCGCCGAAAGCCGCAGCGACCCGAGGAGTGATCGTCAGATCCACGCTGTGTGCACTGGGTCTCAGGGTCTGCGCATATCTCGCAACACCGGCTCGCAGCCTCGCGGGTACGACGCGAACGGTCGAGGCGGTAGGCTCTACAGTGGACCATTCTGCTTCGACAACATCCACTTGATCACGCCTCAGCGTTACCGTGATGCCGTCGGTACCTGGTGGTGCCATGTCGAGTCCAATCCGGCTCAGCACAGTTAGAGCGTGTTGAGGATTCGCGAAGACCCGACTTTCGGCACAGAGGTGGAGGTGCCCGTCTGCCAGGGCCGCCTGCACATCCTCCATGCCCAGCTTTCCGATGGCGCGAGCGATGTCTATTGCGGACGCCGGCGCATCTGCTGGCGTCGGTAGCGGCATCGTGCGGACCGTCTCTGCAAACGCGGCCCGGGACTGTGCTGGAATGGTCCACGATAGTGAGAGTTGGGGATTGCTCAATGCGGGGAAGCCCAATCCCACCACCAGAGTATCGGTGAGGTCGGAGCGCACCGCTGCGTTGAGGTCTCGCGAATCATGTTCTATGAGAAAAACGACTCTCGGCAGCAACCGCAGCTCCACACCTGCGAAGAGTCCTTTGATAGCGCCGTGTCCGATGCCGGCATGCATGCCCATGCTATCCCATGCGTAGGACAGGGCCACGTACTCGGAGGCGGCGACGCGCGTCCCTTCCACGTCTGTACTTCCGATGGCAACGGCTGGCACATGCGCCGTCTGTGCATGGATCTGCCACTTCGCAGACACGAGCCGATCATCGAACGTCCCGCTCAAGGACGCCGGTGTGTCCGCCACCGCCCCGCAGATTTCGACGCCAGGAAGAAAACCCAGACCAACGCCGTTTATCCGACGCGATCGCCACTCTGCAGGGTATCGGACACGGCGAAAACGATCGCTAACGATCGAAAGCGTCGCCACGCCATTCTGGACTACGAACGCGCTGGGAATGTGATACAGGCCCGTGAAGGCACCGCCCAGGGCCATCGGTGTCACGTGCGATGCGCGTGTGCGAGCAGGCAGTGCATGCGATCCCTCAGGCGAACGCGTTACTACGTCCTGGCCTGCGGCGATGCATGGACCCGAGGCCAGCAGGAGGCAAACGCCCAGTTCACGGACGCGGCGGCACACACGTCGCCCCTTCTCCTCTCCTGTAGGCAACAGGAGACGGCGTTGAGAGAGGTATGAGCAGTATACATGGACTCTTGGGAATCCGCAAGGGATGTCCGGGCACAAACGCCGGCGCGGCCGCTCTGCTAGACAAGCTCGCCTCTGGTCAGCCGGTCCGCGACCTCAGCAGCGCGCGGCGGGGCGTTCTATCGTTCGGAGCTCAGTACCGCTGTCGGTGTGCGGTGCCGTAGTGCACTGCTTCCTCCAGGAAAGCAGCGATGTTTTCGAAGGGCGTTCCAGAGACGATACCGTTACCTGCAGCCAGGCACATCCCGCCATCCGGCCTGTCGAAGGTGTCAATGAGGAAGCGTACTTCGGCGCGAACGTCCTCTGGCGTGCCCTCCTGCAGTACATGCTGGACGTCGAGACCTGCGAGAAACGTCAGACGATCGCCGAACCGCGCAGCTACGTCGCTCTCGTTCATCGTGTGCTTCTGAACGGGGTGGAAGACGTTGACACCAGCTTCGATAAGGTCCGGGAGCAGGTCGGTGTTATTGCCGCAACTGTGAAGCCAGAAGTGCATGCCTGCTTCCTGGCAGGCCCGTCCTACGCGGGCATAGTAGGGTTCGAGAAACTCAGCGAACTGGGCAGGGCGCATCATGGGCTGGGTCTGGTGACCCAGGTCATCGCTCGTCCAGAAGCCGTCGGGCTGCAACTCGCGGGCCGCTCTTCGAATAATGCCCACGTAAATCTCGCAGAGGGCGTCATGGAGGCGGTGGACATGGTGGGGGTTCAGATGGTAGTCCATTAGGAGGTTCGTCATGCCCCGTAGATACCAGGGACGCTCGAAGAACAGCCCCCACCAGCCGAAGATGACATATCGTCCCAGGCTTTTCTGCTGCTGCACGGAATCTCGGATGCCATCGAAGACACCCGGGCGGTCCGGCGATGGCAGCTTCTCCACGAACTCGTCGAGGTTCTCCCAAGCAAGCCGCAAGTATCCAGAATCATGGCCCCGGCGCTCGCCATCGGGCTGCGCGAGCCACGAGAGATCCATGGTCGCGTACGGCACGGGATCCACGAGGTGCAGCTCCGCGTCATGGGGAATGCGATCGAACTCCCGTAGACGCTCGCCGTACTGCTCCCATAGCCCTTCCCCCCACCATTTGGCCATGACAAGAGGCACCCTCGCCGGATGCCTCCGTTCCACGGCTTTGACTACTTCCTCTCGCGGCAGAGGGGCGCACGAGTCACTCACCGACGTCCGAACCTCACGCGAGTTGCCAGGCCGAACCTGGGAGGCGTTCGCGCCATTACTCGGTCGGATGCATCTCCGTGTCCCCATAGAGCGTCTGGATGTACGCCATCTGGCCCTCGTGGTAGGTCATGTTCCAATAGGACATCAGCACAATCTCCAGGAAGGACATGGTGAACCCTTCGGCCCAGGGCATTGGGATGCGTGTCTCCAGGTCTTCTTCTGGAAAGTCGAGGATGACCTCCACGAGATGTGAAGTGGCCGCATCCAGCTCGGCCAAGGCCTTGTCGGCAGTGTCCAGTGCGGCGCAGGCAGCCTCGTACTGGCTGAAATCGAACGGCGGTGCCTTCCGATCGAGAAGCGTCTGCGCTGCGTAGCGGTTCATGACCGCGCACTCCTGTGCCAGCGACAGCGCGGAACGGCCCGCGTCCAACGGCCTCCAAACTTGCTTGTCAGGCGGCATAGCCTTGAGGTTGGCGGCGATGTGACGAGCGGAGTGCTTGGTCATCTCTGCCGCCATGGTTAGCACGGAACTCATGGGATTCTCCGTATGATGTAATGGTCGGCCATCCGTCACTATACGGTAACTGGGACTGTGCCGTCAAGCCACGTTACCGCGTAGATTGGACTTCGACAGGCAAGGGTACACTGACGCCATGGAGCAGCCGGAAATCGAGCAGGCTATTGATATCGCTCTGGAGGGAGCACCGCGTGCAGAGCAACTCAGCGCCATGATCCAGACCCTCCGTCAGCGGAGAGCCGGTCTTGCACGAGATCTCCAGACAGAGTCGGATGCTGCCAGGCGGAGAGAGATCCAGAAGCGCATGGCCGAACTGGACAAACAGATCGGTACGCTGGCGGAACAGCAGGCGATCTCCCACTTCGTCGAGATGTCAGTACGTGTCAGCGCTATGCGGCCGGTACAGACCGAAGCCGGCGAGTCTATCGAAGAAGATGAAGACTAGCGCCGGGCACCGGGACCTCCGGACCGCCGCGGCGCTCATTTCTACTCTTCTCTTCTGGGGATCGGCGTTCCCATTCATCCGGCTTGCTCTCGGATCCTACGCTCCAGGGCACTTGACGCTGCTCCGTTTCCTCGTAGCTTCGGTAGCCATGATCGCCCTCGTCGTCGTGTTCAGGACGCCTCTCCCCGGGTGCCGATACTGGCCTGCCCTGGCGGGTCTCTCTCTCCTGAACGTGATCGGCTACCACGTGCTGCTCAACTACGGTCTCGTCGCCGTTCAGGCCGGGCCTGGCTCCCTCATCGTGAACACAGCGCCGGTCTTCTCGTACATCGCAGCGGGACCATTGCTCCATGAGCGCACCGATTGGCGGGCTTGGCTCGGCCTTGCCATCAGCCTTGCAGGCATGTCTATCATCGCGTACGGCGAAAACGGAGCCATGCGGTTGAACGGAGGCACGCTGCTGTTACTCGGCTGCGCCATTACCTGGGGTCTCAGTACGGTCCTTGTCAAGCCGCTCCTGCGACACATGAGCGCCATGCAGGTGGCCGCCATGACGCTGTGGTTCGGGACGACCGGGCTGCTCGTTTTCCTGCCGGGTTTCGTGCACGCGGTCAAGACCGCGCCGGCGGCGGCAACCTGGAGTATCGCTTACCTCGGAGTGTTTCCCATCGCGGTCTCCTATGCCACGTGGAACTACGTGCTAGCCCACATGCCGGCCACCAGAGCTGTGAACTACACATACCTGATACCGCTCATCGCAGTTGCCGAGGCGTATGCTATGCTGGGTGAGAGACCGCATCCGGCGTCCATCGCTGGAGGCGCCATAGCCATGGCCGGAGTGGTCCTGGCCAATGCCGGAAGGAGGGCGGAGAACTCATGAAGCAACTTCGGCTCCTTGTGTTGGTCGCGCTACTCATCGTAGCCGGGACTCGAGCGCGATCGTTGCCCCTGGGTCTCGGCGTCGGATTGCGCGTCGGTGGTGCTACGGAGAACACCTCCGGACTACTGCTGGGCATGGATTTCAGCGTGCCTGGCTTCTCCCTGTTTCACGGACTGAAGACACGTCTGGACTTCGATACCTGGGGCCAGCCTACTTCCGGCTGGGACCGAAGCAATGGTGGCATCGCAGCGATATTCTCGCAGCTTGCCGACGGCGGAGTCGGTTACGTCGGAGTGGGCGGCGGTGTCTCTCGCCTTCGTTCCCATGGCACCAGCCATACAGGCGTCGAGCTGAAGTTCATCGCTGGCATGAACCTCCTCGGTCTGGGCGTCGAAGCGAACTATCACGTCGGCAGGATCAGCACCTGGACGGGCATGATCCGCTTCCGTTTCTGACGAGCCTATCGGCTCTTTCCGGGCCTGAGCCAGGCGAACGCACCACCGGTGGCGACGGCTATGTCTAGAAGTGCCCGTGCTCGCGGCGTCGGTGCCCCGTCTCCGATGACGAGAGCAAGGCACCGAGGCGGTGAGGTTGCGCGGCCAACCTGTTCGCGAAACCAACGAGCGTCGCCGTCGCTCAAGGCACCAGTGGCCTGCGCGATGAGCACGATGTGCGTCACTCCCTGAACGGCCTGTGCCACCGTCAGTGTGGAGGCAAGAGAGCCTCCAGGGGTTGCCGTCCGCAGCTTGGCCGCGCCGTCTAGAAGCTCCTGAGTCAGACCATTCTCTTGCGCATTAGTCAACGGGACGAGGATGGATGGTTCCTGGCCCGAAACGATAACCGCCATCCTGTCGTTCCTACCCATACTGCTGACCGCATGGGCGATGGCGCGCATGCTGGCCCGTAGGTAATCCTCTTCGGCGGAAGTATCCAGGCAGTAGACCACCGTTACCGGCGCAAGATCCCGCGCGGCCTGTTCGAGCAGGATCCGTCTGCCATCCGCGGGCATAAAAGCCCCAGAGGATGCTCCTGGCGGAGTGGATCGCGTGCCGAAGAAGGGTATGCCGCGCGACAGATCCAGTGTGTCCCATCCGACGGGGGGCAGGGTCTCCTGCGAACTCGGTCGTGGCGTCGGCCGCATGGAGTCCTGCGGCACGGAGAGCACATGTCTCCTCGGATCTGCGAGGATGTCTAGCAGCGGCACGCGAGACGGCGGCGATGGGGGACCGTAGATAGGGCGCGGCGACGGCGGGCCGTAGATGGGGTACTCGCGCGGGGTTGGCCGAGGTGGCCCCGCGGCTGCTGGCTCCCGCTGTGCAAAGCGCGGAACGGCCGTGACCGCCCTGGGATGCCTTGCCATGCGTGTGGTCAGCATGAGGCCGAGAATCGAAGTCAGGGTAACCGCCGCAACGAGAATGTGACGCACACTTACATGCACTCTCTATGGTACGTCATTGTCGGGCGTCTCAGTGCCCACCTGGCTCCTTCGACCTCGCACCGTTCCAGCTCTGATCTTTCCCGATCTGTCTGTAGACGACCGTCCGGGCTTCGGGGCGGGCCTTGGAGCGGAACGTGAAACCGTCTCTCGCCAATACGCGGCCTGTGCACACACCAATAGTGCCGGCGTCCATGTCCTCTAGCTCATATGTAGCAGTCGGCACCAGGCCGCGCGGCTTCACCGTCAGGTGCTCCTCGATGCAGTCCGCCCGTCGGAACGCCTGGATGAAACCCTCACCACGCTCCGGTGAATCGAACTGCCACGCCATCCAGGTATCGTTCGACTTGCTGTAGGGTGTCAGCGGCCAGAAGTCTGCAAGCAGGCAAGGCGAGAGGCGCCTCCATTCAGCGATCAGCTTGCGCAGGGTCGCGTAGTCTAGGTCCTCTCGTCGCGTGTCCACTCCCAGTGTGAACTCGGGCGACATCTGGCTCCGAATGAGGTACGTGTCGACCGTCAGGAATCCCGTCCCGTAGAAGGGTATCCATGATGCGATGCCGTAGGTGTGGCACTGCTCGCCCACCGGGTCGAAGGTGTAGTCGCTTCGCAAGAGAGGAACGGCACGCCGTAGTGTTTCCAGGTCGTTACGCCGGCCGCCCGATGCGCAGGAGTCGATGAGCATGGATGGGTGCCGCCGGAGGAGCTCATCCCAGAAGGCAAGGTACCCTTCCACATGACGGATCTCCGCAATGCCCTCCCGTCCGTCGGTATCGTCCGCCTGCCAGTAACTGAGAGGATCGATGTTGAAGTCCTGTCGGTAGACGTCTATGCCTTGCTCTCTGATGAGCCTGTCTATGGTCTCGACCAGCCATGCTCGGCACTGGGGATCGCCTATGCGCAACAGACCGCCGTTCTTGCCTCCTGCGACCCACTCGGGCTTGTTCTCAGCGAGCCACGTGTCGGTGTGGACTCGCTCCGGCTCGAACCAGAGGATAGTCTTGATGCCATGGTCTCGAGCCCAATCGCTCACTTCTCGAATCCCCTTAGGCCATCGTGTGCGGTCTACCTCCCACGTGCCAGTCTTGGGCCAGCCCACTGGATCGCAGGGGTACCAACCCGCATCCTGCCACCAGAAGTCAGGCCGTATGCCATGTTGCAGATACCCACGGAGGAACCGCATCTCCTCCGCGGCATTCGTGATGATCCCCGGGTAATGGTTGCCGTTGCAGGCGGACATCATGGGCTGGATGGGCTTGCCGTCCGGTCGCGGAACGCAGTGCGCCATCATCCAGCGCCGCCACACGTTCTGCGCCCGATCAGGATCGCCGTTGTAGAACTGCAGCACCGCTAGCGGGCCGCGGGCACTTTCACCTGGCTGGAGGTAGAAGCGGGTGTGTTCCTGCCCGCCGCTAATACGCAAGGCTCCTCCGGCATCCCTCGCGAAATGCGCGCACCACTGGCCTGGCCAGCCCAAGGCGGCGAGGACTCCGCCTCCGGACCACTGGATGTTGAAGTACGGCATGTCGCTGTTGGTTGGACGGCCGCCCGACGTCGCGACGCGCCGAGAAGTGTCGGGTGGCACTGGCTCGACGATGGGCTCGTAGTCGTTCACCGCGCAGATGCTGCCCAGCCATCGTCTGAGGAAGATGCTCTCGCGCGACGGCCTTGGGAAGCACACATCCAAGGCCCGGATGTTCTTCAGGATACGTGTGTTGCCAGGCCCGCGGTTGTGGAACCGGACTGTCCACTCCACCATTGGGAAGTCGGCATAGACCACCGCCTCACATACAACTTCCAGACCGGGGCCAGGTTCCGTGAAACGAAGCGTGTAGCGTGTGCGTGAAGCGTCAACGATCACGCGGTGGTGGGCGTAGTGCCACGTGGGCAGGAGCGCGTCCGACGGCATCCCACCGTAGACGAATGCGAACGGCAGGTCATAGCGCAGACGAAGCGGAGGTTGCTCAGTCAGGAGTGGGAGGTCGCCGAGCCAGACACGGCGGCCGTCCGCCAGTACTACGCAAGCATCGGCCCAATTGGCCTGATCGCACGTGATTCCGTCGCCAGCATCGCTGACTTCCAGCGTCAGCTCTTCTACGTCGTCGAGGGCGAGGGACACCGGCACTGGAGCCTCATGGCAACGCAGGACATGAGACCTGTACAGCTCAGTGCCCGCGGCATGCACTGCGAAAACCACCGTACCCCCGTTGGCGTGGTCGTCGATTCCGACATGGGCCTCGAAGCGCCGTCCCTTGCCGGGCAGTCGCACCACCACCCGGCTCGGTGCATGGCAGTAGAGACCGCGTGTGAATTCCCTGCCGCCAATCTCGAGAGGTGCACCAGCGCGTGCGTTCTTCTGCACGTCGCCATGGTTGTGGATAACGTACAGGCCGGGTCCTTGCCCTGTACTCCTCATGGGCGCACGTGTCGGTCGCGGCTTCGTGAGGTGGGCCGCCGCCCAGCGCTGCGCTATGCGTATCTCGGCGGCAGTGGGCAGCGTTGTCCGGCGATACCGGCTGGCCATTCTGGGTTCTCCTCCAGCTAAGAGCGACAGAGCCAAAGCTGTCATCGGGCACCATTGCATCTGTGTCTCCACCAGGATCTGCCTCTATACATCACAAGATAGACTCCGCATGCCTTACTGCAGCCGCTCATAGAAAACAATGCAGGCACCCGGCGCATGTGGCACGGTGACTCTCAGTTTCCGGAGTTCGGTACCGGTCATGGTGCGCTCTTCGGCGGTATCTGCGTTGCTCACTCGATAGCGGCAGCGCGGACGGACGCCTTGGACGCTCAGGATCGCGGTGTCCTCGCACTGGGCACGCCGGAAGGCGATGAGATAGCCTGCGTCCAGGTCTTGGCGGTGGAACTGGTAGGCGAACCATTCAGTATGCTCGTCGGTGTGGGCTGTGGCCGGATAGAAATCGCCCAGGACGTAGGGGCGAAGCTTCTTCTGGAGCGCGATGCTTCGCCGAACGCCTTCGGCGTTTTCTGGTGCGTGAGCGGCCAGCGCGAAGACGTTGCCCGTTGTGGCGGCGCTTCGAAACTCGTACGAGGGTTCCAACCCGAAGACACCGCACGCATGCAGGGGGATCCATCGGTAGAGACCTGCATTCTGCAGTTGATCAGCTTCAGGATGGGGACCTTCGCATTGGAGGTCGCTGTGCCACAGGGGCAAACCTCGCGATAGCATCTCGAAGTCCAGTCGCCGACCTCCGCTCGCGCAGACGTCCATGAGCAGTCCGGGATGGCGACGCGCCAGCTCATCCCACATAGCATAGAGCCCCTCGATGTGCCGTATCTCCGTCATGCCCTCTCGGTTCGGTGGGTCGTTTCTCCGCCACGAGTCCAACGGTGGCATATTGAAATCCCAGCGCACCCACGCGAGGCCCGCTGCCGTGATCTGGGCATCTATCTTGTCAGTGAGCCAGCGTCGGGCCTCCGGGATATCGAGACGGAACAGCCCCCCGCTAGCTCCGCCATGGACCCACTCAGGATGCTCGCGTGCTATCTGGCTGCCCATGGCCACACGCTCCGGCTCGAACCAGAGTAGATAGCCCAGCCCAGCCTGCCGAGCAGCATCTCCAACTGGCCCGAGCCCTCGAGGGTACTTGGCAGGGTCCGGTTCCCAGGTGCCCGTACCGCTAGGGAAGCCCCCGGGGTACCAATGCTGGGGATCCATATCCGACCAGAAAACCTCTATCCCTAGCGCGGAAAGGGTTTTCATGATGCGAACATGGGGGCCCTCATAGGTTCCGTCCGGGTCTACCTCGCTGGTCGTACCGCAAATGGGCGTGAAGACGACCTGTCCGTTCCGGCGCGGTGTGTAGTGGCTGATCAGCGTCTGACGCAGAAGCTGATTGCCTCGTATGTCGTTCTTCCCGCGCCAGAATGTCAGTAGCATTCGTGGTGTGCGGATTCTCTCGCCTGGGTGGAGCGTGAAATGCGTATGCTCCATGCCGGCCAGTAAGCGGACGCACCCTCCCTGATCGCGACGGAAGCTAGCAGACCATTGGCCGGTCCACCCGATGGCCATGCTTATTCCGCCGCCGTCGTGTTGGAGGGTGAAATACGGCATGTGGCCATCGGACGAGCGGCCACCGACAGGCGCGAAGGCCATCTCGGTGCCTGGTCTTAGCACATCCGATAGTCGTCGAAAGCTAGCGGCGGAGTTGCTGTCGCCCAAGGAGTGGTGCACTAGGAAGCGTTCGTCCCGTTCTCCTGAGACGAGGATGTCGAGCGGGCGGATATCCGCCAGGATGGGCGTGTCCTGGCTGCCGATATTGGCAAGATGCATTACCCATTCGACCGACGGCACGTCACTGTACTCCGTCGCCTCGACTTCCACTTCCAGTCCACGGGCAACGTCCGTCCAGATGGCTAGGTGCCTGATGCGGTGGCGGTCCACTCGCTCGGACCTCGTGCTCTTCAGCCACCCTGGCACTAGCTCCGCTGACGAGCGCAATCCGAACTGGAACGAGAATGGGGGCAAGGCATCTGCAGCCGTCAGGTGCCGGCGGACCCAGGTACGAACATCGTTCCGCTCAGCAGGAGTACAGGCAACGGTAGCCGTCTGCATGGCAAGCACGAGTACGAGAACAATAGCGATCGGCGCGAATAGCGGATGATGCATCCTGGGGAACTCCCTCCACGCGGGTTAGAGCTTGTGGATCACCTTCAAGAGCCAGCGATGGAGATTGTGCGGGAAGCCACCACCTTCGATGTAGAGGCATGGACAGACTCCCGCGACAGGATCGAGCCCCTCCGATGCAGCGAAGGCAGCGCACGGCGCAGGATCGCCCGCTGGGTAGATCCATATGGCCCGGACTTGTGCTGCCTTGCATTCGAGGAAGGCTTCCCGGAGGAACGCCTCGGTTGCCGCACTCCATGGTGACGGTGGCAAGAGCACGACTCCGTCCACGGGACCTGCCTCGGCAAGTGTCCGGTAGGTTTCGGCTTTCTCGACGTGAACGCCGTCAGGTTCGATGGCCACGGCGCGCTTACCGGCTTTGCGCAGTGCCGCCACGAGGATCGGGCCGTGGGAACGGCCTCTGGCACGAACCCCGAAAACGGCATAGCGCTGACCTGCGAAGAACGAGTCACTTGGCTGCATGGACGTGCCTATGGTTGCGCCCTGGACCGCTTCGCTTCATCCAGCCCCAGCGCTCATTCCTTTCAGCGGAACCTCCAGATGAGGTTCGCGCCCTTCTCCTGAGCGAGGATGGACGCCGCCGAATAGGACTTGGCGTGGCTGTCGCCAAAGATAAGGCTCGCCATGCCTCTGTTCGTGCCGTCGGCGAAGTGCCTGCAGAAGATAGGCTTGAGCTGCGACGGTGCCAGCAGGCTTCCAGCCACTAGGTCAACGTCCGCGACGAGAGGGGTGGACAATCGAGGGTCCGTGGGGTTTTCCTTGCCGTTCATGGGGTCGAAGACGTAACCGCGGTACTTCTGACTGGTGGGGCCGCAGGCCGTATCGGCCATGAGAACTGTGCGGGCAGGCTCATCCATGGCCGCCAGAGAGGCCGTACTCGTAGGTGCTTCCGCGCCCGTGGGATCGTAACCGGCGCGGGTGTTGTAGCCGATGGGGGCAATACCTCGGACCGACCAGTTCGCTGCATAGCCGCCGCCGGAAGCGCTGGGGCAGTGGAACACACCCTCGTTTCTCACATAAGGGGCCAGTATCGGCGGCCAGATCCGAGTCGGATCGGAGGACGGAGCAGCGTAGTTCGTAGATGGGAGGAAGGTATCGTGCCAGTCCTGCGCATACATGTAGTTCGCGAGAGCAAGCTGATGGGCGTTGGACACGCAGACGATCTGACGCGCACGTTCTCGCACCTGCGCGAATACAGGGAATAGAATGGCCGCCAGCACTGCGATGATGGCTATGACAACCAGCAACTCGATGAGTGTGAAGCCATGAACGGTAGACGAGCGCATGCCGTGCTCCCTTCAAGCTAGTGGCGCCAACCGATAGTTGTTCAGTCGGTAGAACGCCCCGCCCGGATCGGCCTCCTGCAAGTAACGGACCGTGTCTGGATGACAGGTCATATAGAGCACCTGGTACTGCCTGGCGAAGGCAGCGATAGCCTCGGCGGCACGCCGGGCGTGATGAGGGTCGAAATTGGCGAAAACGTCGTCCATGATGAGCGGCAGCGGTTCGGCCTTGGTTGCATAATCTTCGATGAAGCCCAACCGCAGGCATAGGTAGATCTGCTCCAGCAGACCTCGGTTCCAGGCTGTTCGTTCCTTCTGCTCACCGGTTGCAGTCTCCGCGAGTAGGACACCCGTCTCGAACTGCCGGACAAGGCGCGTGTACTGCCCACCGGTGATCTTCGCGAGGTAATCGCTGGCTCTGCGAACAACGGCCGGCTGATGATCTCTCTCGAACCGCTGGCGCGCTTCGTCGAGGATGAAGAGGCAGAGGCGCCGGACTGCCCACCGACGGAGGATGTCCTCCATCGCTGCGCGGCAGCTGGCCATCTCCGCCGCGATAGACTCCTGCTCCTCGCTGGTCTCCAGCCGCCGCAGCTTCTCCTCCAGAGCACCTCGCTCATTGGCGGCTGCCTCCCGACTCTGGCGCAAGCCGTCCAGTCGTCGCTTCGCTTCCTCGGCTTGCGCCTGAAGGCTGTATCGGGGCGTGCTTTCGAGGATCGTGCGCATGGCCGGCCAGTCCTCTGGGGAACCCGCTCGCGTCACCAGTCTGCCTTCCGTTTCCCTCACCAGACGGAGGAGCCGCTCACGTTCCCTATAGCGTTGGGCATGGCGACGGAAAGCTTCGACATCCGCATCCCCGGCCTCTGCCACGAGAAGTTGGACGTGCGCTCGGGCTTCTTCCAGCCGTTGCTTCGCTTCTTCGAGCTCGGACGCGCGTAGTTCTCGCGTTTCGAGGAGGGACTGAGCCCCGCGGATGCGCTCGACCAACTCCGCAGCGGCGCTGGGAGCTACGGTGGGAGGCAGTCCTATCTCCTCCAGCCACGCGGACCATCTGTTGCGCACGGTGTCCTGCGATTGCATGTGACGGTTCAGCTCCGTCCGAGCCTCGTCGCATCGGTCAGCTGCCTCGGCCTCGGCGTGTCTAGCCTCGTGGAGGCGCTGACCGAACGCGGCGTACTCGCTAGCACTATCCCGTTCCGCCTGCAGCCGCTTCTCCACGCCATCCAGATCCGATGGACTGCTCACAACGCTGACGCCGTATCTCGCCCCGATCTCGTTCAGGGAAGCCTGTCTCTTGCCGATGCTTTCGTCTGCCGCAGCGATCTTGTCGTCGAGATCCTTGACTCGGCCCTCGGCTTCGCGGATTTCCTCGGCACGTTGGGCCCGCACGAGCGCTTTGGCACGCCGCTGACCTCGGATGGCTACCACTGCTGCGATGATGAACACAGCGAACGCGGCAAGGGCCGCCGGCAGACTGATGCGGAAGACCACGGATGCGCATGCCAGAGCGCCGATGGCCACGAAGAGGGGTATGCGGGCAGGCGGTGCGATGGGTTCGGGAGCTTCGCGAAGGCGTCGCACATCCCCTTCGGCGGCATGCCGACGCCCCTCCAGGTCGCTCCGTTTGCCCCGTTCCTCTACGAGACGAGAGGCCTCATTGCGCGCCTCTCGAACGACTTCCAGGTCTTCCTGGATGCTGTCGAGAGTGCGGGGGGGCTCGGGCCAGCGGGTTCGCTCCTCTGCCTCCAATGCCACACGCGCGTCTGCCGCCTGAGCCGCCGCTTGCTCCGCATGGCGCACCGCTTCCTGGGCGCGCATCACGGCTTCGCTGGCGGCATCGAGCTCCCGCCCGAACTCAGCCATCGTGGCCGCGGTAGTGTCCCCGGTGTCGAGCGCCTTCACGCGATCCTCGGTCCAGCCATCGCCCAGCCGACTCAGTGCCTGTTCGACCTGAAAACCGGCGCTTTCCAGAGCCGCTGCCGCACCCTTGACGGCCGCCTGACGCTCTTCCACCAACCGCAGTGCTGCCTCCAGCCGCTCTTCGGCGCGTTCAGGCAGGGGTGCTACCTCGCCGATGGCCTGCAGCTCTGTCTCCAAACCGCGCAGCTCTTGCCAGTCCGGCCAGGCACTCAGCCACATGCTCTTCCGGGCGAGGTCGGTCTCGGCCTCCCTCTCGTCTCGTTCCAGCCGTTCCAGTTCGGCAACAAGATGCTCCCGCTGCTTCTGCAGACGCA
The DNA here is from genome assembly GCA_037443035.1 of Chthonomonadales bacterium. Classification (GTDB taxonomy): domain Bacteria; phylum Armatimonadota; class Chthonomonadetes; order Chthonomonadales; family CAJBBX01; genus JABWBA01. The sequence goes on from JBBIPC010000005.1 coordinate 164,997, forward strand.
CGTAATCGGCAGTCCTATCTCCCAAGTCCCGGCGACGCGCTGTCAGCGCCTCCAGTTTCTGGAGCACCTCGCCCAGCTCCGAACGCCCCCGTTCCGAGTAGAGCCGCTTCGCGTCTTCCTCCAAGCGCTTGCGTACGTCCGGCACGGTCTGGGCGCCGGTTCCTGCAGCGGCGGCGTAGAGGCGGGCCTGGACATCAGCGTTTTCGAGACTGGACACTGTCTGCAGCTCGGCGAGGCTGAAGGCGAAGATGTTCTCGAATACGTCGCGCGTCGCTCCGCCGAGAAGATCCACCAGGTCAGGAGCTGGCTTGTCATCTGTGAGCGAAACGATACTCTCCTGGCCCGTGACGCGGCTGCCTTCGGTGCGATGAATCCGAAACCGCAAACCGTCATTCGTCACCACGACGAGACTTCCGCCATGGCTTCCGCCTCGGAGCGGTTCGTATCTGGGCAGCTCGCGGCTGCGTCGTTCCCGGAACCCGAACAGCACGGCACGGAAGAACTCCAGGAGCGTACTCTTGCCTGCGCCGTTATCCCCCAGGATCACATTGAGGCCGTCGGAGAGGTTCTCGATGCCGACATCTGCAAGCACGCCGAAACCGTTGATGTGGAAGGCAATGATTCGCACGTCAGCGCTCCTCTCTCAGGAGCATGTCGGCCCCCAGGATACGTGCCTGGTCGAGCAACTCTGCTACCGCAGCAATCTCCATGGAGTCGAGAGCCAAGCCGGTTCTGCGCAGAGCCGCCAGGTGATTGGCGCTCATGGCTTCCTGAACCTTGCGCCACGCGCTGGCAAGCTTCTCAGGGTCTGCCGAGATCTCGCCTGCAATACGAAGAAACTGGCCCAGGAAATCCTCTACCCGCTCGCGTTCGCCGAGATCCACCTCCGGCCGGGTACGATCCACGACCGACTCGGTCCACAACGGCGACGGTAGGCCGGCAACCTTCTTCAGCAGGACCTCCCGCAGATGCTCTGCGCGTGCCGGATCACGCAGAAACCGATGAAGAGGTCCCCTTCCTGTCAGGCGGATTCGCGCGATGCCGACCCTGTCATCGCTGAGCGATGCCGAGGTCTCGGCCAACGATGCTTCCAGCCGGTCCAGAAGCTCTTGTTCCCGGCTCATGCCTTCTATGCTGACCTCCAATGCGAACCACCGGACAGCATCGGTCTCGCAGAACTCCACGCCGACGTTACGGGATTCGTCCACGCTCACAAGACAACAGCCTCTTGGCCCCGTCTCGTTGGGATTCAGCCCCTGGGGATTGCCCGAGTAGACAATCGTTGGTGCACCGTCGCGCAGGATACTGTGGCGGTGGACATGGCCAAGCGCCCAGTAATCGTAGCCACGGCCCACGAGGTCTTGCAGCGAGCAGGGCGCGTACCGAGCGTGCCCCTCGATGGTGCCGCACGCCGTGTGGAGCACGGCAACGGAGAACGCACCGCCAGGCGGTTCAGGAAAGCGCTGCGCCAGGTTGGCGGACTCCTCGCGGCGGCTGTAGCTTAGCCCGTGTACGACGACGGTCGGGCCGGACTTCAGCTCCACCACAACCGGTTCCGTCTCCTCTGCCAGGAAAACGCGGGTGCTCGGCGGCCAGTCGAGATCGGGCCGGCCAGGGTCCAGGAAGTCGTGGTTGCCATAGACAACGAAGGTGCGTACACCCGCCTCGTGAAGAGACTGCGCTGCCCTGCGGATCGCAAGCTCGGCCTTGAGGTTGCCGTCCGCACGATTGCAGAGATCCCCCGCCAGCACGACGAAGGAGGCATCGCGTTCGATAGCCAGGCGGACGATGCGCTCCAGGGCCTGATAGGTCGCCTGATGAAGCGCCTCCGCTGCGTCAGGCGAAATCAGCCGCACGCCCTCGAATGCCGCACCTAGGTGCAGATCCGACGCATGAAGGAATCGGAACATGGCCACTCCTTTCAGTACGTGATACGCCGCACCGCGCCGTCTTTCCTTCCGCAGGCGAGCCGGCGGTCGGATGCTCTGCCATGTGCGGGGTTATCCAACACGCGGCACTCGGAGACGCCAATTCATGTAGGGACGAGACGGCTTCCCGCTTCCTGGCGGCGCCTGCTGGGGAAACATGTGCTCCGATTCCTCGTGCCCTAGTCAGGGCGGCTCCGCTGTCCTTCGAGCGTTTTGCGCGAATCGCCCAAAATCGGCCCCTGCATTGAACGTAGAGTGAACGTTATGTCAGTATAGTTCGCCATGTATGCAGTCGGCCGCAGCACCCGCGTTCGGGGGAGGCGTCTCGTGGGGCGCACGGGCGCGCGTGTGTGAACGCCGACAGCAAACAGAGGCCGCCCCACCCTCGTAGGTCTCGCGGGCCAGAGGGCGGAGCGGCCGCAACACCCCCGGGAGGGGATGTCGAGTACCATTGTACCGCCATCCCTCCCGGAGGCCAATCCTCAAGGGAAGGAGTAGACGAATGCCGTACAGGCAGTTGAGATGTATTGCTCGATGGCTGACCGGGCCGCTGGCCCTGTCACTGGTGTCTGTGTGTCTCGCATCAGTGGCAAGGGCGGACCCTCCGACCTGCTACGCGCTGGTCTTCCTTGATGAACCGAACGAATCGCCGTACTATGCGCCCTCCGGCGGGACAGCCGATGTCCAGTTCAGCACTTGCGCACATAGGGTGGAGATCTACGGGCCGCCCAGTGCACGTTACTTCATTCTCTGGACTATGACTCTCCGATGTCTGACGAACTTGGGTGGACACATCGCATATGTGGATACCGACTGGGCAGGGGGTTCCGCAGTTGCGGACGCTTACGGCGTGTGGAGGCACCTCGCAGACGGGTGTGGCGAGCTGGACGGTTCACTCTCCTTGGGTGCCGGTAGTTACTACGCGCGCGGCGAATGCTCCTTCACGGCGAGCTTCTGGGAAGACCCCGACCATCCGTTTGGCAGCTCCGCAGCAGACGAGAAGCCATTTGGCGTTGTAACCCAGTCTCCACCCCTGCCGCCAGGCGGCGGTGGAGGTGCCTGAGGCGCGACATCGAGAGAACGTACATGTTCGCGACGGGAAAGATTCCTTGCTGGGCACTATGGGCCCTCCTTTGGCTGGCGGGCATGCCGACAGTCGGCCTGGCGACGGGCGAGATCACTGCCCAGATGCGCGCCGAGGATCCGCGCCTCGAGAATCGTCTGTCCGTTCGCGGCGATCGCTGGTATGTCGGCGAGCTGTGCGAGCACATGACCCGGCTCGCCGCTGTCTCGATAGCTGCCCACGATCGGGACGGTGCGGCGGATCCGAGGGTAACTGTGGTCTTGAACGACATACCCCTCGGCGATGCCATGAACGCCCTACGGTCGTTGCTCAGCTATGAGGACGCGCCGTACGTCTGGGAGAGGTCGGGCGACGCACCAAATTACCGCTACGTGCTGCGTCGTTCGCTCAAGGCACAGAGGCTTCCGGAAGAGGTTACCCGCCGGATCGAGGCAGACTTCGAGGCCGAATGTGCGAAGCTGCTGGCCCTGTGCCGTCTGAACGATGACGAGCTGAAGGAGCTGGCCAAGACTGACCCTGTAGCCGACAATATGGTTAAGTTCCCTCGCGTAGCCGCGGCCTGGCAGATGCTTGGGGACGTCCTGTCGCCTGAAGCACTGTCCACGGTACTCCGCGGTGAGCAGGCGCTGACGCTGAAGGTGGCGGACCTCCCTCCGAGCGGGCGTCGCTTCGTGGACACGGTATGGTCTGAGGGAGAGCGCTTCGTCCTCACACCCGAGGGCGGCCGCGCCCAGGCACCGGAGCCGGATCGTGTCTACGTCCATAGGGACAATGTGGGCCCGGGCGGTGCCCCTGCGCTCATGATCGGGCTTCCTCACGCTGGCGAATACGCCTACGCTGGGGCATTGCCGCTCCAGCTCGGTATCCTGCGGAGCCACTTGCCCCCCTGGACCCTGGACGGCGAGACAGCGACCGATCCGCGAGAAGATACCGTCTTGTCTCGTCCTCCTAAGGGAGTGGCCGAGCCAGCCGACGCCGGTAGCCTGATGCATCGGTTGGCCCAGATTGCCGAAGCAGCGCACATCAGTATTCTGTGCCGTCTGGCGCCACCCTACGACAAGGTGAAAGCACCACCACCCTACGACAAGAGCATCTCCCAGTATCTCGATGCCATGGGCCGAAATCGCGGGATCCTGCAATCCAAGTGGTGTGGCGATGCACTACTGATCTCGGACACCGGCTGGGTACGACGCGAGGCTGCTCAACTGCCGTGGCGGACGGAGAAGATGCTCCGCAAGAGCCTCGCGAAGAAGGACGGCATGTCCTTTCACGAAGTGGTTGCGCTTGCGACTTCTCTGACCGATCAGCAGGCGCAGACGGTAGCAATGGACCATCCATCCCTATCGTTCTTGCGCCGACCAGGACTGTTCGCGGCGCTGGGACAGGAACCTGGCCTGGTAGACCGGGCGCTCTCGCCGGAAGGCGTCCCTCTAACTGGCAAGATCGCGGAGATCATCGCTGGACTGGCAGGTGCGGACGTGCCAACCCGTGCATTGGCCCTCCGCATCGTCGAGAGGAATACGGTACCGGTCGAGGGAGCCGACGGTAGGATTTCGTTCGTTGCTGGTCGTGGCCATATGTGGCGGATCGAGCTGAGACAGCTCGACGGAACCTGGCAACCCCACTCGGCAGTGCGCCGTCCGAAAGAGGCGCGGAACGAATGAGCTGTCCCACCTGTACGCGTAGCCGCCGCTGTCACGGCCGCTGCGCCCATGGTACCGAAGTCCAGAACACGACCGACTTCGTCTACGATGCCCTTGGACGGCGCTACAGCCGCACGGCCGGTGGCACGACGACCGTCTTCTTCTAAGCAGGCAACCAGGTACTGCTCGAGAAACAGGGTGATACCTTCACCGCAGCATACACCACCCCGACAACGGCAGCCGGGGCAGGTGGTAACGCCTTTCTTCGCCGGAACTCCGAGTATCCGCTCTACGATGGGCACGGGTCAGAACGGACCGTGACGGTGAGCAACCAGACGGTGACCGGCACGATCAACTACGAAGCGTTCGGGCAGGCGGTCGGAACCGGAGATTCGCCCCTCACCCTAGCCCTCTCCCGCGCGTGGATGGCATGCACAGGCGCGCAGTATCCCCTCTCCCGCGCGTGGATGGCATGCACAGTCGCGCAGTGTCCCCTCTCCCGCGCGTGGGAACGATGGATGAACATCACCGGGATGTGCGCGGGAGAGGGATAGGGTGAGGGCAGCCGCACAGCATCTCAAGCGTCAGTGATTTCGCACAATCGTCTGAGACCGGAGTGTCGGTAAACCTGCCGGAGACCCCTTGACCGCCCATCGGAAACGGCGTATCATCGTCGTGGTCGTTCAGGTATTGCCCTTTTCTGCCTTTCGGTCGGTGGATGTGATGATTGACGCGGTTGCGCTGCCTGAAATGTCGAACCACGCTCGCCCGGTTCGCGGCCAGCGACGGGCCCTCACGGGTGCGCCTTGCGCCACCATGTACATGCTCACCGGTAGACGGGCGATGAATCGTCCGCCTACGATCACGAAACCCACATTCGCGGGTTGGCCATCATCCCGCGAGGCGGGATTTGTGCATGCAGCCCGACGATTCATCGTCGGGGCAACGGGCGCATCCTTGAGGCCCTCCGCCAGACCGTTGGCACCGGAGATTCGCCCCTCACCCTATCCCTCTCCCGCGCACTCGCCGCTCGTAACATCGGCAGGTTGGGTACGCGCGGGAGAGGGGACCGGGCCGGCGCGTGGGGCTATCCCGAAAGGCTTCGGGACGACGCCGGGCTGAAGCACGTCGGTGCGCGGTACTACGACGCGCAGGTCGGGCGGTTCGTCATCCGAGACACCGTCCTCAGCGAGCATCCGTATCTGTATTGCGAGCATGATGCGGTCAACGCGGTGGATCCGAGCGGGCATTTCTCTATCAAGGCATGGTGGTTCCATGTTTGGATCGAGAAGCCCGGTGGCTCGATCGGATTCTGGCCTGGGTCCCCAAGCCCGTTCTGGAGTCCGGGGCTGTTTCAGGCTTCCGACCCGTACCAGCAGCGTCGTTCACCGGGTGTTGTGATTGCATGGTTGCCTTGGCCTGCTGTCGACCGGCGATTGGCAGATGTAGCGGTTGGTGTGGATGGCCGGACGGTCGGCGTATACACCTTTCCGTTCATCGCATGCGCTCAGGGTGCCTTCGCCCTAGCGCTGTATGTCATCCGTGAGGAACTCAGCGACTGGGCTGGCAGAGCGTACGGTGGCTGGGAACAGCCCCTGGGGCCGTGATATCCAAGGAGACGATGGGTGATGCACCGGCCTGACCAGCGGCGAATCCTGTGGTTCCGCCCAGCGCTCATCTTGCTGGTAGCAGTTCCAGCCTTGTGGTTCTGCCACTCGCTCTGGCAGGGCGAGCGCCTCTGCTTCGCGATTCGTCGGGGTGATATAGGTGCGTTGCGCCGAAACCTAGAATCGGGGTGTAGTCCTGACTCAATATGCGTGGACGGTCCCCCCATTCTCTGGGCAACCATGAAGGGGCGTGAAGACATGGTAGCTGCGTTGATGGACTACGGCGCGAGCCCCGAGAATGAGGTCCTACTGATGGTGCACAAACGACAGCTGGGGATGCTCAGGCTGCACCACAAGCGCGGGATAGATCTATCGCGCCCCAGAGGGAGCGCTCGAGAGAGGCCTGTCGACGTGGCGCGCCGAAAGGGCTACCAAGAGATTGTTTCCTTCCTCGAATCGACAGAGAATCCGGTTGGCGGAGAGTGACTCCTTCACTGCCGCATACATGACCCCGACAACGGCAGCCGGGGCAGGTGGCAAGGCCCTCTTGCGACGGAACGCCGAATACCCCCTCTACGATGGGCACGGAAGCGAGCGGACCGTGACGGCAAGCAACCAGTCGGTGACCGGCACGATCAACTACGAAGCGTTCGGGCAGGCGTTCGTAGGCGCGCAATTCATCGCCCGTCATGTCGCCTTGAGTGTTGGACCTAGGTCAGCCTGTACCACTGCACGGCGTTGTCATGCAGGAGCTTGCGCTGTTCGGCCACGGGCCATGCATCAATGATCTGCCGGAGCGCCGTGACCCACTGTCGCAGCGTGGCTGCCAGTGTGCAGACAGGCCAGTCGCTTCCGAACAGGATCCTATCAGGCCCGAATGCCTGGCGGCAGTGGAGAATGAAGGGCTCCAAGTCTTCTGGGGACCATGCTCCAGGCTTGGCCGTGGCCACGATTCCGCTGATCTTGCATGCGACGTTAGTTCGCCGTGAAACAGCATCCACGGCACGCTTCCAGGAATCCTGGACGCCGAGCTGCACATTGGGGTTGCCGCAGTGGTCCAAGATGAGCCGAGTCTCCGGACATGCATCCGCTAGGGCCGCCGCATCGGCAAGGTAACCTGCGGGCAAGCAGACGTCGAAGGCAAGCCCCATCTTACCCAGCATCCTGATACCTTCTACGAACGGCTTACGGAGACAGTATCCTCGAGGTGTTTCCGGGCCGTGGAGTACCTGACGAAGACCCTTGACCCACCGGTTCCCACGGAACCGCTCCATGTACCTCGGGAAGCTCTCGGAAGCGGGCCGGCCTCCGATCACTACGCCTGCCAGCGGACTACCCCGCTTGCCGCATAGGCTCAGCACATACTCGGCCTCCGCCACGTGCGCTTCTGGCGGCATATCCACTTCCATGAAGAGGGTTTTCTCGATTCCCAGCCCCTTCGCTTCCTGCAAGTATCGTTCCAAGGTGTGATCGCCAGCCAGAGGACCATGTCCCGGCAGCCATTGGGGGCGTAGGTGCTTCGTGTCCCACAGGTGCTGGTGGGTGTCCACGATCCTGATGCTCGGCTCGCTGCCATCCGGTATGGCGGCAAGCGCACCCACGGTGGCGGCCATGATCTCCCTCCTAGTGACGTTCATCCCTTTACGGCACCGGCCGTCAGCCCGGCCACGAACTCCCGCTGGAGAAGCATGAAGATGACAATGACCGGCAGGACGCTGATGAGCGTGCCGGCCATGAGTGTGCCGTACTGCTGCTGGTAGAGGCCCACGAGCTGATTCAGGGCTATGGGCAGTGTGAACCGCTCGCTGTTATGCAGAATAATCTGCGGCCACAGGAAAGAGTTCCATGCACCCATGAAACTGATCAAGCAGAAAGCGCCGATCATGGGCCGCGAGACCGGCATGACGACGTCCCAGTAGATCCGGAACTCCGAGCAGCCGTCAATACGAGCCGCGTGGAGCAGTTCATCCGGAACCTGTAGGATGGACTGGCGGAACAGGAAGATGCCGAAAACGCTGACCGCACCTGGTACGACGAGGCCGGCGTAGCTATCCACGAGGCGCAGGCGATAGATCAGCTCGTAGAGCGGTGCCATGACCACCTGTCCGGGGATGAGCATGGTAGCCAGCATCAGAATCATCACCGCCTTGCGGCCCCGGAACTCGTACTTGGCCAGCGCGAACCCCGCCAGCGACGAGAAGAAGAGCTGGACGAGGACAGTCGTGCATGCAACGAAGGCACTGTTGATGCCGCAGCGGAAGAAATGGACAGTCTGCTGGGTCTTGCCAATCTCGAACAGGTCTCGGAAGTTGTCCAGCGTAAGCCGTGGTGCGAAGAAGGTGTAATGGAATAGGTCGTCGGGTCCCTTGACGGAAGCAGCCACTAGCCAGACGATCGGCGTCAGGGCCAGTGCTGCGCCTGACACAAGCACTGCGTAGACACACGTCCGCGCGGTCACGACCCATCGCGTGCGTTTCATTCGGACGAACTCCTCCAGACGCCGGTAATCCGCATCTGTGCCAGGCTGACCAACAGCAGTCCCAGGGCAAGCGTCCATCCCACCGCAGCGGCATATCCCAGATCGCCGGATACGAAACCGGTCTGGTACAGATACATCACAATGGTGAGACCAGCCTTGTTGGGCCCAGGTCCGTTGCCGAGCATGATGTAGGGCAGTTCGAAGAGCTGGAAGGAGCCAATGGTGGAGGTGATAAGGACAAAGACGGCCACAGGCTTGATGCCTGGTAGGGTCACGGCCAGGAACTGCTGCCAGGCGTTGGCACCATCCACGGTTGCCGCCTCATAGAGGTCCCGATCCACGGCTTGCAGAGCTGCCAGGAAGTAGATCATGTTGAACCCGACGTACATCCAGAGCGACGTGAGCACCAAGGCGGGCATGACCAGCGAAGGATTGGCCAGCCATTTCGTATCGAGCGCTACCACCGGCACGAACGATGCGAAGCCGTGAAGGAAGGCGGTAATGGCGTGGAGGGCGGTATTCAGAAGTCCGTACTGGGGCACGAAGAGGACACTGAAGAGAACGGCCACGAACACCTGCCCCAATAGGTTCGGCGAGAAAAACGCGAGCCTGAACCACTCACGTCCCCGCAACCACCGCTGACTGAGCAGTATTGCCAATGCCAATGCCAGCGGGAGTTGCACGAACACCGACCAGAAGGCGAAGACGGCTGTATTCCAGACGGCAATGTGAAAATCCGGGTCGGTGAGAAGGAACCGGAAGTTCTCGAGACCCACATAGACCTGATCCTTCGGGCCGCTGGTGACATACAGAGCGAGGACCACGCTCTTGACGATGGGCCAGAAGCCGAACAGGGCGAAGAGAACGAGGAACGGCGCAATGAACACGTACGGCGCGTACCGATGCTGGAGCCGGAACCAGAGGGATGTTGTCGGTTCCATCAGAACGGGTTCCTCGCCATGAGCCGACGGAGTTCGTTGGCGCTCTGGCGCATCTGGCGCCGTACGAAGGCGTCGAAGCCGTCGTCGCCGCGCTCGCGGTAGTACTGCACACAAGCCACCAGCGCCTCGCTCAGCTTCCCCTTGGCGGTCGAGATGTAGGGGCTAGTGTATTGGAACGGTACTTCGGGGGCGAGCCTCGCGTACAACTCGCCGAGACGCTGATTGCTCCAGTAGGGCCGAGGCTCGTGGAAAGCTGGCTGAACCCAGGCTGCCCGAAGCGCTGGGATGATATTCGTACCGCGGAAACGCTCGGCCAGCTCCTTCTTGTCGAGGTAGAGGTGCAGGGCGAACTCCCACGCCAGGTCCTGATTCCGGCAGTGATTGGTGATGCCAATCATGGTGCCACCCCACGTGCTCGTTCTGCGACCTCCCTTGTGAACCGCTGGCAAAGGCATGAGGGCCATCTTGCCGGCCATGCGCGGGACATCCATCTCGAAGCTCTTGGTGCGCCAATCAGGAGCCACCATGCAGAGGATGTAGCCATCTTCTACCGCTTTGGTGAAGATCTGCCCCCCGCCCAGGTCACTGCCGATACGATTCGGGCCGGCCACGAGAGGTACGTACCATTTCATGGTCTCGATGCCGGTTTCGTTGTCGAAAATGCACCGGCCCTGTGGATCGAAGTAGCCTCCACCACGCTGGAAGAGGAGCATCTCCAGGCGCGACGCCTCGGCATCGGGAAACTCGATCATATACCGCCGGCCAGGGTCAGTCAGGCGGGTCATCTTCCGGCCAATACGGATGAAGTCGTCCCAGGTCTCGATCTTCGAGACATCCACGCCTTCCTTCTCGAAGATATCCCTCCGATAGGCCAGCATGACCGGGTGAACATCGTGTGGCAACCCGAAGATGCGTCCTCTGCTCGTGTAGGGCGCAAACCGAGCCTGGACCATTCCGTCCCAGAGGCCCGACTTGTGGATGCGGTCCGTCAGGTCCACAAAGCCCACGTGTTTCAACGGGCCACGGAAGAAACTGCCGGCTGAGCTGATCTCCACCTCAACCACGTCGGGTACATCGAGATCCGCCCAGAACGCCGCCTGGAGCCTGGAAGTCACCGCCGTTCCCGAGACGAGCTGCACGTCTACCTTGACACCCGGGTGTGCCCGCTCGAAAGAAGGCACCGCTACCTTGTACGCGTCGTAGTGCGTCTTGGCGAAGGTCCAGAAGGCCAGAGTCGCTGTGCTGCGGCTAACGGGATGAATGGCCAGCCATACTCCCGAGAGTATGGCGACCGTGAGAATGGTCAGGGCAGCATGGCCGTATGGAAACCGAGACATGGGATCAACGTCATGATTCCAGGTCCGCCTCTGACCTTCCTTCTTAGGCGCATCCTATCGCCTCTTACCAGAGATCTGCGCTCTCCACTCACGCTGCCACGGCAACGGGATCGTCGCAAGGCAGACGTCGGGATTGCCAAGCAGGTTCGAGGTAAATACGACTCGCCCACCCTTGCGGTCCCAGCCGACATGAGGATGGGCTCCACCACCGTACGTACGGTGGCCACGCGTGAGGATGTAGGTCCTCGTTGTTACGGCATGGAAAAGCCCTATGTCGCCATGCCAGTTGTCAGCCGCTACCCATCGCCCCTGCTCATCGCCTGCTGCATGCCACCAGTTCAAGCGTGCCAGCTCTCGCGGCTGAGCGTCGGGCCACCAGCTACCCTTGCCGAGAATGTGCACCTGTCCAGTGCGTATATCCAGCGTCTTCACGTCGCCGTCTTCGGTCGGAGGCAGGTGGTAGCCGCCGCAGAACGTCATGACGTGGCCTCGCCACCAGCAATGGTGGGTCGCGTATTCGTCAGCGGACTTGCGATGTTGGAACAGGACGCAACCGGTTCGGGCATCGAGCACCGTGCGGTAGGAGTCAGCGCCTAGGTAGTAGAGCAGATACGGTACATCGCGGCTGAACATGACATGGCCGTGGAAATCGCTGGCAGGCATGGAGGTTAACTCTCGGATACGGCCCGTGCGTGTGTGGACGGTCAGAACGCACGCTCTAGGGCCACGACCGTTATCGTCAGGGCGGCTGGCGCCCACGCCGAGCAGAGCTCCATCGGCGCTCTCCGAGAGGGCTGTGCTGAAGCCGGTATACGCCGACGGCAAGACGGCGACGAGGCGCTCCCGTGCTAAGATCTTCGTGGGCGTACCTTGGAGAATCCGAAGGTCCATCTCGACAATCTCGCGTCCCCGGGTTGCGTAGAACGACCTGCCGCGCCGGGCCGCTGTCGCGCCGCCAAGTCGGCCCGCGGGCGTCTCTAACCGCACGATCTCACCGGTCGCCATGAGATAGCCCATCAGCCCTCCGTGCTGCCGCGAGGACGTGAAAAGGAGCACCGACTCGTCTGCCAGGAAGGAACGCTGCTCGTAGTAGAGCACCTCATCGTCGGCAGGGTCCGTCGTAACGAACACTAGCTCCACTCCCGTCGTGGGGTCAGTCATGGAACGGTGTTCCGGCGGCAAGACCGTCAGAGCGTACTCCCGGGCAAGAAGTACGGGCGGCAGGGAGGTGCTCGACAGGACTATGACCAGACACGGCGCGACCAGCGCGGGAAGCGCTCGGCCTGGCCACGAATGTCGAAAGCCTCGGTGACGCGGGTTACGCATGGACAACATCCGGCGATGGTTCTGGTTCGCATCCCTTCGTTCATGAACCGTCATGAGGAACCCCGCCAGCCATCGCCGGCCGTATGCTTCTCGAGCTTCGACGGATACGCCTGGGAGTCCTGCGGGTGAGGTCCGACCGTGATCCTTCTTGTCCTGCGGTAACGTAGACTGCCAGGACGCGGCCAGTGGCTGAAAGGCATCGTTGCCGACGTCGTAGTGTTAGCCATACCTGACCTGTGGCATACTAGACACGTAGAGAGACCTGCCGTTGCCGCGCCTTTCAGCGGGCGGCGCCGGATGGGCTTCTCTAGCTCACCCATGACGGGGCAGCCAAGGCTCAGGAGTCTCCATTGTCTCACACCGCACTACCACTCGACCGCATCCTGGAAGGAGACTGTATCGAGGTTCTCGCAACCATTCCAGCGGAGTCCGTGGACCTAATCTTCGCGGATCCTCCGTACAATCTCCAGCTTCGGCAAGAGCTGTACCGGCCTAACAGGACCCTCGTAGATGCGGTGGACGATGATTGGGACAGGTTCGGCAGCTTCGAGGAGTACGACGCATTCACTCGTGCGTGGCTGACGGCCTGTCGCCGCGTGCTGAAGAACACGGGCACGATTTGGGTGATCGGGACCTATCACAATATCTACCGCTTGGGCGCGATACTGCAGGATCTCGGTTACTGGATTCTCAACGACGTCATCTGGGTGAAGACGAACCCCATGCCGAACTTCCGGGGCGTTCGTTTCACCAATGCCCACGAGACGCTCATCTGGGCCGCCAAGGCTCAGGGATGCCGCTACACGTTCAACCACCACACGCTCAAGACCTACAACGGCGGCAAGCAGATGCGGAGCGATTGGCGTCTTCCCATCTGCTCGGGTGGCGAACGCCTGAAGGCGAACGGCCGGAAGGCACACTCCACGCAGAAGCCGGAGGCACTCCTGGAAAGGGTGATCGTGGCTGCGTCCCGACCGGGCGATGTGGTGCTGGATCCGTTCCTGGGGTCGGGTACCACCGCCGCAGTGGCGAAACGGCTTCATCGCCACTGGATCGGTATCGAGAAAGAGCCACAGTACGTGGCCATGGCGACGGGACGGCTTGCTTCCATAACGCCGGCTGAACCAGGGAGTGTCCAGCTCGATCCCCGGGACGAAACGCGTGCTAGGAGACGCATTCGCTTCGAGGACCTCCTCCCGCTCGGCCTCGTGGGACCAGGCGAGGTCTTGTGTTTCCGGGCCGACCCGCAGTGCCAGGCTGTGATAACAGACCGAGGTACGCTGCGAATGGAAGGGTTCGAGGGGTCCATTCATCAGGCCGCCACGCATCTCTCCCACGGCGCACGCTGCAACGGGTGGGAGTGCTGGTACTACGTCACGGCCGACGGGGCCATGCGGCCCATTGACGACCTTCGAAAGCTTGCCGAAGCTGACTGTGGGCTGTAAGTCCTTGTAGCCCGCGGCTAACCGTAGAGAGCCTCTTGGGGGAAGAAGGGGAAGTCGTGCTTGCCTGTGTCCGACCTCCAACGTCCGACGCTATCAGACCTGACGGGTATGCGCGCCAGCGGGAATCCTAGAAACGCCTCGAGCCGCTGCAATGTGGGTTCTTGGTGGAGGACGAAGTCTTCGAACCGCACGTCCAGACGCCGTTTCGGCGAAGGAGTGAGCTGCATAATCTCGTACTGGTATCGCCAACTGATGGCTCTGCGGAGGCGCACATCGTCCGTGCGGTCATAGGGCACGCCGAAATCCGATAGGTCGTCCGTCAGGTGCGCACCGAGAATACTGTCGCGCGGATCCCGGGTCCAGTAGATGTAGTAGGCGTCCGGAAACATGCGGACGATCCAGGGCAGTACCAGCGTGGTCTCGGGGAGTTTCCAGCCGCGCCTGGGTGCATCGCTGCTGAGCACGGAGCTCAGGAACGACTCCACGAGCCGCACGAATGCCGGGTCCAACGGTCCCTCGAGCACGCGCCTGAAGTCCCAGTGTAGCCCCCCGCGATGATCCACATAACGGGCGAAGACGCGGCAAGCTTCGTACATGTCCTCCGGCGGAAGCAGATCGCCAGATTCGTTCAGGTGTGCGCCCATGAACACACCGGATGCGCTGAGGGTATGGGACATGGCTCGCGTGCCCCCGTGACCGCGACCGATTACCGTAATCAGTACCTGTTCGCTCATCATCTCTCCTCGTGCCGACACGGAAGTATCCCTCGCTGGCGGAGATACGCCAATACCGCCTCGACCAGTTGCTCCGCAGAACGCGATGTGGTGTCCAGCCGCAGTTCTGGAGAGGGTGGCGGTTCGTAAGGCGCCGATACTCCCGTGAACTCCGGTATGAGACCTGCCCGAGCCTTGGCATATAGTCCCTTGGGATCGCGGCGTTCGCATTCCTCGAGCGGCGCGTCCACGAACGTTTCCACGAACCTTTCAGGACCGATGATCTCCCGAGCCTGCTCCCGATCGGCGGCGTAGGGGGAAATGAACGCGGTAATTACGATCAGCCCGGCTTCGTTCATCAGCCGTGCCACCTCCGCCACCCTCCGGATATTCTCCGACCGATCCTCCTGGGAGAAGCCCAGGTCACGGTTCAGGCCATGGCGCATGTTATCGCCGTCCAGCACCGCGCACGCGTGCCCGGACGCGACAAGCCGTTCCTCGAGGTTGTACGCGATGGTGGACTTGCCCGAGCCGCTCAAGCCTGTCAGCCACACCGTGACGGGCAGGTGGCCGAGGAGACGCTGCCGATCCTCGGCAGTCACCCGCCCCACATGGCGCACCAGATTCCGCTCCTCTGGAAGTCTCGCCGTGGCGGTACCCTCGATGAGGCCGGCGCCGGAAGTCTGGTGCGTGCCCGGATCTATCAAGATGAAACTACCTGTGTGGCGGTTCTCTCGGTAGGTGTCTCCATAGATGGTCTGCAAGGCACGGATACGCACTCGACCGATGTCGTTGAGGATCAGATGATCCGCTTCTTCGTGCTCTAGCGTCGCAGGGTTCACACGGTAGAGAACCGCCAGAGGGCGTGCGCGGAGGATGCGGGTGGTGTGCTTCATCAGATACGTGACCCTCGTGTCCAGCGGCGCCTCGTCCGTCCAGATGACGGTCGCCTCGAACTCGTGCATTTCGAGGGGAGCATGATCGGTGTCTGCGAGGAGATGGCCGCGACCCATGTCTATGTCGTCGGCCACAGTCAGCGTTACGGCTTCGCCAGCCGATGCCGAGTCCGCGGCTCCAGCAGGCGTCATGATGCTCGTGACGCGGGTTCTGGATCGAGAAGGATACACCGCGACCAAGTCGCCGACCCTCACAGATCCGGATGCGATGGTACCGGAGTAGCCGCGATACTCCCGAGACGGTCGCTGCACATACTGGATGGCCAGTCGAAACGGGCGTGCCGCATCATCTCCCTGCAGGGGGACGGTCTCGAGGAATTGCAGGAGGGTGGGTCCGGTGTACCAGGCCATGGAGTGCGATGGTTCCACCACGTTGTCACCCTGAAGGGCACTGATAGGAATGAATGCCGCCTCCACTCCCAGGGAGCGCAAGTACCGGTCGTACTCGTCCGCGAGAGCGATGAAACGCTCCTGCGACCAACCCACGAGGTCCATCTTGTTCACGGCAATGACCATCCGCCGAATGCCCACCAATGCGGCCAGGAAGCCGTGGCGGCGACTCTGCATGGTCACTCCTCGCTCGGCATCGAGCAGAATGACGGCCAGCTCGGCCGTAGAAGCAGCGGTAACCATGTTGCGTGTGTACTGCTCGTGGCCTGGGGCATCAGCGATAATGAAGCGTCGTCTAGGAGTGGCGAAAGGACGGTAGGCGACGTCGATGGTGATTTTCTGCTCTCTCTCGGCGCGGAGACCGTCCGTCACCAGGGCGAGGTCCACGTCCGCAGAACCGCTGCGGCGAGACGCTTCGGCGACAGCTTGGAGCTGGTCCACGTAGATGGCTCCGCAGTCATGCAACAGGCGGCCGATAAGCGTGGACTTGCCGTCGTCCACGCTTCCAGCGGTCGTGAAGCGCAGAAGCGGCCTGGTCTCCAGTCCGATCAGGGTCTCGGATGCGAGGATTTCAGAGCCCATGGGATGCATGGCAAGGCGA
This sequence comes from Chthonomonadales bacterium, assembly GCA_037443035.1. Classification (GTDB taxonomy): domain Bacteria; phylum Armatimonadota; class Chthonomonadetes; order Chthonomonadales; family CAJBBX01; genus JABWBA01. The sequence goes on from JBBIPC010000005.1 coordinate 181,447, forward strand.
AGCTCGCCTCAGAAGTAGCCCTCCCGCTTCTTCTGCTCCATGGAGGCGTCCTGGTCGTGGTCTATGACGCGCGTGATTCGCTCCGAGACGCGGACCTCCGCCAGCTCGGTGATGATATCCGCCACCGTGCGAGCTTCCGAACGTATGACCCCCGTACAGGGATAGCACCCCAACGTCCGGCATCGGCATACGATGCGCTGAGGCACCTCGCCAGGCAGCAGACGCGTGTGCTCGTATACCGGTACGAGCTGGCCGTGCCGCTCCACGACCAGACGCTCCTCTGCAAAATAGAGCGGGACGACCGGAATGCTCTCTCGCTGGATGTAGAGCCAGATGTCCAGTTCGGTCCAGTTGGAGAGCGGGAAGACGCGGATGCTCTCGCCAGGGTGGATGCAGCCGTTGTAGAGATTCCAGATCTCGGGGCGTTGGCGGCGGGGGTTCCACTGACCCTCAGCGTCTCGGAACGAGTAGACCCGCTCCTTGGCCCGGGACCGTTCCTCTTCGCGCCGTGCTCCGCCGAAGGCAGCATCGTAGCCCCCTTCACGCAGCGCGTTGACCAGCGCCTGCGTCTTGAGCCGCGAGCAGCAGTAGACCGTGCCATGATCCCAAGGGTTGGTTCCCTCTGCGATAGCCGGTTCGTTACGATACACGCGGAGGTCCACACCGATCTCGCGGCAATAGGCATCGCGGAATGCCGTCATCTCGGGAAACTTGTAACCTGTGTCCACGTGGAGGACAGGGAACGGGATGCGCCCGGGGGCGAAGGCTTTCTGGGCGAGCCTCAGCATCACCGAGGAGTCCTTGCCGATGGAGTAGAGCATGACGGGCCGCCGGAACTCGGCCGCGACTTCCCGTAGAATGTGAATGCTTTCAGCCTCGAGCGAGTCCAGGGTGGTGCGGTACCGTGCGGGCCGCCCACGGTCCGCGTTAGCCTTGTCCAGAGATTCCAGAGTGGCCATGTCTTGCGTGCGATGACCTATGAAGATCCACAACATGCTACGCGGCTGGGGGCCGTATCTTCCTTGAGAATCCGGCCATTTTTCTGCATTTTCCGGCCATAATCTGGCCATGGGCGAACTCGGGCCACCATGGGTCTTCCGGCGGGCCGACCACTTCCGGGCGGGCTATCCGCTGGCCATCAGTCGCATTCATTCGCACGCCCAGTGTCGCCTTCACACCCATGAGTTCAGCGAGCTCGTGGTCGTGCTGCGAGGCCGGGGGCTGCACGTCACACCCGAGGCCTCCTGGCCCATCGGCGCCGGCGATGCGTTCGTGTTGCATGGCGCTCAGGTCCATGGTTACGAGAACACTGCCGGTCTGGACCTGGTCAACATCATGTTCGTACCAGAGGAGCTGGACCTGGAGGCGGCCGATCTCGGCTTGCTACCCGGCTACCATGTGCTCTTCACACTCGAGCCGAGGGTTCGCCAGAGGGACGAGTTCCGAAGCCGGCTTCGCCTGAACCCGGACCAACTCCGGGCAGTTGCAGGGCTCGTAGATCGTCTGGAATACGAGCTCACGCAGATGCCGCCGGGATGGCAGTTCAGCGCCAGGGCGTGTTTCATGCTCATCGTCACCGACCTGAGTCGGTTCTACGCTCATGCCGATGTACCTGCCGCTGCGCCCCTCCAACGCGTGGGTCAGGTACTGAGCTACATGGAGCGCCACCTGGCCGATGCGCCAAGCCTGGAGGAGATTGCGGCCGCTTGCTCCATGTCCCGCCGCTCCCTCTCTCGGACCTTCCGGTCTGTAATGGGATGCACCCCCGTCCAATATGCCGTGCGTCTCCGCATCCAGCGCGCCCTGGAGCTGCTGCAGACCACCGACGACAGCATCACCGAAATCGCTTTCAGCCTCGGTTATGCGGATGGCAACTACTTCTCGCGCCAATTCCATGCCATTACCGGTCTCAGCCCCCGCGAGGTACGGAGGCGCCTCCGAGCGGAGCAGTCGGAAGCGTCCAGTTCGCTGGGGGTACGCGCAGCATAGCCCGCTTGCTGTCTGTAGAAGAAGGACCGCCGCTCGTTCTCTGCCGAACTAGTCAAGCGGATTCTCGCCGAAGGAGCTTATCAGCCATGCGTTCCTTTCCATGCCTAGTGCTCGCGCTCAGCCTTCTGGCAGCACCTCTCGCTGGTGCTCAGGGCCGAAAGGCGGACTACGAACGCGCTGCCCAGCTCGCGGCCAGCACTCGGGGGAAGGTGTTCCGTACGCGTGTGCAACCGCATTGGTTCGACGGTACCAGCCGCTTCTGGTACAAAGTCGACACGGGTCCTGGAACCTACGAGTTCGTCCTGGTAGACGCTGGAGCAGGTACGCGGGCGCTCGCTTTCGATCATGCCCGTGTCGCGGACGCCTTGGCGAAGCTGCTCCATCGCAAGGTCGAGGCGAACCGCTTGCCGGTCGCAAGCCTGAGCTTTGTCGCTGGTGCAAGGTCAGCTATCCTCTACGGTACGCGGCCCGCCGGAGAAGGGGCCGCTCCTGCTTGGGAGCTGAATCTGGAGACCTACAGCCTGACGCCGACGCAGGCGAAGGCGGTGGAGGAAGAATCTCTACCCAACCTCGGGCGACCGTATCCATCCCGCCGGACTGGCGAGGAAACGAGCATCACCTTCATCAATCGCACCTCACAGACGGTAAGCCTCTTCTGGATGGATACCGAGGGCAACCGGCGATCCTACGGCGCTATCGAGCCAGGTCAGAGCCGAGAACAGCATACGTTCGCGGGCCACGTCTGGGTCGTAACGTCGCCGCAGGGGGCAGTTGTTGGCGTATTCGAGGCTACGGAGATGCCGGCTGTAGCCGTTATCGGCAAGACTGGTCCGGCGGGTCCCCCAGTACGCCGACAGGACTCTCAGGCACAACGCCCCCAGGGACTATCCCCGGACGGGCGATGCCTCGCGGTGATACGTGAGTACAACGTCTGGCTCCGAGAGCCCCCTGCAGCGGATGCCGTGCAGCTTACGACAGACGGCACGGCAGAGGACGCCTACACAGCCATCTATTGGTCGCCGGATTCCACCAAGCTCGTAGCCATCCAGACGATCCCTGCCCAGGAGCACAAAGTCACCATCGTCGAGTCCTCGCCACCGGATCAAGTCCAGCCGAAGGTTCGGGTGCTCGATTATCTGAAGCCAGGCGACAGGATCGCCCATCCTCGACCGCGACTCTGGGACATTCGGAAGCGGCGACAGATCCCCATCGCCGAAGATCTCTTCCCCAACCCCTGGAGTCTGGAGAACCTGCGTTGGGACGCCGATAGCAAGCGCTTCACGTTCGAGTACAACCAGCGCGGACACCAGATTCTGCGGATCATCGCTGTGGACGCCGACACAGGCACGGCGAGTCCCATCGTGGATGAACAGAGCAAGACGTTCATTGACTACGCTGGCAAGCACTTCGTACGCTATCTGGACACGACGCAGGAAATCATCTGGATGTCGGAGCGGGATGGCTGGAACCATCTCTACCTCTACGACGCCCGGTCAGGGGCTGTGAAAAACCAGATCACGAAGGGAGAGTGGGTAGTCCGCGGAGTGGATCGGGTGGACGAGAAGGAGCGACAGATCTGGTTCCGCCTATCCGGTTATTACCCAGGTCAGGATCCTTACTACGTTCACTATGCACGCGTCAACTTCGACGGTACCGGTCTGGTTGTGCTTACAGAAGGGGATGGAACGCATGCAATCAGCTACTCCCCTGATGAGCGGTACCTCCTCGACACGTATTCGAGGGTGGACATGCCGCCGGTGACCGAGCTGCGAAGAACCGAGGACGGCAGGCTACTCTGTGTACTAGAACGCGCCGATGCCTCAGCTCTCCTCAAGACTGGTTGGAAGATGCCGGAGCGGTTCGTGGCCAAGGGGCGAGACGGGCAAACGGACATCTACGGCGTTATCTTCAGACCGACGACGTTCAGGCCTTCGCGCAAGTATCCCGTTGTCGAGGCCATCTACGCGGGACCCCAGAGCAGCTATGTGCCCAAAGCCTGGTCAGCGTTCCATGGCGCCCAGGAAATGGCAGAGCTGGGCTTCATCGTGGTCCAGATTGACGGTATGGGAACGTCCAACCGGTCCAAGGCTTTTCACGACGTGTGCTGGAAGAACCTGGCTGACGCGGGTTTCCCCGATCGCATCCTGTGGATGAAAGCAGCGGCGCGTACGCGGCCGTTCATGGACCTTTCCCGCGTCGGAATCTACGGCGGATCGGCAGGAGGACAGAACGCCCTGGGAGGCTTGCTCTTCCATCCGGAGTTCTACAGGGTAGGAGTAGCCGACTGCGGCTGCCACGACAACCGCATGGACAAGATTTGGTGGAACGAGTTATGGATGGGTTGGCCCGTCGGTCCCCACTATGCCGAGCAGTCCAACGTCACCAACGCGCATCGTCTGCAGGGAAAGCTGCTACTCCTTGTCGGCGAAGTTGATACGAACGTGGATCCAGCTTCCACCATGCAGGTCGTGAACGCTCTGATCAAGGCGAACAAAGACTTCGAGATGCTTGTCATGCCGGGAGTTGGCCATGGCGCCGCGGGGCACCCCTATGGCAAGCGTCGCCTTCAGGACTTCCTTGTCAAGAACCTTTGGGGTGTGGAACCGCGGGCGCCGTAGGCACGTCGTCGTTCCTGGAGGGCGAACAGCGTGCGCCGCTGGTTGGCGAGAAGCCGTGATTCGGAAAACCAGGGGTGCCATCTGTGATGCAGGGTACAATCTACACCAGTGCGTCGCAGCCCACTCCGACGCACGGAGAGGTAAGCATGTCTGAAAGCAACATGATTGACCGTCGCGGGTTCCTGGTAGGAGCTGCTATTTCGGGGCTGACCATGGGTCTGCTCATAGAGGAACTGCACGCCGACCAGGCTCCCCAGGCGCCCGAGCAGCCAGCCGGTCCTCCTGTGACGTGCGCCGTTATCGGTCTCGGTGCCCAAGGAAGGGAGACCCTGAAGGTACTGGCCAAGTTGCCAGGGGCGTCTGTGGCTGCCATCTGTGATTCCTACACGTCGCCAGCGTATGTGAAGAGGGCGCAGGACATCGTTCCAGGTGCCGCATTCAAGGCCGATTACAAAGAAGTGCTGGCCATGCCGAACGTGCAGGCCGTATTCGTGGACACGCCATCGCACCTCCATCGGCAGATAGTGCTGGACGCCCTGCAAGCTGGCAAGCATGTCTACTGCGAAGCGCCGCTGGCCACCGATATCGAGGATGCGCGTGCCATCGCTCAGGCAGGAGCAGAGGCCAAGACCATCTTCCAGGCCGGTCTCCAGTACCGTGCCAACAAGATGCACAACCACGCCCTGACTTTCCTCGGTGATATGGGCAAGCCCGTCGCGGCTCGTGCGCAGTGGAATCGGAAAACGAGCTGGAAGGCCGCCGCACCCACACCCGAGCGGGAGAGGGAATTGAGCTGGCGCATCTACAAGGCAACTTCCAGCGGCCTGCCAGGTGAGGTGGGTATCCACGAGTTCGATGTGATCTCCTGGTACCTGAAAGAGCTGCCAGTAGCGGTTACGGGTTTCGGCAACCCTAACCCCAAGGACGGCATGGAGGTTCCGGACACGGTCACCTGCGTCTTGGAGTATCCGTCCGGTGTCCGCATGGTGTTTCAGGGCACTCTCAGTAATTCCTTCGACGGTGCCTACGAGCTGATCCAAGGGCCTGCCTTCGCCATGCTCATCCGCGACCAGCGTGGCTGGATGTTCAAGGAGACCGATTCGCCACTCCTTGGATGGGAGGTGTACGCTCGCAAGGACAAGTTCTACGACGAGACAGGCATAGCCCTGGTGGCCGATGCGACGAAGCTCATGAGTCAGGGCAAGGAACCAGGGAAGGTGGGTACCGACGTCAGCAAGTCCGCGCTCTACCAGTCGGTGGCAGCGTTTCTCGACTCTGTTCGGACAGGCAAGAAACCCGCGGCAAGTGCACTCGTGGGCTACCAGGCCACGGTCGTGGCCCGCATGGCGCACGATGCATGCATGACCGGTTCCCGAATCGAGATTCCAACCGACAAGCTCACACTCTGACGTCAACCGATAGGACCCGCGGGCGCCCCCACGCACAGTGGCGGAACCCGCGTCGCAAAGGAGTTCTGGAAAAACCATGACGCAAGACAATGCACAGGGAGCGACACGTCGTGAGCTCCTCAAGACAGCGGCAACCGCGACGGTCGCAGCAGTAGCGACCGCTGGCGTGGCCCGGAGCAGGGCATACGCGGTGGCGCCGCCGAGCGTACTCGGAGCGAACGACCGGATTCGCATCGGCTTTGTGGGGGTAGGTGGACAGGGGATGACGCACGTTCGCCTGCTCAAGGAGAACGAAGCCGACAACAACACGCAACACGTTGCAGTCTGTGACCTTTACCGGCGCAGGAAGAAGGCCGCGCAGGCGTTCTGCGGGCTGCCTGACTCAGCGGCATACGAGGATTTCCGGAAGCTGCTGGAGCGGAAGGACATTGACGTCGTCTGGATTGCCACCTCGGACAACTGGCACGCGCCGGTGGCCATCGCCGCCATGGAGGCCGGCAAGCACGTCTACATCGAGAAGCCCATGTGCCGAACGGTGGAAGAGGCTTACGCGATCTACGACACAGCCAAGCGTACGAAGCGCCTCGTCCAGGTTGGTTCCCAGGGATGCTCCGACCAGAAGTGGCATGTAGCCGGGCGCGTCGTCAAGGAAGGTCGAATCGGTCACGTTGTCCAGGCCCAGGGCAGTTACTGTCGCAATGGCAAGATCGGTGAGTGGAACTACTACACCATTGACAAGGATGCCGGTCCACAAGCCACAGGCGACGGCTACGTCAACTGGGACTTGTTCCGCATGGGCAAGGAGCCCAAAGAGTGGGATCCCGACAGGTTCTTCCGCTGGCGCAAGTACTGGGCCTACGGCAACGGTATCATGGGCGACCTCTTCCCGCATCGGCTGCACCCGCTGGCCATCGCCATGAACCTGCCTCAGGAAGGGCTGGGAGGCTTCCCGCTCCGCGTTTCTTCCATGGGCGGGCTATACGTGCAGAAGATCAACCCCGAGACGAAACGTCCAGACCGCGAAGTCCCCGATTTCACTACCATCCAAGTGGACTTCCCCGAGGAGTGCACGCTCATGCTCCTAGGCTCCACCATCAACGAGCAGGGCTGGCAGGACATGATCCGTGGCAACAAGGCGACCCTCTACTTCGGTGGTTCGGGCGTGCAGATCAAGCCTGAACGGGTGTGGGCCGAAGAGGTGGAGTTCGGGGAGGAGCCTGTGGAAGGTCCAGGCGAGTCCATCGAGGAGCATGAGAAGAACCTGCTGAAGTGCATCCGCGAAGGTGGACGGCCCAACTGCAACATCGATCTGGCGCTGCGGGTTCAGATCATGATCTCCCTGGGCGAGATGTCTTATCGCCGAGGAAAGACCATGCATTTCGACCCGAAGACGCGCAAGTACTGGGGCTAGGCCGAACAAGCCCCGACACGATGCGATAGGGTGGCATGCGTGTGCATGTCACCCTGTCGCGCCTAGGGAGCCATGGGATCCGAGGGTAAACCGGCCATCGTCAGCGCTGCCTGTCGCGCCATGGCCACGCAGTTCGAGTTCCTGCTCTGGGGTGACGAGGAAGCCCACCTTCGGGCTGCAGCGCGTCAGGCACTGGACGAAGTCCAGCGGATCCATTACCAGCTCAGTCTCTTCGAGCCGGACAGCGATGTTGCCGAGATCAACCGTCGAGCAAGTGCGGAGCCGGTGCGTACTGATCCTCGCGTGCTGGCGCTCATCGAATGGTGCAGGGGGATCTGGCAGGCCACTAGTGGAGCCTTCGACATTACGATCGGGGCGCTCATGAGCCGCTCTGGTTTTCGTGGCGCATCCGTCTTGGCTGCAGACGCGGAGTACGAGGTTGGGATGGAGCACATCCTGACCGATATCGAGACAGGCAGCATCATATTCGACTGCAATGGACTACAGCTGGACTTTGGGGCGGTCGGCAAGGGGTACGCCCTGGATATGGCGGCCGAGGTTCTTCGAGAATGCCGCATCGGCGGGGCCCTGCTACACGGTGGTACCAGCTCCGTCCTAGCTATCGGCCCAGATCCGCACGAGAAGCCATGGCGTGTGGCGATTCGCGATCCTGTTCGTCCAGGCACGCCGGTAGCCGTGGTTCCCATGCAGGATGCAGCTCTCGGTGTATCGGCTCCCCACGGTCGTGTGCTGAGACAATGTGATCGAGAGGTTGGTCACATCCTCGATCCCGCGACAGGGCTCTCAGCGTCGCACCATCGCATCGCAGCCGTGGCAGTTCCGTTCACGACGAACGTCATGCTGCCGGCTGCAACTGCTGATGCGTACTCCACGGCCCTCCTCGTCCGGGGTTCTGCGCTGCTGGAAGACCTACATGAGCTAGGCTTTCAAGCCTGGTTAGCCTAGCAGGTCAGCCCGCAAGGGAGGCGCATTACCAGCGAATCGGCCGCGAAAGCACTGCATCCTGCGCCACTCCATAGGCCGGATCCAGCACAGTGATCGTGGAACGGCGTACGAATTCCTGCCGCTCCTGTTCGAGCTTCTGCCTGTTCTGAGCGATTCCCTTGACAAGCATGGCACCAATGCGGGCATCTTCCTTGGCCTCGTTCCAGGGGATCGTCCTGCGGCGCCAGACGTTGTCGCACCGAAGAACCCACCACATACGCGCCGCCTGTACCGGGCCCAGCCGGTCGCCGGGTCGCATAGCGAAAACAGCAGCCTCCGTAGCTGGATTGGTGGCGAAGAGGGATCCGCCACGACTGAAAGGTGGCATGCGTCCTCCTGCTCGACGCGAAGGGTCCTCGCTGTAGCGGGTTGCCACAACGTTCCAGGGCACACCCATGGCGAGCTCCCGCAAGGCCTGGCGTGCTGCCTCCTCGGTACTCGTCGCCACCGCCGTCACCTGGATCTCGTCGGGTATGTAATAACGCGCCGTGGGGTTCTTCGGGTCGGCATTGCGCTGGTAGAACGCCCTTACCTCTTCTGGTGTAACCTCGATGCCGCGAATCAAGAGATTGGTCTGCGCCATGTCCAGCGTCAGCTCCTCCTTGAAGACCTCTTCGGACATTCCCCAGACTGCCAACCGTTCCAGGTAGTCCGGCTTCGCTCGTTCCACCTCCATCCTCTTGTTGATCTGCTCATCAGTCGGCCAGCACCTCTTCGCCTCGGCGAACTGGCGGGACAGTTCGTACACGGCGAAACGGCTGATCTCCTCCAGACCGTATCGCTGCTCCAGGCGATTCCGGAGGTCGTCTTGGCGAAACGGCGTGCCGTTGATCGTGAGCAGCAGGACCGTCGCGGTCTTGTGGTAATACGCTCGGGCCGCGAACGCGCCAGCAACTCCTCCGACGGCGAACGCAGCGAGGGTGAGAATCGTTGCCCAAAGGTACCAGCGCGTCGGCTCGGCCACCCACTCTCCGGGACCCACGCGTCGCAACCGGAATCCAGGCGGCAAATCTCCTTCGGGCCTTTCCCTGCCAAAGGCGAATGGATCTTGTTCCGGTCGTCGTCTCAGCCACATGTCTTTCTCCAAGGTCCCAGTTACAGCATGGGATGTGCCAACAGACCTGCACTACCAGGACACTACCGGCGATGTCCATCGAGGACCAGCCTGCTCTGGCTTTATACCACGCGGCCAGGATTGCGGACATGCCTGAGCAAGAGCGCCTGGTCGAACGCTGGGCGCTATGGAGCGTAGCCCGCGCGTAGAGTACGTGGTGGTATAAGTATCCAAACGGATTGCACAGGAAAGGATCAGCACGCAATGGAGTACCGGAAACTGGGATCCAGCGGCCTCAGAGTGAGCGAAGTGTGCCTCGGTTCGTGGCTCACCTACGGGGGAGCCGTTGACGACAAGACCGCCGAGGCTTGTGTGGACAAGGCCTTCGAGGTAGGGATCAACTTTTTCGACACGGCTAACGTCTACGCAGGTGGCAAGGCGGAGGAAGTCTGGGGTCGGATCTTCCGCAAGTACGACCGCGACGACTACGTCATCGCCACGAAGGTCTACTTCCCCATGGGAGATGGCCCCAACGATCGTGGGCTGTCCAGGAAGCACATCGTCGAGCAGTGCGAGCGGAGCCTGAAGCGCCTCGGGCTAGACTACATTGACCTCTATCAGTGCCATCGCTACGACAACGAGACGCCGCTGGAGGAGACACTGCGCGCGCTGGATGATCTCATCACCGCAGGCAAAGTGCTCTACATCGGCTTCAGCGAGTGGCCCGCATCTCGCATCGCCGAGGCAGTGGGTATCCAGCAGCGCATGGGCTTCGACCGGTTCGTGTCGAGCCAGCCCTACTACAACATCCTCGGAAGGGGAATCGAACGCGAAGTGATGCCAACATGCTCGCGGCATGGTATCGGGCAGATCGTCTTCTCACCCCTCGCCCAGGGTGTGCTTACTGGCAAGTACCTCCCCGGACAGCCACCGCCGCCCGGCACTCGCGCTGCGGATCCCCAGCAGAACATGTTCCTCAACCGCGGGCAGCTCGACGATGCAGTGCTGCAGAAAGTCCAGCAACTCAAACCGCTCGCAGAGCGGGAGGGGTTGACCATGGCCCAGCTTGCGCTTGCGTGGATCCTTCGGCGCGAAGAGGTCTCCAGCGTCATTATCGGCGCTTCGAAGCCCGAGCAGATCGTTGACAACGCAGGCGCATCGGGCAAGAAGCTCAGCCCAGAGACCCTGGAGGAGATTGACCGGCTCTTCCCGGCGTAGGTGCGATACACCGCGTTCTGGCCGTCAGGCGGTTGTGCCAAGGCTAGGCAACGACGGCCATGGGGGCACGAAATGACCGTCTGGCGGCCAAGGATCACGCCGAGGCAGGCGGCTTCGCGTTGCCGAGTCCGGCCTCCAGAGCCTCCACACGCTCCAGGATGACATTCAGCGCACGGTCTTGCTCGAGAAGGTGCGCCTGGATCTGCTGGGCCTCATGCAGGACCGCCTCGGCATCCTTGTAGGTCATCTCAGCTCGTCGGTCGGCTGCTTGGCCCAGGATGTTCTGGCCGACCATGATCACGGAAAGCATGACCAGTTGGATAAAGGTCTGACTGATCCACTGGATGAAGGTGAGCAGCCCACCCCGTATCGCCTGTGGAGCGACGGATAGCGCCAGGGCTGCGAACAAGTACGCGCACCACATGCTTCCGACTGCACGAGTCAGGACGAGGGCGATTCGGCCGTTGAGGCCGATCTGGGCTTGGCGAACACGCACCGGGCCAGCAGCCTTCCTGGCTTCCACATGGGGATGCGGCACATGTCGGAAACCCACTCGCATCGTTCTCGACCCCCCTTTTTCCCGTCATTACCTCTTGCCTGCAGCCATGTTCGGTTCAGACTGGACCGTCCGCTCGTTGGCTGTTATGGATCCCAGATCACTGCGTTCGCGATCAGTCGCGCATACGCCTCGTTCCGAAACTCCTCGGCCGTGTGGCCGGGCATGAAGTACACGACGTGCCCCTTCCCAAGGCGTCGCACCCAGCCGGCTGTCGGTTCTGTCCAGGTCTTGCCGGAAGCCGCGTCCACGTAGCGGTAACCGAGCAACGTTGTGCGATCTCCCGTCAGCCGGTGGTGGATGTAGACCTCCGAATGGGGAAACACCATACCTGGTCTGGAGGTCACGTTGCCGCGGCGGTCCGTAAAGGGGACTTGCGCCGGATATGTCATCCTATGGTTCGTGATGAAATGGCGCTGCGCTAGGTTGCAGACCTCCAGAGTGACGCCCTCGATCCACTTGTAGCCGCCATTCTCGACTTCTCCTGGCGGCAACTCGACTCCGAGCTTCCGGAACCACTCGCGGTTGGCGCGCTTGCCGGAGCTAATGGAATGATGCAGCAAGATGAGCCTGCCACCGTCCTCCGCATAGCGAAGAAGGGCGCTCTCGGCGTGTGGGTCCAGCCGCCCGTGGATGTAGACGATGACGGCTCGCAGCTTCGCGAGGCTTTGCGGCAAGGAGTCCTGGGCAACTAGGTCGCACTGCAGGTCCTCGAGAGACCGCAAGTGCTCAGCCAGAACTTCCATCGCAGGAAGCTCGTCGGCAACAATGAGAACCCGGTCCGTTACAGAAGCCTGCTGTTTGTCCATGGGAGCAGTGATCGGACTCATCGCGGTCATCAGGGCAACTGCCCGCACGAGCACGCCGAGCCAATCTTCCACTGCCATTCCTCCTTTCCGGAGAATCGGGAGGCCTCCCGATCCCGCGGCACGGCACCGCTACCGCTGCAACTTGCCCTGATCGGGAAAGGCAGTGCCTGCATCCCATTCACGGGCGAAGCCGTTCCAGAGGTCGTCCAGTGCCATGCCGGTCAGCTCCTGCCACAAGCTGTCGCTGTAGCTGGCCTTTCGAAGCGCAGCGTGCAGTGCCTTGACGGTGCCCGGGTGTCGCTGCTCGGTGTAAGCCAAGAACGCGCCTGCGATGCGGTAGCCCTCCTTGTAGCTGGAGCGGCTCATGGAGCGGGGTAAGCCAAGAGGCTTCTGCTCGAAGTGCCACCAACGCACATAGTCTGCGATGCCCTCTACAAGCCAGCTAGGATCGTACCTGGGATAGCCCTGGATGATGTGCACCAGCTCGTGGATGACCAAGCCCTTATCTTCTGGGTGCCGCATGATCCAGTCCGTATTGATGTGGATCGTTGCTCCGGACGTGCCTGCCACCCCCTCACCGGGTCCATAGACCAATCGAATCGCGGGTGGCTTCTCAGGTGGGGTGCCTAGCAGAGCCACGATCTTGGGATACCATTGCTCGACCAGACGCTTGCTCTCCCTGGCCCATGCTCGTACGTCCACAACGCGCGAGGTGTCCACCGCGACCGATGCAGGTCGTGAAGGAACCTGAGCCCCTGGCGCCATGGTACCAAGGGCAAGTACTGCCATGGCGGTAGCTAACACTAGTCTAGCCTCCTAATGCCGCACGATATGGGGATATCTGTGCCACACGAGATCGGAACGTCGGCTGAGCAATCCCGGAACCGGCGCATCTTTCCTTCCGACCAGTATTATCGCACCAGCAGCAGGGCCGGCAGCGAAACCACGACAATGCGCGGGTCGGCGACGGGTTGCGCGTCGTCGCGGGATACCAGCAATCCGAATGGTGCGTTGTTGACAGACTTCTCCAGAAACGCGCGCAGGCCAAGCGTGTCTCTCAGCGGATCGAGAACGCGCCGGTACTTGACCTCCACCGGTATGCGCTTGTCGCCGATGGTGATCACGAAGTCCACCTCAGGTTCACCCGCGCGCTCGGGCAAGTGGGCCACGCTCGGGCCGTTCAGTGAGCACAGGTAATACCCAACGACGCTCTCGGCGATGCGTCCTGCCAGATCGTTCAGGTGCGGCGCGGCGTCGAGGCGCCGCACATCAAGCGGTATCCGTTCCTGCAACCAGGCTGCTCGTAACGCATGGTCGCACAGGCACAGTTTGCTGTATCCGCGCCGCCGCTTGAGTCGCATTTCCAGCGGCTCGATGGATCGAATCAACAGGCTCCGGTCCAGGAAATCGAGATAGTGCCGGATCCGCTGCGGGCCCACATTGGCGTCCAGAGACAGTTGCGCCTCGGCAGCCAGCGTCGCCGGATTGGGGCTCTGACCGACGTAGCGGCACGCCATCCGGAACACTTCCTCAAGCAGTTGCGGATCGCGCTTGCGCCCGATATCGCCGATCCTCAGGTCGTGTTCAATGACGCGCCGGACCACCGTCTGGATGAGCTGATCGGCAATCTCCGGCCACGACACATCGGCGTTGGCCTGGGCCGTCGGGTAAGCGCCACGGTCCGAAAAGGCAGTGAAAGCCTCCGTGAGTAGAGGCCGTTGCCGGTCAGCATGCTCCCGGAGCGAGCGCCAGAAGTCGGCATCGAGCCATTCGGCCCAGCCGTTCTCCCTCTGCATCGGTTGGAGTTCACCCAGACCTCGGATAGCCGCGATCTCCGCGATACGGAGAGGCCCCACCTCCATCATGTGGATGCGTCCTGCCAGCGAATCGCGGCCGAGACCAATCCGCAATGCCGAGCTGCCCGTGACCATAACCCGCGCGGTGGCATGGTCCACGAGCGCCTTGATCTGCACATCCCACGACGCGAGGTTCTGAACCTCGTCGAAGAACAGGTAGGCCGGCGATCCCGAATGCGCAGCGTCGTTGAGCGATGATCCAAGGATGACCTGCTCGAACCAGTCCACGATCCGCAGGATCGGCTCGTCGTTGGCTATGCCGCGGAACGACGGCAGTTCGTCAAACTGAACTCGCAGAATGCGCGCAGGCGCGATGCCCGTGTCAAGGAGGTCCCGAATGACCTGCATTTGCAGCGTGGTCTTGCCGATCTGGCGGGGACCGCGAATCACAAGAACCGGCGCGATCGGCTTGTCGAGGCGCTCACGCAGCTTCTGATACGGCCACCGGCGGAACGGCGGCAGGACAGGCAGAGACTGTCCCGACCACCACGGGTTCTGGCGGTGCAGGTCGCGGACCACCATGTCGGGTAACGACAACTCGCTGAACAAGCCAAGTCTCATAGTCGGTGCTCAGGTAATGGAACCGGCTGTGTCCCGTTGCCAGTCATGCCGTTCCGAAATGCGATTGTTGATGGATGGTACCCAGAACTCGGGTCCGGCGTTCACGGTGACCATCGTTGCGTCTCGGCGGCTTCTATCGTACGCTGATCACCCGACACCCTTCACCACGCTCCACGGCTACCTCGCGGCCGGCAGCTCGGAGAGTGACCGGCCCGGCGCCGCTGGTGAAGTCGGTGCGGCGGACGAGCAGGCGATCCCCGAGAAGGAGGCAGGATATCACCGTGCCCGGTCGCTCGGGGACATCGAAGGAGATGGGCTTGCCACTATCGAGGAAGTCTCCGTATTCCTGCGCCGCGGCCCAGACTTCATGCACCAAGCGGACCTCGGTTGCATTCTCTTCTGCCGGGCACCAGAGGAAGAAGGTGTCCACACCGCGCAGGAGCATGTGCCAAAGGAGCTCTCGATAGGCCCATTCGCTCATCTGCTTCAGCTCCGGGTCGGGCGGCTTCGGCGGATCGGTGGTGTGCCAATGCACGAAAGCGATGACCGGTACGTTAGCTGGGGTGTGCTTGGCGGCGTTCGTAGCCTCCAGCAGCATGGGCCGGAACCATCGGTAGTCGGCATTGTCGAAATCGTACCAGTTCCACATGCGCGACCATGTGTAGACGACGGGCATGGCGAAGGTGTAGCCCGTACCGGTGAACTCGTCGGGCCAGTGCCGGTAGAGGGCGTTCTGATCCCGTATGCCCGGGTACCACGGCTCCTCCCGTTCGAAGTAGTCGTACCAGTAGCGGAAGCCATCGTGCGGATAGACGCCGTAGTTCCCCACGAGCACCTTTGGAAACGTGCGGAGTAGCGGCTCGGCATAGACGTCCCTCTGAAGGTCGGCTCGGAGGTCGTAGAGGGTCTTCTGGAAGGCGAGGAAACTCTCGATATCCGGGATCCGCTCGCGGCACCGCCGGCACCGCTTGGAGGCAGACCAGGCATCGTTCCAGGCGATGGGGCCATCCACCTCCCAATCGGCGAACACGAAGCCCGGACTGAGGCCGGCCTGACGGTACGCATCGGCGAACCTCTCGATGCGCTGCCGAATCTCGGCGCGGCGATGGTCTATGGCGAAGGGACAGCCCATGTCCGGCTTGCCGAAAGACGTATCCCAGAACGGTCGTCCTGCATCATCCACGTGGGCCGTCGCTGGATCCCCGTTGAAGAATGCGTACAAGCATGGCGTCGCGTCCACATTGATCAACAGGCCGAGCTTCTTCTGGGCCCGGGCTACCGGCAACGCCTCGGCTAGAGAGTCCTCCAATCGGTTGTGGTCCCACCGACAGACGAGCCCAACGCCGCGCCGATCCAGCTCTCGAACCAGCTCCTCCGCCTCTCTGCCGGTGAGCTTCCCAGGATTCATGGCGGGCCACAGGTACAGGGGCAGGCGCTTTCCGCGGGGGTGCTGGAGTGGGTGTGTATTTTCCAGGACGATGCGTATGTGCTCAGGCCATGTCATAGGTTTCTCTCCACGTCCGCTCGGGCCGTAGGCCATCCCCAGGGGCCATAGGCAGCAGGCGGCCAGCATGACCGTCCGCGCCCGGCAGCATGCTGCTATGCTGCGGCGGCTACCGGCCATGTCCGCACAGTCGGCGCGTTCGTTGTCGCTCTGACCATCTTTGTGGATGTCCATTGCAGCAAACGGCTGTGGCAGCCGCCATCGAGCCGCGGTCCTAGATGTTCTCATCGCGCGGCGGCCGGTGCATGAGGGCGCGAATCGTGTCGGCGACGGGCGCATTCTCGAAAAGGACCGAGTAGATGGCTCGGCTGATGGGCATCTCGATGCCGACACGGTCCGCTAGATGGCAAATGGCCCGCGTCGTGGGCACTCCCTCGGCAACTTGGCCAAGGTCCGCGAGTATCTCATGCAGCCTTCTGCCCTGGCCAAGACCCAGCCCCACGCGGTAGTTGCGCGACAGACGGCTTCCTCCCGTGGCGATCAGGTCTCCCACGCCGGCCAGTCCAAGGAAGGTACGATGGTCGGCCCCGAGTGCCACGCCCAGCCGGGTTATCTCCGCCAAGCCACGAGTCATGAGCGCCGCTCGGCTGTTATCGCCATACCCCATGCCCTCGCAGACACCCGCACCGATGGCGATGACGTTCTTCATGGCACCTGCCAGCTCCACGCCGACGATGTCATGGCTGGTGTAGACGCGCAGCGTGGGGCCCATCCAGAGCTGTCGGCACGACTCCTGGGCTTCGACAGCGGGAGAAGCCACAACAGTTGCCGTCGGAAGGCCACGCGCCACTTCCATGGCCAGGTTGGGTCCAGAGAGCGCTACGACGGGAGCATGCGCCGCCGGACTGCCGTCGAGAGCCTGCAGGATGACCTCGCTCATGCGGCGGCCACTCTGCTCTTCGAGACCCTTGGCGGCATTGACCACAAGGACATCCGCCTCCAAGTGCGGTGCGGCCTGGGACGCCACCTCGGCCATCGCCCCGGATGGTACGGCGAACACCACGACGCGTGCACCTTGCAGCGCCCAGACCAGGTCGGACGTCGGTTCGACCCAGTCCGGGAGGCGGATGCCAGGCAGATAGCGACGATTCTCCCTCTCCTCGGATAATGCATGCGCCAGAGCCTGCGACCGGGCCCAAAGCCGCACGCGCTTGCCTCGGCGGAGGATGGAAGCCAGCGCCGTGCCCCAGCTACCTGCTCCGAGTATGGCTATGTCAGGGCGCTCGTTCTCCAAGGAATCCTCATCAGCCTGAAAGGGGTGACACAGGCAAGCGTCTATCCCTCAGCGTCAGGCCGTAATACCAAATGCGGAAAGGGTATGCGACCGTTCTCCGGCCGACCACCTTGACGCATGCCGTGAGGGTAATCGCCCGCTATTTGCAGATCCCAACTCAGTCTACGAGATCGTCGTAGCCGTAGCTGCGGGTATGTGCGTCCTCGAGATAACGTGCCAGGAGCGTGGCCGCAGCGTCAATATCGGCCACAGCAGCCATCTCGTTGACGGAGTGCACATAGCGGCACGGGATGGACAAGGTGAAGCTGGGCACGCCGCCTCTCGAGCGTTGGATAGCGCCAGCGTCAGTGCCTCCACGGGGCAGTATCTCGAGCTGGTAGGGAATGCTGTGCTTTTCGGCTACGTCACGGAAGTGCCTCACGAGTTTGGGGTGACACAGCAACGAGGAGTCCATGATCTTGATCGCCGCTCCCCCTCCCAGCCTCGTGACGCGGTTCTGCTCGTCGGCGCCTGGATAGTCGTTGGCGATGGTCGAGTCGATGGCGATGCCGATGTCGGGCTCCAGCGCGAACGCCGAAGTGGTAGCACCTCGCAGACCCACCTCCTCCTGCGCCGTGGCCACAGCCAGAATGTCGCAGCGATGCTCGCCGATCTGGCGCAGCGCAGCGATCATGACGTAGACGGCCACGCGGGCATCGAGGGTCTTGCTCAGCACATTGTCGCCGACCCGTTCGGCGGTTCGGGCCATGGTGACAGGGTCGCCGATCTCCACCTTCGCTTTCACGGCATCAGCGGACATCCCCAGATCCACGAAGAGATCCTCTGTCTTGGGAGCCTTCCCAGCCTCTTCGGGCGAGAGCATATGGATGGGCTTGGCGGCAGGCATGAGCGCTCCCAAGAGCGTGTCGCCAGAGCTCGCATGCACGTAGACGCGCTGCGAGACCATGTTCCGAGGATCCCAACCGCCTACAGGCTGCAGACGGAGAAAGCCCTTGTCGTCAATGTGCTTCACCAGGAAGCCGATCTCATCGGTGTGCGCGGCCAGCATGACCCGGGGACCGTCCTTGCCCTTCTTCAGAGCAATGACGTTGCCCATGATGTCCACACGGATCTCGTCGGTAAGGGGCCGGAGTTCCGAGATGACCAGTCGGCGCATGGCGTCCTCGCGGCTGGGGACGCCGGGTGTTTCACAGAGCCGCTTGAGCAGCTCGAAGTCCATGGTGTACTCTCCTTCGCCGTTGGCGCCTGACCACAGGAGCACCGTCCTGACCGGTGTTCCGTGCGCTGGAAGGACCTGTACGCTCGGCAACGAGCCACGCGCACAGTTCCGCAGGCGCGCTTGCGATGGAGTGTACCTTGCGCCGGATGCGACCGAGTGCGTTATCCACGGCCTTCACGGCGCACGCCATCTCTTCGGCTATCTCGCGGTACGACTTTCCGGCTTGGTGGGCTAGGAGCACTTGCCACTCGAAGTCCGTCAGCAGGTACCGAAGGGCGCTGCACATCTCTCCGAAGCTTTCCCTTTCCAGGAGCGCCTGGACGGGATCCGAATGCACCAACGCGTCTGGTTGGGTGAGCGTCGCAAAGTGCGATTCCTCCGTCACAGCAAGCCCGAAGGGTATGCGGCTGCCGGTAGGCTGTCGTTTTCGGCGGAGTGCCGGCTTGATGGCTGTAATGAGCTGCCTTCGAATGCACAGGGCAGCGTAGCTGCTGAAGGAGACGGCATATTCGTGGCGAAACTCCATGATGGCGTGCCAGAGCCCGATCATGCCTATCTGGGTGAGGTCTTCGAGGTCCGTACCGAACCCTGCGAAGGACCGAGCCTTGGCTTGAACAAGCCTACGGTACTTACGGAGGAGATGGTCCATCGCCGTCCGCTCGCCGTGCTGGGCTCGCTGGATGGTCTCGTGTTCATGAAGGGACAGCAAGGAGGTTTCCGTCATGCCTAACTGCTCTACTCGGACTGGTGCCACATGTGTCTCCCGTTGCCTCCGCCGTAAGGGGCAGGCCATGTCTAAACGCGCGCGCCCTCATTGGCGGCGCGTCCTCCAAGCATGCTCAACGGCATTATACATAAGCTTCGGCAGATACGCAAGAGTAAGAGGCAGTATTGCTCGCAGCAGATACACTACTCCCCGCGTTGGCAAGTGTCTACTCGTCATCGTAGCTGCGTTCCTGGTGTTCGGTGGTCCATCCGCCCCTGCGCAGGAGCTCCGCGCTTTCTGGGCCGACGCCTTCAGCCCGGCGATCAAGAGCGCTGAGGAGATAGACACGCTCTTGCAGAGGCTCCGAGCCGCCAACTGCAATGCCATCTTCGTCCAGGTGCGCAAGGGCGGTGACGCCTACTATGTCTCCCGTTACGACCCATGGGCATCCGACAACCCTCAACGCTTCGACGGTCTTCGCTATCTCATCGAGAAAGCCCATGCTAGCGAGCCTCGCATTCAGGTTCACGCCTGGATCAACACGTGCGCCGTGGGCAGGAGCCGCGGGAATCCGCTGCACGTGGCCCTCCGTCACCCGGAGTGGCTCAGCATCTCCGACAAAGGCGAAGACTACGACGGCGAGGCCACCAAGATAGATCCCGGCCATCCCCATGCGGCGGATTTCACCTTCCGCGTCTATCTCGACGTCGTGCGGCACTATGACGTGGATGGCATCCACTTCGACTTCGTGCGGTACGGTGGGGCAAACTGGGGCTACAACCCCGTGAGCGTGGCCCGTTTCAACGCCCGGTACGGCCGCACGGGCTTGCCTGCACCAGGCGACCCTCTGTGGCAACAGTGGCGGCGCGACCAGGTGACGGCGCTCGTACGCAAAGTCTACGTCATGGCCGCCTCCGTCAATCCCAAGGTAGCGGTATCGGCAGCCACCATTACCTGGGGCAAGGGGCCTGAGAGCCAGGAGGAATGGGCGACGAAAACCGCCGCCATGACGCGGGTGTTTCAGGACTGGCGCGCCTGGATGCAGGAGGGCATTCTGGATCTGAACTGCATGATGTCCTACTATTCCGAACAGCGGTATCCGCAGTGGTTCCGCCAGTGGCTGGAGTGGGCCAAGGATCATCAATACAAGCGCTACGCTGTGCCTGCCAGCGGCGTCTGGCTCAACACCATCCCTGACTCGTTCCGGCAGATCGCGGCTATCCGGGCTCCTAGCAGGGCTGGCCATCGTTCGCACGGCGTTCTCCTCTACTGCTATGCTTCCACCAATCGCACCCCCGACGGCGAGACGGAGCGGTTCAACGAAGAGTTCTATAGGGCGCTGGCCACGGATAGCGCCTATGGCCCGGCCCCATTCGCCAAACCCGCCAGCCCCCCATCGCTGCCTTGGAAGGTCCATCCGACAGCGGGTCATGTGAAGGGATTCGTTCTGGATGCGTCCTCCCTGTCGCGTGTGGATGGAGCGCTGGTCAGCATGGGAGGGAAGCGCCAGCGCACAGATGGGACTGGCTTCTTCGCGTTCGTGGATGCGCAGCCTGGAAGCGCCGAAGTGGTTGTCGCGGCGCCTGGGTACGCATCCCAGCGCAAGATGGTCGTGGTGCAGAGGGGTCGGGTGACTACGGCGGACTTCTTCGTCGGGCATGCTGCTGTGCCGGCGACGACGTCGCTGGAATCGATCCTACGAAGTCGCGACGGCACGCCCGTACGTGTGCTGCGCGCACTTGTCGTAGGGGGAACCGACCACTTCCCCGACCGATGCTACGTGTTGTTGCCCGGTGCAGACACTGCTCTCCAGGTGCGTTTCGCTGCGACACCGGTACTGCCGCTTCAGTCGGGTGATGTAGTAGCGCTGCGGGGCGTCATGGGTACAGCCGACGACGAACGTGTCGTTCAGGAGGCGACGGTGACGTTGGTGGACATGCAGACCGCCTCAGTGGAACGCTCCGGCAAGGAGTGGCGCATGCCTGGCGCTGCGGGACCGCCTGTTGGCAGACTGCTGGCTCCGGGCATTCTGCGCGTGGCAGGCTTGGTGAAGCAATCCACGCCAGAGAAGTTGTTATTGGATGGGCCGATGCCGGTGGAGGTCGTGCTTGTTGGCCGCAAAGACTGCAGCGTCGAGGATGTGGAGGCGCCCCTGCCCGCCGCGCCGACGCTTTCGCGGGTCTCCGCGACGGGTATCGTGACACTGGCTGTGCGGGATGGCAAGCCCGTCATCCGTATCAGGCCCCGAACATTCGAGGATCTGACGCAGCAGGAGTCCACCGCCATGGTGCTCCTTGGCATCGCGATAAGAGTCATGGCTGGCCCCGTAGTCATGGCTGCCACGATGCGGCTTAGGAGGGGATGAGATGGCGACGCTCTGCGGCGTGGATGTACTCATCGAGGACGGCTTCCGGCCCATTCGCGGCCAGCGCGTGGGACTGGTGACGAACCACACGGGCCTGACGGCGAACCTTCGCTCGACGATCGATGTGCTGCATCAGAGCCCCGACATCAAGCTGGTAGCTCTGTTCAGTCCGGAGCATGGGCTACGCGGCGACCGTGACGAGAAGGTCAGCGATGCGACGGACGAGGCGACGGGCCTGCCCATCTACAGCCTTTACGGCAAGACGCTGAGCCCCGATGTGGATATCCTGAAGACCCTCGACGCTCTGATCTATGACATTCAGGATGTTGGCTGCCGCTTCTATACGTACATCAGTACGCTCGGGCTGTGCATGGAAGCCTGCGCCAAGGCCGGCATCCACTATGTCGTGCTCGACCGCCCCAACCCCATCGGCGGAACGCTGGTCGAAGGACCCGTAGCCGACGCCGACAGCCTTTCGTTCACGGCGTGGCATACCCTCCCCGTCCGTCACGGCATGACCGTGGGAGAGCTGGCCAGGCTCTTCAACGTGGAGCGGAAGATCGGCGCCGGACTGATCGTCGTGCCGTGCCGCGGTTGGAGGCGAAACGACTACTACGACGCAACCGGACTGACCTGGACGAACCCGTCGCCCAACATGCGGTGTCTCAACCAGGCAACCCTCTACCCGGGCATCGGTCTCCTGGAGACGACCAACCTCAGCGTCGGGCGGGGTACCGACACCCCCTTCGAACATTTCGGAGCGCCGTGGCTGGATGCCAGAGGACTCGCCAGTGCTCTCAACGCGCGGAACGTGCCGGGAGTACGCTTCGTGCCCATTCGCTTCAAGCCTGCGTCCAGCGTCTTCCAGGGCGTCCAGTGCAACGGCGTCAACGTGATCATTACGAACCGAGGGCGCTTTCGGCCTGTGCGCGTGGGCTTGGAGATCGCGGCAGCGCTGTATCGCCTCCATAAGGAGACCTGGGCCGTAGATCGCTACGCTCGGCTGCTGGTACACCGAACGACGCTGGAAGCGCTGAAGAACGGTGCCGAGCCAGCAGAACTCGAGCGTTCTTGGGCGGGCGACTTGCGCCAGTTCCACCGCCGAAGGGAGCCCTATCTGCTCTACGCTTGAGAATCCTCCAGAAAAAGACCTGGTGGCATGAGGAAGGAAGAAGGAATCCACGCGTGAGGGGCGTATACTCGTGTACATCCACTCTCATCAAGGAGGGCGTCACTCAATGGAAGCGTACTGCGTCAAGTGCAAGGCGAAGAAGGAAATGGTCAACCCGACTGCGATCACGATGAAGAACGGCAAGCCCGCGATGACCGGCACTTGCGTCACGTGCGGCACCAAGATGTTCAAGATCGGTAAGTAAACGGTCGTCCTCTTCGCATGACCGCGTCGTGCCTGTCCGTCTTTCAGGACCGCGGCGCAATCGAAGAAGTTTGAACCGGCGGCAGACGAGCCCGAGGGCAGGGAGGGTCTCCCAAGGCGGGTCTGCCGCTTTGGTTCGTCCGGCCAGCGATCGACGAACATGCAAGTGCGTTGCCAGACGCCCTGCTGGAAAGTCGGTCGGCACAGGCAATGCAAGGAGTACAGCAAGTGGCAAGTGCAGCGATCCAACTGATTGTGTTCGGCGAAAGGAATAGAACAGACTTTCCGGGAGTGCTGGCGGATGTCCGTGCAGCCGGATTCGATGCCATCGAGGCAGGCAACCTGTTCGCCTCCCACGGAGAGGAGACCACCCGGCGTCTCCTGGCCGAGCACGGCGTCGCCGTGTGCGGGGCGCACTTCGGCTACGGAGACTATGCGGATGCCCAGAAGTTCGAGGCTAACCTAACCTACTGCAAGTCCCTGGGGATTCGCCACATGATGTGCTCGGGCGTCTCGGACACGAAGAGCGTTGCGGGCTATGTGGAGACCGCCCGGCTGTTCAACGCCGTCGGCAAACGCCTGAAGAACGAGGGTCTCGTCTTCCACTATCATAACCATGCGTGGGAGTTCGAGGACCTTGGCGGCACGAATGGGATGACCATTCTCGCTCACGAGACCGACCCGGAGTTCGTCAAGTTCAATATGGACGTCTTCTGGATCACGGTGGGCGGAGCTTCTCCCTCCGAGTTCATCCGGAACCACGCCGCCCGGGCCGGCTATTACCACTTCAAGGACGGTCGCAAGCTGGCAGATGGCGGTGTGGAATTCCTCGAGCTAGGGACAGGGGACGTGGACCTCGTGGGTGCCATGGAGGCCGCACGCGAGGTCGGTGCCGAGTGGATCGTCGCCGAACAAGACCGGACGACTCTCCCCCATCTCGAATCCGCACGCATCAGCCGTGCCTACATGCGGGAGAAGCTGGGCATCTGATCCACATGCCCGTCACTGCCGGTGATACGCACGCCACACCGG
>JBBIPC010000005.1:205467-208584 GCA_037443035.1 Chthonomonadales bacterium
ATCCCGCGTGCGGGATTTGTCTTTCAGCCCGACGATTCATCGTCGGGCACGTCTTGTTTCCAACGGTGGAGGTGCTCCATGCCGCGGAACGTCCGCTTTACAGCGCTGCTGCTCGCCCTGACCGCAGGTGGGGTCCTGCGACTGTCGCCTGCGGCACACGGAGGCTCCCTGGACCTTGTGGAGCGTTACAACGTCGTCTGGACCACGCCGAGCAGCGACTCCAACGGGTCTATGCCCACGGGCAACGGCGACATCGGCTTGAACGTCTGGGTGGAGCGAAGCGGCGATCTGCTCTTCTATATCGCTAAGACCGACGCCTGGGACGAGCATTGCCGCCTCCTGAAACTCGGGCGCGTGCGCGTGTGCCTGGCACCCAATCCCTTCGCCGCAGGCGCACCCTTCCGCCAGGAACTCCGGCTCTGGGATAGCGAGATACGCATTAGCGCTGGTCCTAGTGAGTCTCGGGTCACACTCCGAGTATGGGTGGATGCCAACCGGCCCGTCATCCACGTTGAACTCGCTTCCAGGCGACCGGTCAGGGTAACGGCAGGACTGGAGGTATGGCGGACGTCCAAACGCCCTCTCCAACCCGGCGAGGACATGGGAGTGGACGGCTTCAGCGCCGAGGAACCGCCCTATTCGTATCCGGATACCGTGCGCGATGACGTCAGGCAGAGCGTCCTTTGGTATCACCGGAACACCGCCTCCCTGTGGCCCATTACTCTCCGCCACCAGGGTCTCGGCGAACTGGCAGATCCGGCTCGCGATCCCCTGATGAACCGAACCTTCGGAGCACAGATGTGCCTCTATCCTGGCGCAGGCAGCGTCACCAAGCCGGACGCGCGGACACTCCGGACGACCAGCGCTGTCCAGACGGCACGCCTCGCCATTACCTGCCTGACGGCCCAGACCTCCACGGAGGCGGAGTGGCTGGAGCGGCTCCGGCAACTGCGTTACAGGACCGAATCGGTCACGACGGAGCAGGCTCGTGCCGAACACAGGACGTGGTGGCACAGCTTCTGGCGAAGGAGTTGGATCCGCGTGACTGCTTCCCGTGGGTCGGGGACGTTGCGGCTCCGCCCCATGCGGCGCAACAACTTGCCACTCCGCATCGGTGCCGATAGCAACGGCCAGAACCGCTTCGTAGGAGCTATCGCCGAGGTCCGGCTCTACGGCCGGGCCCTCAGCGCTGGCGAGATAGCCGAATCGGCGCGTGGAGGCTCCTGGAAGCGGGGCATCATCGCACGTTGGGCCATGGGCGCCATGAAGGATGGTGTCGTTCCCAGCTACGGACCGCACGGCCCGGCCCTGAAGGCAGTCGGCGAAGTACGCACGATTCCCGAAGCACCTTGGCCCGATGGCAGGGCCGCGAAGCTGGATGGCAACGGCTACCTCGAAACACCCCATGGTGCCGCCCTGGACCTGACCCACAGCGTCACCATCGAGGCGTGGGTCCGGCCCGACCGTCTCCCCCCAGGGGGTGCGCGCATCCTGGACAAGACGCACGCAGGCGATTCGGATGGCTACCTGCTCGATACCTACCCTGGCAACTCCTTGCGGCTCATCGTCGCCGACGGCGATCTCCGCTGGGACGCCAAGCTGCCCACGGACCGTTTCACCCATGTGGCCGGAGTGTTCGACGCGGCTGCTGGACGCAAGGAACTCTACGTCAACGGCAAGCTGGTCGCGTCGGGAGGTAGGACCGCCGACCGCCGACCCGAACACGTCATCGTCACCCAGGGCTACCTCCTCCAGCGGTACATCACGGCCTGTGCCGGACGCGGCGCTTCCCCCATCAAGTTCAACGGCTCCATTTTCACCGTGGACACCGACCGGCGCTTCGACCCCGACTATCGGGCCTGGGGAGGCATGTACTGGTTCCAGAACACGCGATTGCCCTATTGGACCATGCTCGCCTCGGGCGATTACGACTTCATGCTGCCCCTCTTCCGCATGTATCGCGATGCCCTGGACCTGGCCGTCTACAGGACTGGCAAGTACTTCCGTCATGGAGGCGCCTACTACCCCGAGACCATGTACTTCTGGGGCGCCTACCACAACGGCGCCATGGGCTACGGCTGGAACCGCCAGGGCAAGCCTCTGTTCCCATGCGACAACGAGTACATTCGCTACTACTGGTCAGGCGGCTTGGAATTGGCCGCCATGATGCTCGACTACTGGGAGCACACGGGGGATAACAGGTTCGTCGCCAACACCCTCCTGCCCATAGCCGATGCCGTGGTGGCCTTCTACGATCAGCATTACGCGCGGGACCAGCATGGCAAGCTGCACCTGGAGCCCTCCCAATCGCTGGAAACATGGTGGGATTGCGTAAATCCCCTTCCGGACATTGCCGGTCTCCGTTATGTTCTCCAGCGGTTGCTTGGACTTCCAGAGCGGTTCACAGGTCCTGCCCGGAGACAAAGCTGGGCGAGGCTGCTTCGCGAGCTGCCGGAACTTCCCATGCGGACGGTGGATGGACAGCGCATCCTCGCTCCAGCCGAGAAGACAGGACGCAAGTCCAACATGGAGAACCCGGAGATGTACGCCGTGTTTCCCTACCGACTCTTCGGCGTGGGGAAGCCTGGGCTGGAGTTGGCCCGCGCGACCTTCGCCCGGCGCCTCCAACCAGGCCATCGCGGATGGCAACAGGACGATACCCAGGCGGCCTGCCTGGGCCTGGCGGACGAAGCCCGGCGCTGCGTTGCCGAGCGGTTCGCCACGAAACACGGAGCCAGCCGTTTCCCGGCGTTCTGGGGACCCAACTTCGATTGGGTGCCCGACCAGGACCATGGCGCCAACGGCATGCTGGGATTGCAGAACATGCTCCTACAGTGCCAGGGCCGCCGGATCCGCCTCCTGCCCGCCTGGCCCAAGGATTGGGACGCCGAGTTCAGGCTCCACGCGCCGTACCGCACCGTGGTGGAGGGTGTGGTGCGCCGTGGCCGCCTGGTCCAGCTCGACGTGACTCCTGCGGCGCGTCGCAAGGACGTCGTCATCGGTGGAGCTCCCTAGCGCCCCGCGGCCCTGTCGCTCCTCCGCCTGCTCGGATGCCGGCCAAGGGCGTCTGCCGCTAATGTCCGGATCGGGCCTGGAAGGGGGGAGATTAGCGGCAGA
>JBBIPC010000006.1:0-193091 GCA_037443035.1 Chthonomonadales bacterium
CGTTTCCATCAGGTGTCAGCACAACCGTCAGCGCCGGTATTGGCGGCCGACCTACCGCCGGGCCGCCATGCTCTCACACTCCTCGCAGACCCAGGGCCAGTTCCATGTGATTGTCTGCGGGTCTACCGCTAGCTGTCCGGCGTGTCACCCTTCTGCACAATGGCGATGCCGAGTTCCTCGAGCTGGCTGGGATCCACGGGCGCAGGTGCCCCCATGAGGGGATCAGTGCCGCCCCCGATCTTGGGGAAGGCCATGACCTCGCGGATATTCTCGGTGTCGGTCAGCAACATCATGAGGCGGTCAATACCTGGCGCGATACCGCCATGAGGAGGGGCGCCGTACGCGAAGGCCTCCAGCATATGCCCGAACCGCTCTTTCTGGATCTCCTCAGGAATACCGAGCAGGGAGAATACGCGCGCCTGGATGTCCGGACGCGAGATACGGATGGATCCCGAACCCCACTCGACGCCGTTGCAGACAATGTCATAGCACTGGGCGCGAACACGGGCAGGATCGCTCTCGAGAAACTCGAGATCCTCTGGGTGTGGCATCGTGAACGGATGATGCGAGGCGTCCCACCGATGCTCTTCTTCGTTCCACTCGACGAGCGGGAAGTCCGTGATCCAGCAGAAATGGAGGACGTCCTGCTGGCCCAGACCCAGTCGGTTGGCGATGGTCGTCCGGAGCCTGCCGAGAACCGCAGCAGCCGTACGGGGGCGGTCGGCAACCAGAAGAATGAGATCGCCCACCTGGGCTTCGGTTCGCTGAATGAGGCTCCTTGTCTCATCGGCTGAGAGATACTTCGCGACCGGTCCATGGAGCGCAACACGTGTTCCGTCGGCCAGTCGTGCACCTCCCTCGCCCGACGCATCGAAGACGGCGAAATGGATCAACCCTTTAGCGCCCGCTTCGCGTGCGACACGCGCTAAGTCGTCAACAGCTTTGCGGGAGAGGGTGCCGCCTCGAGGGTAAGTCAGTGCCTTGACGGCATGGCCTCGAGCAATGCCTTCTCGCAGCACTCCAAACTCGCAGGCACGCAAGCATTCCGTGACGTCCTTCAGTTCCAGTCCATATCGGAGATCGGGCTTGTCGGTGCCGAACCGCTCCATCGCTTCGTCATATGTCAGGCGCGGGAAGGGCTTACTTCCTATGCTTTTCACGGAGTGGTTCTCGACAACATGAATGGTTAGCTCCTCTGTGATCCGAAGGATGTCCTCCTGGGTCACGAAGGACATCTCCATGTCCAGCTGCGTGAACTCCGGTTGGCGGTCAGCCCGCTGGGCTTCATCGCGAAAGCACCTGGCGATCTGGTAGTAGCGCTCCAGGCCGGCCACCATAAGGAGCTGCTTGTACTGCTGGGGCGATTGGGGCAGCGCGTAGAACAGGCCGGGCTGCAGACGATACGGGACAAGATAGTCGCGCGCGCCTTCGGGTGTCGACCGTGTGAAGAGCGGGGTCTCCACTTCGACGAAGCCACGGGCGTCGAGGAACCTTCGGATGGCCGCCACGACCTCGTGACGCCGACGGAGCGTCTCGTACATGCGTGGCCGACGCAAGTCCAGGTAGCGGTATCGCAGTCGGAGCTCCTCGTTCACCTGGGCCATTTGGCTCTCATCGCTCAACTGGAATGGCAATGGCTGGCGACATGTGTTGAGTACCTCTAGTCGAGTCACCGCCAGTTCAACGTCGCCGGTGGCGAGGCGGGGGTTCTCCATGCCCGGGGCACGGCGTACGACTCGTCCGCGCACGCTCAACACGTACTCGGGCTTGACGCTGGCTAGTTCTCGGAGGATGCCCTCTGAACTGGACAGATCGGCACGGAGCTGCATCATGCCCGACCGGTCGCGCAGGTCCACAAAGACGAGGTCGCCATGGTCGCGCACCGAATGGACCCAGCCATTCAGCGTCGCCTCTAAGCCGACGTGCTCGGCCCTGAGTTCGCCACAGGTGTGAGTTCTCTGCCAGTCAGCCATGCAGTACGTTTCCTCTCTCATGCCTCGCTGTGATGTAGACTCGACCCTCGTCTCAGCGCTCTTCTGTCGGGGGAGTAGATCGCAAGCCGTTAGAGCGGATGAAGCTCTCCAGCGCCTCGAGCCCGACCTCCCGTTGCTCCACCATGCCGTCCAAGTCCTTGACTGTCGCCACATTGCGCTGCAGCTCGTTGTCACCGATCATGGCAACCCAGCGGGCACCGAGCTTCGCCGCCGCACGCATCTGCGCCTTTAGGCTGCGACCGAGGTAGTCGGTTTCCGTGGCTATGCCGCTCCGTCGCAAGCGTGCTACAAGGGGCACCGCGGTAGCGCGCGCAGCTTCGCCGAGGGGCGCGACGAAGATATCCGGCCGGCCGTCCTCGATGGGGAGGTCAATGCCGAGTTGATCCAGCACGATGAGGCAGCGCTCAGTGCCGATACCGAAGCCGATCCCGGGTGTCGGCCTGCCTCCGCAGTGTTCGACGAGCCCGTCGTACCTCCCACCGCCTCCGAGGACGTTCTGCGCTCCGAGCTGCGGACTGACAATCTCGAAAGCTGTCCGCGTGTAGTAATCCAGACCACGTACCAGTCGGGGATCTACGGCGTATGGGATTCCGAGCGATGTCAGATGGGTCTGCAGGCTCCGGAAGTGGTCCACACACTCGCTGCAGAGTGTGTCAAGGATTGTCGGCGCCTCGGCCAGTGCCGCGTGGTCGCGCGGGTCCTTGCTATCCAGCATACGCAGCGGGTTTTCGCGAAAACGCCGCTGGTTGTCTGCGCTCATAGAGGTCAGGCGTGGCTCCGCGTAGGCGAGAAGCGCGCTGAGGAACGCTGGGCGGCAGGTAGGACAACCGACGGAGTTCAGGCGAAGCTCCGTATCTGTGATACCGAGCCTACGATAGAACTCAATAGCGAGGCTGATGACCTCCGCATCCACAGCAGGGTCCGCAGCACCAAGGACCTCGACGCCGGTCTGCTGGTGCTCTCTGTAACGGCCACGCTGGCCATGCTCGTAGCGGTAGATCGTGGCAATGTAGTACACCTTGACGACGGAGGAATCGGCCACGAGGCCATGTTCGAGCAGAGCGCGGATGGCCGGAGCTGTGCCCTCTGGGCGGAGTGTCATGCTCCGTCCTCCTCGGTCCGTGAAGGTGAACATCTCCTTGCTTACGATGTCGGTGCCGTCGCCGATGGTTCTGATGAAAAGCTCCGTCGACTCCATGACAGGTGTTCGTATCTCCCTGTAGCCGTACTCTCGGCAGATGCGTCGGAAGATGCCCTCGAGTGCGCGCCAGCGAGCACTGTGGAGCCAGCGGTCAGTTGCCGGCTCGATTGGCAAGACATCATGCATGTAGGGAGGCGCGGAGTACTTCATCACGTGTTCTGGACCTCGTGGCGGAAGGAATGCTATTGTACCGGCAAGCCACCAGCCAAGTCGAGTGCGGATCAGCCGGCCTGGCTGGGGGGCTTGGTGTGCGCAAGCTGCCGCTCGAGCATGCGGGCAGCCCGTGCATCGTCGAGCTCCTTGGCACCTGTCACATAGAACGTCGCCATGGAGTGTCCCCGAAACCGAGAAAGACGTGCCGACTGTATGTCCCATCCCAGCTCCGAGAGGGCCTTGGCCGCGTAATACAGGACGCCGTGAGGACTGCTGAAGCCCATCTCAACAATGGTGAACCGCTCCGATACATCATTCAGCACCCGGATCTGCTCCACGGTAGGCGCTTGATCGGAGCCTCGACTGCGTTTGGCCAAGATGCTCTCAACCGTTGCCTGGCCGGTCAGGACCGCCCGGAGGTTCCGTTCCACCTCTGCACGTTTGGCGGATGCCAGCCTTCGGCCGCGGAAGTCCACACAAAGCGTATCCAGGGCGATCCGCTCTGGACCGTCAACGCGCGTGAACACTTGCGCCGCATGAACGGTGAGATCCGCTGCATACAGGACACCTGCAATCTTAGCGAGTAGTCCTGGCTTGGGGTCATCCAGCGTGCAGATCGTAACTTCCGTGAACGTGGCAAGACGATCATCGTGGAAGCTGACCGATGGGACGCCCGCGCGCGCTTGCCGTGCGAAGCCGATGTGCAGAACAATCTCTTCCAGGCTCGTATTCAGGACGTAATGAGCAGGCATCCCCTCCAAGTGAGCAGCTACCTCTTCGGCAGGTAGGTTTTCGACCGCAAGCTCACGGATCAGTCGCCGTCGAGTCCGCGTCATGCGCAGATCATCATCGCCTGTCTCTAATCCGGCGGTTAGGGCATGCTCGGCGCGCTTATAGAGTTCCTGCAGGAAACGTGCCTTGACCTGCGTCCATTGGCCCTCGGAGACGGCTCGGGTATCGGCGTACGTCAATAGGTACAGCATACGGAGGAGTTCCGGATCCTTCACTACCTGGGTGAAGTTCCTTATTGTCTCCGGCAGACCCAAGTCCCGCAGCCTGGATGTCTCGGCCATGAGCAGGTGATGCCGAACGAGGAAAGTGACGTTAGCTGTAGCGTCCTCGCGCCATCGAAGGCGTCCGCAAACTTCGGCTGCGACAGCAGCGCCAGTCTCCCAGTGAGGAGCGCTTGGATCGGCCTTGCCCACGTCGTGCAGCAGCGCCGCCAGGTAGAGCTGTTCTGGAGCGGCAAGCTCCGCCATGAGAACTTGCAGCTCCCGCAGATCGTCAGGGACGCCTGGTTCGCGCAGGGCGTCGAGGTTCCGGACGACGTACAGCGTATGCTGCCCCACTGTGTAGTCATGAACGGGTTCGTAAGGAATGAGGTCCAACGTCCGACCGACCTCGGGCAATATCCATCCCAGGATGCCAAGGTCGGCCATCAACTGGAGGACAGGATAGACTGGTCGCCGGCAGGCCAGAATGTTGGTGAAAACCTCGGCCAGTCTCTCCGGTTCGCTAGTAGTCGGTTTGTCTCCGAGCAGGGACAGGACCGCGTTACGGAGTTCCGCGCTGAACCCGAGGTCGTAAAGCTGGGCGAGGTGGCTTGCCCAGGCCATCCAGATAGGGTCCTCGCGGACCAGGAGGGGATTCGCAGGAGTGAGTTCTCTGCGCACGCAGTCGAGGCCGATCCCCATGACAAGCCGACCGTTCTCTACGCTTTCCGCCACTTCCTGACCGATCCTGTCCGCATCCGCTAGGTGCTTGTAGAGCTCCCGCATAAAAATCTCGACGCCGGGATGCAGGTGATCGCGATCATGGTAACCCAGGATCCCGGCCACCTCTTCCTGGCGTGTCACCGATAGCTGATCAACTTCGCGCCCCGCGGTGGCGTGAAGGACGTTCCGGACACGAAGAAGGAACTCCTTGGCAGAACGCAGGTCAGCGATCTGCCGGTCCGAGAGCCCGCCGTGTTTCGCCAGAGCTCTCCACGCGCGGTCTCCACGCACGTCAGCGCCGCTCAGGGCCTCCCGTGCCTGTATGAGCCAGATTGCAGTCTGAATGTCTCGCAAGCCGCCCGGACCTGCTTTGAGATCAGGCTCGACGACACGGGGCGTGTCCCCCGCTTGGGCATGCCGCCGCCGCCGTTCATCTAGCTTAGCGAAGACGAACTCGGCCGAGTTGAAGTTCGACCAGAACTCGCTTTCGAACTGAATGAAGACCCGACGGTTGCCCGCGATCAGCCTGGCGTCGAGGAGGCCGGAGGCGGTCTGGTGGTCGAGATGTCCACAGTCCTCCAACAGTCGGTATGCGTACCCGACCTCCATCTTGGCGGCATCCATGAGGACCTTCATGAGGACAGTGAACATCTCCTTGACGACACGGTCAATGGAAGCATCGCCGTCCCGTATCGGAACGAAAGTGATATCCAGGTCACTATGCGGACATAGCTCTTGGCGCCCATAGCCGCCCGTTCCCACGATCGAGACTGGTACCGAGTCGCTCGGACCAGTGAAGCCTGCGGATGCGGCTGCAAGCTCGAACATGCGGCGAATCACCGCATCCACGCAATCACTGTAGTGCCGCGCAAGCGCTAGGCCGGCCGGGCGTTGGAGGGCTGTCGCACGGACCTCGGCCTGCATCGCACAGAGAACGACCGCGAGGTCATCCGGGGTGTTCGCAGTACCGAGGACGCGCTCCATATCGGCGATTGTGCTGAACGTGCGATCCATGGCGGGTTAACTCACCTATTGTATCCTGTCTTGACCGGTACGCTTCGTTCACCTATAATGGCACCGGTCCGCACATTACAGCATCGGGAAGGAGGACGGACTTGGCACGCATCCGACAGTCGTTCTCATGGTGGTGTTTCGTCCGTGACGGCGCGCAGGCCGAACAGATACTGAGAGCTGCTGCCAGCATCGGGTATCAGGCATGCGAGCTGCTAGACGAGGCGTGGTGGCCGGCGGCACGAGACGCCGGGCTGCTCATCGCTGCTGTCCCTGGTCATGCGTCGCTCACAGATGGTCTTAACCGGAAGGAGAACCACGATCGCATCGAGCGGGAAGTCGCCCAGATGCTCGACAAGGCGGTCCGATGGGGTATCCCGAATCTCATTTGCTTCAGCGGCAACCGCTGCGGCATGGACGACTACGCTGGCGCGCAGGCGACCGCCGAAGGTCTGCGTCGTATCGCACCCATGGCAGAGGACGCCGGAGTGAACCTCGTTGTGGAGCTTCTGAATAGCAAGGTGGATCACCCGGACTACCAGTGCGACCACACAACATGGGGCGTGCGTGTATGCGAGATGGTGAACTCGCCGCGGGTCAAGCTGCTCTACGACATCTACCACATGCAGATTATGGAAGGCGATGTCATCCGCACGATCACTGACAACGCCGCATGGATTGCTCATTACCACACGGCGGGTGTTCCGGGTCGGCGGGACATGGACGATACACAGGAGCTCTACTATCCAGCGATCATGCGTGCCATTGTGGCAAGCGGTTACGAAGGCTTCGTGGGCCACGAGTTCATCCCGAAGGGGGATCCCATCGAGGCACTTCGCATGGCATATGAACTCTGCAACTGCGAGTGAATCACGGGAACTTGAGGGCCGTTCGGTGGGTATAATCTCGCGGCGGTTCGCGTAACCGCAGTATCATCGGGAGATTCTACAGTGGCAGGCGAAGGCAAGAAGTCCAAGACCGACGTTGCGGCGCGGCAAGCTGCGAAGGCAGCAGGGCAGACGTGCAAGTATTGCGGGAAGAAGCTCGAGATCGTCATGACGCTAACCGCGTCTGGGCGGAAGCACATGATCCGCAAGTGCTGTGGCACGACCGCGTAGACAGCGCGAGACACCAACGAAAGGGGGGACGATGCTCGAGGCACGTCCCCCCTTGCCGTTTATCCGGCTGGAAACATGGGAACAAGGGATGTCCGCGTTGACCTCCGAAACTAGGTTCGGGACAGAATCAGCATCTCGAGGGAAAGGCCACTGACCTCATGCTTGCCTATGTGAAGTCGAGCGCCGTTCTTGGCATCCATGCGTACATTGTCGTCGTGGAGACGGACATTTCCACGAGCATTCCATCGTGGGCTATCGTCGGCCTTCCAGACACAGCAGTCCAGGAGAGCCGGGAGCGGGTTCGATCGGCCATACGCAACTCTGGGTTCGAGTTCCCTCAGCGCCGCATCACCATCAATCTCGCTCCAGCCGACATTCGGAAAGAAGGGCCGAGTTTCGACTTGCCGATTGCGCTAGGCATTCTCATAGGCTCAGGGCAGGTTAATGGCGACCTTCTACCGGAGTGCCTGATCACCGGCGAGCTCTCGTTAGACGGTGCCGTGCGCGGTGTGGCCGGCGTCTTGCCCATGGCGTTGACGGCCCGCGATGAGGGCATACGGCGGATGCTCGTGCCGAAAGCGAATACGCGCGAGGCTGCTATTGTCGAAGGCGTTGACGTCTACCCCATCGAGTCTCTTCTCGACGCGGTCAGGGTTCTCAATGAGCCGGACTCGGTGGAACCCGCGCGCGTAGATCCAGCGGAGCTCATGCCTGAGCACCCGGCCTACGAAGCGGACTTCTCCGACGTCAAAGGCCAGGAGAACGTGAAGCGCGCACTCGAGGTTGCAGCATCGGGCGGTCACAACGTTCTGATGATCGGGCCTCCAGGCAGCGGCAAGACGATGTTGGCGCGCCGCCTGCCGTCTATCCTACCACCGATGACGATTGCAGAAGCCCTGGAGACGACAAAGATCTACAGCGTATCGGGATTACTGCCACCGGGCGCCGCGCTGGTGACTACGAGACCGTTCCGAGCGCCCCACCACTCGCTATCCAATGCAGCGCTGGTGGGAGGTGGCACGGTCCCGCGGCCTGGAGAGGTAAGCCTCGCTCATAACGGCGTTCTCTTCCTCGACGAACTTCCGGAGTTCAACCGAGACGCTCTCGAGGTGCTCCGGCAGCCGCTGGAGGACAGGCTGGTCACCATCGCCCGCGTTCAGGCGTCTCTGCAGTACCCTGCTAGCTTCGTCCTGGCGGCTGCGATGAATCCGTGCGTATGCGGGTATTACGGCGATGCGCTAAGGCGCTGTACATGCTCTGAAACGATGGTTCGAAAGTACCAGCAGCGCATCAGCGGTCCGCTTCTGGATCGCATCGATCTTCACGTCGAGGTACGTAGGCTGACCGAGGATGAGCTGGTCCACCACCGCCAGAGCGAGTCGAGCCGGACGATAAGGGAACGCGTCTGCGCCGCGAGGGAGGCTCAGAAAGCCCGGTTCGATGGCCGCGGCATCCACTGCAATGCCCAGATGGGACCTCGGGACATTCGGGAATTCTGCGCTGTTGATGGTGAGGTACGCGATCTTCTTCGTGGAGCCATCCAGCGGTTGTCCTTATCCGCACGTGCCTATGACCGCATTCTAAAGGTGGCGCGGACGATCGCGGACCTGGCAGGCAGCGAGAGGATCGAAGCCGAGCATGTGGCCGAGGCTATTCAATATCGTACACTAGACAGGAAGATGCTTCTTTGAAGGGAGGCAGACAGTGCCGCGACGCCCTGACGATCGAGTGTTCAGCGTTGGAGAGGCCCAAGGGAAACTCATCATCGAGAGACGGGGTGAGCCGTTCCGCAAGCGCTACGTCGTATTGGTTGTGCTGCTCACGGCAGTGCTCTGTTTGCTCGTTGGCTATCTCGCAGCCTCCCAGCTCAACCCACGGTTCTGGCTCCTGGTCATCCTGGTGGCGATCATGCTTCTGGCCATCGCAGAACGTGCCGTGCGAATGTACAACGCCACGAAGCCCGATCGGCTGGAGCTGGACAAGAACAACGGTACGATCGTTCGGAACGGCACGCAAGTGGGCGAGACGAAGGATGTGGAGGCCGTTCTGTTCCGCGATATTCTCGATGGAGATCGTCCGACGAATGAGTACGCCGTCGTCATCGCCTATCAGAACACCAGGCGGCTCCTCGTGGCGGAATCCCACGGCCTGCCCGGTGAGAGACACGAGATGGAGCAAGTGGCAGCGGCTCTTGCTGGCTACCTCGAGGTGCCGGTGCGAAATGAACCACGTCAAGCCGATCAGTGGTGGATCGATCGGTCGTAGCCAGAGTCGTGCGACGTTTGAGTCCGATACAGACCAGAGATAGAGGTACGCGACGGTGCGCATGGTGAGCAAGCACATGTGGCAGGGTGCCATGGTGGCAGTAGCATTGGCGCTCACGGGGGTGCTAGCCAGCGCCACAGACTGGCCACAGTGGAGGGGGCCACTTAGGGACGGCATATGCCGGGAGAAGGGACTGCTGAAGGAGTGGCCATCCGGCGGTCCCAGGCTTCTTTGGAAAGCCGCCGGTTTCGGCACCGGCTACTCATCGGTCGCCATTGTCGGCGGCAAGCTCTATACCATGGGTGACGTAGTCGTAGGAGACCGCGGAAAAGCCCAGTGTGTTGTCGCGTTTGACCTTACCACGCGGAAGCGCCTGTGGACGGCTCCTGTCGGACCTCCGAACAGCGATGGATCCAGGTGCACGCCTACGGTCAGTGCTGGTCTTGTCTATGGGCTTGGTACTGACGGCGATCTGGTGTGCGTGCGGGCGGCGGATGGCAGCGAGGTCTGGCGCACCAACATAGAGCGCGACCTCGGTGGGCGCATGATGTCCGGTTGGAAGTACAGCGAGTCTCCGCTGGTGGATGGCGAGCTACTCATAGTGACGCCAGGGATGCCTGAGTCGACGCTCGTCGCGCTGCAGCGGCGGACTGGCAAGCTCGTGTGGCGCTGTGCGGCCGGCAACATTGGTCCTCGAGGAGCCGACGGAGCCGGCTACTCGTCGGCCGTTGCGACACAAGTGGGCCCGGTCAAGCTCTACGTGCAGCAGTACGGTCGTGGTGTCATCGGCGTCGAGGCTAACTCAGGGCGACTCCTGTGGAGCTACAACGGGGTGGCGTGCTCGACCGCCAACATCCCCACTCCTGTTGTCAAGTCCGGCCTCGTGTTCGTTAGCAATGCGTACGGTGCGGGATCGGCTTGTCTGAAGATGGAGTCGACCGGCGCTGGTGTGAGCGTCAGAGAGCTCTATAAGCTGAGCGCACGAACCTTCCAGAATCACCACGGCGGTGTCGTGTGCGTGGGGGACTATATCTACGGCGGACACGGACAGAACGCAGGTGATCCTACCTGCCTCGAACTGCGAACGGGCAAGATAGCATGGCAGGCGCGGGCGCCCGGCCGTGGCTCGGCGGCAGTTCTCTCGGCGGATGGGATGCTGTACTTTCGCTACGACAACGGTGTCGTGGCGCTCATACCGGCGGACCCATCAGGCTGCCGCGTAGTCAGTACCTTTCAAGAGCCGCCGATACCAGGCCCGGCCTGGCCACACCCCGTGATCGCAGATGGTCGGCTCTACTTGCGGCGAAACGAGACGGTCCTGTGTTACGACGTGAGGGGCTCTCGCTAGAGCGTTGCCGCGGCACGTTCTGCACACTGCTCCTCTCATCGGGCGACGTCAGCCTTGATACTCCGGACCTGCGCCGTACTGAGCGACGATCTGGAGGATATCGGCCTTGGCCTGCTTCGCAAGATCGGGTAGCGAGGCTACCACCTCCCAGCGCGCGAGGCCATCTTCGCTTTGGGATGCTCTCTGGCTTACTTGCAGCCAGATATCTTGCAGGCGCGTGTCGGCTGTGATCTCGAAGGGTAGGCCGACCCTCAACATCGTTCCTTCGAGATCGCTCCCATCCGGGAGCGTCTGCAATGCGGATGCGCCCTGACTCATGAAATGCTCGGTGACCGCCTGAAGCGCCGCCTGCCGGAGAGCATCGTCTGGGAACTTGTGCCCCCACTCCCGCTCCCGGTACGCTTGTGCTTGAAGCTCGGCCATCGCCCGCAAACGTCCTGACATCTCTCTCTCTGTGCGTGCAGCGAGCAGAGAGAAGTACAGTGTGTTCTCTGTGCAGTAACGCCATCCTTCCAGTTCGAAGGCTTCGTAGTAGTGGGCCGATTCCTCGACAGTGCCCACGATGTCGGGAGCGGAGTACATGGTGTGCTTAATGTGGGAGTGGCCGCTACGAACTAGGCTGACTCCAACGCCTTGACGCGCGATTTCCACGGCCGCCAGAGGGTTGGTCTTCGAATCCACCAGGATCCGTGGCTCGACGGCCCTGCGGTGCCGAAGGATCCAGGGCAGAACTGCCGCATACACGAAGCTCGCCGCCAGGTACGTACCATCGCCGAGATAGAGGTCCATGCGATCGGCGTCCCCGTCGTAGAACATGGCGAGGTCGAATATGCCAGAGCGCAGCCTTTCTAGACCAGCTCGAATCACGTCCGCCTTCACCGGATTGGGATCGCCTAGGCGAAACTGGCCATCGCAGGCGAAGTGCATGGGCTCCAAGTCCGCCTCTGTAGGGGCGAAACCAAGCATCAACTCGCGACCTCCAGCGCCGTAGAGGTAATCGTGGAGCACAGGCATTCCGCGAAGGGCACCAGGTTGCACTTGGGCTTGCTCCAGGCTGAACGCCACGTACCCGGGGATGGGGTCGAATGCGTACGTGCGGCCTCGTACGGCGGCCCGGTTATGTGCTCCTTCGATGTAGAGTTGGCGTACGCGCGTCAGACCACCGTCGGGACCCAGTCCCTCGGCAATCGGCCGCACCCCCGGCGCCACGATCTTCCGACCCGTGTCACCGGCTGGGTTATGGGAAGCCCCGAACATGACCGCAGCACAGTCTGGATGGCGCATGGCCGCGTAGTACAGCGGGCAGACGCCCACGACGCCCGGGACGATGATGACATCCAAGCCAGCGTCACGGTACGCCTCGACCGCGATGTCCAGCATGCGAGGACCGCTGGCCCGGGCGTCGTGCGCCATGACGACCCCCCGCGTCCTGACCACCATGGAGAGGTAGACAGCCTCTGCGCGCGCCAAGCGAAGGGCGAGATCATCGGGCAGGCGCGCTGCCGGTGTGCGAATGTCATTCGCCCGGAACATGGAAAGGTTCAAGTCATCCATGGTGTACTGATCCTCGAGATAGAAGCGAAAGAGAGGCTGCCTTGTGACGGAGAGGTTAAGGTCAAGCCGAGGCTCCCGTATAGCTTCGTAGTCCTACGCGCCAGAACACCGCAGCGCCGATGAACAGGATAGAGGCCACCGCCATGGCAAGGAGCACATGAGGCAACGTCAGACGCCCCGCAAGCGCTCTTGCAGGTACGGTGACGATGAATGCAACCGGTATGACGTACGTCAGGGCACCCCGCAGCCAGCGCGGGTAGATCTCCACGGGATATCGGCCTGCCTCGAACGCCTGCCAGATGATCTGCTCGATGTTGTCCACCCGCACGAACCAGAAAGTGAGTGTCACCAGGAACAGCCAGAACGAGTAGACGATCGCCAGCCCCGATGCGAGGGTGGCAGCGAACACTACGGCATCAGCTATGCCTGTGCGGACTCCCAAGCGAGTGACGCTGTACACCGATAGACCCGCACCAACGAGGACGTTGGCAGCACGCCAGATGTTGATCGTCCGCAGCGAGGCCATGAACTGCGCGTTCACGGGCTTCAGCAGCACGAAGTCGAGCGTGCCCTCGCGAACATGGGAGGCTATCTGACGCATGTTGGGGCCGATGAATGTCTCGATGAGTCCATCCATGAGATAGTAGACGGAGAGCAATACCATGGCCTGGGCAAGAGTCCAGCCTTTCAGGTTGTTCGTGTAGGTGAAGACGATGGCGAGGGAGCCGACGGTGATAAGCAGTCCAAGGAGACTCGCAACGACCCTGGCTAGGAAGTCCACGCGGTACTCCATCTCTGCCTGTATGCTCGTGCGATAGAACACCAGCAAGGTCCGCAGATACCGGAGCAAGAGGGGAGGAGCCAGCGCCGGATCCATCCCTTGGTAATCGGCACGTCTGCTCATGCGCCCACCGCCGAGTACTGCTTCACGCCGGCCGTCCATAGCGTCCGGAACACCGTCAGGCCGACGATGAACCACACCAACTGGACCACCATACCAGCGGCGGCGGCAGGCGGCGGCACCCTGCCCAGTGCTACCTCGACAGGGAAGGCACCCATGCCGTAGAAGGGAGTGTAGTTGGCGATCCCGGAGATCCAGGCGGGCATGAGTGCCATGGGTGCAATGCGGCCCGAAAGAAACGAGTCGAGCACGAAATAGAACTGGTGGATGGCATCTACACGCGTCGTCCAGAATGCGATCACTGCGAGACAGTACTGCCAGATGTAGCTCGTGAGGGCTGCCAGGATAAGAGCGGGCACTGAGATGAGCATGTTGGACCACGACGATGCGATACTAGGGCGGAGCAGCACGAACAGTAGAACCCAGGCTGGAAGGAGGAGCACGCTCGTCAGAGCTTTGAACCCCATGTTGAAGCTGGCGTCCGCATGTATGGGATGGAGAGGTCGGAGGAGCTGGGGCGATAGGCTACCCGTGCGAACCCGGTAGGCGAACTCGAAGGCGTCCCATGACATGGTCAAGTGACTGAAAACCATGTACACGAGGAAATAGGCGGCGAAGTCCGATCCACTATAAGACTGACCACCGTTGGCGATGGCGCCATTTCTCGATTGGCTGGCTGCCGTCCAGACCGCCAGGCTGATCAGCGGGCCGACGAAACCCCACACGGCCCATATCAGGGTCGAGAAACGATACTGCATGAGCAGCGCCCACGCTACGCGGAGATTCACGCGATAGACGTGCAGCCAGTAGCGCATTCCTATCCAACCAGCACCTTAGGCTCGGCGCTTGCGTCACTTGCGAACACTAGATCTATTACCTCTTCGATGGGCGGATCCTCCACCGTCAAGTCGAGAACCGGCTGCTCCGCCAGCAATCGACCGACGATGTCTGGCGCCTGGCTGCGGGGTACCCGCAGCGTGATCTTCTGGTCGTCTCGCTCCGTTACCTCGCCGTAGGCGTCCAGTTCGGCATGAAGAGCCTCAGGATCCAGGTCCAGGCGAATGAGCTTGAAGGGTAACACGCGCTCAGCAAGGCGTGGGAGGTCGCCATCGTAAAGGAGCCTACCGTGATGAATGACGATAACTCGCCTGCAGAGAGCAGTCACATCGGCCATGTAGTGGCTTGTGAGGAGGACGGTGGCGCCGGTCAGCCGGTTGTAGTCAGCCACGAAGCGACGGATGCGTCCCTGCATCGTCACATCCACGCCCAATGTTGGCTCGTCGAGGAAGAGCACGCGCGGACGGTGGAGAAGGGCGGCAGCCAGCTCGCACTTCATTCTCTCGCCTAGGGAGAGGTTCCTAATGGGCTTGCTGAGTAGCTCTCCAAGATCCAGCAATTGCACCAGTTCATCCAGCGTGGCACGGAACCGGGCCTCGGGTATCTGGTAGATCACCTGATTGACCAAGAACGAGTCCATGGCCGGGATATCCCAGTGCAGCTGGCTTCGATTACCCATGACGAGGCTGATCTGTCTGAGGAACTCATGCTGGCGACGCCATGGAGTGTAACCGAGAACCGTCGCGGTACCGGACGTGGGATTCAGCAGACCTGACAGCATCTTCAGCGTCGTGGTCTTTCCGGCACCATTGGGGCCCAAGAAGCCTACGACCTCGCCCTGGTGGACATCGAAGGAGACACCGCGGACGGCATGGACCTCCTTGTACTTACGGCGCACGAGGCTGACAAGGGAGTTCTTGAAGCCTGCAGGACGCTCATGTACGCGGTAGGTCTTTGCAAGGTCTTGCAGGTGAACGATTGGCTCGCTCATCTGACTATCACCGGCTGACTCCGGGAATCGCGGTGGAGGGGGCGCGGCTGCCGGCCAACGATCCGTAGCGGCACCAGCTTCACCGATACGGACCCATCGGCACGCAGAGTTGCCACGGCCATGGCACTCCAGGGACCGTCGGGACGGCGCAGAACGGCCGGGGATGGGCTGAAGACGAAGTTGCCCAGGCTATAGCAAATGGGCTTCCCCCTGTAGATCTCTACGGGCTGGACGACATGCGGATGATGACCGACGACAAGATCGGCGCCGGCATCCACTGCTGCGTGGGCGATCTCACGCTGACGGGCGGATGGCCTGGGTGCCATCTCCACACCGGCATGGAGGGACACGACTAGCACGTCCACCCGCTTCTGGGCCGCAGAGACTTCCCGGCGCACCTGCGCTGGATAGCCCATGGCGACCGACGGCTCAGAGCTGCTCACCGGCAGCAGCGGCGGAAACATCCCTAGGTAGGCGAGAAAGCCCACTTTCAGACCGCGGCGTTCCAGGACGCGCAAGGCATGGGCATCTACAAGGTCCAGCCCGCCGCCGATGGGCTGAACGCCTGCCTCGCGAAGGCAGTTCACCGTATCGCGCAGAGCCGTCCGGCCGTAGTCCATCGAGTGGTTATTCGCCAGCGACACGACGTCGAACCCAGCCTCGGCTAGCCGTTTGGCCCACCACGGCGATCCGCGAAAGTTGTACTTCTTCGGAACTCGTCGCCCGCGTGTGGAAAGTGCGCACTCGAGGTTTCCGAATGCTATGTCGGCGCTGCGGAGCGTCTGGCGCATAGCAGTGAAGGGGTAGGTCCGCGGAGAGCGGCCGGCTGCGCGTTCGACGCCGCCTGCCAAGCAGATGTCACCCACGGCCAGTAGGGTTACTGTCGTCCTGTGGCCGGCGCCGTCCTGAGCACGCGCAGGAACGACGCTGCCGAAAACGGCATACACTGCCGCGCACATGAGTCTCATGATCAGCAGTACCCGAGAGCGGACAGGCATCCCGTCAGCGCTTGCTCGTCGGCGCCTTCTCGCCGGATGGCGGTCCCGCACTACCTGGAGACGCTGTATCGGTCGGCATACTCGTTGTTGTGCCGAGTTGGCCAGCCTTCGTAAGATAGTAACGGATCGTCGGTGTGGGAGCGTGCGGCACAGGGTACCGGACTTCGTAGACGAGCATGACGAAGTCTGCGGGTGCATTTGCGGGCGGCTTATGGTACTCGAACGCGAGGGTCGTCGGGTCATCGGAGGGTCTGAGCTTCTCTAGAGCGACATACGTCGGCGCGAGGTCCGTCAGCTTCTCGGGATAATCTCCGTGATCCTGCACATACTTGCCGATGGCTTTGCCCACCTGTTGCATGCGCACGACAGCCTGGCTTGCTTCTCGCGTGGTGCGGAGCATCCTGCGCATCTCCGGGCGATTGAGGACGATGACCACGCCGATGGCGGCAAGTATGACTAGAATGCAACCGCATCCCGCGCATGCAATGCCACCCCATTTCCAGCATGCCCCACCGGAGCGAGGCGGCTGGTCGTAAGCGGCGCTCATCGCGGTATCCAATCCTCCTCAGCCGTGACGCTTTCGCAGAATGCAGCCAGGATCGCCGCAGCGGCCTCGATGTCCTTCAAGCTGATGACCTCGTTCGGCGTGTGCATGTAACGCAGTGGCACTGACACAACGCCGGCAGCAACGCCGGCACGCGAGATCTGGAGAGCATCCGCGTCGGTGCCCGTCCCACCTGGCACTGCCTCGACAACATAGGGGATCTCCTGCCTGCGCGCGGCTTCGGTCAGTAGCTCATAGACCCTGGGGTTGATATGGGCACCGCGTGCGATCATGGGACCACCCCCCAGCTTGACATCGCCGCCTGTTCGCTTATCAGCGCCTGGGTAATCGGTACTATGGCCAACATCCACCGCGATGCCTACATCCGGGTTCACGCCGAAGGCTCCCGTGATAGCTCCTCGGATGCCGATCTCCTCCTGGACGGTGGCAACAGCGCACACAGAGGCTGGGAACTCCTTCCCCTGGAGGAGCCGCAGCACCTCGGCGACGATGAAGGCTCCCATCTTGTCGTCGAAGGATCTGGCCACACAGATGTCTTCGCCAAGCTGGCGGAAGGTCGCATCGTAGGTCACGCAGTCCCCGATGGAGACCTTCTTGGCCGCCTCTTCTTTGGAGCACGCACCAATATCGATCCACATGTCCTTCAGCTTAGGGGCCTTGTCGCGTTCCTCAGGTTCCAGCAGATGCACGGCCTTGCGGCCAAGTACGCCCGGTACCGGACCGGATGCGGTATGTACGATGACACGCTGGCCCGTTGCGACAATGGCATCGTGGCCGCCGATGGCGCCGAAGTACAGCATCCCCTCGTCGCTGATATGGCGTATCTGGAATCCGATCTCGTCAGCATGCCCTGCGAGCATGATCCTGGGCCGCCCTAAGGGGTTGCGTACAGCGATCACATTACCGAGCACGTCGGTGCGAACGTCGTCGGCGAAACCCTGTACGTATGCCCGGAAAAGGGATTGGACCGGCTGTTCGTATCCTGATGGACCGGGGGTATTCACGAGATTCTCGAGAAACTGAATCGACTCAGGCCGCATAGCACACCT
This sequence comes from Chthonomonadales bacterium, assembly GCA_037443035.1. Classification (GTDB taxonomy): domain Bacteria; phylum Armatimonadota; class Chthonomonadetes; order Chthonomonadales; family CAJBBX01; genus JABWBA01. The sequence continues at coordinate 17,701 of JBBIPC010000006.1, forward strand.
TCCTCTCTGTCCGACCGCTCCTGGAGTTCTCCAAAGTGAGACGCAGAATCATACCCACAGTTCAGAGCAGGCGCATCACGGCATCAGCGAGCCTTGCGGAGTCGTGACGTACCACGTCCGTGCCGCTGATGAAGTTGCCCCTGTGGGGACGACAGCCCAGTCGGCGTATCTGGTCTACGTCCGCATGAACCATTTCGGCGCCGCTCTGCCTGTATTTCTCGAGCAGCTCGACTGGCGGAACAGCGGTGTTGACGATGACATGGTCCACGATGGGACGTGGCAAGTGCGCCGAGAGGGCGCGAACGTGGTCGGACGCCGTGAATCCGTCCGTCTCACCGGGTTGGGTCATCACGTTGCAAACGTAGATCTTCACTGCCCTGGTACGATACAGGGCCTCAGGAATGCCCCGGACCAGAAGATTGGGAACGACGCTCGTGAAGACACTACCAGGCCCGATGACTATGGCGTCGGCTGCCTCGATAGCTTCGATGACCTCTGCGGGTGCTTCGACGTCGCTAGGATCGAGGAAAATGCGCTTGATCGCCAAGCGAGAATGGGCGATATTGGTCTCGCCTGTCAGAATAGAGCCGTCCTCCATCTCCGCTTGCAGGGACACCCGGCTCAGGGTAGCTGGCCACACTTCACCGCGGATGTTCAGTACCTTGCTCGCTTGGCGGACGGCTTGCTGAAAATCACCTTCGCTGATTTCGGTGAGCGCGGCGATGAGCAGGTTTCCCACTGCATGATCGCGCAGACCGTCGCCCGGCGCACAGCCACGGAACCGGTGCTGCAGCAGTTGGGTCATGATGCCTTCCTCGTCAGCAAGTGCCACGAGGCAGTTGCGAATATCGCCAGGTGGCGGCATGTTCAGTTGACGCACGAGCCGACCGGAGGATCCGCCGTCATCCGTGACAGTGACAACAGCAACGATATTGCTAGTGTGGCTCTTGAGACCTCGCAGCATGGTCGAGAGACCTGTGCCGCCGCCGATTGCTACAATGCGAGGCCCCTGGGATAGCTGACGGGTGCGCAACACTCGGCCCATCCAGGCACCGACCGCTTGCCCCGCGGAACGAAATGCGACCTCGTTACCTGGACCTGATCGGGATGCCGGTGTCAGGGCTATCGCCTCGAGTAGTCGCCAGAGCGTGTACAACGTGAAAACCCCACCGGCAAGGGCAAGCACCGTGCCGATGGGATGCGTCCACACGCCTCCCTCGGCCAGAAGAGGCAGTCTCGCTGACGCGATACGGATGAGCTTTGCCGGCCATGCCAGGAGGTCCAGTGGCTCCCCCTGACGCGTCAGAGCGAGTCCCATGCCCGTCAGCAGCAGGCCAACGGCCATGAGCACGAGCCATCGCTTTACGCCGACTCCGGGCGCCAAGAGGCGCAGAGCTGCGCGAATCGCTCTCATTGGAGGCGGAACCCTGGTCCGCTAGGATGCATTCTAGTGCTTCTTCTCGATGAGCACCATGCTCAGCAACCCTGAGACAAGGCCTAACAGGAGTGAACCAAGCACGGCGCCCATGGCACCGGTCACACGAAAGCCGGGCACTACCTGGCCGACAAGATAGAACAGCAGGAAACTCAAGACATACCCGAACAGCCCGAATGTCATGCAGTTCAGAGGCATGGTCAGAAACCCAAGAATCGGTCGGACCAGGCTGTTCACCAGCCCGATGGCGACGGTAGCTATCAGCAAGGCACCGATGGAGTCATACGTGACGCCGATATTCAGGTGGGCGACGATCGCGAGTGCCAACGCGTTGACTGCCCAGCGCATGAGCCACGAACGCATGCAATGCTCCTTCGTAAGACACTAGATAGTTGACACTGTAGCACAGAGAGCTTGCAGCTGCCATCGCCAGGCGCTCGACTGCGTTGTGCTATACTGCGCCCGGTCCGTCCCTGGCACCTGTGCACGGGGGCGGCTCATCTTCCAGCGACAAGGTCACCCACTGTGAGAGTTCTCATGGTTGCGGCTGAGGCTGCACCTTACGTGAAAGTCGGCGGTCTGGCTGACGTCATCGGTGCGCTACCCAAGGTCCTCGCAAGTCGAGGACACGACGTACGGATTGCGATCCCTGCGTACGGCCTTCTGAAGCGTACGGTACCACCCCCCTGGGAGAGTATTGGGGTTCTGAAGCACACCCTCTTTCAGCAACTCGGAACGCGCGTAGAGGTCTTTCGCTTGCGTCTCGACGACAACCTCGGCCTCTACTTCATCCAAACGGACCGCTGGTTTTCGGATGCTCTGCAGAGCGAAGACGTGTACACCGGGGATCCGGCAGCGTATGTAGCCTTCGGTCGAGCCTGTGCAGACCTAGCCCTCGGTGCGGATCCGGAGTGGTTACCGGACGTTGTCCATTCCCACGATTGGCACGCGGGCCTCACTCCGGTCTACGTTGCGCTCGAACGACACTCCACGCGTCCAGCGCTGGTTCACACGATCCACAACATGGCCTACGCAGGTGTGTTCCCGGCAGAGGTCATGGACCTTACCGGACTGCCGCGCGAGCTATTCACCTGGGACCGCCTGGAGTTCTATGGTGGCTTCAGCTTCCTCAAAGCGGCCATGGTGTATGCGGACATGGTGAGTACCGTGAGCAAGACGTACGCCCGTGAGGTGACGACCCCGGCGATCGGTGGAGGGCTGGCTGGCCTCGCCGCGCATCTGACGAGAGAGAAGCGCTTCCGCGGCATTACGAATGGGTTGGACACGGAGTGCTTCAATCCTGCCACCGATGCCACATTGCCCGCCCATTATTCCGCAGACGATCTGACTGGCAAGCGCTTCTGCAAAGAAGTGCTCCAGCGGGATGTTGGCCTCGAGCCTGACCCGAAAGCGCCCGTTTTCGGCATGGTAGCTCGCATCTGCGAGCAGAAGGGACAGGACATCGTAGCCTCTGCCGCTGACGCGTTCGTCCGGCGTGGTATGCAGCTGGTCGTTCTCGGCGTCGGCGATCCTAGGATGGCGAGCGATCTCAGAAGGGCGGAAGCCAGGTATCCCGGACGCATCGCCGTTCGAATAGGCTTCGACGCCTATCTAGCCAACCGTATCTACGCGGGCAGTGATGCGTTCTTACTACCTTCGAGATACGAACCGTGCGGACTCGGCCAGCTCATCGCCATGCGCTATGGATCGGTGCCGGTAGTGCGTCGCACGGGAGGGCTGGCGGACACGGTTCGAGATGTCGAGGAACACCCACGGAACGGCAATGGCTTTGTGTTCGATTCGCCCACTCCCGATGGCCTTCTCGAGGCTATGGAGCGCGCCGTTGTAGCATTCCGGCATCCGAGACGGTGGAAGCGGATCGTGGCGCGCGGCATGCGGGAGGATCATAGTTGGGCGAACGTCGCGCCCCGGTATGAAGAACTGTACGCCGAGGCCATGTACAGGCGGTCTGGACAGAAGGGGATGGCGTAGTTAGGCTGCAGCTACTGGCGGCAGCAGAGCCAGAGCGAATACCTGGGCGACGTCGGACACGAGCCGAAACTCCATATCGTTCCGCACGTGGTCCGGCACGTCATCCAGATCCCGCTCGTTCTCGGCTGGCAGGATTACTATGCGCAGTCCAGCGCGATGGGCGCCCAGCACCTTTTCCTTGATGCCACCGACGGGCAGGACTCTTCCGCGTAGGGTCACCTCGCCGGTCATGGCAACGTTGCTCTTCACCGGTCTGCCCGTAGCCGCGCTGGCAATGGCCGTGGCGATAGTGATCCCAGCCGAGGGGCCATCCTTCGGCACCGCTCCTGCGGGGACGTGCACGTGAACGTCCAGCAATCCTCCGAACGATGCATCGATGCCCAGCTCGCTTGCGTGAGAGCGCACGCAAGTTAGCGCTGCCTGAGCAGATTCCCGCATGACCTCACCCAACTGACCGGTCAGCGTCAATCTGGGCTCGGTGCCCTTGATCAGGCTGACCTCCACCGTCACAACGTCTCCGCCCGCCTCTGTGAAAACTAGGCCAGTGGCAACTCCGACTTCGTCTCGCTCATTGGCCGTTCCGTAGCGGTACCTGCCGTGACCGAGATGCGCGTCAAGGTCCTTAGGCTTGATCGTCAGACGAGTACGTTTGCCTGAGGCCACCGCTCGTGCAACCTTGCGACATACCGCACCTATCTCACGCTCGAGATTGCGAACGCCGGCTTCTCGCGTGTACTCACGGATCAGCCGCGATATTGCATCGTCGTCGAAACGGACTGGCGTGCCCTCCAAGCCGTTTTCTCGGATCTGCTTCGGGCAGAGAAAACGCTTCGCGATCGCGTGCTTCTCGTATTCTGTGTACCCCGGGAATGGGATGACCTCCATGCGGTCGCGCAAGGCTGGTGGGACATTGTCGAGAAAATTGGCGGTGGTGATGAACATGACCTCGCGGAGGTTGAAAGGCAGCTCGATGTAGTGGTCGCTGAACTCGGCGTTCTGCTCAGGGTCCAGTGCCTCCAGGAGCGCCGAGGATGGGTCGCCACGGAAGTCCACGCCGAGCTTATCGATCTCGTCCAGCATGAACACCGGGTTGCAGACGCGAGCGTGCCGTATGCCTTGCATGATACGGCCGGGCAAGGCGCCGACATAGGTGCGACGATGCCCCCGAATCTCGGCCTCATCGCGGACACCTCCGAGCGACACACGAACGAACTCTCTGCCAATGGCCCTTGCAATGGAACGGCCGATGGAAGTCTTACCCACCCCTGGCGGACCGACGAAGCAGAGTATGGGGCCCTTCATCGTGTCGCCAGCCAGTTGACGCACGGCAAGATACTCGAGGATCCTGTCCTTTACTTTTTCGAGACCGTAGTGATCTTCGTCGAGCACAGCAGCAGCAGCAGCGATGTCTAGGCGATCCTCGCTGCGTGTGGACCATGGAAGCGCGATAAGCCAGTCCAGATAGGTTCGAATCACCACACCTTCCGGTGCGCCGTATGGCATGCGCTCTAACCGGTCAACCTCCTTGAGAGCTCGCTCCTCGGCACCCTTCGGCATGCGCGCATCGCGGATGCGCGCCCGGTACTCATCCGCCTCGGAACCCCGGTCATCACGCTCGCGCAGCTCCTCTTGGATGGCTTTGAGCTGCTCGCGGAGGATCATCTCCCTCTGGTTTTCCCCGATCTCCTTCTCGACGCGTGCCCGGATGTGCCTCTGAACTTCGAGGACGTCTGCTTCATGGTGCAGGACCTTGAGCAAGCTCTCCAGGCGCTGCTTGTCGTCGTTGATCTCGAGGAGTGCCTGGCGTGTGCCGACGGGCACGTGGCTGAGATGAGAAAGGACGGCGTAGCTCAGCTTGCCAGCCTCGCTGATGCTCGCCACATTGACCAGAGCTTCTGGAGAGACCTGCCGCCCGGTGTGCACGATGTGCTCGAACTGACTTCGAACGAGGCGCATCAATCCCTCTGTCTCTGTGTCGCTGTGTCCAACGTCGTGCATGCTTGAAACCGCAGCCACGAGGAATTCGCCTGTATCCGCGAAGCCCTCGACGCACACTTTGCTGGAGGTTTCCGCCATGATACGCACGGTACCGTCAGGCACGCGCAGGTATTGCACGATTTCTGCCAGAACGCCGACGCCGTATAGATCGTCAGGCAGGGGGTCCTCGGTGTTGATCTGCTTTTGGGCAATCAGTGCCAGAATACGGCCCCCGTCCCAAGCGTAGTTGACAGCGTTGATGGACCGCTCCCGTCCTACCAACACGGATACCATCATGCCGGGGTAGTAGACCTGATCGCGTAGCGGCAACACGGGGACATGGCCCAAACGTCTGGAACGCCGTCGTGGCCGGCCCGATCCTTCAGCAGAGGTACGTGATGTGCGGGGCATGGATCTCGGTTCGATCAGCTAGCTGTGCGGACGTCTCGCTCCATGACTACATCAATGAGTCCGTAGTCCCTGGCCTCCTGCGCAGACATCCAATAGTCCCGATCACAGTCCTTGCGGACTTGCTCCACATCGCGCCCTGTGTGCTTGGCCAGCAGGTGCATCAGTGTCTCATGGGCGCGGTTCATTTCCTCCAGGCGAATGCGAGCATCCGTGACGGTACCTTCGTAGCCACCGCTGACCTGATGGAGCATAATGCGAGCGTGCGGCAACGCATAGCGCTTGCCCTTGGCGCCACCAGCGAGGATAACTGCCGCCATGGAGGCTGCCATCCCCACACAGATCGTGGCGATCTCGCACTTCAGCATCTGCATCGTGTCGTAAATGGCCAGGCCCGATGTGACGCTCCCCCCCGGACTGTTGATATATAGGTCAATGTCTGCACCATGGGGCGGTTCCCGCTCCAGGAAGAGCAACTGAGCGATCACGAGGTTTGCGATGTGGTCATCGATGGGATCGCCGATGAAGATGATGCGATCCTTGAGAAGTCTCGAGTAGAGATCGTAGGCGCGTTCGCCCCTCTCGCTCTGTTCAACGACGATGGGAATGACGCCCTGGTTACGTGGATGCAGCATCCGCGTCTCCTTCCTCAGTAACACACGCCGGTTCGGCTTCCGCGGGCTGCTCCATGAGCTCAAGCACGCGCGCACCAATTCTGTCATAGAGGATGCGATTCAGCACGCTGCGGGCTTGACTCTCGGGCGACTGTCCTTCGGCCAGCGCGCCGGCCGCAGCAAGCCTACGAGAGTGCTCCAAGGCCTGGGAGATCGTCTCTTCCGCCAGCTCAAGTCCCTCCCGTCGTGCGAACTCGCGCAGCACATACCGACTACGCACGCGGCGATCCGCTTCCGCTTCCAGTTGGGCTTCGTGTACCTCCCGAGTAAGGTTGGCCGATTCGAGATACTGCTCGTACGTCAGGCCATTTGCCCGAAGCTCAAGGGCGAGCCTGGAAAGGTCGCCGTTGACCTCCTCCTCTAGGAGTGCAGGCGCATACGCAACCTTCGAGCGCTCCACTAACACATCTATCGCCCTGGATCGCCGCACATCCTCGGCGATGCGTTCGGCATGAGCCTCGAGACGGCGCCTTTCCTTGGCCAGGAAGTCTTCGACGCTCTCGCCGGCCTTGATTTCGCGTATCCACTCGTCCGTGACTTCGGGCAGTTTCCGCTCGACGATAGATTTCGCCGTGACGGTCACAGTGCCATTCCGGCCTGCCTGTTCCTGGACCGCGTAGTCGTCAGGAAACCGAACCGAGATCGTGCGCGTCTCGTCAACCATGATACCGAGCAGACCCTTGTCGAGATCGGGTATCGTTTGGCCGACGGTGAGCCGCTGTGTCGCTGGCTGCTGGGGCTCCTCGCCCTCCATCTGAATGCGGACTTCGCCGAAGATGACATCGCCAGCTCGAGCGCCGCGGTCGTTCACAGGAATGTCGAGCATGTGCTGCTGTCGCAGAGTCTCGAGGGACCGGCTCAGGTCTTCTTCCGTGATCGGTATGTCAGGCTTCTCGACCTCGGCACCGCGCACGTCACCGAGCGTCACGACCGGTGGGGTGATTACCGTTGCCTCGAATGCCCAGGATTCACCACGAACGAGATCGCCGGGCTCGATCTCGGGCTCGTTCATCGGTTCAAGCTCTTGCTGGCGAAGGGCCTCCAGGTAAGCGGGTCTGGCGAGCGACGCTATGACGGCGTCACGGAGGCGCGTCTCGTCTACGTACCGCTCGAGAACGGCCTGAGGTGCCTTACCGGGACGGAACCCTGGCACATTGGTGTGTCGCGCGAAGTCGCGCCAAACCTTGCGGTAGGCGCTCTCGACAGCGTCGGCGTCCAGTTCGATCCGAAGCTTGTATGTACATGGTGCTAGTTCTGTCTTGGTGACCTGCATCTCGTTCCCCCGCCGCGCCTAACACGCCTTCCGGGCCCTCTCTCGAAAAAAAGGGATACTGAGCGCTGCAGTCCGTGGCCACCGCAGACACCCGTATCCGCACCCTGTTTGCCGGCATCGGCAGGACCAAAGAATAGCACTTCGGGAGGCCAGAAGTCAATGAGTTTGACGCGCGCTGCCTTACGGAGTACACTATGCGCTTGGCACCCACAGGCGTGCCGATCTGATGTTGGGAAAGGATACGACAACCGGAATGGCTCTGGATGACATACGAAGAGAAGCCCAAGAACTGAAGGCACACATAGCCGAGCTCGGAGACCATCTTTGACGTTTCCGGCCGCCGACAGGCTGTAGAAGCGCTGGAATCGAAGGCGGCGGAGCCGGGTTTCTGGGACGATCCTGCTGCCGCCCAGGCGACGCTTCAGCGTGCAGCTCGAGAGCGAGAATCTCTAGCGCCACTGCTGAACCTCATGGAACGGTCAACAGAGCTGGTCGAGCTGAGCGAGCTGGCCGCTGCCGACGACGACGGAGAGTCGCTCGAGGGAGAGCTGGTGGCAGAGCTGAATCGGCTCCGGGAGGAGCTCGAACGCTTCGAACTGGAGACGCTGTTGTCAGGGCCATGGGATGCCCGTGATGCCATAGTCGAGATAAACGCGGGTGCTGGAGGAACCGAGTCCTGCGATTGGGCGCAGATGCTTCTGCGGATGTACCTACGATGGGCTCAAGAGCACGGGTTCGAAACGGAAGTACTTGACGAGGTGCCTGGCGAAGTCGCAGGTATCAAGAACGTCACGTTCGAGGTGCGCGGTCGCTATGCCTACGGTTACTTGGAGTCCGAGCGTGGCGTCCATCGTCTTGTGCGCATCTCGCCGTTCGACGCTAACAAGCGGCGCCACACGTCGTTCTGCAGCGTGGATGTCATACCGGAAACAGACGAGGCCGATGAGGTCGTCATAGATCCAGAGGATCTGAAGATAGATACATTCCGCTCGAGTGGAGCGGGAGGACAGCACGTGAACAAGACAGATTCTGCCGTCCGCATTCTTCACATCCCGACGGGCATCGTTGTGACCTGTCAGAACGAACGCTCGCAGCACAAGAACCGAGCCAGCGCTCTGAAGGTTCTGCAGGCGAGACTCCTGGAGATGCGCCGAAAGGAGGAACAGGCCAAGGTGGCGCAGCTCCGCGGCGAACAGCAGTCCATAGAGTGGGGCAACCAGATACGTTCGTACGTGTTCCAACCGTATACACTGGTGAAGGATCACCGGACAGGTTGCGAGGTCGGAGACGTTATCGGTGTCATGGACGGGCACATAGACCCCTTTATCCAGGCCTATCTGCAATGGAAGGGGAGAAAGGAATAGGAAAGACCCATGGTGCGCGCAACAGGTACCAGATGGGTCCCTCTATTAATCGTCTCGCTCCTGCTGGTCGCTAGCGAGGTCCTTGCGCAGTCGGTTCAGGTGCGAGAGCCGCTGTCGACTGCCGGCGTTCGTGTGGAGGAGAGCACGCTGGCCGACGTGGTGGCCGACGCCATGCGAAGCGTCACAGGCGCAGAGGTGGCCCTTGTTGCTGCGACCTCCTTTGCCGAGGTCACGATCCAGCCCGGGAACGTGAATGTAGAGGAGTTCGAGCGGGCCCTCGTCTTTCGTGGTGATACGGTGGTTATCATGAAACTGAGCGGCGCTCAGATCCGGAAGGCCCTCGAACACGGGCTGGCCCTGTACCCGGCGAAAAGTGCAGCCTTTCTGCAGGTCTCCGGCCTTTCGTTCCAGATCAACCCATCCGCGCCTCGTAACGAGCGCGTGGAGAACCTGAAGGTCGGCAAGGAGCCTCTCGACGTGGCACGGACCTATATGGTTGCCATGCCTTCGCCACTTGCCAGCGGCGCGCTGGTCTACTCGAAGGCGTGGAGCAAGGAGGACATGGAACGGGATACGAAGATCACCCTTGGCGACGCGCTGAAGGGCTACCTAGGCAAAGTGACGGAGATCAGCCTGAAAGCAGGGGATCGGATTGCTGTTCGTAAGTAATCGCGTCAGTGGCGTCGGTCAGGTGGTAGCGACTCTGTGTGCTCTGCTGATAGGCGGAGGTTGCCAGACGGGCGCAGGGCAGACAGCTTCGATTGCCCACCAACGTCGGGTGGCCTCGGCGCCGCAGCGTCCAGCCTTCGACGGCGAAGCCGCCATGGAGTTGCTCCGAGCGCAGTGTGCATTCGGACCGAGGGTCCCAGGTACCGAAGCTCACCGACGGACCCGCGCATGGATGGTTGCTGAGCTGGAGAAGTACGCGGAGAAGGTGGAGGTTCAAGACTTCAGCTACCGCGGTCTGTCGCTGAGTAATGTCATAGCCTGGTTCAACCAGAAGGCTTCCCGCAGAGTGCTTCTGTGCGCCCACTGGGACAGTCGTCCAATGGCGGACATGGAGATACTGCCGTTGAAGAGACGTCAGCCCATCCTAGGTGCCAATGACGGCGCGTCTGGAGTTGCCGTACTTCTCCAGCTCGCGAAGGCGTTCCATGCTCAAGCGCCGCCGGTCGGAGTCATGCTAGTGATGCTGGATGGCGAAGACTACGGTGACTTCGAGCGGGACGAGGGCGTTTTCCTCGGCTCGAGGCACTTCGCTCGCATGCTGCCGAAGGCGGGACGGCCTGCATACGGCATTCTCCTGGACATGGTGGGAGATAAGGACCTAACTATCTACCGGGAGGGCAACTCCGAGCAGAGGGCCGGTCGCATCAACGATCAAGTATTCCGCGTGGCGGGGGAGCTGGGCTATCGTCGGTACTTTCCCAACAACGTCCGCTACACCATCTCCGACGATCACATAGCCATCAACGATGCCGGCGTCCCGTGCATAGACCTGATTGACTTCGACTATGCCCATTGGCATACTCTGGACGATACGCCCGACAAGTGCAGTGCTCAATCTTTGCGTGTAGTTGGTGAGACCGTAGCCGAGGTCGTGTACCGCGAAGGGAGCCGCTGAATGAGTCGGGGGCGGCTCGGCCCCCATCCTAGATGCCTGGCTTGCGACCGCGCGTACGCCATTGCCACCAGGCGCTGCGGTGGGGAAGGCCTAGGGCCTCACGAACGGCGGGGGTGAAATCGCGCGAGGGCGCGAGATACGGCAACGTCTGAACAAGGCGAATCGTTTCCTTGAGTTCGCAGTACTCGCGGTTGCAAAGGGCGCACACCGCGAGATGGGCGCGGATGGTCTCGGCTGCCACGACGTCTAGGTAACCTTCGATGTAGTCCTGAAGTTGGGCCCTGACACGCAGGCACAGTGAGTACTGCTCCGGATGGTCACTGACCAGGTTATTCACTTCCATGCTCGTCCATCCCCAACGCCGGACGCAGTCGTTCGCGGAGAATGGCCCGCGCCCGGAACAGATGTGTCTTCACCGTGCCGGTGGGTAGGCACAGTGCCTCGGCTATCTCCTCGATACTCATGTCGGCCACATGCCGTAGCAGAACAGCTCGGCGATACCGCTCGGGTAGCTCCATAATGGCTTCGTGGACGCTCTCGGCCACAGCTTCGCGCATAGCAGTCTCTTCTGGGTCGCTCCGCCGGTCGGTGGCCGGTGGCTCACGTCCGAAGTCTGCCTCCTCGTCCAGCGATGCCGTCGCTCGCGACCTACGCATGCGCATGAGATCGATACTCAAGTTCGCAGCGATCTTGTAGAGCCAAGTGAGGAAACTCGCGTCCTGACGGAAACTGTGCAGCGCTCGGTACGCCTTGATGAACGTTTCCTGCAGGAGGTCTTCCGCATCCGTCGCGTTGCCTAGCAGGCGAAACAGGAGGCTATAGACTTGCCGCTGGTACCGCTGTACTAGCACGTCGTAACAGTGCGTGTCACCAGACAGAGTACGTCTGACCAGTTCGGCATCGGTCATGCTGCCGTACAGCCTCTGGCGCACATATGTGGCTACCTGTAGTCCCATGACACTCGGAGTACGGATCGAGGCGATGGAGGGTTTCGGCGGTCATGTCGGAGAATCGCGGCGACCGCGAGTGTGTATCCGTTTCGCTCGTCCAGTGCAACGAGTATCGGTCCACCGCCCATGCGCTCTAGATGCTCGTGGGCGCTGCCGCCCACGGTCGCATTCGCTCGTTGATCTGTAACCAGCGCTTGCACTTCCTTCGGCAGCGGAGCGAAGCCGGCTCCCATGCCCAACCCGAGTCTCAGTCCGGTTCCCAGAGCCTTGGAGACAGCCTCTTTGGTTGCGAAGGTTCGCGCGAGGAGATGAGCCATGCGGTTTCTGCCGTTGGGATGTTCGCACAGCCACTCCCGCTCACGGCAGGTCAGGACGTGAGTGCAGAAACGGTGAATCAGGTCGTGACTGCTTGAAATTCGCTGGAACCGGTGCGGCGCAACGACATCAGCACCGATGCCACGGACGCATGGGTCCAGTGTCACAGCGACAATGCCCATACCCGCATCGTGGCTCATGCTCACCATCGGCGCCGGCACACCTCGCCGCGTGCGCATCCAGCGAATGCGTGGCTGACCCCACGGACTGTGATAGAGCTCCCAAGTTCCGTCCTGCCAACCAAGAGATCCCATGGCACGGGCAAGAGCCATACGATTGCCTTCGTCCGTACCGTCCGAAGTTGCGACGGTAACGTCCACCGTGGCGGATCCCAGCACAGGAGCATGGAGCGCCTGAGACATGTTCAGCCCTTGAGGCCGGTCATGGTAATGCCCTGGATGAATGTCCGCTGGGTGAGGAAGAACAGAAGCAGGATCGGTGCCGTCATCACCGTGGACACTGCCATGAGCTGTCCCCAGAACGAACCGTACTGGCTGGTGAACATGGCCAGACCTAACGAGAGCGGAAACTTCTGGTCGTCGTACAGATAGATCAACGGTCCCATGAAGTCGTTCCATGTGGCCAAGAAAACCATGAGCCCCACCGTGGCCAGCGCCGGCGTGGCCAGCGGCAAGATGACCCTCCGGTAGATGTCGAACTCCGAGCAGCCATCCAGCCGTGCGGCATCGCTGAGTTCGGCCGGTATCGTCAAGAAGAATTGCCGCAACAGGAAGATGAAGAACGCGTTGCCCAGGAACGCGGGAACGGTGAGCGGCAGGAACGTGTCAATCCATCCGAGCCACTTGAACACGGCGAAGAGTGGCACCATGGTCACCTGTGCAGGGAGCATCATGGTCGAGAGGAGCAGGGCGAAGAGGAAACCGCGACCGCGCCATGGTATGCGCGCAAGGCCATAGGCAACCAGTGAGCACGAAACCACGGCACCGACCACGTTGGCGGTGCAGAGGATCATCGTGTTGCGCAGGTAGAGGAGGAACGGAAAGTGGGTCAGGCCGCGAGCGTAATGCTGTAGCGTAAGACTAGTCGGCAGGACGCGCGTGAAGATTTCTGCTTCGGGCTTGACAGAAGTCATCACCAGCCAGACGAAGGGTGCGAACGACACGGCCGACAGAATGGCCAGTGCCCCATAGGTGAAGATAAGCCTGGTTCCCGTAACGGGCAGCTTGGCGTCCGCATCCGACATACGCGCGAATGTTACCCCAACGCTGCGCGCTGTAACCGGTCGCGGACAGCCTCCCACTCGACAGTGTCAGGCGGCTCTTCCACGACGATGTACCGGACACCACGCCTGTCGAGATCCGCTAGGGCCCGGTACAGCTCCCTTCCGTAAGCGCGGGCATCCCGCGGCATCGTTACAACAATCATGTCGTACGACGGACCCGCCACACTCCCGAAGGTCAGCAAAGCGCAACGATGGCCATTGGCCGCTAGGTCACGTGTTACAGAGAAGGCATCCGCATGGGCTGGTACGAGCACCACCTGTGCCGATGGTGCATAGTGGCGTCCCAGGACCCCTGGACTGCGGGGCACTGCCGAACCCGTACCGGTACCGACAGCGATAGCGGGACCGAGCACGCGTGCCAGATCTTCGCGAGACAGAAGTCCTGGTCGGAGGATACTCGGCGGATCCACGGTGAGGTCCAGTACTGTCGACTCGATGCCGCCGTGGCACGGACCCGCGTCAAGTATCCAGTCTGCAGCCTGCTCGATGGGCTCCGCCAGGAATTCCACGCGCGTTGGCGACACGTAGCCACTGGGATTGGCGCTGGGCGCCGCCACAGGCACGCCCGCATGCCGAATGAGATCCAGCGCCGTACGATGGTTCGGACACCTGAGAGCGACTGTCGGCCCTCCTGCGGTGACGACGTCAGGCACACGGTCGTTCCGCGCGAGGACCATGCTCAGCGGGCCAGGCCAGAACGCCTCGGCAAGCACCTGCGCTACATTCGGCCAGACGGCCGCGAGCTCTCTCGCAGACTGTACGTCCGCTACATGGACGATGAGCGGATTGTGTGGAGGCCTCCCCTTGGCACGAAAGATGGAGGCGACTGCGGCAGCATCCAGCGCATTGGCCCCTAGGCCGTACACTGTCTCGGTCGGAAACACGACCAGTCCGCCATCCCGGAGACACTTGGCGACCTCCAGAATGCGCGTTCCGTCGCTGTCTTCGTGTTCACGCCAGATTCGTGCGGGGGACATGTGGCTCACTTGGTATGGAACCGCCAATCTGAGCTAGCTGCCACGCGGTGGCCTGCAGGGCAGCAGTGCGGCTCGCACCGATAGCTTACCGCATGCGCACTGTGCACGCCGCCGCCACGAACGATCTGTCCGACTTCCAGCGCCTGTGAGGTGCTACGACACCTCGCGCGGTGCCATTGACACGGCTTCCGGCCGGGCAGTATAATCGATCAAGCTATGGTAGGAGTACGAACGAGTAATCATTGCCTGAGTAAGGTACGAGCGTATGTCGGGCGGACGGATGCAGTAGTCCTGGCCTGCGCCGGCATGGCGGTGGCAGGTGCACGCAAGCTCAGAATGCTGGCGGATAGCTTCGAGCACGTGCATCTTCAACCTGACGCCTGGCCTGACTACGTTTGAACCCGCTCCGCCGTTTGGTGTGAGCGGGTTCTATGTTTTTCGGTTCCACGCAGCAAGCCTGATGCGGAAGGCAAAGAGCAGAGCATGGATCAAGAAGTCCTTGTGCTGAACAGCGACTATGAACCGCTCAACGTGTGCAACACGAGGCGGGCGATCGTGCTGGTCATCTTGGGGAAGGCAGATGTATTGCACGCGCGCGATCGCATGATGACCCACATGAGCGGTACGTTCGCAGCGCCTTCCGTAGTCAAGCTGCGCCACCACGTGCGCCGGCCGCTGCCTGAGCTGAAGCTCTCCCGTCGGACCGTTTTCGCTAGAGATAACTACACGTGCCAGTATTGCGGTTTGCAGACGCGTGAACTGACCATAGACCATGTCGTGCCGAGAAGGCTTGGAGGTCGGACGGCATGGGAGAACGTCGTGGCAGCGTGCCGCAAGTGCAACACGAGGAAGAGCGACAAACCGCTCGATCAGAGTGGTCTTCGGCTACGCAGGCAGCCGACACGGCCACACTATGTGCCGTACATCAGTCTTACGAAGTACCTCGCAGCGCGAAAGAACGCCGAATGGCGCGACTACCTGCCTCAGTTCGCCGACTTCCCTGACTGAGCACGCCCTGCTGCGTACGCCAATGATCCTCCTCGACGCACCTACAGTGCTGCATTCTCACGCATGGCTTCCAGGAACGGCGACATGACCTACGCCGAGGCCGTTCGATTCATGTCCCACCTTCGGCGCTTTGGCATGAAGCTCGGCAATGATCGCATGGTGGAACTCCTGCGGCGTGTCGGCAATCCGCACCACGCCTACGGCATTGCCCACGTTACGGGGACGAAAGGCAAGGGGTCCACCACCGCCATGATTGCCGCCATCCTCCACGCACACGGATTCCGTGTGGGAGGGTACTACTCGCCGTACGTCTACGATCTATGCGAGCGGGTCCAACTGAACGGGCAGAACATCGCACGTCGCGATTTCGCTAGGTTCGTTGCTCGCCTCGCGCCACACGTGGAGGAGATCAGCGCTGGTCCGCTCGGGTCGGTGACGGAGTTCGAGCTGAAGACTGCCTTGGGGTTCCTGTACTTCGCCGAGAAGCAAGTGGACTACGCTGTCGTGGAGGTCGGCATCGGTGGTCGGCTCGACGCGACCAATGTCGTTCATCCGCTAGTCAGTGTCATCACGAACGTCGGCCTGGATCATACCGACATTCTCGGTGATACCATTGCTGCGATTGCGTTCCAGAAGGCCGGGATCATCAAGCCAGGAGTACCAGTGATTACGGCAGCAGAAGATCCTGAGGCGTTGCAGGTCATCGAGAGAACGGCAGCGGAGCAGACCGCAGAGGTAGTGCGAGTTGTGAGGCAGGATGCATGGAATAGCCCTGCACAAGTTACCTGGGCGGGCGACCACACGTGCTTCGACGTCAGAACACCCGACGCGACCTACGATGGCCTCGCTCTGCAACTGATCGGCAGCTACCAGTGTGTGAACGCCGCCTGCGCCATCGCGGCAGTGGAGGCTATGGCGGATCGTGGCGGCTTCGATGTTCATCCGGACGCAGTGCGGCTAGCGCTGAGCAAGGTGAGTCTGCCGGGGCGCTTCGCCGTGCTACGGGAACGACCGATGGTGGTTGCCGACGGTGCGCACAACGGTCTTGCGGCACGCGCCCTGGCTGAGGAACTGCGGCGGATGCGTTACGGACGGCTGGTCCTCGTGGTGGGGATGTTACGAGGTCATGAGCCAGATGCCTTCTTGAGAGAGCTGGCTCCTCTCGCGTCCATCGTGTACGCGACGCAGCCAAGTTGGCGTCGCGCGCTAGATGCTGGGAACGTCGCCGAATCGGCCAGACAGTACTGTGCCGATGTCCGCGTGGATTTCCCGCCGCGACAGGCTGCGAGGAAGGCCATCGCCGAGGCGGACGAAGAGGACCTGGTGTTGATCACAGGCTCCTTCTACACGGTGGGGGATGTGCCACCGCAATCGCTGAGCAGAGCTAGGTGTCGGACTTCTGCACGTGCTCCAGCTCGAGAGCGACTACGGTAGCAGGTACGTCGGCGTTGGTAGCCACGCGGTCAATGACCTTAGCGATGAGCCTCTCCGACGTCTCGTCGACGCCTTGAGGGCACAGACGCGTGACTGCCTCATCAATGATGCTGACCATAGCCCGGATATATCGAGCCTTCGTTTGGGGAAGCGCCCGGAGGTCGCACGCCGACCACGCTCTAGCGACACCCTCGAGAACCTCGTCCCAAGATTGGGCTACCGCAGCGCGTTGCTGGGTGCGATCGTACGCAGCATCCCGCATAGCACGGACGCGCTGTTCGCGCCTCTTGAGATTCTCCCAGTCCGCCAGACACTCCCCTTCGATCACCCTGAGTCGAACTGCCCGACCCAGGACGGACGCGAGTGCTTTCTCGATGGCGTTCCGGTGCTCGGAGGTTGCGAGCAGGCTGGCCTGATTGATGATGCGTGACGGAAGGCCGACGACGAACGTATCACCTTCGAGGGTGATGCCGACGGCATTCTCCAGCGTCTGCCAAAGCGACATGTGCACGACACGGTCCTTAACGATATTGACCGTCCTCGACCAGATGTCGCGAGCAGGCATGGTGGTGTCCGACATGAAGCATCTCCGTAGTGCGCGGTTTCGCGCTCCATTATACTGCAAGTGTCTGGCTCAGGGGCGATGCATCGTACACGCGTTTGGATCACGGTCGCCGTCCTGCTGACAGCAGGGCACTCCCGCGCCGACCTGCGGATCGAGGGCGACAGGCTCACCGTGGCTACCTCGAACATCCGCATCGTCTTTCAGGGCGGTGACATCGTGGAGATCACCAACCGTATCACGGGCGAGCGGGTGGCCTATGGCCTGCAGCGAAGACCTCCGCTGTCTGCCATGATGGGGGCTGACGGCAAGACCTTCCCCCTTCGCAGCGATGGCTGGCGGAGAGGACATGAAAACGCGGAGGGAAGAGAGGCTGCCCAGACGGTGCTGAGGGATCTGACTCGAACCGTTTGGCTGAATGTCATCCTCGATAAGGATACGGACGACGTCACCATCGGAACCTGGGGCGAATCACGCGTAGAAGGTGTCATGGGCCATTGCATCGCTGTCAGGAACCTGGACCTGAGCATCGGACGCCTCATCGTTCCTACGGCGACTGGTCTGGAATACGGTCGTGCAGACGCGCGCAAGGAGCTGCGACTAGCGTATCCAGCGGAATGGCGGGCGCAGATGGTGGTATGGCAGTGCCCCGAAGGCGGGATTGTCATCTACTCGCGCGATGCTGACAGTATCTGCAAGGGGCTGCAGGCAATCCGGACCGGCGACTACGCTGACGTTCTCTTGGAAACTCGTGCCGACGGACCATGGGAGTCCCAGAGTAGCGTGCCTTATGTCGAGTGGCGCATCAACGCGTACCGGGGCGGCTGGCAAGTGCCTGCGTCCGGGTACCGCAGTCTCATGCAGGCGCTGAGGCCGGGAACGGTACCACCCGAATCGCGTCTCTGGGCCAGCCAGATTCGGGAGGTTCTCGAGGTGCCTGATGGCGCAGGCGACAGGTGGCTGGCCGAGGTCGTCCAGGCGCACACGCCCGCGCGAACGCTGCTTTTTCTGAAGGAGTGGGCTACCTCTGGGCCACCTGACTACCGCATGACCGATGCCGCAGCCACATTCCTTGGCAAAGCCCACGACCGTGGGTTCTACGTCATGGTGCCGGTGCATGTGCAGCAAGCCCGTCAGGAGTGGATTGGTGGCAAGAACCTCCAGCGAAGCCGAGCCAAGGGAGTATCGGATGCTGACTCTGGCGGCCTGGCGCAGATGAACCCTGCATCGGTTTCATGGCGGCGCGCCCTCATCGCTGCTTTGCGCGATGCGTTCGGCGGTGCGCGACCGGACGCGATGTATCTAGTGGACGCCGCAACCGTGATCACAGAAGAAGATCCGGATACTGGTAAGAGAGGTACCGTCGGCTTGACTCTGTTGCTGAAAGAGCTACAGGCAGCGTTCCCCGATATGGTGCTCGGAGCGGACGGCGTACACGAGATCGTCTTGCCTTATATACGGATCAGCCGCCGACCAGCCGAGATCCAGGGCTCTAGCCATCCCATCACTCAGTACCTGTTCGGTCCGTCCGTTCTGTGGTTCCCCTGACTGTAGCCTCGCCAAGAAGGGTCTGACGAAAGAACGCGCGTAGCTCCTGTCGGAAGACGGCAACATCGTCCCGTGTGACCGTAATGTGCCACGAGTGTGGCAGGATAACGAGTCGCTTGGGTTCGCGCGCATGGTGGTAGAGGATGTACGCGTCGTCCACTCTCACGAACGGGTCTCGCTTCCCATGGACCAGCAGGATCGGGCGTGGGGCGATGCGATGAACACACAGAGCTGGCGAAACCTCGGCCGGATCGAACGCAAGCCACCGCTTCGCCATGCGTTTGGCTGGAACCGTAAGCAGGGGACCAGCCACCCCGAGGAACATGCGCCCACGCTGGTTCACAGCACGGTCTAGGGAAGCATAGGCGCCCTGGGTCGCTACGGCACGAATGCGGCAGTCCGCGGCGGCCGCCATGATGGCAGCAGCGCCGCCCATGGAGTAGCCGAACACCCCGATGGACAGATTGCGTGTGGACAGTCGCGTTTGCAGAGCATCCACCGCAGCCAACACATCTGCTGTTTCGTTACGACCGATGGTGCAAAGAGTGCCGCCACTACGTCCGGCACGACGGAAGTCGAACAGGAGGAAGCTATAGGGCCCGTCACGCAGCAGGCGCAGTACCGGCAGCATCTGCATCCTGTTGAACTGATGGCCATGGCATAGGAGGATAACCGCCCTGGCGTCCGTTCGTTCGAACAGCCATCCTGAAAGCGGCGTACCATCTCTTGCGCGGAAATCGAAGCGAGTGGCCGGGCCATCCTGTTCCGGGGGATCGAGTGGACACGCGATACGCAGTGGGTGGGTGGACCAGTAGGCAAGGATCCACGCACCGGCGAGCAACACAATGGCAAGGACGGCGGCCGCCGCGCCGAGTACCATGATAAGGCGCATGACGCCGTGCGGTGGGACCATGCTACGAGGGAGGCGACCCCTCCTGACTTGCTAGATCGTGGCAGGAGGGGCCGAGCACCGCTAGCCGTACAAGGGTCCGAGGGTCGCGCAGGCCCGATAGTCGGCTCCTTGGGGATCCTGCGCTCCGAAGCGTGCCCAGACAGCCGGCCGGAAAACGCGCTCTTCCGGAACGTTATGCATGTCCACGGGGATCCGAAGGATAGACGCAAGAGAGATAAGGTCAGCGCCAATGTGTCCGTAGCTGATGGCGCCATGGTTGGCCCCCCAGTTGTTCATGACGCTGTACACATCTCGGAAGGGACCGCTGCCTGTCAGCCTAGGGGCGAACCACGTCGTGGGCCATCCTGGGTCGGTTCGGTCTTGGAGGATCCGGTCTACCTTCTCGGGCAGTCCTACCGTGTATCCTTCTGCGATCTGCAGAACCGGTCCAAGCCCTTTGACGAGATTGATGCGCGCCATGGTACACGGCATGCCGCCCACGGTGGAGAATTGGGACGAGAAACCGCCTCCGCGGAAGTAGCCTACGTTAGCGGGGCACCACCTTGTCGCGTCAATGCATGCCTGAGCCTCTTCCGGTGTTATCTCCCACCAGCGCTTCATTGCAGGTTCGCCGTTGACGGTCTGGCGTCCAGATGCGTCCAGCGCCGAGGCGCCAGAGTTGATCAGATGGATGATGCCGTGCTCGGCGGCACCAGTGAGGCGGAACCCAGTCACGCGTTCGACCGCCTCGGGACTCCAGAACGTCCGCACATCCGAAAACATCTGGGCCGAACCTGTAAGGAGATGCATGAACAGCATCGTAACGCCGTTCAGCGAGTCGTTTTCCGTAGCCACGACATAAGGCTGACGAATGCCCGTCCAGTCGAACGATGAGCACAGGATCGCCTCGAGGAAGTCGCCGTTGGGCATGAAGTCCGTCCACTGGCGCTGGCCCTGGAAACCGCTAGCGATAGCATTGTGGCCCTGCGCCTCCTCAGGATAGCCCAGTTCTGCCAGTCGCGGATTGCCGACCATGAGGTCTCTCGCGATCAGGGCCATCTTGACGCAGGTCTCCCAATCGCGATCCTTCTGCTCGCGAGAGCGCTGATTTGCCGGGGCGTTGTAGTCGGGTCCCTCTTTGCAGTTCTCCTTCACCCAGTCCAACGCTACTGCGTATTCGTCCGGGTCGTAGATATGGAGTTCGAGACGCCGGAGAAACTCTGTCATGTCCACCGTCTCGTTCCGCATGCCGAGGTAGGACTGGAAGAAGTCCTGTTCCACGATGGATCCCGCGATACCCATGGACACGCCGCCCATGGCGAGATAAGCCGTTCCGCGCATGGTAGCTGCTGCCAACGCGGCTCGCGTGAACCGGAGAAGCTTCTCCTGCACGTCGGTGGGGATCGTGGTGTCGTCCGCATCTTGGACGTCTCTGCCATAGATGCCAAACGCGGGCAGACCTTTCTGAGCATGACCCGCGAGAACCGCTGCCAGATAGACAGCACCAGGACGTTCCGTACCGTTGAAGCCCCACACGGCCTTGGGGACGATGGGATCCATGTCCATCGTCTCAGAGCCGTAGCACCAGCATGGGGTCACAGTAATGCTCACCCCGACGCCTTCTCGGGCGAACTTCTCGGCGCATGCGGCAGCTTCAGCCACGCCACCGATACAGGTGTCCGCCACGACGCATTTCACGGGGAGGCCGCAGGCGTGTCGCACGTTGGCCTCTAGGAATTCGGCCACGCGACGGGCCATCCCCATGGTCTGCCCCTCCAGGGATTCGCGCACACCACCATGGCGACCGTCAATGGTTGGCCGTATGCCGATCTTCGGCAGGTTGGTGCGTAGTCTGTTGACAGGTGCGTTGACTTTCATGGCTATCCTTGCTCCATTTGCTTGATGTAAGCGTCTGATCTATACCTGCGTCCGTTGGTCATATGCGGCTCGCTCTGCCGCGGAGCAGAGTCGACCTAGCGCAGCCCCATGAGAGCACGCAGGATGAACGCGTCGAGCCCCTCGTAGTCACGAGCCTCGACGTAGCTCCTCCATGCTTCCCGGTCAATCCGGACGGATACCTCGACGAGTTGCTCGAAGAGCGCCTTGCTGTTGGAGAGATGCTTGGTCGCTATGTCGGCAGGTTGGGTGCGCATGGCTTTGACGTCGAGACCCACCACCTCGCCGTTCGCTCCGTAGTTGTTCTGCACAAGTACATCCACGATGTTGAAGGCGCGCCGAAGGTTGACGCTGCCGAAGGACTTGTCTTCGTCGAACTTCAGGCCATTCTGGTCGTTGAGATGAACGCCCCAGAGCTTACCGTGCCAGAGTGCAAAGGCCATCTCATCCGATGGATCGAGCCCGAGCAGGATGGAGTGAGCGGCTTCGATGAGAGTGCCTACGCGAGACGGATCCGAAGTGCGCGCCGCCAGTGCCAGCCAGTGTCCTGTGGAGGGCAGGTACATGAGATCCATGGGTTCGTTGGGTTTCATCTCCCCCAGGAGCCGGACATGCGGGTCGTATTCCAGTAGAGCATCGAGGTAACCGAGGAGGCGGTCGTGGGCCACGATCGGGTCCTTGGCTTCGCGGATGTAGGTCCCTTCCCGCGCCGGCCAGAGAACGATCCTGTCCGTACCCAGAACGTTCGCGATGTCTATGGTCCGCTTGCCACGATCCAGCGCGGCCAGGCGGGCCTTCGGGTCGTTGGAAGTTATGGCGCCGTCCACGAAGATGGGATCCTCCCATAGTCGCGGTGCGACGAACTCGACCTTCAGACCGGCGTCCTCGCACATCTTGCGGACACGCTGCGCTTCGGACTCGGTCTGCGACGGTTGGACGGTCATCGGTACGGCATCATCATCGTGGAACTGGACATACGTGAAACCGAGCCGCCGCAACGTCTCGAGTTTCCGGGCGAAAGAGATCTCCTCACGAACTGGGGGGCCGAAAGGATCGGCGCCTGTGTTCAGGTTCCAAACACCGGCAGAGAACTCGAAGTGGGTGTTCATGCACATGTTCCTCCAGTGATGGTCACTCGGCTCGAAACAGGGGCTGGACTTCGTGGGCCTTCCGCTGCATGGCGTCCATCTCCTCGGCGGTCATGGGACGGAACCTTTCGGCGATCTCCAGTACCATACCAAAGATCTCCGGATCACCCGGGGGGATGGCTGCCGTGACCGGCAGGCTCAGCGTCCATCGGAAGGCCTGTTCGAGTTCAGACGGGCTGCTATATGGTTCGTACCAACATTTCGGGCGCACGGAGCGGTCAGCCCCTTCCGGCCACGGGCGCCATGCCCCGGCCTTCAGTGCTAGAAGGGCTGCTCCCCGCTCCTTAGCAGTCTTGACAACCTGAGGTCCGAAGTGTCCCTGATAGTAACTCGTGTAATGAAGCGGGAACAACACGGAATCGAAGGAAAACTGCTCCAGGCAATAGAGTGCTGCATCTACAGAATGCGCCGAGAATCCTAGGAACCGGACCAATCCCTTCTCGCGGGCTTCGATCAGCGTCTTCATGGCGCCGTCCGGGGCAAAGCATGCTCGTGCGTCCTCTAGGTTCTGAAGCCCGTGCAACTGATAGAGGTCGAAGTGGTCCGTCTCGAGCTTCCGCAACGAGGTCTCGAGAGCGGCCCTGGACTCCTGGTACGTGCGCTTCTCGGTCTTGCATGCGAGAAACACCTTGTCGCGAATCCCGCGCAGGGCTGGACCGAGACGATCTTCAGCATCGGCGTAGGTCGGTGCGACATCGAAGTAGTTGACACCGCGATCGTAAGCACTGCGTACGATGGCGTCCGCTTCGTCCTGAGGCATCTGAGCAACGACGATGCCTCCGAGGCCGATTATCGAAAGGTCCACATCGGTGGAACCGTAGCATCGTTCGAGCATCCATCGCTCTCCTTTGGTACCCGAGCAGCCTTCTGCAACTGCGTTCTTCGACCGATTCTTTCAGCGCCGGTGCGTCCACATCCTTCTACGGCCCACGCATAGATGTTGGTTCGTTGACTATGGAGCGGTATCTTAGTCGGGGAGGAGATTTCCATGGGAGCGATTGTAGACCTGCGAAGCGACACCGTTACTAGACCGACACCGGAAATGCGCCGAGCCATGGCGGAAGCTGAGGTCGGCGATGACGTTCTGGGCGATGATCCGACGGTACAAGCGCTGGAAGCTACGGCTGCGCGCCTTACCGGCAAGGAGGCAGCACTATTCATGCCATCGGGCACGATGAGCAATAGCATCGCCATCAACGTGCACACGAAACCAGGCGACGAAGTCTTGCTGGATTGGGATGCCCACTCTGCTCGCTACGAAGTTGGTGCGCCAGCGGTGGTTTCCGGGGTCGTCCTGAGACAGTTCAGGAGCTGCAAAGGCGTGCCCGATGTAGCAGACGTGGCCGGGGCGCTGCAGAAAGAGACGGAGCATTCGCCGGGAACACGCCTCATCGTGCTGGAGAATACCCATAACGTGGCCGGTGGGGCGGTGATACCGCTGGAGATACATGCTGCGGTGTGGGAGTTGGCCCATGCGAACGGCGTCGCGGTGCACGTGGACGGTGCCCGTATCTTCAATGCCTCGGTAGCGACGGGGATCCCGGTGCAGTCCTTTGCGAAGTACGCGGACACCCTGACATTCTGCCTCTCCAAGGGGTTGGGGTGTCCGGTGGGTTCGGTATTGTGCGGTTCACACGTTACGGTGGAACGTGCGCGTCGGGTGCGAAAGATGCTGGGAGGTGGTATGCGACAGGCAGGGATCCTGGCTGCAGCGGGGCTGTATGCACTGGAGCACCATGTGCAACGACTGGCTGAAGATCATCGTCGCGCGCGTGCACTAGCTCTGGCGCTCGTGGATCTGCCGGGTGTGTCGGTGGACCTAGACGCCGTCCAGACGAACATGGTCTACTTCACAACAGCAGCGGATGCTGATCGCTGGATAGAGCTGCTGCGTGACCGCGGGATTCTATGCCTTGCGCTCGGGTCCCGCCGCATTCGGCTCGTCACCCATCTCGACGTTACCGATGAGGATGTCGTCCGTGCTGTCGAGGCGTTGCGGCAAGTCGCGGCTGCGTTAGCTGGGTAGGGAAACCTGCGCCGAATGGAACGAAGAAAAGGGGGCGCTTCCACCGCCCCCTTCGCGTGACACCGTCGAGGAGTCGACTCCTACGCCGGCGGATTGGCCCCACCCCTGCGATTGCCCGCTCTACCGCGCCTCTGCCTATTCTCCTCGTTGAACTTCTTGATGACTTCTTTCTGCTCTGCAGTTAGGAGAGCTTCGGCTTTCGTGCGTGCGTCTGCCGTCAGCTCGCGCATCTTCGAGCGCCGCTCTTCTGGAGACAGGTTCTGCACTTTCTCCCTAATCTCGCGGGCAATGTCGGTCAGCTTCTTCTTCTGCTCGTCGGTCAACTTGAGGTCGCCGACAACCTGAAGCGGGATACCCAGCGACCGGAGCACGGCGATCTCAGGTGCAGCGTTGCGAAGCGCTTCCTTCTGCTCCGGTGTCAGGATGTTGTTGATCTCGGTCGTTGCCTGCTGCGTCAGGTCGCGCCGCTTCTGAGCCGCAGCCGGATCGGGTGCGGCCCCCTGTTGCGGTCGAAGCGCGCGCAGGTCCTCGGCCAGCTTCGTCTGAATCGCTTTGATCTTCGTCACCTGCTCCGGCGTCAGCTTGCATACTGTTTGGAGCAACTCCACGGGAATCTGAGCGACCAATACCCTGGCATTTCGCTGCCGTCCCTGCCGGCCCGGAGCTTGTCCCTGAGCGATCGCCGATGAGACACTCGCCAGGACCAGTGCCGCGCCGGCCACGAGTGCCAGCCTTCTTGCTCGAGACGTCATTGGTTGGAACCTCCTCTAGCTGTGTCAAGTTGCATGAGCTTGTGCGGATCTACTTCTCGAAGAATCAGACGTAGAGGCCTGCTTATGGTTCACACTAATGTTGGTTATTGCTCACTTGCCCAGCGAAGACGGACGGCTAGAATGATGTCTGCCGAGGTGCACACTCTCCTATCCATACCCGCCTATTGCTCGCTACACTGCGCTTGCGTGACAGTGTACGACGCCGGAGATCATCTGGCCGACTACCGCGGTGTGCACAGACCCAGCTCGCGCGCCGAGAAGAGCTGGGAGTTGACCGCGTATCTCGCCGCGATGTGGGCTGAGGGGGAGCTCGGCGTAGGTGAGTGCGGTCGCCCGGTACGCATAGGTCTTGCTGCGTACGAAGCATGGCTCGCCGACATGCAGGCAGCGCAACGTCTCTCTCGTCGGCGACTGACGGTTCTATCCGAGCGGGTCTCCCAGTGGGTTGACATTGCATCTACGGCTTCGCAGTCCATGGCACGCATGGCTGGAAAGAGCACCGCACGGTCGGCGCGGCTGTTGCGCGACGCTGCACACGTTCACCTGTCTCATTTGCAGGCTCGCTTGCACGCACTCCAGAACCTGCCTAGCCGTGGGAAACGCGGTTACTGCGTCGATCAGATGGCACATGCAAGAACGTTGGCACGGGCCGCCTGTCTGCTGGTTGCCGAGAGCCTCCGATGCCGCGGCTCTGTGCCCCCACACGTCGCAGCCGCGCTGTTCGCGGAGAGACTCGGGGCGGTGGAGCCGGTGGCGATGGACGAGCTGCTTTATCTAGTCCGTGCGGCCATGCTACCGCTCCGCATACTCGCGTTACGGTCGCTTGCGCAGCTTCGCGATCCTCGGGCAACGGCAGTCATTCGCGAATGCGCCCACGACGATCATCCACTGTGCGCCAGCGTTGCGACGTGGGCACTGGGCGCTCGAGCTTCGCGGATGGAGGAATCGAAGGACTGAATCCAAGCGGTGCCTATGGGTTCGCCAGGACGATTCTGCGGATGCCGTCGAGCGTCAGATCCTCCACTTGAAGCAGGGGCGGCACAAGGTGCGGTGCGATGAGTCGCGCGAAGCCACCGGTTACTACGACTGCAATCGTTTCGCCCAGTTCGGTTCGCGTTGCATCAGTCAGTTGACGCGCAGTACCGATCGCGCCGTGAATCGCGCCTGCTCGGATGGCGGATTCCGTGTCCGTACCCACCGCTGAGGGAACTTCACGGGCCGCGTGATCATGGAGCTCGACTGCGGGTAGTTGGGCTGTCCCTTGGCAGAGAGCTTGCGTCACGAGCCGTGGGCCGGCGGCGATCGCCCCACCGACCAGACGCCTTTGTGCGTCCACGACGGTCATGGTGATCGCTGTACCGCAGTTCAATGTGATCGCCGGGCACCCAACGCGAGCAACTGCGGCCACAGCATCAGCAATGCGATCGGCTCCAAGGTGCTCTGGATAGCGAACAGCCACGCATAGGCCGAGTTCGAGGTGAGGACCGATGAACAGCGCGGCTGGCAGACCGACCTGCGGTACGGCAGCATCCAATAGCTCCGTTACCCTGGGAACGACGGATGCAACACCGACACTACGGATGTCCGAGGCGCACACGGCAGACATCAAGGTGCGCAGCAATCGGATGACGTCGTCTACCGTCTGAACCGCGTTCGTCTTGAGGGCCTGCTTGGTTCGGACGCACTCTCCGTCGAAGACCGCAGCCTTGATGCGCGTATTACCAACGTCTAGGGCCAATATCATGGATGCAGGGTACCCGTTCACGGATGGCGGCGTGTCAGCGGATCGCACAGTGAGTGGGCGGCACCGGCCGTGCAGGAACGAACAGGCGTGGCGCGGAACAACAAGAACATGCGGTCGGACCCCCTTCCCTTGCCAAGCGCAGCGTCGAACCCAACCTACCAGGCGGCGCTGTCGCCTCGCGGATTGGCCGTCGGTGTGCTCATGGTTGCACTGACGTGCGTAGTTGTCTGCTTCGCGGAGCTGGTCGTCACCAACATCCAGATCGGTTTCCTGCAGCTTCCGCCAGTCGTGGTAGGTCTGCTGGTGCTCATCCTGGCTGCGCATGCCGTGCTGGGACGTCTGTCTCCTCGACTCCGCCTAGAGCGTCGCGAACTCTTCACAGTCTACGTCATGATGCTCCTCGCCTCGATGGTGTCGTCGCGCGGTCTGCTGCAGAAGCTGATTCCACTTCTCGTGGTACCGAACTACTTCGCGACAACTGAGAATCGTTGGCGCCAACTCTTCTTCCCGTACATCAAGCGGTGGGCCGTGCCGTGGGATCCTGCGGGCGACATCAAACAGTACGCAGCCGCGCGCTTTTACGACGCTCTTAGGCCAGGGGAGCGCCTGCCCTGGAATGCGTGGGTCATGCCGCTCGTGGCATGGGGCGTGTTCGTGGCGCTCATCTTCTCGGCTTATCTGTGCCTGGCCGTGTTGCTGCGTCGCCAGTGGGTGGACAACGAGCGACTGAGCTTCCCTCTGACCCAACTGCCCATGGAGGTCATGCGGCCCGCATCAGGGGGTAGCTTCCTCGCCAACCGTCTCACATGGTTCGGCTTCGGCATACCGGCCTTCGTGTTCGGTTTCAACGGTATCCATCAGTGGTACCCAAGCTTTCCCGAGTTCGTCACGGACATCAACCTAAACACGTACCTTCAGACTCCGCCGTGGAATGCGGCTCTGTTCTTCCATGTGTACATATCGTTCGCTGCCATCGGGTTCTTCTACCTCTTGCCGACGGACCTCCTGTTTTCTCTCTGGTTCCTGTTCCTCCTGACGCGCTTCGTGGATGTCTTCGCGGCATCCAGAGGGTACCAGCCCCAGATCATGCCGATGTACGGATGCCTGGAGTTTATCGGGTACCAGATAATTGGCTGCTACCTGGTCATGGTTGGCTACATGGTGTGGGCTGCAAGACCTCACATGCTGCGCATCTGGCGGTCAGCTTGGCGGAGAAGGGTGGATCCGGACGGCGACGAGCTCCTATCCTACCGCACGGCGTTCTGGGGACTGCTCATCTGTATTCTCCTATCGGCAGGCTGGCTGACCCTGCTGGGTATGTCGTACTGGCTGGCGTTGTTCGAGCTGGTCATCCTCCTGTTCGTCGTGGCGCTCGTCATGGCACGGTCCACCTGCGAGTCCGGCATGCTCATGACCGAGACCTCGTTCAGGCCCATTGACATTTTCCGCATGGTAGGGGACGTTCGCAACCTCGGGGCTTCGAACATTGCTGGACTCGCCTTCCTG
Organism: Chthonomonadales bacterium; assembly: GCA_037443035.1. Lineage (GTDB taxonomy): Bacteria > Armatimonadota > Chthonomonadetes > Chthonomonadales > CAJBBX01 > JABWBA01. The sequence continues at coordinate 46,530 of JBBIPC010000006.1, forward strand.
GATGCTCTGTGGATGCGGGACCAGCGAGGACTGGTGCTAACAGGCTTTCTCGACTCGCTGAAGCTAGCGGACGGCGTCAGGATCCGACGCCGTTCCCTGATCATGGTGCTCGTCTTGGCAATCGTTGTGGCCGTCGGTGTCGCTGGATACCTGCATCTTGTGCTGCCCTACCGCCTCGGTGCCAACAGGCTCTATGCCTATGTGTACGCCGGCAATCCAGTATGGTCGTTCAACGATGCTACGGTGATCATGAACCGGGATCGTCCACCGTTGTCGTGGATCTCCACTCTGAACTTCCTTATCGGCGTAGCGGCGACGATCGGCATTGTCGTTCTGCGGGCAAGAACCTTCTGGTTCCCCATTCACCCGCTTGGGTACGCCCTCTGTGGCACCTGGACGATGATGGTGTTCTGGTTTCCGTGTGCCGTGGCGTGGCTCATCAAGGTTCTCATCCTACGGTATGGCGGGATGCGTCTCTACGCGAGGCTACGTCCCGCGTTCCTTGGCATGGTGCTTGGTGAGTTCACCATGGCCGTGCTGTGGGCCACTCCTTCGATTTTCTGGCGTACGCCGACGCCTGCGTTTCCATGGCCGTAGAAGGGGATAGTGACATCTGCGGAGGATGAGCATGCAGAGGTATTGCATGGAGTTGACGGTGCAGGGGGAGTTTGACGATGTACTGCGGCGTGTGCGTGAGGCGTTCGCGGCAGAGGGATTCGGCGTTGTTACGGAGATGAATGTCCAGGCGACCCTGAGTACGAAGATCGGTAAGGATATCGAACCCTACGTAGTTCTGGGTATGTGCAATCCCCGAGCAGCCTCGGAGGCCATCGAGCTGGAGCCGTCCATTGGCGTTCTGCTGCCCTGCAACGTGTTGGTTCGGCAGTCCGATGCTGGCGTTCTCGTGGCAGCCCAAGACCCAGCCATGATGGTGCAGGCGACCGGAAATCCGGCACTCGAACCCTTGGCACGTAACGTCGCGCAGATGGTTCGCAGTGCCCTCTCTAGGCTAGCCTGAGCACACGACCGCATCGCCGCAAGCAGCATTCTCGGTCGAGTTCGAGGCTCCTGGCGCACGCTCGCTTGGCTCGCTGACAGCGCCAATCTGCTTGGCAAAGATGGGAACTTCTTGTGGGCTTGGCAACATATGAATAGTCATATATAGTGATGGTCATATATCTCCAAGGAGGTTCATGTGATTAGGACGCGAAAGCCTGACATGCTCGACATGGACATTCTCGAACGGGTGGCGCCTGTGATCCGTCATGCAGCGCACCCGTTGCGCCTGCGAATTCTCGATTACCTCCGGTGGGCAGGCGAACCCCAGCCGGTCAGCCGACTTGTTGCCGCCTGTGGCGTCAACCAGGCGGTGGTAAGCCAGCAGCTGCGCATCCTGAAGGACCAGAACGTCGTGCGCTGTCGGCGCGAAGGCAACAGTGTGCTGTACGAGATCGCGAACCCCAACGTGCTGCTGCTCTTGGAATGCATTCGCCGCCACGGTACTGGTGGGTGCACTGACAGTTCTGACAAGGGAGGATCCGACGAATGAGCCGTTCCGACCTGCTAGGAAAGCTGAACATTGTCGGCAGGAAGTGGATGATGCTGATGGCCAGCGCCGTGGTGGCGTTGGGTGTGGTGTGGCTGTTGACGGCTTCCCGCTCGAGCGCCCAGGAAGGCGAGCGGCGGCCACTTTCCAGGAACGTACAACCTGTGCCCGTGACACTGGCGCATGCGACACGAGAGCGGGTGCCGATCTGGTACGAGGCAACGGGGACGGTCCGCCCACAGTTCGAGGCAGATCTCGCCTCCAAAGTCATGGGCCGCATCGTCCGTCTGGATGTTCGCGAGGGCGACACTGTAAGAGCTGGCCAGCTAGTCGCCTGGCTCGACTCACGGGATTTGAACGCCGCGGTGGCGCAAGCCGGCGCTGGTGCTCGCGCCGCACGTGTAGGAGCGGATACCGCCGTGGTGGCGGCCAAGATGGAGCGCGCTTCCAGCGAAGCGAGGATCGCCGCCGCTAGGGCGCTGGTCCGGCAGTCCGAGGCGGCCGTTGCCGCGGCGCGTGCGCGGGTGGATATGGTGAAAACGGGGCCACGTCGCCAGGAGAGAGCGCAGGCTGCGCTTGCAGTGGCCCAGGCAAAGGCTGCCATGGAGCTGGCAGAAGCCGACTATGACCGCATGGCGTCGCTGCTGTCCGAGGGAGCTGTGTCCAAGCAACAGGCTGACGCGGCGCGCACGCAACGAGATGTGGCGCGCGCCAAGCATGCCGCAGCCGTCGAAGCGCTGAACATGGCCGAAGAGGGCAGTCGAGAAGAGGATATTCGCTCGGCCGAGGAAGGACTTCGGCAAGCGGAGGCGGCTCTCGATGCTGCTCGACAGGGTCTACGTCAAGCGGAAGCGGCGGCCCTCATGGCCGATGTGCGCGAGCGTGAGATACAAGGCGCAAGGGCTCAGGTGAGCCAGGCAACCGCGGCGCTGGAGTTGGCGCGTACAACGCGGGAGTACGCGGTGCTGCACGCTCCGTTCGCAGGCATTGTGGCTCGGCGCATGGCCGATCCTGGAGATATGGCGACCCCAGGCATGCCGCTCCTCTGCATCCAGGGAGGATCCCTGCGTATGGAAGCCGTTGTGCCGGAGACGGTGCTGAAGTCGGTGCGGCTGGGGCAGTACGTCGAGGTTCAGCTAGATGCCTACGGCGGACGGCTTGTGCGAGGACCTGTCGTCGAGATGTCGCCGCAAGGCGATCCTGCGTCTCATACCTTCCTAGTGCGAGTCGAGCTTCCTCGAACTATCGGTGCTATGGCTGGTATGTTCGGGCGCGTCCGAATCGCTACGGGCGAGGAGCGGAAGCTGACGGTTCCCCTGGAGGCTGTGAGAGATCGAGACGGCATTCGGTACGTCTACACGCTCCACGAACCCGATCAGGTACGCATGAGGCTCGTCACCGTCGGGGCAGTGTTCGGAGCACGAGTGGTGATCCTGTCCGGACTGCGCGAAGGTGAGAGAGTAGTCGTCTCCCCGATCGTTGGTCTGTATGACGGTGCGAAAGTGAGGTTCTAGCAGATGACGGATCGTACCAAGGATAGGCGACTCGGCATGGCGGGTCGTCTGGCCGGCGCCTTCGCCAACAGCAAGCTTACGCCACTCGTCATCGTCGCATCGCTGGCCCTAGGCGTCTTCGCTGTGTCGAAGACCCCGCGCGAGGAGGAACCGCAGATCATCGTTCCCATGGCCGATGTGATCGTGCAGATGCCGGGAGCGTCCGCACAAGAGGTGGAACGGCGCGTCACGACACCCATGGAGAAGCTGCTCTGGGAGATTCCGGGCGTAGAGTACATCTACACGACATCCAGTCCCGGCATGGCAATGGCAGTCGTGCGGTTCTATGTGGGGCAGGCAGAAGAGGCCGCTTTCGTGCGCCTTCGGGAGAAACTCCAATCACATTACGATATCATCCCGCCCGGAGCGTCGCTGCCGATCATCAAGCCACGCGCCATTGACGACGTACCGATCCTTGCGCTGACTCTCCATAGCAAGACCTACGGACCGTACGAGCTTCGCCAGATTGCACTTCGGCTGGAAGAGGCCATCAAGCAAGTAGACAACGTCTCGGAAACAATGATCTTGGGGGGACTGCGGCGCGAAGTACGCGTAACGCTGGATCGAACGCGCATGGCGGGGCTCGGTGTAACACCGGATGCCGTGGCGGCTGCTCTTGGAGGCTCCAATGCGCACGACTTCTCCGGATCGTACTCGGCAGGCGACACCGAAGTGGCGATCAAGACAGGCGAGTTCCTGCGCAGTGCCAGCGATGTCGGCTCGGTGATTGTAGCTGCTGCGAACGGAAGGCCTGTCTACCTGCGCGATGTCGCAGAAGTCCAGGACGGTCCTGCGGAGGCTTCCGACTATGTCCTGTTCGGTCATGGACCGGCTCATGAGCGTGAGAAGGATGGAGCACGAGCAGATGCCAGCCCTGCCGGGGGTGGCCCAGCGCTGGAGCCGGCGGTCACGATCTCGGTTGCCAAGCGCAAGGGCAAGAACGCTATAGACATTGCGCACGCTGTGCTTCGCAAGGTGGAGAGCCTGAAAGGCCGTCTGATCCCTGCGGATGTGTCGGTAACAGTGACCCGCAACTACGGCGAGACCGCCTCGGAGAAATCGGGTGAGCTTCTCTTTCACATGATGATAGCGGTAGTGTCCGTGACGCTACTGATAGCTCTTACCCTCGGTCGCAGGGAGTCCGTCGTCGTGCTCGTCGCCATCCCTGTTACGCTCGCGCTGACGCTGCTCGTGTTCTATCTCTACGGCTACACGCTGAACCGCATCACGTTGTTCGCCTTGATCTTCTCCATCGGAATACTCGTGGATGACGCGATCGTTGTCGTAGAGAACATCGTGCGCCATTACCGTATGCGCAGTGGCGAGCCGGTGAGCCCCCTCGATGTAGCCGTCAAGGCTGTGGACGAAGTGGGCAACCCGACGATCTTGGCGACCTTCACTGTGATCGCAGCGATCCTTCCCATGGCCTTCGTCGGCGGACTGATGGGCCCCTACATGCGTCCCATACCGGTAGGTGCGTCGGCAGCGATGATATTCTCGTTGCTGATCGCCTTCATCGTGACGCCGTGGGCGGCCATCCGGTTGCTCAAGGGTGAGCTGCGACACCGACCCGGTGCAACCGGCGACAAAGGCCACGATCACCACGGACATACCGACGATTGGACCACCCGCCTCTACCGGCGCATCATGACGCCGCTTCTGCAGAAGCCGTGGGCACGATGGGCTTTTCTCGGTTCCGTGGCGGTACTACTGGTCAGCGCCATGGCCCTGGTGATGCTGCGAGTCGTGACGGTCAAGATGCTTCCATTCGACAACAAGAACGAGTTCCAGATCATCGTGGACATGCCGACTGGCACATCGCTCGAGCAGACAGCCGCGGCAACCCGGGCATTGAGCGACTACGTCGCGACCATCCCCGAAGTCACGGACTACCAGACATATATCGGAACAGCGAGTCCGTTCAACTTCAACGGTCTCGTGCGTCACTACTTTGCGCGTCGGCAGAGCCATCAGGCAGACATCCAGGTCAATCTCGTCGGCAAAGGGGAGCGCAAAGCCCAGAGCCACGATATCGTGAAGCGGATTCGCCCAGACATCGCGCGAATCGCGAGAGAGCATGGCATCCGAGTCAAGATCGCGGAAGTGCCGCCGGGACCGCCGGTACTGCAGACCCTGGTTGCTGAGATCTACGGTCCTACGCCGGAAAGTCGCTACGAGGTGGCCGCACAGGTGAAGCGGATCTTCGAGACAACAGAAGGCGTAACGGACGTCGACTGGTACATGGATGATCCGCAGGCGACGAGGCAGTTTCGAGTGGACAAGGAGAAGGCCACGCTTCTCGGTGTGGACCCAGCTTCCGTGAGCCGCACGGTTTCCATGATGCTCGGAGGCGCGCCCGTTGGATTGGCACACGACGAGAGCGCGCACGAGGATGTACCTATCAAGCTGCGGCTGCCACGTGCCACGAGGAGCGGTGTCGAGGACCTGGAACAGGTTCACGTGCAGTCGCGGACCGGTAAGCTGGTGCCTCTTAAGGAATTGGTTCGAGTCGAGGATGTGGTCGCGGAGCGGTCCATCTATCACAAGAATCTCATGCCGGTCGTGTACGTGACTGGCGACGTGGTGGGACGACAGGAGAGCCCGGTCTACGCCATTCTCGCGATGAACAAGAAGCTATCCAAGCTTCGCATGCCGGACGGGGGGCGGTTGGACATCCTGAGTACGCATCTGCCGGAGACCCAGGATCTCATGGCGATGAAATGGGATGGCGAATGGCATATTACCTACGAGGTCTTCCGGGACCTGGGCATTGCCTTCGCTGCCGTACTGGTGCTGATCTACATCCTGGTCGTGGCCTGGTTTCAGTCGTTCAAGACGCCCATCATCATCATGGCACCCATCCCACTGACGCTCATCGGGATCCTACCGGCGCATGCGCTGCTCGGCGCGTTCTTCACGGCGACATCCATGATCGGCTTTATCGCGGGCGCAGGCATCATCGTGCGGAATTCCATCATCCTGGTGGACTTCATCGAACTCCGGCTACGGCAGGGGATGGCGCTGGAGCAGGCCGTCATCGACGCCGGCGCCACGCGCTTCCGGCCCATGCTGCTCACGGCAGCGGCCGTCATCGTGGGGTCTGTGGTGATACTGTTCGATCCGATTTTCCAGGGACTGGCGGTTGCCCTCATGGCAGGCGAGATAGCTTCCACATTGCTGTCGCGCCTGGCCGTGCCCATTCTGTACTTCATGATGCGTCGTCGGGAGCGTGCCTTGTTGCAGTTCGCTCCGCATGGCCGCGACGAGACCGGCAAGCCTCTGACCGCTTCGCATCATCTGCATCACGCGACACAAGGAGAAACAACATGACAGTCGAACGTTGGCTACGGCTCATAGCAGGCGTGTTCGTGCTTGGTTCCGTGGCGCTTGGCATGACCATGGACTCTCGGTGGTACTACCTAACAGCATTCGTGGGAGCAAATCTTCTGCAATCCGCGTTCACGAACTGGTGCCCGATGAAGTGGTTGCTCGAGCGGGTCGGGGTAGCCCCGTGCACTGCCGAAAGCGCATCGCGATAACGGGAACCCCGGCACGGTTCTGGCGTCCTTATTTCGGGTGCAACGGCGGTCGAGCGTGACGAATACCCAGGGTGCAGAAGCGACACTGTCGAGCGGTAGGTCTGGCGCAAGCGACCAAGACCTTGTCGTCCGCGCACGTTCGGGGGAAGATGCGGCGTTCGATGAACTGCTCCGTCGTCACTACGGTCGTGTCGTGAACTTCGCCTACCGGCTCCAGGGGAATATGGACGACGCCGAGGACATCGCGCAAACAGCATTTGTCCGGATACATGCCAACCTTGGGCGTATGCGGGATGGTCAGGCTGTGCTCGCATGGCTGTATAGAACCGTTGTCAATCTGGTGCGCGATCGTGCGAAGTCGGCTCGGCGAAAGCCGCTTTCGTGGTTCACCGACCTGGTTTCTCGGAGCGATGATGACAATAGCGAAGAGTACGCGGGGCCGCCGGACGGCAGTCTAGATCCAGCACGCATGGTCGAGTCCGCGCAGCTGCACGACGCACTAGAACAGGCCATCGGTGCATTGCCTCTGGAGTTTCGCGAACCATTGGTACTGCATCACCTGCAGCACCTGGAGGTCGACGAGATTGCAGAAGTGCTTGGCTTGCCGATAGGCACGGTGAAATCGCGGCTCGCGCGGGCGCGTGGGCGCCTCCGTAATGCGTTGGCGGGGTGGTTCGAGAACAGTTGACCGGACAGGGGCAAGTCGAGGGAGAAGAATCATGAACTGCGCAGAGGTTCAAGACAGGATCGTACACCGGCGAGAGGGTTGGCTGAGCCGAGACGAGGCCGCTTCCGTGGATTCCCATCTGGCGGAGTGCGAGAACTGCCGACGGGCTTATGAAGCCGACGGACAACTTCGCGCTGCTCTCGAACGCTTGCCGGAGCGGGAGGTGCCAGCGCCTTCGTGGCGGCAGGTCGTTGCTGCCCGTGGCCCAAGTCGTCCGTCGGCGCCGAGATGGCTGCTCATACCTGCTCTCGGCGCTGCCGCAGCCTCAGCCGCTCTTCTCTGGATCACCATGTTCGTGCCACGCGCGACCGCACCGTCGGGGGTGAATGTGGCTGCGGACTCCCTGTCCGATGCTGCCCGACAGACACACATGCTTCTTGCCGCCTCGGACCTGGGCAGCGATCCTAACCGGGCGATCGTCGCATGGCGATCTACTGGAGGTGAGCACTAGGTTATGGGGCTGCTGGGGTTCGCACGGATGCTGATGCTAGCAGGCCGCCGACTTAGCGTTCTGGGCTTGCTTGCCGGCACGCTTTGCCTCCCGGCTTATGCCGCGCCGGCCGACCTGCTGGCGCGTGCCCTCAAGGGACCGACGAAGCCATACGAGGGCGTGCAAGAGACCACCGTGTATATCACCACCGGCGCCAGCGTATCGAGAGTACGTGTCCGCGGAGATGGACGCGGCGCGGTTCGGCGCGAGTTCGAGACTGGACCGGCGGCTGGGGTCGTTGTCATTCAGAAGGGCGCCAGAACTTGGCAGAAACAAGGAGACGGCTCCTATTTGCAGCTTCCAGTGACGGGAAGCGATCCAACAGATATGGCGCGAAGAGTGGCGGCCAACTACAGAGTTACAGTGCGCACGGGTCTAAGGTTCCTCGGACGCAGAGCGAGCGAGATACACGTTGCGGCGCGCCATCCATTCAACCCGTCGCGAAAGCTCGTCATCGATGACTCCACTGGGCTGGTTCTGGAGGATGTCCTGTTCGCCCCGGACGGCCAGAAGCGATCTCACACTGCCTTCGTCAGCCTCACCTACCGGCCGCAGCCGCCGTCCGTTTTCGATGTGCCGCGAGCGACGGTTGGCAGCTCCTCGACGTATGGCCCTGGCTCCTTCGTAGCACGCGACTCCGAACAGCAGGTCGTGTCGGAGACTGGTCGGCCCGTTCCAGTACCGAGGTATGTGCCGCCAGGCTATCTTCCATGCATCTATGGAGTCATGACAACCGGGCGTGGGATCAAGACGCCAGCGGTGCGGTATAGCGACGGCCTGGCTGCCATCACCATCTTCGTCCGAGCAGGCGGAGTGGGTATGGGCGGCGGGCCAGGCATGGGGGGCGGCTGGCGCAGGGGCGCCGGTGGTCAGGGACCGCGCCGCCGCGGACCGGGTCCCTGGGGCCCTCCTGGCAGACCCGGTAATCTGACAGCAGAATCGGACAGGCAGCGGTCCGTCGTTCTATACACGAGCACGACGGCGTCCTATATTCTCATTGGTGACATTTCTGCAGATGAGCTCACGCGTGTGGCCCGCAGCCTTCCCTGATGTCATGGCCGACAGTGACGCGAAAACCTCGGGAACCCACTCTGCCCCGCGTCGTCCTTAGCCCAGAACGAAGACAGGTCCGGAAGGGCCGAGGAGGTACGGGAAAATGACAAAGAAAATGACCGCTGGGGCGCTGGCGGCAACCCTCGTGGCAGCCACGATGGTGCCAACCCTCGCTCAGGGACGCGGCAGGGGTTTCGGTGGGGGAGCAGGATGGCGCGGCAACGGTGTATGCATGGGAGCTGGTCTGGGCCGAGGTGCTGGTCGTGGTCCTGGTGGCTGGTGGACTCGGGTGAACCCTGCGACACCTGAGCAGCAGGCGTTCGTACAACAGGTGACCGACCTGCACAACAGGATCCGAGCGCTCAATCTGGAGATTGCAGGCATGCGGGCGGCGAATGCACCGGCCGATCAGATCGCGAAGAAGGAGCAGGACGTAACGGCGCTGCGGTCGGAGCTGGCGCGTGTAACGACCGCCAACGAGAAACTCCTCCGCGAGATGGGTATTCCAGCTCCCTATGGTGTCTGCAATGGACAGGGACCGATCGGTAGATACGGAGGCGGCGCAGCCAGGGTTGGCGGCGGGCAGCGTTGGAATGGGATGGTCGGCGCTGGCCTAGGACCTCGCAACGGAACGGGACCCAACCCCTACTGTCCTTTGAAGAAGTAGACCGGTACGAGGCGTTCTCCCTCCGGGAACGAGCAGGGCGCGGCAGACAGTCGCGCCCTGCTTTCGTGTGACCTAGGCGGCACTCATGGCACGGTCCACCGCCGAACTCAACGCCTCTAGCCCGTCCTCGATGGCGGCCTGGGAGATACATAGGGGCGGGGCGATCTTGACGCATGCACCGCCCACGCCAACCGGCGCAAAAAGCATTAGACCACAACGGTAGCACTCTTCCACGATGCGTTGGGCGAGCTCCGCATCCGGGTCCGTAGTGTCAGCGTGCACGATCTGCAGCCCCGCGACGAGCCCTTTGCCCTTCACACAACCGATGCGTTCCGGGCGCCGTCGCTGGATCTCGAGCAGTCCCGACAGGAGCGGCTCTCCCATGCGACGCGCGTTTTCCACAAGGTTCTCCTGCAGGATGGTCTCGATGCTCGCCAGGGCTGCACGGCAGCAGACAGGATTTCCCGAGTGTGTGCTGGTCATTGTGCCAGGATCGTAGAGGTCCATGACTTCATCGCGTCCGAGAACGGCTGAGATTGGGAGGGAGCTCGAGATGCCCTTGCCGCATGCGATGAGATCCGGGACGATGTTGTAGTGTTCGAAGCCCCAGAAGGTGCCGCACCGCCCGAATCCGGCCTGGACCTCATCCAGTGCAAGGAGGATGTGGTTATCCGTGCACCACCTCCGCAGCTGCTGGGCGTATTCCACCGGCATGAAGTCCGGCCCTGCTCCCTGGTAGGTCTCCACCATCACACCAGCAACAGTGTCGGGTGAAATGTGCAAGTCGTCCAGCGCCCGGAGGAATCCCTGGAAAGTCGTGTCGCGATTGCGGTATCCGTCCGGAAACGGCAGGCGATAGATCGCAGGATCGAGGTTGGCAATCCACCGATGACCATCCCCGAGAGGACCCATCTGCTGGGCGCCCATGGTGCGTCCGTGGAAGCCCTGCTGGAACCCTATGACCCCGATCTTGTGCGCGCCTCCGGTCCTCAGTCCCCAAGTGCGCATGAGCTTCAGGCAGCATTCTGTCGCCTCGGAGCCTGTCGTCAGGAGGAAGCACTTGCCGATGCCCTCAGGAGCCAACTCCACCAAACGCTGCGCCAGCAACGCCCGTTCCTCGCTCGGGAAGCAGTAGTTGTGCAGCAGACCCCGGTCGCATTGAGCGCGAATTGCCTGCACTACCGCTGGGGCGCTGTGGCCTGCATTCGTGACGAGGACGCCAGACGACCAGTCGAGCCACATATTGCCGTAGGGATCGTAGACGTTGACACCTTCTGCTCGATGCCACACAATCGGTGGCTGGCCAGACATCGAGCGAGGCTCGTAGCAGCGGAGACGCCTGAGCAGATCCACAGAATCCGGGTGAGGGAGGGGAGTGCAGATATGTCGGAAGGGCGTATGAACTTCCGGGACTGCGGTTGGCTCGAGGGCGAAGGCTCTACCCATTGCGCTAGCTCCTGATGCGTAGGCGATGAAACTCAACCGCGCCTGTACAGTACCTCTCCACTGGTGATCGTCGCGAGGACGGTCAGTTTCGTGGGGTCCCGTCCGTTGGTGTCGGTCATGAACAGTGTCAGATCGGCATCCGCCCCCACGGCTATTCGGCCCTTATCGGGCAGCCTCAGCAGCCGAGCCGGGATGGTCGTGACACATCCGACTGCATCGGCGAGCGCCAGTCCGCACCACTGGCAGGCGTTGGGAATGCATGTGTCGAGCAGAAAACCGGCACCTGCTAGGTAGGGAGTTCCGGATAGGGCGACGCTGCCGTCACTTCGGACCGCGAATCGCCCGTCACCGTACACGCCAGGTGGCATACCGGCTAGCCCGACCGCATCGCTAATGAGGATCGTCCGTTGGGGACCCTTGGCACGGACGAAGACACGAGCTGCGGCGGGCTCGAGATGGTGACCGTCTACGATGAACGACGCTGTAAGCCTGTCGCATGCCAGTTGTTCCCAAAGGTAACTGTCATGGCGCGGTATGAGCGCATGGCAGCCGTTTCCCAGATGTGTGGAGAGTGTGGCGCCAGCCGTGATGGCGTCACGAATGACGGCGGCCGGCGCTCCGGTGTGTCCGATGGCAGCCACGATGCCATGCTCGACAAGCATCTCGATGAGCTGCAGCGCTCCCGGGCGTTCAGGCGCTAGGGTGCACATGCGGATGTGGCCTGCTGCCGCGTCCTGTAGACGCTGGAAAGCGCGCGGATCTGGCTCGCGGACGTGCTCCAGAGGATGTGCACCCCGTGGTCCGTCCTCCGGCGAGATAAATGGCCCTTCCAGGTGGATGCCTGTAACACCCTTCCGGAAGGTACGGCTCCGTTCCATGGCTCGAGCGATGCGCCGCAAGTTGCGGGCCATGATATCCAGATCGGCCGTGATCACCGTTGGGCAGAACAAGGCTGTGCCGTGCGCGGCGAGGGCGTCCTGTAGCTGGAGCAGGTCGTCGGTTGTGGTGGGAGGCAGTCCCCATGCGCCATCGTTGAAGTCATGTCCGCCGTAGCCGTTCACCTGGATATCGTGAAAGCCGGGCGCGAGCCATACATCCGCTCCTCCGATGGCATTGGCCACGACACCGTCGGTAAGCTCGATGATGCGCCCATCACGGACGTGTACCGTCCGTACGACGCCGTCGGAGATGTCTCGGCCGCAGACCAGCATGGACTACTGTCCTCTATGCCTCCGAACCCAGCCCCGCAGGCATCGTCTCGGGCAGGCGGTGCGTTCCGTCTGTGGGCTCGAAAAACGATGCCAGGCGAGGCAGCCATTCGCGGTTCGCCTCAGGCGTGAACTGAGCGGAGTTCAGCTCCACACCGTTGATGGTTGGCACGTAGGCTGCGAAGATACCAGCATGGAGAGCCGCCAGTCCGGGGTTCGTGAGGTCCTGTAAGGCCACACTCATGCCGTGTTGGTACGCCCAGGCAGCCGCCACCAACGCGAAGCTATGTCCCTTGCACGTTTTCAGTGCAAGACCGCTCCATCCCTGCTCCTGTGCGAGCGGCAGTATCTCCGGACCTGTCAACCCTTCATCCAGGAGGACGGGTTTCATGGCTGTCACCGGACGCCAGTCGTAGGCTTCTGCCGTGATATCGCGCCCCGTCGGCTGCTCCAGATACTCGATGGCGTCGAAGGCAGCTTCGTCCAGGGACCGAACACGCGCCAGGTACTCGGCAGCGGCCTCGGGATTGGGAGTTGCTCCGTTGCTGTCGGCGGTAAGGCGCGGTGTGCGGACGCCCGTCTCCCGCAAGGCGCGAAACACCTCCACCGTCCACTGTGCATCGGTGGTCACCTCAGCGCCTGTAATCTTCAGCTTCGCGGCGTGGTAGCCTCGACCTTGCACCCACATGTCGAGAAGCGACCGGAGGTCATCCTCTCGGCTGATGACAAGCCATGCATCGAATGCTCGGATAGGCTCTTGTCTCAAGAGGGAGTGGATTGCCGCGCCAGCGCTGGTCTTGTCGAACCAGCAGTCCACCGTATCGAAGCGCTGATTTTTGTCGTAGATTTCCATGGCGGAGCGACCGAGTGCCAGGCCGACGGCATCGTGAATCGCAGCATCGAAGGGGCTGAGGCACATGGCCAGAGCGAGTGGCGTTGGCGGTGTTGCCAGGGAGCGCAGGTCCGGCAGGTGTGCAGGCAGGCCGAGAGCCGCAGCGTGCAGGCGCAAGCCCAACTCCAGAGGGTGCGCTGGCTCCCCTCCGACAAGCTGCGGCAGCTCGGCAGCAATGTGTCTGCAGACGGAGCGGAGCATGTTGTCGCGCGTCGCGTGGTCCAATGCTGTGTCCGGCCACGACCAGAGATCGCTCAGGTACATTGCGCCTCGACCGCGTGCGATACGCGACCCCACTGCCACGCGCACTGTGACCCGGACCTCGGTGATCTCTGTGATGGCTCCCGAGCTGATTACCAATGGCCGGACGAAGCGTCGTGGAAGGAACTCGACAGTCGCCTCGAGGACCATGCCGTGCAGGTAATCGGGCATATGGATACTCGTGTCGCTCTTTTCCTCAGACTGAACAGCACCGTCTACAACATTGTGCACGCAATGCGCCCAACATGACTACTCCCTACGTCAAGGGACGCAGGCGCGTCACAATTGACACTGGCGTAAGCGTATGCGTATAATAGGATGCTCGGCGGGATAGCTCAGTGGTTAGAGCGAACGGCTCATAATCGTTAGGTCGAGGGTTCGAATCCCTCTCCCGCTACCATGGTACGATCTTAGGAGGCCCGGGGTGTGCTCGGGCCTTCCTTCGAGGAGCCGTCCCAAGCGGATGATGATGCTGCGCTATATCCGAGCTGCCGTCGTACCGTGGATGTGCAAGCATATGACCACTTGTACGCCGCTTAGCCGAGCTACGCTCGCTGTCACGATTCTGCTGATCGCCACATCTGCGTCCCGTGCAGAGGACATCGTATGGGCAACTGGTCGCGTGCTCGATTCGAGTGGAACTCGACCGGTGCCGGGTGCCGTCGTGGCTGTGTACGACGCCAAGAATCGTGTGGTGGACTATGTGAAAACGGACGCCAACGGGGAATACGCCCTGGCCATCCCGAAGAGTGCGCTGAACCTCCCACGGAGGCGTGGCGGGTTCTTGCACCAAGTCTCCAAGACGGTGAACTCTGCAGTGAGCAGTGCGGGCGGTCTGATCGGGGCACCCATCAAGGCAGGCATCCGAGCCGCAGCTTCGGCAGCGGGTGGCACGGATCCGCTTACGAGGGCAGGAATCGGTGCTGCCGCCGGTGTGGTGAGCAACATTGTGGATATCGTTACCGGCAGTGGTGCAACGCGGCGAGCATTGGAGCGTAGTGCTCCTGGTGTCGTGACCATGCGGGTGTATGCAGACGGCCACGAGGATGTGGCAGGTCTCAGCAGGGTCTACTGGATGCAGGAGGAGGTCTATCGGGTCGGTGGCGGCGAGCAGAGGGCTACGGTAGCATGGCTCGATCCGGTTCGTCTTGGTTCGGCAGGAGGCGGTCGTTCCGTCCTGAGCTCCGATCTGATGTGTTTCACGGAGGCGAGGGTCAGCCCAGCGATCGTTGAGCGTGGACAGGAAGTAACGCTATCGGTGACCTTCCATCAGGCTTCGGAGCCACGCACACCAGTGGTGATCGTTGCCCGAAACTCCCGTACAGGCCAGATGTACGAGCTCGAGCGTGTCGGGCCTGACAGGTACGCGTGTCGCTTCATGGTTGACAAGAGGAATCCGCTGAACGACCAAATCCTCACGGTCATTGCGTATGCAGGTCAGGATACAAGACCTGGGAGGCTGCCTGACGTGGAGCGAGCGCTGCTTCGTGGCGGTTTCTGGGATCCGGGCCGTCGGTTCGTGTACAACCCGCTCCTAGTTGCAGGCAGGAACCGCGTAGAGGTCACCCTCACGGTGGTGGAACCTCCGCGCAGGAGATAGGCCACTTCACGTGGCACTGGTGCCGCTTCCTTTGGAGAGCTGCACCGCGCCGACCCGGTGGCGTGCTAGATAACCGGGTGTTTGGACAGGATTGCTGGGACGCTCAGGCAGCATCTCGAGGCCCAGTCGGTCTCAGGAAGCGCCGGCGGCCCCGCCAGGAGACAATTCTATGCACGTAGAGGACGTCGGGGAGGAACGCGACGGGGGGTCCGTCGCTGCGCCCGATTCGTCGTCGGTAGCCCAACCATCTTCAGTACCTGAGGACGCCAGCGGCACTCCACCACGAGAACGTACCTCGTCACAGCGCTCCAGGCTGGAATCTGCCGTGCCTTCGGATCTCAGTTCCGACGCACAAATGACGGCCGTGGCGCAATCTCAGGCGGAGACTGGAGCGAAGGCCGGCAAGGACAGTGGCAAGCGTTCGTCCCGTTCGCGATCTCGCAGGTCTCGAAGCACGCCAAGCCCAAGCAAGGCGGATGATCGAGCTGCTGTCGAGTCAGTAACCCCGCCTGAGGAGACGCAGGCGCATGATATCGTTCCGGATGCTGTAGCTGAACTGCGTGAACCTGTTGTGGCTCGACAGGCCCGCCCACGGAGAGTCTCGAAGACACGGCGATCCGCGGAGCCGGATGCGCAGGCGTTGGCGGCTGCGCAAAGCAACGACCAGGTGGTGGATACTGGTGCTCCTCGGTCAGCACGCAAGGCGGCTCGCCAGGGGGCCGAACCAACGCGGGCACGTATTGCCGTACGCAAGGGATTGCCGGAGATCGTCGTCTCGGACGAAACACTGCCTCCCGCCATGCTGTTCGGCAACGTCACTGCCTCGGGCGCTTCACGCAGGGTCCACAGCCAGGCCGTACGTGCCGCTGCGAACGGAGTGCGCCTTCTCTCGACGCTAGTCGAGCTTGTCTGCCCCATGCCACCGGATGACACGGTGTACCAGATGCTGGATGAGCGGATGGAGCTGTTGTTGAGCGTAGGGCGCGATGTGTATGTCATCCCTCGCGTCGTCTTCGTGCCTTCGCCGATCTGGCGCGAGCAGTACCCCATGGAAATCCAGGCATACGAACGTGGCAAGGGCGAGGATCCCTCCATCGCTTCCGACCATTACTGGGACGAGGCCGGACGGTCTCTGCGACTGCTCATAGAACATGCTCGAAGAACCAGTTACGGCCATCGCGTGATCGGTTACCATCTGGAACGGGGGGAGTGGTTTCAGCCAATAGACGCAGGCTTCGACCGATGCTATGCCAATCGCGAAGGCTTCCGGCGCTGGCTGCGTCGGAAGTACGGGGATAGCGAAGTCGCCCTGCGTGCCGCCTGGTTCGACGGCAAGGCCCAGTTTTTCACTGCGGAGATTCCACCCGTTCCGCAACCACTGCCTGCGGTGCCTTTCTTCGACCCACGCCGCGAGCGGAGGTGGATCGATTTCATGGAGTACACGTCCGACATGACCGCCGAGCGGATCATGGCTCTCGCGAAGGTCGTGAAGGAAGCTACGGAGGGCCGTGCACTTGTGTCGGCGTGCTACGGCTACACTTGGGAGTTCGCCCAGCCGTGGTCCGGTCATCTCGCGTTAGAACGACTGCTGGAATGCCCGGACATAGACATACTGACGGGGCCCATTTCCTATGCAGAACGGTCTCCAGGCGCATCCGGAGCTTTGCCTGGACCAGTGGATAGCGTCCTCCTCCACGGGAAGTTGTGGATGGTCGAAGACGACACGAAGACGCACTTGGCTAGGCCATCATCGAGCTTGGACAGCTTCAATCCGCGCATGGACAACAAGGGCGCTACAGCAGCGGTCCATCTGCGCACCATCGGAACGGCGCTGGCCCACCAGCTCGGTGTGGCGTGGATGGATCTGTGGGGAGAGGGTTGGCTAGACGGCGACGAGATCTGGGGGACGTTGGGGTGGTTCACGGACATAGCAGCACGTTGTTCCAAGACACGCCGTCGCACCTCACCAGAGGTCGTGGCACTCCTGGATGAGAGGAGCCTGTGCCACTTCAACGGCGGCGAAGGGCTCATGCAGAAGGTTCTCCTGTCGAACCGTGAGAGCCTGTGCCGATGCGGAGCAACAGTCGGCGTCTACCTGCAAAGCGATGTCATCCACAAGGACTTTCCGACCGATGCGAAGCTCTACCTCTTCCTGACTCCGTACCGCCTCCCTGAGGCGCAACGCGCGGCCATCCGGGATAAGCTCTGGGGTGGTGGAAGGACACTCGTGTGGTTCTACGGTGTCGGGACGATGACGGATCGCGACGCGTTGGAAGAGCCGACCCCCGACGTCGTGGGGCTGAACTTGCGTCCGCAGCCCTGGCATTCCGAAATCGGGACCCGCATTGTGCAACCGGGTCACGTCGTTGTCCAGGGCGTGCCTGACCGCACGCTCGGCACGCGCATGTGCCTGAATCCCTCCTACTATGTGGATGACGATAGCCCTGGCATGGTGATCCTCGGCGAGTATGAGCAGACTGGCCTGCCGTCCCTCGTACTGCGAAACTACGGACACGGTACGACCGTTTTCTGCGGCGAGCCCATGCTGACGCCGGAACTGCTTCGCGGGCTCTGCCGGTACGCTGGCGTACACCTCTACACCCGGGCCCCTGAAGACTACGCGCAAGCTGGCTATGGATGGCTCACGCTCCATGTCCTGCGCGACGGCTTCCGTACCCTGACGCTTCCAGACGGCACGATAGCCTGCGATGCGTCCGAGCGGATATGCTCCTTGTCGGGTGCCAGGGAATATCGCAGCCAGGTGCGCGCGAAGGGCACCTATGTGTTCTACATCGGTCCGCAGGAAATAGCCCGGAAACTCGGTTTCGAGCCAAGTCGTACGAAGCCCGCACTGCCTCCCCCCACGATGCCACCACCGCCGCCCCTGCCGACCTTCGAGCCTGCCAGACCTGCGGAGGAGCAACCTGAGACTCCGGCAGCCAGTGGGCAGATCGCTCCGATCGAGGAAGCCGCGCAGACCGCGCCCGAGCTGGTTGGTACGGAGGGCGAGGCAGGGAGCCAGGAAGGAACGGGCGCCGAGTCGGCCGGAACTAAGCGTAAGCGTCGAAGAGGCGGGCGCGGCCGGGGTCGCCGAAAGAAAACGACTAGCCGCGGATCATCGTCTGGAGGCGAGGCGACACCGGCCAGCGCCGACTGAGGAACTCTCCATGCCACGTGTCGCTATCGAGACGCTCGGCTGCAAGGTGAACCAGTACGAGTCGGACCAGATCCTCGCTCGCTTCGCAGCCGAGGGGTTCGAGATAGTATCGGCAGATACACCGGCCGATGTCTACGTTGTCAACACCTGTTCCGTCACGCAAGTAGCTGAGGCGAAGTCGCGCAAGGCCGTTCGTCGCATGGCACGCCTGAACCCGCGAGCGACTGTTGTCGTTACGGGATGCGACGTCGAGATGGCTAGGCGTGTGGGGCGAGCTTTCCCATCGGGAACACTGCTCGTGCCCAATGCTAGGAAGCTCGATCTAGTACGCGAAGTCCTGCAGTTCGTGCCGGGACTGCGGGAACGTCTGAAGGACGATTTGGCACCAGCCCATACGGTGTACCGGAGCCGTGTACGCACCGTGATCAAAGTGCAGGACGGGTGCGATATGTTCTGCTCCTATTGCTCCGTACCGTACACGAGAGGTCCCGTGAAATCCCGTCCATTGGCTGAGATCACGAGCGAGGTGGCAGCGGCAGTGGCATCTGGGCACCGAGAAATCGTGCTCACAGGCGTTCTCGTGGGTTCCTACGGCACAGACCTGGGCGACGAGCTGGACCTCGCGGACGTGATGCTCGCGGTGGCTGCGGTTCCGGGCGTCGAGAGTGTGCTGTTGTCGTCCATAGAGCCGGTCCATGTGAGCCAGCGTCTCCTGGCTGTGTTCGCGCGAGAGAGGAAGGTGTGCTCTCACCTGCATATTCCTCTACAGAGCGGCGACGACCACGTCCTTCGGGCCATGGGGCGTCCATACACCTCAGACGACTACGTCGCTCTCTGTTGCAGTGCCCAGGCGCAGGTGCCGGATATGGCCATCACAACGGATATCCTTGTTGGTTTCCCTGGCGAGACGGAGGAAGCTCATCGAAGAACCATGGCAGTGGCGGAGACCGTCGGATTCGCGCGAATGCACGTTTTCCGCTATTCCCGACGTCCTGGTACACCGGCGGCCGATATGCCTGACCAGGTGGATGAGAAGACGAAGGCTGCTCGGTCCCAGGAAATGGTTGCTCTTGGTCGGGAGCTCCGGCAACGCTTCGCAGCAAGGCATATCGGGCGCGTCTTGGAGGTCATGGCGGAGCCAGGTCCAGATGACCAGCACCTCGTTGGGTACACGCCGAACTACATTCGCGTCGTCTTTCCGACTGCAGGGCATGAGGTGGGCGAAACCGTGAGCGTACGTCTGCTTCGGGCGCTAGGCGACTGGGTCGAAGGTGAGGCAGTCGGGGTGGCCTATGACGTTCCGCTCAAGGCCTGAGCGCCACATCTGGAGAAGGTCGAGGGCCCATCCGCGATACCACATGCGCGGCGAGACGCGTGCCCAGGGTGGCCGCACCGCGTGGAGACATTCCGCGGGACAGCCCATACAGTGTACCCGCGGCAAACGCGTCGCCGGCCCCGGTAGTGTCTAGAGCGCGAACGGGAACGGCCGGGATCTCCTGGAGCGTTTCATTTTCCGCCACCAGCGCCCCTTCGGCGCCCATGGTAACGAAAGCTCGCCGTCCGCCTGCGCCCAGGGCTCGCGCCGCGTCGTGCACGTTGCCGGCACCCGTCAACAGCGTTGCCTCATCCGCGTTGCCGAAGACGAGGCTGACACTGTCACGAAGCAGGTCGAGAAAGTCCTCTCGATTGCGTTCCACGCAGAAGCGGTCCGCTAGGCTCAGGGCTACGGGTATGCCTTGCCCATGTGCCTCACGAATTGCCAGACGGACGGCTTCCTTCTGTGTATCGGTGTCCCACAGGTAGCCAGTAACATACAGATATCGGCTAGCTCTAAGGTGGTCGAGTTGGAGATCCTCTGGCCGAAGGTTCCGTCCCTCTCCCAGGTGCGTGCACATCGTACGTTGTCCGTCCGGCGTCACCAGGACGATGCACAGGCCCGTGGGACCATCTCCAACCGGCAGGTCAGGCTGCACGCCGGCGTCCTCCATCGATCGAACGTAAGCTGGGCCGAACTCGTCGGTCCCGACTCGGCTTGTGAAACACGCCGTGCCGCCAAGGTACGCTACACCGATCGTTGTGTTGGCTCCTGAACCGCCAGCTGCGGTGTTGACAACGTAGCGGCGTACATGCTTCACGACGGCGGCGTGTTGGTCGGCATCCAGAAGGTACATTGCGCCTGCTGAGAGGCCGAGTTCCTCCAATACCGATGGCGGGACCGCCGCCTGAATATCGAAGAGGGCATAGCACATGCCATAGACGTCGAAGCGCATGAGGGTCACTCCAACTGAGGGGTCTGAGGTCGCCGATGGACTCGCCAGCACCGTCGTTGTACCCTGAAGACGCTCTGGTTGCACCATGTCGCGTTCGAAGCAGGTTCCGAGTAGCAGGTCTGGGGTAACCTTCTCTCGTCAAGGGCGCTGCGTGGTCCGACTGGGGTCAGGGCGGGTCGAGCAGCGAGGCGAATGGAAGTGGAGGCGAGAATGGGGCTGTTCGCAAGACTGGGTGCAATGCTCGGTGTCGGCTCGGCAGGTCTGGAGTTGGCGGTTGCCAACCCGCAAGTCTTCCGGGATGGAACCGTGACCGGTGAGCTGATCGTCCACGGTGGCCGGGTCCGCCAGAAGGTGCGGCTCCTCAGCGTGGACCTGTACGAGTATTGGATCACCGGTCATGGGAAGAACCGGACATACCATCAGCGCCGCCACGAGCGCCTCACCTTGGCGGAATACCTGATCATCGAACCACGCTCAGAGCGGAGCCACCATTTCGAGTTGCGTATACCGTCGGATGCGCGATGTACCAGGCGAAGGGAGGGCTGGGAGGTTCGTGCCGAGGCACACGTTCCCTGGAGCGTGGACCCCCGGGCGAGCACGCCGCTGCGCGTGCTCCCACACCCCGAGGTTCTTGCGATCCAGCGATGTGCTCGGGACTTCATGGGGCTCCAGCCGCTGGAATGGGATGGGCGCGCCGCAGAGGTCATGTACAACTTCCGGTCACCGTCGTGGCTACGCGAGTTGCTGGACGGTGTTCGCTTCCGGCTGTGGGTGTCGGGTGACACGCTGGAAGCTCGCATAGACCTGAACAAGCAGGAGCGTGGACTTAGAGGTGTGTTGGGTTCGCTTGTGGGTGCCGACCACGAGGAGTTGGTTCTCTCCGTGCCACGAAGCGCTCTCGTGACCAAGCGTGGAACACCCAATCCAGCAGGTGCCTACGAATACCTGAAAGTCATCTTCGAACGGTTGGGGGCGGTGGTACCGCCGATGCCAGTACGATAGGAGTGGAGGTGGTACGGTGATCGAGATGAGAAAGCTCGGGAAGAACGGTCCTGAAATCACGACGGTGGGGTTCGGCGCATGGGCAGCCGGCGGCCCGTGGAAGTTCGGCTGGGGACCGCAGGACGACGGCGAGTCTATCGCTGCCATACGACGCGCGCTGGAACTCGGCGTGAACTGGATTGACACTGCGGCAGTGTACGGCTGGGGGCATTCCGAGGAGGTTGTCGGGCGCGCCATAGAGGGGTTTCGCCGGGACGAGGTGATCATTGCCACGAAGTGCGGACGTGTGCCGGACAAGGATCGAAATCCTATTGGAGACCTACGGCCTGAGAGCATTCGCAGGCAACTCGAGGAAAGCCTGCGACGTCTTCGAACGGATTATGTGGACTTGTACCAGTTCCACTGGCCCGACACGACGACCGGCACGCCGGTAGAGGCGTCGTGGGAGATGATGGCCAGGCTGCAGGACGAGGGGAAGGTGCGGTGGATCGGGGTGAGCAACTTCGATGTTCCCCTCATGGAGCGCTGCCAAGCTGTGCGGCACGTGGACTCGCTCCAGCCGCCCTATAGTCTGCTTCGGCGTGAGGTGGAGAGGGACATCCTCCCCTGGTGCCAAGAGAACGGGACTGGTGTTATCTGCTACAGTCCTATGCAGGCCGGCATCCTATCGGGCAACTTCGATATCAACCGGCTGGCACCGGATGACTGGAGGCGCAATAGCCCGTGGTACCAAGAGCCACAGCTTTCTCGGAATCTCCGGTTCGTGGAAGCACTTCGTCCCATCGCGGCTGGTCTGGGCAAGACCGTTGGACAGCTCGCTATCGCGTGGGTGCTGATGAACCCCGCGGTGACGGCGGCCATTGTAGGCGCTCGGCGGCCGGAACAGGTCGAGGTGAACGTGGGCGCCATGGGCCTCAGGCTTTCGGACGACGTGATGGAGGCGATCGAGACCGCCTACGCTGGTACTGCCTGAGCAGACACCAAGCGTCGCTCCAGTTCCGACCGGTAGACAGGTGCCAGAGCAGCGTCCCGCACCCAGATGCGCACCACGGGCACCTCGCCTACCAAAGCCACCGCTGCGTCCACGACGACGGGTGCGATGTCGGCGGCTGCCTTGACGCGATGCGATGTATCCTGACGGCGCGGCTGCCGGCAGAGATCGTCGGTCCAGTCCGGTATCAGAACGGACGCGACAGCCATTGCACGCGTGTGTTCGACTGCATCCCGAACCGCCGAGAGGATCCACTCGGGTGCGTATCGCTTGCGGTCGTCCATCACCACAATGAGTCCGGTCCGCCCGAAACGATAGCGAGCACCGCTCACAACCGCGGCCTTGCCAGGCTCCACCGGCGCGAGCTTCGCCGCTTCTCGCTGTGCCTGCCCGGCGGTAGCCCCGCGTGCCCATAGAGACGAGCCTGCGACCATCTGGAGGTCCGGCGCCACCGGAACTAGCACTAGATCTGACCGCTGGGGTAGACGCCGACCGGTCTCCCAGAGTTCGAGGCGCGTGCCCTTCTGTCTCACCACCAGAGAGGGCTTCGGTCGCCGGACTTCCCACAGCATGGCCAGTACCACCGCCGCGACAGGGATAGCTGCGACGGCAGTACCGGTCCAGATCCAGGCGGGTATCGTGAGCAATGTCATGGATGCGTTGGTCCCTGAATGACGGCGGAGCAGCGGATGGGGCTGCTCCGCCTCCTCGAGATTATGCAGCGTTAGCCTGCGCAGCCTCCTGGCTCCGCGCGTCACGGAAGAGAGCCGCGAAGATCAGCATGATGACTCCAGCGGCAATGCACGGTATCAGCCAAACGCTGAACCACTGCACCACCGAATTCACCTTATTGGCTGCGACGATACTGCCAGCAACCTGAGCGCCGATCAGCATGCCTACGCCCTGCGTCACCAGCACGAGGAAGCCTTGCGCCTGGCCGCGGATCTTCACGGATGCAACCTGGTCCACATAGATCTGGCCGGTCACAAAGAAGAAATCGTAGCAGATACCGTGGAGAATGATACCGCCCAGGATGAGCGGGAACATGCCATTCTGGGCTGCGGCCGCGAACAAGCCGTACCGCGTGACCCACGCGAGCATACCAACGAGGAGCATCCACTTCACGCCCAGTCTTGCGAAGAAGAATGGCATGACGAGCATGAAGAAGATCTCGGACATCTGGCCAAATGACATGTTGAAGGCCGGATCAGCGACCCCCGTGGACATCACGAATACTGGCGCGAAGCTGTAGTAGAAGGCCAGCGGGATGCATATCAGAAACGAACTGGCCATGAACACCGCGAACGACGGGCGCTTCAGAAGCGCGATGGAGTCGAGACCCAGGATATCGTGGACACTTGCTTTCTGTCCGGCTGCTGGCGCAGGCGTGTGAGGCAATGTGAAGCTGTAGAGTCCCAGCAAGATCGCTGCGCCACCGGCGACGAAGAATTGGACCGGAAGCGTGTCTCCGTGCATCAGCTTGCTGACAACGATATTGGCCACGATCCACCCGATGGTTCCGAAGACCCGTACCATGGGAAACTGCTTCTGCGGGTCGGTCATGTTATGAAAAGACAGTGTGTTCGTGAGTCCCAGGGTGGGCATGTAACAGAGGGTGTGCAGCAGGAGCACTACGATGAACACTGTCGGTGAGGCCTGAGCGGCTGCGGGAGCCAGCAATAGCGCCACACCTCCCAGCAGATGCATGACGGCAAGAACGCGTTCCGTTGCGAAGAACCGGTCCGCCACCATGCCTAGAAAGAACGGAGATACGATAGCGGCAATCGGACAGAGCGAATACGCCCATGCGATCTTGTCCGTCATCTTGTTGGCGTCCATGAAGTTGCCGACAGTGACGTACCATGCTCCCCAGACGAAGAACTGAAGGAACATCATCGCCGACAGGCGAGCGCCCGTCGAGCCGTAGCCGGGCTTACCCTCACTCATGCGGATACTCCTCTTGCTCCACGCCCAGGACCGCGATTGGGTCCGGGCAGAGCCACTGCATTGATGTCACAGCACATGCACTGCGTGCCATCCGAGTATTCTCCTCGCTTGCCGGACACTCCTGCTCATGGGACGGCGATCGTATCGCGGCCGTGTGCCTGCGGAGCACTGCATTCACTGGACAGTACCGACCAGATCGGCTACGGATGCGATGCCGTGCCGAACGAGGTAGTCTTCGATACCCTGAATGATCTCGGGCGCTGCCATGGGGTTGACGAAGTTCACGGTACCCAGCGCAACCGCGGAAGCACCAGCCAGGAGGAACTCCACGGCGTCCGTGGCATTCATGATGCCCCCCATGCCGATAATGGGTACCGAGACGCTCTGATACGCACGCCATACGGCCAGCAGCGCAAGCGGCTTGATGCACGGTCCCGATAGACCCCCAGTTCTGTTCGCCAGACGGAACCGACGTGTCTCCGCATCAATGGCCGTGCCCACGTAGGTGTTCACGAGGGACAGAGCGTCAGCTCCTGCATCCACCGCTGATCGAGCGATAGTTCGGATGTCCGTAACGTTTGGCGAAAGCTTGGCAATGACTGGCAGTTGCGTCCGTTGGCGAACGGCAGAAATGACTGCGTGCGTCAAGTCCGGGTCCACGCCGAACTCGATTCCGCCGCACGCCTGATTTGGACAGGAGATATTCACCTCGAGAGCAGCGACCCCTGGCACACCATTCAGGCGCTCCACTAGGAAGCAGAAGTCTTCTAGAGAATCGGCAGCGATATTGACGATGACGGGTACGTCGTATCGTCGAAGGTACGGGAGCTTCTCTTCGATGAACGCTTCTACGCCGGGATTCTGCAGGCCGATGGCGTTAAGCATCCCGCCCGTAACCTCCACCGTACGGGGCATGGGGTTGCCCATGCGCGGCCGGACCGTAACCGCCTTGACGGTCACAGCACCGAGGGCCTCCAAGTTGTAGAAACCTTCCCACTCCTGGCCAAAGCCGAAAGTGCCGGAGGCTGTGATGACGGGATTCCTGAGCCGTAGTGGACCGATCTGAACAGAAAGGTCAGGTCTCATGCAGCGAGTTCCCCGTAGAGGTCTGGCCTGCGGTCTCCTACAGTGTCCTGTTCCCACTCCCCTTCCTCGATGACGATGCGCTTCGTCCTGGACCGCTGGGGATGAACGTCTGCGATAAGGACCGTCTCCTCATCGCCAGCCGATGCTAGGACGAAGCCGTCCGGCGCTACGATCTCACTGCGGCCGATGAAGCGCCTGCCGCGCTCCGTGCCGGTTCGATTCGCCGCGACAATGTAGACGCCGTTCTCTCGAGCACGGGCACGGAGCACATACTCTGGAGCGCTCTCGGCGCCTTCGGGCCAATTGGTGGGTAGCGCGATGATGTCGGCGCCGCGGAGAGTCACCACTCGGGCGGCTTCTGGGAACCTGATGTCGTAGCAGATCATGGGAGCCACACGCATGCCCAACACTTCGACCACATCCAGCGAGTCGCCGGCAGTCACGAAGCGATCGGCTCCAAGGGTCGGCAAGTGCGTCTTCCGATAGACGTGAGGCACACTCATATCAGGGCCCGCGACTATCGCCGCATTGTAAACACGCCCCTGGGGGCCTTGCTCGAGGAATCCGACGATACCGGTGATTCCAGACTCCCGACAAGTCTCGTGGAAAACGTGCAGAGGCTCGGCCAAGTCCCGACCATTTCCAGAGGCCAGAGCGTAATGCTGTGCCTCCTCGATGGTGCTGAAGCAATAGCCGCACAGCGCGCATTCCGGGAAGACGACGAGCGATGCACCGTCGCGTGCGGCATCACGGAGAAAGCCCAAGACCCGCTCCAGGTTGTGGCGAATCTCTCCGATCTGGACGTCCATCTGCACTGCGGCGATGCGCAGGCTATCGGTTACTCCCACAGTAGGTCCTCCGCTCGGAACACGGGCCCTTCATGGCAGGCCCGCAGATACTCGTAGCCTTCGTCGGACCCAGGGGATCGGACTTTCACGACACAGCCCATGCACACTCCGACACCACAGATCATGACGGTTTCCATTGAAAGATAGCACTCGATCCCGTGCTCGACACAGTAGTCTCCGACAGCTCGAAGCATGGCTTCCGGACCGCATGCATAGACAACCGCCTTCTTGTCAGCATGGGCGCCTAACTCCTGCAACGCATCGAGGACCGTGCCGCGCCGTCCTGCGCTCCCGTCATCGGTCGTCACGCGGACGTCAACACCGAGCCGCCGGAAGTCTTCCAGAGCCACGAGCATGGAGGCAGTTCGTGCGCCGTTGATCACGGTGATTCTAGGGGCCGATGCATCGAGGTGCAACGTGGCTGCCAGAAAGGCTAGCGGAGGCGCACCGACGCCGCCTGCACATAGCACCACGTGCGAATACGAAACCGGCGTGTATTTGAAGCCGTTGCCCAGGGGACCGACGACGGAAACGGAATCACCGACTCCAAGACGTGCCATGCCCTGGGTGAACCGCCCTCGCGCAACGTAGACGATATCGAAGCTGCCCGCCTCGGCATCTGCGGCTAGGAGGCTGAATGGGCGGCGCATGTGAGGCCCGTAGGTGTCGGTGTACAGAAGGTGCACGAACTGCCCGGGGGTGCAATGCTTCGCAACCTGAGGTGCCAACAGGCTCAGGCGGTATATCTGTGGGCCTACTTGTGTATGATCCAGGATCGGAGCCAGGACTTGGAAGGGCATGGTGATCCGCACTGTTTCGGTTGGGACTACCCGACAAGGTGCGTGCCCCGATCCCCGACGGGCTCAGGGCACAGGTGAACATGCTACCCGACAAGCACCGCTATCGCCACGGATCGTCTTCGATGAGTACGTACCCAGCCCCCAGGATCTGCGTGGGTTCTCCTTCGAACTTCAACGCGATGACGGTGTCGAGCGGTTCCGGAGCTTCTTTCGGTAGCCCTCGTAAGACGAGACGATCCCGCACTTGCTCGAAAGGTACAGTCGGTCCACCGTACAGCCTGGCTTCCTTGATCTTGCAGACTAGTCCGCCGATGGCGAGCTGTTCTCCCGGCCAGCGGTTGCAGTGGAAGAAGAGGGTGTCCCCCTTGCGCGTGAACGCGCCCGTGATCTGCCATTCCTGTTGCATGGGGTCCGTCGCCTCGTAGATGGTTTCGCCGTACCGAGCCATCCAGTCGCCGACCTCTTCGAGCACGCTGTCGCACGGGGGTGGAACGTCTCCCTGGGGTGTCGGCCCGATGTTGAGGAGCAAGTTGCCCCCACCGGCGGCGCACTGCCGTAGCATGGCGACGACGTCCCATGCCGTTTTCCACTTCTTGTCAATGGGCGTGTAACCCCACGACTCGTTGAAGGTCATGCAGGCTTCCCACATGCGGCCGCTCTTCTCGGGTGTGATGTGCTGTTCTGGCGTGCCAAAGTCCTCGGGAAGTTGGGACCGGTTGTTGATGACGATGTCGGGTTGAAGCTGACGCACCATGGCGTTCATCTTCGCCGACTCCCAGCCCTCGACATCGAGAGGCCAAGAGACGTCGTACCACATGATGTCTATCTTGCCGTAGTTCGTGCACAGCTCCCGGACCTGTCCGTGGATGTAGTCCACGAATCGGCGCCTGGCGGCCTCGTCCTTCTTGCACTTGGCTCCGTCGGGATGATGCCAGTCCATCATGCTATAGTAGAAACCCACGCGCAGACCTTCTGCGCGCGC
Organism: Chthonomonadales bacterium; assembly: GCA_037443035.1. Lineage (GTDB taxonomy): Bacteria > Armatimonadota > Chthonomonadetes > Chthonomonadales > CAJBBX01 > JABWBA01. Next base: position 74,595 of record JBBIPC010000006.1, read on the forward strand.
GGCCTCCACGTATTCAGCGACAAGATCGCGTCCCGGACCATGCTTGGGAGCGCAGTAGTCGGTGAGTGCCGAATCGAACAGGCAGAAACCCTCATGATGTTTGGTCGTCATGACCATGTAGCGCATGCCCGCGCGTTTGGCCAGTCGGGCCCATTCGCGGATGCACCCTGGGCGTGGCTTCCATGTGTCGGCAAGTGGTTCGTACTCCGCGATGGGTATACGCTCACGGTTCATTACCCATTCATGGCGTCCCAGTTGCGAGTAGAGTCCCCAGTGAATGAACATGCCGAAGCGCGCGGCCCGAAACCACGCGAGCCGTCTCTCGCGGTCCTGCTCCTCCGGAGGCAAAGTGCTCTCTGTCATGTTGCCATGTCCCTCCAGTCGTATGGTTGATCTGTCGCTATTTCGTCGTCCAGCGTCGAACTCCTGTCGGGAAACCGCCCTTCACCCGCGACTCGTACATAGCTGAAAGATCGGGATCAACCATTCGGGGGTGGCTACATCATGAGGGACAGATCGCCTGCCAACGGTTCCATCCTGTTGGCCGCGCTTCTCGGGGTTGTGATCGGTGCTATCGGTGGTTACTACGGGCGATTCTGGGTCGAGAAGGACTCAGCACCGAGCCTGCCCCCAGGCACCCGTACGGGCGTCTCTGCACGATCCCCGACTCAGGCACCAGTCATGCCAGCGATGGGCGGAGCGATGGGCGTGGCATCGGCGTCGGAACCCGGGTTTGCCTTGGCACGCACCGTCCGCAGCCTAGCGACGATTCAGCGCGTCCAGGGCAAGGGCCTAGCCCGTGACCAAGCGAAGGCTCTCCTTCCACTGCTCAAGAAGTTCCGACAAGCCGACAGGCTGCCGGCATCGGAGACAGGCGCGAGCCTGGACACCATTATGAAGGCGCTCTCCGAGGAGCAACGGAACGCTCTAGGCTCCATGAACCCATTTCGCAGGGCTTCGGGCGCGGCTGGGAGGACGAGCGCTCCATCAGGGCCACCAACCCGCCCGGTCATCGCTGGGCTGGCATCACCAGGAAGTGCCGGAGCGGGGGGGCCTGGCATGGGGTTGTCCATGGACCCTGAACGGCCATTCGCTGACGAGCGAAATCGGGCGGCGCTCGACGAGCTGATCGGAATGCTCGAGAAGCTCGCAAAATAGGCATCATACGAGGCGGCTGCGGTACGCAGTACTCCCAGTTGCGCTTATCCCGTTACAACCAAAGATGTACCATGCACAAGATTCACAGGGGATGCGAGGACGATCCGACCGGCCAGCGAACTGCAAGGGCGTTCGACTCCGTCCACGCTGACGGTGCATGATCCGGGATCCACGAGTGGTACCTCCAGTACCTGCAGCGGCACCTCACCCCACAGGATCTGCAGAGTCGTCTGAAGTCTATCACCTACGCGCCCCATGCTTGCGACACCCCACGCCGTACCAGCGGTGAAGAACGTCCGGAAGGGATACTCGGCGCGGCACGGTACGATCCGCAGGAGGCCCTTCGTTGCATCGTAATGGTAGCCCGACAGCGCCAGCAGCACACTCCACGACGACATTGCGCGTGCGTAGTGATGGCCGCACTCCGGTTCATTCCACGGATTGCGCTTGGCACCGTCATGCCGCGAACGGACTGTACGGACGACTTCGAGGCCTTCGTCTGTGAAGCCCTCGTAGACCAAGTGGGCGGCCACCTGGTACTCGATACCTGTCCAGACCTCGTCAGCGTAGGGGAACGGATACGCGGGACGACCGCCTTGCGGCCAGGTGCAGAGGAGTAGACCGCCTTCGTCATTGAGCGCGTAAACTCGCTGGACGCTTTGATGGTCGCTGAGGTCGCGTCGGAAATTGTGCTGGTAGATGGCACGGATGGAGGAGCGCACAGCGTCACCCGGCAGCAGATCGCCAAGCCCAACCACTCGTGCGAACCACTGACCCAGAAGGTGGTCAGACAGGCAGCCCTGTCCGTATTGGTACCGAGGATAGTCGGAGGAGTCGGGCTGCAGGGCTGACGTCTCGAGGCCGGAGCCAGGCTTCAGAACGATCTGTTCGAAGTAGGACCCGTTCCAGAGCAGCTCCATATGTCTGCGCCGACCTTTCTCGAACACATCCCGGTAGCGGTCGGCAGTCTCCTCTTTCCCCAAGGCTCGTGCCATCTCTTCCGCCGCTCGGAGGGCGCCAAGGTAGAGGGTACCCATCATGGTATTGGGTCCGTGGAACTCGATATCGTATGTGTTGTGTTGTTCGCCTTCCATGACGCCGTCCTGGTCAGCATCCCATCCACCTGGGCGCCACGCATACTCCAGCGCTCTCGTAACACCGGGCCACATACGCTCGAGGAAGGTCCGGTCGCCGCACTGAAGCCATTCCCGATACACCTTCAAGATGGTGCCCATCTGGCCGTCTGCGGCTGGTTTGAAGTCCCATAGCTGCGGACCGAGTGGCAGCAACGTGCGAAATGCCATGTCTCCATCCTGCCGCGTGTTGTGGCAGAAATCTGTCTCGCGCATGGTGCGCTCGAGCTGGGGAAACAGGAAGGCCAACGCCTGCTCGTAGTTCCATACATGGGTGCAGTTCATAGGGCAACAGCCGCTGTTGTCACCACATCCTTCGAACCCATGGAACCGACCATCTTCGGTGCGAATGCAGGTGGTGGTGCGGATGGTGGACATGTTGGCGGACACTGCGTCGAGGACCTCGGCAGGCAGCGTGCTGTCGAAAAAGGCCGTGGTGAACGTATCCGTCTCCGCAGCCAGCTTCGGCAGCTCTGCCACGACGTACCTCGCTACCGCCCAGGCGTCAGGCCACTGGGTGGCGTACCAATTGCCCAATCGGCGTCCCCGTACAGCCTCCTCGGAGTTCCAGTAGTTGTACAGGTTAGGAAAATGCCAGCTAACGACATACGGTACCGTCACGCTTCCACCTGGGGGTAGATGCGCGCGTACTCCCAGGGAGCCAACGTCGGACTGTCCGTCAGGACTGGGCTCAGGTTCCGGACCGTTCGCAAGAAGGCCGTCGCTGGCAAAGTCATCCCAGAACGCCTGTACATCATCCCACCAGCCCGCGCGCTCCCAGCGCGTCAGATACGTAACATCGTGGGAAGTCGTGGCGACGGCCATGGAGCCAAAACGCACGTCCTGCGGACTGTACTTCTTCGTCGCCATGGCCAGGCCACTCACATCGCGATCCTCGACGAAGCGGTTCACGTTGCGCCCGAGCTGGGGATGGTACCGGTTTCCTGGCATCTCGGTACCGTCAAGGCCGCACGCGTTCAGAATGCTGAGACAGAGAGTGACACTGACGTCGTGAGGGGTCGGATTCTTCACGGTCCATGCGAACACCGCACAGGGGAGTCCGCTGATCATGTCGTCCATGGGAACGAAGGGGTTGAACGCTTCCAGTGTAACCTCGACAGGCAGACGGTCGTCTAGAAACTCGAGCCGTGCCACCGGGTATGCACCCGTAAAGACCACTTCGGCGAGTCGAGGAAGACCGCTGACAAGGCCGGTAGGCAGGCCGGAGCCGGCATCATAGGGCGGCAAGATGCGGCGCTCGAGGACCCTGGCGAGCGGCGGTTGGTCTGCTAGCTGGGCCCAGATGGCGAAGAACGTATACGGTAGGTGACGGCCCTTTGCGGGACGGTTGAATATCTCCCAGTCGCACAGATTTCCCCGTCCTCCCAGCGACACGGTGCCTGTCCCGATGCCACCGAGCGGGAAAGCGATGCGACGGAGGCTCTCGCCAGTGAAGCGACGTGCGTTGAGTGCTATGCGATCCCAGGAAAACACGGAGTATCCTCCTCTGGCGCGTCTCGCATGCCGCGGAGACACGCCGCCGCGGAAGCGATTCGCTGGAGGATGACGGATTCCTGCTCCTGTCTTGCGTATAGAGCCGTAAGAATGGGCGGTCGGCCGGTGAAACCGTAAGAAGGCGAGGGTGTCTAGAGCCAAGGGAAGGGGAATGCGCTGTTGAGTTACGCGACGCTTGTTACACAAGCCAGACGGATCGTGGAATCGGTCGAGATCGCCATACGAGGCAAACGCGACGTCATAGAGGCCGCCGTCGGGGCACTACTGGCGAACGGTCACCTGCTCATCGAAGACATCCCGGGAGTAGGCAAGACGACACTTGCCAAGGCGATCGCCCGTTCGGTGGGTTGCGAGTTCAAGCGCATCCAGTTCACGCCCGACCTCCTGCCTTCCGACTTGACCGGCACGTCGATCTTCAATCAGAAGCGGGGCGAGTTCGAGTTTCGGCCCGGCCCAGTGTTCGCCAACATCGTTCTCGCAGACGAGATCAATCGTGCGACACCGAAGACGCAGTCCGCCCTGCTGGAGTGCATGGAAGAGCGTCAAGTGACCGTGGACGGCTGCACGTATGCGCTTCCCGGGCCGTTCTTTGTTATTGCCACGCAGAACAATATCGAGCTGCAAGGCACTTATCCCCTGCCCGAGGCTCAGCTCGATCGGTTCATTGCTCGCATCTCCATCGGCTATCCGAGCACGGAGGTCGAGCTGGAGATCCTCGGGGCGCAGGCTCGATCCCAGTTGGTCGAGCAGATCCGTCCTGTCATGACGGCGGAAGACGTCGTGGAGCTTCAGGCTGCGGTACGTGAAGTCCGCGTCGATCCATCCCTGCAGAGGTACATCGTCTCGATCGTCTCCAACACGCGTCGAGACAATGACCTCTATCTCGGGGCGAGCCCACGCGGGTCGTTGGCGCTGATGCGCTTGGCACAGGCACGGGCCATGCTGAACGGGCGAGCGTATGTGTTGCCCGACGATGTCAAGGCCTGCGCCGTCAGCGCTTTGGCCCATCGTGTGATACTCAAGTCCGATTCCCGTGTGCGCGGCATATCCGCAAACACGCACATCGAGGACCTTCTCATGGACGTGCGCGTGCCAGTCGAACCGTAAAGACTGTCCATGTCCCACGTGAAGCTCACCACCATCGTGACCACGGCAGTGTTCCTGGCGGCTGCCGGAACCGTCGCCAATGGCTGGCAGTTGTATTTCATGGCAGGCATCGTTCTGAGCTTGCCACTCGCCTCCGCAGCGATAGCGCGCCTTTCCCTCATGAACTTGGTCGTCGAGCGTGTGCTGCCTCCCCATGCCTGGGTCGGCGAGGACATCCCCATCACGCTGCGCATACGAGCCCGCGACTCCTGGCCCCGTATCGGCATGCAGGTCCGAGAGACCGTAGGGGACTACCTGGAGAACGTAGACGAACACCCCAGTGTCTTCGATATCCCGCCACGCGCTACGGCCGAGGCGCAGTACCACGTCAAGGCGGCGAAGCGGGGCGTGTACAACCTGGAAGCGCTGGAAATCGGTGCGCACGATCCTCTGGGTCTATTCGTCCTGGAGTTGTCGCAGCCGGCATACCAGCAGTTGGAGGTTCTGCCGGTTCCGGAGCCGTTGCCGTATGTTGAGGCTATGGGGTTCGACCAGCAACAATACCACGACGTGCCGTACGCGGTTGTCAGGGGAAGCGGCATGGACCCGCACGGCGTAAGACAATACATGCCAGGAGATCCTCTGCGCCGCATGCACTGGAAGACCGTTGCGCGCACCGGCGAGTTCCACGTCATCGAGTTCGAGGAACCACGCGCTGTCTCTGTGACCATCGTGCTCGACTGTTTCGAGGGCGGGAACCATGGCACGGGACCGACAAGCTCGTTCGAACTTCTCGTCCGCACGGCCGCGTCGCTCGCCGACATGGCGATACGTCAGGGGAGCGAGGTATGTCTGATCTGCACCGATCCAACCGGAGTTGCTGAGGAACCTGGCAGAGGCCAGCAACACTTGCTGGCCATGCTGTCCTCCCTGGCTCGTGTCCAACCGGCTGCGCGTACGCGCATCGGCTCGAGCCTCGAGCACGTTCGCCGCCAGGTCATGCCTGGAAGCACCGTCTTCGTTCTGACGGGTGATACAGACGAGGAACTTGTCGAAGCAGTACACTTGCTTCGGGCTCAGGGCGCGTTCCCTGCGGTGTTCTGGGCCGATCCCAGTGCGTTCAGCGGAGGATCTCTACTCTCGGACGCGCTGGCGCGGCTGGGATGGCATGGCACTGCTGACGCGAACTTCAAGGACTCCCTCCTGGCCACTCAGGTCGCCATGTTCACTGTGGAGCTTTCTGAACGCGGAACGCTACTCGTGGAGCCTCCTGCCGATGCCTGAAGCGTCCTATCGTATCACGCCGCCTACTCAGGACGACGATCGCGAGCCTGCTCCGAGCGGCATTCACTACCTATCGGCCTATGCCATCACAGTGTGCGGCTTCTACACGGCGTTCGTTGGTCTCGGCATCGAGGAGCCCCTCTTCCTGATCGTGGTCCTGGCCTTATCAACGGTCGGCTTCCTTGTTAGTTACACGACACGCAACCTCCCTTCATCCGGATGGTCCATAGCCGCACTTGTAGGTAGCGTCATGGGCGCGCTCATGCTGCGGGCCGTTTCTGGATCGTCGGCCGAGGCACTATTCCCCGCGGCGACAGAAGGCGCCGTTCATCGTAGCCTTGGAGCGTTCCTCTGTTGGCTGCTCGTCCTGCTGAGCTATGCACAGCTCAGTAGCGGTTGGTTGCTGTTCATGTGTGTGCCGACTGCTGCCATCATGGGCATCGCCGGCACTACATCATCTGAACCCATCATCCTCTGGTCCTGGGCGTTCTTCATTCTGGTGAGCACGTTCATGCTCGTCCACGATAGCCATGCGCGTCTCTTGGCACGACGTCACCTCCGACGGTCCCCACCTAGTCTGGAGATGCGGCTCGTGGTCCAGATTTACATAGCAGCGGCGTGTAGCATCGGTGCTATGGTGACGGGTCGCATTCTGTCCCAGCCCATGGACATCCTCGGTTCGGCCATCGGACCGCTCGGCGGTGCGGTCAGTGCAAGACCGACGCCGACCGCCAGTGAGACCCCGACGGCCGTTGGCGTGACAGAATCGACGGCGCTCCCTGTCGGGGGGCAGAGTGACAGCCGTGACGATACGGTGATCCTCCGAATCCGTGCGGCGCACGGGGCAAACTGGCGAGGCGCAACTTACGACGAGTACAATGGCCGAGGCTGGAATTCGAGTCTTAGCGGTTGGCCTCTGGAGTTCGCAGACAGATCAACGTCCACCAGAATGCTGCTCGACGGTCGTCTCTGGCCTGGCAGGGATGTCGTTATTCCCGAGGGCGAGTTGAACGCCGTACCGGCGCGATCCCACACTCTCCAGCAGTATGTGCGGGTCGAGTCGACCGCCAGGTTGGACACACTCTACGCAGCGGCAGAAGCCAGATCTTTCCGACTACGCGCCGGAGATCTGCACTACGCGTGGTACACGGGTGGCCGATGCACGGTGGATGAGAGCGGCTCAGTACGCCTTCCGAACGAAATCAGCAACACAGGCTACGTGGCCGTCTCCGAAGTGGCCGATTGGACAGAGGACTCGCTGCGGAAGAGCAGGGCTGTGCTCTCCATCGAGGAAGCAGACACGTACACGTCGCTCAACGTGAGAGAGGAAGTCCGGCAGCGACTGCGAGAGGTCGCCATCTCTGTGACGAAGGATCAGACCTCCGACTATGACCGAATCGTCGCCCTGAAGCGGTATCTGGGAAAACAGTGCGTCTACAATGCACTTGCGACATCGTCGGCGGACGAGACCGAGGATGCAGTCATTCAGTTTCTCTTCCACACGCGGTCAGGCACGTGCCAGCATTTCGCTACGTCGCTGGCGGTCCTGTGCAGAACGATAGGCATTCCGTCGCGCGTAGCATCCGGTTTCGCTCCTGGTACGCCTAACGCTGCTGGCACAGAGTTCATCGTCCGCGCAAGGGACAAGCACCTGTGGACCGAGGTCTGGTTCGCCGGGGTGGGTTGGGTGCCGTTCGAGGCCACCGAGGACGCGCTGGATGTTACCCCTCAGTCAGCCTTGGACCGAATCCGCGCGAGCCAGGGCTGGATTCGGAACGTATTGCGCCGGAACGTTCTCTCAGCGTTGCTCGGCACTGGCGCCCTGCTGCTAGTGCTCTATGTTGTCTTGCGCGAAGTTCTCAACCGACGAACCAACCGTGGACGAATGGCGCCTGGTGTCAGCATCCACGGTGCGTACGTACTGATGGCCTATGCGAGCATGAACAAGAGATTACGTCGTTGGAAGCTGGAGCGCAGACTGCACGAGACTCCGGAGGAACATGCCGCACGCCTGCGAAGGCACTTGGGGTCAGCTGGCATACAATGCCCCGAGCTGGCCGAGCTCACGACTCTGGTCGAACGAGCGAGGTATGCTGGGGACGCGATGTGCATGGCGGATGCGAAACGTGCAAGGCGACTCGCCAGCATGATCGCGGAGAAAGCACGGGACGCCGCGGCAATGCCTGTCCGGCGGCTGAAAGTGGAGGTAGCCGGATCTTGAGCGAGTTCGTGGTCACTCCAGCTAGCGGCGACGCGTGGCTCGCCGTACGGCAGCGTGCGTACCTCCTATGCGGCGACGATGATCAGAGTATTCTGGACGCGGCCCGATCTATACAGGAACGCTTCCTCGAGGAAGATGCCGCTGACTTCGACTTGGACGACCTTGACGCTGAGACAACTCCCATCGAAGACATCATTGGCAGCATTCAACGAGAGCCTCTGCTTGGTGATGTTCGGATGGTCGTCGTGCGCGCGGCCGGAATCTTGCGACGCCGCGACAAGGCCCGCAGCGCAGATCTGCTGGCGGATGCTATTCGCCAATTGGGTCCTCGGTCGTGCTTGGTATTGATCAAGAGGCCGACCGGAGAAGTAACTCGGAAGGGCGCGGCGATCCTGACCGCCAAGCTCGATTCCGCAGTTCGTGACGTCGGGGCGATTGTGCGTTGTCCGGCGCTCGACCAAGAGGGTATGGTGCGATGGATAGAGCAGTATGTGGCTCAGTGCGGCAAGAGCATTACGAAGGAGGCAGCGCATCGGCTCGTGGCCCGGGGCAGTCCTGATCGGATCGCTGTCGGGCACGACTTGGACAGACTGATTGCCTATATCGGCAGCAGAAAGCGCATCGAGGCGAGCGACGTGCATGCCTTGGTCGCGCAGGATCCGGAAGATGTCATGTTCCGACTCGTGGATGCGATCTCGTCTCGGCGGACGGGAGAAGCCCTCATGCTTCTTCGGGCAGCCAGCCGGTATGAGACGCGGCCCCATGCACTGGCGGGACGGTTCCTGGCTCTCGTCGAACGGCAGCTCCGTCTCCTGTATCAGGCGCGTGAGCTGCGATCGCTTGGTGTCGGCATGAGCGAGCTGAGAACCCTCCCCCAAGAGATTGCCGCTGACCTCCCCAACGATGCGAGCATCGTGTCCATGTCGTGGAGAGCATCGTCGTACGCACGAGATGCGGCGCAGTGGACTCGTGCCGAGCTGGTTCAGGCTTTCGGGCTGCTAGTGCAGTGCGATGCCGCCAACAAGGGGGATGAGGCAGGACACGAAAACCCGCTTGCGAACCTCGAGCAGCTCGTCATCCTCTTGTGCGATCGCTCGCTCGCGATGGGGCGAACAACAACAGACCTGCCCCTCCGCGGGCAGGTCTGATCAAGCATCGGATTCCGACCGCTATGCGGTCAGAGGAGACGAGTTTGCGGACGCCAAAGCGATTCTAGGGAGCGTCCTGGAGGGCCCTGTGGGCACGACGCATGAGCCGTGATTTCCGCCGGGCGGCAGCGTTGCGATGGATGATCCCACGCTCAAGCGCCTTGTCAATGACGCTAACCGCCTGCCGGACGGCAGCCTGCACCTGTTCCGCTTCGTGGGTCTCCATGACCGCCTTCGCCTTCTTGATGTAGGTCTTGATGGCGGACTTGGTGGCGATATTCCGCAGCCGATTCTGGCGAGATTTCTTGACGTCCTTCTTTACAGACTTGATGTTGGGCACTGACAATACACCTCCTGCAAACCGACGCAGTATACCCTTACATGCGAAGGGGGCGCAACCGCACTACAGCTCCAGTTTGTCGAATCTCCCCGCCGTCGGATTCAGCGCCTCCCGCAGGGCATTGTACGCTTCGTCCACGCGTGCCCGTATCTCTGTGACGATCTGCTGTTCCTCGGAACCCTCGGCACCGCCCAAGGACGAGCAGCGCTCGACCAGTTGCTGGTAGGCGAACTCCACCTCGGCAAGGCTCGCGCCGGGCTTCAGACCCAGAATGCGGTAAGACCGCGTAAGCGTCACATCAGTGGCGGTCTCCGCTTCCAGTTGAGACGTGTTCTGCACCGGTGTCGGCGGCGGGGTGGCCGAAGTCGCCGACGCAGGTGGCGCCGAAGCTGTACCCAGATGCTCCGCCAGCTCCTGTTCGGCAGCCGCCCGTGACTGGTACTCCAGCAAGCGGTCTTCCAGCATCTCGGCGTCAATGCGATCGAGGCGCTCCTTGATAGCACGCAGTTGAGAGAGTGCTATGTTCCGGAGGCGACTGGACCAGCTCACAGTGAACCTCCCGCCCCCGTCGTAACGGAGGCAGTCGACTCGGGAGCCAATGCTTCGGTAACGCTGGAGTCGAGCAGCTCGATCTCCGATCCCAGGCTGTCGAGCTCGCTTACCAATCCCTCACTGAACGAAGCCACGTTACCGATATCCACGGTCTTGAGGCGGATCACCTTCGCCTTCCAACTGGCGAAGGTCGCTTCGACGTTCTCGAGCTGGCTGTCGATGCGCCCCGATGCCTGCGCGATGGCACGATAGGTACCCAGCTCCGCTTCGCGGGCCTTCAAAGCCTGTTCGTACTGCTTTCTGGACACGGGGTCCGTCGTCGCAGCGATCCGTTGTCGCAGGTTCTCTGCATAGGCTTCCAAGGCCCGATCGTCCACATGGTGCAAGTATCGCATGAGCTGCTGCTTGCGGGTCGCCAAACGAATGGCTTGCTGGACCAGCGTCGGAAGGCGCGACGCAATCCGCTCTAGTTCACCCCGAGCATACGGTTGGACGTCGTCAGCTCTCGCCTCCTGAGCTATTTCCTTCTGCAGTTGAATGATATATCGCAGGCGCTGACGCGTCTCGAAATCCATGGCGGATAGACGTTCCTCGATCTCAGTGTCGGACAGTGCTTGCGCCGATTCCTCCTGATCCCGCAAGATGCGGCGGAGGTACCCTTCATCGTGAAGCCTTCGGTTCAGGAGGAATGCCTCGAGACCAACGGCACAGGCGATGGGTATCCAGCTCCACTGGAAGGCTGCCGACGCTACTACCGCTGCGACCCAGATGGCCGCAGAAAGAGGGGAGAAGAGGACCCTCCGCGCAACATAGGCAAGCCGTCTTCCGGTCGAGACACTCGTCATGCTCTTGATGTGAGCACTATTGGCTCTGTAGCTTCTGTTCGAGCTCCCGGAGTTGCCGATCTACATCGTCCTCATCTGCCTGACCAGCCGCCTGTACTGGCTGTTGGGCTGACTGCGGGGCCATTCCCAGCTTGGCCTCGAGTTCCGCCAGCATGCGGTCCGATTCGGCGTCGGCCTGCTGGTCCTCGAGCGCAGCAATCCGGTTCGCCATACTGGTGCTTGCGACCTCGGCTCTGGCGGCTGCTTCCGATTGCATAGCGCGGATCTTCTCTTCTGCGCGGTCCCAGCTCTGCGACACATCGTCCATCTGCATGCCGTCCAACGCCTTGTTGATGGCGATCTGAATCTCGGCCTGTTTCATGTTGGCCTTGAGAGCTAGAGCCTCGGCCATCTTCTGGCGGACACGTTCCTCGTCTCGCTGAATGGCGATCTTCACCGCTTGAGCGGTTTCTTCCGCCTGCTTGAGGGACACGCGCATCTGCTCGAGCGTGCGATCGTGAAGGGCCTTTTCTCGAAGGAGCGTGCGCGCAAGCTCACGGTTGCCCTGTTGTAGCGCCAGTGCGGCCTTGGCTTCCAGATTGCGAGAAGCCCGTTCCTCCTGCGCAACAAGACCCTGGAGATTGTTCTTCTGGGTGATGGCCTGAACCGCACGCTCGCGGTTCTTCACCTGCGTCTCTTTCATCTCCCGAATAGCTTCATCAATGATGACCTGGGGGTCCTCGAGTTCGTCGAGTTTCCCCATGATGAGCGCCCGGAGGTAACGGAAGAAGCGTCGTAACATGATCGTCCTCTGATTGTTTCCGGCCGGCGCAGAGCCTGCCGCACGCGAATGTGCCGGAACAGTATCGACTATTATCGCACGAACCTGGCTGGATGTCAACAACGCTTACGGCCGTGGTAGCAGGCCGACTTCGCGGAGTCTGGCGAAGAGCACGCGTTGCTGCTGTGCGCTCGGCATGACGAGAGGAGGCCGTACAGAGATCCTGGCTATACCGCGCGCCTCGAGGACAGCCTTGGCCGCGCCCACGATGGGGCAGGAGTTCATGATGCCAATGGCGGCGTCGAGGCGCGCCTGGGACGCCGCTGGGTCTACGCCCTCCCGCACCGCCTTGGCCACTGCGACGATGAGCTCGGGAAAGGCGTTGGCGGTTCCGGATATCACACCCGCTGCTCCAGCGCGGAGCATGTCGGCCAGGTAGAGGTCGTTGCCTACGAAGACCTTGAGGCTCGGATAGCGGTCTAACAGGGTCATTCCGGGGCCACGTTCGGGTGAGCTCTCCTTCACTCCGGCGAGATGCGGCATGCCTATAAGAAGTTTCAGGATACGAGGAGTAATGGGCACCGCCGAGAACTGAGGGATGCTGTAGAGGACCACCGGTACGGTGGACGATCGCACGACTGCACGGTAATACGCAGCTACTCCTTGCGGCGCAACGTTCTTGAAGTAGAAGGGTGGCAGTACGAGGACCGCTGCGACTGCGCATTTGCACGCATGACGTGTGAGTGCCAGTGCGTCGGGAAGGGCGCTCGCCCCCGTGGCGGCAATAACCTCCAGGCCATGAGCATGTTCCAGCACAGCCTCGAGAAGACGCTTCCGTTCTGCGACGGACAGAGATATCCCTTCGCCATTCGTCCCACCTACGACGAGACCATCCACGCCGGCCGCTCGCTGAAAATCCACGAGCGCCGGCACATCCCGAAGGCGTAACGATCCATCCCTGCCGAACGGCGTTACCAATGCTGTGTAAACGCCTCTCAGTGCTGCCACTACCTTGCTCCTGTCTCCGTCGCAGTGCGCTTCATGAGCCATACTTCGCTGACCTGGGCGCCACGTCCTGTAAGTCGGTTCCAGCGCAGCACGAGAGTGCCGTCGGCTGTCGCCTGACGCGGGATGGGCCATTCTTTGATCGTCGGCGGAACTGTGGTCGGTTCCGGCCCGTGGACACGATACTTGTCGTCAGCCCACAGTTCGAGCGTGGGCCTGTACCTGCCCGAATAGGTAGCTCGGATCACGTACTGGGCTGTCGGATCCAACCCGGTGTACTTCAGCAGGATCGGCGCCCCGTAGAGCGACTCCGCGTAGTGGACCCACGACTGACGGTAAGCAGGTTGGGGTATGGCGAAATCCGTTCTCGTGCTTTCCACATAGCCGGGATCCTGACGCCACGTCTTGAGGCGCAGGAGGTGCGGCTGCTTCGTCGGGTTGCCTAGGTCATCGTAGAATCCGCCTGCACCGGGGTCCTCCCAGTGAACCACTGTACGAATAGCGTCGGCGACCGCACTCGGGCGACCAGTGTCCAGTGCGCGTTGTAAGGTGGCCCGTATCCAATCCTGGTTGCAGAGTGGTACATCCAGGAAGTCCAGTACTGCCCCACGTTCACTTCCGGACGCACCCCAGCGTGGCACGGAGAGTTGGAGTCCGATGCTCTCGAAAAGCTGCTGCCCCAACTCCAGCAGGCGGTTTCGGATCTCCGGTGCCGGTGTGCTCCGCTGCGCGGCATCGAGCCGCTCGAGGGCTTTTCGCGCCAAAGCGATTGGATCCGAGGATCCCGCCTCCAAGTCGCGAAGGAGGGCGGCCTCGTCGGCGGTCTCCGCCTCCAGCTTGACCTGGACATAACGGTCATAGTAAGCACGCAGCAGCGCCATCTGGAAGCGCCAGTTGCTTCGGCTCAGTCTTGGGTGAGCACTCTCCAGCTTCCGCCAGAGGTCGAATGCTTGCCGAATCGTCTTGCTTTGTAACACCGGTGCCAGCCAGTTCGCCTCGAGCAAGTAGATGCCGCGGTATGCCTCCTCCGCAGCCCTTTCGCCGAAGAAGTAGCGGACGTACTCCCGGACGACTTCGCGATCCGAGCGTCGGGGATCCCAGAGCATGGCGGACCAGATGACTTTGTTCAGATCGTCGGTCACTCCGTCGGAGTAGGTGATGGCACCCACGGTCAGAGGCTGGTAGAGGCGCGCGATATGCGCATGATCGGATGGGCGATAGATGACAGGCTCCCTGCCCAGCGTCGCTGCGAAGGCCTGATCCCAATCGCGGACTGGGTATTGACAACGCACGCAGTGGCAGATATCCGGATACTGGCGCACGGGATACTGCCGAGGCGCCCGGGCTCTCATGGAGGCGATGGTCTCCTCAGCCCAGGGACCATGGACGATACCAGCGAGCCATCGTGGGCGTTGTGTCCTGAGATACTGGTAGAAGTAGCGGTTGTTATCCTCGAGAAATCCCTGGTTCGAGAGCCAGAGTCCGGCCCTGGGGTGGTAGCGATGGAGAATGGCCGCGATTTCCTCGGCCAGTGGGAGCATGGTTCGGACCCAGGGCTTGCACAGGTCGCAGTTGCAGCCTCCTGGGTCGCCGCCTGGTATGAGGACGCCATTCAGATGCCGAATGCGGCGGAACAGCTCGCGACGCTGATCCAGAATGTAACGTCTCCCGTCCCGACGAGAGGGGCAGGGGACCGCGCCGGGCGTAAGCCCGTCGCCGCTAAGGTTGGCCGGCACTTTGTCGGCGAGGGGATACCACAACCATACGTCGAGACCGTACGAAGCCATGAGATCGGCCAGTGCGCACGTGAATCGGAGGTTGGCTTCGTGCTCATAGGCGCTGTCGAACGGTATGAGCTCGATGGCGTTCGTGCCCCAGATGATCAGGTCGCGAATGTACTGCTCGTACTCCTTCAGGCCCCAGCGATCGTAGCTATTGGCGGTCGGTCGCCAGCCGAGCTGATGGCCGCGCATGGGCTTGGCGGGCGCTGTAACGATGTCCATGGGGGGCACCATTACGGGGCCGGTTCCCCAACGCAGCTCCCGGAGGACGCGTCCAGCCGCGAACATGCAGCCTCGCTGATCTCTGCCGATGGCAGTGATTGCCGTTCGCCCCTGTTGCTGCTCGATGCGCAGCCTGTATCCGTCTGCTACAAGGGAGTTGCCAACGAACTGCGGCGCTACCTTGGGGGGCATGCGAGTCAGCGATCCTAGGAGCACATACGACCCTGATGCGGGTACGGTCTGCTGGATGGTCCACGTACCGCCCCGTTTGCCTGCTTCTTCCACGAGCATACGTGCGGCCAGACGCTCCACGGCTGTGGCATGACGCGACACGACGACCGTCATGCGCTGAGCCGCAAGCATCTTGGGCGATGGGAAGGCGGACAGCGGTGTAAGAGCCATGGTAAGGAGAAGGAACCATTGCCACGTTTTCATAGCCATTCTCCAGCTGTCGGCAGCCGATCGAGGGCCGACAGACACAATGCACCCTCCCCTCCGACATGGCCCTGGAGGAGAGGGTGCAGTTCACATGGGCAGGACTGCAGCGGTTAGATCTTTAGCTCGTTGCCCGGCATCCACTTGGCATGGCCGTCGCGATAAGATGTGTTGCGACCGTAGCTGTTCTGGTACTGCATGGAGCCAGTATGCACGGGGTGTTCCTCCAACCAGGCGAGGAGGTTCACCGGCGACATGTGGTAGAGGACACCGTCAATGGTGCGGTCGTACTCGACATCCCAGAACGACGGCGGAGGTGCATCGTCACGGTTGCAGCTTGGGTCGCCGCCGTTGCGCTTGTAGAAGCGGTAGCTACCGTAGAAGTGGTCGTACTTCATCTGATCGCGCCATCGAATGCCGTCCGGAGGGGGTGCATCCTGAATGCCAGGGTCAATGGTCACGGCGCTCCCGTAGCCGGTGTCCGGCGGAGTCGGGTAGATCCAGGTGTGCACCTTCTTGAACCGGTCGGAAGGGCAGTAGTACATCTCCTTGTTCTTGGTGTACGGGTTGAAGACGATGGCCAGCGCCTCGTTGTAGTTGTGGAGGCCCATGGCGCTAGGAGGAACGACGATCGTCTGCGCGTTGTCGGCGTAGACGGTGGTGTTGGGTCGGCCCCTGAACCAGAAGTTCATCTGGTCATAGTCCTGGGCGTACATCATGGCGGCCAGTGCCAGCTGCTTCAGATTGCTGATGCAGGAGATCTGGCGTGCCTTCTCGCGTGCTCGCGCGAACACAGGGAACAGGATCGCGGCGAGAATCGCGATGATGGCGATGACGACAAGCAGCTCGATGAGCGTGAACGCACGCTTGTCTCTGCTCACTCCACGACGCATAGTCTCCTCCCTCCTTCTCACTTAGGGCGGACCGCTGCGGTCCGACTGTATGGCTAACGCATGAGCGTTCTTCCTAGGAGTATAGGACGGCGTGCCAGACTTGTCAAGTAGAACTGCAGAATTCGTGTGACTCCAGGTGGCGATTGCACGCGCGGCCTCGCCTGAGAGTATCAGACGAGGCCGCGGAGGATAGATCCTGGCAGCGTCCTATCTTCCCGGAGGCTTGCGCCTCAGGTATTGTCGGCTCTGGCGGGCTTAACTTCCGTGTTCGGAATGGGAACGGGTGGGACCCCGCCGATATGGCCACCAGGAAAGCATGGTGGGAGTGGAACAGGTGCGAGGCAGCGCCATGGCGTTGCTGGTTTGGAGGCACGGATGTTGGATCCGTGAGGAGTAGTAGTTGGTAAGCCCTCGGTTGATTGGGACGGTTAAGCTAAGACATTGCTGCCTGTACACCTTCCGCCCATTGACAGGTTGTCTACCTGTAACCTTACCAGGTTAACCCTGTGGGAGTCCTCATCTTGGAGCGCGCTTCGCACTTAGATGCTTTCAGCGCTTATCGCTTCTCGACATAGCTACCCGGCGTCTGCGCCTGGCGGCACAACCGGTACACCAGAGGTCGATCCATCCCGGTCCTCTCGTACTGGGGACAGCCCTCCTCAAGACTCCTACGCCCACCGCGGATAGGGACCGAACTGTCTCACGACGTTCTGAACCCAGCTCGCGTACCGCTTTAATAGGCGGACAGCCTAACCCTTGGGACCTAATCCAGCCCCAGGATGCGACGAGCCGACATCGAGGTGCCAAACCTTGCCGTCGCTGTGAGCGCTTGGGCAAGATAAGCCTGTTATCCCCGGGGTAGCTTTTATCCGATGAGCCCTGGCACATCCACATGTTGCCAGAGGATCACTAGGCCCGACTTTCGTCCCTGCTAGACCTGTCGGTCGCACAGTCAAGCACCCTTGTGCCCTTGCACGCATCAGCTGGTTTCCAACCAGCCTGAGGGTACCTTGGGACGCCTCCGTTACCTTTTGGGAGGCGACCGCCCCAGTCAAACTACCCGCCTGCCACGGTCCCGATAACCCGATGAGGGTCACGGTTAGTATTCCAGATACGCCAGGGTGGTGTTCCATTGGCGACCGAAGTCTCCCACCTACGCTCTACAAGCGTATCCAAAACACAATGACAGGTTGTAGTAAAGCTCCACGGGGTCTTTCCGTCCTGCGGCGGGTAATGCGCATCTTCACGCATACTACAACTTCACCGAGCCTCTCGTCGAGACAGCGCTCAAGTCGTTACACCATTCGTGCGGGTCGGAACTTACCCGACAAGGAATTTCGCTACCTTAGGACCGTTATAGTTACGGCCGCCATTCACCAGGGCTTCGATTCAAGGCTGCTTCCCGAAGGATTGACCTCTCCTGTTAACCTTCTGGCATTGGGCAGGTGTCAGCCCCTATACGTCGCCTTTCGGCTTCGCAGAGACCTGTGTTTTTGGTAAACAGTCGCTCAAGCCGCTTCACTGCGACCCCCAGACGCACATGGCGTTGCAGCCATATACCTCCGAGGGCACCCCTTCTCCCGAAGTTACGGGGCTATTTTGCCTAGTTCCTTAACGAGAGTTATCTCGCACGCCTTAGTATCCTCTACCTGCCTACCTGTGTCGGTTTGCGGTACGGTCAGATGCAACCTCCCACGAGGCTTTTCGCGGCGATCTCCATCCCGGCTTCGCTTCCTCCGAAGATTCCACTCGTCCGAGGCCACCTGCATGCGGAGGCGGGTTTGCCTACCTCCACAGGCTATCCCCGGAACACGGCAGACCAGCGCCGTGACCGGAACTTCGACCGCGTCCCCCCGTGCTCAATAGCTGCAACTGGCTCCGGAATATCAACCGGACAGCCATCGGCTACGCCAATCGGCCTCGCCTTAGGACCGGCTAAACTCAAGAGGACGAACCTTCCTTAAGAACCCTTAGGCTTTCGGCGGACGGGATTCTCACCCGTCTTCTCGCTACTCATACCGGCATTCGTACTTCACGACGCTCCACCGGGGCTTGCGCCCTCAGCTTCTCCGCCTCGTGAACACTCCCCTACCACGCAACCCGCGGAATCCGCGGGCCACATCCGTTGCTTCGGTGACAGGCTTGAGCCCCCTTACATTATCGGCGCAAAGACACTCGACCAGTAAGCTGTTACGCACTTTTTCAATGGTGGCTGCTTCTAAGCCAACATCCTGGTTGTCTGTGCATCTTCACATCCTTTTACACTTAGCCTGTACTTTGGGACCTTAGCAGACGGTCTGGGCTGTTTCCCTTTCGACGACCAAGCTTATCCCCGGCCGTCTCACTGCCGCCCTGTGATGTCATGCCATTCGGAGTTTGGTTGACCGCGGTAGCCGGGTAGGGCCCCTAGGCCATCCAGTGGCTCTACCGGCATGACAGAACGAGCGACGCTGCACCTCAATGCATTTCGGGGAGAACCAGCTATCTCCGCGTTCGATTGGCATTTCACCCCTACCCACAGTTCATCCAAGCCGTTTTCAACCGACACTGGTTCGGGCGTCCACATGGGAGTTACCCACGCTTCCCCCTGACCATGGGTAGATCACGCGGTTTCGGGTCTGCTGCTGGCCATGGAACGCGCTATTCGCACTCGCTTTCGCTCTGGCTACACCCCTGAAGGGCTTAACCTACGACCAACAGCAACTCGCCGGTTCATTCTGCAAAAGGCACGCCATCATCCCGAGCATACGTCGGGACTCTGACTGTTTGTAGGCGCTCTGGTTTCAGGTTCTATTTCACTCCCCTCCCGGGGGACTTTTCACCTTTCCCTCACGGTACTGCTGCGCTATCGGTGGCAAAGTGTATTTAGCCTTAGGAGGTGGTCCTCCCAGATTCCCGCAAGGCTTCCCGTACCCCGCGGTACTTGGGTACCGACGGACTCCCCGCGACAGACCCCTACGGGACTCTCACCCGCTATGGTGGGCCGTTCCAGGCCGCTTCGGAACCTATCACGACGAGCCACAATGCCGGCCCCGCAACCCCGCACCGGCACGCCGGCGCGGTTTAGGCTGTTCCCCGTTCGCTCGCCACTACTAGGGGAATCGCGATTGCTTTCTCTTCCTCCGGGTACTGAGATGTTTCAGTTCCCCGGGTGCCCTCCGCATGACTATGTGTTCATCATACGGTGACTGCCCGTTACGGCAGCCGGGTTGCCCCATTCGGAGACCCCGGGATCGTAGCGTTGTTGCCGCTCCCCCGGGCGTATCGCCGCTATTCGCGTCCTTCATCGGCACTTTGCCCCAAGGCATCCACCAGACGCCCTTTGTAGCTTACCGCCTACTTCTCACGGACACAACAAGTCGTGCCCCCAAATCAACAACGTCACCTGCCGCACCCCTTTGGGTAAGATGCGGCTGCCACGCACAACGTGCGTGGCCGAAGATGCGCTACCTTCTACACCTGTTCAGTTGTCAAAGAACCGCTTCGCTAGCCGGGCAAGACAGTTGTCTGCTCTCGGCGCACGGCTTGACATTCTAGCACCGCTGCTAGGACCATGTCAAGACTTCCACCAGCGATTCTACGAATCTTCGTGGGCGATTCGTTGCCCTCGGACCGCACCGATTCTCCTGAAGATGCCAGACGGCGCACTATGCGCTCGGCCAGAGCTCGGTGCAGCTCGTCCCGGTCGGGCACGTAACCAAGCTCTTGTTCCAGACTCGTCACATCATACCCGGCGAGCCCGCATGGAACGATCAGCCGAAACCACTGCCGCAGGTCTGCGACGTTCAGGGCGAACCCATGACTGGTAACCCAACGGCGCAGCTTTATCCCGATGGCGGCGATCTTCCTATCTGCGATCCACACACCTGTATGCGGAGGGAAGCGGCAGGCGGCCAGACCCAGGGCGCAACACACGTCCAGTATGGCCCCCTCGAGTTGGCGGAGGTACCAGTGGACGTCGGTTCGTCGGAGACGGAGGTCCACGATCGGGTAGCCGACGATCTGGCCGGGGCCATGGAACGTCACGTCGCCCCCTCTATCCGTCTCGACAACGGTAACGCCCAGGCGATCGAGCACGTCGGGGCTGGCAAGGAGATGGCGCATATCGGCGGCACGTCCCAGGGTGATGGTCGGCGGATGCTCGAGGAGCAGCAGCGTGTCGCCAATTTGGCCGTCGAGGCGCGCTCTCACCAGGCGTTCCTGCAACCGCCAGCTCTCTATATAAGGAATAGGACCGAGTGCGAAGACGTCCACGGCGTACCTACCATCGGGTTGTCTCCTGCTCCGTACCCACATCCGCGACAGGAAGCAGGGTGATGCCCTATGCTACAATACCACCGGAGGCGGGGCCCTCCCGCCCAGTGCTCGAGGAAGGAGATCGCTCTGATGCCCCATACGACCGATCACGACGCAGACATTGTCATCATAGGTTCTGGCCCGGGCGGCTATGTCGCAGCCATTCGTGCAGCCCAACTGGGCGGCAACGTTGTCTGCGTCGAGAAGGATCCGCAGGGGTGGGGCGGTGTCTGCCTCAACTGGGGTTGCATTCCTACTAAGACGCTTATTGCTAGTGCCGAGCGGCTACGCGCTGCCAAAGAGGCCGGCCGCGTGGGCGTGCAGGTCGGCGACGTCAGCTACGACTTCGGCCAGATCATGGCGCGGAAGAACAAAGTGGTCCAGACACTGCGCGGAGGCGTTCAGTCGCTGCTGAAGTCGAACAAGGTGCGGCAGATTACGGGGATCGGGCGGATCGAGGACCGCAACGCCGTCGAGGTCACGATGGCCGATGGAAGCAAAGAGCTCGTACGTACTCGGAGCATTATCGTCGCGACTGGCAGCGAGCCAATCCTTCCGCCCATACCTGGTCTGGAAGGCGAGGGAATCTGGACGAGCAATGAGGCACTGACGGCTGAGAGCGTGCCAGGGCGTCTGCTGGTCATCGGTGCAGGGGCTGTTGGACTGGAGTTCGCATTCATCTTCAATGCTCTCGGGGCCAGTGTCACCGTGGTAGAAATGATGCCAGAAGTGCTGCCGCTGGCTGACGCCGATGTAGCCCGAGAACTCCGGAAGAGCCTGACGAAACAGGGGATTGCTTTCCACCTGGACAGCAAGGTCACGGCGGTCAAACGCGTGCCAGATGGCCTGTCCGCGACCGTGGAGGGACCCAAAGGAGCCACGGAGATTGGCTGCGATGTCGTCCTGGTGGGTGTGGGCCGCCGACCGGTGACGCGCGATACTGGTGTGGAAGCCGTGGGTGTCGAAGTCACGAGACAAGGAATAACGGTCAACGAGCGGATGGAAACGTCCGTGCCGGGAATCTATGCCATTGGTGATGTCACGGGGAAGTTCCAGCTTGCCCATGTTGCGTCTCACCAGGGCATCGTCGCGGCAGAGAACGCCATGGGACATCCTGCGACCATGAGCTACAGAGCCGTCCCATCGCCGGTCTTCACCGAGCCGGAGTTGGCAACCGTGGGCATGACGGAGAAGCAAGCGCGCGAGGCTGGCTACGATGTGGCCATCGGCACGTTCCCCTTCAGGCCGCTGGGTAAGGCGATGGCCATGGACCAGCAAGAAGGTCTGGTCAAGGTTGTCGCGGAGAAAAAGTACGGAGAGGTCCTGGGCGTCCACATCGTGGGTCCGCACGCGTCGGATCTAGTCCACGAAGCAGTGGTGGCCATCGAGTTAGAGGCGACGGTGGACGAGCTGAAGAACCTGATCCACGGACATCCCACTTTGCCAGAGGCCATCATGGAAGCAGCGATGGACGTCCAGGGCATGTCCATCCACAAGATGCGGGGGTAGGGTGTACGAGGATGCGTATCGGAGCGTACAGCGTAGCACCTTGGCGGTTCGGCGTAACGGTGCTACTCTGCCTGCTGGCAGGGTGTCGGTCCGGAGGTGGAGGCGAGACCCGACCGCCGGATCGCGGTCACCTCAAAGTGGCACTCGTCACCGATGCCGGCGGGATTGACGATCGTTCGTTCAATGCTGCCGCTTGGGAAGGCCTGAAGCGCGCGCAGCAGCAGTTCGGGATCGAGGCACGTTACCTGGAGAGCCGGGAGCAGAGTGATTACAAGAGCAACCTGGCCAATCTCGCTGATCAGGGCAATGCGCTGGTGGTGGCAGTCGGGTATCTCATGGAGGACGCGCTGAAGGAGGTCGCGCCTCGGTACCCCAGTACTCACTTTGTGATCATTGACGGTAGCGCGCCGCCATTACCGAACGCCATGGCTGTGAAGTTCCGCGAAGAGGAGGGCACCTTCCTGGCAGGCTACCTCGCAGGCGCGATGACGAAAACAGGTGCCATCGGTTTCGTTGGAGGCATGGAAGGACCGCTCATCAAGAAGTTCGAGTGTGGCTACCGGTCTGGTGCCAAGACGGCGCGACCGGACATCCGCGTCATCGTCAAGTACATTGGTAGTTGGACCGACGTCGCGAAGGGGAAGGAATACGCCCGTACGGCCATACAGCAAGGCGCCGATATCGTCATGCACGCCGCAGGCAAGGGCGGCTTGGGAGCACTCGATGCGATGGCTGAAGCAGGGGACGGGTACTACGGTATCGGGGTAGACAAGGATCAGGACGGTGAGCACCCAGGCAGGATACTGACTAGCGTCATGAAGGGCGTGGACACTGCGGTGTTCGAGGCGGTACGGGAGCTTCGCGATGGCAAGTGGAAGGGTGGCGAGAAGATCCTCGGGCTGAAGGAAGGCGGTATCAAGCTGTCGCCCATGCAGTACACGCGGAAGAGTATCCCACCTTCCGTCCTGGCCAGGCTGGAGAAGGTGAAGCAACTCATCGCGGATGGCAAGTTGCAGGTACCGAAAACAGAGGAAGACGTGCAGGTCTTCACGCCTCCTACGTTATGAGAAAGGTAGCAAGAGGTAGTGCCGTGCTGGATGGTTCGCGCCGTCCGCCACTCCCAGGCTCCGACCGGAAATAGGTCCTAGTTCGGCCCGACGGCGACGGCTGTTATGCTGCCCTCGTGCGAGCTGACACGTCGCACCACCGACAGATCGGAAGCACTCCAATAGCGCAGGGCACTGTCGGCACCGCCGGTCACAAGTATCTTCCCATCCCGGCTCCACGCGAGACACAGGATCTGCTTGTCGAGTAACTTGGAGACCAGTTCAGCGACGCCCTTACCGGTTACAGTGTAGACGCGAATGCGACCGTCAGTACCTGCTGTTGCAAGGAGCTGTCCGTCTACCGTGCCGGCCAGCGCAGCCAGCGACTTGTCATTCGTGCGGTGGCGGGAGGCCAGCGCAAAATCCCCTGCCGTCCACACTTTCACATAGCCGTCAGCAGCGCCGCTGATCAGGGATCGGCCATCTTTCGTCCACACCAGCCCAGTGATGGCTTCATCATGGCCGACGATGCTGGCTGCCTGAGACCCGTCGTCGCGCCATACCTGTATGACACGGTCGTCGCCTCCCGAGGCCAGCATTTTCCCGTCTGGGCTCCATGCCAGCGCCCGAACACCTCGGGTGTGAGCGTGGATCGTTCGAACGAGCTTCCCCTTTTCGTAGTCCCACAACTTCACCATGCCGTCCGCGCCGCCTGAGGCCAGAAGGGTGCCGTCTTCGCGCAACGCCAGAGCCACCACAGCTCCGTCATGAGCATCCAGGGTGTTCTCCAGGGAGCCATCGTCTACGTTCCACACCTTGACGGTTCCATCCGCGCCGCCTGAGATGATCCGACGCCCATCGTTGCTGAAGAGGAGGGCGTGTACGGCACCCTCGTGGGCGAGGAACGAGAACGTCTCGACTCCAGCGGTATTGTAGGTCTTGATCGTCTTGTCCGCACCGCCAGATGCCACAGGGGGATACTGAGCGAAAGATGCTTCCATCAACGATACGACAAGCATGGTGGCGGCGGACACCACCCACGCGCGCCTAGCGAAGTGGCATCTGGTCATCCGCGGATACATGCGAGTTCTGTGCATCATTCTGAGCGACGCGGCAGCCAAGGAACCGGTTCCCGACCAGTAACGTATCAGGGAGCTCCATCGTCCTATTCAGTGTACAAAGAAGCGACCCGCTTGTCAACATCACTCGTTCTAAGCGCTGAAGGATAAGCGTTGACAGGAGAGGAAGGCTATGCTACACTGCTGGTGTAGTGCGCTATTCGCCAGGAAGGAGTCTTCCATGCACATGAGAGCCACGCTGTCCGTTCTGGGCAGCCTCCTACTGTGTCTCGGGATGACAGCCCGGACTTCAGCTCAGAACACCGCTCCGTTTTCGATCCGGTTTCCACCAGACGGGGCGACGGTCCGGGAGAAAGTGCCCATCCGTGTTCCTTTGGCGAGCATTCCGGACGGCGCATACGTGGCATTCAGTATTGATGGTCAGTTCCGGGTAGCGCTGGCACCGACGGATGAACAACGTACCAAGGCCGAGCCGGGCGCCATGTTCGAGTACATCTGGGATACGAAAGAGCGCGTGCGCGTCCTCGGCACGAACCGCGTGGAGGCGCCCTCCGACGGACCCCATAAGATCAGCGCGGTGCTGTACGTTCCTAAGAGCGGTCCTGCAGGTGGGGCCACCGCAGCTGAGACGAGCGAGGTCAACGTCACCCTCGCCAACAAGATCGCAACCGATCCAGGGCCCATAGCGCTGCGGTACCGCTACGAGGATGGCTCCAACCGGACGTACAACCGGTCGGGTACGACGGTGATCGTGGGGGGCGTGACTCAGGGATTGACGGCCACCGGCGATGTGGAGCTCGTGGGACAGAACAGCGATCTGCTGCTGGCGGTAGAAGATGTGTATCAGAACGGCAACGCCATCGTTCGCAACCGCCTGACCCGGCTGGCTGTGAAGCAGTACGGACAGGAGGTCGTGTACCCTCAGGAATACCTGCCCAAGTCCATCTACCAGGAGCTGGATCCGCTGGGTATTGTCCACTATCCTCCACAAGAGCGCCTGGCGACGGACGCATTCTATGAGGCGGGTATTCCCGTCAGCACGACCCTGGACTTGCCGATCCTGCCGCGGCACGAAGTGCGCGTGGGTGATACGTGGGACACGCCGGGCGTGGTGCTCGATATTCCAGGCACATCCCCCGACAAGCAGCCGAAGGTCACAGTGAAGAGCACACTCGAAGGTCTGGAGTGGGAAGGCAACCACCAGACAGCCAAGATCGTGCAAACCTACAACGGAGCGCTCAAGGAAAAGTCCTTGGTCTTCGGCAACATGCTCATCGAGAACCCAACAGTGGACTTCAAACGCGTGATCTACCTGTCGTACCGGTCCGGTACGCTCGTAAAGATCGAGCGGACTCTGGAGGTTGCGGGCACGACCAGCGAGACGATCAGTCCCGCCGTCGGCGGGGCA
Organism: Chthonomonadales bacterium; assembly: GCA_037443035.1. Classification (GTDB taxonomy): domain Bacteria; phylum Armatimonadota; class Chthonomonadetes; order Chthonomonadales; family CAJBBX01; genus JABWBA01. The sequence goes on from JBBIPC010000006.1 coordinate 100,311, forward strand.
GCCGGTATGAGCGCTCCAGGGGGTCCCATGATGGGTGGCATGAGCGCCCCCGGTGGCATGAGCATCGGCGCTCCGCCGATGATGGGATCGGGCGGAATGTCTGGTCCCCCGCTCATGATGGGCGGTATGGGTGGTTCCAGCATGCCGTATCTGGGACCTGGCGGCATGGGTGGTATACCCGGACCTGGCGAAGGTCGCGAAGGGCCCGGGGGATCGGGTTCGCCCAGAATGGGAGGCAGGCTCGGAGGCCGCACAGGTGGCCGGCTGGGCGGCTTGACAGGTCCTCCCACAATGGGTAGCGGAGGGATGACCGGACCCATGGGCGGCTACGTGGGTGGTATGCGCGGCATGGCCGGCATGGGAACCGGCGTCTCGAAACAGAAGATCACCCTTCGATCCACGACCATCACGGAGCTGAAGCCCGAGAAGCCTGCTTCGTAAGAACGACATTTCCCTCGCCGATTCCGTGAAGCGCGCCCTCCTCGTTACCCTGAAGAGGGGGTGGGGAGGGCGCTGTTGCATTGTCCCCAGCAGCGTCGCCGATGCGGAAGCCCCGAACCTAGAGGGCCCTGGGAAGCTGGGTATAATGCTGCCCAGTCAGACAGAAGGTCTGGCGACACCGAAGTCATGTCCCCGCTCTTCAAACGACGACCCGCCGAAGAAGACGAAGACAAGCGCATGGAGCTCAGCGAGCACCTTGCCGAGCTCCGTGCACGTATCATCCGGTCCATCCTCTACGTGGTGTTCGGCTCCATCGTGGCGGCCTTCTTCGTTCAGCCGATCTATCGATTCTTCTACCAGCCCATGGCAAGCGCCCTCAGACACGGCAACGTCGAGTTCAAGATCGCCTTCACCCACTTCACCGAGCCGTTTTTCGTGGTCTTGCAGATCTGCGTGGTCAGTGGTCTGATCCTGACGTCCCCATTGGTCATCCTGGAGTTGTGGGGGTTCGTTCGCCCAGCGCTGACCCGTGAGGAGCGCAGGCCGCTTCGGTGGATCGTACCGATGTCGGTCGGCCTGTTCGTTGCAGGCGTCTCGCTCGCGTATTGGGTGTCCACCTACGCCATGCGGTGGTTCCTCGGATACGTGAACTTCTTCCCGACCGCCGTGCTCTACCAGGGGCCGAAGACCTATGTTGTCTTCGTGTTGAAACTCATGGCGGTCTTCGGCATCGTGTTTCAGTTACCCTTGGCCTTGATGTTCCTTGCTTGGGTCGGTCTCCTGAAGTCGGAGTCCATGAGACGCTCCTGGCGTCATGCGATTGTCGGTATCTCGTTTGTAGGGTTGCTGGTAACTCCCAGCAACGACGCATTCACCATGCTGATGATGATTTTTCCCGTGTTCGTGCTTTATCTAGGCAGCATTTGGTTGGTACGACTAGTGGAGAGGGCGCGTGAACGGAAGACCTCGCGAAGCCAGACTGTCGCCTAACGCTGGGCGCTACTGGTTGGCAGCAGCCCTGTTCGCGCTGCTCATTGCGGCTGCGATATGGGCTGGTTGGTACTCGCCGTGGGCAAGATTGCCCGCGCAGGTGGAGACGCAAGTCAGGGTCGTGCGCTAAGGGGGTGGGAGAGTGCGCGCAGGGCTGATTGGCCTGCCAGGATGTGGCAAGACTTCCGTCTTCAATGCGGTGACGCGATCCGATGCGCCGATCCATGCCTACGAGGCCCACAGTGATCGCACCTATACCGCCGTCGTTGCAGTGCCGGACCCTCGCTACGACAAGGCGGTTTCCATCTGCCAGCCGAAGAAGCAAGTTCCTGCAACACTGGAGATCGTTGACGGGGCGGCACGCATCGAAGCGCATGAGCGTGGGCACTCGTTCGGCACCGACTTCTTCGCTGGCGTCCGGAACATGGATGCCCTTGTTCTCGTGCTGCGTGGCTTCGTAAATCTCCTGGTTGCTCCAGAGGGCGGTGCAGATCCTGTCCGCGATGCAGAGACTGTTCTGCAGGAGCTTGTGTTGGCGGATCTGGTTGTGCTGGAGGGACGGCTGGAGCGTCTTCAGAAGGCCAAGACTTCACGTCGGCAGACGGCGGTCGGCGCAGGTGAAGAAGAGGCTGTCCGCTCCTTGAAGGATCGGCTGGAAGGCTCCCAGTCACTGCGAACGGCGCAGATGACCCCCGACGAGGAGAAGTACGCTCGGGCGTTCGGCCTCGTAAGCGCCAAACCGCTCATCCTGGTGCTCAATATCGCCGAGGCCGACATCGGTCACGAGACACCCCAGGTTCTTGAGACCAGGACGTATGCCCAGAGGATGGGAGTGCCGCTGATCGTGCTGTGTGCGTCACTTGAGGCGGAAATCGCGCGGATGGAGCCCGCAGAAGAGTCAGAGTTCCTCGAAGCGATGGGTATAGCCGAGTCTGCGCGAGATGCCCTCATTCGTGTGGTGTATTCGCATATGGGCCTGATCAGCTTCCTGACAGTGGGCTCGGACGAGGTACGTGCCTGGACCGTCCGCAAAGGCACTACGGCTCTGGGTGCAGCAGAGAAGGTCCATACGGACTTGGCGCGCTCGTTCATTCGTGCGGAGGTCATGGACTTTGCAGACTTCGAGCGATTCGGCGGATGGGACGCTGCACGAGCCGCAGGTAAGATGCGTCTCGAAGGCAAGGACTATATCGTGAAGGATGGCGAAATCGTCCACATCCGCGCATCTCGCGGCTAGTGCATCGAGACGGTAACGTAGTATAATGCGACTCCAGTGGGGGATCGTCCAGCGGCAGGACAGCGGCCTTTGGAGCCGTTAACCCAGGTTCGAATCCTGGTCCCCCAGTCGGATGGCGGGAGGCCGAGCGCTGCCTCCCGCCGTGTTCATTATCCAGTGATTGTCACTGCCTTCGGCATATCTGCCAGCGGCAGTCAGTCATTGGGAACCCGCCAATCGTCCTGGGTGACAGGACCTTCGTCCGGCGGCGGCAACATACCGAGACGCACCATATGATCATGCAGCGCCTGCGTACCGAGTATCGCCCAAAGTGCGGGAACGGCCAGCACAAGACCAATGCCGGTGGCGCTCAAAACCAGCATCGTGAGTAGCATGACGAGTGCCAAACCGGCGGTATATGCCGGCGCCCCGAGGAAGAGAACGAAGCCGTTCCTCAGCACGTGGCGCAGCGAGGGGCCGCTGCTCCCCTCCGCAGGAGGTATCAGCCCTTCTTGTGCTGCAGTCAGAAGGGGCCAGTGATACAGCGAGTTGAGTAACCAGAGAGCGAACAAGTAGCCGAAAACTACGGCAAGGAACGCGCCGACTGTAGATCTCCAGGCCACGTAGAACCACATGTTGCCCAGGCAGATCGCGCTGACGGCAACTTGCGTGACGACCAGCCCCAAAGCTTGCACGAAATCCCTCGCGGGTACGCGAGCGACCTCATCCAGCACGACCTCGTTTCGATGGACGACGGCTCGGGCCAAGCGGTGAACGGCTGTGGCCATATACGTCATCAGCAGACCGACAGATAATGCCGTGAGGATCGTGCCCCAGGGCTGTGCGAACCGTCCCAGCAAGCCGAGACGCTGACACAACCCAAGAACGCCCATTACCGATGCGACACTCACCGCGCTGGCGAGGCATGCCAGACCGAGACGGTCCCACCACGCCACGATTGCTCGGCGCAGGGTTCTACCTAGCCTGAGCCTCGCTGGTCCGTCTAGAGTGTCGGTCCCAGGTCCCATGGCGCGAATGTGTGGTCACCCAGAGCCTGCTGCTCACCACAGGTGCGTTGCCCCGATGCAACGGAGACGATCAGACCGGCCAATTGCCGCGCAGCGACCTCCATGGGCACAGTCCGGAGGATCCTGCCCGCATCGAAGTCCATGTCATCCGGCATACGCTCGAAGAGATCGCTCGTGGATGCGATCTTGACAATCGGCACCGGGCCAAACGCAAGACATGATCCCCGTCCTGTGGTGAAGGCGATTAGGTTGCATCCGCCAGCAACCAGGCCGGTTACCGAGACATCGTCCATGCCAGGAGTGTCCATGAATGACAGGCCGGAACTCCGGACAGGCTGCGCATACTCCAGCACGTCTTTCAGTACCGTGTTGCCGGCCTTTGCCACGGCTCCCAGGGCTTTCTCGTAGACGGTGGTGATACCACCTTCCTTGTTGCCAGGCGCAGGGTTGTTGTCAATACTTGCATCGTGCCGAGCCGTGTACTGTTCCCACCAACGCATGACTGCGTCGAGACGATGTGCCACGGCGGCATTTGCTGCTCTGGCCCTGAGGAGATGGTCGGCACCGTACGTCTCCGGGCTCTCCCCGAGCACCCACGCGGCACCGGCCCGGACAAACATGTCCCCAACATAGCCCAGCAACGGGTTCGCCGTGATACCCGAATATGCATCGGACCCGCCGCACTCGGTGCCGACGATGAGGTCGCTGAGAGGTACCGAGCTGCGCCGCGCCAAGTTAACCTCTTGGAGCAGGGCAGTGACCTCGTCAATGCCGCGCCGGATGGCCGGCCCAACACCCCCGACCTCTTGAATCCCAAGCATTCGGGTAGGCACACCCGATGCTGCAGCATCTCGCGCGATAACGTCTGCCTGCATGACCTCACAGCCCAGTCCGATGATGAGCACGCCGCCGACATTCGGGTGGGCAGCGATGCCGCTCAGGCAACGGCGCAGCACCTCGTAAGATGCCCCGCCGATCGGGATCCCGCATCCTCCCTTGTGGGTGATCGGGTAGATACCATCCACGTTGCGAAAATCCTCGGCGACCCTGGGACGCAGGCGCTCGACGATCGCATGGGCAACATCCGCTGAGCAATTGACTGTGGAGATCACGAGCACGCAATTGCGGGTGCCGGCGTGGCCGTGCCGCCTGCGATAGCCATGGAACGTCCTGGTGGGCAGCTCCCAGGTCGCCTCCTGCGAGGGGCCGGCCGTGTACGCGTCCCGATTCACGGCGCCCGCCACCAGATTCTGTGTGTGCACATGGCTTCCCGCGGGAATGGCGGTGGTCGCGTATCCTACGATCCAACCGTACTTGCGCACAGCCTCGCCTGCTGCAATGTCGCGGAGCGCGAACTTGTGCCCGGCCGGAACGAACTGGACTAGAGTCAACTGTGTGTCCGAGAGATGCACTGTCTCCCCGGGCCCAATATCGCGCAGGGCGACAGCGACATCGTCCTGAGGGGCGAGGCGCAAGACGTCTCGATACGGCATGTGCGATGGTTCAGCTGTTTGACACGACGACATGACGGAAGTATACTCTCCGTTTGGCGCCAATCACCGCACGAGCGTTCGGCCCAGAGTGCCTTCGTTACATGTTGCACGTGGCTCGCCGCCGCGATCCTGCAGTGTGCAGGCATGGAATGCGTTCCGTCGAACACGAGCTTGTGCAATGTCGCGTGCACAACGGGAGCCACGACAAACGCCCTGATTGATTTCAAGACGGTATAAGATGCGTACGTTTCTGCAGGAGTTGGGCCTGCTTAGAGAACGACCTACCCCCACAGTTGCTGGGGGGCGTCGGCCTTACCGGCCTCCGATCCATCCGCTGCGGCTGCTACTCTTCGGCAGGCCGATTCCCACGGAGCACCAGGAACAAGAACGCCTGCCCAAGGTGATTGCGCTCCCTGTCTTCGCGTCCGACGCAATCTCCTCGAGTGTCTACGCGAGCCAGCAGATCCTCTTTGCGCTTGGCACGGCAGGCCTATGGACTGCGACCTACGCGGAGCTCTATGGCCGCCTCACCATGACCGTGACAGCGGCTATCGTACTGCTGCTGGCGATTGTGGTGGCTTCGTACTGGCAGACGATTCAGGCCTATCCGGGTGGCGGTGGTTCCTACATTGTCAGCAAGGAGAACCTCGGCACTGGCGCGGGTATGGTAGCAGGCGCAGCCCTCCTGATGGACTACGTGCTGACTGTCGCAGTCTCTATAGCAGCAGGGGTGCAGAACCTGCTGGCGACGCCTATCCTGCAGCAGTACTCGGAGCACACGGTGGCGGTCTGTCTGCTGTTCGTGGCAGGGCTTACGCTGGCGAACCTGCGGGGGCTGAAGGAGAGCGGCACCTTCTTCGCATTTCCAACCTACGTCTTCGTCGTGATGGCGCTCACACTGATTGTGCTGGGGATAGTGGGGCCATCCATCGGCTGGACCATCCGCTCCGAAACGGTGAATCAGGACGTTCCCGTGGACCTGCGCAAGCCGGTTATCCAGCTCGGTGGCGTGAGCCTCTTGTTGCTCCTGCTGAAGGCGTTCGCCAACGGATGCGCCGCGCTGACCGGAACCGAGGCCATCAGCAACACGGTCCCGGCATTCAAGGATCCCCGGCCGAAGAACGCGGGTGTCACCCTTGTGTGGATGGCGATCCTCCTCTCCACTCTCTTCCTGGGAGTGTCCTATCTGAGCACTAAGCTTCATGTCGTCTATTGGGAGGACGGACTGCGGCGTGCAATGCCAGTGATCGACCAACTGTCTGGCGCCATCTTCGGCAAGGAGGGTCCCTGGTTCCGAGTTTCACTCTACTACGCCATGCAAGCAGCCACAGGCGCGATCCTTGTCCTGGCCGCCAACACCAGCTTCGCTGGCTTCCCGAACTTAGCGTCTATCATGTCCAAGGACCGGTTGCTGCCCCGTCAGTTGCAGAACCGCGGAGACAAACTCGTCTACTCCAACGGGATCGTGCTGCTCGGTGTGTGCGCGTCTGTGTTGCTTGTGGCGTTTCAGGGCAGTGTCGAGGGGCTGATCCCTCTCTATGCCATCGGCGTGTTCACGGCGTTCACGTTGTCGCAGAGCGGCATGGTCAGACTCTGGAGGAAACGCCGGAGTACCGGTTGGCGCTTGAAGGCCACCATCAACGCTCTCGGTGCGCTGGCAACTGGCATCGTTCTGGCAGTGCTGGCCGTAGAGAAGGGACCCGAAGGGGCGTGGATCGTTATCGTCGTGGGCATTATTCTCGTGTTCGTATTTCGTGGGATCCACCGCCACTACGAACGCTGTCGTCGCGACCTCTCGATAGCGAACTGGGTGCCGAACACATCTCCGATTACGAACACAGTCTTGCTTCTCGTGCCGACACTCCATCGCGGCATCTTTCCAGCGCTTCGGTATGCGAGGACGCTCTCGTCCGACTGTCGTGCGATTCATATCGAGGACAATCCAGAGGAAACGCCGCGGCTAGTGCGGGAATGGGAGCAGTACGTTGGCGAGGATATCCCCCTTGTCATACTGCCGTCCCCCTACAGGTCGCTCATCGGGCCCCTCATGACGTACCTGGAGGAGGTGAAACGAGAGCGCGATGACCATCTGGTGACCGTCATCGTGCCCGAGCTCAGCCCTGGAAAGTGGTATCATGCTGCGCTTCATAACGCAAACGGGCTGCTGGTGAAGCACTACCTGGGCCACCTTCCCGGTGTCATCGTGAGCAGTTTTCGGTATCATCTGGGCTCAGGGAACGGCGCGGATGGCGACACAGTGGAGCCAGCACCCGTCAACGGGACCAGCGTACGGTGATTGTCTATACTAGGGATGATACAGTCAAGCTCTCGGGGGCACTGACGCGGAACCAATGGCCGACCATCAAGGCCGCGGCACGCGTCCTGATGAAGGAGCACCCTGAGGGAATCCTGATTGATGGGGGCGAACTGACGACCGTTACCCCGGAAGGAGCGCGGACATTCCTGGATGCGCTGCGCGATATCGAGGCAGTGGGTGCGCGGATGGTTGTCTGCAATATCCCTCCTGCTGTGATGGCAGTGCTCCGAGGCATGCCGGGACTCCGATCCCAGGTGGCGTTCTCCATGTCGGTGGAAGAGGCACGCGAATCGCTGCGCAGCGCAGGTGCGTGCTCCATTGGTCTGCCACTGAACGCGATTCTCGTGCCCGTGCTGTCCACGGCTGACACAGCGGCAGCGTTGCGCCTCGCTTCGGTATCCCATCGTGACCGAGGGCTGCCGGTTGGCATTGTCGGCTTCGTGGTCGTGCCACGGGAGCTGCCGGTCAGTTCTCCCCTGCCCGAGGAGGAAGCGCAGACGCAGGAGTTGCTCGGCGCGGCAACGGCCGAAGCCAGGCGACTCGGCCTGGCTTGCACTGTCCATGTCGAGCGTGTCCGCGAAATCAAGGACGGACTGCTGGCCACGATTGCTGCTCATGAAGCAGCCATGGTTGTTCTAGCCTTGCGGATGGACCGGCTTCAGGAGGAGGACTTCCTCGACCTAGCGAGTCACTTGTTGCGCCGGGCGCCGTGTGAGGTGCTGATCGCTCGTGTAGCCGGCAAGGACTCGCCGAACGGCGGGCCGACGACCGCGAATGGGCGTGGTCCTGCACGGGCAGTGAGCGGCCAGATTCGAGGAGGAGGTGAGGGCGCACGATGAACGTGATCATTATGGGATGTGGGCGCGTCGGCTCGACGCTGGCGCGACGCCTTTATCATGATGGCCACAACGTTACCGTGATAGACCTGTTGCCAGAGGCCTTTCGCCGTCTGGGGTCGAAGTACAAAGGACAGCGCATCGTGGGGAATGGGCTCGATCAGGACGTGCTCAAGCGTGCGGGCATCGAGAGCTGCGACGTCTTCGTGTCGGTTACGCAAGGGGATAACCGCAATATCATGTCGGCGCAGATCGCGAAGGAGGTCTACAAGGTGCCGCGCGTTGTCACGCGGATCAATGATCCCATACGTGCCGACGCCTATCGGCAAATGGGTCTTGTGACGATCTGCGCACCAACCATTGTCTCAGGGCTGATCCGCGACTTCCTGACGGACGAGCATTGGGCCATCGAGCACGACTACAATCGTGAATACATCGACAGGAATCTCTAGATTCGATGCAGGATGTGCGGAGCGCGAGTTCGGTTACATTCGTGAGGGGAGGCTAGGCGATGTACATCGTCATCGTAGGTGGGGGTAACGTCGGCTACTACCTCGCGAAAACGCTGGCTTCTTCGTCGCACGAAGTGCTATTGATGGAGAAGGACCGTCAGGTGCATCGTATGATCGCCGACGAACTCGGCGAGATTGCCGTACAGGGCGACGGCTGCGAGGTGCGTCTGCTCGAGGAAGCCGGGGCAGCACGGGCGGACGTCGTTGTGGCGGCAACGGGCGACGATGAGGACAACCTCGTGATCTGTCAGATGGCCAAGCGGATGTTCAGCGTACCGCGGACGATCGCGCGCGTGAATAATCCCAAGAACGAGGAGCTATTCCACAAGCTTGGCATTGACGCCACGGTCAGCTCTACGAAGATCATCTACAACCTGATCGAGCAGGAGATCCACACAGGGGATGTCATCCCCCTTGCGGCACTGAAGCGCGGCAGGTTGGAGGTTGTGGACGTAGAGATTTCGGAGAGCTCGCCGGTGCTTGGCAAGTCCATCACGGACATTCCGCTGCCGGTAGATGCGCTGATTGTGTGCATCGTTCGACACGATCAGGCTATGCTTCCGCGTGGAGACATGCGGTTCGAGGCAGGCGATGGCATCATCGCCTTGGTGAGAGCAGAGCTAGAAGCCGATCTGCGGCGCGTCTTTGCGGCCGACGCGGCATGAGGGCTACCGCGATGTGGCGATCTGGGCGAGCTGCTATCGTTGCTGGCGCGGGGCTGGCGCTTCTAGGCCTATGGGCCTATGGACGCCAAAGCCCCGATGAAGATGAGAAGCGGATCCGACAGGCAGCGTTCGCGTATTACTCATCTACGATTCTGGGTGATGCTGAAGGCTGCTTGGGGGTGGCCAAGTTTCCACTGGTGGCGATCCGCGATGGAAAGGTGATGACACACACCCCCGAGACCTTGCGAAGTGTCGTGGTCGGTGTCAGCAAGCGGACAGGCATTGCGCGGATGTCTACTGATGCGAAGCAAGAACTGCTTGGGAAGACGCTGCAGATCTTCGATGACGCCGACATACAGTTTCTTGGCGCGAATACTGCCACCGTGGTCTTTCTCGTGCGCCCTCCTGCCACAAAGGGCGAAGGCAACATCTTGGGGCAACTGGTCTTGGTGCGTTCTGGCGGTGCCTGGAAAGTGACAGCCGAGGTGTCCGACAGCAAGCCAGGGCCACCCGAGCCCGAGCTGCCGGATCTCACGGTGCCTCGGAACCCGGCGGGAACAGGGAGCGGCGCAACTCCGCCCCGCCACGGCGAATAAGCTCTTCGAGCACCCAGCCACCGTCCACCTGCCACCGGTCGTCCTGGCGCACCATGTGGACCTCCAACTCTTCCGCGTGTGCGGTAGTTGCTGCTTCTTGACGGGTGATCAGTACGGCCATCACCGTCGCCGTGTCGCCTTTCTCAGTAACGCGGCCAAGTCGGTAGTCCTCTAGCCGCGGAATGAGCCCGCCTGCGCTGCGGGCGAGTCTCTCCAGTGCCTCGGCAGTTGGTATGAGAAGCCGGATTGGTGCCGGGACATGGAGCCGTCTGTAGCAGAGCGCGTAGTCCTCAGCGCGCACGGCGTCGAGGAACTCGCGCAAGGCATACTGGGGGGTCGTTGGATAATAGACGAATCGCCAATAGCCGAAGGCCACGCCGCAGAGCACTGCGACGACGAGGATCGCACGAAGTACGCCACTGCGCCCCTCAGAGGTCGGTCTGGGCGCAGGGCTCTCTTGGTCCTCGGTCATTCCGCTCGATCCTCCGTATCGGGTCCTTTCTCAGGACTTTCCTCATCTCGCGGTGAGGGCGCTTCGATGCGCTTGACCAGCACCTTCTGGATGCGGCGCCCGTCGGTCTTCTGCACGCGGAACTCGAGACCATCCCACGTCACTTCCTCTCCTTCGGCGGGCTGGTGGCCCAGCAGCCCGAAAACGAAACCTCCTACGGTGTCCGCTTCTTCTGAAGGCAGTTCGCTACCCATCCTCTCATTGAAGTCTTCGAGCGGCATCCGCCCATCGGCAATGACTGTGGATGAATCCACCTGGGCAAGCTCGGGCTCCTCGGTATCGTACTCGTCCTGGATCTCCCCGACGATCTCCTCGAGAAGGTCCTCGATGGTAACGACGCCAGTCACAGTACCATACTCATCACGAACGATCGCGAGATGGTTCTTTGTCCGGCGAAAGTCAGCCAATAGGTCGTCCACGCGCTTGCTCTCAGGCACGAAGTAAGGAGCGCGCATGTAATCTCTCACAGTATGCACCTGAGGCTCTGCCACATGCTCGATGACGTCTTTCACGTGGACGACGCCTACGATCTGGTCGAGATCGCCATCAAATACCGGTATGCGGGAGTGTCCCGACTCCGTCACGGCGCTGATCAGCTCCAGGAGGGAGGAGTCTGCAGGCACAGCGGTGATGTCCAGTCGTGGCGTCATCACTCTGCGGACGGGTGTGTCACTGAACTCGAAGATGGAGTGGATCATTTCTTTCTCCTCGGGTTCGATGACGCCGTATTCCTCGCTCTGCTCCACCATGAGTTTCAACTCTTCCTGACTCATAGCTGTCGGATGGAACGTCGCCTTGCCGCCCAGCGGCCTGACAATGAGGTCCGAGGCCTTGGTCACGATCGCCACCACAGGTCCTGCGAGCACCTGGAGAGCGCGTAGTGGATAGGCAGCGGCCAGGATAATGGGTTCGGCTTTCTGCACGGCTAGGCTCTTTGGCGTAATCTCGCCGAGCACGAGGGTCAGGAAGCTCACGGTGACCATCACAATCACGAACGCCACGAGATTCGCGTAGGTTGATGTCATGCCTCCAGGGATCGTCTCCCTCAGCCACTGTGCTAGGGGTCGCACAGCAACGTCGGCCGCGGCACCAGCCGTCAGCAACGACACGAAGGTAATGCCGACCTGGATGGTAGACAGCGTTCGTGTCGGTTCCGTCAGCATCTCAGCCACAATGCGGGCCGAGCGTCTCCCTTCTTCGACAAGCTGCTCTATGCGTGTACGCCGAACGGATAAGAACGCGGCCTCGGCCATGGCAAAGATGCCATTCACGAGTATGAGCGCGAGTACGATAAGAAGATTAGTCCCGACACCGCGCCACTGTATTGGCCCGTTCCCTAGTGGGGACTGTGCCAGAGCTGAGGATGCCACCGTGCAGAGCAGGAAGACAGCGCTCGCGGTCGCAATCGGCCGACAACGGTGTTCAGGATCTGAGTCGGACTCGTCCACTGGTACCTCCGAAGACGCTCGCGTAGTCGTGGCGAAAATAATGGATGCTGGAGTGCTGTTGGCTGGCGCTGCGTATGAGAAAGGCCCGTACCCTGGGCATGACCCAATACACAGAGGCGGTCAGGAAGATAGCCAGTACGGCACCCAGGACGACTTGCTGGACAGTATGAATCCCCGCATCCACTCTACTCTGAGCCACGAGAGCCGCCAGCGCCAGGGCCAGCATACCCACGATGCGATCCCCACTGGTGAAGACGATCGTCATGGCAAGGAAGAAGCCGATTGCAGCATGGCCACTGATCGCTCCTCCTCTCAGCAACTCGGGGTTCGAGCGACCAGTCAGAAGCTTCGTCATGATGACCAGCGTAGTCATCACGAGAACACCGACGGCGAGCACGACCGTGACGTCGGGGCTGGAAGTGACTGGGCTGCCTCCACCATGGGCCGGTCTGAGCGGAGACGCGCTGAAAAACACCACCACGCCGACGACAATGGCATTCACCGAGGCGACCAATACGGCACCCGCAGATACGTCCTTAGCGATTTTCGCTGCAGGATGGTATCCCTCGACGCAGAGGTCCACGACGGATTCCACAGCCGAGTTGATCATCTCTACAGCTATGACCAGTGCAGCCGCGAAGAGGAGCAGCAGCATATCCCGTGCATCGAGGCCGAGCATGAGACCGCTCATCAGTACGAGGGCGAGCATGACGAAATGCACTTGCATGTGCCGCTGCGTACGGAAGCAGTGCAGCACCCCCTCAGCCGCGTACCGAAACGTCATGGAGCCGCCCCTACCCGCCATGATCCTGCTCCGCTTCGAAACGAGCTAGCGCGTGGGCAGCCAGCCTCTGCATTTCGTCCAAACCTTCTTCCGTCGCATCATCGTATCCAAGGAGGTGCAGTGTGGCGTGCGCGGCCAGCTCGGTCACCTCACGGACGGCCGGCACGCCTCGCTCCTGTGCCTGCCGGCGGGCTGTCTCCAGGGATATGACGATATCGCCGAGGACCGTTTCACCTCCTGAGGACCTTGGCAACGAGGCTTCTTCATGGTTCATTCCTTGCTGAGGAAAGGAGAGAACGTCCGTTGGAGAGGGCTCGCGGCGATACTGTGCGTTCAGTTCGGCAATCTCTGCATCGTCCGTAAGGTAGACACTGACGTCCACCTCCGTGCGTTGCTGATCACGCAGCACAGCCTCCACGCCCTGACGAGCGGCTTCGACTTCCTCGGCGCCCCCCTGCGTCGCGCGAACCTCGATCAGCATGGTCCCATTAGGTCAGTCTGTCATTTCATTGCTGTGCGTCGTTGGCACAGCGCAGCAACGTGGTCACTCTCCTCGTCAGCGAAATCACGCTGGTCGTGCTGAATGGTACCCGACACCCGTGACCCATGCCTCCTAGCTTCCCTCACTGGCTCCTGCTACCGACTTCCGATCGATCGCCAACGATCGCCCCGCTTGCCCACGAGCGACGTACCGAACGCAGTCGCACACGAGCGGATTGCCCGACAAAGCGCTGACCATTGTCCAGTGCGATGAGAAGGCCATCCGACCACGCAACAGCAGGTGCCTCGGGTTGAAGCTGCGACGACGTTACCGTGGCATCCACAATGCGCTCTCGGTGAGGCAGGGGAAGCTCCTTTGCAGCTTCGGCCATCGGGAGGGTGAGGATTTCGTACCGATCTACGGGAAGGTCGAGTTGTCCACGCACGTATATCGCCTTTCTAGTAAGCTGCTCGAGCCGATCAGAGTTGGACCCATCCTCACCGATGAGGAACTCGGCCACGGATGTGCTGCAACGCACAACAATAGCGTCGCGCCGAACACCTGCGTCGAGAGTGGCCGCCATGATCTCCCGCTCCAGCATCGTTGCTACCGTCTCTGCCGAAGGCAGCGAGCCACGCCCGGCGCAGTATTCACAGGGCTCGTTGAGAAAGTCAGCGATGGTTTCGGCAGTCCGTTTGCGTGTCATCTCGACCAGACCGAGAGCACTGATGGGATAGATCCGAGTGCGTGCCTTGTCGCTCTGTAGGGCCGTTTCCAGGGCGTGAAATACTTGTTGGCGGTCCTTGGCGTTTGCCATGTCAATGAAGTCAATGACGATGATGCCACCGATGTCGCGAAGGCGCAACTGCCGCGCGATTTCCGATGCCGCCTCCAGGTTCGTTCGTAGGATGGTGTCGGCCAGAGATGCGCCACTCGTGAACTTGCCTGTATTGACGTCAATCACGGTGAGGGCCTCGGTAACATCAATGATGAGATAGCCCCCCGAGCGTAGCCACACTTTGCGCTTGAGGTTCCGTTCGATCTCTGCCTCGAGGCCGAACTGCGTGAAGATCGGAACCGGATCGGTGTAGAGATGAATACGACCACGCAGCATGGGAGAAGCGGTGGAGAGCATCTCGTGGATCTTCTCGTACTCGTCCGGGTCGTCTATGACCAAGCGCGAGACGTCGGATCCGAATATGTCCCGGATAGCCTTGCTTACCAGCGTCAACTCGCGATGCAGAAGAGCAGGCGCTCGAACATGCTGCGCGGTCTCTTGGATGCGGCGCCACAGGTCCATCAAGTATTCATGGTCTGCCGCCAGATCGGACTCCGCCTTGTCTTCCGCTTCGGTGCGGAGGATGATGCCGAACCCGGGCTGCCTTAGACGCTCGCCGATTCTTCTCAAGCGCGTCCGCTCGGCACGATCCACTACCTTGCGGGACACTCCGACCGTCTCGGCGTCGGGCATGAGGACAAGGTAGCGGCCCGGCAAGGATATGAGCGTGGATACCCTGGCGCCCTTCGTCCCTCGCGGCCCCTTCGTTACCTGCACGACAACTTCCTGACCCTTCTTGAGCAACTCCGCGATGCGCTGCTGTTTCCGTTGTGCCCGACGCAAGAGCCGTCTGCGGCCGGTTCCTTGGCCGCTCGCGTTCGCCTCGCCGTCGCCGTCGTCGTCTTCTTCGGTCACCTCCGGGCTACCGTGGGGGAGAATGTCTCCAACATGAAGGAAGGCGTTGCGACCCAGGCCGATGTCCACGAACGCTGCATCCATTCCGGGCAGCACATTCTCGACACGGGCTTTGTAGAGGCTTCCGACAATGCGCTCGCCTCGCTCGATGTGCAGCTCCGCAAGCCGACTGTCCTGCAGGACTGCGATGCGGGTCTCCCGCTCACCGACGTTTACGATGATCTCTTTGGTCAAGTCGTGCACACTCCTATCACCACCGTAGGATCGATCAGAGGCTCCTGCCGCTCTTTGTCGAGGCAGAGACGCTCGACACTCTGCAGCTCGAGACCTGGCAGGCGCTCCTCCAGGATGGCCGCCAGATCGAATGGACGCAGGGTTCCTTCCTGTCCGAAGCGGGATGTAAGATACACCTCCAAGTGCTCGGGCACTGGTCGTTCCAACCGCATACGGACGAGGTGCCGTCGAGCGTCCACATGCCGGGCCGAGCCGTCTCCTCTACGAACGACGCTCGGTTGACCTTCCGCGGCAAGCTCACGCAGAATCTGTTCGACGTGAGCAGTTTCCACTAGTGCAGAGCAACGGAAGCCGATGCGGTAATGCGCCACGTTGTAAGATGCCAGGTCGACCTTCCGCTGGCTCTCCGGAACCGATTCAGCAGAGGAGACCGATAGACCATCGGGCAGCGTTGCGTTCAGGTCGGCTAACCAAGTCGGCGGCGACGAAATGTCGTGCTTACCGAGGCCGGGGTCCGTGTGTTCGTCTGCATCCACGTCTACGTAGAGGATGTCAGCACGTGCTGTCATGCCGACAGCGGACGGAAAGACGAAACGCATACGCGGTCTTGGATTGTGTCCCTGGGACAGCACAACCGGGATGCCGGAGCGACGGAATGCCCGCTCGAACGTGCGCATCACGTCGAGATGCCCGAGCCATCGAGCCCGTCCCGTCTTGCTGAAGGTGAGTCGGTAGGTAACCACAGGCCGAAAGCTTGCCGCTCGAGCATCCGTCATGGACGTGAGCGGCCGCTTCCTCTCCTCCCTTTCCTCTCCCTATGGCCGATGGGGCGCATACACTGGCGGACTATCGCGCTGCCCAGCTCCACGATTTCGCCTGGATGTCCTTCCAGTATGCCGTACGGGCTGTGCCACTAGCCAGAATCAGCGGGCACTTATCACTACCGGCACGCACGTGATAGTTGCACCACGCGAGAATGGTCTGGTCAAGAGGAGGATTGGGGTACTTGAGCTGGTAGGGCTCATCCGTCGCGGGATCCAGCCCCCGGCCCTCCGCGTTTGTCCAGTCCCTGCTATAGACGACCGTGTACGCCCCCGACTGCCCGAGAACCGTCGAGATATCGTAGCTGTCGTAGGCATAGTACGGTAGCGGTGTAGTGGGAGCACCGACATCGAGGCCGTGGCTGCTGAAAGTGGCATAGCCGCTGAAGCCCGCGTTCGGTGGGAAGACTGCGTTCACAATGGCTCGCTGGTCGGTGGTAGTGTTGTCGGGGCAGTGGAACTTCTCGATGTTGCGCACGTAGGCCGGGTACAGAAACCCGCGCCGGATTCGACCTGCGTCCACCGGCGCAGCATTTCCCTGTTGCCAGTACGAACCGTCTGGGTTCTCTGGAAGTCCCAGCAGCACCGGCGGATAGTCCTCGTAATCCTGCCGGTACTGGCTTGCGGCGACGTACATGTCATGAAGATTGGAGATGCACGCCGTCTGCCGTGCCTGTTCGCGTGCTCGGCTGAAGACCGGCATGAGTATGGCCGCCAGCAGCGCGATAATACCGATAACAGTCAAGAGCTCGATGAGCGAAAACCCACGCTTAGCTGCCAGTTGCATCTGGCAAACTCCCCGCTTATGTGTCTGTCTGGCTCCGCACCGATGTCTCAGCGGTTTGACCCGCCACAACAGGAAGGACGCTGCGCGCGACCGCATTGTTCCTCTGCACCATGGTGCCGCCACGCCGTCTGTCCCAAGCCAGACGCTTCGGAAGGTATCCTACCATACATCTTGGGAGGTATCGCATGTTCCGCATTCTAGTCACCGAGACACTGGCGCCGGAGGGCATACGGAAGCTCGAATCGGCTGCGGCGGTGGATGTGCTTACGGGTCTTAGCCAGGACGAGTTGGCGCTGAGGATCTCCGACTATGACGCGCTTGTTGTGCGCAGCGCAACGCAGGTCACGACCGACGTGCTTTCGAACGCAAGGAAGCTTCGTGTCATTGGTCGCGCAGGGGTCGGTGTGGACAACATAGACGTAGACGCTGCCACGCAACGTGGCATTCTGGTTGTGAACTCGCCCAGCGGGAATACTACGGCCGCAGCGGAGCTAACGGTCGCGCTCATGCTTTCGCTGGCACGACGCATTCCACAAGCCGACGCTGCGCTACGCTCTGGGAGGTGGGAGCGCAAGCTCTTCGTTGGCACAGAAGTCTATGGCAAGACGTTGGGGGTCATAGGGTTGGGGAGGATCGGTCTGGAGGTGTCGCGGCGTGCTCGGGCGCTGGGGATGCGGGTAATCGCCTATGATCCCTTCGCCAATGCAGCGTTAGCCGAACGGAACGGGGTCGAGCTGCGGGATTTCGACGAGGTTCTGGCCGAGTCGGACTTCCTCACGCTACACGCACCACTAACGGAGCAGACACGCCATATGATCGGCAAGGCGCAACTTGAGCGAATGAGGGACGGAGTCCGGATCATCAACTGTGCTCGTGGCGGGCTTGTGGATGAGGAAGCGCTTGCCGCGGCTATTCGTAGTGGCAAGGTCGCTGGCGCGGCCGTGGATGTGTTCAGTCGAGAGCCTGTGGGACCGGATCATCCACTCGTGCAACTCGCCGAGAACGTCGTCACCCCGCATCTTGGGGCGTCCACGGAAGAAGCGCAAGTAGCGGTGGCTGTGGATGTCGCCGAGCAGGTTGTGGACGTCCTCCAGGGAAGGCCCCCGCGATCGCCCGTGAACATGCCGCACTTGACGGCGGAGGCGTACCATTCGGTACGGCCGTACCTGGACCTCGGGCAACGGATGGGTAGCCTGCTGGCACAACTGACCCTGTCGGACCTTGGGCGCGGTTTTCCCAGTGACGCCGTCGAGGTCCGCTATGCGGGAGACTTCGGCGATCGTCCGACGCATGCCATTACCCGCGCAGTGCTTGCCGGGCTCTTGTCACCCATACTTTCGGCTCCTGCCAATCTGGTCAACGCACCCATGCTGGCTGCAGCACGCGGTATCTCCGTGACGGAGACGCAGACGGCGTCGCGGGAGGAATACAGCTCGCTTGTGACTGTGACGTTGCGGTCCCATGGGCGCCAGCACTCCGCTTCGGGAACAGCATACGGCCCGAGCCACCTGAGGATCGTCGAGGTAGATGGCTACGAAGTCACGTTCAGCCCCGCCGGCACCCTGCTTCTTACGCAGCATGTGGACCGCCCGGGCATGATCGGCGCCATAGGGACTCTGCTGGGGAAAAATGGGGTCAACATTGCAGGCATGGACCTTGGTCGCAAACACGAAGGTGGCCTGGCGCTCATGGTACTGTCTGTGGACGACCCCATACCTCCCGAACTCGTGGAGGAGATCCGGCGCCTTCCCAACATGGAAACCGCGCGAGTTGTGTCGTTGGATCCACTGACCTAGCGCTGCCGGAATTGCCGTCAGCCTGGGCGCGATGGCTGGTTCCGGTCCTCGAGCCACGGCGCATGAGCTAGGGCTTTCTCCTTCTCGTCGAGGCGGAATAGTGCCCTAGCATTTCCTCGCATCAGCGGTTCCACGAGTTCAACGGCGGCCGTAGGTGCGAGCCATCCGTCAGCCACCAGGCTGCTGAGCGCCCGAAGAATGCCGTTCCGCGCGATCATAGCATGGCCGATAACTGGCTCGACGGGAACGTAGTCGCCTCCAAACGTGAGCACCTTGTTGCTGGGTGCAGCGACGAGGAGACTCCGCAAGAACTGCACTGACGCCTCTGGGTTGATGATCCATGCCCAGCACATGTCTATGACGGCGTTGTGCCAGTGCTTGGCGATGGCGACCATCTCCTCCCAGAACGGATAGCAGATGTGCATGAGCACGAAGGTGGTGTCCGGTGCATGGCGGAGGATCTCCGTGATATCCGCTGGGTTGGTTGCCACTCGCCCCATGGGCATGCCGTCATGGCCAGCGTAATAGCCAGTGTGCAGTTTGACGGGGAGGCCGTACTCCGTCGCCTTCCGGACGCAGTACCAGAAGAGATGGTCCTCCACGAGTTTTCGCTCATCCGCGGAGATGCGGTTGCCCCGCACGAGCTGCGTGAACGGCTTGTCCGCCTGCTCCGCGGGCGTGTCGTTGAAGTCCAATCGGCGACCGTAGGCGACCTGGGATTTCGCTGCGACGGCATAGGGGCCGTAGGTCGAGAACCACCAATCCAAGACTCGATGATAGTCAGCCAGGCTCGTCACGCGGATACCTGCAGCCTGAGCATGGGGCTGCCACTGCTCGGGGGTGTGGAGGTTGAGAATGGAGAGATCCTGCATGAGGAGTGTGGGCTGCCTGGACGGCATGAACGTGCGCTCTAGCGAGTTCACCTGGCAGGATTCCACGCCGGCTAGGTCGGTGAGTACCCGTCTGTAGAATCCAGGTTTCACAGTTGCGCGATAGCGGTCCGCAAGCGTGTGGACCGTGGTGCCATTGAGCTCCTTGACCCCGTAGAGTGTGCCGATGGTGTGGCGAATCGCCTGACCATATCCAGTGTGCCTCACCAGGGGCCACGACCGTTCGATGGCCTTCCACTTTGTCCGTGTGTCAGCGGTCGGGGATAGCAGCGTGGCACGTTCCGACGGTGTCATACCGGCCACCATGAGGTCGGAATCGATGTAGTGGCTGAAGAGGATGGCCCAATCATTGCAGGGCAGCCGCGGTGTTGCACTCCACTGTGTGCGTGCCTCCTCCTCGACGATGTGCTCGTGCGTGTCGACAAACAGTGTTCGGCGCACGCGCGCGGCAATGTCTGCATCTCTGGCCGAGATGGTGCGTTCGGTAGTCATGGACGCCGCCTCCACAAGCGACGATGCGCCATAGAGGCCCGCCCCTGCGAGAGCCTCTCGCCGAGACAACCGGGCGCCTCCTTCTGCGCATCGTTTCATGGCACGAGTATTCGGCACCGACAGGTCGGTACCTGCTGCCTCGCGAGTATCGTGCGGGTTGACGATGGAGGGAGCTGCGTGCTACGATGAGTGCCAGATCCGGACTCGCCGGGAGCACGTCCACGAGCCTGCATGATATATCGAGTGCGTGCGGCCGCAGGCAGGAACCAGGACGAAGGAGAGCTCAGCCCGTGAATGTTGTTCTAGGAGTGCTTCGGTTTGGCTTCCTTGCATTGCTACTCGGGCTCGTGTTCTACATGCTGTGGTTCATGCACCGTGATCTGGACCGAAGATGAAGATCGTGACGAAGATCCTCTGTAGCGAGGCGTAGCCATGTCCTCTCAGCCCGATATCGCCCAACTCTCCGATCCTGGCAAGGCGCGGAACATCAACTGCGATCGGTGTGTGGCGATCGGCAGCGACGGCCTTGGCGGGCGTGTGGATGCTTTCCTGCTTGTGGCCGACGGTATGGGCGCCAATCGGCGCGGTGACATGGCGAGCCGCATCACAGCGGAAGTAGCACCCGCGTCGTTCGTTCGTGAGCTTGGGGCCATCGAAGGGGAACCTACGCGGGACGGCCTGGCCAACGCTCTGCGCAAGGCCCTTCGGGACGCCAACGACGCTGTCTGGAAGGCCGCGCAAGAAGACGCTGAGCTGAAGGGGATGGGAACGACTTGTGTCGCGGCAGTCGTTCGCGGGGATACAGCGCTCCTCTGCCACGCTGGTGACTCTCGGGCGTACGTACTGTCCGAGGGAGATCTAGTTCAGCTTACGGCCGATCACTCGCTGATTCAGGAGGTAGTGCCAGCAGAAGATACGTCGCTGGACCTGGACTCTCGGTTCGGTACTGTGATCACCCGCGGCATCGGTCTCTCTCGCAGCCTGGATGCCGATCTGGTCGTCGGGAAGATCGGTCCCAAAGACGCCTTGCTCCTGTGCACGGACGGTCTGACGAATATGATCAGCGAGACCCGCATTGCCCGCATCCTGGCGTCAGCCAAAGACGCCGCTGCTGCATGCGTTGCCCTAGTGGCTGCGGCGAATGACGCGGGCGGTTTAGACAACATCGGCGTAGCTGTCCTCCGGGGACCCGAGTTCGAACCCTACGAGCCCACGGCCTCAGGAGACTCGGAGGATGAGGGGCTGACCGATGCGGCAACACGCCAGCGCAGTCGGCGTCGAAGTCGTCGAAGCAACCGGGGTCTGACTGCTCTGGCAGTGGTCTTGGGTCTGGCCGTCGTGGTGCTGGGGAGCCTGCTCTACTGGGAGGAGTCCGAGCGTCGCAGGCTATTGGACGAGAACCTCAAGCTGAGACAGCAGTTGCTGAGCTTCGTGGACCGACAGCGCAGGTAACTATGGCGCCGATCGCGAACGTGCTGTCGGGAGGAGTTTCCGATGAACCGTAAGTTCCTGAACTATGCGATCTTCCTGGCCATTGTTGCCGTCGTCGTAGGCTTCGCCGTGCGACATAGCCGGCACATGGCATACCTTGTGGACTCCATGGCTGGCCGCGACCGGGAGAAGCGTGTAGCTGCAGCCAAAGAGCTGGTCAAGGGTGAGCAGTTCATGGACGCGAT
Organism: Chthonomonadales bacterium; assembly: GCA_037443035.1. Classification (GTDB taxonomy): domain Bacteria; phylum Armatimonadota; class Chthonomonadetes; order Chthonomonadales; family CAJBBX01; genus JABWBA01. The sequence goes on from JBBIPC010000006.1 coordinate 122,018, forward strand.
CACTGGAGAAACGGTGGGACGGCGCATTCGCATCGTTCAGGCACTGGAGGACTGGGGTGAGCCTGAGGCTGTGAAGCAGGCGGTAGCGTTCCTCAAAGACCCGGATCGTCCGGTGCGGGATCGCATCGTACTCACCCTCGTGCGCATCGGCACGAAATCCGCCGACAACCTCCAAGAGGTTGTGAACGGCAGCAAGGATGGAGATAGCAACGTCCGCAAGGCATGTATAGCAGTACTCCAAATCCTTGGCCAGGACGATAGGGCCAAGGCCAGGCGGCTCATCGAGAGAGCGCTTCCTGATACGCCGGAGATGGTTCGCGAAGATGCCCTCGCACAAAGGAACGATGCAGTTGCCAGCCAGATCATCGAAAAAGTCGTGGCCGCAATGAAGGCGGATGCTGCGGCGCGCGCGCCAGGGGGTGCTGTGTTAGGTGCGCTTCAGGACCGGCGCGAGGAGTGCGTGAAGGCTCTCATGCCCCAACTGTCGGATGCTGACGATGGCGTATGCTCCGGTGCAGCAGCGGCCCTAGGCAAGGTCGGCAGTCCAACCCCTGTTCCGAAGCTCATCGAGATCATGCACAAACGGAGCGCGCAGGTGAGGAGGATCGCCATCGGCGCACTGGCACTGATCGCCTCGAAAGACTGTCAAGCTGCGCTCACCGAGGCCGTCAACAATCCTGACGACGACAACGAAGCGCGAGCGCAGGCGGCCGTCGGACTGGGGCGGATCGCAACCCCTTCAGCGGTCGCCACGCTGGTGCGCGCTTTGCGAGACACCGACCTCAAAGTGCAGATCGCCGCGGTGGATGCCCTTGCTGTCGGTGGCACTGCCGACTTGCCCAGGGTGATGGCGGCGCTGAGCGACGCGGAGCCGAACGTTCGAGTGAGGGCCGCGCAAGCATTGGGGCGCATAGCGACGCCGGCCGCCAACGCTGCGCTCATACGCGCGCTGTCGGATCCTGTGCCGACGGTACGTCAAGCCGCAGCCCAGGCGCTGGGTTTCCCCGGCAACGCCGGTGCAGTGCAGGCGCTCGCGTCGCACCTAGGAGATGCGGACGGCGCGGTGGCAACCGCATGCGCCGAGGCGCTCGCCGATATTGGTCTGGCCGCTCGAGATACGCTCATAAGGGCGCTGGCTGGTCCAGAGCGGACGGCCTATCTGGCCGCGACAGCGCTTGCGCGTCAGGGGGCCCAAGCGGTGGACGGTGTCGTGAAGGCAGTATCCGCCAATCCGCGCATGGGAAAGTGGGCGACCTACTCGCTCGCAAGCAATCGGTCGCAAGCTGCTCTCGATGGGCTACGCAAGCTGGCTTCCTCGACGGATCCAGCGACCAGCGGTGCCGCTGCTGCGGCCTTGCGGCGTCTCTCGCTGCGATAAGCCTGCGATACGTAGAACCCTATCGAGCGGGCACGGAGCGCCTCTCGGTATTGGCACAGCCGCAACGTGTGTCCAACTACAGCCTGGGAACCGGCATGCGTCTGTGCAGAGTATGTAGACCGACTGGGTGCCGGTCACCACTGCGCCAGGCGCAGCTGTTGGCGTGTGTGAGGTTCCGTATGGAGTCTGGTTGCGTGCGACGGACATCGTGGCTCTCGAGCATGACGGATGCTGAGCGGTGCCTAGGTGAACGCGGCGGCGAAGGCCGCTAGCCCCGTGGAAGAGGACCGAACGAGGCATGAGTTCTCTCGACAGAATGGTGACGGTGTGGGCTCGCTACCGACGGAGGGTTGCCTGGCCCAGTCTGCTGATTGGTGGCCTAATGCTCATCAACGGCTGCGGTGGCGGAGGTGGCGGCGGTGATCTCGCAGCCTATCTGGGCCGGTCCTTCTCGTTCCACGCAGCCACGAGGAGCCTCAGCATCAGTGTGGACCCCTCCGGAAGGTTCACGATAGCGGCACAGGATCGCGACTCCCTCGCGGACGGTAGTGCCGCGCAGGGTGTCGTGAGCCAGAGCGGCATCGTTGCAGCCCAATCGGACGATGGCCTCGTGCAGTTCGATGGCGCATTCGCGTCGAATGGCACCGTGTTCACCTGCTCTGTGCGGTCGGGCAGCACGACGCTGTTCACGGTGGACGCCACGCGAGTCGCGGATGGTACACCAACGTCGGGTTCCCTTGTCGGAAGCTATCGGGCGGTGGACCCGCAGAAGGCCTATCTTTCCCTGGACAGTTGGGGTCATGCCGTCGTTTGGGTCGTGGACGGTCTCGGCGGCGGTGGCGGACTCACAGACGTGGCGACGGACGGCTCCTTGGCAAGCTACGACGGACAGTTCGAGGGTCAGCTCGATACCGGCGGCAGTCAGCCACAACTCCACGTCACGAAGCTCCGAGGAGCGACGGTCAGTATCACGGTTCCTCTGCAAACGGCGGCAAGGGCGAAATGGACATTCATGGTCTATCTCAACGCCGCCAATGACCTGCAGACGTTCGGACCGTTGAACGTCAATCAGATGGAGAAGGTTGGTTCCACGAGCGACGTGAACATCGTGGTTCAGTGGAAACAAGCCAACTGCTCGACCTGTGGATCTCCTCAGTGGGTCTCGACACGCCGCTACTACATTCGCCGGGATACGGATACCTCGCGCGTGACATCGCCGGTCATCGAGGATCTCGGCCCGAATGTGGACATGGGTGACTGGCGTCAGCTGTACAGCTTTGTATCCTGGGCACAGAAGAGATACCCGGCGGACCGCTATGCGCTGGTGATCTGGAATCACGGGGCCGGTTGGCGGAACACGCGAGCCGGCATGGTGCCAGCTCTTCGATCCGTGTCCATAGATGACTCGACGCAGAATGAGATCCAAACGTGGCAACTACCACAGGCGTTGAGCGTAACGCCGAAGCTGGACCTCCTCATCTTCGATGCCTCGCTGATGCAAATGGTGGAGGTCGCGTACGAAGTGCGCAATGCGGCTTCGATCATGGTCGGATCCGAGGAGAGCCCGCCAGGCGAAGGGTACGTGTATGACACGTTCCTAGCGGACCTGGCACAGGAGCCTGGCATGACACCTGCGATGCTAGCCGAGAGTATCGTCGTGCGGACGATCGAGAGCTACGGGTCTTCCTCGAACATCACTCAGTCGGCGCTGGATCTAAGCCGCATCGAAGACGTGGCGCAGCGCATGGACGCCTTCGCACGGCTCGCCATCTTCTACTCATCCACCTACGGATCAGCGCTCTCCACAATCCGGAGGGATGCGGAATCGTATCTCTATCGGGACAACAAAGATCTGTGGCACTATGCCGACCTCGTCCGAACATCAACACTGCCAGCAGATCTGCAGGCTGCAGCATCGAACCTACAGCAGGCGGTGGCAGACGCGGTCATGGTCGAGCGGCACGGATCGCTCCACCCGAACTCCCATGGGATTGCAGTGTATGTGCCGGATCCATCTTCGTATCTCCTGACGTACGCCAACTTGGCATTGTCTCGGGTGACACAGTGGGACGAATGGCTGCGAGCACAGCCCCCAGGGTAGTCGGTTCGGTGGTCATGCCGTGAACGCATTGGAGGCATACCGCAGAACCCAGGAGGCTCTGCGGAAGGAGTTCGACCCGCTAACGGCTCGACTGTGCCCACAGTGCCCGGATCCTTGCTGCCGCGTGCCGGCTCAGGTGACCCCGGTAGACGTGGCAATCGCGGTGGCGTGCGGATGGACGATACCGCCGGAGATGGGTATCGAAGACCCAATTTCAGCTGCAGCCGGCCAAGCCGGGCTTGCGCTGGCGCTCCAGGTAGAGCATGACGTCGCGCAAGCATGCCCTTTTCTCGGGACCTGGGGCTGCACCTTTCCCCGAGACGTGCGTCCATATGGCTGTACCGCGTTCGTCTGCCGTTTCCTCAACGAGCGGCTCGGGGCCAGAGGACGTGCTCGTGTGAGACGGCTGCTCCATCAGTTGGCCAGGGACTACGCAAGGCTGTCGCCGACGTTCGCGCGCCGGTTCAGAGCAGCCCGCTAGCGCGCGGTGCCAGGTACGCGCCCGGCATTCGGGAGCGTGACGAGACCGTACGGGCACTCCGTCCGCCCCGTGCGGACGGCCCATGCAGAGTCGCCGTACGAATAGTGCCAGAACTCCTCGCGGCAGTTGGAGAAGCCGGCATCCAGCATCGCCTCGACCATGATGCTACGGTTCTTACGGGCGCTTTCGGAGATTCTGTCCGTCCACGTGTACGCGGCCTCCCAGTTGCTCAGGGGAGAGGTCATATCGAGCGGCTCTCCGTCGGGGCCCAGTAACTGAACATCCACGGCGCCTCCCGTACAATGGCCTGGCGGTGCAGGCTGGTCCGTTGGAGCGAAGTAACGGTTCGTTGCGCGCCGCAAGACCGCTTCCGACCACATGGGATGCTCGGCCCGGAGCCGCGCGTAGTAGCCATCCCAATGCCTCCGCTGCTCGTCTATGGTGCGCAGGGCCGTTGTCACACGCAACCGCAGGTCGGCCGGTAGCTTGCCTGCTGCCGTGTTCAGCATCTCCGCAACCGTCTGCCGTAGGTACGGATGTGTCTTGTCGGCCACGATGATGTTCGGGCAAGCAGCGCGTATATCTACGAGCGGCTCACCTGTCTCGACGATACGTACGCGGTTGAGCGCGCGGATCGGTTCAGGAGCACCACGCCGCATTCAGGGTCGGTCGTCCTCGAATATGTCGTCTTGATACGAATCGACATCGTCATCATCATCGCCATCGTCTTCGGGATAGTCCATGAAGAACTCCTCGTCGTCGTCATCGTCATCATCCGAATCCGTGGAAGCGTCCGTGTACCGGCTGATTTCCTGACCTCGGAAAACGTTGGCGATGAAATCGGACCGTTCATAGCGGGGTAGATAGGCGCTGATGAGATCGTCATCCAGCATGGAGAGGATCTGTTCTTCCTCTTCCGTGGTTGCATCTCGCTCGAGAATGAGGGTGGCATAGACCGTGTCGTTGCCGTAGTGAATGTCCACTCTGCCCACGCGGTCCGAGCCATCCCAGAGGATATAGATCTCAGAGCTCGGGGTTCTGACTACACGAGAAAGCCTGTAAGGCGCGCTCAACGGGGTCTCCTTGTCGGTAGGGCGTAGGCGGCGGGACTCAGCCCGGCAGCGTGTAGCCGTTCCGGGCACCTGCCCCGCACTAGCGGGGCTTGGCTCCTAGCCGTCCCGATAGAATACCCTCTACAGCCACGGCGAATCCGTCATCCTCGAATGCTGGTGCGATCCACGAGGCTGCCTGCTTCACCGACTCCTTGCCCGAACCCATGGCTATAGAGAAACCCGCCCACTGCAACATCGGGAGGTCGTTGCCGCCATCGCCAAACGCGAGCACCTCGTCGCGCCGGATGCCGAGCTTGTCTGCGAGAATACGCAGTGCACTGCCCTTGTTCGCACCGTGATGCATGAACTCCAGATACTCTGGGTTCGTTCTCGTTATGTACATGCGGTCGCCGTAGCGAGCCCGCATCGTTTCGTAGAGGTGGTCGGCAGTCGCCGGCGCATCGATCAGTATCATCTTTGTTGGGGACGTGCCGATGAACTGACGTAGATCACCCACAACTTCCATCGGGGAACCTGTATGTCGGATGTAGAACTCAGCCCACGGTCCACGTTCAGCCACGTACAAGTGATCCTGGACATAGTAGTTGAGATGGTAGCCGTGCTCCGAGCAGAAGGAAATGATCTCGGCTGCCGGCTCAGGAGGTATGGTCAGGTGATGCCATGTCTCGTTGCTAGGGTGTAGCCGAATCATGGCGCCGTTGTAGGAAATGATCGGGCCAGTCAGATCGAGCATGTCTGCGAAGCGTGTCGTAGCCTGGTGCATGCGGCCGCTAGCGATAACAGGCTGGATGCCAGCCTGTCGCAGAGCCGCAATCGCGCGTCGGTTCGCATCGCTGATGGTGCCGTCGAAGGCGAGTATGGTTTCGTCGAGGTCTATAGCTGCGAGCTTGTATGTGCACACTGGGTTAGGTTACCCTGAGGGGGCGTACAGGATGTATGGGTGAAGCTCGATGCAGTCCTCAGGCATGCGTGTCTGCTGGTCCGTACGGTACACTCATCCATCACGCAAGGAGACGGATTGTGCCATGGCGGGGCGATTGACAGAGCGTGCGGCAGCCGCCATCCACCTCGGCTATGAGGACGCAGAGCGCAGAGGACAGTCATGGTTTGGCCCAGCGAACTTACTATGGGGCGTTCTACAGGACCCGAAGGCCGTGGCGGTGGCGATGCTCGAGGCCGTGGGCGTGGAGCGGGCCGTCCTGCAAGCGCGGTTAGACGGTCTCTTGGGCGCGGACCATGGCGGGGGCGCCGAGCAGCTGCAGCTCAGCCCCGGCACAAGGCGAGCATTGGAGCTGGCATACGCGGAGGCGTCCCAACGCTCGTGCAAGTATGTGGGCACGGAACATCTTCTTGTCGGAGTTGCCATGGAGGGCGGAAATGCCGCTGAGCTTCTCGCATCACTCGGCGCAACAGTGGACCGACTGCGCGCTGCTCTGGATGCACTGGAAACGCGCACGGCGCCAGGAAGTGCGGCGCCGTACGAGGAGGTAAAGGGCTGGATGGATGGGGATATGCAGAGTCTTCGTGGGCGCAGCATTCTGTCCATGGCGGACCTCACGCCGGAGCAGCTCCAGGGCATTCTTCAGAAAGCTGAAGAGTTCCGCCAAGCACGTCTCGAAGCACGGACGCTTGTGGACTGGAAGGGACGAAAGTCCCTCGCGCTGCTCTTCGAGAAAGCGAGCCTCCGCACGCGTGTAACCTTCGAGCTTGGCATGCGGGAACTCGGAGGCGTTCCGATCGTGCTCGGGCCGGCGGAAGTTGGGCTCGGGAAGCGGGAGAGCGTCGGCGATGTAGCTCGAAACCTCGACCGATGGGTTACGGCGGTAGCTGCCCGCGTGTTCGACCACAACACGCTTCTGGAGTTGCACAGGTGTTCGTCCATTCCCATCATCAATGCTCTGAGCGATATTGAACACCCATGCCAGACCCTGGCGGATCTGCAGGCCCTGCAGCAGCGTAAGGGCAGGCTCGATGGCTTGCGCATTGCCTGGGTGGGAGACGGAAACAACGTTCTCCATTCTCTCATGTTGGGAGCGGCCATGTTGGGAGCTTCCGTCATCGCGGCGTGTCCCGCTGGTTACGAACCCGATCCCAAGATCGTATCCGTCGCGAGGGAACGAGCTCGCGGCGGAGCGACCATCGAGATCGTGAACGATCCAGAGCAAGCCGTGGCGGGCGCCGATGCCGTCTACACAGACGTCTGGGTAAGCATGGGAGCCGAGGCTGAAGCCGAGCAACGCCGCGCTGTCTTTGCGGCGTTCCGGGTGACGCCAGATCTCATGTCTCAGGCAGCGCCGAACGCTGTGTTCATGCACTGTCTGCCTGCCCATCGTGGAGAGGAAGTCACCGACGCCGTGCTGGACGGCCCTGCGTCTATTGTTCTCGATCAAGCGGAGAATCGTCTGCACGCACAGAAGGCGTTGCTTGCGCTGCTGCTAGGCCCGTAGCTAGCGAACTCATAGTGCCATCGCAGGAAAGGGAGAAAGAACACGCTATGCGCACCGTCGTACTTGTATACTCGGGTGGTCTGGACACCTCTGTGTGTATTCCGCTCATGCGCGAGGAATACGGCTTCGATCGTGTGGTCACTGTTACGGTGGATGTAGGCCAGCCGGCCGCCGACATTCGGCAGGCCGAGGAACGCGCCCGTTCCCTGGGTACCGAGCATCGGACTGTGGACGCCAAGGCTGAGTTCGTGGAACGATACTGCTGGCCCGCAGTCAGGGCCAATGGTGACTACCAGGGCTATCCGATATCCACGTCCATCGCACGGCCGCTCATTGCGCTCAAAGCAGTGGAGACCGCCAGGGAGGTCGGTGCGCAAGCGTATGCCCACGGTTGTACTGGCAAGGGCAATGATCAGTTCCGTATCGAGTACGTCATGCGCACGTTGACGCCAGAGCTGGAGATCATTGCTCCCATGCGAGAAGGTAGGCGGAAGCCTGACGGTAGTCGTGAGCCATGGACGCGGTCGGAAGAGATTGACTTCGCCGCAGCACACGGCCTGAAAGTAGCTCAGACACGGGATCGCATCTGGAGTATTGACGAGAACCTCTGGGGCAGAAGTATCGAAGGGGGACGCTTGGAGGAGCCGGACTTCGCTCCGCCAGAGGAGATCTTCCAGTGGACCCGAGGCATTGCCGATACTCCAGGCATTCCTGCGGTCATCACGATCGGCTTCGACAACGGCGTGCCCGTGTCACTAGACGGTGTACCGATGGACGGTCTCGATCTCGTTCAGACGCTCAACAAGCTGGCCGGCGAGCACGGTGTCGGGCGTGTGGATATCATGGAAGACCGCATGCTAGGTCTGAAGGTGCGTGAGAACTACGAGTGCCCTGCGGCTGTCGTACTTCTGACCGCACACCGCGCTCTCGAAGCTCTCGTCTGCACTCAGTCAGAGCTGAAGTTCAAGGCCATGGTGGACAGGGAATGGGGTGAACTGGCCTACCGCGGATTGTGGTTCGATCCATTGAAGGAAGACCTGGAATCGTTCATTGCCAAGATTCAGGAGCGGGTCTGCGGCGAAGTGATCCTCCGTCTTTCGAAGGGATCCTGTACCGTCGTCGGTCGGCGGAGCCCATGGGCGCTGTATAGCGAAGACCTCGCTTCGTTCGACAGCAAGACGTTCAACCAGGCGGACAGCGAAGGCATGGTGAAGCTGCATGGTATGCAAGGGCGCATGTACTGGATGCTCAAGCAGGCAAAGAGTAGTTAGGTCCACGGCATGACGTCAGATGGTTCGCCGCACAGGCTATGGGGTGGGCGCTTCGCGGCTCCCGTAGACGAGATTACCGAGCGACTGAATAACTCGTTTGCTTACGATAGTCGCATGTGGCGGGAGGACATCCAGGCAAGCATCGCCCACGCCGAGATGCTCGGGGAAACGGGAGTACTGCCGAAGGAAGAGGCCGCAGCCATTGCAGACGGCCTCCGCGAGGTTGGGGCTGGGCTCGAAGACGGCACTCTGGCGATGGATCCCCGCTCCGAGGACGTCCATACTGCCATCGAGGGGTTGTTGCGGGCGAAGATAGGTCCGCTCGCGGGAAAGTTGCACACCGCACGCTCGCGCAACGACCAGGTTGCCACCGACTTCCGGCTCTACCTCAAGCATGCAGTGGAGCGGCTCGTCGAGTTGCTGGCACAAATCCAGCATACGCTGCTAGTTGTCGCTGAGCGGGAGATGGATGCCATCCTGCCTGGCTACACGCACTTACAGCACGCCCAGCCAGTGCGTCTGGCACACCATCTCCTCGCGTATTTCTGGATGTTCCAGCGGGATCGGGATCGGCTTCGCGACTGGGCGGCGCGTACCGATGAGCTTCCTCTCGGAGCAGGGGCACTAGCAGGCACAAGCTTCGGTATCGAACCGGCGATCGTTGCGCGGAAGCTTGGCTTCGCGCGCGTTGCACCCAACAGCATGGATGCCGTTTCGGACCGCGATTTCGCGCTCGAGTTCCTGAGCGCCGCGGCAATCCTCATGGTACATTGCTCGCGGTTGGGCGAAGAACTCGTCCTATGGAGCTCTCCTGAGTTCGGATTCGTGACGCTTGCCGACTGCGTGACGACGGGCAGCAGCATTATGCCTCAGAAGAAGAACCCCGATGTAGCGGAGCTTGCCCGCGGGAAGGCCGGACGGGTGATCGGCAATCTTATGGGCCTGCTCACGGTCATGAAAGGCCTTCCACTGACCTATAACAAAGATATGCAGGAGGACAAGGAAGCCGTCTTCGATACCCTGGACACGCTGTACACGGTGCTACCAGCGTTGGAGCTCTCGGTCCGCACTGCGACGTTCGACCGTCTCAGGATGCGGCAGGCCCTTGCAGGCGACTTCTCGACCGCCACCGACCTGGCCGACGCGCTGGTGCGCACGGGAATGCCGTTTCGTCAAGCGCACGAACTTGTCGGGCGGCTCGTGCGGCTCTGCGTCGAGCGGGGGCGCTGTTTGGACGACTTGGGCTCTGCGGACATGGTAGCTCTGGTCCCGGAGCTTATGGCCGTCGAAGGGTTGAGCATGACACCTGAGGCATCCGTTGAATCCCGCAGGACCCCTTCCGGTACTGCTCGCTCTTCGGTGGAGCGGCAGTTGCAGCAAGCGAAGGCTCTCTTGGGTCTCTGACCATGCGGCGCCCGTCGGCCGAAGTATGGGTTCTGATGGGGCTGGTACTCGTTTTCGTGGTCCTGGCGACGGTCCGCGAGCAGGAAGCTCTGCAAGAAGCGCTGCATTCCGGTCCCAGTGCTTTCAGTGTACGCCCGGATGGAGGCCGTGCGCTGTTCGATCTGTCTCGACGCCGCGGCATGCGGGCGGTTCGCTGGACGGACAGGATCTCGCGGCTCCCCTCGGACACAGGCGCTATTCTACTCACCGAGCCGCTGCTGCAGCCCCTGAGTAGAGAGGACGAGACGTTCCTTCATGATTGGCTGGCCGATGGAGGCATGCTGATTGTCGTCGTAGATCGTCGGTTCGGCAGGGCTGCCTCCGTCGGACTCGGCGATGTAGAGACGGCGGGCTTCGCCGGCGTGCCGAGGACCATACCGCTGCAGTCACGGTCGCCACTGTTCCACGACGTACGCGCTCTTCATGTGGACCGTGGACCTGTGCTAGTCGCGTCGCGGCCAGACGCAGAGACAGTCATCGAGGTCCAGCAGGGCGCCCTGGCCCTCTCATGGCGTGAAGGCAAGGGTACAGTAGTGGCCCTCTCCGCAGCCATTGGACCGGTGAACCGGACCATCGGCCTTGACGACAATGCCGTGCTGTACGTGAACCTGCTGGAGTCTGCTGCGTCGAAAGGCAAGTCGGTCGCGTTCGCAGAGCTGTACCATCGGCCTGCAACCCCAGTCGGCCGCGGTGGACAGTGGTGGCGGATCCTTCCCGGCAGCGTGCGTGCAGCTGGTTGGCTCCTAGCGTTGGTGCTGTTCGCGGCCGTATGGAATGGGAACCACCGGTTCGGCGCGCTGTTGGAGAGGCGCTCCGACGGGGTCGAGACTCCACGCGAGACGGCAGGGTCTCTCTACGTGACGTCCATGGCGTCGTTGCTCCGCCGGGCTCGCCAGCCGGAGATCGCCATCGAGCATCTGCATGCGTCCTTGTTGCGGGACCTGGCTCAGCACGCCGGTGTGGACATCTCCGCGCCCACGGCCGAACTGGTAAGAGCGACGAACGCGCCGGCAGACTTGGCGCAGACGATTACCGACGCTGTCGAGTTCGGGGCGTCCATCGCTGCGGGAGGTCGAGCAACGGAAGAGAAGCTGGTATCCTACGCGAGAACGGTCCAGACCATCAGAAGGGAGTTGCGGCTTGGCTGAAGAGGCATTCAACGGACTCGCGCCCGCTATGGTGCAGGAGTCGCACCCAGTTGCTGATGCGTGCGAGCTCGTGTTCGCGGAGATGCACAAGGCCGTCGTCGGACAGAATGCACTTCTCGAAGCGCTCATGGTGGCACTGCTCAGCAACGGCCACGTCCTTGTGGAAGGGGTGCCTGGTACGGCCAAGACGCTGGCACTCCGGGCTCTGGCCAGGACGCTAGGCGTGGAGTTTAGCCGAGTGCAGTTCACGCCTGACCTCATGCCCTCGGACATCATCGGGACGAACGTATTCGACCCGCGAACCGCCGAGTTCCACCTACGCAAGGGTCCGCTGTTCACGGGCATACTGCTCGCAGACGAAGTCAACCGCACACCACCCAAGACGCAGTCTGCCCTGCTCGAGGCTATGGAGGAACGCGCCGTGACAATTGACGGCGTCACGCACGCATTGCCCCAACCCTTCATGGTTTGTGCAACGCAGAACCCGATCGAGTTCGAGGGAACCTATCCTCTACCCGAAGCACAGCTCGATCGGTTCATGCTCAAGGTCGTGGTGGACTACCCGACTGAGGATGAGGAGACGGCAATCCTGGACCGCTATCAGGCAGGTTTCCGGTCGAACAACCTCGATGCGGTGGGAATACGGCAGGTCCTGACTGCGGACAGGCTCGCTGAGCTGAAAAGGCACGTAGATGCCGTCACTGTGACCCCCGGAGTCCGCCGGTACATCACCCAGCTCTGTCGTGCAGGACGGAGCAACCGCAACGCTCTGCTCGGACCATCGCCGCGCGGCACGATCTATCTGATGCTCGCCACCAAGGCGCTCGCTGCTATGAACGGCCGCGACTACGCCACACCAGACGATGTCAAAGCGATCGCGCATCCGGTGCTCGATCACAGAGTCCTTGTTCGGCCAGAAAGCGAAATGGACGGCATCACCGCGGATCAAGTCGTCGCCGGTATGCTCAGCACGGTAGAGGTGCCACGGTAGGCGTGGGGTAAACTGTGGGCAGAGAAAGCCCGGAGGAGCGCAGAGGACCCGTCGTGCGAAAGCACGGAGCATCATGCCATGGCGTTTGAGCTGACGTCACGACGTCCGAGGCAACGCGCGGCTATGCACGTGCCCAGGGTGGAGAGGAGGGCAGGAGCGGCTCGCGACTATTGCGCAGCAGCGGAGCACCTCCTTCAGTGGCTAGTACTGGCTGGTCAGGGTCTCGAACGTGGCGCTCCTGGCGGAGGACACCATGCGTAACCTCCTCCGCCTTTTCCACGAGGTCAAGCGCTATTGGCGCGTCCTCATGCTCATCGTCTTCCTCACCGCATGCACCGCGGGTCTGGGCCTTCCGGGACCTCTCATCATCCGGTATCTTGTAGACCACCTCGTCGCCCGTAAGCCCTTCAACATCGCCCTGTTCTTCGCAGCGTACGTCGGCGTGTCCGTGGCTAGCTCTCTGGTCGGCGCCGCTCTGTCCCTTACCGTGACGTACCTCGGACAGCGCTTCAAGTACGACATGCGGCGGAAGTTGTACGGCCACATGCAGACACTGTCGTTAGGGTTCTTCGAGAAGAACCAGACCGGCAAGCTGATGTCCAATATCACCAACGACGTGGCGACTCTCGACCAGCTCATCAGCGGTGGTTTCGTGACGCTAGTGTCCGACCTGGTGACCCTCTGCGCCGTACTGATCATCGTCTTCCGAATGAACTGGTATCTCGCGCTGTGGTCCCTATCGGTCTTCCCGCTGTACATTGTCAACTATCTCCTCCATATTGGGAAGATCAAGCAGCGCGCTGACGAGATCCGGGAAGAACGGGACATCATGCTGGGCGACTTGCAGGAGAAGCTGGCGGGGGCGCTGGTGGTGAAGTCCTATGCGAAAGAGCGTTACGAGGTCCGCCAGTTCGTGGGGCAGAACCGCAACCTGCTCGAGCTGAACGTCAACCAGGGCATGCTGGGCACGCGGTTGTGGACGTTAGCGGAGTTCATCGGCAGTGGCCTCGGCGTGGCGATCATCATGCTGATCGGTGGGCGCCAGGTCATGGCCGGTCACCTTACGCCCGGATCGCTCATCGCTTTCGTCTCGTTCATCACCGGCTACCTGTATGGACCGATACTGCGACTTATTCAGCTCAACGATCAGATCGCGCGAACGAACGCTGCATTGACGCGCATCTTTGGCACCTTGGACACGGAGCCGAATATCAAGGATCGTCCTGATGCCATCGAGCTGCCGACGATCCAGGGCGCCGTGCGTTTCAACCGCGTGTGGTTCGAGTACGAGCCTGGGCAGCCGGTTATCAAGGGCGTATCTCTAGACGTGAAACCTGGACAGATGGTGGCTCTCGTTGGCCAATCCGGTTCTGGTAAGACGACGATGATCAACCTGCTGTCTCGGCACTACGATGTCACGGATGGAGCGATCACGATTGACGGTTACGATATCCGGAGCGTGCAACTGGCGTCTCTCCGGCGGCAGGTCGGGGTTGTCATACAGGAGACAGTGCTCTTCAACACCACCATTCGTGAGAACATACGCTACGGGCGCTTGGAGGCGACCGACGAGGAAGTAGAAGAGGCCGCACGCGCAGCCAACGTCGCCCATGTTATCGAAGCACTGCCGAAGGGCTACGACACGCGCATAGGGGAGGAGGGCATCAAGCTCTCTGGAGGCGAGAAGCAGCGAATCGCCATTGCCAGGGCGATACTTTCCGATCCCCGCATCCTTGTGCTGGATGAGGCGACGTCGGCACTGGATTCCGAAACGGAGACACTCATCCAGGAGGCCCTAGACAGGCTCATGAAAGGCCGGACTTCCTTCGTCATAGCTCATCGCCTGTCCACCATCGTGAAGGCCGACATTATCGTAGTCATGGAGAAGGGCGAGATCAAAGAATCCGGCAGTCATACGGAGCTGTTGGCAAGAGGTGGCATCTACGCTGCTCTCTATACCCAACAGTTCAAAGTCGCGCTGGAAGAGCAGCAGGCGGCAGTGGCACCATGAGCAACCTAGGACGACTGCTCGGCTACCTGAGGCCCTATCGAGGTAGGGTTGCCCTGGCTGTCCTTCTGATGCTACTGGTAACAGCCTCGGCACTCCCCATGCCGCGAATCACGCAGTACACGCTGGATGTTGTGCTGCCCGGCAAGTCCCAGCGTCTTCTCGTGCTCGTTTTTTGGCTCATCGTCGGGCTGTACGCCTTCCGTGGCTTGGCGAGCTTCGCGCTGAACTATCTGCTGGGATGGCTCGGACAGCGCGTCGTCTTCGACCTGCGGTTCCAGTCCTACCGTCACCTGAATCGGCTGTCGCTCAGCTACTACGACAAACGCCAGACCGGCAAGATCATGGCACGTGTCATCGATGACATCAATGTCATCCAGTACATGATCACCGGAGGCTTCGTGACGCTCATCACGGACATACTGACCCTGGTGGTTGTCCTTCCCGTAGTCTTCCATATGCAGTGGCGACTGGCATGGATCGCCGTCGTCATCGTGCCGACGTACGTTGTGATCTATAAGCTATTCCTCAGGCGCATCCGTGCCCTTAGCGTCGAGCTCCGGGAAAAGTGGGACGCTCTTATCGGCGCTTTGCAAGAAAAGATATCAGGTATCGCCGTTGTCAAAGCGTTTCACCGCGAGGAGTACGAGGTCGAGCGTTTCATGACGACGGTTCAGGACAACTTCCGTCTTGGCATGACGCAGGCGAAGCTCAATAGGCTGCTCGGTCTGATCGTGACAGTAATCAGCGCAGGGGGTACAGGCATCATCTACTGGTACGGCGCCATCCTCGTACTGCACCGTCACCTCCAGCCTGGAGAACTTATCGCGTTTGTCGGTTACATCGGGTACCTGTACGGGCCAGCTCTGCGCCTGGTGGACTTCAACATCCAGGCCCAATGGGCTGGAGCGGCGATTGACCGTGTGTTCGAGACGCTGGACACCCGCCCCGAGATCATGGATGCCCCTGACGCAATCGCCATGCCGAACATGCGTGGGGCGGTGGAGTTCCAGTCGGTGACGTTCGGCTACGACCCGGACAAGCCGGTCCTTCACGACATCGACTTGAAGGTCGAGCCGGGTGAGATGATTGCCATTGTCGGTCCCTCGGGCGCCGGCAAGACGACGCTGGTCAATCTCATTGCGCGTTTCTACGATGTAACCGATGGTGCCGTGCTCATTGACGGAGTGGACGTCCGCCGCATCAAGCTAGAATCCATCCGGCGGCACATAGGCTACGTTTCACAGGAGTCGCTTCTTTTCTCGGTCACACTCCGCGAGAACATCGCGTACGGCTTCCACGATGCGACTCAGGAGCAGATCGAGGAGGCGGCCAGAAACGCTGACCTGCACAGCTTTGTTGTCAGCCTGCCCGACGGGTACGAGACCAAGATCGGCGAGGACGGCGTGAAGCTTTCGGTGGGTCAGAAACAACGTCTAGCCATAGCCAGGGCCATCCTCACGAACCCGCGCATCCTCATACTCGACGATGCCACGTCGGCCTTGGACTCCGAGACGGAAGCCAATGTGCAGGCGGCATTGGAGCGCGTGATGCAAGGCCGAACGAGCTTTGTCATCGCGCATCGTCTCTCGACCATCATGAACGCTGACCGGATTGTCGTCGTGGACGGTGGACGCATCGTTGACATCGGCCGACATGAGGATCTCGTCCACCGCGAGGGTGTCTACAAGAACCTCTACGACGAGCAGTTCCGTAGCGCACGGGAAGGTGCTCTAGCAGCCCTTCTCGGTTAGAAGAGCGTCACCTGGCGCGTGCCGGTTCGGCCGGTCCGCCTAATGGCCTTGCAGCCCAGACGGGGTAGAATAGGCGTCGGTAGTTTCCCCGCGCGTCAGTAGATCGTCAGTGTGCTTTCTCCGTACCCAGCGTCTACCCATGCGTCGCCGGCGAACTCACAGCGAATGGTATGGGTGCCGACCCCCAGTCCTGTGGTGTGGAGGACATGCCGCGCCACGCCAGGTTCCGTAGTACCGCTGCCTGTAGTGACGTCGGCAATCCAAGTGCCGTCCACTCTGAAAGTGACTTGTTTCCCTTCCTGCTTCGCGTAATCGTACAGGCGACGGAAGTAGGCATAGAGGCCCACCATTCCGCCAGCCGGGCAGGACTTCGGACAGACCCAAATGTACGGCATTGCCTTCAGTACCGTGAGCTTCGCGGTCTTGCTGACTGCGGCGTATCCACCATTGCCCGGCCATACGCAGAGTATCGTTCGCTCGCCTGCACCAGCACCGTCTGGGACGTCGTAGAAGGGGTAGCTGGCATAGCCCTGCGTGGTGGTGGGACGAACGATCACCAGCGTACCATCCACGTAGAAGCCGATGCGCTTGTCGGAGAGAGGCACATTATCGCTTCGCAGCAGGCGGCACTTCAGTTCCGTGCGCCCCGTGATCCGTTGCGTACGGTCGAAGGTAGCCATCTTCGTGGCCCATGACTGGCACGTGAGAGTGCCCGTGTCGGAGGAACCTTCGTACTGCGAATCGCCTGCGAATGTGCCGAGGATGGTTCTTGTTCCGGGGCCTTCCTCGATGAGCCAAGTGAAATCCGCGCGGCCGGGCGATCCCGAGGCACCCGTGACTCCCGACCCGACGACAGTCCCGTCAACACTGAATGTCACGGTCTTCCCGTCGAGCCACGCGTTATCACTGAGCCGCGAGAGATAGGCCCGGAGTGTAACGGGTTCCGTGATGGTGCCGGTGCGATCCGGTACCGTGAGTGCCGTGGCCTCAGACTGCAGCGCCATGGAATGGTAGCCGCCGCCAGCGATTGCGGTGGCTCTGTCCAGTACGTCCACCTGCCTGGGTTCCCACTGGGAGGCGTTGCCGCCGCAGCCCAACTGGCCATTGGAGTTGTTCCCCCATCCCCAAGCCGTTCCGTCTGATTTCACCGCGAGAGAATGGTAGTAGCCGGCCGCAATGACGACAACATCGCTGATTTCGACTGTCTGCACTGGTGCGGTTCGCTGCGTAAGAGTACGGTCGCCCAGTTGGCCGTAGACGTTGTCACCCCATGCCCGTACTGTTCCATCCGCCATCAGCGCCAGGCTATGCCGGTAGCCGGCAGATACGGCGACGGCACCTGTCAGCACCTGCACAGGGAGATTGCTCGCTGATGTCGTACCGTTCCCAAGCTGTCCGAAGGAGTTATCGCCCCACGCCCAGACAGTTCCGTCGTTCTGCACTGCCAGGCTGTGGTAACCGCCGCAGGCAATGGAGACGACCTGGGACACGACCAGCACGGAACCAGGCACGTCCGACGGATCGTTCGTTCCGTTGCCGAGCTGGCCAGAGCCGTTGTTTCCCCAGGCATAGACGGTGCCAACGGATGTCAGTGCCATGCTGTGGCTAAAGCCTCCCGCAACGGCGATCACTCCTGTCAGGCCGACGACCTGCACGGGGCTCTTGCAGTCTATGGTCGTCCCGTTCCCAAGCTGGCCGTACTCGTTGTAACCCCATGCCCAGACGGTGCCGTCGGCGCGGACGGCAAGGCTATGATAGTAGCCGCACGCGATCGCGATGACGTCCGTCAGACCGTAGACTTGTACAGGCGTCGAGCGGTCTTCGATGGTTCCATCGCCGAGTTGGCCGTGCGAGTTGTCACCCCATGCCCACACTGTTCCGTCAGAGCGCAGCGCCAGACTGTGCCACTCGCCTGCGGCGATTGCGACGATACCTCCAAGATTAGGTGACTGGCCTGGCGTCCATCGCTCGTTGCTCGTTCCGTCACCCAATTGGCCCTGATTGTTGGCACCCCATGACCACGGCAGAGAAGCAAAGCCTGCTAGCGGTAATGAGAGAAGCACGACCGCCAGCGCAGGGACTCGCCACGATGCACCTTGCATAGCGCAGACCTCCTCGAGCACAGAGACTGTTGCACACGTACTCGCCCGCTATCCGGTTCTCACAACGGCTCACCTGTACGCGCGGAGAGCCATCATGTAGCCAATAACAATATATTGTCAGGGATTGCCCGTGTCAAGAGGTAGACGCGCTCGGACGAAGAGAGAAGAGCTTACATAGAGGCCGCTGCCGCAGCCGTACGTGCACCAGCGTGCTGGTTGGCGGCTATTGCACGATCTCGACTACGTGTCTGTGTTCCACCAGCGCCGGCCATCCGCGCTGAGGAGCAGGTCAGCCTCGACGGGACCCCAGCTTCCCGGCATATAGGTGGCCGGAGGCTGTGTAGATCGCTCCCACGCTGCCAGGACAGGCGTCAGTATCTCCCACGCTGTGCCCACTTCGTCGTCCCGAGCGAACAGCGACGCATCGCCCAGGAGGGCGTTCAGAATGAGACGCTCATAGGCGTCGGGTATGGCTCGCCCGAACTCCTCCGCGTAGGAGAATCGCATGCGCACAGGCTGGACGCACATGCCTACTCCAGGTTCCTTGGCACCCATGAGTATGTCCACGCCCTCGTCGGGCTGAATGCGGATGGAAATGCGGTTGGGAGGCATGACGGCGCATGTCAGGCGTGAGTAGAGCACATCTGGAACGGGCCGGAGCTCGAGGCTGACCTCCGTCAACCTCCGTGCGAGGCGCTTTCCGGCGCGGACATAGAACGGAACGCCGGCCCATCGCCAGTTGTCCACGAAGAACCGGATAGCGCAGTAGGTCTCGGTACGAGAGGTCGAGGCGACGCCCGGCTCCTCCTTATAGGCCGGGACCTGAGCTCCGTTCATTACGCCGGCACCATATTGCGCCCAGACGATGTCTTGTTCCCGAGGGGTGCGAATCGCACGGAGGACCTTCACCTTCTCGTCGCGAACGGCATCGGCGCTCAGAGTTACCGGTGGCTCCATGGCCACGAGTGAGAGAACCTGCAACGCGTGGTTCTGGATGATGTCGCGAACGATCCCGGACGCGTCGAAGTAGCCACCACGGCCCTCCATCCCGAGCGTCTCAGCGACTGTGATCTGGACGTTATCCACGTACAAGTGATTCCACAGCAGCTCGAACAGGCGGTTCGCGAAGCGCATGACCATAATGTTCTGGACCGTTTCCTTGCCCAGGTAATGGTCAATGCGGTAGATCTGTTCCTCGGTAAGTGTCGCGCGTAGCCGCCGGTTCAGCTCACGAGCCGATGCGAGGTCCCGGCCGAAAGGCTTCTCGATGACGACACGCCGCCAGGGAATGCCGTCTGACGCCTGCGTGGACAACCCTGTAGCTCCCAGGATTTCCACGACGCGCGCAAACGCATCGGGTGGTGTCGCCAGGTAGAAGAGCCGATTCCCCTGAGTCCCTTTACTCCGTTCAACTTGCTCGAGCGTCGCCTTCAAGCCGTCCAGGTCTGACGGACTTTCCAGCGAGGAACAGACATAGTGGATGTGTTCGGCAAACCGCTGCCATGCTGCCGTGCTAGCGGGTACAGCCGGTGCATACGCCTGTACCGACTCGAACGCCTCCGAGCGGTACTCCCCGACAGTACGCTTTCGCCGGGCCACCGCGACGATCTCGAAGTCTCGCGGCAGCAGACCCTGCGTATAGAGGGAGTAGATAGCTGGGATGAGCTTGCGCCGAGTTAGATCCCCCGTCGCGCCGAAGAGCACCATGGCGCAGGGTGATGGCAGTGTAGGTGAAGTAGGCTCACGAGGATCCAGACCGCTCGCGTCCTGGCCGAAACCCCAGCCTCCGATTCGGCGGGAATCCTGACCTCCAGTAGGCGTCACAAAGTGCATCCTCCAGACATGCACGCAAGGCTCATCTTTCGCAACTTGGCCAGAGCCTGTGCCTCGATCTGACGCGCTCGTTCGCGGGTCATACGAAGGGCCCGGCCAGTTTCCTGCAGTGTCCGCGGCACGTTATCGAGGATGCCATAGCGAAGGACCAGGACCTGCCGTTCCCGTGGAAGTAGAGAGTCCAGGGCGGCGAAAAGCTCGTCACGGGCGATGGAAAGCATGGCAGAATCCAGCAAGTGACAGTCACTATCGCCCGCCACAAAATCGCCGATGAGATCCTGACCATCCGCGCGAACGGGTGCGTCCAGCGACAGTGGTGCCGGTGCGCAGTCCATGAGCTTCTCCACGACTCGTTCGGGAATGGCCGTCTCTGCGGCAAGTTCGCAACATGTGGGGCTGCGGCCAAGCTGACGGCTCAGCGTCGCCTGTGCCTTGCGTAAGCGCCCAATGGCATCCACTGCGTGCGACGGTAGGCGGATGGTCCTCGCTTGGTTGGCGATGGCGCGGCGGATGGCCTGGCGGATCCAGTGCGTGGCGTAGGTGCTGAAGCGATAGCCTCGTGAGTAGTCGAACTTGTCAATGGCACGCAAGAGACCGATGATGCCTTCTTGCATCATGTCCTCCAGCGAGAGACCGCGGCCCATGTAGCGTCTGGCCACGGCTGCCACGAGGCGTACGTTGGAGTTCACCAGGATCTCGCGTGCCGTGGGGTCACCCTGTTCGACACGTCGAGCAAGGCTGACCTCCTGCGCGGCCGTCAACAGCGGCGCATTGCCACCGCGAGCTATCCAGCGCTCGAGTACATCCCCGGTCATTGGCGTGCCATACACCGGGCTATGCTTCGACGCGTCCCGGCGCTCGTCTGGTGGGCCAGCTCCGCCATGCTCGAACATGGGACGGCCGCGCATGCGCCAGACCTAGCTTGTACGACGCTTTTCCGAATGAGAGGGGTCAGGATTCGGCCTCGACGGCAGTCGTGGCCTCGGTAGGCTCCGCCGTCTCCTCCGGCGCCGTACGGCGTCGCAACTCCTTGGTCTTCTCGGCTAGCTCGTGGGTGAGCTCTGCAATGCGTTCTTTGAGCTTGGCAGTCGAGTCGAGGACTTTCGCGCGTGTTTCGGAGCCGGACGCGGGTGCGTAGAGGATGGCGACGGTGGCACCCACAGCCACGCCAAGGAGGAAGACCACAAGGGAAGTCCCGATGCTGCTGTTGTCGTCTTGTGACATGGCGCACACTCCCTTTGCCTGGGCTGCACTCGGATCGCGTGCAACCGGTTTGTGTTACATACGTAAGTATTCGACGGAAGTGTGACAGATCCCGTTTCGGTAGCCGTGGTATCGCGTCGACAGGTCTGCAGTCGTTGTTACAGGTAAGGGCGAAAGGCGTCTATAGTAACGGCGTATTAGCATGAGGACCCTAGGACCCAGGTCTCTGGAGGCAAACGGTGCTGAAACTCAAGCGTGTACCGCTCGGTGTGATGTTGGTGGAGAGGAAGCTGGCCACCCAGGAACAGGTGGACCAGGCGCTCGCTGAGCAGCGCCGCCATGACAACGCGCGGCG
This sequence comes from Chthonomonadales bacterium, assembly GCA_037443035.1. Classification (GTDB taxonomy): domain Bacteria; phylum Armatimonadota; class Chthonomonadetes; order Chthonomonadales; family CAJBBX01; genus JABWBA01. The sequence continues at coordinate 143,606 of JBBIPC010000006.1, forward strand.
TCTCGGAGAGATTCTCATCGAGAACCGCGTTATCTCGGAAGCGGCGCTCTTGGAGGTTCTATCGGACCAACTTGGTTGTCCGGTCATAGACCTGAACACGACACCTCCCGATCCAGGCGCCATCCACATTGTCCCGAGCGAGTTCGCGTTGCGCCATCACCTGCTACCCATTCGCCAAGAGGACCACACTCTCACCGTGGCCATGGCTGATCCTCTCGATATCCAGTCCATTGACGACCTGCGCCTGCTAACAGGCTTCAGCGTTATCCCCATGTTGGCCAGTCCAACGGAGATACGCCGTGCGGCTGAACAGATCTACATGCAACAGATGCTGGAAGGTGTCCAGGCGGTCGAACAGGTGGCGTCCGAAGAGGAGAGCATAGATGTCGCCGACCTCCAGAAGATGGCCCGCGAAGAGTTGGTCATCCAGATGGTCAACCTGATCATCAACCAGGCGATTCAGGACCGTGCGTCGGATATTCATATCGAACCGTTCGAGAAGGAGCTGCGCGTCCGATACCGTGTCGATGGCGTCCTTCACGAGGTCAATGCGCCCCCCAAGCGCCTCCACCCGGCCATCATCTCCCGTATCAAGATCCTGTCGGACATGGACATAGCCGAGCGCCGACTGCCCCAGGACGGACGGATGCGTATCCGGTCCGGGGGGCGACAGATTGACCTACGCGTCTCCACGGTGCCGACCCTGTACGGGGAGTCGGCGGTGCTCCGCATTCTCGACAAGCAGACCGCCATGTTGGGGCTTCAGGAGCTGGGCATGTTCAGCGATACGTTCAGCCGGTTCCGAAACCTCATTAGCGAGCCGCATGGCATTATCTTGGTGACGGGTCCCACCGGTTCTGGCAAGACGACAACGCTCTATGCGGCTCTGAACGAGATCTACTCGCCGGAGAAGAAGATCATTACCATCGAGGACCCGGTGGAGTATCAGCTCGCAGGCATCAACCAGATCCAGGTGCACCCTCAGATCAACTTGACCTTTGCCAATGGACTCCGGCACATCGTGCGCCAGGACCCCGATATCATCATGGTCGGTGAGATCCGCGACACCGAAACAGTGGAGATTGCCATCCATGCGGCCCTGACCGGCCACCTCGTGTTCAGCACCCTACACACAAACGACGCCGCTGGCGCGATATCCCGGCTACTGGACATGGGAGCCGAGCCCTATCTTGTGGCGTCATCCTTGATAGGCAGCATCGCGCAGAGGCTGGTTCGCATCATCTGTCCAAGGTGCAAGACGCCTGTCACCGAGTCGCCGGTGGAACTTCAGCAGGTGGGTATCACCCCAGAGATGCTGAATGGCGGTCATGTGTATGCTGGCGCCGGTTGTCCGGAATGCCGGGGGGTGGGGTTCCGGGGGAGAAGTGGTCTCTTCGAAATGCTGACCGTGGACGATACGGTGCGACAGATGATTGTCAGCCGAGCGCCGTCCACAGAGATACGCCAGTACGCACAGCGGAGTCAGGGAATGCGTACGCTGCTCCAGGATGGTCGTCGGCGAGTCCTGGCGGGTGAAACAACGGTGAAGGAAGTTCTCCGGGTCTGCCAGCGGGAAGACTTCGAGTAGGCGGTGTGACGCGTGCCTGAGTATCAATACATAGCCTTGGATCGGTCCGGCAAGCAGGTAACGGGTGTGGTCACATGCCGTGACCAGAGCGACGCCGCGGCACGGGTGCGCGGTCTCGGCTACTTTCCGGTGGAGCTCTCGCCGGTGAGTGCAGGCGTCAGGCGTACTGCTGCGCCGGCGACTGCTGATAGGCCGACCAGGCGGGAAGCGCGTGCTGCGCAGGCCAAAGAAGGCGAAGCTCGCGGCGTCAAGAAACCCACGCGCCTTCAGATACTCCTTTTCACGCGCGAACTAGCGGACCTTATCGACGCAGGTCTGCCTATTGACCGTGCACTGTCGGTGCTCATCGAACAGACGGACAGCCCGGCCATGGAAGTCATGCTTCGCGGTATCCAGAATGACGTTCGTGCGGGCCAGGCTCTGTCCGACGCTCTGCGCAAGTTCCCGCGCGAGTTTCCTCCGCTCTACGCGAATATGATCCACGCGGGCGAAGTAGCGGGCCAGCTTCCCGAGGTCATGAGCCGTCTGGCGGATTTCCTGGAGAAGGAGCAGGTGCGTCGCAGTCAGATAGTAGCTGCACTGACCTATCCCGCTGTCCTCATCACGGTGGCCATTTTCGCCGTCACGTTCCTTCTGACGTTCGTCATACCTCGTCTCGAGGCTGTGTTCAAGGACCTGGGGGCTGCGTTGCCAGCGCCCACGCAGGCGCTCCTCGCGATTTCCGGTTTCGTCGTACATAGGTGGTGGGTCATCGCTCTCATCATTGTTGGTGTGGTCGTGGCATTTCGATCCTGGGTCAGCACCATTCCGGGACGTCGGACCTTCGATGCGCTGCGGCTCAATCTTCCTCTCGCCGGGATGCTGACAAGGAAGATGGTCATGGCGCGCTTCGCCAGAACGCTTGGCACACTTCTGGCAGGAGGCGTGCCGATCCTCGACTCTCTAGATATTTCTGCCACCGCGGTCGGCAACACCGCCGCAGCCGCCGCAGTAGCGGACATCCGCGATCGGGTACGGCAAGGAGAAACGTTGTCGTCCGGCATGCGGGAAGACCCAACATTCGTGCCATTGGTGGTCCATATGGCGGCAGTTGGTGAAGAGACAGGGCGCCTGGCGCCCATGCTCATCCGCACAGCGGAGACGCTGGACTTCGAGGTGGACAATACCATGCGTCGGCTCACGAGTCTCGTGGAGCCCCTCGTTGTGCTTCTCATGGGCGGGTTCGTGGGTTTCGTGGTTCTATCCATCCTCCTGCCCATCTTCCAGGCCAACACGATCGTGAAATAGGCGAGCAGGCTCTGCTCACAGTACGAAGGAGAATGTTCGAATGCGAGGCACACAGCATTGCAGGACCGGCGGACGAGGCGGCTTCACCCTTATCGAGCTGCTGGTCGTGATCATCATTCTGGCAATCTTGGCCGCGGTCGTCATCCCTCGGGTCATTGGCCGGACCGAAGATGCCCGCATCGCCAAGGCTGTTGCCGATATCAGCACCATCGATGGAGTGCTGGATCAGTACAAGTTGGACGTCGGCAACTATCCATCCAGCGACGAGGGCCTCCAGGCTCTCGTGACCAACGTGGGCAACAACGAGAGATGGAACGGGCCCTACCTGAAAAACGGCTTGCCGAACGACCCATGGGGTAACCCGTATATCTACCAGTACCCTGGCGAGCATGGCCTCGAGTACGACGTCTACTCGGCCGGTCCGGACAAACAACCTGGCAGCCAGGATGACATTGGTAACTGGAACCTGCAGCAGTGACGGAACGTAGCTTGTTGACTCCACAACGGAGCGGTTGAGCGTTCGCATGGGAACTGCAAAGCCATTTGCTGCTGGTGCGCTCCGCCGGCGGAGGCTCGCGGCGGTGACGCTTATCGAGATGATCGTCCTGATCATCGTGATGGCGCTACTGTCCAGCGTGGCCGTACCGGCCTTCTCCCGGCTACGCGACCGTGCAGCCTTCGAGGCGAAAGTCGCTCAGGTGATGAGCTTCTTCACTCAGACTCGAGCCCAAGCCATCGAGCTCGGGATGCAGGTGGAAGTGCGTTTCGATCCGCAGTCCGAGAGCTTCACCGCGCGGGGCGATACTACGATGACGGGGCAGGACCTACCGACCGACATAGCCGCCACCTCCGAGACGGCAACGGTACTCTATGAGCGCTCGCTGGCGCTTCCATCCGACTACCGAATTGAGGACCTGCAGGTCTTCGGCCCAGAAGCGGTTGCGGGAACCATGGCATCCCGGACGGAGACCGTTCTGTACTTCCATGAAGATGGCACGTGCGACGGACTCCGTTTCACCCTCGTGCGGGACACGGGCCACGCTGCGGTGATCACGTTGTGGCCCACAACTGGCGCCGTGGACGTAGAGCCTCCAAGCTAAGGCCAGAGCTGGTATGCATCGAAGCGCTCGGGGTTTCACCCTTGTGGAGATGGTGGTAGCCGCCATTGTACTGGTTATCGGCGGAGTCGCGGCCATGCTAGCCATTGGCACGTGCACCCGAGCCATCGGAGATTCAGAGTCTTACTCACGGGCAGCCATGCTCGCCGAGATGCGCCTTGCTGACATAGAGGCGGACCCGAGCACTCTCACAACGGGTGAGCAGCAAGGCGACTTCGGAGCAGACTATCCTGGCTACGCTTGGGTACAGACGGTGGACCGGACGGATCTTTCCGATGTCGTCCAGGTCACGATCACAGTGAGCTGGCCCATGGGAATACGCCAGGGCAAGGCGACCTTCGTCACTCTGCTGCGGGTCACGAGCGGCACATGAATCCCCAAAGCAGTCAGGCTGAACGCGTCCGGAGATCCTTGCCGACTCGGGCAGGCGGCTACACGCTGCTGGAAATGATGATCGCCGTGATTATGTTCGCTCTGATAACGGTGGCAACGACGTTCATGCTCACAGCAGGTCTGCGTGGGCAGCAGCAGATCGGGGCCAAGGCAACTGAGGCTCAGGAGGCACGGGCCCTTCTGGGGGTGATCACGCGCGATCTACGCAGCATGCTCGTGGTCTCTGGCAGCCCATCTACCTACTTTGTGGCAAGCGGCGCGGACACCGGGCCCGTACTCCAGTTCACGACACTGGCGTCGCGGCTCATGCCGGATCTTCTTGTCGAGGGCAGTTCGACGGATGCTAGCTCGGAGAATCTCGCGCCGCAGTCGGACCTCCTTCAGGTGACTTACGATTATGACCCCAGCACTCATGTTCTGAGCCGTCTCGTTTCGCGTCTGCCGGGAGTCGAAACGTTACCTGCAGCTGGTGGGCCTGAGTGGATCATCTCACGTCGCGTCGCCTACATCGCTTTCACGTTCTACGATGCCTCCGGCAATACGCGCACGGAGTGGAACTACCAAACGCCGCAGACAGACACGACCGGAACGCAAGTAGATGCATCCTCCTATGACACGACGCTGCCTGTACGCATAGATGTGGAGCTCGAGATGGATCGCCCGAGCGGAGATACCGTGGTGCTGCAGGCATCCGTGGTGCCGGCGAACAGCGCACCGCAACCTGCCGGCCAGAAGCCGGCTGCGGCGACGCAGCCCGCGGGCCCAGGTACGGGCGGTGCAGGAGGAGGCACCGTTGGTGGGGGAGGTGGGGCCGTTCCATGAGCGGTCGAGCGCCTCTGGGCCCTTGCAGAGCCTGCCATGGACCCGCGAGCGGTCAGGCCCTGGTGCCTGTGCTGTTCGTGATAACGATCCTGACTGCCTTCGCTGTCACGCTCGCCGTACTCGCGAAGCGGGAGATACGCGCGGGAGCAGCGGACGTCCGACAGGCGCAGATGTACTACATCGCACGCGGCGCAATCCAATACGCAGCGTCCCAGCTCCAGACAGCTACGAACGGCGGCGCAGTCTATGCCCAACTCGCCTTGCCGCCAGATACCGACTCCAATGGCTGGACACGCCTAGGTGACGGGTGGTACAAGATCGACCTCATCGACACGGCCTCCCGTGCCAATATCAATCTTGCGAAGGGACCTGATCTGGCGCGCTTGCCGGGGATCTCAGGAGACCCTTCTATTGCCGCCGCGATCATGGACTGGCGTGATGCCGACGACGTCCCCACGGACATCAACGGAGCCGTTGGAGCTGAGAGCGAGTACTACGCCGCGCTGCCTCAGCCATACATGCCGAAGAACGCGCCGTTCGACACGGTGGATGAGCTCCTTCTCGTGCGCGGCATTACGCCGACCCTCCTCTACGGGGCCCGCGATGCGACAGGGGCTCTGCTTTCCCTGCAAAGCGCCTCGACCTCCTCTACGAGGCAGGATACGGGTGGGGTAACAGCCACCGACAGTGGCATTCCGCTCTGCGAGCTCGTGACGACGTATTCCCGCGAGCTGAATGTTGACAGCGATGGCAACAAGCGTATCAACCTCAAGACTGCAGGGCCGGATGTGCTTGTGAGCACTCTCGGTCTGCCGCCGAATCTCGTGCAGCGACTGATCCAGGCTCGCGGCAATAACGGGGAGAACCTCACGTCGGTCGCGGGTCTGCTAGACATCCCAGGTTTCAACCGCACCATCATGCAGCAGATCGGGGACAAAGTTACGGTAACGGACGATCAGTATCGCACTGGCGTGATCAACATCAACACAGCACCTGCGGAGGTCCTCGCCACAATACCGAACGTGGACGAGACGATCTACAACGCCATAATCGAGGCAAGGCAGGGTGGAACAGTCTTCAATGGGCTTAACGACCTGTTTCAGTTGACCGCCCTCAACCGTCAACAGTTGCAGGCTCTGGTGGACAACGTGTGCACGAAGTCATCGGTGTATCTAGTGCGGGTCAAGGTAAGGGTGCTGGGGTCCAACGAGATCCGGGCGTATCAGGCGCTGGTGGAGGTAACCCCGCCATCCGTCGCCGAGGATGGCACTACGACCGCCACGCAGGCAAGCATCTATCAGTTCAAAGAGGTCGGACGCAACCCCGGCTGGTCATCCTGGTCCACCGGGGCGTTCTCCTCGGGAGGCAGCATTGGTATCTAACAGGAGCGGTTCGCACGATGCGCGAACCCGCCGCGTGGTGGCGATAGAGATAGGCGCTGGGGTGGTTCGTGCGGCGGAGGTCGAAGTTCGCGGACAGATCGCCAGAATCGTCCGAGGCGGGACTGCTGCGGTCGCCGATACGGTTTGGGAGGATCTGGCAGGCCATCGCGAGGATCTGGCGCATGCCATTCGAGCTGCCGTGAACTCCGCTGGAATCCGTGCGCGATCCGTTGTCACTGCGCTTCCCCGCCGCTTCGTGACCATCAAGTACGCGCGGCTACCGCAAGGAACGCCGGAGCAGGTTGCGGGAATGGTGCGCTACGAGGCCCAGCAGTACGTTCCGTTCCCTGTCGACGAAGTGGTCCTCGACCATCAGGTTGTCTTCGAAGGCTCGGACGATATGGCCACCGTCATGATCGCGGCAGCGCGCAAGTCGCTCGTGAACGATCTGCTGGCAGCGTTCGACCGAGCGGGGCTGGACGTGACGCGTATCTCTGTTACCTCGCTTGCCCTGGCCGAGCATGTGCGCGATCTGGCCATGCCGACAGCGATCTGCCGGATCGATGGCAGTCAGGTGGACATCGCCGTGGCGAGCGCAGGTAGGGTGCTGTTCAGCAGGTCGGCGGATCTTGTTGCGGCAGGTTCGGACGCAGCGCTGGGAGACACACTGGCGGCCGAAGTTGCGAGATCTCTGGCAGCGTATCAGACGGAGTACCGAGCACATGCCATCGAGCATCTTGTGCTTGTCAACGATGGAAGCGCGGACGGACTTTCCGAAGCGCTGGCGACGTCGCTGCAGGTCGAGGTCACCGTCCTGAACCAAGACGCGGCGCCTGCGGTGATGGGTAACGGGGCAGGCGCACTCGCGTCTGGCCTCGCGCTGCACGAGTCTCAGACAGCGCTCAGCCGTCTGAACTTGCTTCCGGCTGAACGCGTCCAACGCAAAGCTGAAATGCGCCGCAAGGCAGTGCTGCATGGCGCGCTGATTGCGGCGGCTTGCGTCATAGCGCTTGGCATTTGGATGGGTAGTCAGGCCCTGCAGGCTAAGAGCATGGAACGACGGAAGGCCCTTTACGAGAACGCGCGACTCAAGCGAATACAGCCGCTTGCCAAACAAGCGCAGGATGAGCTGAACCGTGTCCGGCGCACCTATCTGACGATCAACTACGCACTCGGACGCGACAAGCCGGTCGTGGATGTCATCAAAGCCATCAGCGATGCTCTGCCGCGCCAGAAGGGACTGCACCTGACCCAGCTCACGTTCGATCGAAACGGCCCAGTGGTTCTCCACGGTAACGCGGAGACACAAGAATCCGTAACCGATTTTCTCCTCGGCCTCCAGACATGCGGGGTCTTCTCAGAGGCCAGGCTGGGATACCTAGGAGACGCAGGCACTGGCACCGCCATTCGTGCTGCATCGACAGGCGGAACCGAGAAGGCGACGGGCCTGAGCTTCATGCTGTACTGCAAGCTTCCACCGCCGCCTGTTCTGGAAGATACGAAGCGAACGGGCGTCGTGCGGAAAACGGCTCGAACGAGCCAGGAGGAACTGGGACAATGAGCGTGGGCGGCCTCTGGAACGCGCGAACCCCACGGGAACGGGTCCTGATCATTCTCGGCGTCGTAGTCCTCTTCGTGGCGGGTTACCTAGTAGTGGTGCCGCAGGAAGCCAATAAGGCCGGCATGCTGGCTTCGTCGGTTGCTCGCAAGCGTTACATGGAAGAGCTCCAGCGCAAGCGGGATGCGGACGACAAGTTGGCCGAACTGAAGCCGAAACTTGATACCATTGCGTACAAAGAGACGTCTGAGAAAGTGATACCGTTGGTGCTGAAGACCCTGCACGAGCACGCGGCGAAGGCTGGTGTGCACCTGCGGGAGCTGAAGCCGCTGCGGCCAAGACAGATGGGCGACGCGACGAAAGTCAGCCTGACGGTGAGGTTCACTGGTGTATTCAGCCAGGTGATCCCATTCGTATATTACTTGGAGGATCCGCAGGGCAAGTTGGTCGTGGAGAAGCTGAACGTCTCGTCCCCGGATCCGAAGAGCCGACAGGTAGACGTAGAGGTGCAGGTGGCCCTGTTCACTGTCGAGGAGGCGGGCGCACCGGGAGGCAAGAAGTCATGAGAACGACAGCAATAGCACGCAGCAGCGGAGTATCTGGACGGGGACGGTGGGCACTGCTGGCTGGCATTGGGGCGACGGCTCTCCTTGCCGCAGCCATCCTCGCTCAGACGAAGCCCCGTTCAAGTCAGCCGACACGTGGTACCGTCCAGCGCAGCGAGGCGAAAAACGCGCCGGTGGAACTTAGGCCCGCTGAACGCAGACCGCTCAGTTATTACACGACAGGTGTCCGTGCGGACATCTTCGGCGCCGCGTCCGTTCCCGAACCGGTGGTGAAAGTGGAGCAGCCCAAACCGACACTGCCGGCTCCAGCGCCGGAAGTCATCGATCCATTCGCGGACTATGCCTATACCGGCACCATCATGATGGGTGAGCAGGCTTTGGCACTCATCGAGAACTCCAAGACCAAAGAAGGTACGTACGTCAAGGTTGGCGATCAGCTCATCGGCGGTGTGGTGACAGAGGTCACGGACCGGGGCGTGACGATCAACGTGGCGGGCAAACCTCGCACTCTCTACAAGACGGAAGACTTCAAGCTGACGCCTCTGGACAAGGACGCAGCGTTCCTCACGCCTCAGCAACCGGGGATGGGTGGGCAGCGCGGGATGATGCCCGGGATGAGGCCGGGTGGCATGATGATGCCTGGTATGGGGCCCGGCGGTATGCCAGGGGGTGCGCCTGGCATGATGCCTGGCTTCGGTGGTGGAGGCTTCATGCAGCGCTTCCAGGGTCTCACTCCCGAGCAGCTTCAGGAGATGCGTAATCGTTTCATGAACCGATCATTCGAGGGCGGCAACCGCCGCCGTAGGTTCTTCTGACATGAGGCTTCTACAGGAGGCCCGGACAATGAGACAGACGACCCGATTTGCCGTCGTGCCGGCGGTGCTCGTGCTGACGTTAGCGACGGTAGGACCACCGAGTCTGGCACAGAGCGGCTCAAAGGCAGGCAAGTCCGGCAGCGGCAAGACCACGACGAGCCGGGGGAAAAGCGCCGGTGGTTCGAAAGTGAATACGTTGCCGGGTCTGCCATCGAGTAGCACCCGAACGGGTCTGCAGGTGGTTCGCTTGCAGGCTCCTCCGCCTCCACAGGAGAAGAAAGACGCGCCCCCCACGCAAAACGGCCAAGGTACTCCGCCACCGTCGCAGGGTGGGCAGGGCGCACCACCATCCCAGGGAGGGCCAACGCCACCGCCCGGTCAGGGGGATCAGGCGGCTCCGCCGCCCACGCAGACAGGCCAGGGGAACACACCCGTGCAGGGCGGTGAGAATGCTCCTGCCGCAGGCGGGGAAGGCCGATCCAGTCGTAGGAGCCGCCAGTCGGGCGGGTTTGGCGGCGGCTTCGGTGGCTTCGGTGGCTTCGGTGGTGGTGCGACGATCACGATGGACTTCCGTGGAGCCGACATTGGCAACGTCTTGAAGTTCTTTTCCATGGCCACAGGTTGGCAGATAGTCCCCGATGCTAACCTGACGGGTCCTGTCACCATTATCAGCCCCAAGCCGTTGACGCTCGATCAGGCTTTCCAGGTACTCCAATCTACGCTGGAAGTGCGTGGCTACAGCGGTCAGATCGAGAAGCGCGGGGATACGACGATACTGAAGATCGTGCCGTTGGACCGCGCAGTGCAAAGCACCCCATTACTGAGCAGCCCCGAGGGGGGTGTTGTGCCGGATCAGGCGCAGGGGCAGGTGATCACGCAGGTCATTCCCATCGAGAATGTGGATGCGGCCTCACTGGCTCGCGAGCTCCAACCGCTCATCAATAAGGGAGCCAGCATGGTGGGTAGCGCTGGAACGAACGCGCTCGTTGTCACCGACACGGCAACCAACGTGAAGAGGATCTCGGAACTGGTCAAGCTCCTCGACCGTGCAGCGAGTAATAACGAGCTTCGTATGTTCCGCCTCAAGCGAGCCGACGCGACCGACGTTGCCAGCGCAGTGAACTCACTATTCCGGCAGATCTACACGCGAGGGACGAACCGTGGCATGCAGATGATGCCCGGCCAGCCCGGCATGCCACCAGGGATGCCGGGTATGCCGGGACAGCCACAGCCCAACATGCCCACGGGGCAGGAGCGAGGTGCCGTGGTCGCTGTTGCCGACACACGCACGAACTCGGTGCTCGTGGTAGCGTCGAAGGAAAACATGCAGCGGGTGGAGGACCTCATCAACAACCTCGATGACGAGAGCGCCGGGGCCCTAGAAACGAAGATCGTGAAGATGAAATACGCCAACGCCGTGGATGTGGCGAACACGATCAGCCAGGTCCTCACGGAGGCGGCGACAGCGCGGAGTACGTCAGGCAGAACTGGCGGCGCGAGCTTCTTCCAGCGGGTGTTCGGTATGGGCGGTGGCCAACAGCAGCAGACGCAGAGCAGCGGCGACCCCTTCGCCAAGGTCGTGGCTGACGCTCGGACGAACTCGCTCATTATCACTGCTACGGCTGAGAGGATGGCCCGCATTGACGAGATGATCGCCGCGCTGGATGTGGATGTGCCGGTCGAGACAACGACCTTTGTCATCCCGCTGAAGAATGCCCAAGCATCGGACCTGGCAGTCATCTTGGGTGACGCGTTCGGAACGGGTACCGGTTCCAGAAGCTCGGGCACCTCCTATGGAGTCATGTTCAACCCGTTCGGCACGACGCAACGCTCGAATCAGCGTCAGAACATCCAGCGACGCCAGAGCACAACGGGGCGAACGACTGGGCGCGCCGCTCCCATCAATGCCCCAGGAACATCGCGTGCCTATCCCGACGAGGTGCACGGCACGCTGACGCCTGAAGGCTTCGTACCGGATGCAGAGCAGGATGATGATCTATCCGGACAGACACGGCAGTTCGTCTTCGGACAAGGCGGTCAGATGGGGTTCGGAGGGGGGAGGCAGGGCACGGCGACTCAGCCGCTCTACGGTCGCGGGCAGCAGGGGAACTTCGTCAACCTTCTCCAGTTCCGCAACAACGTCAACGTCGCCGCCGATCCGTCCAGCAACAGCCTCATCGTGACGACGACGCCAGACACCATCGAGGAGCTGCGCCGCATCATCGCCCAGTTGGACACCGTCCCCAACCAGGTGATGATCGAAGTTATCATTGCCGAGGCCAGCGTCAACGCATCGCAGAAGCTGGGCTTCCAGTTCGATGCTTCCGGTATAGGCAAGCTCTTCGGTTCACCCATCACGCAGCAGGGCAACTCGAACTTCCCGCTGGGGTCCGCGGGTTCAACGTCCGCAAACATCACTTCACCGATATCGCCTGGTGTCCAGTACGGGGTACAGAGCGAGAAGTTCAACGCACTGGTTCAAGCGCTGAACAGCGACAACCGGGTGCACATCTTGTCCACACCTCGCGTCTTCACGTCCAACAACCAGCAGGCGCAGGTCTCGGTGACTACGCGAGTTCCCTATGCCACGAGCTCGTTCACAGGTGGGCTTAATATCGGCTCCAGTGTGACGTATGACTGGCTGGATGTCGGCATTACCCTCGACGTGACGCCGAGGATAACGGCCGATGGTCTGGTGACAATAGATGTCGTCGCGACGGCCAGTGAGCTTCTCGGTTTCGACACACTGCAGAGCAGCGTTGACACCAACGGCCGCTCCACGAGCATCCTGGCACCTCGCACCTCGGACCGAACGACTGATACGTCCGTCACTGTGCGGGATGGCGAAATCGTCGCTCTGGCAGGGCTGATGCGGGATAGCAAGAACACGCGCATCGACAAGGTCCCCCTGCTGGGCGACATCCCGATCATAGGCAGCCTCTTCCGGACTAGTACGACCAGCACAGAGAAGACGGAACTCATGATCTTCCTCGTGCCGCACGTCATCTCCGGCGACGCGTCGGCGAGGGCTATGACGGAAGATGTATCGAAGAACGTCCGGCGGTTGGTCCCCGAGCTGGAGAGAGAGCGTCCGGAGCTGAAGCCGCGACAGCAGACACCTCCGCAACACGGCCAGCAGACACCGCCGGAAGGCGGACAACAGACACCCCCTGGGCAAGGTGGTCAGCAGACGCCACCACCCGGCAACACGGGCCAGCAGACTCCGCCGGCGAAGCCCTGAACCCCGTGCAACGTTGCGAACGACGCGGGGCAGGCCACGCGACCTGCCCCGCGCGTCGCTTCTGTTCGGAAATCCGCTACAGCTTCAACGCCGTGGAGACCGAAGCTTCCCGGACCTCGTCGGCGGTCACTTCCCTACCCAGCCTATCGGATAGGTAGATCCCCTCGCTGATGAGCATGGTCGCCAGGGCGGCTTCGGCGGTGGGCAGGAGCTCCACCCGACCCTGCAGGGCGGCGATCCAATGATGCTGCGGCGAGTCGTAGGCGGACGTCTCTTCGTAGAGCTGGTGCCATCGCCAGTCCGCGCTGTCCAAGAGAAACGTCGCGTCCATCTCCATGTCGCAGACGGTGGTGTGGAACGAGAAGGGCTCCAGGCGCACGCCACCTTTGGACCCGAGAACGCAACTCCCCTCCAGGCCGCTTAGGTGCAGGGCCCAGGACTCGATGATGTCCAGGGTGATGTCGTCAGCCAACTTCACGAATCCCAGCCCCAGCTCCTCGACGTTGTACCCGCTGGATTGGCGGCGGCCAGCGTCCATGTCGGTCTCTTGATAGACCTTGCCACTGATGCGGAGCACTTGGGGCAGGCCGAGCAGGTAGAGGATCCGGGCGATGTGATAGACCCCCATGTCGTAGAGGGCGCCTCCCGCGGCAACCTCCTTCTTGACGAAGGACGCGGTGCCATAGCCATCCACGAAGGGCCTGCCTCGCCGCCGAAAACCTGAGGAGCGGGCATGGTAGAGGTGCCCGAGGTAGCCCCCGTCTATCAGGCGCTTGGCGGCTTTGGTTTCCTTGGAAAAAAGAGTCGAGAGCTGGATGCTCAGCTTGCGCCCGCACTTCCGGGCTGTCTCGTACATCCGCAGGGCGTCTACGTACGAGCCGGCCATGGGCTTCTCGCAGTAGACATGCTTGCCGGCCTCCAACGCGGCGATGGTGACCGGCGCGTGCAGGTTGTTGTGCAGGCAGATGTCCACGGCCACCACTTCCGGATCGGCAAGAAGATCCCGGAAGTTGGTGTAGGTCCGCGGGATGGAGAAACGCTCGGCGACGCGGTGCAGCTCGTCTTGGGCGATGTCGGCGGCCGCGACGGCCTTGGCCCCCTCGATGCGGGCATAGTTCTCCAGATGGTGCTTGCCGATCTGGCCCACACCGATGATCCCGATTGGCAAAGGTTCCATGTGTCGCTACTCCTCGAGTTGGGAATGCAGTCTGGCACGACGGCTACGCGAAGCTGCCCAGCTGCCGTGCCAGGTTGACGATATGCTGAAAGCTCTCCAGACTGACGCTGGACGGGACGGAGTGATCCGAGCTGAAGATGTAGCCGCCGTCCTCCTTGAGGACCGGTACGACCCGGCGCATTTCGGCCTCGATGGCATCCAGGTCGTCCCAGAGCACCGCGTTGACGCCGCCGTGTAGGACAAGACGGTCGCCGTAGCGCTGCTTGATGGCCACGGGGTCCATGCCGGCCTTGACCTCCAATGGGTTGAGGGCGTCGATGCCAGCGTCGAGGAACTCCGGGATGAAGGGGTTCACGTCACCACAGGAATGGAGGTGGACCCAGACGCCCCGGGCGTGGGCCCAGTCGGCGACGCGCTTGTGCAGGGGTTTGAGAAGCTGCCGGTAGGTCCGAACCGAGAAGAACTGGCTGTGCTTGTAACCCATGTCGTCGGGCCAAGTCACCACGTCGAAATGGTAACCGGCGTCCCAGACCCGTTCGAGGAGCGCCAGGTTGACATCCAGGAAGTGCCCGAAGATGTCCGCGAGCCATTCGGGGTCTTCGGCCAGGGCCAGCAAGACGCGCTCGGTACCCACGGTCCACGAGTGGGTGACGTCGAAACCGAACCACAGGTGCCCCTCGATCCAGTAGCCCTCTTCGCGCCAGCGGCGGTAGTTTTGTCGGAGGTGATCCCAGGGGATGCGGTCGTCGGAAGGGGTCATGCGGGCCTTGGCCTCCCGCCACGTGTCCCAATCCACGATGGTGAAGTCCAGGAACTCCGGCACGCCACCGGCATGTTTCCAGTTCTTCATGGTGACGCCGTAGCTGGACGTGCTGATGACGTAGTCCTCGGTCTCGTCCAGAACGCGGACCGGATATCGCGGGCTGATATCTACCGAGATACCTGCCACGCGGTCGAGGTCGAAATACTCCACGAAGCTGAGATCTTCCGGCATGCCCTCGCGCCGCCACCGCTCGATGGTGGCCCCCCACGGGATGTCAATGATGGGCACGCGGTCGGCTTCGCGGTGTTGGTACATGCGGGCGAAGCGCTCGCGGCTGGTCACTTCGCAGATACCTCCAATCCCTCGCCGTCCAGGATCACGTTGACACTGCAGCGCATGTTGTCGGGATCGCGAACCCAGTCGAGATATGGAGCGAGCCGAGCAGCGCAGTTGACGCTGTTGTGGGCCAGCACCAGACCGCCTGGGACGAGGCGATCGTAGCATCCCTGCAGGATGTCCAGGTAGATGGCCTTTCCGCGGACCGCATCGCCGTCGGCGTCGAGGTAGAGCAGGTGCAGGTCCTCGGGGAAGTCGCGGGCCACGTCCACGGCGTCGGCGGCGATCACTCGGGCCACACCCGTGAGATCGAGCCGGCGGACGTTGCGCTCGGCGCGCTCGGCTTCGTGTGGCACGATCTCCACGCCGATGAGGTTCTTGGCCGTGTAACAAGCGCCCGGACCCACGGCTGCGCCGGCGTTGGAGATGAACGTGTTGCCACAGAACACGCCGGCGGCCAGCATGTTTGCGGGTTGCGCGATGGCGTTGATGGCGTAGATCAGGCGCTGCTGGCGGGGCGTGATGGCGGTCCAGGGTATCTCGAACTTCTCGGCGACGGCAGCACGATGGCCGAGGAATCGCTCGTGGTCGTAGCGGGTATGGGGCAGGATGCCCAAGTCGCACAAGTACTCGAGAGCGCCCTGAACGACGGCGATCTCGGCCTCGAGGGGTTCCAGCTGCAGATGCGGCTGCCGCATGTCCATGCGGTATTCCGCCCAATCCGGCGCGCGATACTCATAGCTCAACGCACTTCTCCGAAGCGATGATGTGGGAGTCCAGTGGTGCCGTGATGCGATGGCCCGGGGGAACGGTCAGGAACTCCTCGGGGTCCCATTCCCCGTTCACCAGCTTGCGAAGGAGACGCAGGTCGCCCTGAACCTTCTCGAACTTCCAGCCGCGCTCCTGGGCTTCCCGGCCCGTCTGCTGCTCGAAGCGGTCGTCCGGCTCCACACCCATCTCGATGAATGTGAACTGGGAGTAGTTGCGGGTGGTGTCGCAGAGCATCTCGTAGAGGTACTCGGCGTTGTCCTCGCCGTACTTCTCCACCAGCTCCGTGTAGGTGCGGTCCATGCCCACGCGGTGCTGGACCGTCTGCGGCATGAGATCCTCGGCGATGCCGCCCCGCTCGATCCAGCCGGAAGTCTTGAAATAGACCCCGGGGTGCGTGTGAAAGTACTCTTCGTAGCGTTGGCGGCTTCCCAGGAAGAGGGTCATACAGTCGTGGGCGCGGGGCACCACGAGAGGCGCGGTGGTGGCCACGAGGCCTGCGATGCCGTTGTTGCATAGACCGTATCCGAGGAGCACGGCGTCGTAGACACCCTCGGGGATACAGTCCAAGACGGCTTGGAGGCGGCTCCGCATGGGTTCCGCGCCCAAGTCATGGAGGCCCTTGGCCACGAACTCGATGTCCACTGTGTGAGGGGAACTGGCGACGACGTGGCAGAACTCCCGGTAGAGAACTTCGCACGCTACAAGTCGGAGGCGCATGCTCGCCGGCTCCTGGCTATGCGCCATGTTGCACCCTCCGCGCGAGCTCCCGGATGAACTCGGGCCCGGTGCCGCAGCATCCACCCACGAACGCCGCGCCCGCTTGGATCAGCTCTACGGCCTCTTCGACGAACTCTGTGGGCGTTTGGGCATAGACGGCTCGACCGTCCACAATGGTGGGCAGTCCGGCGTTGGGCTTGGCCCAGACCGGCTGACCGGAGGCCTGACGGAGTCGCTCCACGATGGGGCGCATGGCAGCCGGACCGTGGCCGCAGTTGGTCCCGACGATGTGGGCGCCTGCGGCCAGGAGGGCTTCCGCGGCCTGCTCGGGGGTGGTGCCCATGATGGTCCGATCCCCCGACTTGCCCGCACCGTAGGTCATACAGGCGACGACGGGCAGGCCGGTGGCGGCGGCGCAGCGAACGGCGATGGCTGCTTCGTCGAGGTCGCTCATCGTCTCGATGACGAAACCGTCCACTCCTCCCTCGGCCAACCCCGCTACCTGCTCCTCGAAGGCCGCGTTGGCCTCTTCCGCGGTGATCTCTCCCATCGCAACGAGCTTGCCGGTGGGGCCGATGGATCCGAACACGAGGGCACGGTCGGCGGCGGCCTGGCGCGAGATTGCAGCACCGGCGCGATTGATCTGGCGGGCTTCGTTTGCGAGCCCATGGCGGTCGAGGGTTATGCGAGAGGCCCCGAAGGTGTTGGTCAGAATGATGCGGCTGCCAGCCTCGACATAGGCGCGGGCGACAGCCTGGACACGGTCGGGGTGGGCCAGGTTCCAGGGGTCCGGCGGGCTACCCACGGGCAGTCCCCGCTGTTGCATTTGGGTACCCCAGGCGCCGTCGGTGAGGATGGGCGCTTCATCGAGGAGGCGCATCAGGACGGGATGCATGGCTGACCCTCGGCGTCGTACCGGCCGTACTGCCGGACGGTTTCGTACATGGCTGCGATGTTCTCGACCGGCGTCCCGGGCGATAGGTTGTTGCCTTCGCGCAGGATGAAGCGCCCCCCCTGCATGATCCCGCTGCGGAGGATGCGCAACGTCTCTTGGCGGACTTCGTCGGGAGTGGCCGTGACCAGGAAAGGCGCTTCCGGACCGCCCAGGATCTGCACGTCTGGCCCCAGGGCCTGGCGCATCCACGTGAAGTCCACCGGGTACCCGGTGTCGAACGAGACAACGCCGAGCTCCTCATGGATGATCGGAAAGTGGCGGGAGGCGTCTCCGCAGAGGTGGATCGTCCGGTGCACCATGGTGCCGAAGGTGTCGAACAACCGTCGGTGGTACGGCAGGACGTGTTCGCGGTAGGCTCGGACCGAGATGAGGGCGATGCTGTCGTCGGCGATGGAGTAGTGGTCGTGGGGATATGTGACGCCGAAGCGCTCCTTCCACGCTCGGACGCGTTCGATGGTGGCCGTGGTGATGAAGTCCAGCAGGCGGTGGAGGCGCTCCGGCTCGGCGGCCATCATTTCGCACACGGTTCGCGCGCTGAAGAGGTTGCACGCTACGGTCATGGGGCCGTCCGTACCCATGCCCGTGTACGGGGTGCCTACGGTGATGGGCCGGTCCAGGAACGTCTCGTTCTCGGCCAGGGCTTTCATCCGCTCGTAGTACTCGAGGGCGCGGGCCATGATGCCCCCGAAGGGGTCCGGGACGCCGCGGTCCATGACCCGCTCGGGACACTCGGCGTAGACAGGGGCCGAATCGGGGACCTGCTCGTCGCGATACTCGATCGGGCAACCGAACCACGCAGCTTCGTAGTAGTTCTGGAAGTCCACCCAGACGAGCCATTCCTTGGGCATGCCCATCTCCAGATCCTGGAGTAGGTAGTGCCGGATCCAGTAGGAGAAGCGGAGCTGGGCATGGAACATGGTGTCGGGATCTTCCGAGTAGGTCCGGAAGTCTACGTTCAGCGAGTTGGCGCCCTTCTCGCAGATCAGGTAGCGCGGGTTGATGCCCAGCAACATGGGCACGCGCACGGGCCGGCGAGCGTGATAGGCATCCCACACCGCGCGGACTTCTTCGTTGTGCGTATCGTAATCGATGGGCGGATTGGCGATTTCGCTCATGTTTCTTTCCATCCCATGCGGTCCAGCAGTTTCCGGGCCGCCTCTTCCGTGGGAGCGTGGACCATGAGCAGCATACCCTCGGCGCCCACGGCCTCAATGAGGGGCTCGACTTCCTCGGGGGCCACGCCGATGGCCTGGACCGACTTGCCTGCGGCTCGGATGCGCCGGTAAAGGTCGTACCATTCGGGCGAACCGCCGCCCGGCCGAGGGTACTGTGGCGTCCACTCGATGGCTTGCAGGGTCTCCATGGCCAGGAGGTTATCCAGCTGGGGCATGGCCTGGGTGCCGTCCAGGTGGAACATGGAGTGATCGAGCCATCGGCATTGGCGGGTCATGGCGGGCATGACGAAGCGCCGGAAGGCGGCTGGGCTGATGGCGCAGCAGATGTCGCACTGGATTTTGGCCACTCGCCCGTGCCCCCAGATGCGAAACGCCGAGAAGCAGCTACCGCCCCAGGGGTCGCGCGCCATCTCGTAAAGGAGGTCGTAGGCCTGGAAGAAGGCCTCGTTGATCTCCTCGATTTTCTCGAGTACCCATTCGGGGCGCTCGACCAGGTCAACGAGCACGGTCTGCGGGTCGCGGAGTTGGGCCAGCGTGTCCAGGTTCTCGATGAGATCCGGCAGCGACACGAGGTAGCGGCCGCGGGCTCGTTCCACTGCCGCGTGGACAAGCCGCATGTGCGCCTCCCACCAATAGCCCTGGGGTGCGAACTGAAGAGGCGGATGGTTGTCGGGGTCCGGGATGATGGGGTCGTACCAGACCGTGGTCTCAGCCAGCCGCCCACCGCAACCCAGGAAGAGGCCGAGGCTGCCCGGGCCGATCTGGGAATCGAACATGGGAAAGGCCACGCCACCGAAGTAGGTGTTGGCGATGGCGTGTTCTTGTTGCTGTAGGCGGTACTCGGCGTTCAGCCACTGGGTCTCGAGGTCGGGTGGCGGAGGCGGAGCGGGCGCATCCCACAAGGGCTTCTCGCGTGGTGCTGTCACGTGCAGCGCCAAGCCTTCGCCCCGCCACCACGACTCCCACGCGTCCCGGGCGGCGGCCCAGTCCGGCTTACCGAGGAGCTCCATGGCCTGATCGGTCACGAGTTCAGGCCGTACTCCTGGGGCAAATACGGCGCGTCGGCGTGTTGCTTCAACATGGCCGCGATGAACGCGTCTTCATCTTCTGGGAGCTCGTCGGCAGCGCGGCGGAAGCGGTCCAGCCAGCGCCGTTCGTTGGGCAGGATGCGCAACGTGCCCTGATGGTCAGCGCGGACGAGTTCCTCCAAGGTCGCGAGGACAGCTCGGCGGGTTCGCAGGTACGGCGAAGGTTCGGCCGCGATCTGCTCCGACAGTCGCAGCACGACGTCGGGGCGCAGCACGTAGGCCTGGGGGTCCAGGGCTGCGTCCGATTCGACAAGCCAGTCGCGCATGGTGCGCGCCCCCTCTGGGGTGCGAGCCGCCGTGTTGAGAAGGCGGCAGTCGTAGGCGAGTTGCTCCAGGCTGACCACCGGCGCGTTGGCGCTGAGCAGGCGGACGTTCTGGACGGATTCGTTGGACCAGCAGTCGCAGACGGCCTGGGCGATGTTGCCCACGGTGCTGAGGTGGGCGCAGGCCGCGGACCGGCCTTCCATGGAGATGGGCACGCCGGCGATGGCCTTCATGTACGGTCCTTCGTAGGCACAGTCCTTGCTCGGGCCCACCGCACCAACCTCGTAGGCGACCAGTCCACGCGGCACCGAGGCGACGCGGTCCACGGCGGCCAGGACGCGGGGTATCATGCGCTGTTCGGCCAACACCATGGCCGTGTTGGCGAAGCCGCAGGCCGTGTCCCCGGCCGGGACGATCTTGGCCTCGCGGCAGGCTGCGACGATCTCGGTCCAGAGGAAGCGCATGTCCCGCGGCGCGAGCACGCCCAGCGCGTAGACGATGCCGGTCAGGTCGGCATCCATAAGCGCCTGGTCGTGGATCTCCTTGCCGCCGGTGGACTCGATGGCAATCATGTCGGCACCCGCTTCCCCTGCCATGCGGAAGAACCGCACCATGCCCTCCCAATACGAGCCGCTTCGCATGACCGGCGGCCGGACATGGTCGCGGGTGTCGTTGGGGGTGAGCCGAAGCGCCGAGCGGAGGCCGTGCTGTTCGTGGAAGCGGTTCAGCGTGTCGGCCAGCAGGCTGGTGATCTCGGCGCCCCATTCGGGGTTCACGGTCATGGGCGGCAGGGTCTCGAACTCGACCAGCAAGGCAGGCACTTCGAGGGCCACGGTCCGTCCGCAGACGCCTTCGATGATCTCAGAGTACTGAGCGCGCACGTCCTTCCATGTCGATGGATTGATGTCTATGGGGGGCAGCGTGAAGTTGATCTCCGGCACCACGGTTCCCTCGCCCAGGACGAGCCCCCTCCCGCATGCGAGCGGACGTGGGGCATGGCCGTAAACGAAATCGTCGAGGGAACGAATGGCGGGCGCCGTGATTCCCGCTCCCCCACCTGTGTTCGAGGTTGGGTGCATGGAAGCGCTCCTACTCTATTGTGTTGTCTTGCGAGAGTGCGTCGGGCGCGCTACCGAGGACGCGCCCTACGCACGGGAAAGCCGAAAGGTGGATGACCGACTGAGCTACGCTGCGCCGACGAGCTGCCGGGCCACCCGGACGGCACCGCTGGCATTGTCGCTGAAACCGTCGGCACCGATATCGTCAGCGTACCGCTGGGTCACGGGTGCGCCGCCGATCATGGTCTTGATCGTGCCCTTGAGACCAGCCTTCTCCAGCGCCTCGACGGTTGTCTTCATGCCAGGCATTGTGGTGGTCAGGAGGGCTGACATGGCGATGATCTGGGCGCCCCGCTCCTTCGCTGTCTCGATGAACTTCTCAGGAGCCACATCCACTCCGAGATCAATGACCTCGAAGCCACCGCCCTCAAGCATGGCCGCCACGAGGTTCTTGCCGATGTCGTGCAGGTCGCCGCGCACGGTGCCGATAACCACCTTCCCGACGGGCTTCGCCCCCGTCTCTACTAGCTTGGGGCGGATCAGCTCCAAGGCCGCCTTCATGGCGCGTGCCGAGATGAGGAGTTCCGGCACGAAGTACTCGTTCGCTTCGAACAAGCGGCCAACTTCATCCATGGCGGGGATCATGTACTTCTGAAGGAGCTCTTCGGGGTTGGCGCCCTCTTCCAGAGCTTGCTTGACCGTAGACTCGGCAAGATTCTTGTTGCCTTCGAGTACGGCGGTGTAGAGGGCCTGCAAGTCAGTCATGTTAGGTTCCTCTTCGTTGTGGAGAGTGATGAGCCGGCTGCTCCTTAGCTTCGTGGAAAGCGTTCGGGATGCAGCTCGGCTGAGCGGCCTACGAGAACGTCCTCTTCGACTTCGTGCTCGACATCTGACTCGATGGCCTCGACGGGGCATACCTCGGCACAGTGAGGCGACTTGTAGAAGCCGAAGCACTCCGTGCAAAGACCCGAATCAATTGTGTATTCACCGTCAACCTCAGAAATGCCATCGTTCGGGCATTCCTCCAGGCACACACCACACTGTATGCACCGTTCCTGATTGATGCGTCGTGCCATGTCTGCTTTGTCCTCCACGGCGAGCGGAACGGTCCCCGCCGTTACTGATTGGTTGTCTTATTACTTCATGCAGCTCCAGACACCGTATTCCACGCAGCGCCACCCGACTCCTTCCGGCTGTGGCAAGGCGCTTCAACGAGATCCTTGCCGCAGCCGCACGAGTGCGTGACTGCCAACCCAACGCACGCTTGGTTCGCCGGCCTTCCGGGACCACGGCAGAGTATACCTGACAGAAGGGAACAGGTCGAAGCAATTGTCGCGAGTATCCCAGAGTCCGTGAAGATCCACGCAGACTCCCCATGCGAACGCTGTACAGTCCAGCACGATGCCGTCGGCAGTTCGCTGAAGCGTGACTGGTTCTATCGCCATCTCCAGATCGTGAAATCGCTCCACAAACAGCCGATGCTGGGCCACAATTCGGTCTCCGTCGACGAGCATGCCAAATGCTGCAGAGTGACGGGTACCGACAGCCGTCCATGTGGAACGCGGTATCTTGGCGAGTTGGACGGAGCCGTTCGGAGGTAGCTCCACAGCGATGTCGTTCGACAGCGGATAACCGCCGGCGAGAAGGAAGATCCCGTAACGCAACGTGCCCGTAAACGGACTAGGACTGTCGTTGACGCCGTACCACGCGATTTCGTCCCCTTCTTCCACAACGACCACGACAACCGGCTGGAATGCCCGCCGAACAGGATGATACGCTAGACGCCTTCGCAGGTAGTAGTCCACAATCGTCCAAGAGTGCGTCGCTGGCCACGAGTCGTTGTACATCCAGAAGATAGCCGACGAGCTGCTGAACATGCGACGGCGGTAGTTCGAGATGTACTCGACAAGTCCTTCAGCTTGCAACAAACCGCTGAGAAGAGCGTAGTCATCCATAGACTGCTGAAGCGGATCCAGGCCGGTCCAAAATCGGAACGTTTCGTAGGCGCGTCCTATCTCGCCCGGCCGCGATGCCCGGTAACCGATCGGATTGTCATGATGGACCCAGCTCGGGCTGAGCAGATGCTGTTCGTGTTCGGGCAGAAAGGCTCGCAGCGTGACTGGCAGACCTGCGCCGAGCACGCCTCCCTCATTGGCAAACCGGTCCACATAGTTGCGGTACCTGTGGAAATCCGCTGGTCCAGGATCCAGTATCGAGACACCCCAGGGATGCTGATCACCCGTTGTCGGGTCGTTGGGCGGTGCGTAATCAGCGGACCACGGAGAGCTAGGCCAGTATGGACGTGTGCCGTCTTCCGCAGCCAGGATGGCAGGAATGTGATGGTGGAACAGCGCATGGTGCGGGGCGACGGGACGGTGCTGGCGATAGCCCCAAGCGTAGTCACCCCAGTCCACCTCATTGTTGCCACACCAGACGATGAGGGACGGATGGTGCGCCATGCGGCGAACCGCCTCGGTTACCTCAGCTTCCACCTCGCTGACGAAGGCCGGGTCATCGCCCGGGTATTTCGCGCATGCAAAGAGGAAGTCGTGCCATAGCATGATCCCGGCTTGGTCGCATGCTTCCAGCAAAGCCTCTGGGGCGAACACTGCCCCTCCCCAGACGCGCAGTGTGTTGAAGTTCGCGTCGCGAGCGTTCTGAACGAGCTTCTCGTACGTCTCCCGCGATACTTGAGAAGGGAATACACTGGGCGGAACCCAGTTCGCTCCTTTGCAGAAGACCGGACGCCCGTTGATGTGGATAACGAAGTAGCGTCCGCCTTCTGGATGTGGGGATTGCTCGATGTGCACGCGACGAAAGGCCGTCTTCCGTCGCACGACTTGTTCGTCGTCGCCGCACCTCAAGACAACTCGAACCTCGTAGAGCCTCTGACTACCTTGACCGGAAGGCCACCAGAGTTCTGCGTTGTCAAACGGGAGAGTTACCTCGTGACTTGTCATTGTGGACTCGACTGCGGACTTCACCTCGACCTCATCCGAGACACCTCGCTCCGGCAGTGAGGCGATCATCCTGGCGCGCAAGTCGTCCGAATGACGCGGCCAGCGCACGAACAAGCGGCAGCGCAGGGAGCCCTGCATGAGGGAGTCATCCAACCTGGCGATGACGGAGGCGGAATCGACAAGTGGGATGGTGGAGTGTTCGAGGCGGACGTTGCCCAAGATCCCAACACTCATGAGCCGCGGATTCCAGTCCCATCCGCACTGGTACTGAGCCTTCCGCAGGAGAGGTCGGCGCGTCATGCGAGCGTAATGATCGAAGCCGTAGGGCGCCACTGGGGTGTCATTGACAGCATGTAACCCACTCTCGACCATGACCGCGATGGTGTTCGTGCCGCTTCGGAGCCGGTCGGTGACGTCGAAGACGGCCTTCCGATGCGAGTTAGCATGGCGACCGATGACCTGGCCATTGATCCACACCGATGCATCATGCTCCAGCCAGTCGAAGACGAGCCATTGGGACCCCTCTAGAGCATCGTCCGTCAGAACGAATTCCCTATGGTAGACCCAGAACTGCTCTTCTACCCATCGAGCGCCGAGACTGTTCAGCCCCACGTCTGGGTCGTCGAGGATCCCCGCTTCCATGAGCGCAATATGAACCGGTCCGGGAACCCGTGCAGGCAACCACACGTGTCCTCGGGGATTGTCGTGAAGCAGCGCCTCAGGGCCATCCTCCGACCACGATAGCTGCCATACGCCGCTCAGATCCAACGTGCCGCGCATGTTGATCCCTCTCCATTCATGTCCGGCGCGCATTCACCAGTGCCATCACGGCATGGCAGCGGTGCCCGGCACGCGTATAGTACACTATGGGCTGACGAGCTACGCTGGACGGGAGGATGGTCGCACGGTGGGCATCCCTGCTCAGGATGTCGTCGAAGATTCAGAAGGCCACGGGGACAGGGGTTCTGCCCAGGAACCTACATCGCAGTATGCTAAGGGACGAAGTCGGGGTTCTCGCTAGAGGGAGCGACCGGTTGTGGAGCCCTCGAGGAATGAGCAGCCCAGCGCTCTTCCTCAAACAGGAGCGTGATCGGGGAGTATGGCTCCGCCACATGCGGTGGATCGCCCTTCTCACAATGCTTCTGGTGTCCTCGTTCGGTGGTTACGCGAAGAGAGGACCGACACCGCGTCCGCTCGTCTACCTCGAGGGATCCGACTTCACGGGTGGCGCGGCACAGGTTTTCGGGGGTTTCTTCTACGGCGCTGGGCCGGTGAACTACGTCTACGCGGTACCCACGGGAACTCGGGCCGTGATGGAGGCAAGCTTCGATCTCGTCGGCGTTCCGTCGGATGACCTGTACTTGTATCTCAGGGCCAGAGAAGACGACGCCACGGCCGCATGCCACATCGCCATCGAACTCAACGATGTGCGTATCTACGACGGCCCCAGCGGTTTCCCTTCTGACGCATGGACCATACATACCTTCCCCGTTCCTGCATCCGCATTTCGAACAGGCACCAACACGCTCAGGATCCGGAATAGGGAAACGGCGGGAAACCTGGGCATGCCGCCGTGGTTCATGGTCTCCCGCGCGGCCATCGCGCGTGCAGGCTACGTACTTCGGCGCGATATCCAGCGCGACTTCCGGTTCGAACTACCTAAGACGAAGCGAGCCTTCCCAGAGCCCCTCCCAGCAGGGGCGATGCCCGGGTTCGCCGTTCGGGGCATCAAGGGATGGCTGTGGAGACCGGAGCAGTATCTTCAGGAGATACCCTGGCTTGCCCGCTGTCGCATGAACTTCCTGATGAACTGCTATGGCAGCATGTGCGACATCGAGCACTACGCTTGGGGCGATCCGAGAGTGAACCGGTGGTGGGAGCCGCTGCCGGAGCCAAAGAAGCGCGCATTCGAGCGTGTCGTGGCAGCCTGTCACAAGGCAGGCATTGCATACTGCTTCAGCATGAACCCGAATTTCTGCACCAACCGCCCAGTGCGGTATGACGCACCAGACGACGTAGCGCTCCTCTGGCAGCACTTTGACTGGATGCAGAGGCTCGGGGTGCGTTGGTTCAACATCTCGCTGGACGATATCAGTGAGGGAATAGATGCGGCAGGGCAAGCACGTTTGGTGAACACCATCCTCAATCGCCTGCGGCAGCGCGACCCAGACGTGAAGTTCGTTTTCTGCCCGACCTACTACTGGGGCGATGGTCAGGACCCGGCGGCTCGTGCCTATCTGGAGCGGCTGGCACGCGACCTCGATCCTCAGGTGTACCTGTTCTGGACGGGAGATGCCGTCGTCGGTCCCATCACGCGGAAGGCGGCCGAGTCATTCCGTAGGATAGCGAAGCACCGCCTCTTTCTGTGGGACAACTACCCTGTCAACGATGCGAACCCTACCATGCACTTGGGGCCAGTTCTGGAACGGGATGCGGACCTGTGTGAAGTCGTGGATGGATACATGAGCAACTCCATGCACAGTCAGAACGAGATGAACCGCATTCCCATGTTCACCTGCGCAGACTTCGCGTACAACCCGCGTGCGTACGACCCAGAGCGGTCTATCGGGCAGGCCATACTGCAGCAGACGGACAAGCAGAAGGGACGGGAACTGCTCCGCGATCTTGTCATAGAGTATCCAGGCTTCCTTGTGTGGGGCCGGGCAAGCACCGCACTGAACCCTGTTAGGGAGCGCTTCTTGCGTCTCATAGCGATGCCTCATGGCCGTCCAGTGGCTCTGGCGTACGTGGAACGGCTCGAGGTGCTGCTGCAACGGATAGAACGCGCCTTCCCGCGACGTTACAATGCCGAGAAACAGACCCTGCGAGAGGATATCCGCGTACTGAAGAAGCAGCTCGACGCCGACTGATACCATCGCTCTCCCAGGGAGCTCTCTCTCGTTGGCGCAGGAACTCGGAGTGCAGTCTGCTGGGCCAGCAGGACGGCCGCGAGATGACCTCCTCGGTAGCGGTTGGAGCAGCCGTTTCCTGCTCCCTGATATGATACAATCCAGCAACTGTACCGAAAGGAGAGGTCGCGGGCATCACCATGGCCTTGTGTGAACTGCACTACAGGAGCAGCGCTCTCGAGAAGCACACGGCGGCATGCGTCATCTTGCCTGAGGATCCCGGGCTCTCCCCACCTTTCCCCGTCATGTACCTACTACATGGCTTGTCCGATGACTATACGATCTGGCAGAGACGGACCAGCATCGAACGGTACGTCGAGGGTCTCCCCCTCATCGTGGTCATGCCGGACGGTGGACGTGGCTTCTATACCGACGCCGTGGCAGGTTATCGGTACGAGGCTGCAATCCTGGACGACCTGATTCCGTTCATTGACCGAGTGTTTCCCACGATCGCGAACCGGTCTGGCCGGTGTATCGGGGGACTCTCCATGGGCGGGTACGGTGCTGTGAGGCTTGCATTGCGGCGTCCTGACATGTTCTGCTCCGCCGTGAGCCATTCGGGAGCGCTCTCCTTCGGTCACGTGACCATCCCCGCCGAAGACCCCCGAGCCGAGGAGTTTCGTCGCATTCTTGGCGACGACCCGGCAGGGGGCCCCAACGATCTCTTTGCGCTTGCGGAGAAGGTGGATCGAGCGATGATGCCAGCGCTGCGCCTGGATTGCGGTACGGAGGACTTTCTCCTCGAGCACAATCGGGCGTTTCATGCTCACCTCACGACTCTCGGCATCCCCCATGAGTACGAGGAGTTTCCGGGTGCACATGAGTGGTCCTACTGGGACCTGCACGTGCAGGAAGCGATCGAGTTCCACATGCGTGCGCTCACGGGCGCTGTTCCAACCTCGGCGTCGTCAACGTAGCGGCAACAGGACGGTGGTACAGGCCATGTATTCGATCATTGGAGCCGACGGCAAGGAGTACGGACCAGTGAACCTGGAGACCCTGATCCAGTGGGCACGAGAAGGGCGTGTCATCGCGCGTACGACGATCCACGACCATACGACGGGACGACGCTTTCTGGCCTGCGATATGCAGGAACTCGCGGCTGTCTTCAGCAACGCCCCCGGAGCCGCTCCACCTGTCGTGCAGCGGCCTCAGGGGCCAGCGCCCGTATACCGTTACAGCCCCAGTTACCAGGTACCTGTTCCCTTCGCGGCCATGCGTCCCCGACGCAGTCGCACTGTGGCGGGTGTGCTGGGCATTCTCTTGGGTCCATTCGGCATCCACCGGTATTATCTGGGCTACTCGGGCGTGGGTACTCTCATGCTATGCATTACCCTCTTCACATGCGGTGTTGGTGCTGTACTGACGGGTGTATGGGGCATCATAGAGGGTATCCTCTGCCTCGTCGGAGCCATGACAGACGCCGACGGTCAACCGTTGGGTGTCTAGCCGCTCCCACAATTCCCCACTGGAAAGGACGTATGCATGACTTCTCACGGGGATCTTCCCGTGCGCCCGCTGGGACGTACCGGGTGGCACGCTAGCGTCATCACTCTCGGCGGAGTGAAATGGGATACACGCTGCACCGAGGATGAAGCCATTGCCATCATCCGGCGCGCCATCGAGCTGGGCATTAACGTGGTTGACACAGCCCACGGGTACGGCAACGGACAGAGCGAGACGCGACTCGGCCTTGCGTTGGAGGGTCTGCGGGACAGGGTCTTCCTCAGCACTAAGACGTGGCAGAGGAGCTACGACGATGCCATGCGGGAGATGGAGGAGTCGCTACGGCGACTACGTGTGGATAGGGTGGATCTCATGGTTGTTCATTCCCTTGACGACGAAGAGGAGTACCGACAGATCATGGCGCGACCAAGTGTGCTGGACGCCATGGAGAGACTTCGCGACGAGGGACTCGTGCGACACATAGGCGTCTCAGGCCATTGGGTCAAGCACGTCCTGCAACGTATTATCACGGAGTATCCGTTCGACGCCGTCATCTGCCCCGCGGGGTTGTTCAACGTCGCCTACGGCTACACGTTCCACGACACGGTGATCGCCACTGCGCGCAATCGCGGCATGGCGGTGCTGGGCATGAAGGTGTTCGGTGCTGGCCGAGTCCGACACGCGCAGAGCATCGAGCCTTACCTCCGCTATAGCCTGCACCAACCTGTGGATACGCTGATTATCGGTGCCGACAGCGTGACAGATGTCGAGGAGATCGTGAGGATTGCGAGTAGCAGTCCGCCGCCTCTAGCGCCGGAGGAGGTCGAGGCTCTGCTGCCCGAAGCCATCGCCATTACGCAGGAGTTCGAGCCGGGGGAGTTTCGATGGATCAGCCACTATCTCGAGGCTAGAGGGACAACGCAGGACGCTGGCTAGACTGCGCATCTCCAGATGCACTCTTGGTCACGCTTCGGGGTGCGCTGCGAGACGCACCCCGATGCATAACCTGCTATCCGCTCGTGGAGACCGTCAGTCGCTGCAGCCGCCCGACATGCCGCAAGCCGACTTCGAATCGGAGCTCACGGAGCAAGACGGGCAGGATTCCGCGGAAGAGCCATTCTTGCTGCTGTCTTTGCCGTTGCGCTTTGGACCGTAGTCGTTGACGTGGAATCCAGGACCCTTGAACATGATCCCCACGGGATAGACAAGGCGCTTGAGTGGACCTCCGCAGCCATCGTGAACCGTCAACGGTTCATCCGTAATCCGTTGCTGTACTTCGAACTGGGCACGACATCGCGTACACTCATACCCGTAGGTTGGCACAGAACCACCTCCCGCTTACGAGGATTCCATGACTATGATTATAGCAGACCGTGTTACGTTAGCAATCGGGTTTAGGGAGTGCTAACATGCTCCTCATCGGCCTGATGTCGGGCACGTCCGCGGACGGTGTGGACGCAGTGCTGGCCGAGATCGCAGGGCACGGCCTCGAGACGTCCGTCCGGCTCGTCGCTCATCGCGCCGAGCCATTCTCGGCTGCGCTACGCGAGGCAATCCTGAGCTCCTGCGAACCCGGCGTTAGCCGCCTGGAGACACTATGCGCCCTCGGAACAGCCCTCGGTGATGCATACGCACGTGCGGCCGCCGGAGTTGCCTCTGACGCCGGGATTTCGCTCGAGCGGGTCGAAGCATTGGCTTGCCATGGGCAGACGATCTGGCATCAGCCCACACCGGTCGAGATCGGTGGTGAGCGTTGGAAAGGTACGATGCAGATCGGTTCGGCTGCTGTGCTTGCAGCACGAACGGGTGTTCCGGTCGTATCGGACTTCCGCAGCGCCGACATGGCTGCTGGAGGTCAGGGCGCTCCTCTGGTACCCTATGCCGACATGGTTCTCTTCGCCAGCCGTTATGAAACACGCGCCGTACAGAACATCGGTGGCATCGCCAACGTGACGCATCTGCCGGTTCGGTGCGGCCCTGAAGACATCCTGGCATTCGACACCGGCCCCGGAAACATGGTGATAGACGAAGTCGTACGCGTCGTGTCACATGGTAGGATGCAGTACGACCGTGACGGTCACTTGGCAGCCCGCGGCAAGGCTTGCTCTACGGTCGTGGAGCAGATCCTACGGGATGAGCCGTTCTTCGGTGCCGCACCTCCGAAGAGCACAGGACGAGAGCTCTTTGGACGCAGGTTCGTCCACGATCGCTTCCTGCCGCTCTGCCACGCTGTGGGTCTTTCGGATGTGGATACCGTCGCTACCGCGACTTTGCTGACGGCGCGAAGCATCGCTCGTGGGTACGAGCAGTGGCTCGAGCCACGTGGGTGGCCGGACGTCGTGATACTCGGGGGCGGTGGTGTGCACAACCCCACATTGGTGGGCATGCTGCGCAAGCTCCTCGCACCTGCCCGCATCACTTCCCATGCCGAGTTCGGGATTCCCGACAACGCCAAAGAAGCTCTTGCGTTCGCCATCCTGGCCTACGAGACCATCCATGGACGCCCTTCGAACATTCCGGCAGCCACGGGTGCCGGGCGGGCAGTGGTGCTCGGTGCCGTTACGCCGTCACCGGACGGACGCTGGCCGGTTGCCGGAAGGAACGACGCCAAAGAGGGCGATCGTCGTGGCTGAACAGGACGAGGCTCCCGCCAAGACCGGTGCTGCCATGGCGGCGCCCCATACTAGGCGACTGGCGGGAGCCGCCGGCATCATGATGGCATCCATCCTGCTCAGCCGGATCCTAGGCTTTGTCCGTGAAGCCATTATCTCTGGCAAACTTGGTCAGGGGGCTGCCTCCGACGTCTATATGGCGGCGTTCCTTCTGCCGGACACGCTCTTCTTCCTGATCGCTGGCGGCGCGCTCTCATCAGCCTTCATACCAGTTTTCACGGAAATGCTGGCGCGAGGGCTCGAAGACAGAGCGTGGAAGCTCTTCAGTACAGTGGCCTCGGTCATGTTCGTGATCGTATCCGCCTTTGTTGTAGGCGGTTTCATCTTGGCACGACCACTGGTCGGCCTGCTCGCGTACGGACTGAAACCGGAGCTGTTGGACCAGGTCGTACCTCTTACGCGCATCGTCTTACCCGCCCAGCTCTGCTTCTTCCTTGGGGGCCTCATGATGGGCGCCCAGCAGGCACGGGGCCGTTTCCTGCTGCCGGGACTGGGACCGAACATCTACAACCTCGGCATCATCGCAGGTGGCATCTTGCTTGTAGACAGGCTGGGGGCGGCTGGGCTATGCTGGGGCGCCCTGATGGGAGCAGTCCTTGGCAACTTTCTTCTGCAGGCGTATGGGATGCGGCTGGAAGGTGCCCGATTCAGGATCTGCTTCGATTGGCGCGATGAGGCGGTGCTCCGTGTCGGAAAGCTCATGCTCCCAGTCATCCTCGGTCTGGCGTTGCCGCAGGTGAGTATCCTCCTGAACCGCATCTTCGCCACCAGCCTTGGCGAAGGTCCCATGTCTGCCCTGACGAGGGCCAACACGCTCATGCAGGCGCCTCTGGCGATCTTCGGGCAGTCACTGTCCATCGCTGTCTTTCCCACGCTGTCAGCCCAGGCGACGCTGGCCGATTGGCGGCGGTATGGCGATACCATTGGCCTGGGCATTCGGTTCATCCTCTTCTTGACGGTGCCCGCAACCGCGCTTCTCATCGTGCTGGGGAAGCCCATCATCGCTGTTCTTCTCCAGCACGGCCGTTTCACGGGAGCTAACACCGCGGAGACCGCAATCGCGCTCTCCAACTACGCGCTGGGTCTGTTCGCGTGGTCGGGTCAAGCCGTGTTGGCCCGCGGCTTCTACGCCATGCAGGACACGAAAACACCAGTGATCATCGGCACACTCGTTACGATCGTTTTCGTCCCACTGAACTTCCTCTTCATGCACGGTTTCAGGATGGGTTTCGCCGGCCTTGCGCTGGCTACGAGCGTCGCTGCGTCGATGAACTTCGTAGTCATGCTGGCGGTACTCCATAGCCGCCTCCGGCGGAATGCCGCTGGGGCGGATCTGGGACCGGTGGGATTGGACCTCGGCCGGCTCGGGATCTCGTCGGCCCGCATCGCCGTCGCATCAGTGTTGGCAGGCGCGGTAGCATGGCTAGTGCTGCAGGCGTTGACGAAGCTGGGCCACCACGGACCAGCCACGCTCGAGATGAAGCTCGAAAGCCTGCTGGCTCTGGCAGTTGGCGGCGGAGGAGCCACAGTCGCGTACCTGGGCGTTGCGCGGCTGCTGCGGATGGAGGAGCTAGCGCAGTTGCGCGGCGTCTTGCGTCGTCGGACGCCCTCAGGAGCTTCCTCCGATCCGATCAGCCCGACGCCTGAGGGGTAGATATGGCTCTCCTCTTTGGAGTGTGGTTCATGAGCAATACCGCCATCCTGAGGGCTCCCGGGGCCCCGGTCCGTCTCTTGCAGGATGCTTCAGTGCGCTGGACGCATCGCGCCGCCGCGCCGGTGGGTCACATCATGCCATTCCCCACAGCCTCCCGAGCCACGGGCGTTCTCGTCACCATGGCGGAGGGGAAGGTGCGGCTCGTCGGTCCTAACGGGATTGCCCGAATGGAGGTATCCATGGACCACCGCGCCGATGTTGGCGCCGTGTGCGGTGTCCTGAGACCTGGTGAGGAAGCGCGCATCGTAGCGATGGACGTGACCGGATCGGTGTATTGCTTCACGTCACGTGGCCGACGAGTTTGGAGGTATGCGCGCAGCAGCCGTAGCGGTGGCTTTCGGGCGCCTGTCATTGCCGATGTAGACGGCGACGGTTCGCGAGAGATCCTCGTGAGCGACAGCCGAGGCCATCTACTCTGCCTGGATGCGGGCGGTAGGCCGCGGTTAGATATCCGGGCGGGCAGCTATCGCGTAAGCATGGCATCTGTCATCACTCGCGGGAAAGATGGACCGCCGCGGCTGCTGGTGTTCGCGAACGATGCGGGGGATGTCTACTGCATTACCTCCGAAGGTAGTCTCGTGTGGGCCGTGCGCCCGGGTGGAAGATTCGGGAGGTCGCTTCCGATCGTCGTGCCCGGCGTCAGGTCCGACCCACCACTCGTTCTGCTTGGAACGTCCTTCGTGGATCCTCGACCTGGCCTCGTTGCGCTTGCGGCTGACACGGGGAAAGTGTGTTGGCGTGCTCCCACAGAAGCCCAGACTTACCAGTCGACAGTGGTGCTGCCTACCGATGATGGGCATACCCACATTGTGTTCGGCGACAAGAACACGCGTCTGTATTGTGTGGATCTGCGCGGCAAACGGATCTGGCAGACTTCGCTCGAAGGCAGGGGGATCTTCCATGCCCCTGCAGTGCTGCGGTGCAAGAATGGCGGGACGGTGCTCATCCAGCCCGTTCGTAGTAGCGGCGACGGGCCGGCGCTTTTCGCCGTGGACGCTGAGGGGAGAGTACTCGACTGTCTGTCGCTGGCGGGTGGAGCCGCGGCATCGCCCGTGCTGTGCCGATTCGAAGCCGAGACCATTAGCCTCGTCAGTCTGTCCGGCACCGGGGAAATCCAGCGACGGGACCTGCAAGCACCATGCGCGGGCGGTGATATTCTCGTGCCGGGCCAGCCGATCCCCAGGATACGGCAGTGCAAAGTCGAAGTCCCCAAGAGACGGGTCGAGTTGGCCATGGAGCTCGGACGCGGGCTTCTTGGCACGAACCTTGTTCCACTAGAGCCACCTCACGCGGCCACTCACGTCGCTGTTACGATGCGGGAACCCGGCGGAACCCGGCGGACCGACCTCCATAACCTTTCGTATCTCCGAGCCCAGGCTAGGCAAGCTGGCGGACCGTTGCAGGTGCCAGTCTGGCTTGGCGGTCCTGGGGTCTACGACGGAGAGGTCCAGTGGACCGGCTCGCATGGTACGAGCATCTCCGGGACCGCTGGTTTCGCTGTCGAGGTGCGTCGGGCACTAGAAGCGGACTCTCTGGATCAAAGACGTTTCGAGAACGATCTGACGAAAACAGCGACGGGGTACCGTCCTGCGGTGAGGTTGGCGGCAGCACTGCGCACTAGTATCGGGTGCCGGTGGCGGCGGGTCAAGGCGACGCTGGATGCCACCGAGGCAGAGGAACTGCGGCGTATGCGGAAGGAGGCCGCGGAGCTTGTACGCGCACTAGTACAGCTGAGACCGGTCGGAGACATCATGGTGGTGCAGGACCCCAATCCGTGGTCACCGCTAGATCGGGTGCGCGCTCTACGGTTGGCAGCCGAACCAGACGCGCTATCGGTGGAGATGGTTGGTAACGAGCAAGAGGTCGTCGGGGCGTTACTGGTGAACCTTCAGGAGCATTCGTGCACAGTGCGCCTAGCAGCCGGAGACTGCCGCTGCAGTGACGGTAGTACCCGACCTGGCCGAGATGTGATCACACTGCGCGAGCCGCTCCTCGTGCGTTCCTCGACCACTGGTCGCCTCGTCGAGGACCCATTGCCATTGTTGGGTGAGGCCAGCGCCGTCGTGCTTCAGCCGGGGGAGATACGGAGGCTGTGGCTGACAGTCAACAGTCGTACCCTGTCAGCAGGGACACATCGGATAACCCTCCTCGTGGGCGACATTGCATCAGAAACGAAGCCTGCGAAGGTAACTCTCACCATCCGCGTGTCGCGTGTCCGCCTGCCCGACCGTCTTCGGTATCGGCACTGCAACTGGCTCAGTCCAGCGGGCATCCAAGACGAGACAACACGCGAGCTGGTCATTGCAGATGCTCTGGCCCATGGAACGAGCGTGTTCGTTGTGCCGCCTCCGATAGTACAGGTGGACTCCAACGGGGAGGTCCTAGCCCTGCATGGCGGCGTACACGACACGCTTGCCACGCGTCTGGCCGGCCGAGCCTTCCTCCTGATCGGAGGACTGCCAGCCATCCGGTGGCCGGAAGGCACTGTGCCGACTGATGACGCAAGCGAGCATGCCTTCCGCAATGTGCTGCGAGCATATGCCAAACACATGGAGAGCCTGGGCTTCCCTTCAACGGAGTATGCGCTCTATCTCATGGACGAACCAGGCCTCACGGGTCCAGATGCCTCGTTCCAGTCGTTCGTCGCGCAAGTCCGGCGGGTCAAGCAAGCCCTCCAGACGATGCCCATCTACGCCAATCCCGCGGGAGGAGCTCGAGCGGAGATCCTGATGCCACTGGTCGGTCTGGTGGACATCTGGTGTCCGGACATGCATCTCTACAAGACAGATCCGACGCGACTAGAACCCGTCTTCCGCTCTGGACGCGAGTGGTGGCATTACGAGGCGCCTGCCGATCAGCGCAACTTGGATCCCCTGGGGTTCTATCGCATGCAGCCTTGGATGGCTTTTCGTCACGGAATGCAGGGAGCTGGCTACTGGGTGCACAGTTACGATCCCTACTGGTTCGACGAGCCGGGAACGTCCAGCGAGTACGGCGCAGTCTACATGACAGACGGACGGCCCGTACCGACGAAGCGTTGGGAAGCGACGCGCGAAGGAATCGAGGACTACGAGCTGCTATCCATGGTGAGCGATCGTGCGCGCGCATCGGACGCCTCGGCGGCTGCGGAAGCTCGCACGGTTCTCACGGAGGCCGTGGAGTACGTCACGACGGGCCAGTGGGAGACCAGTGACATAGGTCGGCAGACCGAGCCCGTCTGTCCCGACTACACGCGCTGGATGGGATACCGCCACAGGCTCATCGCGTTGCTCGAACGGCTGTGGGACCACTGAGCCGATTCAGGGCCTCCTTGGTGCTCTGCGATAGGCGACCAGGGCGCTAAGAAGGAACCATAGGAACGCGACGAGGACGACCGTTGCCCCCGTTGCTGTGTTGATTCTCTCGTCTAGGGAGATGAGCAAGCCCGCGCAGGCTGAGGTAATGGCGATAGCCTGTGCCCACCAGAACATGCTACCGGCGGTACGGGCCAGGTTTCGAGCAGCGGTGGCAGGCACAATCAGCATGGCAGTTACCAGGAATACGCCGACAGTCCTCACGGCGAACATCACCACGAGCGCCAGCAGTACGGCGAACAGATACTGTAGGCGGGCTACGCGGACACCGTGAACCTCCGCAACCACTGGGCTTACACCCATGACCATAGTGTGGTTGTAGGCAATCACCTGGAACGCAGCGACGAGAAGAAAGAGGGCGAGTAGGAGCCATAGATCGCTCGGTGCGACGGTAAGGACATCACCGTAGACGTACGTCTGCACAGTCCTGGCGACATCGCGCTCACGACTGATGGCTGCCAATCCTGCGGCGACCACTGCGGCGAAGACGACGCCCGTGATCGTGTCGCTAGGCAACTCGCTTCGCCTCATGTAAGCCACGATGGCCACCGCGACGAGCACACCGAATGCAGGTGTACTCACGCGAGGATCAATGGAGAGCAGAAGCCCCAACGCCACGCCGGCGAACGCGGAGTGGCTGATAGCATCCGAAAAGAACGCCATACGGAAGGTGACAACTTGCACCCCCATGGACGCCGCCGTCGGCGCCATCAGCAGGAGCGCCACGAGTGCATGCTGGATGGTCGGCGACCTGAGGGATTCGACCGCACTCCATTGCGTGAGCCTGGCGAGGATGGGCTGCAGCTCAAGCATCGTTCTTCTTGGCGCTGCACGCGGCTTCTGGCGATTCAGGAGGAAGCGCTTCCAGCTTGGCGAGGCCAGCGTGGACGCCGAATGCTTTGCGCAGGTTGTCGCGCGTGAGCACCTCTCTGGGCGGTCCTTCCGCGATCAGTTGACGGTTGAGGCACAGGACATGACTGGCATGGTGGGTGACCGTTGCGATGTCGTGGCTCACCATGATCTGGGTGAAGCCGTGCGTGCGTCGGAGTTCCTCGATCAGCTCGCAGAAAACCTGCTCACCGTGCACGTCCATGCCGGCCGTAGGCTCGTCGAGAACTAGCAGCTCCGGCTCGTTGAGCAACGCGAAAGCTACCAGGACTCTCTGCAGCTCGCCTCCCGAGAGTGCTCCGATACGTCGTCTCGCCAGCCCACTTGCGTGTACGCGCTCCAGTGCCTGCTGCGCTCGTTCGAAGTGCTCTTGACCTACGCCGAACCACAGAGGCCTCCGTTGCCAGGGCGACGCAAGCAGTTCCAGGACCGTCAGTGGCATGCCACGATCGAAGCTCAACCGCTGTGGCACATATCCGATGCGGAGAGTCCTGCCTTCCTCACTACGAGCTATGTGAATATGCCCGCTGTGACGAATCTGGCCTAGCAACGCCTGCAGCAGCGTCGTCTTGCCAGCACCGTTGGGCCCGACAACCATGGTACAGCTACCCATGGGTACGGAGGCGGACACATCCTCCAGGATCGTTACCCCGTTAGCGACAACGGTTACATGTTCGAAGCGGACCGCATCCTCGTTCACTGCTTCGCTCCGAGTGTAGCGCGGAGGATTCGCATGTTGCGTCGCATGACCTTATCGTAGTAGTCCAGCGGCGGTTCCTCTGGCCCGGAGGCGATCGGGTCGAGGACTGCCGCAGGTATGGCTAGTTCCCTGGCTATGGTCTCACCGATAGATGGGGGATACTGCGGTTCCGTGAACACTGCTCCCGCGCCACCGTCCCGTGCACGGCGAACGGTGCCGAGCAGCTCTGCGGCTGATGGATCTTCGCCAGGGTGCGTCCTTATGACGGCAACGATGCGAAGTCCCGTATCGCGTGCGAGGTAACCGAACACATCGTGCTGGGTAACAATGGCCTTATTTCTGAGCCGCCGCACTGTCGCGGCAAACTCATCTCCTAGCTGCCGTAATCGCGCAGACGTGGCGGAAGCATTTCGCTCGAACACTATCTTGCCTCTGGGGGCGAGTGTGCTCAGTTGTGCAGCAATGCTCTCGACCATCCGCGCCGCTTGCTTGGGACTCGCGAACAAGTGGGGGTTGTGTGCTCTGCCAGAGTGTTCGTCCTCATGTCGATCGGTTCCCTCTGATGCAAGCAGATCCTGGATGCCCTTGGTCGCGACAATAACAGGCGCGGCAGGATGGCTCTTGCGAAACGTATCTACAGCGAAATCGTCCAGCCCGAGTCCGTTGGCCACCAGGGCGTCTGCCTGCTCGAGCTTGCGCGTGTCAGCGGGCGTAACCACGTACTCATGTGGACATCCGAGTTGTGCAGGCAGTAGCCGGTCTGCTATTACCTCGCCATAGCCACGCACTACTTCGCGGGTCAGCAGCCAGACGGGATACGTGGTGCACAGCACGCGTTGACGGCTGGAATGATCGCTCGACGGGCGGTGCGGGCTGCACCCGGCGCTGCAGACTACGGCTGCCCACAAGACAAGTGATAAGCGTGCCATTCTCACTGGGACCATTTCTCCAATCGTGCCGATTGCATTGTGCCACAGACGTGCGGTATCTTCGCCACCGTGCATGGACCGGTCATCGCGGCTTGGTGGTGGGTTGCCGGCGATCGATGCGGAGCGCACGTCAGAAAGCCCGGCAGGCACGGTGGCGGTGATTGGAGGGTCGCGCGAGAGAGGCAGCAGTGAAGCGCATCAGCATACTGAACGACGTTCTGGGCCCTATCATGCGTGGCCCTTCAAGCTCCCACACCGCTGCCTCCTACCACATCGGGCAGTACGCGCGCCAACTCCTCGGGGATACACCACGAGAGGCAGAGATTGCGTTCCAAACTGGTAGCTCCTACGCCGTGTGCTACAGACGCCAGGGCTCCGATCTCGCCTTCGCTACCGCACTGCTGGGAAGGGACATGACGGATGAGCGTTTCCAGAACGCCCTTGGAGACACTGCCGCCGAAGGACTGAGCATCCGCTTTGTCGAGGCGCGACTCGACGACGATCACCCCAACGCGGTTCGGCTACGCCTCGTTGATGCTGGTGGGCGCGAAGTCGAGTTGTGTGCCCGTTCCATTGGCGGAGGCATGTTCGAGGTGCTGAGCGTGAACGGCAACCCGTCCCGAATTCGAGGCCCCGAGACCCATCCCGTACGTGGTCGGCAGTTGTTCGACTCGGCGGCAGAGATGCTGGCATATGCAACGTCCAGGCAGATATCCGCGGGCGCTGCGGGGATCTCCTACGAGGCGGAGCTGTTGCAGTGCGAGGAAGAAGAAGTCCGCCGTGAGATACTGCATCGCTTCGACGTGATGCAGCAATCGGTCGCCGATGGTCTGAAGGCGGATGGCGAGCCCATGCTCCTTCTGGATCGTACCGCTTCGCGGGTTGCGGAAGCCGAGGCCAGTGGCCGCGTCGCAATCGGTGGTCTCCATACGCGAGCGGCCTGCCGAGCGCTGGCGGCCATGCATACCAACTGTAGCATGGGTGTCGTCTGCGCTGCGCCCACGGCCGGTTCAGCAGGGGTACTGCCGGGAGTACTGGTGACGCTTGCAGAGGAGATGTCCGCGTCGGGAGATACGATCGCGCGTTGCCTCACGGCAGCGGGTCTAGTCGGTGTCTTCGTTGCAGAGCGCGCAACTTTCGCGGCCGAAGTAGCGGGATGCCAGGTAGAGATCGGTGCAGCCAGCGCCATGGCGGCAGCGGCGGTGGTCGAGTTCGCTGGTGGGTGTCCGACGCAGGTCTGCGATGCCGCTGCGGTATCTCTGCAGAATACGATGGGCTCGGTGTGCGACCTCGTTCAGGGCGTCGTCGAGATACCCTGTCACACACGCAACGCTGTGGGTGCCTCTTCGGCGTTCGTGGTGGCTGATCTGATCCTTGGGGGATACCATAACCCTGTGCCACTGGACGAGACGATTGACGCAGTGCTGTCAGTAGGAAAGATGCTGCCAGAAGAGCTGCGCGTCACGTCTCGAGGCGGAATCGCAATGACACCCTCGGCACTGGCCATGAGACCGCGGCGGTGATGCAGGCAGATCGAGACCCATGAGCCAAGCTGCCATGGTGCTTTTCCTGTCTGGCGACGACGTCGCCAAAGCCTTGCCAATGTCCAGAGCCATTGCAGTTCTGCGGAGTGCCATGGCGGAGCTGTCGGCAGGCGAATGTGCGATCCCGCCGCGCACGCACATGGACATTCCGGATCGTTCCGGTGTGGCCCTGGTCATGTCGGCGTGCTCTCCGTCTCGAGAACGGATGGCGGTGAAGGTCATAACCCTCTTCGATGGCAACCCGGAGAAACAGCTTCCCAGGATCCAAGCACTGGTGCTATTGCTGGACGCTGGAACCGGTACACCGCTGGCGGTGATGGACGGGGCGGTACTCACCGCCATACGCACAGGTGCGGCATCTGGCGTGGCCACTGACGCACTTGCCCGCCGCGAGGCCGGGTGCGTTGCCATCTTCGGTGCCGGCCGGCAGGCACGGACTCAGCTCGAGGCAGTCTCGTGTGTCCGTCAGCTCGACGCAGCGAGAGTCTACGACCCCGACAGGGACGCGGCAGACCGTTTCGCTCGTGAGATGGGCCAGCGCCTCAGCATTGTGGTCGATGTTGCGCCTACAGCAAGCGCCGCGCTTCAGGGCGCGGACATTGTGTGTACGGCCACCGTGTCGCAGCATCCCGTTTTCGCAGATAGCGACATCCGGCCGGGCATGCACATCAACGCCATCGGTTCCTACAAGCCTCATGTTCAGGAGATTCCATCCTCGACTGTGGCGCGCTCCCTTCTCGTTGTGGACCACCTGCCGAGCGCCCTACAGGAAGCAGGCGATATTCTCGTGCCCTTACGACGAGGTCTCATCTCCGCAGAGCACGTCCATGCGGAGATCGGAGAGATTCTGTTGGGGCGGAAACCAGGGCGAACCTTCGAAGAGGAGATTACACTGTACAAGTCGGTCGGAGTCGCGGCACAAGATCTGGCAGCGGCTTCAGCGGCTCTAGAAGCTGCTCTGGAACTGGGCTTGGGCACAGAGGTGGTACTCTAGCCACAGTTACAGGTGTGGGCGTCGCAAGGGGAGCGACGCCCACAGACCCGCTGGTTGGTGTGTTGCTGTCTAGCGGGTTGCCGCCTGCCAAGCCTTCTTGTAGAGGTGGATGGCCTTCGGGTAATCGCCCGCCAGACGAGCGGCGTCAGCAGCATCCATGAGCCGCTGCACAGCCGGCAGCCACCTGGCCGGTGCTTCACCGCGGGCGGTGTCGGCTAGGATGCGGTCGCAATCTACCAACTCGTTCAGGATTGCGGCGACCTGTTCCCGCACGCCAGCCGGGAGCGCCGGAAGGAGCTGGCTCGCGCGCCTATCGAAGAAGCCCTCGCGCTCGAAAACCTCCTCGCCTCCTTCGCGGCGTACGTGGTTGTCGTCGCGCCAAAGCCTCGGCTTCAGAGCCTTGTCGAGGTGCTCCAGAGCTTCGCGGAACTGCTTTGCGACCCGGCGATCCGGTATTGCTGGCACAAGACCCTGCAGATCGCTGTACGCGGTTCGCTTGAGCCCTCTAGCCGATGTCTTGACGATTCTCAGCAAGACGTGCTCGTGGCCATAGACACTTCCCGGATTAGCGAGGTCGAAAGCGTCCACTTGGAACTCCCGAACGGAACCATCAGCCATCCCGCGCAGGTCCATCTCTATGGGTATGATGACGCCTTCACCGGGCTCGAGGTGAACGACCTCCTCGATGCGAGGACAGCCATCTCCCTGGCCAGGGACGCCACCGGCATCTCTGCAATGGCCGACGACCAGGATGTCTAGGGGCGCATTGCCGTTGTTCACGACAGGTACGCCATAGCTGAAGGTCTCGCCTGCGTTGATCACCTCCAGGTTGATCTGGCCGCGATCGTCGTTGGGGTCGGAGTTCTCGTCGGCGCCGACGATGAGTGCCTCCAAGCAGGTGTGCGCGCGGTTCTGGAACGTGTAATTGAAAGTAGCAGTGGCCGTTCCCCCCGCCGGGATTGCGGGGATCGTCGCAGTGCCAATCTCCTGCCAGCCCATGAACGTAACGCCCCAGTCGTTGAAGGATGCCTTGACCTGGACGTTGGTGGCAGGCGATGTGCCGGTATTGCTTACCGTGATCGTTATCACGGTGTTCTGGCCCACGATCGGGTATGCGGGGTTGGCGACGATGGCCCCGTAGCCGTAGAAGGGAATGGCCGGATTGGCCTGTGCGTGCACCAAGCCGGGGAGCGACGCCAAGGCTAGTAGGTGAAGACCCGCGAGCAAAACGCGTCGTTGTGACTTCATCGTCTTTGTCTCCTAGTTGTGTGTTGGTCTAGCGGATGGGCAGTTCAGGCGCACGGCATGCCGCGGTGCGCTTGCGGGTTAGCCTACACGACGAGGCGATGTGATTAGCGAGGCTAACAACTCATAGACGGAATAGCCAGATGCTTAGTTCCACTAAATGCCTGGTTACTGTCCGCGATGCAGCTGATCGCTGCGGGATGCAGTGGGGGCCTGCTGCACGCTACCGGTGCAAGATGGGTTCCTTACGCCAGTCCCGATCCTTCTCGTGCGCGTACTGCTTCACCCGAGGCCGTCGCTCGCGCAACCTGATGGACTCGATCCCAAGGTAATGACCGCTGGAGGCAGGGTTCTTGCCGATGCAGACTAGACGCAAGGTATACGAGCCAGGCTCGGGCCAGAAGTCGAGAAGATGATACTCCTGGCTTGTCGTCTCTGCGGCGTAGAGATCCATGGGTTCGCCAATCCTCACGCCATCGAGATAGGCCTGATAGATGCCGAAATCGTAGGACTTGGTGAGGTTCAGTAACAGACGAAGGGGCTCTTTCTCCTTCACCTCCAAGGGGAACTCCATCCACGCGTTCTCGGAGGCCTCCGGGCGGTAGAGGACCTGCGGGCCTTCGTAGAAGGGTAACTGCTGCGTACTCGCCGG
This sequence comes from Chthonomonadales bacterium, assembly GCA_037443035.1. Classification (GTDB taxonomy): domain Bacteria; phylum Armatimonadota; class Chthonomonadetes; order Chthonomonadales; family CAJBBX01; genus JABWBA01. Next base: position 186,686 of record JBBIPC010000006.1, read on the forward strand.
CCCTTCTCCCCGGGATTTCGGCTCCAGAAAATCTCTGGCGTAGACCACGACGCGCTCCAGGCTCGGGAGTCGCCGCGCCTTACCTTCGGGAGCACGTGCCTGGAACGTAGGAGTACCTGTCTGGTACCAGAAGGCAACGCTGGAGTAATCATCCTCACGCTCGTTCCAGCTCATGCTGCGCCGGTCGGGGTTCTCGTCGGGGGAGATCCAGCCCCAGTGTTCGAGAGTCACCTTGATGCTCTTCTCGAACACGATAGGATCGTTGATGTGCCAGCGGTAAGCGCTCGTATGGCCGCCGACAATGCCCCACTGGTCGAAATAGGGTACGCCGAAGTAGGGAGTGCTGGTCCGTTTGAGTCCCCACGCGGAGAGGAAGTAATCCTCCGTACCCGTGCCCCAGATAGACGGTTTCTCCTCGCCGTCTATGTAGATCTTCTCGTCTCCCTCGCCAAACCAGCTTGGGCTACGGGTGCGGACAGCAAGAACAGTGCCCACGTAGTGTCCTTTGCCTTCGGTCTCCAGAATCACGTAGTCCTTGCCGGCCTGAACGGGGTACTCCTGGCGATACTGCGCGTAGAAGTAGGGAGTGTCTTTGGGGAGGCTCTTGAGCTTCACCCAGTCGATGTTGTAGTACAGCAGGTTGATGGGCTTGTCCCCCTGATTCACGATCTCGACTCGAGCCGACTTGCGGAAGGGCATGCGCCAGAAGCAGTTGTAGGAGTCACCGTCTTCGACGATCACCGGCAGACTGATCACCTCGCTCCTCTTACCAAAGCAATTCGCGAAGAAGTCGCCGAGAGGTGCTTCCACCCCTGGTCGCGGGTTGCCATCCCAGTAGATGCGCAGCAGCATATCCTGGTGACTGGCCGAGCCCTGCGGCGCCCATCCCTGCGGCTCGGGGCCCAGGAAGGTGAACCACATGTGTGTGATCATCCCGGGACCGCGAACATCCATACAGACGTGCGTCTGTCCAGGTGCCACGCGGAAGTTGTCGTAGTTGCTTCGCTCGGTCCTATCGCCCAGCGGCTCGGCTGCCGGATCGTACTTGCCGTTGCCGCCGAGGCGGAACGTAGAGGTTGCGCGCATGCTCCGACCGCGGTGGGGCTTAGCCAAGCCTTCCAGCGGGTCGTCAGCTCGTGCAGCTTGCCAAGCGATCAGTAACCCACCGAGAACCGCGCATGGCAGGAAACGGCAAGATGCTCCCATTGGGACCTCCAAGGGGGTGCTGTTGTTCAGGACGTGCCGATGCTCTGGTAGTTCCGCCATGAGGCTGCAGAATCCTGCGGGGGCTGAAGGAACCGACCGTGCGCACACCGTACACTAGTCTCGAAGAGATGTACTCTATGGACGGTCGTAACGTGGAGTACAGTCGCCGCCCGTACCAGGATGGAGGTGGGAGCATGTCATGGCGTGTCCTGCAAGCACTGGTTGTTGTGGCCCTTCTGGCTGTCATGGGTTGTGGCGAGACGATTCTCGACTGGTCGCCCGATGGCTCACGGGTTGTCGTGCAGTGGCCCAGAGATAGCCAGACCACTGTACTACGCGTAGTCAATGTCACGACCGGCGCGTTTCGCACATTACCTGGAAGCAGCGATGCAGGCGTTCCCGCGTGGTCACCAGACGGACGCTTCATTGCCTTTGCTCGGCACAGTGCACACTCTCGGCCGACAGTCTGTCTGTACGATGTCGAGGCAGGATCCACGCAAGAGCTACTGAAGGACGCGCATGGCCCGCTCGTTTGGCGGGAGGATAGCGCCCGTCTGCTGGCATTCCGGTCCGATCCAGACCGTGCGGTCAGCCTGACCGTTCCCGATGGTTACCTGACATGGGAGGCGCAGCTGCCAGGCTCAGTGCTCGAAGACAATGCTGGATGCGCTTGGGTTCCGAATACGGACAACATCATCGTAAACGTCGGCAATGATCTGTGGATCATCGAGGGGGCCGAAGCCACTAGGCTCACGACCACGGGCGATGTAATAGGTATGCGCTTGTCAACGGATGGAGCTCGTCTGACGTGGGCGCGAACCTGCAAGGCTTCCGATCTAGCTCCGTTCACGCTCTATTCCATGTCCCTGAAGGAGCGATCGGGCCAGAGGCTGCCGCTGCCACTCCCAATGGGTCGGATATGTACTCACCGGAACAAGGAACGGCCGGACACCTTCCCTGTGGTCATCGACCCCAACAGCCGACGATTGGTTGTCGGTCTCAAGTGGACGGGAAGGCGGACTTTTCATGCGCATCTGGTCGCCATGCGGCTCGATGGCAGCGATCAGAGGGCTGTCGCCACGATCGGTCCTGACGAGTTCGCGATATCGCCATCTTTCAGTCCTGCCGGTCGGCGCCTTGCATTCATCGTAGGAAGCAAGAATCGCATCAGACTCGTTGTGGCCAATGCAGATGGAACCGGATGCAGGACCGTGATGAGGGGGATCATCAGTGGCCGCTGAGCCGGGCGTACGGAAACCTCCCGTCGTCCCGCGTGACGTTGCGGACAAGCTCCTGACGGAATGCCTAGGCAGGCCGATGGCCTGGGAATGGCTACGGACGCTCTGCGATACCATCGGCGGTCGGGTCAGCGGCACGGAAAGTGGTCGGCGGGCCGAGGAGTTGGCAGCTGATACACTCCGCCGCCTAGGTCTGGAGCGCGTCCGCTTCGATTCCTTCGAGGTGCCGGTATGGCAGCGGGGACCACTGGACGCGCACATTACAGGTTCGTACGGCTGGCGGCTGACGGCCCTGGCTCACGGGTTCTCACCGGCGGAGTGCAATGTCACGGCGCCGGTCATAGATGGTGGCTATGGCATGCCGGAAGATTACGATCGCCTGGGGAATCTCGTGCAAGGTGCCGCGGTACTGTGCGACGAAGGCGCGCCCCAAGGAAAGCGCACACCGCATCGCACAGAGAAACTAGCCTGGGCTGCGGCCCATGGGGCTGCTGGCTTGCTGTTGGGTGGCTCCGCTCCTGGCTATCTGCCTCGGACGGGTGTCTGCCACCCATCCGGGTCGCCGATTCCTAGCATCGGTCTGGCTCATGAGGATGTCTCGCGCCTACGGCGTCTGCTGGCGGATGGTCTTCGGCCGATCGTGCACATCGAGATGCACAACTCCCTGTCGGTGGGTGTGGCGAGGAATGTTCTTGCTGATCTTCCGGGTGCCGAACTGAGGGACGAGTTCGTGCTCGCTGGTGCGCACCTGGACTCGTGGGATGTGTCTCAGGGGGCAACGGACAACGGCCTCGGCTGCGCCATACTGGTACAAGCGGCTGCCGCATTGGCAGCTTGCGGGAAAACGCCGCGGCGCACGCTCCGATTCGTCCTCTGGGCAGCTGAAGAGACAGGCTTGCGCGGCTCGAAGCATTACGTTGCTGAACGGCAGGACGAGCTGGAGCGGATCGTGGCCGTCATGAACTTTGACATGACCGGCGATCCGCAAGGATACTGGGTGCCGGGCCGCAATGGCGACCATCCCCTCCTCATGTCGCTGGCAAGGGACTTGGCGCCGCTAGGCATGCGGTCAGAGATCAGCACGCAGCCGAGCTTACATTCGGACCACCAGCCGTTTCTGCTGGCCGGCGTGCCCATCGTCTGTCTCGCCGGGCGTCTGCCCGATGGAGGTGGTGGGCAATACTACCATTCGTCCGGGGATACGTTCGAGAAAGTGTCCTTGCCAGGGCTCTGCCGCGCGGCCTGCGTGGCAGCGCACACTCTCTGGGCGTTGGCGGATGCTCCTGAGGCTCCGTACAAGAGCATGAATCGGTCCGACATCACCGCAATGCTGGAACAGGCTGGACTGGCCGATGCGGTGCGCGCCGAGGAGGGCACAGAACCGTAGACGCACACCGCACCTGTTGCGGTATAATCCCGGTCGTCATGCTCCGACATGGAGCGACCTGCCGAAGACCGCGGGTGTCTCTGTGACCTAAGGGCCGTAGATGGCCGCCCGCCGAGGGAGGAGCGATAGAACGCCCAGTGCTGGGTGCGTCCGCGTCTGCCTTCACACCCCCTCGAATCTCTGCCGGCTGCGCCCCATGTCGTCAGACCAACTCAGAAGGGGGTGAAACAGGCTATGCCAGTGAAAGGCCCGCGTCCGAAGAAAGTGGCCGTCGTCGCGGAGCTGCGGGAAGCGCTTGGCCATTCCAAGGGCGTGCTGCTGACCAACTACCGCGGGCTGACGGTGGCTGAGATCACGTCCCTCCGCAGGAAACTGCGCGAAGTCGGGGCTGAATACCACGTCACCAAGAACACACTGCTCGTTCGAGCGTTCGGCGAAGTGCCACCTGGACTCGAGGCATACCTCCAAGGTCCTACGGCCATCGCTGTGTGTCGTAATGATCCGGTTCCGGCGGCGAAGGTACTGCTGGATTCGTTTCGGGACCTGCGCAAGCCGGACGTAACCGTCAAGGCGGGATACGTAGATGGTCGTGTCCTGGACGGAGACCAGGTTGTAGCACTATCGAAACTGCCGCCACGGACGGTTATCCTCGGCCAGGCCGTCGGTACGATTCAGGCTCCGCTCAGCAACTTCGTGGGCACACTGAGCGGTGTCCTCAGTGAGTTTGTGCGCACCCTACAGGCCCAAGTCGACAAGCTTCAGGGCCAACCTGCCGCTTAGGAGAGAAAGGACACGAGAGAATGGCAGACATCAACGATATCATCGCCAAGCTGGAGGAGCTATCGGTCCTCGAGCTAGTCGAGCTTACCAAGGCTATCCAGGAGAAGTGGGGAGTTTCCGCGGCTCCGGTTGCTGTTGCCGCAGCGGCTGGCCCAGCGGCTCCTGCAGAAGCGGCTGCTCCGGTCGAGGAGAAGACCACCTTCGACGCCATCCTCACCAACGTTGGTGACAAGAAGATCCAGGTCATCAAGGTGCTCCGCGAGGTCACGTCTCTGGGCCTGAAGGAGGCAAAGGAACTGGTCGAGAGCGCTCCCCAGCCCATCAAGCAGGGCATCCCGAAGGAGGAGGCGGAGCAGATCAAGGCGAAGTTCGAGGCCGAAGGCGCTACCGTCGAGATCAAGTAGGTCAGTCTCTGGACGCTAGGACGAGATCCCGGCCTTCCAGATGGAAGGCCGGTTCCTTCAACGGGAGTGCGATGTACAGGACCCGCCTGACTTTCTTCGCGAGACCAATGTTCTTGTGCCTCGTAGCGGCGGGCGCTGGGATAGTGAACGTTTCCTCCAAGCCGCTAGTGCACGCGCCCGCGGCGACGCGGTACTACGCCCATGATGCTCGACTCGACGCACAGGGCGTCATCGCTCCCTGGTACACGGGACAGAATGGCCAGGTGGACTGGCGCTTGCGCATAGCTGCGGAGACCCTCAAGCGGTACCCGTGGACGACAACGCCATTGCCAGCCCCTCACTACGTCTTCAACGGCACATGGCGCGTGGATTCGCAGGGCAACATCACCATCCCCGCGCTCAGCAACTGGGACAACGGCGATCTCGGCCAGAGGACGGCTTACGTTCTGTCCGGTCTGGTGGACTACTACCGATACACGGGGGACCCCGCCGCAGTATCGCACATCTGGCTGACTGTAGAGGCCCTACGACGGTATTGCCTGACCGATGATAGACATCCTTGGCCGCGCATCCTCATTAGCGTGCCGACCAAAGGCAAACCCTACGGCCAGGCGGACCCGCACGGGATGATCCAACTGGACATCGTCGCTGAGGTAGGGATTGGACTTGTGCGAGCCTATCAGCTTGTCGGCCAGGCAGAGTGGTGGGAATTGGCGAAGCACTGGGCCGATCTCTTTGCCGCGAAGCGACGCACGGACCCCCACCTATCTCCGTGGCCGCGTTACGCCAACCCGGAAGACGTGCCGTGGGAGGATCTCCAGACGGGTGGTGTAGTCTTCATCCTCGAGTTCCTCGACGAGGTTATTCGCCTGGGCTATACGGGCCAGAATGGCGAAGTCCTGCGTGCACGAGATGCAGCCCGCCGGTTTCTGCGCGATGTTCTGCTTCCACGCTGGACGCTGGACGACACCTGGGGGAGGAATTACTGGGACTGGAATGACCCCGTCCAAGCAGAGAATGTCACCGAGTTCGTCGCACGGTATCTCATGGCCCATCCAGGGCAGTTTCCCAACTGGCGGACGGATGTACGGAACATACTCACGCTCTTCCTACATAGGACGTCGGTGGATCCAGGTTCGGGTGGAGGTGTCTTTAGCGGCGCATGGGCATTCCCTGAGTCATCTGGCTGTTGCGGTCGGTCGCTTTGGTACGGGCCTATGGAGCTCGCTCCTGTCTTCGCGGAACTGGGTCACCGGCTGAAGGATCCGTGGGCATCGGAAGTGGGGGGGGGGGGGGGGGGGGCGGCCCGGGGCGGGGGCGGGGGCGGCCGGGGGTGGGGTTGTAGAGATGTATAACTGGGGGTGTAGAGCTCGTGAGGGGAGTTGGAGTAT
>JBBIPC010000007.1:0-183657 GCA_037443035.1 Chthonomonadales bacterium
GTGGTCCATATGCGGCCCCTCACCCTAGCCCTCTCCCCGCAAGCGGGGCGAGGGGGGGTCGAGCGTCGGTCGCTCCCATGGCTTATCTCCCCGCAAGCGGGGCGAGGGCGCTATGGGCAGGCGACATCTGCTGCATCACCCTCCCCGCTTGCGGGGAGGGTCGGGGAGGGGGCGATCCGCGAAGGACCGCCCCTCGCACCAATGGGACGCGGCTCTACTACCGCGTCAGTAGATAGTCAGCGTACCTTCGCCGTAGCCGGCTTCGACCCAGGGATCGCCAGCGAACTCGCAGCGGATCGTATGCGTGCCGACGCCCAGGCCCGCGGTGCTGAATAGATGGCGAGCAACGCCAGGATCCACGGCACCGCTGCCCGTATAGACGTCCGCCACCCATGTCCCATCTACCAGGAACGTGACAGGCTTGTTTTCCTGCTTCTGGTAGTCGTACAAACGGCGGAAGTAGGCGTACAACTTGATCACACCCCCACCTCCGGCCGGAGCGGATTTAGGAGCCACCCAAATGTATGGAAGGGCCTTCAGAACGGTCAGCGTGGCCGTCTTGCTGATGGCTGCGTACCCGCCGTTTCCGGGCCATTCGGAAAGGATGGTCCGAGTACCCGCTCCCGCACCGTCGGGCACGTCGTAGTACGGGTATTTCGCGTACCCCTGAACGTCCGTAGGTCTGGTGATGATGTACGTCCCGTCAATATAGAAGTTGATGGTCTTGTTATACAGCGGGACGTTGTCGCTCCTTAGCAGGCGGCACTTGAGCTCGGTCCGAAGCGTGATCCGCTGGGTCCGGTCGAAGGTGGCCATCCTAGTTGTCCAGGACAGCGCGGTGAGCGTGGCCGTCCCTGACGACGCCGTATGCCCGGCGTCACCCAAGAAATCAGCCTGAATGGGCCTGGATGGCGGACCGTCAATAATGATCCAATTCAGGTCGGCACGCCCCGAAGCGTTCGTCATGCCCGTCCCGACGTACGTGCCCTCTACAGCGAAGTCCACGTTTCGCCCAGGCAGCCACGTTCCGTCGGTAAGACGTCGCAGATATGCCCGCAGCGTGATCGGCTCGGTGATGGTTCCCGTTCGGTCAATGGTGCTTAGGCCAGTCGGAGCCTGCTCAACGTACAGCTCACCCCATGACTCGTCTGGACCGAAACGCGGCATGACGCCGAAGAAGAACGCACGCCACCAGCGCAGCCCAGCACCGTAACCCTCGGGAATGGGCACTTCGAGCCTCGCCACGCCGTCGGGATCTGTGAATGCCATGCCAGCGTACTGCCCGTCCACTACGAAATACATCGGTTGGCCGGGAATGACCGAGCCATCGCCGAAGCTCCTCAGAGTGGCCTGTAGCAGAGCCGTGCCGCCAATGGGTCCGCTAGTTGACACAGGCTCGATCTGAACATCCACGAACACGTCGAAAAAGCTCTCCACGAAGTAGGGAGGATCAGAGGCCGTCATGAGCGGACGTATCGGGCTCGGAGGAAGACCTGCCCAGAACCACGCCTCCGCTCTCGTCTCGCCTTCGGGTATCCAGACCGCGCCTGGGGGCGAAACGATGGGGTCGGAGCATTCGACGGTAATGTCTCGTCCACCAGGAGGTGCCGGTAAGGCGGTTGTGATGATGACTCTTCCCCAGCTTCCGCCTCGCAGGGGATCTGGCAGGATTCGCATGGCATCGCCAAACGGCGTGTAGCCTGCTGCAAGACCGACAGTGAGCCGAGCGGGCGTCGTGCCACCGCTCAGGTCGAGGGAGAGGATCTCGACGGGTACGATGATCGTCGCCGTGTTTGTCCCGGCATCCACACCGAATCCCCCACCTACCAGAGACAGGTCCACGTCGAGCCAGCGGCCGATGCGTGCGTCGTAGAGAACGGGGTGCAACCCATACTCCTCCACCGGCCCGTAATCAGGATCGCCGCCCTCCATGAGATGGTCGTATCCGGGAAGTCCGTCCTCATAGGGAATGGTCAGGATGCACTGGGTGCCGGCATTCATCTGCGGCGCCATCGGTGTCAAGGGCTCCAACCAAATATCCGCGCCTTTGATGAGGCGCCCGGGAAGCCCCGACTCTGTGAGAAACGGGTCTGGCAGGGAGTTGAAGTTGCGCCGCTGCAGTCCTACGAGCACAGGGGACAGAAACGCTCCATTCGGGGCCCATAGAATGATTTCTGGCACCGTCGGATAGGCTGGCATCTCCCCAGCCAGCGACGGCACCCGTAGATCCATATCGTGGCCCGTAGGTTGTTGCTCCTCGGCCTTGCTGATGGCCAGGGTCGAGGTCTTCTTCGCCTCGGTCTTGTCGTCGGCCGAGACCGTCGTGACATCGTCGTCTTTCGTATCGGCTCCTTGGGGATCCTTGAGCTTCTTGCTGATGCTTCTCGTGCCGCCTTGGTGGTCCAACCGCAGCAGGTGCGAGAGTTCGTGCTTGGCACAGCTCACGGGGTTCTTCGTGTCGTCCTTATTCTTGCCAGCCTTGTCCCAGTCGTACTTGGGAGGACTGGGGTCGAATCGGATCTTGGCAGAACCCGGTACTACTCTTCCGTCCTTGTCGGTACGGAAGCTCGTTGCTGCTCCACCGTCGCGGTTGAGCCCATCGTCTGTCTGGATGGTCACATCGGCCTCCTCCGAGGCGCCGACAACCTTGAAGGACCAGCCCGTGTCATCCTTGACACTGTTCCAGTTGGCTACGGCTTCGTCCATGACGTCTTTCAAGGGTTTGTCGCCGAGCTTGGCGTCTGCGGGGAAGTCGTACTTGATGCGGATCTCCCGCCGTGGTTTGCCTGTGGCGGGATCGTCAGGCCAGTCCCAGGAGTCGTCCAGTCCTGCGTAGACAGGAAAGGCGACGAACAGCATCACCAGCACTGCGATGCTGGATCGAACGGCGGTTCTCATAGGGAACCTCCTAGAAGGAAGGGATACTTGCACCCGCTCGACTGGGAGCCGGTAGCTTCTTGCGGAGGGTATACTCCCTCCTGCCCTGAGAACTAGCCGTCCACTGCCACTAGATATGCTTCATAGTACGGCACGGAATCCCCAATGTCAAGGTGTAGCCGGCAAATAGTGTGAATCCTTTTCTCTGCCCGAGCGCTCGCTTTTCGAACTGCCATGCCATTCGTTCCTGATCTGTCATCTGCTCGTCGCATTCTCATCGTGAAGCTTAGCGCCCTGGGCGATATCGTCCATGCCCTGCCCGTGGCGGCGGCGCTTCGTGAGCGGTACCCCCACCTCGAGATAGACTGGGTGGCAGAGCCCATGGCTGCTCCGCTCCTGGAGGGTAGTCCCGTCCTATCGCAGGTTCACGTTGCCCCGAAGCAGCACCGCGCGGGTCGGCTCTGGGGCGAGCCATTACGGCAGTTCCTGGCCTTACGGAGGTGCCTGCGCGAACGACAATACGATCTAGCCATTGACCTTCAGGGGCTTACCAAGAGCGCCATTGTGGCACTGGTCTCGGGTGCCAAGATGCGCATCGGCTACAACTGGCTCCGCGAACTGGCACCCTTTCTCGAACGCCGCATCCCCCGGCGGCCGGAGAGTCTGCACATTGTGGATCAGCTTCTCGATGTCGCTCGCTATCTCGGCGCGGAGCCCTCCAAAGTTCGGTTCCCCCTTGGTATCCGCCTCCAGGACCAGGAGGCCGCCATGATCAAACTGCGCGCCCTCGGGTTGAACCCTTCGACCGAGTTTCTCGTGATGAACCCAACTGCCGGCGGTGGAGGCGGACACAAGGGGATGACACCGGAGACGATGGCAGGGATCATCACGGCTGTCACACGAGCCACCAGCCTTCCATGGGTGCTCGTGGGTGCCCCTGGCGATCGGGAACGGTCCGAAGCCGTCGCAGCTCAGACATCAGGCAGCGTCTACAATGCCGTAGGCCAGACGAGCGTCCGAGAGCTCGCGGCGATCATCCGTGTGGCTCGGGTGCACGTAAGCGGCGACAGCGGTTCCGCCCATATCGCGGCTGCCGTTGCAACCCCGCCAGTGACGGTCTACGGACGCAGCAATCCTGCTCGCGTCGGCCCCTATGGCTACGCCAGGTACGTGGTGGACGCCCGCAGGTATTGCACGGAGCGCTGCCGACGTTACCACGCGAGAGCGGAGATCAACAAGCCTGCCGTATGCCAGAGCGGTGGAGCCGTCTGCATGTCCCGCGTTACGGCGGAGGACGTCGTGCCTATCGTGCTCCGTGCGCTAGAGGAGGGTAAGGAGCTGCGTTGATCCGGTGGACGCTCCATCCGTGCCGCTAGGGCGCCGTTGTCTCGAAGGTATACGAACCTCCTCCGACTTCGTAAACCGCGCAGCCCTGGGCCATGCCTAGGAGTCGGATGCCGCCAATACCCTTTACAGGCTTGCCACTTTCTCGTACGTTCTCAGCCGATCTCGTAGGGATGAAAACACGGGCGATGCAGTTGGAAGGTATGGTCACACTGAGGGTCAAACGTTGGCCAGAACGCCGCCATTCCGAGACGACCGGACCCCTTACGGAATCGTACCGCGCCTTCAGCCACGATAACTTGTCGCCAGGTACCGGATGCACGACAATTCGTTTCCAACCTGGCTCCTCGGTAGAGATCCCAGCAGCCCTGGAGAACATCCACTTGCCGCATGCGCCGAAAGCATAGTGATTGAACGAGTTCATTCCAGGATCTTGGAAACCCCTGTCGTGGCGCCAGCCGTCCCATCGCTCCCATATGGTCGTGGCCCCCTGCGTGACCGAGTAGAGCCACGATGGGTACGTCTTGTTCGTCAGTAACCGCCATGCTAGATCGTCCCGGCCATACCGGGAGAGAACCGGCAGGAGATGATCCACGCCGACGAACCCCACCGTCAGATGAAAGTCATGCGCCTGCAGATTCTCGACTAGCCGCTCGAACGCAACTTTTCTCAAGTGCCCAGGAAGCAGGTCGAACTCCAACGCGAGAAGATAACCCGTCTGGGAGTTTCCACGTATAGTGCCGATCTTCTCGCCATCCGAGCCGTCAGAAACGAACGCCCGCGTGAATGCTGAGCAGATGTTTCGGTACAGAGTACGATACCGTGTCTGATCCTCGGTTTTCCCGAGAACCGCCGCCATTCGGCTGAGCAGGTCTGCTGCATGAGCGAAGAAAGCCGTCGAAATGACCTCTTTCGGCGTAGGATCAGCGACGTTCAACCAATCCCCGTAACCTTCAGCAGGCCGGAGATAGTCCTTGCTCCGCTCGCGGAGATACTCCACCCATTTCCGCATGCCGGCATAGTGGTCGCTCAGAATCCGACGGTCGCCGTACATGGTGTAGACGGTCCAAGGGCAGATGAGGCCGGCATCGCCCCAGGCTGGCGATACTCCCCAGAAGCGAGGCGCAACGTTGGGATAGGCACCTTCGGGACTCTGCGAGTCGTTGAACGTTCGCATCCACGCTGCGAAGAAGGGTGCAACATGCATGCAGTAGGCACCTGTACCCACAAACACTTGGGCATCCCCGCTCCAGCCCATGCGCTCATCCCGTTGAGGACAGTCGGTGGGTACTTCCAGATAGTTGGACCTCTGCCCCCAGACGATATTCTGATAGAGCCGGTTCAAGAGCGGATCCGAGCATCGCCATTCGCCTGTGATTCCGCAATCGGAGTGGACGACGACACCCGTCACGGCGTCGGCTCGAGGGCGACCCGGGTACCCGGTTACCTCCACGTATCGGAAACCGTGGAATGTGAAACGCGGCTCCCAGCTCTCCGTGCTCTGCCCAGACAGAATGTAACGATCCGTGCATTTCGCGTTCCGCAGATTCGCCGTATAGATCGTTCCATCCGGGTTGAGCATCTCGGCAAAGCGCAGTGTCACCGCGGTTCCACGCGGTCCATGTACCTTCAGGCGTACCCATCCCGAGAAGTTCTGCCCCATATCGAAGACGAACGTGCCGGCGCGTGGCTCGGTAACCCGCACGGGTCGCAGAACACCTGTCTTGCGCACCGGTGACCCCGGATGCGCCTGCAGAACAGCGCCGCCCACGTCGGCCTCCGAGGTATCGGCCCCGTATTCGGCCTTCAGAATCGCGAGGGGTGCGTTCCCACCACCCAATGTCAGCGTCGCCCCCTCCGATACACGCCTCTCCTGGACCCGCAAGCCCGTGCGGAATCGAACGTGGAGCGTCTTCACGACACCGTAGATTGGGTCACCGAAGATCTCGTTACTGGCTGTGATCGTCAGACGATTGTCCTTGACCGCTGCGCGAACAATCTCGGTCACGTCCTTCCATACCGTGCCCGTCTGGCCGGCGAAGTGCACCACCACCGGTCTCCAAGAGGCGTCATGAAAACCGGCATTGCTCCAACCAGCCATCGCAAGGCGTGCATCATAGGTCTCACCGTTGTAGATGTCCGACATTCGTATCGGACTACGATCGGTTGTCTTCCAGCGGCGGTCAGTGACGACGGTGTCCGTCCGGCCAGAGGCGTACTCGATATGGAGCTGTGCCTTCAGCGCGAGCCTGCCGCGACCATGGTGATGAAGGCCGTACCAGCCGTCGCCAAGCACAGCCCCAAGTGCATTGGTGCTGCGTGGCCGCAACATGCTGGTTACGTCGTACGCCTGGTAGTAGAGCCGCCTATGGTATTCGGTCCAACCGGGAGTGAAGTAGTCCCGGCCCACTCTGCGCCCGTTCAGCCATAGCTCGTACAGCCCTGCTGCACTGGCATAGATCACGGCGCGGCGGACCGGCTCCCGCACGACAAACTCTCTGCGAAACAGCGGTGCAGGAAGGTAGGTGAGATCGTCTGCACTCTGGCGGTCCACGGCACAGCCAATCCACTGCGCCCGCCAGTCGGACGGCTTCATCAGGCCCATGGCCCACCGCGCAGGCTCACTCCACGCGGATGGTTTGCCGTTGCGATCCCAGACTCGAACTTTCCACCAGCATTCCATGCGCGACCGCAGTGGTCGGCCGTTGTACTCGATGTGGAGCGTTTCGTCCGAGGCGACCTTGCCCGTATCCCATAAGTCCCCACGGTTGCCATTCAACAAGCCCTTTCGCGACGCTACGAGAACGCGGTACGCCGTCTGCCTGTCCCCTCGAACGGCAGAGGTCACAACCCACGAGAGGCGTGGCCGCGGTGTGTCAATCGATTCCGGATTGGCGCGTAGCTCGCACTGAAGACGGGATGGTTGCAGAGTGGCGGCATTGCTGGCGCCAGCAAGAGTCGCGGAGAACGTCCAGATAATCACGGCCGCGCAGGCGCACAGATGGCGGCGGGCGAGCATGAACATGGCCAGCACCTCCCTCCGGGTCACCGGACTAAGTCCAGCGTGCACTCCTTCTTAGCGGGCCATGAGGCTTCTGAAGAACGGATCGAATACCTGGACCTTTGCGCGTTTCTGGAAGGCTGCATACTCGCTTGCCACACGCCGGCCGTTTCTCGGTATCCCTTTTTCCATACGTGCCCAAAGGCGGGCTCGAACCTTTACTAACTCGAACGGCAACGTTTTCTCAGGCGCCTTCTCGCGGCATTGGATGATCCACCAGCCGTCGCCGTATTTCACAGGTCCGATCCGTTGCCCGGGCTCCATGGCGAAAATAGCAGCTTCCATACCCGGGATCATAGCTGCCATCGTCCGTCCTCGAGCAAAAGGCGGCAATAACCCGCCAGAAAACGCGCTGACATCCAGGCTGTGCGTGCGGGCGACCTCTTCCCACGGCACCCCGTCCTTCAGATCGCCCAGGGCGGCTTCGGCCGCTTCGCGAGATCGCGTCCCAATGACAGCTACCTGAATTGTCTCCGGCATGAAGAATCGTGCTTGGGGATTCTTCCTGTCAATATTGCGTTCGTAGTACTTTCGGACTTCCTCTTCGGTGACCGTAACGCCTTCGGACATGAGCTTCGCCTGGGCCAGCTCATCCCTAATGGCTTCCCGATACTTCTGCAGCGTCATGCCTGCAGCAGCGATGGATTTCATGAACGCCGGGTCCTTCCGGTCTTCAGCCAACCGCTCCTCGACTTCCTTATCCGTCGGGTACGCCTTCTTGGCCATGGCGAACTGACGCCGCAGGTTCCGCTCCACTATCTCCTGCAGGACCGTCCGCGCCGCTACTTCCTCGAGACGCGCCTGAAACTCATCGCGCCGAATGCTTGCCTGATTGACGGCCACGACTACGGCGCGTTGGAATACCAAGCGTCTCCAACGGAGGAACAGCATGCCAAGAAAAGCACCGACAAGAAGACACAACACACCGAAGATCAGGACGAAGCGACCGGTATGACGGCTAACGATGACGCGCAGGCGTCGCTTGGTCCGGCGCAATCGTCCGCGCCAGCCCTTGTCCTTCTGCTCCTCCGCTTCTCTCCGCTTGCGCTGGATGAAGAGCGTCCATCGCTCCGCGAGCGGGGGCCTTTTCTTCCCCCTCTCGGCTTTCAGTGCCGCCGCTTCACTTGCGGCAATATGCCGTTTCAGCTCCCGCTCGCGAGCCCACCGCCGCAGCACGCTCTCCTTGCGGCGCACGGATCTACCCCTGCTTTTCCCAAAGAAACGCCCAAGGAGCGCCTTGAGCCCTCTTGGTTCCTCTTCGTCACGGTTGTAGAATTCCTTCGCCCGATGCCATCGCTCACTCAGATCGCGAGCCCTAGCAGCTGCCGCTTCAGCGGTCTGGCGCCACTGGTTGGCGCGGAACTCCCAAGCCCAGTCCTCCGCCCACTGCTCCCATTGTGCCAGAGCTTCGGCGGAGAAGCGCTCGCCCAGTGCCTTCCTGCACGCCTGCTCGACGCTTCCCGGGGGATCCAAGTCGCGGTAGACGACGAACGCTCGGTAGACCTCGGTCTCCTCGTCTACCTGCCGTTCCCAGATATTCTCGAGACTCAGGTCAATCTTCGGCATCGGGTTCTTCCTCGTTTTCTCGGTAGCATCCGTGTTGGGGTTGGCACTAGTTCCTCCGCGTTCCTGCTGCCACAAGCTCTCGGAGCGGCTGCTGTATGGCAGCCACGAAAGCCGCGACATCCTCCCGCGCGCCGGGAGAGTCGGGCGCAACCACGCGTACAAGCAGCGAGCTGGACAGGTCAGCCATTGCGTCAGGACGGTAGGTTCCCGGAGCCGTCAGGCGCCAGCGGAAGAGGCGTCGGACAAAGGAGTTTCGCGGCTCAGGATATGGGACTGGCGGGTACCAGAACCACACGTGATAGGTCCGGCCCTTTGTAGTCATGAGCCGCGCAGTGACCTTCTGACCGTGGAGCGCGAGAAGTTCATCGGATTTCGTCTCCCACCCAGATCCTGGCAGACAGACGGCAGGACTGTGGATATCCTTCATATCGCGAGCTGTCAGCAATAGCAGGCTCACTACACGGCGGCTTTCGCTGCGGTAATCCCGGTCCAGAATGATCGCCGTCGGCAGAGCATTCTGCACATCGTCCGATGGTCGCCGCTCCGCCACGACTCTCCAGGAACCCACCTGGCGCGGAAACTCCTCTATCGGTAGCACGCGTGGCCTGGGCAGATCCAACCGGGGCCCTCCGTAGGTAAAGAGCGCACCCACAAGCAGTACAACAAGGATCAGAGCCGTTCGGGTAGGCGACATCCCAGTACCTTTCCCAACCACACGAAAACCACGAATGCCAAACCAAGCGCGACCATCTCCGCAGTATCGTGAGCACGATGGAGCCCGGCGGAACCCCATGCTGACGTGACAGCGATGAGGCCCGCGACACGGAGCACATTGGCTAGTACAGCGACAGGTATGGCTAACAGACACAGGATCACACGCTTCACCGCACTGGCACGCATGATGAAGCCGTAAAGGAATGCGAAGGCCAGCAGTGCCACCGTCTTCTTGTAGCCGCTGCAGGTATCCGCCACCTCCACCACATAGCCTGGTATTTCGATCCGG
Source organism: Chthonomonadales bacterium (assembly GCA_037443035.1). Taxonomy (GTDB): domain Bacteria; phylum Armatimonadota; class Chthonomonadetes; order Chthonomonadales; family CAJBBX01; genus JABWBA01. The sequence goes on from JBBIPC010000007.1 coordinate 9,852, forward strand.
TTGCCCTCCCGAAGTACGGTGTATCCTAAGAAGGACATCAGATGGGCCGCGCCAATCGCGCTGAGCGATTGGATTTTCAGATTGACGGGCTCGATCAACCTATTGGGCCACGTACCTGCAAACAGTAGGAAAAACACAGGAAAACGGACAGTTCTCCAGACGTCCCGCCCGTACAGAGCGAGTGTGGTCCCGGCCAGTACAGTCACGAACGCCCACATGCCCACATGCGGAAATCGCAGGAACCACGACGCCATGTGTGCAGCCACTCCCACAATAACCAGTAACGCACCAAGGGCTGTCCCTTTCCAGGTCACACCATTCAGCCGGTCCCGACGCAGCCAGACCAGGCCGGCACTGATGGGGAGGATGAGCCAGCCGTGAGAGTACCGTTCGTCGGTCGCCCACTCATGCGCGTACTCCACGATTACCGGCGCGAACGCTACGACGATAGCGACCCAGACGGCCCAGTACGCAGGAGGATTCTTAGGCGGCAGAACCCTCTCGGACACCGTGCTCGCCGCAGGGTCTTCTGCCCCTTTCTCAGTCGCACCAGCATCAATCGTTACTGTCTGAATGGCGTGTCTCCTCCACCCGCCCATTGTCCCTACACGGTCTGGCCATGTCAAGTACTACCTATGTCGGGCATGGTACACCGTCTATACGCGTCCCTATTCTGCCGCGTCTCCCATCAGCTTGTAGGGTACAGTAGCGTTCCATGAACCATCAGGCAGTAGCGGCCCAAGGCCCACCGCTACTCGAGGTCGCCAACCTGGCGACCCATTTCAGGGTCGGCACTCGCGCTGTCCCTGCCGTCCGCAACGTCACCTTCGAGATTCGACGGGGCGAGATGGTTGGCCTTGTCGGCGAGTCTGGGTGTGGCAAGTCGGTAACCGCTCTGTCCATCTTGCGACTCCTGCCCGATGCTCCGGCATGCGTCGTCGAGGGTTCCGTTCGCCTTGACGGTGCTGATATCCTGCAGATGACCAGACAGGAGCTTCTCGATATTCGCGGTCGGCGGATTGCCATGGTCTTCCAGGATCCATTCTCGAGCCTGAACCCGACCATGACCCTTGGCGCGCAGATCATGGAGGCGATCCGCATTCATACCGGTGCCAGCCACCGCGAGGCGCGACAGCGGGCCATCTCCTTGCTTCGCTCGGTTCGTATCCCAGATCCAGAGCAGTGTCTGCGCCGCTATCCCCACGAAGTTAGCGGCGGCCAGCGCCAGCGCGTCATGATCGCCATGGCCTTCGCATGTCAGCCCGACCTCATCCTGGCGGACGAACCCACCACAGCGCTCGACGTCACGGTCCAAGCACAGGTCCTCGCTCTCATGACCGAACTGCGGCGGGAAACCGGTACGGCGATTCTCCTTATCACCCACGACCTCGGCGTCGTAGCCGAGACTTGCGACCGTGTGCTCGTCATGTACGCCGGGAGCGTTGTCGAGGAAGCCCCTGTAGACGAGCTATTCAGAAACCCGCGACACCCCTATACGCGCGGTCTGCTGGCATCCCTGCCAAGCCTCAGAGGTTCGCGCATTCGACGACTCCCTTCGATCCCAGGTCAGCCACCCATCCTGACTGACCAGCCATCCGGATGTGCCTTCGCAGAACGATGCTCGGAGGTCATGCCGGAATGCCGGCACGCGGAGCCCGGTCGGGCAGTGTTCGCCGATGGGACAGCTGTGCGTTGTCACCTCTACCGACGTGAAGGCCAGGGGAGTTCCTCAGACACTGGCTGAGTAGGAGAGCGCCTCTGTCGGCGGCGACTCGGGCCGCTCGTGCGGGAGCGTGAACGTGAAGGTCGCTCCCTCGTCCACCTTCGATTGCGCGCTGACTTCGCCACCATGCCGCTTGATGATTCTCTTGACGATTGCCAAACCAACGCCCACGCCTTCGAACTGTTCCGCCGAGTGGAAACGCTGGAAGACGTTGAACAGCCTCTCGGCGTAGTCCGGGTCGAATCCTACGCCGTTGTCACGTACCGCATACGTCACCATGCCAGACGCGATGCCTGGGCTGAACACTTCCACTCGCGGATTCGGTCGAGTGCGTGAGTACTTCAGGGCGTTGCTGAGGAGATTCGAGAGCACCTGCGTAATCAGCACAGGATCGCCGTAACACTTAGGCAGAGACTCGATGACCACCTCCGCGCGTTGCACCAGGGTTTGGTCCTGCATTCGAAGCGCTGCTTGGACGAGGCTTTGCATCTCCAATGGCCGCCAGTTGATGCTCTGACGTCCGCAACGCGAGAACGCCAGGAGCTCCTCGATGAGCGTGTTCATCAGGCTCACGTTTTCCACGATGAACTTCAGGTAGTCTCGCGGCGTCCCCTCCAAGAGGTTGCCGACTTCCTCGACCAGGGCCGTCGAGAAACCGTTGATCGCCCTGAGCGGCGCCTTCAGATCGTGGGTGATGCTGAACGCGAAGGAATCGAGGTCCTCGATGGCCTCTCGCATGGCAGCCGTACGCTCCTGGACAAGCTGTCCAAGGCGGCTATTCAGCGCCTCGAGTTCTCTCCGCGAAGCCTCCAGCTCCCGTTCGGTGAGGATTCGCTCCGTAATGTCCACATCCATGCAGTAAACGCAGGTAGTCTCGCCCGAAGTTCGCACTGGCACCATCGTGGACATCACGTGCCGCGTCTCACCTGATCGAGTCGTGACTTCCCAATACTCGACGGGCGTAGGTTCGCCGTTCTGCCAGATGCGCTCCAGCGTCTCCTCGAAACGCCCCCTATCCTCTGGACGAATCAGGAAATCCTGGAGTCTGCGGCCCAGCACCTCATCGCGCTCATAACCATAGAGGGCGGTGCAGGCTTGGTTCCAGAGAACGACTGTTCCGTCGCGGCTGTAGCCCTGGATGGCTACAAGGGGTGCGTTCTCGATCAGGGTCGTGACTCTTGCCACGGCATCTTCCAGGGCGTCACGGTTCCGTATCTCCTCCGTGATGTCCTGCACCATGCCGAAGGACCCGACATAGGTCCCGTCATCGTCGTAGATCGGCGATGCGGCGATGCGCGCCCACATGATAGACCCATCGCTACGAACGAATCGGTGTTCGTAGTTCTCTACCGCTCCTGCAACGCGCTTCTCCATCCTCCGCCGGTATGGCTCCACGTCTTCCGCCTGCATGAACGCTTCGGGCTTCTTGCCCAGCATCTCGTGGCGCGCGTAACCGAGCATGGCTGCCAACCGATCGTTGACGAAGGTGGTGCGGTCGGACTCATCCGTCGTCCAGATCCCTTCCTGAGTCGTTTCGAGCACGCGTCTATAGCGCGTCTGGCTGGCTCTCAGAGCCTCCGCGATGCGCCGGCGCTCCTGAATATCCTCGCAGTTGAGCACAATACCGTGAACCCCCGGTACCCGCATCTGGTTGGATGCCACGACTCGAAACCACCGCCATTCCCCGCGCTTCGTCTTGACGCGCGTTTCGAGGGAGATGGTGCTCATCTCTTTAGAGAGGAGCGTATTCCAGCTATCGGTGAGCCGAGGTAGGTCGGCTGGATGCAATACAGCGGAGAGGTGGTAGCCCTTGACTTCGTCGTCCGACCAGCCCAGCAGCGCTTCCATGCTCGGCGAGATGAACCGCACGGTCCCGTCACCTTCCACCACCGCCACAGCTTGACCAGAGCTCCGTACCGTCGCTTGGAACTGCTCCTCCGAATCCCTGAGCAATGACGCCTGTTGACCGACCATGTCCCTGACGCGATCGCGCGCAGTCCGCAGTTGCTTGTTGATGGCGTCCATGCGCAGAAGAAGGTTCATCCGGTGCGCGATCATGGCGTCGTCGGCATCAGCAGAAATGACGTCGTCCGCACCGCACCTGACCGCCTCCTCCAAGACGTCGCCCGTTAGGGGATCGCGTGCCGCGAACAGAATCGGAAGGCATTCCCAACCTGGCAACGATCGAGCTGCCCTGACGAACTCCTCTAGGGGTGTGCCTCCGAGATACACGAGGGTATCCGGAGGTGCCTGTGGCGCCGCCGCATATGGTGGCATCGTGTTGTCCGCCACGGCGACACCGTTGTCGCCAGCTAGACCTGCGGCGATCCTTGCGAAGCGCTCCCTGGTAGCATCCGAAGGACCCACGATAAGGATCGAGGAACGTCTAGCAGCCACCGCACTCATCCATCATGCATCTTACCGCAACTCACTGGCTTCTGCAGGTCGGTCTGGAGCTCATGCACCCTCTTTTCAACGTTACCGACCTTGTCTCTGGGAACGTACGGTCGCCCGTTCCCCTGAGCCGTCCCACACAACCACATCCCCTGGCTTCGCTGTCAACTGGACTGTTCGGTCGCGGTACCTGAGGACTAGGTTCGCTGCCTGACTAGCCAAGAGCCGGACCTCCTGCAAGGTACCGTCTGTCCATGCCATGTCCACCTCGAAACCACCTCGCGCTCGAAGGCCCTTGACCTGTCCCGACCTCCAGGCAGCAGGAAGCGCTGGCAGGAGCGCGATCTCCCCAGCGTGGCTCTGCAGCAGCATCTCTGCGACGCCAGCCGTACCCCCGAAGTTCCCGTCAATCTGGAATGGCGGATGGTTGTCGAACAGATTGGGCAGTGTGGACCGGCTAAGCAATGCACGCAGATGGTGATGGGCCTGTTCGCCGTCCTCCAGCCTCGCGAACAGGTTCACGATCCATGCTCTGCTCCATCCCGTGTGCCCTCCACCTGCGGCTAGGCGCCGTTCCAGAGTCACTCGAGCCGCTCTCGCCAGGTCCGGTGTACCGCGAAGCGTGATCTCGGCGCCGGGATAGAGTCCGTAGAGGTGGGAGATGTGGCGATGTCCAGGCTCCACCTCCTCGAAATCCTCGATCCATTCCTGTAACTGCCCGTGGCGGCCGATCTGCAAAGGCGCCAGTCTCCCGCGGGCAGTCTCCAGCCTGGACACGAGATCAGCGTCACGTCCCAGTATGCGACCCGCGGCTGCCACTGTACCGAATAGCTCTCGCAGGATCTCCATATCCATGGTGGGGCCGTAGCATACACTCGCTGTCTGACCGTCGGGTGTCCGGAACGCGTTCTCAGGCGAGTTCGAAGGCGCCGTTACTAACCACCCATGACGGGGTTCCTCCACTAGGAACTCAAGGAAGAAGCGGGCACTATCGCGCAGTATCGGGTAGGCCCACTCGAGGTATCGCCTGTCTTCATGGAAGAGGTAATGCTCCCACAGATGCCGGCAGAGCCATGCACCTGCTGCGGGGAACTGCCCCCATGATGGATGCTCGCCCGGGGACGTGAAACCCCATATGTTGGAGATGGTATGGACAACCCAGCCATCGAGACCGTACTGGATGCGCGCTGTCTTCCTACCAGGCTCTACCAGACTGGCAATGAACTTGAGAAAGGGCTCGTGGCACTCGGCCAGATTCGTCGTTTCCGCCGGCCAGTAGTTCATCTGGTCATTGATATTGTGGTGATAGTCCCCGTTCCATGGCGTCTGGATACTCTCGGACCAGATGCCCTGGAGGTTGGCGGGCAAGCCTCCTGGACGTGAACTGGAAATGAGCAGGTAGCGGCCGTACTGGAAATAGAGTGTCTCGAGACCCGGGTCGGCAGAACCACTTGCGTACGCACGAAGCCGTTCGTCGGTGGGAAGGGATTTCCGGTCTGGCCCCTGCAGCTCCAGGGCTACACGGTTGAACAAGGACTGGAAGTCGCGGACGTGTTCTTCCCGCAGGCTCTCGATGCTCCGCGCTTCCGCATGGCGGATCCTCTCGGCAGTCGTTTTCACGGGGTCCGTGCCTCGATAGCTCGTCGCTGCCGAGACGAGGAGCGTTACGGCGTTGGCGCCTGTTACCCGCAGTCCGTCGTCCTGTGCCCGAACGGACCCGCCCTGCGTTACGGCCTGAAGCCTGGCGACATAGCGCATCCCTCGTCCCTGCGACAGAACGCCCGTCATGCTCAGACCTCGCGGCCCGTCTGCTCGCACTTCCGCGCACTCCGGCCTGGACAGGGTGGCGGTGAACGTGATGGAGCGCGGTCGGTCACAGGTCAGGCGGACGACGAAGCATCCGGCTGGAGCCGAGGCGAAGACCTCCCTGCGATAGGTTCCCGTCGCGGTGCGATAGGAGACGGACGCGATCGCCGTCGAGAGATCCAGATCGCGCTTGTAGTCCGTATAGTCGTCGTGCCCATCGAACGCTATGCGTAGGTCACCCAGCGTCTCGTACGAGCCGTAGGGCCCCTTCGCGCCATTGCCACTTCCCGATCCCGGCCCCTTGCATACGAGTTTCTCGAACGTCAGTCTCTGTGCCTCTGCGTACTTCCCCTGAAAGAGGAGCTTTCGGATCTCCGGCAGCGCTGCCGCTGCGTCCGGATTGTCGGCGTCTTGGGGCCAGCCAGACCACAGCGACGACTCGTTGAGTTGGATGCGCTCCACTGGCACACCGCCGAACACCATACCGCCCAGCCTGCCATTGCCCACAGGCAGAGCCCGCGTCCATGCTTTGGAGTTCTGCCAGGTCCAGCCGCTCTCTTTCTCTCCTGGTTCCGTCGCCGGTTGCCGATACCAAAGCCTGAGATCGGCGCCTGCAGATGGCGCAGCAAGGGATGCCAGCAAGCCAACGACGAACAACACTGCCAATGACATGTTCCCTCCCGTTCCCGGGCCCAACCTGACGACCCTCCTTACCCCGAACCGCGCATGCCTAGTAACGTGGTCAGGTGCGGATCCGCCCAGGCGGCCCAGTCGAAGTCATACGCGCCCAGGGCATCTGTTACCAGTGTCAGCAGGATCTCTTTCCCGGCATACGCGCTTAGGTCTACCACAACGGGTGTCCAGCCCGTGCCTGGTTTCGAGTCCTTCGCGAAGAGTTGCCGACCGTTGACCTCCACTCGGAAGCCGACGCCAGTGGACTTGGACCCATCGCGGATTCCCGTGGCCGTTACGAGACGGCACGGTGTTTCCGGTAGCTTCAAGTGGTAGTCGAGCAACGTGCACCCTTGGCGGGGAGGATGCGCGTGGATCGCGGGACGCTCGACGCCGCCACAAACCGCGGGACCGACACCCGGCGCGAACTGCGGCGCTCCCCCTTCCATCCCGCTCTCGCTCCGCGTACGCGCTGTCAAGGGTAGGTCCGCTAACCTGAGCAACACCCCCTGTGCGTCCGGCGTGCCCGGGACGGTCACCGGGTCCGCGAATGGTATCGTCACGACGTTGGGGAGCGGCAGCGTGATGCTAACACCGTTCGTCCGGCGTCCTACGATGGCCTCTCCCCCAGCCAGGAGGACACGTCCAACGGGCTTCGTGCCGGAGATCATGATCTCTCCTCGCGGTCCCGCACCAGGCGCCTGCTCCACCACGATGCGAGGCTGATCCAATCGGCCCCAGTCGAAGGTAGGATCCCCCGCAGGACCCGCGTCTGCTTCCAGCAGCAGAACGATGCGCTTTCCTTGGAACCGAGAAAGGTTCAGGCGGATTGGTCGTGTCTCGCCCGGGACAGCAAGGACGTTGGTCACAAGCCGCTGGTCTGGCTCGTCTTCCGGCCAGACGGCCGCCGTGAATCGAACGCCATCCGTCTCGCCAGCCCCAGGGCGTATCTCGGCCCCGGCCTCCAAGCGCAGCTCGGCCACCTGCGGTAGTCTCAGGCGATACTCCACGAACGTCCGTAGACCCATGCGGCTTGCTCGATCCGCCGGAAGCCCCTTCCACGGCGGGTGCATGTAAAGCCCGTCACCGTCCGGCTTGACCACACCGCCGCTAGCATCGTCACTGCAGGAGACGCCTGGCACCTTCACGGCACGTCCGCTCGGTCCCACTACTCCCGCGTGGGCTGTCTTCGCCTCCTCCCAGAGCCGCAGAGTCCTCATCCCGGCTTGGTGGGAAGTCAGCTCGATGCGGAACAGGTCCCCATGACGACCTGCGCGTGCCACGTGCCAGCCCGATGGGATCGCCTCCACGTGCAGCGCTGTGAGGTCCCTCGGTTCCGGCGTCCACTCGTAACGTTGGCTGGGATCCAAGCCTAGTATCGTGTTGCGGTCGTAGGCAGGCCATCCCGGCACACTGCCAGGACCAGCGTACCGCTCCACCCCCTCCAGGCGCCGCTCCAGCGTGCGGTACTGCTGTTCGCCGGGCAACCGTAGCTGCAACGCCACACCCTGATCCGCAACGTACCGCAGCCTGCCCCCATCACCCACCCGCCACACGAATATCTCGCCAGGCTGCCAAGTGGCACTGAAGTCAGGGCTGAGAACATATCGCATGGCGAGACCGATCCGACGGAGAAGTCCGCGCACCGCTGGGGACGGCGCCCTTAGCTGCTCCTGGCTCGGCCATGCGTAGGTGGGAATGACGCCGAACCGTTCGTAGGCGCGCATCCAGGCTCGGTACAGGTCTGGAGCGTGGTCGGGGTTCGGCATCCCGAGGTAGCCGTACATGCTCGTGTAGGGCAAGAGGACGGCCGAAGAAACCGGATGCGCCATGGCAATGCTCCGCTCGTTCCATCGACCGGTCGTGTGATCCACGCCCCAGACGTGGCGCTGGGCGAACTCCTCGTACCTGCACGTGATCTCGTTCAGCCCCTCGCCACTCAGGGCGACATCGGGCAGTGCCTCCTTGAGTTCCTTGTGCAGTGCAAGGTTGCCCTCGGCGCAAGTCATACCGTCTATGCGTCCGTTGGCGTCGTTGAAAATGCACAGCGTCTGATCCAGGTGCAAGGCATCGATGTCGTACTGCCTGCAGAACGTCTTCATACGCTCCACGAAGAGCTTCCGCCACTCGCGGCTGGCAGGGTTGATGTAGGCGAACCGGATCGGTGGGTCCGCCAGCTTCCAATCCCACCACAGGAGCTGCCCCGTCATCGGGTCCTTCATCTGGTAACGCCTGAATCGCTCGTACTCGGGGTTCTTGGGGTCGCAGCCGAAGTAGTTCACATGCGGCATGACGCGGAACCCCAGGCGATGCGCTTCGGCAACGAACGGCCCGAACTCTGGTGCCGCCGTGTAGTCGGGATAGTTTCGGTCATAGCCGTCCCGACGCCACCCTGGCACGTACAGCAGCGTGCGCTGGGGCACGACATGATGCGCCAATAGACGTATGGTCTGCAAGTCCGTGCCGACAATCGCGACGCTGCGAATCCCTGCAGCCCATGCGGGACGCTTTGCCGCCACGGCGCGCAAGACATACGTCTTCGCAGCCCAGCTTCGATACATGGCCGCTCCGACTTGCCAGGGTCCCGTGTATCCCCTGACGATCCATCGGCAGCCGGTCAGACTCCTCAGGCTCGACCATGGCGCCTGGTTCCGACTCTCCAAGCTGATGCGGAAGCCGCCCACGAGCCGATCCACCGTCAACATCTTGGGTGTCATAGCAGGGTCCTCGGCCTGGATCAGCACTCCGCCGCGTGCTCCCTGGATGATCACGAACGGTGCTTCCCAGCCCATGGGGTAGTCGAACTCCCTCGTTTCGTAGGGTGCATCGGCACCGAACCGTTGACCGGAGTTACCCGGCACCAGTACCTCGAACTTCTCTGGCACGTAAGCGATGCTCCACGCCACCCCATATAACCCAGGCTCCGAAGTAGCCGCTGACTGTTGCAGGGCTATGCCGCCCTTCTTCTCCAGGTTCAGTCTGGTCGTCAGTCGGCCCTTGCCAGCCCATTGCAGCGTGCTGGAAGCACCGCCTTGTAGCGTGACGTCGCGGCTTTTCGGCGTCGCCGACGCTGTGCTCTCGCGTGCAGCCAGCGTGCCTCCGAGGCTTCGCAACGCAGGCAGCGAGCCAGCTTCAGCCCGTGGCGTTGCGTAGTTCTCGCCTGTCAATCGGTTAGCCAGGGAGACGACAACTCCCTGACGCATGCGCAGAGCGACGGTCGGAGCGGCGATGACAATATCCTGGGAAGGCGCAACATGGCCCGGCTGCATGCACAGGCACAGGAACGGCAGGATCATGTCATGGTCTCCTTACATCACGGTGGAGAGGATGGGACAACGGCTTGCGGTTGGCGTTCGAGTTGGAATCGCGGGCCAGGTTACCCCGAAGCGACATGCAGAACACGCTTCGCAGGCTCTTGCGCAGGTCGGGCAGTCTCAAAGGTCAATGTCCGCCGTGACGAACCGCTCGCCTTGCGGATCGGCCGTGACGATCCAGTTGCCGTCCGGATCGAGTACCCCGGATGGAGCCGAACAGGGCAGTTGGATGGGATGGGCGCTGTCTACCGTAACGATCCACACGTGGCTGGCTCTTGCCCGTAGTCGGAGGTTCGACTCGTGATACCGCCAAGCGACCCGCGACCACTCCCCTCCGTTGCGGCCGCCATTCGCCGCGTGGAAGATGATGCGGGCCCCCATCCTGGACAACTGCTGCGTGAGGTGCGGATCGTCCATGGGAGTGCACTCGGGATTGGCCCAGAGATCGTTGCAGATCAAGCCTCCGACGCGGACACCATCGAGTTCGAAGGTCCGCAATGGGCGCGTGCCATACTCGGTAATCTCCCCTTCGGGACATTCGCCCAAGGTACCACAGAGGAGTATCTTCGCATGGAACCCCAGGAACTCACCGCTGCGGCTGTAGAAGCGCAGCTCGTCGTAGCATACGCCATCGTCCGGTTCCACATAGCATGTTCCGAGCGCAAGAGCGATGCCAGCATCGCGCGCAGCCGACGTTACGCGTGTCAGCGCCGCTTCCAGCTTCTCGCGAACGAAACTGGACGTGTACCCGCTCAGCGATCCTTCCGGAGTCAGCAGCACCTCGGCGCCTTCCCGACGTGCGTGCTCGATGGCACCGAGAATGGTCCCCAGGTTCGCCTGAATATCCCGCGTCACCGCCATCTGAGCCACACATACTCGCATCTCTCACCTCACAGGACATCGGTACCGTGATGTCTCGAGATCGTATCGGTCAGCCTCTTGACATCCTCAGCTCGGCTCGAGGGGCAGACGAGCGTTGCTTCTGGCGTATGGACCACCATCAAGTCCTCGCAGCCCACCACCGCAATAACGTGAGTCGGGTCGCTCGATGCCACCAGGACCTGCCGACAGTCCTCCAGTACCGCCCGCTCCGCACCGATCCGATTGCCGTTATCGTCTGCCGGGCACATCTGCGCATAGCTTCGCCAGTTGCCCACGTCCATCCATTCCAGACTCATCGGTATCGCGTACAAGCGCACGGTCGGGTCTTCTGAGGCAGGCTCCATCACTGCGTAATCTACGCTGATCTTCTTGAGCGTCGGATAGACCTCCGCAAGTACCTGGGGATGCGCGTCGGTTTCCCATGCATCGCGTATTCGTTCCAGCCCCTCGAAAACGGCCGGTTCGTAGCGTCGCACGCAATCCAGCAACGTGTGTGCACGCCACACGAACATTCCGCTGTTCCAGAGATACCGCTCGGGACCGGCCGCCAGGTACTCGGCCGCTGTCTGCGCGTCGGGCTTCTCCTTGAACTTTCGGAGGACATGCACGCCATCGCCGACACGCTCGCCCAACTCCAGATACCCAAAGCCTGTTGCTGGCGAAGTCGGTTCGATGCCGAACGTCACCATGGCGCGCGGATCCTGCTCCACCAACTCCAGCCCTCTCGCGACATAGGACTGGAAGCGGTGGCGCGGCTCGATGATGTGGTCGGCCGTCACAACTGCCATGGCGGCATCTGGATCCCTCGTGGAAAGAACGACGGCGCTGAGCCCCACGGCGTTCAGGGTATCCCGGCCCATTGGTTCGCCAATGAAGTTCCTCGGCAACAGGCCCTGGATTGAGTCGAGCACGATCTCTCGGTGCTCCTCAGCGCCACATACATAGATGCATTCAGGTTCCAAGAGACCCTCGAGGCGCTCCCAGGCCATATGGAGAAGGGTCCGGCCATCTAGCATCGGGACCAACTGCTTCGGACGGCCTCGGCGGCTCATGGGCCACAAGCGTGTGCCTGACCCACCAGCCATGATTACCGCGTGACGCATAGACCCTCCAGCTCTGCTTACTGCGCTTTCAGCGTCTGTATCCGGACCACAGTTTCCAGCTACTGCCGAGAAGCACGTCGGTTAGAAGGAACGGGATTGTGCTTCGACGAGCTGCTTTCTCGTGGCCTGAAGGCGTTGGTCCATGAGCATGGCGAACCGCTTGAGAAGTTCGTACCCGAGTCTGGGCTCCTGGGTGCATTTGCCGCGCAGACACGCCCCATCTAGGGCGAACGCTCGGACTTCCGTCTCGCATCGTGCGTCGAACCGCCAGCGGTATGGCGGCACAAGCCATGACCAGCCCAATACTTGGCCTGCTTCCAGCCTCTGCAGGGGAATGCTTCCTCGTTCGAGATGGAAGACTTCGAGAACAACTGTGCCCTCCCTGATGACGTAGAAGCGGTTGCCCTCCTCTCCTTCCCGGAAGATGGTCTTGCCCGATTCGAAGCGTACGTTCGAAGCGCAGCCTGCTATCGTCGTGAGCATGTCCGGCTCTAGGTCCTGGAACAGAGGATGCTCACACAGCAACGTTTCCAGCGTTTTCATACTGGTCCCCCTTTGGCCAGTCCACGAGTGGCCGCTCTGGCCATTATACGCTTGCACTGTTCTTTACGGCAAGCGACATGTAGGTCGCAATGACGGCCGAGCCCAGCTCCGCTGCTGCCCTGATTCGGCGATCGGCATCCGTCTCCTCTCCTGAAGGCATTCCGTCCTTGTCCACGAAGCCTGTTCGGCCGTTGGCCACGAGATATTGGTGCGCAGCGACAACGCAGGCCCCTTCCCAGAAGAGATCCGCGACGTCCTCTGGCAGGGGCATGCCTGCCCGGCAAGCTGGAGCCAGAGGAATACGGTCCCGCGTGTTGTGCTCCGTGCCGGCGGTCACGACAATACCCGCCTGCCGCAGCACCAGGACATAATCCCTGAGAACCTCCGGGCTGTTCCGATCCGGTATGAACTCGGCACAGTGGATTGCCCTCTCGCGCAGGTGCTGAACGAGCGTCAGCGGATCCTGCTCGAACTCGCATACGGGTTGCACGCCGTCGGCAAGCACCGGATAGCACGGTATGCCACCCAGGGCGAGAATGAGCTGGCGCGCATGACCGAAATCCACGAATGTCTCCGGCACGTACGCAGGCTTCCCCGCTTTCATCAGCTTCGACCGGATCTCGTTCTGCGTTCCCACAGCATCCGCGGCAGATGCCGAGGGTGGGGAGCCGTAGACTCTCTCCAGGAGCTCTGCCTGAGCCTCTGGCGCCAACGACTCCGCCAACACCTCCTGGAACGCCTGGGCGATATGCCGCTCCTGCAAGTACACAGTCTCCGGCGGACAGCCATGTCGCCGGACCACCATAGCGCGTACCCGTTCCTCGTCCAGCGCCGCATCGAAGCCGGCCTGCGCGAACACGGCATGCATACGCTCGATCATTTCCACCATGCGTCGCGAATCCTTGCCACGTATCACCTGCAGCAGCTCGCGAGCGTCGGGGGTCAATGGAGTGAAGGCGGTAATGCCCTTCCCACATATGTACATCTTGCCGGGGTTCGCCGGGTCGTTGATCCGAACGCCCGCACGCAGCAGACGGTCGTCGAGGCAGATGATCTCCGTCCCGAAAAGGGGGAAAATCCCAGCCGCTCTTGCACGTTCCGAAAACTCCGCGTAGACAGTGTAGTCGTAGTAGTTGCTGACGCCCAGGACGCGGATGCCCTGCTCCGCTGCTAGGGCGACCGCCTCGGCGACGCTATCGAACGCCGAGAAGTTCGGTGGCAGATGGATATGGGTATTGTTCGGCATGCGGTGCGGGTTCGTTGCATGGCGGGTCTTGGCGGGCACGTCACCGAGGTGACGCAGGATCTCGACCGGTGAAACACTGGCTGGCATGAAGGACAACTCCGTTCTTTCGTTGCGGGCATCGCCTCTCGATCCATTCTACCAGCCATCCAGAGCCAGCGACCGCGTCCGTTGTCTCGCACCATCCTGGCGTCATACGAGTAGAATGTCATCGGGATCCGGCCGGATCCGACGCCACACAAGAGGATGGGACGATGCTCGGTCTTGCGTGTCTAGCCATTCTTGGAGCATGCTCTCCAGCTTCCCAGGCTCAGCAGCAGCCCAGAAAACCAATGCCCGTGCAGGTCAGCGCTGTGTCTGGCCGGGCACAGCTTCTGCGCGGAGGCGCTCCCTTCCTCGTCAAGGGCGCTGGTGGTGACGGGTCCATGGCCCTCTTGGCCAGGATTGGCGGCAACACTGTCCGTACCTGGGGAGCCGACAAACTGGGCGAGGTGTTGGATGCCGCAGAGAAACACGGTCTCGTCGTCATCGCCGGCATCTGGCTCGGTCACGAAAGGCACGGCTTTCGCTATGAAGATCCCAGCCAGGTGGCCAGGCAGAAGGAGATGGTGGAAGAGGTTGTCTCGAAATACAGGGACCATCCCGCCCTGCTCCTCTGGGGTCTGGGCAACGAGATGGAGGGCGATGGGTCCAATGCGTCTATCTGGAAGGCCGTGAATGACCTTGCCACCATGGTGAAGACGCTCGATCCTAACCATCCCACGATGACGGTCATAGCCGAGGTGGGCGGCGACAAGATCCGAAACCTCCACCGCCTCTGTCCTGCCATTGACCTTGTGGGCATCAATACCTACGCCGGCGCGGCCTCTGTGGCCGAGCGCTACGTCGCTGCAGGCGGAAGGAAACCGTTTCTCCTCACGGAGTTCGGCCCTCCGGGTACCTGGGAAGTGCCGAAGACCGCGTGGGGAGCTCCCGTCGAACCATCCAGCACCGAGAAGGCTGAGTGGTACCGCAAGGCGTGGACAGCGACTGTGGGAAAGTCTCCGTTGTGCCTGGGGGGATGCGCATTCCTCTGGGGCAGCAAACAGGAGACAACGGCAACGTGGTTCGGCATGCTCTTGCCCGATGGCAGCTCACTGGAGTCCGCACAGGTCATGGGGATGCTGTGGAGTGGCAGAGAACCGACGAACCGTTGTCCGAGGATCACATCTCTGACGGTGGCGGATAGCTCCGAAGTTCGACCCGGGGCCCAACTGCGGGCCGTTCTGCAGGCCGCCGATCCTGATGGTGACGGTCTCACCGCCCAGTGGGAACTCCGCCTGGAAGCCTCCCAGAAGGGTTTCGGTGGAGAAACAGAGCCTACGCCGGCCGAGGTACGAGGCGCCGTCACGGAGCCTAGCATCCGCGGTGCACGGATCCGCATGCCGGATGCGCCAGGAGCCTATCGTCTCTTTGTATACGTCCGCGACGGACACGGAGGAGCCGCTACTGCAAACGTCCCCCTCTTCGTGAAAGGACCGGTTGCTTCACCGGGAAAGCAAGTTCGCCTCCCTCTGAGCATCTACGTCGAAGGGGGTGGAACCGATCCGCCCTATGTGCCCAGCGGATGGATGGGCAACACCGCGGCCATCTCCATGGATCCCAGATGCACTAGCAACCCGGCCTCCGGCAAGGAGTGTTTGAAATGCAGCTACACTTCCTCAGGTGAATGGGCTGGGGTCGTCTGGCAGGACCCGCCGAATGACTGGGGCGACCAGCCCGGCGGCTATGATCTCACAGGGGCCAGACGGCTCACCTGGAAGGCGAGGGGCGCGCAAGGAGGCGAAGTCGTGACGTTCCTCTTCGGCATCCTCGGAGCGGACAAACGTTATCCGGACACGGCGCAGCGCACACTCGAGAATGTCCGGCTCACCGAGGAATGGCAAGTTTTCCACATGGATCTGTCGGGTCTGGATCTCCGCCGCATCAAGACCGGCTTCGGCTGGACCGTGGCCGGTCAGGGACACCCGGTAGTCTTCTACCTGGACGACATCCGCATCGAGTAGACGCCCAGTCCAGCCTGCCCATCAGGTTCGTCAGAATGTCCGCCTAACTGCTCACCGTGTCGCCAAGACTGCTCTCCTCGGGGGGACCCACCTCTCCACGCGCTTGCGTGCTCTCCAATGCTTTCAGCCGCTCCAGCTCCAGCGGATGATCCCTGGCCATCTCCTCTTCGGTCAACGTGCCGGTCAACCACACCGGATTCATGGGGAATCGCTCGGGATGGAAGTGTGTGTTGTATAGATGCCACATCACAATCGCCAGAAACGCCAGCACCGCTTCATCGCTGTGAGCGATCAGTGCCGCCGACACCGCCGTCTCCGGAAGGATATTGCCTAACGCAACCGGGAACCAGAGGACCAGTCCCGAGAGGACCATGATCGGCATGCCCCAGTAGACGGCGAAATAGTCGAACTTCTCCTTGAAATGGAACCTGTCGTACTTGGGCAGCTCGTTGGTGAGGTGGAGATAGTAGAGCGCGGTAGCGAAGAAGTCTCTGAAGTCCTTCCGGGTGGGGAACATCGTCCACGAGTTGAGCGAGAAGCCGGCCTTCTTCCACCTGTACAGCAGGTAGATAGTGTGCCAGATCCACGTGGCGATCATGATCACGCCGCAGACTCGATGCACGACGCGCATGACCACCATGCCGCCGAGGAAGAGATAGAGCTGCCGTACCCATACGATGTCGGCGTAACGCAGAGGCATGCCACTGAGGACCAGCCCACTGAAACTGAGAGCCAATGCCGCGTGCTGAAGGCGTTGCGCCACGGTGAGGCGCAGGTATTTCCCCTTCGGCAGCGGCTCGGCAGTCGCCTTCCGATGGAACAGGCGCAGTATGAATGCCAGCACGAAGAGCACTGCTGCGCCCGCCAGCGGCCAGCGCCTCCCCGGAATACCGAAGGAGGACATCACCAGCGTCGCCACCATACAGAGGAAACTGAGGGAGATCGCAATGCCTGCCGGTCGTCCGCTCTTCGGTGGCTCCTTGTCGAAGACCTCCCGGCGGAGGTCCAGGGCGATGCCAAGTAGCAGTACCGCGAGCGTGCCGGCGGTCAAGAGGTAGAAGAACCATTCCTCGATTCGGAGGATGGGCGCCGCCTTGACCTTGAGCGAGAGATGATTGGCACCTGACATGGCGAAGTTGACCTTGGCGCCATGGTGACAGCCCGCCTGACCGCAGGTCTTGGCAGCGTTCGCCCGGTTGGTGGGAGCGGCGGGATCGTCCGGAGAAAGCACGTCATGATGACCGTGGCAATCGCTGCAGATGGCGACCCTGTAGTTGCCGTAGCGGAGCAGGGCTTTCCCATGGAAGCTCGCCTGATAGGATCCCACCGCGTCTGTGTCGGGGCCGTAACGTCGCATGCGCGTGCGGTCACGATGGCAGTTGGAGCACAGCGCGACCTTTGCCGGTCGGGTCCAGGTGTCAGCTTTGCCGATGGCATGGGGATCCCCGCACCCATGGCAGAACACGCACGTCGGGTGATCGCCAGGCTGTTTGTCCGGATTGCTATGTAGCCCCTTCGCGTAGGCAGCCTCTTGATCAGGATGGCAGGTCGCGCAGGAGGCCTTCTCCTCGAGCATGGCCGCCGTATGGGGCGCTGCCGTAATGGAGGAATGGCAGTCCTGGCACACCAGACCGGCATGGGGTGATCTGTCCAGGGCCGTCTTGTCCACTGGCCGCGTCTTCTCCGTCGCCGAAGCGTGACAGGCGAGGCAGGTGTCCACGTCCGATCTGGCGATCGTCGCAGGTTCACCACCCTCTTGACTTCGCACCGGCAGAAGCGCGGCTAGACAGATCAATGCACTGGCAGAACAGATGACGATCGCGCTTCGCACCCAGCGGCAGCATAGAAATCGTCCCATCGCGGCTACCCCTCTCGGGCATGCATTATGGACAAGAAACGCCCGATCTGCCAAGCGTAAGCAGGTCGGGCGTCGTTCGTCATAGAGGCACGGATGCCTGGCTACTTGCTTTTCGGGTCCCCCGGCAGCGTATCCTTCTTCAGCTCATCGGCATTCTTGACGCCGTCCTTGTCACTGTCGAGTCCGTCGGCCTTATGGAGCAGCGCCGGCGTGAGCGCCTTTGTCTTCGCCGTCGCCAGAATCTTGGCCAAGTCTTGGCCGTAGGCGTTCAGCTTCTTGAAGGAAGTCTTGCTCGCATGGCACAGGGCGCACGCTGCCTTGGCGACAGCCCCGTCCTTCTTCGCGGGGAACTCCTTCTGGACGATGGTCTGGAAAGTAGGCATGGCCAGGGCGGCAGCCGCTGCCATGACCAGTCCCAGAACCAACCCACTTCTCATCCGTCTCATTCCCTTCCCTTCTTTCTCCTTTGCCGGTGTTCGCCGTGGAATGGCGAGTGATTACCTAGATGATACCAACTGAGCAGCCCGTTTGTGACAGAGTTAACGGATAACTGGATGAGCATCACTCATCGTAGACGACGACTAGCGATGGTTCGTTCGCCCCTTCCTACCAGGGATCGCCAACGAATATGTCCGGGAGAACCTGTAACTTTCTGCCATCCTCGTGTGTCTCAATCAGTGACGCTGTGAGACACGTCCCGTATGTCTGCGCCTGGTGTCGCGTATGTCACAGCGGCCATGAGGGCCATATCGCTACATAGGAGTACTCGCAGATGATTGTGCTGAACTTCGCAGAGCCGCTTACGCAGGAAGCTGTTTCTGCTATCTCAGCGCTCTCTGGACGCACCGTCCGACGGGTTGTCAACCTGCCGCCGAAGTTCGCCGACAACCTCCCCCTCGTTCCCCAGGTGCGTACACTGCTGGACCAAGCGGGGTTTTCCAAGAGAGAATGGGAGACCACTTCGCTGGTGGTCTGTCTGCCCAACGATCCGGCGGCAGCTGCACTTGTCGTGGCCGAAGTCGCTGGACGGAGAGGCCGCACTCCGTCCATCGTCCGTTTCATTCAGGATGGACCGACAGGCAAGAAGGAACCTTCAGAGGTCATCAGTCTCCACGAGGTGCGCAGAGAAGCCCGACAGTCGGGCAAGGGTTGGATACCGCCAGCAACGAAGAACGGCGGATTCTGACCATCTGAGACACGCATAGGGCGGGCAGGCACCCCGTCCAGACACCAGTTCGGCGAACAGCGCTGCGAACAGGAAGGCGTGCCTGCCCTCTGGCTAATCCCTTCTCCGTCTTCGTCCGGATACGCCGGATTCAGGCCATGCCGGGCACGAAGAACTGCTCCAGGTACTTCTTGCCGATGAGAAAGCCCTCTTCCCGGCCGACAGCGCCATCCTCGTGCTCGATGGACAGAACGCCGTTGTAGCCATTCCGCCGCAGAGCTGCGATGTATTCTCCCCACCGGACCACACCAAGCCCCGGTATGACATAACGCCACCAGCCGCCGCCATCCTGATTCCCCACCCAGGCCTTCTTCGAAACGTTGATCTCCGTATCCTTGGCATGGGTGTGGAAGATTCGCGGTGCGAAGACCTCGACAGCCCGAATATAGTCAATGTCTTGCCATGCGAGATGCGACGGATCGAAGTTCAGCCCGAAGTTGGCATCAGGCACGACTTCGAAGAGCCGCTGCCAATGGCCCAAGTGCTGAATGTTCGTGGCGTACCAGTTCTCGAGGGCGATCTTCACTCCGCGCTGCGCGGCGTACTCGACGAGTGGAGCGAAGACCGCTGCGCAGTCCTCTTCGATGGTCTGCATCTTGCTCTTGCCCGGCACAGGCATACCCGCCAGCGTGCACACAACATCCACACCCAGCAGCTTCGCGGCATCCACGGCCTTGCGAACCGTATCGTTCGCTGCTGCGCGCCGGACTGGATCGGCGTCCGTGTTGTTCGTATACGCAGCAAGCGACGAAATCCTCAGGTTGCGGCGCTCGAGCAAGTCCGTTACGCGGGCCGCCTCGGCCTCCGTGAAATCCGTCAGATTGATGTGCCTGCTACCAGGTCCCGCGCTGACTTCCAGCGCTTCGAAGCCGTACTCGCCGGCGAAAGCCGCCACATGCTCGAGCGTCTCGCTCCCGAATGGAGCGGTTAGGATCCCAACGTACATCCTCTTCTCCTTGATCTTGCCAAGTATCGTGCAGACCAACGCATCCGCCATCGCTACTGCTTCCAGCTCACGCCAACTTGGCTGGCTGGCTGCCTCGCGAAGCCGTCGGCCCGCCATCCTCTTGCTCACTATTCTGTCCGAAGAGAGGACTTCCTTCCGTCCGACAAAGATTCAGGACCTGACATCGCACACCTGTCCCGGTCCTCTGTAACCTGGGCGCATCCGCAGTGCTATCATGTTTGGGTGGGTCTCTCGGACCTGTCCCTTGCTGTTCACCTCGCAGGAGAGGGGATTCCATGGCGCGAATAGTGGGACGACAACGAATAAGGGAGGGGCGCAGCCTGGGCGAGCGCCTTTCCGAGATCGTCGTCTACGTGCTCATTGTCGCCGGTCTCGTCTGGGCCGCCCGCTGGTACTTCGTGGTCTATCGGCATTCTCCAAGCGTCGTTCTGGGTCGGTACCTGGGTCTCGTCAAGGCTGGTGATGCGCAGGCGCAGTTCGCCATGCTATCGGACCGATCCAAGGCATACTTCGGCTCGGCCAAACAGTACGAAGAGAAGTGGCCTCATGGTAATGACCTGGCGGGACGAGTGGCAGGATGGGAGATGGGTACTGTCAGGGAATCCGGCGATCGGGTGGAGATCCCTGTAGTGCTCAGGGTCCGGCCCCTCGGTCAGGCCCTCTACCAGGCAGCGAGCGAACCTTACAACGATGTCTACGTGCTTGTGCGCGAGGCCGGTGAGTGGAAAATCGCCCTGGAACAGAGCCAAGTGAAGTCCGTGGAGGCGGCCAAGGCCACACGACGCTGACCGTGCCGACAGATACACACCGTTAGGGCGGCTACCCCGCCAGACGAAAGGACATACCGATGCAGCAATGCCCAAAATGCGGCTCCAGTGTCCCAGATGGACGCGTTCAATGCCAGATCTGCGGCGCTGAGATGGATCCGGAGAGTGCTCGGACCGCTGGTCCAACAGGACTGCAGAATCCGGTACTTGGGCCCAAGCCACTTACAGAGGAGGAGGCGGCTGACCTCAGACCGGGGATCCCTGGTATCGACCGTCCGGGTGCCAGGCCGGAGGACGAGACCGACGTTCTGGCAAAGCAGATCGGCGGAGGGGCTACGACTGCTCCGCAGGGTGGGGTCGAACTCAGGCGTACTCTCTCCGGCGAGGTCATCGAGGTTCCCGTCAGCGCGCTACCTCGCGCCGGAGGTCCCATGCTGGGACGAACGGGCCCCACGCCCCCGCCCACACCCATACCAACCACCAGGCCCGGCGGACGTCCGACCGTACCCCCGCTCCGGAGCGGCGCGGGACCAGTGCTGGCCGGTGAAGGCGCCTCAGCGAAGAAGTCCAGCGCCGGCATCGTCCTCGTCGTCATCCTCCTCCTGATCCTCGCTGGAGGTGCGGCCGGCTACTGGTACTACCAGCAGACGCGCCCCGCAGCCGCCGTTACGCAACTGATCGAAGACCTGAACAAACATAATTGGGGCGCGGTCTACGATCAGATCGAGCTGCCGTCCCAGCTCAAGTCTCTTGTCACTCGGGATATGTTCCAGCAGGCCATGGCACTCTTCGGTTCCAGCCTCAAGATCGAAAGCTACGAGATCACCGGGTCCAAGATCGACGGAGACAAGGCAACCGTTTCCGTCAAGGCTACGACCAGCGTCGGCGGCAAGCAGCATTCGAGCAGCGGAGACGTGAACCTTGTACGCGTCAACGGCGTATGGAAGCTGGACGCATCAGGGGGAGCGCCTCGCCTACCTGGAGTGGGTGCACCTCGAATCCCGGGTGCCAGGTAGCGAGCCGAACTGACTGGCCCCGGCGGTAGCTGCGCGCCGTATGACCTCGGTCGGCGCGTGCTCTGGTGTCGTCGGTTACTTCAGGGCACCGTGCTACTTCGGCTCTGAGATAGAACCCAGGAAGAGGATGGTGCCCGTAGGCTTGTCCGCAATGGCAAGCAAGAACGGCCGGTCCACCACCATCTTGAATGGGTTGGCCGGTACGCTCGCGATGCCCACGATCACGGCAGTCGCTGCGGCAGCCTCCGTTCCTTGTTCGTCTACGGACAAGAAGGTCTTGTGCAGGGCATCGGAAATGAACAGACGCTCGCTCGTGGCTCCAGGCGGCAGAATCCCGTTGAGATCCGCCTTGTTGGGATCGAAGGCATCCGCCATTCCCAGCGCCGAGAGGGCCGTCTTGAGCGAGCTCGAGTACTCCGTCTTGAACCGCGGCAACTGCACCTCTCCGTCTCTGGAGCGCGTCTCCTCCGTCCAGGACTTCCATTGGCTGGCTGTGAGCTTGGCAACCACGTCCTTGAGGGTAACGCCTTCTCTCGGTAGAAGGACAAACATCCCCACGAACTGCCCCTGGTATGGTAGGCGGACCATCTGGAAGAGCTCGTTCTCGAGATAGTCGAACCTCCCAGTGCGACGCATCATGGGCACGGTGATCTGCTTGCCATCTCCGGTCGTGAAAGTGGCATCCCTCGTCGCCGCGACGGGGAACGCGTCCGTCCAACCTGCCTTGAAGTAGATGGCGTTGGTTAGTACCAGCATGGCGTCACGCAGCGCATCAGCGGCAACAATATCCTTGATCTTCTCCCGCGTCTTCTGCTTGACCCAGTCGTTGATTCGCGTAGCTGCCTCCGGGGAGAGGAAATCCACAGAGTAGGGTTCGGCAAGAAAGCTGTCCTTGCATCGCTGCATGAAGCCCGCATCGTACGCCACTCCCTGCTTTCCCCAGAGAGCGTTGGCGACGTACAGGTCCACCTTGGGATCGGGATTGGCCAGCAGAGCCAGAAGCTCGGCGTTGGCCTTGTTGACCTCGTCCAGGCTCATGTCGCCATAGGAAAGCGCCTTGGCCATGCCGGCTCTAGTCTTGCCACGTGCTCCGTTGTACGTCATCCCCAGCGCCAACTCGATGCTGGCCGGTGAAAGGAAGACGTTCCCCGGCTTCTCAGCAAGCTGCCGGTACAGCGCGAAACCGAAGTCGTTCATCGCCGCCACTAGCTTCGGTTCCACCCTCAGGTCGGCCGATCGAGCTCCCCGGTCTGCCACGTTGCCGTCTCCTTCCCCGCATCCAGCGAAGCAACCCGATAGTGCCACCAGTGCCGCCACTGAGCCAAGGTACCGCATTCCGTGCATCGAAGTGCCCTCCTCAGAGGACGAATTGGTTACACGGGCATTATAACCCGGCCTGTGCCTTCCTGCAAGGCTCGTTTGGAGCTCAGGGCCGCTCGGGGCGGTACACTTCTCGGCATGACCCGAACTGTGCTTGGCGACCCGCGGAGCAGCACTCCATGCGGGACCTTTCGAACCACGGTTACACGCGCATGACCACTGACGCGGAGGAACTGCTTGTTCCGCGTTGGCGCAAGGCAGCGCTGGCCATCTGCATGTTCTTGATCACCGCCTCGTTCGGCTTCCTTCAGCCCTTCGTGCCGCTCTACATGGAAGCGTCCGGACTGACACGCAGTCGCATAGGCCTGGTGACAGGATTTGGCACCGCACTTGCCCTGCTCATCCAGCCCGTGCTAGGCAAGCTGTCCGACAGATTGGACACTCGGCGGCCCCTCATGTTCGCCTCGGCTCTGGCAGCAGGAGTGGCGTACTCCTGCTATCGCTTCGCCCATTCGCCTCTCGAGTTCATGTTGCTGAGCGCTGTTGGCGTCAATGGTACGATCTACCTCAACGCGGCCGGTGGCGTTCTCGTCGGCCGCATGGTGGGCAGCCGGCGAGGCGGAAGCGCCTACGCCCGCTATCGGGTGTGGGGGTCTGTCGGCTATATCGTCGTGGCACTCTTGACCGGTTGGTTGCTCTACCGCCATACGGCATCGCATGCCGCCATGACTCGAATACTCCTGGAGCCAGTGTTCCTTTATGGTCCCTGGCTGTTCGCGATCATCGCCATAGCGTGCATGTTCGTTCCAGACGTGCCAACAGAGCCCTCCGCCGTGCCCAGGAACCACCGTCGTGGTTCCGCTGCACCATCCGCGGGACTGGATCCTCGCGTCCGGCCCTTTCTTGTCTCCTTCTTCTTCTATCAGTTCGCTCTCTATGGCGCTTCGGCATATCTCAGCCTTTTCATGAAGGAGTTGGGCGCATCTCCGCCGTGGATCACGGCCACCTTCGCCACAGGCGTCGTCTGCGAGGTCCTCGTCATGACCCAAGTCGGGCGTCTGGCAGACCTCTACGGCCGCAAACCGATCCTGACCATTGCCTTCACCATCATGCCGCTGCGTCTGCTCTGCTACATCCCCGCCACGGGACCTCTCTGGGTGATGGCAGTCCAAAGCCTCCATGGCCTGAACTTCGGGATCATGGGAGCCATCGCCATCGTGTTCATCAACGATCTGGCGACGAATCAGGACCGAGGTGCAGCCCAGGCCCGACTTGCCGCGGTGGGGGGTCTTGCCACGGCTTTTGGTCCGGCTACTTGCGGATGGATCGCTCAGCGCTGGGGCATCGGCTCCATGTTCGCCGCCATGGCCGGCGTGGGATCCGTTGGAGCAGCGATCTTCCTTGCACGGGTCCAGGAATCCCATCCGGCCCCTGGGAACCCCATCGAGTGCGCCCCCGCCGCCCTCCGCCCGATCCTGCGACGTCTCTGGCGCAGGATTGCCTGATCGTCCGGCGTTCTGGGCAGAGTCTTGCCTCACCCAAGCACCTGACGGAAAGCGCCCCGTCCAAAGTCAGATATTACGTGAAGCAACGCGCTGGGTAAATCTTGACATTTACAATGGGGTACACTGGACCTCGTAACGCTTAGTCGAATGCTCGCGCTGGAGAACAATCGAGTATGTCCACACTTCGGACTTCGGCCGACATTAGTCATCCGACCATTTCCGTTGCTTGTCTTGCGCTGGCAGGACTTGGGCTTTGCGCTGTAGCGGCCAAACCAGCAGCCTTGCCATCCCTTCTAGCAGCCTGGGGAGCACGCGCAGTTAGCCTTGACTTCCTCGCGCGAAACTTCGATCGTTACGCGACCCATATTGGCGCTCTTGGGATTGTCATTACGGCTTTGGCCGTGATCTTGTGGTGGCATCCAACGCGCTATGCCGCTCTCCTTGCGAAGGTTGGCGACAGGAGCGAGCTGCTCGACCGGTGTGAGGAATCCAACCCACTTTGTCATAGAGTGGTCTTGCGCTGGATTGCAGTTGCGCTGGTCTTGCTCGTACCTGTTGCGATCGTATCCATTCCGCTCGCGGACTTCTCGCTCGACGACTATCCTATCGAGCGCGTTCTCGATGAGAAAGGAGCCACGGCATCGTTGCTTACTCCTCATTTGGGACACTCGATGCCGGGATATCG
This sequence comes from Chthonomonadales bacterium, assembly GCA_037443035.1. Lineage (GTDB taxonomy): Bacteria > Armatimonadota > Chthonomonadetes > Chthonomonadales > CAJBBX01 > JABWBA01. The sequence continues at coordinate 34,920 of JBBIPC010000007.1, forward strand.
GCTGGAAGTGCTCGTAGCGCGGCGTCTGTTCGGGTTGGCCCCCGCGCCGAGAGCGATCGCGGTGTGGATCATGCTTGTCGCCACGATAACGGGGCTTTGTGTGTTCCTGAGAATGGTTGGGATGGCTTCTATACCTGCGCTGGCGGCACCTGCAGTGCTGACGGTGTGGACAGGAATGACCGATGTTTCCGCTGGCTTCTTCGGCAGCTCACCCTACATGCAGGTTCTTGGATGCGGTCTGTGGGCTCTGTCAGGTATGGGGATGTGGCTGAAAGGGATACGTACGGGATTTGGCCATGTCTTGGCATGGTGTCCACTATTGGTGGTGGCCACCCTTATCGACAATGCCGGTCTATGGGTGATACCTGCCGCGATTATCGTTTCGATAGGCATCCCGCTCAGCGGTGAGAGGGCGGATATGGTCAGGCGCCGTCGAGGCGCGATCTTCACGGTGGTGGCTGTGGGCACAATCATGACTTTTGTCCACCTGTTGATCCTACTTGCGCGCGGTTCCCGTGGAGATCTACTGGCCGGAGGCCATGCAAGAACACTTGTGACGTTTGCCAACGATATTGGCTATGTGGTCGCCAATTCTTGGCAGCACATGATTTCCGGCCCGCTCGACATTGAGCGCGTCCAGTGGGCATTATTGGCTCCATTAGTTGCGAGTTTCATTGCTGGTTGGTGGAGCTCAAATGCGATGTGGCGCCGGGTTATTCTCATGATGTTGTCTTCTCTTGTCATCGCAGCCGCGTTTGTCGCAATCGGACGCCCTGGTATTCACGTACGAGGCGCTAACACTCAACACCTCTGGGTAGTTGCAGCGTTCTTAGTTTCATCGGCTGCCGCAGTCTTGCATTCAGCGTACGCACGTTCCGTTGTATGGCGCGATCGCGTGATCGAGTTTGTCTTGTTCATAATCATATTCAGCCTTCCCGTCCGCGTCCTCGGCTTGCTTTCGGCGAAATTCGACTGGGCCTACAGGCGCGTCGAAGCTAACGCTGTTCGGAGTTTTGGCAACTGGCTCTCAACCGTATCTGAAAAGCAGAGGGTCTTGCGGGTGCCGTGGATCGGAGGGGAGCGCATGTGTCAAACGGTGCGCGGTTTGGAGCCGAACCCGTATGACATTGTCACGTACACACCTTTTCTTGCATCCCCTGGCACTAGAATCGAGTTCGTCGTGGCGCAAGGAGCCCAAGTGCCCCTGTCAAAGGATGTAAGTTTGGCTCGCAGGCCGAGCACCGCCATCTCACCGAAGCTTATCGACGCTATTAGGAGCACCTCCAACATTGACCTCATGTTCTTCGGGCCTATCAATCTCACCCTGACCAAGCATCCGTTCCGTCTGGACTTGGCACCTGCGACACTACACAACAACGTGGATCACAGGCATCTGGTAGGAGCATCGGGAAAGTCCATACAGGGAAATAAGCAGCTCGAGTTCGTTTCCAACGGCCAAGCCATCTATTATCTGCGGCGCGGCGCTCTCGACACGTCGACCTCGCACGTCGTAGAGGTCTCTGCGTGGCGTGTTCATCCTGCGGAGAGCGCACGCGTCCTGGTCGCTTACGAGAGTCCGTACGGCGATGGCGTTTCCCCGGACTGGATTGTTGTACCGTCAGAGCCTATGAACGAGGAGGTATTGCGCGTTAACCTCGCGCGACAGCCGCGGTTTGCGCTATGTGACCGTGTCAAGGATCTGCGTCTGGTCTTTGTGCAGCCTGGCACCTACCGTGTTCGGGCCGCAGGCGTCTTTGGAGCCAGGGCTGTGACACGGTAAGCAGTTCATCCATGGGTGGTGTCGGGTTCATAGTTCGTATCGACCCGGATCAGCGCTCTTCCTGACTTCTTCGCGTTCCCGCGCCGTGCCTGAACCCTCTTGACTGACAAGGATCCGTCGCTGCCGGAGTCTTGCCTCACACAAGAACCTGACCGAGAGCGTCTCGTTGCGTCATTTCATCGTATGACCGATGTCGCCCGACACAGTCGCATGGCGGTGAGTGTCATGCGATGCTCCATGGTGGCAGCGTTCAGGCTTGCGCTTCTCTCTTGAGGAAACACACAGTCAGATTCTTATCTGAGGCGACGATCCTCCACTGTCAGGTGCTGCGCGAAGCAAGCGGCCGTTGACTCCGCCCTCGCGGTTGTGCTATCTTAACGGTCTGCCGGAGCTATCGCTGGCCGGAGGGGTGTTTGTCGGCCTTACGGTAGCCACCGGCGGGCTGCCCTGATCCGAGCTGCTTCACGGGAAAGGAGGGCAACTATTGACAACGAATCTACCTGCTCGCCGAAGTGCGCTGGCGGCCATGGTCGCGGCGATGTTGATGCTGGCGGCGAACGGTGTCTTCGAGCGTACGACCGCTGCCGCTGACAGCGAAAGTACCGCACAGGCGTCTAGCATCAGCGTGCGTACCGTCGAGGTGCGCGAACCCATTCCCTACGAGACTATCGAAAAGCCCACCAACGACCTGCGTGTGGGCACATCGAAGACCACCCGTCCGGGAGTCCCTGGCGAAGCGGTTGTGACCTACCGAGTGACGATGCAGAATGAGCGCGAGATCCACAGGGAGGTCATCGAACGCAAGACCCTCAAGTCACCTGTGGCGGAGATCGTCCAGGTCGGACGGTCGTCGGTCAATATCTCCCGCGGACGCATGCCATCCCGTGGCTACTTCGCCGGACGACGCGTCTTGACCATGATAGCGACAGGTTACGATCCAAGCCCGGCATCCAACGGTGGATACAGCCGAACCAGCACGGGGCTGAAGATTGGCCACGGAGTGGTCGCCGTAGATCCCAGAGTGATCCCCATCGGTACGAGGCTCTACATCGAAGGCTACGGTTACGCTGTGGCCGCTGATGTCGGAGGGGCGATCAAAGGTAATCGCATCGATCTCGGACACGACTCATCGCGAGGCGCGCGGAACATCGGTCGCAGGGTTGTGCGCGTGCATATCCTCGACTGAAAGACGGCCCGGCGCTCTCGTGCACCGGGCTTCTCTCTAAGATGGACCCGGCCCAGCCCAGCACCATGCGGGCCCTCTTGCGACGTCATGGACTACGCCCCAACAAACGGCTGGGCCAGCATTTCCTCTGCGATGGCAACATCCTGGATCGGATCGCTCAGGAGGCTCTAGCAGGTGACTCGTTACCCGTTGTGGAAATCGGCGCTGGGCCAGGTGCGCTCACGCTCCGGCTTGCCGCCAGGTCGCCTTCAGTTACAGCAGTGGAAGTGGACCAGTCCCTCCTGCCCATGCTCCGGGAGGTCGTCGCAGGGGTCTCTCAGGTCCGCGTCGTCCATGCGGACTTTCTCCGCCTTCCTACGCGCACCTTCCTAGACGAGTGCTTCGGTGGCGCGCCGGGGGTGGTCGCCGGCAACGTTCCCTATGGCATCACCGCACCCATCCTCGAACGCCTCTTCTCCTGCGGCGATCTGCTCGTACGCGCAGCTCTCCTCATCCAGACAGAAGTCGCCGACAGGCTCGGCGCTGCTCCAGGAACCCGCGAGTATGGTTCGCTGACCCTCTTCGCCGCCTACCACGGCCGCTTCCGACGCGTGCTATCCGTGCCAAAGCATCTCTTCTATCCACCCCCCGACGTCGGCAGCACCTTGGTGGTGTTCGAGCCAGGTTCAGAGCTGGCTCGCGACATCCTGAACCCCCAGATCTACTTTCGGCTCGTTCGCGCCGCTTTCAGTCAGCGCCGCAAGACCCTGGCCAACTCCCTTGCAGGAGCTGGCTTCGCGCCGAACGCACAGCTTGCGTGCGCTTGGCTGGAGACATGCGGCATCGCTCCTGGCAGACGAGGCGAAACCCTTTCGCCCGAGGAGTACGGGAGACTGGCCAACTACCTTGCCGATCTGGGCTTTCCAGCTTCGGCAGGCGATAGCCGCACCGAGACGTAGTGGACGACGGACGCCAGCTCGATCGTGCACGTCGGTCCGAGTCGCGTCACCCTGGCAGGTGCCACGTTGTCGGGGCTTACCGTGCTGGCATGGACCTGGCCTGACCACGGCAGATCCACGTGGATACGAACCGGACCACACGGACGTACCGTGTCCGTCGAAAGATCTATGGCCGTGTTGGCGCAATCCACATCGAGCGCTACTACCCCATCAGGCTTCCAGAGGGCGATCTCCAGCGTGCTTGGAGCCTCCGCCGAGACCAGCCTACGGCACGGAAGCCGGCCTATGAGGCTGGGAAGAAGCTCCTGCCGGCGCGATGACTGGAGGTAGTACTTCATTCCCAGGCCCTCTCCCAGGCTCACCCACCTACCCTTGCCGATCGTCCGCTCCGACGGCGATCCTTCTGAACCACCAGGGATCCCGAGCAGTCCTCTCTTCCTCGGCTCGAAGGCCCGTTCGACTCCGTGGCGACTTCCGCACGGTCCAGTCGTAACCAGGTAGCCGCCGTTGCGAACCCACCTCTCGATAGCCTGCAGCGCCTTATCGGAAAGGCACTCGACATCGGGGAGTATCAGCACACGAATGCCACGTAGATGCTTCTCTTCGATACGCCAGTCCGGTAGCACTCGATACGGGAGATGAGCGTCCATTAGTGCGGTGCCCCAGCCCCAGTGCCCGAAGATGTTGGGTTGGCTGTCCATGTCCGGGAAACCGCCCGGGGCGAGTTCCCATAGCTGACAGTCCGGAGAGAATACGAGAGCGATGTCGGCGACGGGCCTGCGACGCACGAACCGTGTCTCGTGTGTGCGGAGGAAGTCGTTCCACCAGGCATGGCTCTGCAGCGTACCGGCAACACGCGGTTGACGAGGATCGCACAACAGGACCGCACCGTTGGCGAATGCCTCGGCCATTAGCACTCGCCCGAGACCGGGCCGATTGGCCAGCCTACCAGCCTGGTTTTCCACGTAGTACCATGCCGCGCAATAGCGGGACGATTGATGCGCGAGCGCAGCCCGGTAGACCACAGCCATCTTCCCATCCGGCGGGAGCATGATGCCGCGCGTGCCGGTACCCATGTGCCAGCCCGGCGTCACCTCAGTGTGGACCATGTCGGTCCACTCCTCGCGGGCCCATCCAAGGCCGTAGAGGGGTATGTCGTTGCCACAGACGAGGAAATCCGAGCATCCACCTTCGCGAGCACCCCTGTGGAGCGCACGATGGAGTGCTTTCAAGTCGCTTCGGGCCTGAATCTGCCTGCCGGCTCGATAGAGCCGCCACAAAGCGTCTTCCTTCCATCGAGTGTCACGCCACGCCGGATCCGTCAGGTCGGCTGGGTCTGCAGCGCCATACATGCGCGCTCTGGCTCTCAACGACTCCCGGATATCGCCCGTTAGTGCCTCGCCCGCCTCGCGCACCGTCGCCTCAGGCGCGTCCCGAGACACATACTCGCGGAACCTGTGTACCGACCAGTCGCCAAACGCATGGCGAATGGGCGGGTAGCCGAAGTTGTCCCAAGGCGACCAGTTGTCGCACCAGACACCGTGAACTCCTGCCTGTGCGATGGCGCGTGCCGAGGCCCGGGCATAGTCGCGCCAGAAGGGAGCCGACAGGTCCTTGTGGATGGAGATCACCCCGCACCAGACGTCCGTGCCGTCGGGGAGTCGTTCACCCTCGATCTCGTGGATGCCCGCCGTCGCCCGGAACAGCCCCTCGATCAGTGCGGGCGGCGCATCGCCACCCCGCGGTACACCGACAGCCGCGCCGAAGATAGGGTGCAGCTTCCCATTGATATCTTTCGAACCGCACGCATCCCAGATAGCTGCGTCCAGTGGCTCAGGAACGCCAGGTAGGCGGCCCGTGGCCGGTCTCCCATCGGGGTATCGCGGCGCCGGGATGCCTCTTGCGCGCAGCGTGTAGTGCGGCCGGAGATAATCCTGTTCCATTGCGCAGGCATGCACTCCGGCCCATCGGAACACGTTTCCATGCTCGAGTTTGCGATCGCCCCAGCACCAATGCGTGCGTACTGCCTTGGCCAACTCCGGATCATCGGACCGTAACGCGAACGAGCCGTCCTCCTTCCGAATTAGGGCGATGGCATAGACCATGCAATCGCCCACGCCCTCCACGTACGTCAGAATCCGTGCGCCGGCCTGTAGCACCTCTCTGGCGATGGAGCGCGTATCGAGGCAGGACAAGCGCTGGCACCAAGGTCCCCATGTGGGATCCGCGGCGATATTGCAGAGAAGCACGCGCGCACCTGACTTGTGGTACTCCTCCGGCGAAGCGGACTGTATCACCGTCGGCAGGATGTCCGACCAACGTGGAGACTGTTCGTCGGACCTTCGTCTCCACGGCAACGCGAGGGCGATGCTGCTGATGAGTACTTCCCTGCGGGTTAGTTCCGGAGTGTCCTCCGATGGCATGCCGTCACGTGGCTGGATCAGTATCGGAGTCGGTCTGAGCGGTCTCTTCGACGTTTGTTGCCTTCGCTTCCGGAACCTCCTCGGCGGCCTTCTCAGCATCCAGCGCTGCCTTGGCTGCCGCACCAATGCGCATGGTCAGAAGGTCCGCGTCCCTGGCTTCGCCAGCCACGATCTCCCCGTACTGGGCACCTCCATCTACTCCCTTCCACGCGAAGACCAGACGTGCGTTTTTCATGTGCGAAAGGAAGCCGTGGGCGTGGCCCACGACCTCTCGGGCGGCAGATGGGCTCGTCACGGCTATCGCTATGCGCTGATACCCCTGGGCGTCTGCTACTTCGTCAGCAGGAGGCTCGACCAGGCGGCCCCGCAAGTGCGGCACCACCCTTTCTACGAAGGCGTCGCGGTCCCGGTCCGTCACGAAGTGCAAGGTCAGGATGAACGGCATGGCTACACCTCACTTCCAGAGTCGTTGTCCGGCCCTACCTGCCAGGCGTTCATGGGTATCCCTGAGCAGGGTCGGAATATCGAGTTTCAGCGGACAGCGTGGCAGACACTCCCCGCAATTCGTGCAGAAGTCCCCCTGGGCACCTGGGAACCAGTGTCCCGCACCACCGGTCCGTTCGCCCGTGGCTGGATCCCGTCGGACGAACATGCCGTACCGGTACCGCCCGAACTCCACCATGTCGAACGCCACGGCAAGGTTCCGCAGGCGCAGGATCTCCGGTATATGCACATCTTCCGGGCATGGCAAGCATGCGTGGCAGAAGCTGCAGTAGGTGGTGCCCAACGCATGCAGGGCATCTTCCAGTCGTCGAGCCACGGCGGAGGCTTGTTCCGGCAGCGGCCCCTCCTGGTCAGCACCGGTCAGATGCGCATCGAACTCTTGCGGCGTTGCGGCACCAACCGAGAGCGTGTGTACCTCCGGTTGGGCCAGGAGCCACCGCTGGTTGAACTCGATGGGCGTCAGGGGGTGGCAAAGTTCAGCCAGCTTCCGCGGAGGGTTGAAAAGCTGCCCACCTTTGTCGGTCGGTGAGATGATGAACACGCCCATGTCCATGGAGGCTGCAAGCTCCACAGCGGGTCTGTTCCGCTGGTTGACGAAATAGTAGTGCAGGTTCACGGCTTCGAACTCGCCCGTTCCGATGGCTCGTAGAATCGTCTCCAGCGGCGCATGTGTAGCGAAACCCAGATGCCCGACCAGACCTTCGTCCATCGCCCGGCGGACCGCCGTCAGCGTGCCTTGGTGCTGGAGGGTGAGATCCAGGAGTTCGTCGGTATTGATGCCGTGAATATCCAGAATATCCACCCTATCCGTGTTGAGTCGGATCAGGGAATCATCGAGGGCAGCACGGAACTCATCTGCCGTGGCAGCAGGCGCGATCTTCGTCGTCAGGAGGAACTCCTCGCGACGGATGACGCCTTCCCTAATCGCGCTTCCGATGAGCGCTTCGCTCGGTCCATATCCCCTCGCCGTCTCGATGTGGTTGATTCCCACATCCAGCGCCCGACGCAGCGTCGCGAACGCGCGCTCCCGATTCTCGTGCTCGGTCTCCTCCGGCATGGGCGGGATGCGCATGGCGCCGAATGTCAGTACGGTCGTATGGAGATTGGTCTTACCGAAGCGTCGTTTCTGCATGGTGCTCCCTCGGCCCATTCTAGCAGAGCCAACTTCCCCCGTCAATTCGCAGCCTGGGCGTCCTGCCATCGCCGAGCCGTGTCCGGCGTGGTGGTCCCTGGGCGCTCAGGTATCATATCCACGCTAACGATTTCCGCCTATGGTACCGAAACTCCTGCGCACGCTTGGCGATTACTGGTTCCCTATGGCCACTGCTATGGCGGCGGTGGTGGCACTCGGATGGTGGGTGCATGGTTACCTGTATCCGCCACCGGTTCCGGAGCGTGCACTCGGCATCGAGCAGTTCCGCACAAGGCCCGCGGCGCCGTCCCCGGCGGCCACCTCGTCGGCGACGAGTTTCAGCCGCCAACCTAGCCGTTTCGAGGCGCTCCCCGGCGTGTGGCCGTGGTTCCGAGGACCGATCCACGATAACGTCGTCCAGTCGGATGTCTCCATCTCCTTGGACTGGGGAGCCAACGGGCCACCTGTCGTCTGGAAGGTCGCCATGGGCGAAGGTTACGCGGCTCCGGCGGTGTGCAATGGGCGAGTTTACGTGATAGATTACGATCAGGTTGGTCAGGCGGACGCTATCCGATGCTTTGCACTCTCCAATGGAGAAGAACTGTGGCGTCGCTCCTATCCTGTGGTCGTCAAACGTAATCATGGTATGTCCCGTACCATCCCAGCGGTCTCCGACAAGCACGTCGTGACGCTGGGACCCAAGTGCCACCTGTCATGCATGGATCCGCTCACAGGCAAACTGCTTTGGCAGCACGATCTTGTCGCAGAATACGGCGTAACCGTGCCGGAATGGTACGCAGGCCAGTGTCCGCTGCTCGATGGGGACAGGGTTATCGTCGGCACGGGCGGCCAGGCGCTCATGATGGCGTTTCGTCTGGCCGACGGGAAGATCGCATGGCAGACTCCGAACCCACGCGGCTGGGTGATGACCCACTCGTCGGTTCTTCCGATCACCGTTGGCGGCAGGAGACAGTACGTATGGTGCGCCAGCGGAGGGGTTGTTGGGGTGGACGCATCCACTGGGAAGGTGCTCTGGGAGAATCTGGACTGGGTTATCAGTACCGCGACGGTTCCTACGCCTGTAGACCTCGGCAGCGGCAGGTTGTTCCTGAGCGGAGGTTACAACTCCGGAGCCATGTTTCTGAAGATAACGGGCGCGGGTTCGACCTTTGCAGCAACCGTCGAGCAGCGGCTTCCCGCTTCCATCTTCGGTGCTGAACAGCAAACACCGATTTTCTACAAGGGTCACATCTACGGCGTGAAAACGGGCGGTAAGATGGTATGCCTGGACCCAGCGGGTCGCCCTCTCTGGGACAGCGGAACGGATAGGTTCGGCCTGGGTCCCTATCTTGTCTGGAACGGTACCATATTGGCCATGAGCGATAGTGGGACCCTGAGCGCCATCGAAGCTACACCGACGGGCTACAAGCGCCTAGCCCAGGCGAAGGTCTTGAACGGACCGGAGGCATGGGGGCCCATGGCGCCGGCCGGTACGCGTCTTCTCGTCCGGGACCTGACGGAGATGCGCTGCTTGGAACTTGGGAAGTCTCGGTAGAGGAGCATAACCCTGGCGCAGGGGAACGTATAGGACAGTATGGGCAGGGAAGATCGAGATACGCGCACTACGCGACGGGACCTCTTCCGCGGCGGCGCCACGATTGTCGCCCTCTCCACGCTCGTGGCGGGATGCAGCGACAGACGTACGCGTTCGCATAGCGTGCACCCCGATGAAGATACGCCACCGCCCACGGATCCTGCCCTCGTCAAGTATCGGGAGAAAGCACGCCTGCCAATCACGGTACCGGAACCGAGGGGGATCGCCTGGGATGGCGCTAGTTCGGTATGGGTCGTTGGCAACGGCGAAATGCAGCGCTCCCCCATCGAGGGGCCGTCCCCGGTGGCGGAGACGATCCGCTATGACGGCCCAGGGGCGTGCGTGGCCTTCGACCATAAGAGGCTGCTTGTGGGCGTCGAAGGCAAGGTGCTCGAGGTACCGACGAGCTCATGGTTACCTCGTGTCTGGCTCGACGCCGGCCCCGATGCTGTTATCACATGTATCGCTGTAGGCAAAGATGCCATCTACCTCGCCGATGCCGGGCATCGCAGGATCGTGCGATGCACTCTGGATGGCAAGATACGCGGCTATCTCTGCGAGAAGGATGAGAAGCGAGGGTACGGCGGACTCATCGTCCCGAGCCCACACCTCGATGTCTGCGTGGACGCCGAAGGCGCAGTTCATGTCGCGAATCCGGGCAGTCATCGCATCGAGATCTACGACCCCGATGGTGCGCCCCGTTGGTCTTGGGGTGAGGAGTCCCAGGACATGCCTGGATTCTGCGGTTGCTGCAACCCAACGGACTTCGCACTCTTGCCGGACGGGCGCTATGTCACTGCCGAGAAAGGCATACCGCGCATCAAGATCTACAGCCCTGAAGGGCACTTCGAGTGTGTCGTGGCCGGTCCCGAGCGTCTCTCCCCGGGAGTGGTCGGCGTGGACGTCGCGGTCCTGGCCAACGGAGTGATCGCGGCTCTGGATAGGGGAATCGGTGCTGTTCGGCTCTTCGCACGGTCCGAGGGAGGATAGCTCGTGACAGTAACGCGCAGGGAGTGGCTGAGGGCGTTGGCCCGACTTGGTGTCGCCGCCGGGGTCATTGGTGGCGCCGCTTGTCTCATGCACCGTCCCGAGGGATCGTGCACTGTGGCGCCGGATTGTGGCGAGTGCGCGGCGCTGAGAGGATGCCGCCTTCCCCAGGCAGAGATCGCGCGCAGGACACAGGCAATAGCCGGACGGTCCAGGTGAGTGACATGACACAGCAGAAGGGACTCACACGTCGGGAGATCCTCGCGGGAGCCGCACGCGCTGGTACGGCCGCTGCCACTGGCGGGGTACTGGTGTCGCTGGCACGAGGCGCGCACTCGTCACCGACCGTCTGGCAGATCGATCCTGACAAGTGCATCCAATGCAACAAGTGCGCCACCGAGTGCGTGCTCACTCCGTCCGCGGTCAAGTGTGTCCACGCCTACGCCATTTGCGGCTACTGCAAGCTATGCTTCGGGCTGCTCCGAGACAAGCGCACGGGCAATACCCTCACCGCTGAGAACAACCGGTGCCCGGTCGACGCCATCGAGCGGCGATTCGTCGAGGACCCGTACTACGAGATGTACATCGATGAGCAACTCTGCATCGGTTGTGGCATCTGCGTCAAGGGGTGCAATCGCTTCGGCAACGGGTCCCTGTTCCTGCAGATACGCCATGACCGATGCGTCAACTGCAACGAGTGCGCCATAGCCCGCGTCTGCCCCTCCAATGCCTTTGTGCGGGTGCCAGCCTCTAGGCCGTATCTGCTCCGGAGCCAGCGCCGAGCGTGAGGAAGCAGGCATTCGTATCTATCGCCGCCGGCTGGTTCATCCTCCTGGCTGCGGCACTCGGGGCACAGGAACAGAAGAAGCAGCCGCCCCCCGAGTTCTCTTCTGGGTATTTCCCGCCTACGCCGACGACCCCTCAACCTCGGCTGGACACGTTCGCCGTCGTGGATGTCGTGGTGCTCTTCGTGGTACTGGTGCTGACGGTCTGGTTCGTATACCGCATGCGGTCCAGAACGATGGTCCGCCTCCTTGTTGTGTTTTCCGTGCTCTACTTCGGCTTCTACCGCCTGGGGTGCGTCTGCGCTGTGGGGAGCATCCAGAACGTCGCTCTGGCGATCGGGGACCGAAGCTACACCCTTCCCGTGACAGTCGGCGCGTTCTTCGCCCTGCCCCTCGTCTTCGCGTTGTTGTATGGCCGCGTATTCTGCGCCGCCGCTTGTCCCCTTGGCGCCATCCAGGACCTCGTGCTCCTTCGGCCCCGCCAGATCCATCGGGCGCTGAATGAGACTCTGGGTGTGGTCCCCTACCTCTACCTTGGCGCTGCCGTAGCCTTCGCCTGGACCGGCGCCGGGTTTGTCATCTGCCGGTACGACCCATTCATACCGTTCTATCGGCTGGGCGGCCACTGGGGCGTCATGGCGCTGGGAGCAGGTCTGCTCGTTCTCGGAACGGTCGTCGGTCGCCCCTACTGCCGTTACCTGTGCCCCTACAGCGTCCTTCTGCGCTGGACATCGGCGCTGTCCGCTCGGCGTGTGCGCATCACGCCCGGCGAGTGCCTTCACTGTCACCTCTGCGCCGATGAATGCCCCTTCGGCGCCATTCAACCTCCCACTCGTTTCGAGCCGGTATGGGACCGGGGCGCGGCACGGCGGAAGCTGATCATAGCGCTAGTCTTGCTCCCCCTGCTGACCGTAGGGCTTGGTGTCCTAGGATACGCCGCAGCACCGGCCATGGCCCGTGTGCATCGTGATATCCGCCTCGCCGAACGACTCTGGCTCGAGGAGACCGGCCGCGTTCGAGGCGTCACCGATGAGACCGAGGCATATCGCCAGCTTGCGTTGCCCAACACCGCGGCTTATCACCGGGCAGCAAGAGTGCGCCGCAAGTTCGATGTAGCAGGTGCCCTTCTTGGGTGCTGGTTCGGCCTTGTCATCGGTGCTAGGCTGATCAGCGTTACGATCCGCCGCAATAGGGAGGACTACGAAGCGGATCGGAGTGGATGCGTTGCCTGCGCTCGCTGCTACATGTCCTGTCCGGTGGAGCACGAACGGTTGGGGCTGATCACGCTCGAATGACGACACACAGCGAGACATTCCAGGAGCGTTCGCGTGCTGCGACAGCAGCGGAGTGGACGGCGCGCGTGGCGCTTGTGTACAGCGCCGTCGTCCTCGTCCTCATGCTCATCAACGCTGTGGCTGCACGTTCTGCACATCCCATCGAAGTTGCGTCCCTCGAGGCGCTGCAGCATGATCTGACTGTTCGCCCCGATGACGAGGGGCTCCGGCGACGCGTCAGGCAGGAGGACAAACGCATTCGGCAGGAGTACCTCCGCCACCGGGATTTCGCAGTGCGAGGGGCATGGCTTCTGCTCGCTGGTATTGCTACGTTCCTTGCCGCCGGCGAATACGCGCGGCGGTTCCAGACTCCAATGCCCACGCCCCGTCCTGACGCCGCCAGCCGCGCACGTGCGGCGGCCGACGCCACGTTCCGGGCGCTGGTAGCCGTCGGAGGCGTCCTGGCCGGAGCACTCCTTACCCTGACGGTCCTCTCCAGGCATGACACGGCGGCCGAGTACGTCCGCGCGGCGAGCCGTTCTCCCACGCAAGCCGGTGGGATGATGCCCGGTGGTTTGCCTCCGACGACCGGCCAGCAGGCAGCCACGGGTCTACCTGTCGCTACCGGTCCCGAACTTGCCAGCCCAGTCAGCGGATCCACAGGTATGCCAACGCCGCGACCTTCTGGTGGTAGGCTATCCGGTCCCGGTACCGTCATGATGCCTCTGCAGGGGCCGTCCAAGCGCCCGACACCGGCGGGCGGCGTTGCTTCGGAACTACTGCGGCGCCCCCTGCCGAAGGTCGAGCCTTCTACGGCGCCTGGTTGGGAACGGAACTGGCCGAGGTTTCGTGGACCGGCGGGCACTGGAATCGCGTTTGGCGCAAATCCGCCGCTCCAGTGGAACGGTCAGACCGGCGAAGGCATCCTCTGGAAGACGAAGCTCCCTCTGCCAGGCTGGAACTCTCCCATCGTGTGGGAAGGACGCATCATCTGCAGCGGTGCGGACGAGACCCATCGAGAAGTCTACTGTCTCGACCTCTCCACGGGCGCCATCGTCTGGAAGACGACTGTACCATCTTCGGGTGGCGCCGCTCCGAAAGTCCAGGCCGACACCGGCTATGCGCCATCCACGCTCGCCACCGACGGAGCACGCATCGTGGCTGTCTTCGTCAATGGAGATGTGGCATGCCTGGACATGAGCGGCAAGCTGCTCTGGAAGCGCAGTTTCGGTCCGATGGAAAACCCCTACGGACATGCGTCGTCCCCCGTCGTCTTCGGATCGGGGGTAATCCTCCAGCTCGACCAGGGACACGGCGCCGAGGACGGCAAGTCCGCGCTCCTGGCCCTCGACCTTGTCAGCGGGAAGACGGTCTGGCAGATCCAGCGACCCGTGGGCGCATCGTGGAGCACGCCCATCCTGATCACGGTGAACGGCAAGGAGCAGCTCGTCACTACCGCGAACCCCTGGGTCATCGCCTATGATCCCCACGACGGTACCGAGCTGTGGCGCGCCGAGTGTCTCGGCGGAGAAGTGGCCGTATCTCCCGTGACTGCGCAAGGCTATGTCGTTGTGGCGAACCAGGGATCGAACTCGGCTGCCATCAGGCCCGACGGCCGGGGCGACGTCAGCAAGTTGGCCGTGGCGTGGACGGCGGGCGACGGTCTGCCTGACATTGTCAGTCCTCTTGCGTTCCAGGATCTCACCCTGCTGGTCACAACGGAAGGCTTCCTGACCTGCATCGAGACGAAGACTGGCAAGAGAGTCTGGGAAGAAGACCTGGGCGTCACCGTGCGCGCGTCGCCTGTCCTGGCCGGCGGCCGAGTCTACCTGCTCGATGCCAGCGGCACGATGCACATTCTCCAACCCGGCCGGACGTTCAAACTCATAGGACGGTGTCCCTTGGGTGAAGCTGCCAATGCTACGCCTGCGTTCGTGGCCGATCGGATCGTAATCCGCACCCGGCAACACATCGTCTGCGTGGGCTCCCGATGATCCGCCTACTTGGACGTAGAGGGCGTCCCGACCGGACCATCGGCAGCGCCGGTGGCTCCAGACACATGGCACCGGCACCGGAACCGCCGCCACCTGGCAAGTTCGTCGAAGACTTGGTCGGAGAACTCGGTCGAGGTCAGGAAGCTCTCATACCTATCCTCCAGGCCATCCAGAAACGCTACCGGTATCTACCCGAGGAGGCTCTCCATCGGATCTGCGAACTGACGGATATCACGCCAACAGACCTCATGGGTGCGGCAACCTTCTATTCTCAGTTCCGGCTCGAGCCTGTGGGTCGCCACATCGTCAGCGTCTGCCACGGCACGGCCTGCCACGTGAAGGGTTCCGAGCTTGTGGACGATGGTCTGCGGCGTTACCTCCGCTTAGGAGAGGGTCAGGACACCGACCGAGATGGCGTTTTCACCGTGAAGAGAGTCGCATGCGTTGGGTGCTGCACTCTCGCTCCCGTGATACAGATTGACGGCCTCACCTACGGCCACATGAGCTCGGAGACCGTCGGCAAAGCCCTCGAGGACTACCTCTCGCTGGAGCGACGCGGCGAAGTACCTTCGGCCACGAGCGACACCTACGGCGGCAACATGGGCGAGGTTCGGCTTGCCCTGGACTCCTGCTGCATCGCTGGCGGGACCATGCGCGTCCGGGATGCCGTCGCTAAGGCCATCGCCGACGTTGGCGCACCCGCCGTTGTTCGGGGTATCTCCTGCAGCGGGCTGTGTCACCAGATCCCGCTCGTGGAAGTAGCAGTACCGGGCAGGCCCATCGTTACCTACGCCCGATTCGATCCTGCCGACGCAGAAGGTCTGGTCAGGCGCCACTTTCGCCCCACTCGGTTCTCGGACCGCTTGAGAGCGACTGCCACCACTCTGCTGGATGGCTTGCTGGCAGACGATGCGCGGCAGCCTCTGACACGCTACGCACTGGACACACGCGATCCCATGCTCTGCGCGTATCTCGGTCCCCAGAAGCGGATCGCCATGGAGCATGCCGGTGAGTATCCGCCCTTGGACCTGGAAGCCTACGCGAGTCGAGGAGGTTTCAGCGCTCTTCGCCGATGCGTCGCTGCAATGACTCCGGAACAGGTGATCGGCGAGGTGAAGAGGAGCGGTCTGCGGGGCCGCGGCGGAGCCGGTTTTCCAACGGGTCTGAAGTGGGAGAAGGTACGCGCCGCAGGTGGTACACCCAAGTACGTCATCTGCAACGGCGACGAGGGCGATCCTGGCGCATTCATGGATCGGATGCTGCTGGAGTCGTTCCCGTTCCGCGTGCTGGAGGGTATTGCCATCGCGGCTTATGCAGTAGGTGCAGAAGAGGGTGTGCTGTATATACGCGCCGAGTACCCTTACGCCGTGGAGAGAATCCGTCGTGCCATCGCCATGTGCGAGGAGCGAGGTCTGTTCCATCTTGGGTCGGACGGCCGACCTGCTAAGAGCACGACGAGCGACGGGCACGGCAGCTTTCGCCTCCGGCTCCGGGTCATGGAGGGGGCAGGCGCGTTCGTCTGCGGGGAGGAGACCGCCCTGATCGCTTCCATTGAGGGGCGGCGCGGCGTACCGACGCTGCGTCCCCCGTACCCGTCCGAGAGCGGGCTATGGGGAAAGCCCACGTCCATCAACAACGTGGAGACGTACGCCCTTGTACCGTGGATACTCCGCAACGGCGCAGAGGCGTTCGCCGCCATCGGCACCGAGAACAGCAAGGGGACCAAGGTGTTCGCACTGGCAGGGAAGGTGCGCCGCGGCGGGTTGATCGAGGTGCCCATGGGAGTAACGATCCGCACCATCGTGGAAGATATCGGCGGAGGGGTACCCGAGGGTTCCCACTTCAAAGCGGTGCAGATCGGTGGCCCATCCGGCGGATGCCTTCCGGCGAGCCTGGCGGACACGCCCGTGGACTACGATGCCCTCCGGTCCGTGGGGACCATCATGGGTTCCGGCGGCATGGTGGTTCTCGACGATCGTACCTGCATGGTGGACATCGCCCGCTATTTCCTCGCGTTCACGCAAGCGGAGTCCTGCGGAAAGTGCACGTTCTGCCGCCTGGGAACGAAGCGCATGCTGGAGATCCTCGAACGCATGTGCACAGGCCGAGGCCGTCGCGGAGATATCGAGAAGCTGGAGGAGCTGAGCCGGATGGTCCAGCAAGGCAGCCTCTGTGGCCTCGGTCAGACAGCGCCTAACCCAGTCCTGACCGGCATCCGGTACTTCCGCGAGGAGTACGAAGCCCATCTCGATGGCAAGTGTCCGGCCGGTGCCTGCAAGGAGCTGATCCGATACGAGATCACCGAGGACTGCATCGGCTGTACGCTCTGCGCGCAGCAGTGCCCGGTCGATGCCATCGCGTTGCGGCCATTCGCTCGCCACGTGATCGCAGACGAGAAGTGCACGCGATGCGACACCTGCCGGAAGCAGTGCCCCGAGGACGCCATTGTCATTCTGTCCGGCGGCGAACGTGTCGTGACGGGCAGGAGAGGGTGAGGGAGGAGATCCAATGCCTGATCTCACCATAGACGGGCGGACGGTGCACGCACCGGAAGGAGCGACCATCCTCGAGGCGGCGGCATTGGCCGACATCGAGATACCGACTCTCTGCTACCTGCCGCACAAGCCTCCCCAGACCTCGTGTTTCCTCTGCGTAGTCCGCGTAGAGGGGACGTCGCGCCTCCTACCGGCGTGCGCCACGCGTGTATCCGACGGCATGGTAGTCCACAACGAGTGCGACGAAGTGCGCGCCGCCAGGCGGACGGCCATCGAATTGCTGTTGAGCGATCACCTGGGCGACTGTGTGGGGCCATGCCAAAGCGTCTGTCCAGCCCATATGGACATCCCACAGATGATGGCCTTGACCGCTCGAGGACGCTTCAGGGAAGCGCTCATCGTTGTCAAGGAGGCGATACCCCTGCCCGCGGTTCTCGGCCGGATATGCCCTGAGTTATGCGAGAAGGGGTGCCGTCGGGCATCGTACGACGCTCCGCTCTCCGTCTGCCTAACGAAACGATTCGTGGCGGACTACGACCTGGCGAGCGACCATCCCTACATGCCGGAGTGCGCTCCTCCGACGGGCAAGCGGGTAGCTGTCATCGGCTCCGGTCCCGCAGGGCTGTCGGCGGCGTATTACCTGAGGCGTGCTGGGCATGCGTGTGTCGTATTCGATGAGCATGAAGCCCTCGGAGGCATGCTCCGGTACGGCGTGTCTCGTGACGTTCTACCAGAGCAGGTCCTGGACAACGAGATCGAGATTATCCGGCGTATGGGGGTCGTCTTCGTTCCCCGTACGCGCATCGGCCGTGACGCTTCGCTGCTGGAGATGAAACGCGAGTATGATGCGATCCTTCTTGCGGTAGGAGACGTGCGAGACGGAAGGAACGAGTGGGCATCCCTCGCCTTCGGTCCTCAAGGACTGCAGGTGGATCGTGCTTCGATGATGACGTCCATGGAGGGCGTCTTCGCAGCGGGTGGCGCACTGCTACCCCTGAAGCACGCGGTCCGGGCCGTGGCGGACGGACGCGCGGCTGCATATGCTATCAGCGAGTACCTCGTGGGATCACCTGTAGGTACGGTAGATCCCGGTTTCAGTGTGCATATCGGAAAGCTGGACGCGCAGGAGGTTCTCCCGTTTCTCCGCTTCGGCACGCCGGACGGCCGCCAGTCACCGTCTAGCCAGGACGGCGGTTTCACTCCCGAGGAGGTCCAGCGGGAATCTCGCCGGTGCCTGCAATGTGCATGTTCGGCCGCATCCCGCTGCCGTCTCAGGATGTTCGCTCAGCGGTACGACGCCCAGCCGCTTCGCTACAGCGGTGAGAGACGCGGTATGGGCATAGACGACAGCCACCCGGACATCCTCTTCGATTCGGGCAAGTGCATTGCGTGCGGCATTTGTGTGCGCATCGCAGCAGAGGCGCACGAGAAGCTCGGCATAGGCTTCGTAGGCAGAGGATTCGGGGTACGAACCGCAGCACCCTTCCACGCCGCCATGGTGGACGGGCTACGAGAGGTGGCCCTCGCCTGCGCCGATGCTTGCCCCACAGGAGCCCTAGTGCGCCGAACGACGCTCCCCTAGGAGGGGTTCTCCAGGAAGAGCGTACTCCGAAACGTCTCCCGGACTACGAGCGCCAACTTCTTACCAGAAGACAGCCCTCTGCGGGGGACGCCGGTCTTGGACATCCCCCGCAGAACCAGCTTCAGGTTGTGAGTCTGACGACTAGTCGCAGTCGGGACATCCGCCAGGTGCGCCCGTGTTGGACGGCCGCAACCAGTAGATGACGTGCGTTATGTTGCCGTTGGTCGTCTGCGAGTAGACGCCCTTGTCCTCGTAGTAGTCCAGCTTGGCCTCGACCCAGTACGGTCCAGGCGGAGGTACCACGAAGGCGGCAATGCCCTGCGTTGATGTGATGCCGCGCGCCTGCCACGCACCTCGATCACGCCGCACGCGAACCATGGCTCCGCAGACGGGCACCATGGGGCTCACGGTCGGATCCTCCACCACCTCTACGATAATGTAGTGGGTAGTGCTGGGATAGGTGTTGATGGCCCACCATGAGAAGTGTGTCACCTGGGCGCGGTACACGGCCGGGCTGACGGTGTCGTCTCGAGTCGCCATCGCCTCGACGATCCAACGGCCTGTTGCCTTATCGAGCGACCAGACAGGTACGGTGGGCGTTCCCGGATCATGCCCAGGCGTGATGGGGAACTCCACCGTGGCAGGCTTCGCCGGGTCCAGTCGGGCCGGCTGACCCGTGGAGTCCTTCAGCGCTACGTTCACGACACCATGACTGAACAGCGGCACTTCGCCACCACCGACGACCCCGACGAAGAGACTCGGGTACGCATAGTTGAAGCGAGCGTCCTCCGGTGAGGCAGTTGTGATGGAAACAACCGGATTCGCCACAGGCGCCCCGGACGCATCCACAACGCTGTTGGCAGGGAACGTGATCTTGCAGTTCAGCCCGTCAGCACGATTGTCCTCGACCACGCTGTCCTGGGTGCCATCCATGTTGATCGTCGCGCCTGACTTGAAGAGCACGACGTCCATGGTTGACCAGCGCCCGTTCTCCACTTTCGCTACGGCTACGGATTCGGCGTAGCTCGGCTTGGAGTAGGTGACGGTGAACTCCTGGGTGCCGGACGGGACGCCTTTGAGGACGTACAGACCGGCGCTGTTCGTGGTTGTCGTGACGGCCGGATTGGATGCCAGGCTGACCGTGACGCCCGCGATAGGCAGGTCGGAAGTGTCTGTAACCTTGCCCATCAGGCGCGGGCTCCGTGTGGAAGAGCCACCGCCGCCGCATCCGGCCAACGCTAGGACAGCCACGGCGGCTGCAACGACAACGAGTGCGATTGTGCCTTTCTTCATCTGTGTGTGACCTCCTTGGCTGCCGACCCTGATCATTGTCCGGGCCACCAACCGCTCTCCGGAACGAACCGGTAGCGATCAAGAAACGTATTGCGCAAGTCGGGCCCGAGCGAAAGCTCCCGAGCCGTGATGTCCTCCAAGTACAGATAGTTGACGCCTTCGATGATGCTGCGCAACTGCTGTTCGACGTAGTCCTCCAGCCGCACCCTCACACGCTGGGGTGGTTGCGGCTGGCGGCGCGGGCTCAGCGGCATGCTGAGCGTGATCTGGACAAGGCGGCTCGTGGACGTATCCCGTACCCCGATTCCCAGCTCCACAGAGCCGAACTGACGAATGAAATCCACGCCGACGCCAGTGTCGGCGGTAAGGAAGCGGCCGCCCAGCAAGCGGATCTGCGACTTCCATTGTGGCAGGAAATGCCAGTATTCCAGCAACCAGTACAGCCGCTTGTCCAACCGGTCGTGGTTAATGCGTCCGAATACGCCATGGACGAGGCTCCGACTGCTCAGTGGCCTCAGCGCCTCCACCACGACACCGTCAGCAGACCTGGGGAACTTGCCGGCGATGACCTGCGCGAGCCATCGTGGGCGCGGTGAAAACGCGTAGGAGACCACGGCACGATCGTTGCGCCATCGGCGCGGCTCCTCATCCACCAGCTCCCCACCGAGCGGGTAGATCCATCGGGCCTGAGCTTGAGCGCCACGGCCTAATGGCGCCACCACCTCCACCCTGCCGAAGACACCGATCTGAAATACGTCCGTCTCCGTACCCAGCACGGTTCGCATGCCCGGGCTCAACACGACATCCACATGCCCGAAGGAGCTGTTGGCGACGGCAGTTTCCTGCTGTGGCCCCCGCATCTCGCCGGTTGGAGGCAATAAAGTCACTTCGCTCGCCTCTCGCATGTCTGCAGGAGTCGCGTCGCCGGCTGCGTAGCGCTTGAATGTCTCCAGGGGAACCCGGTACTCGGCCATGACCAGAGCACGCCGTCGCAGTCGTACCACCAAAGCCACTGTGTTCGGGGGCGCGTTCTCAGCCATGACCTTCAGGACATCAGGAAGGCCATCGAGCTGATTCACTGTGAAGCAGCGGTCATCGTAGGCAACGGCTAGCTCCGAGTTCTCGCCGATGAGGGTGGCCGAGACCTGGACATCCTCGAACCCGGATTTCACCAACGCCTCTTTGATGCGCTCCATGGCCTCGCTGATGGTGCCCTCGGGCGGCTTCCGTGCGGGGGGCTCCAGCTTGCGCGGAGGCAGGTAGGCCATGGGCCAGCTAAAGCCAACTGTAGCTGTTGTACCGGTACTGAGGTTGGCAACACGGGCGAAGGCGCGGTCGCCCAGTGCAGCGACGATACCGTAGTTCACCCGCTCTGTATCGTACTCCGCCTGAAGCTCGATGGCGTTGCCGAGGCGAACCTGCAAGCCAGCCAGCAGCCCGTGGTTGCCACTGAACGCTCCACCCAGGGTAAGGCCCACCTGATTGTCCAAGAGTGGCCACGTGGCAACTAGGAAGCCCGTGGAGCCCTTGGGACCATTGCGCGCCACGTCCACCACGCCAAGCGCTACGGCCGGCATGGAGCCCGAGGCGTTCAGCAGGTTCACCTTCCCATGGCCAGCCAAGTCGAAATCCTGCGACGCAGGTCCCAGGGAGAAGGCGAACTCGGTGTGTGGAATGACGCCCGCTACGGCAGCGAAGGAGCTCCTGGCCCCGATGGAGACAGGTCCCATGCCCATGGGAGGTGTATAGACGAATCTCGCATGTTCCTGCCTCAGCACGAACGCGTTCGGCACCCGGATAAGACCCGTCAGGCCTGTGAGACTCGCCGTGCGGTCCAGGCCGCTACCGGAAGGTTGGGCGTAGCAGGACACGCCGCTTCCCAACGCCAGCGACACCAGAAGCAACTCCCCTACTGCGTAGAGGATTCCACGCATGCGTTACGTCCTTCCCCTCCGCACCCGGGCAAAGCCCGCCTGCTAATGCCTAATAGTAACACGAGACCTCTCCACTGTCAAGGGAGAAGCCGACAATAACGATAGACGCCACCTGGCGCAAGGCTGGCCCCTGCGTCGGGTGGCATCTCAGGGCAGTGTCGGGGTGGGCGGACTTGAACCGCCGACCTCGCAGTCCCGAACCGCGCGCTCTACCAAGCTGAGCCACACCCCGATAGTCGGGTCGTCACGTTCAGTATGCTTCAAGTCCCGATCGACTGTCAAGGTACCCAGCGTGATTCGACCGCGGATACACGGAGGGCGCTCGCATTCGCGCGGGCGCCCGCCTCGACGTCAGGTTGTGCTCCGTCCGATATCTACTGGCGGTTCTCCGGGATGTTCCGGCACTGATTCTGCCAGTCGCGGAGGACGTTGCTGTCAGGTCCGGACCACCACTCCCAGAGGAAGTCGTCCGCAGGCACCTGCCCTGGCGCCCAGTTCAACGCCCCGAATGTGGCACACGCGTTGATCGCCTTGGCGTGGCCATCGTAGAAGCACCAGGTGGACTTGGCAGAGTTATGGCCGTTGAACATACCCTTGGAGCCATCGAACCACACGGTCCAGGGCAGCGTCCACGTTCCGAGATCCGGATACCACTCACGGGACTCGATAATCATGATGAGCGTGGATGGGCGTGTAGGCTCCGAGATCTTGCGGCCTGATGGCGCGTAGGCCGTGTGCGCCCAGCTGTGGCAGCCCGCATAGGACCGTCGGGCCATGGGCTGCTGCCATGCCAACTGGACATCGCTGCAGAGGCCCCATGCCCATAGGGGTTCATCGTACATCTCCCACATGGGGCAGACCGTCACGCCCGAGTTCTTGATGTACGGATAGACCGAGTAGCGCCAGTCCCAGACGTTCCGGACGATCCGCCCGTCGAAGGATGTGCCCACCTGGGTACAGTTGCCCGACTGACCACCGTAGGGCAGGGTTTCGTCGTAGTCCTGCGCGTACTGAAGCACAGCCAGACCAAGCTGCTTGATGTTGGAAATGCACTGAGTGCGCTTCGCCTGTGCCCGCGCCTGCGCGAAGACAGGGAAGAGGATCGCCGCCAGAATGGCAATGATGGCGATCACGACGAGAAGTTCGATCAGGGTAAAGCCGCGACGTTGCATGCTACAACTCCTTCCTTCGGGTGGCGCTGACTTCCATCACCCGTAGTATAGTATACGTCGTTCCTGTCCTATTTCCCTGTTTTGTCCCCTGCCTTCCCGGTTTCATCGAACCTTCAACACGAACGCCAGACACCGGCCGGGCCCCAGGCCGGGCCTTGTCATCCTAGCTTATGCTACAATGGCCAGTGAGTTTGATGCGTCCGACGCCCATGGCTTGGGGAGCGTGTCGGACGTCGAGATGGAGGTTGGCTGTACTTTGATTGATACTAGCGATTTTCGCAACGGGCTCTCGATCATCCAGGGCAACGACATTTTCACCATTGTCGAGTTTCAGCACGTGAAGCCAGGTAAGGGAGGCGCGTTCGTGCGCACACGATTGAAGAACGTGCGCACCGGTGCGGTCATCGAGAAGACCTTCCGTGCCGGCGAAAGGATGGAGCAGGCGAGGCTCGAGCGAAAGCCCATGCAGTACCTGTACAAACAGGACGACGAGTACTATCTGATGAACACCGAGACCTACGATCAGATATCGGTGTCGGGCGATCTCATCGGCGAGCCGGTGAAGTACCTCAAGGATGGAATGGAGGTCACCGTCGTCGAGCATGACGGTACGATCATCGCGGTAGAGGTACCCTTCTTCGTCGAGCTGGAGGTTGTCGAGACAGAGCCCGGTGTGCGCGGCGATACCGCGTCGGGAGGCTCGAAACCTGCGACACTCGAGACGGGTGCTGTGATTCAGGTGCCGTTTTTCGTGGATGTCGGTGACAAGGTCAAGGTGGATACTCGTACTGACGCGTATCTGGAGCGTGTGAAGTAGCTCCGGCCCTGTAGGAAGGGCGACCATAGACAATGCGCATCCGGGAACCATCGTCCCGCCGTTCGACGGCCTTGCTGGAACAGGCGTTTTACGACTGGACGAAGAAGATCCTTCAGCTTGCCAGCGTGGCGCTGGTAGCTCTTGGCGGGTACCTCGTCTACGGACTGATGTCCGGTGGGCTGGGTAACTGGTCTTCCCTGGACGCGGCAGCCCAGGCGCGCATCTCGGCCAACATTCAGGGCACGATCCTCTACTTCAACATCACCCTCATCGTACTGCTCATCACTTCCGTGATCCTCTACTACGATGAGGAATCCCTCGGCTACATCCTTGTCGTCCTTTCTATCGCGCTCTACTTCGGCGTTCCTTTCCTCATGGACTCCCAGATGCCCGGCCAGGTGGAGGCATGGGAGAAAGCCCGGAATGTCCCCATGTTGGCCCTGTACCACGAGGCGCGGGTCCTGGCGCTCATCCTCGTCGTCCCTGGTGTCGGCCTGGCCGTCTACGACATCGTCCAGCGAGTGCTGTCCGCGGGACGAGGCGAGAATGTGGACCTCACGGCCATGCAGTATGGCGGAGGCACCAAGGAGATCGCTCCAGCGAACCCAGCCCTCATCGGCGCTTTCGCAGCTTGTTGGCAGTTACCGTTCTGCCGCGAGTCTCTCAGGGTCCGGTGCCCCATCTACCACCTGAAACGCCGATGCTGGCGCGAGCGCGTGGGCTGCATGTGCGAGGAGATGAGCATCCGGCAGGCGCTCGCCAGGTTCTTCGACAAACCGCGGGAGACGGGTAACTTGAACTTCGCTACGGGACTGGAGGGCGCCCCGGAGCCCGACACGCTCGTCGGCAGCTCGGTGCCCACTGGCCCGCGGGAGGATATCATCCGCGTTCCTGAGATCCGCAGGGATCAGGTGCGAATACCGTACAACACCTCCATGCCCATGGACGCGAAGAAAGAGCGGTGCCGCAACTGCGTGATCTACAACGAACACCAACGCCACAAGTATCAGATGCTCGCGCCGATCATTACGCTGGCGGTGCCTCTGGTAGCCATTCTCGAGTTCGAAACGCTCCTGAACTACTTGAAGGACTTCCTCCGCACCGCGGACCATGTCATGGCGCGCCTCTCTTTCGATCCGCAGGTACGCGACGTTGGCATTGCCGCCGCCACAACCAGCAGCGACGTCGCCAACATCATCATGATCGCCTGCCTCGTCATTATCGTTACCACCATGGCGTTGCGCGTGCTCGAATACGTCGTATTCACACTGAAGGCATGAGCGACACCGTCGAGAAGATCGTGGACCTCGTCGCCCGATCCAGGGTGCGTTCCGTGAAGATTCGTACGCCCGATTGCAGCATCACCGTGAGAGTGAACCGGCGTCGGACCGCGGTTCAGCCAGAAGCACCTCCATCGGTCACTCCAGAGAGTCGGGCAGCGCCGACGCCTGTCCACCCGACATTGGAGCTACAGACCGTCAGAAGCCGCCGCGTTGGGGTCTTCCATCATCTGGAGCCACCAGTGATCCTTGGGCAGACTGTCGCGGCGGGTCAGACGTTGGGTGTGATCGAATCCATGCGGATCCTCAGTGACGTCCGAGCCGAGCGAGCCGGCGCCGTGCACGAGATACTGATCGAGGACGGAGCGCCTGTGGAATACGACCAGCCTCTCTTCGTCCTGGCCGCGCAGCCGTCCGCCAGAGAGGACAACGGCGATGCTGGATAAGATGCGTCGGTGGCGAGCTCTGAATATGATCGAGGTCCTGGTGGTTCTCGTCATCCTGGTAGCCATCGGGGCATTCCTCCTACCGCGATACCTTCACTCCGCGGGAAAGCGCGCCGACAGTTTCCGTGGCCCTGTGGTCGAGGCAAGAGACACCGTCTGCCGCTCCAATCTCAACCAGTTGCGTGCCAGCATCCAAGCCGCCGCGGCTAGCGATCCGGATGGTGCCTATCCCCGCTCGCTGGAGGACCTCGGTATGCCTTCCGAGATCCTAAGGTGCCCTACAGGTGGTGAGGCGTACCGGTATGACGCAGCATCCGGTCGCGTGCAGTGCCCGCATCCCGGACACGAGGGGTACTAGAAGGCTGATGTTCCGCAAGATCCTGGTCGCCAACCGCGGCGAGATTGCCGTCCGCATTCTCCGAGCCTGCCGCGAGCTCGGCATCGCGACGGTCGCTGTGTACTCCGTGGCGGACCGTACCTCGCTACATGTGCAACTCGCCGATGAAACGGTCTGCATCGGCCCTGAATCCAGCAAGGATAGTTACCTCAACTCCGCCAACATCATCGCGGCAGCTCACAATGCCGGTGCCGAGGCCATCCACCCAGGATACGGTTACCTGAGCGAGCAGGCGTCTTTCGCCGAGGCATGCGAGGCCTGCAAGCTCACCTTCATCGGACCGCCCGCCCAGGTCATGGATGACATGGGTGACAAGGCCCGCGCACGAGAGATAGCCCGGAAGGCCAAGGTGCCCATCATTCCTGGCTCTGAGGGACCAGTCTCCAATGAGACAGAAGGCGCCAGAGTTGCTCAGCGCATCGGATTCCCCATCTACATCAAGGCGGTCGCAGGCGGCGGTGGCACGGGCATTCGCCGCGTGGATCGGGCCGAAGACCTGCCGCGGGCTCTTCAGATGGCCATGTCCGAAGCGGATGCCGCCTTTGGACGCCCCGACGTCTACATCGAGAAGTACCTGGAGCAGCCGCGCCATATCGAAGCCCAGGTCATGGCCGACCGCCACGGCCACGTCATGCACCTGGGGCTTCGCGAGTGCTCGGTACAGAACATTCGGCACAAGAAACTCATCGAAGAGTGTCCTGCCAGCGAGATCCCTGCTTCGCTCGGTGCGAAGATCGCCGAAGCCGCAGTTCGCCTTGCCAGGTCCGTGGGTTACGTCAACGCCGGCACAGTGGAGTTCCTCGTGGACAAGAAGGGGGAGTTTTACTTCCTCGAGATGAATACCCGGCTGCAGGTGGAACACCCGGTGACCGAACTCGTGACGGGCGTTGATATCGTCCAGGAGCAGATACGCATCGCGGCAGGGTTGCCCCTATCTCTTAGCCAGAAAGCGGTTCGCTGGTACGGTCACGCCATCGAGTGCCGGGTCACCGCCGAGGATCCGGAGCAGAACTACATGCCTCAAGCCGGTCGGATTACGCGCATACGCTGGCCAGGCGGCCCAGGAGTGCGACTGGATACCCACGTCTACACCGGCTACGAAGTTCCCCCCTACTATGACCCCATGCTGGGAAAGGTCATTGTCTGGGCCCCAACTCGTGCAGCAGCCATCGCCCGCATGCGCCGGTGCCTCGATGAGCTCGTCATCGAGGGTCTCGCCACGAACATCGCCCTTCAGCGAAGGATCGTCGCCAACCCGTTTTTCGAGAAGGGCGACGTCACCACCGAGACGTTAGCCAACGTCATCACCAACGGTGGTCAGGCAAGCTGACCGATGCCCATGAACGATCGCGAAAGGTATCTGGAAACTTTGCTTTTCGGTGCACCCGACCGCATCCCCTTCAACCCCGGCGGTCCGAGGGAGTCCACGCTCCGCGCCTGGCACCAGCAAGGGTTGCCTGAAGGCGTTCACTGGTACCACTACATCCGCGAGGTCATTGGCATCGAGCCGCCTCCGTCCGAGCCGCGCCCCGGTGTGTGGATACGGCACACGATGATCCCCGAGTTCGAGGAGAAGGTTCTCGAAGAGCGTGAGGACTCGCTCATTGTCCAGGACTGGAAGGGGAATATCTGCGAGATATCCAAGCAGTTCGATGTCTCTTATCTGCGGTCTGCCAAGGACTTCGTTACGCGGCGCTGGATCCGTTGCCCCGTCGAGACCTGGGACGACTGGGAATCCATGAAGGCGCGCTACGACCCCGAGGACACCTCGCGCTTGCCAGCCAACCTGGCCGAACTCGCGCCACGCCTGACGGACCGGGACTACCCCATCGGCGTGGGCGTCCACGGCCCCTTCTGGCAGATGAGAGAGTGGCTAGGCTTCGAAGGGCTCTGCGTGATGTTCAAGGACGACCCGGCCCTCATTCGCGACATGGTCCGTTTCTGGACCGATTACATCTCCCGCCTCCTCGAGAGGCTTCTCCGCGTAGTGACGGTGGATTACCTGCACATCTCCGAAGACATGGCCTACAAGGTGAAGCCCATGATCGGACCGGATATGTGCAGGGAGTTCCTCGCTCCATGCTGGCGCCAGTGGGGTGAGATCCTTCGGAGCCACGATGTGCCCATCTACGACGTCGACTCGGACGGATATATCGTGGACCTCATCCCGGTATGGACTGAATGCGGCATCAACGTCTGCGATCCCATCGAGGTAGCTGCGGGCAATGACATCCAGGCCATGCGTGAGCAGTTCGGGACGGCCATGGCATTCCAGGGCGGCGTGGACAAACGCGCTATGGCCGCCGGCGGCCGCGAGCTCGAAGCGGAGCTGGATCGCATCGAACCCGTCCTCCGATCCGGCGGTTACATACCGGGCTGCGATCATGGCATACCGCCTGATGTAAGCTGGCCCAATATGGTGGCCTACTGCGACAGACTGGCGCGCATGACGGGCTGGAAGTAAGCCCTACGGCGCGTCAGCGTCACTTCCCCGGTACCGATAGCACCTGTAGAGATAGTAGGTCACCACAGGCTCATCGTAGATGGGCCGAACCCATACAACCACCGGCTCCCGCACAGGTTCCACTCGCTCGAAGAGTGTATGGAATGCCGGCAACAGCGGGTCATCCGGCGGCCGGTGGTCTACGATCAGTGCGTTCCGACCCTTGGTCAG
This sequence comes from Chthonomonadales bacterium, assembly GCA_037443035.1. GTDB lineage: Bacteria > Armatimonadota > Chthonomonadetes > Chthonomonadales > CAJBBX01 > JABWBA01. The sequence goes on from JBBIPC010000007.1 coordinate 63,607, forward strand.
CCCCGCAGCGGCGTTCAGGAAGCGATACTGATTGTCCCGTGTCCCCAGAAAGAAGCAGTACACGCGCGGTTGGCCAGGCAGATAGAATGCCAGCCGACTGGCATTGTCGTACGTGGCCGCCCCCACGATTGGAGCCACTCCTTCGCGCGCCATCTTACGCATCTCCTGCACACAGGCGGTGGCAAGCTCGCGGCCTCCATACATCTTCCGGGACTGATCGAGCCTCGCTGGGATGCGCAGCCCCACCGCCACACGGAACTCCGGCCATCCGGCAAGCAGTGAGATGATAGCAGCGAGTCCGGTGGCGACCGCTGCGTAACGTAGCCGTCGGCGATGGCGCGCTGGCTGCGATCCCGACCCTGCGACTTCGCGTGGCTCCTTCTCACTGTGCCGAGCGTCCACTGAGCCGCCATGAAACACCCAACCGGCATAGGCCAGCGCTGCGCCGACCCACCCGCATACGGCCCAGTTCGCCTGCACCTTCGCCTTGAGACTGAGGAGCACGAACAGAAGCAGCACCGGCACACTGAACCAGAAGCCGATCTGCGTGCCCTTGTCTGCGAGCCTCCGTCCTGGCCTGCCGATGCTCCACAGCGCCGTCGACATCCCGCCGAACAACAGAGGCGTGACAAGGCCGATCTGGGAGCCGATGAAATCGCCAAGCCGTCGCAAAGGACCATGCGTATCCGCCTTGGCTGTCAGGCCGGAGACGTGCAGAACACTCACCCACTCGTGCCGGGCCTGCCATACAAGATTCGGCATCACCAGGGCTACTGCAATGGCGAGGGCTACGTACGGGTGCGGCCGCCGGAGCCACGGGCGGAGGTCCGGCTGGGTATACAGATAGAGCACCGCGCACGGTACTGCCAGGACCATGGTGTACTTGCTCGAGACGCCCAACCCGCCAGCGATCCCGAGGAGAACCCACGGCAGCCACCCGCGAGCCACGCATACGTTGATCCTGCCTGCGTGCAGCGCTTCGTTCCCCTCCGTGGCCCACACCAGACAACAGATGGCCATGGTCCAGAACAGGACCAGAGGCACATCGTAAGTCGCAACGAATCCGCCCACCGTACCCATGGGGGTCACGGCAGCACATAGCATCGCCAGCAAGCCCGCCCACGCCCCTGAGAGTCGCCGACCCGCCCAGTACACCAGAGCCAGCGTGAGCGTTGCGGTAAGGACGATACCCCCCCTTACGCCGAGCTCCGTGCTGCCGAACAGCTCGGTAGATGCGCGAATGAGCCAGGCGATGACCGGCCCCTGATCGTAGTAGCCCCAGTCGAGCTGCCGGCTCCACTCCCAGTAGTACGTCTCGTCAGGCGCCAAGGGGAACCGGAGCGCTAGCAGCACGTGGAGAGCGGTGATTCCGACCAGCAGACCGAGCGCGAGTCTATCTGCGGGATGACGCATGGCACACGCATTGTACAGCATGCCTAGGCACAGCGTCTGCCGAGCCGACTACCTTCCGAGAACGCGCACGCTCCAGTAGGCGATGTCCACGCCCGGGTCCTGGTCGGTCGGGTACACGTCGTGGAGCGGTTCGTAGCCAGGGTAGCCCGGACTAGAGCTACTTTCATACAGGCGGTTCTGAAGGGTATCTATCGTGAGGAACGTGTTGAAAGACCCCGAGCCTAGGCGCTGATCGCCCATGGCGTCCACGTACTTGTCAGGATCTGGCACGAGGGGGTCTGTGGGTGTGGTGGTGGTGGCGATGACGTTGATCTGCAGATAGCGCGGCAGCTCCCCGTTGTTGGGGTCAGGCTCGCCCGCAGCCGGTTGTATGCGGCTCAGATCTAGCTCGAACTGGAGCATGGCACTTCCCGACGGAGGTGCGGTGTACTCCGGCTCGCCTCTCGCAGCGAAGACGTTCCGGTTCGGATCGCCGTTCATGCCATCCGGAAGATGGTAGAGACCATAACCCGATGCAGTGGGCTGGCGCTGGCCCCGGCTATACTCCACAAAGTCCGTGAAGCCTGGCGTTGCGGCGTTCTGGCCCGTCGCGAATCCGTTCAGATACGGAGGAAGAATGACTGCGATGGGACCATTCTGTCCGGAGGGATCGCCTGCGTTTCGGATAAGAAAGTAATAGTGATAGAAGTCGTTCACGGGCCCGTTCATACGCAGGGTAACCGCTAGGCGCACGCCAGTTGTGGCCGTCGTTGGCGCACGCGCGCAGCCCGATGCGATCAGCAGGACAAAATGGGCTACCAGTAGAATCATGACAACGGTGCTCGGACTAGGGTCTCTGAGGTGGCGCGCCGCTTGTCCACTCCTCGAGAAGTTGGACATCGAATGGAGAAATCGTTTCATGAGTCAGGTCCAGCAGACGCAGGCCGCTGATGCGGCGGCCACTCCTAGTGAGCTAGCTGGGGCCAGTATAGCCGACCGTAAGCCTCCAAGGCAACGCTGGGGTCCGTGGGTGGCCGTGCTGGTGGCAGCTGCGCTCGTTACTCTGGCGTTCCCGCCCACGGATCTCGGCTGGCTTGCCTGGATCGGCTACGCTCCGCTCCTCTGGGCGATTCGCCAGGCCAACCGTCCGCGTTCAGCGGTGCTACTCGCCTACGTGTTCGGTGTCGTACACTTCGGTTGGTTGACACCGTGGATCGGGAAAACGGTCAGCGCCTGGTCGGGCACGAGTCTCGGCTGGTTGGCATGGATAGGTCTGGCAGCCATACAGGGCCTGTGGTACGCCCTTTTCGGATTCCTGGCGTGGTGGATCGTACGACGGACGCGCGGCGATGCCCAGCTTCTTCTCCTGGCCTGCGCCTGGGTCGTCATCGAGCACTTCCGAACGCTCGGTGGCCTTGCCATGCCATGGGGCCTTGCGGCGTACACCCAATATCGGGCCCTCACCCTCATCCAGATCTGCGATATCACGGGTGCACTGGGCATCAGTTTCATCATCGCTCTCGTGAACAGCGCCCTCAGCGCGTTTCTGATACCCGCCTCGCCAAGCAATGCATCCGACGGGCGCCTGTCGCGGATGACCCTTCGCCTGAAGAACTATGTGGCGGATCTCGGCGTTCTCGTGCTGCCTTGCCTGCTCTACGCCGGCACGCTCTCTTACGGAATGCTCACGGCTGGCCTACCGTGGAATGGACGACCGGTGATGGTCTCGCTGATTCAGCCCAACTTCTCGAGCGTCGGTCCTCAGCTTCCTCGCGACAGACTCATGGGGAGGCTAGCCGCGGCCGTCAACTCGGTGGCGGCTAGCGCCCCTTCCTTAACGGTGTGGCCCGAGAGCACGACCCCGGAAGACGCCGTCCATGACCTCGACATGCGTACGGTATTCGACTCCTTCGCCGACATGACTGGCGGCTTCCATCTTGTCGGTACAGGATACACGGACGACCAGGGAAGGAGTCGCAACTCCGCCGCACTCTTTGGACCGGAGACCGGCCTCATAGGACGCTATGACAAGCAACAGCTTGTCCCGTTCGGCGAGTGGTTTCCGGCGCGACTGCTCCTGAAGCCTGTGGCAAGCATCTTTCGCATTCCGGAGGACGACGTTGTGGCAGGCGGTCCTCAGGACCCACTGAAGGCCCGTGAGATGAGAATCGGTGTGCTCATCTGCTATGAGTCCATATTCCCCGCGCTCGCAAGGGATAGGGTGCGACGTGGGGCCAATGTCCTCGTGTCCATCACCAATGACAGTTGGGCCGGGCGATCTGCGTCGCCGCGACAGCACTTCGCCATGAGCATCTTCCGCGCCATCGAGACGCGCCGGACTCTGTGCGCAGCCGCGCTAACGGGCGTGACGGGCATTGTCGCTCCCAACGGCCAGGCCACGTATTCCGAGGAGAACTGTCCAGCCATCGCCACGGATCTCATTGACCTGCGCGAGGGTCTCACTCCTTACGCACGATGGGGCGACTGGTTCCCGTACCTCTGCTTTGTCCTCGTCGTCTACGGTCTCTGGAAAACGAGTACGTCTCCGGCCGTCCAGCCCCACGCTGAGTAGCAGGTCCCGGCTGGCCTGGCATGCAGACAGAGGTATACTTTGCATAGACCGCTGGCGCGCGTGGTCTGTGTGGAGTGTGCGCCTCGGCGTGCCAGGACAAGGGGACCCGTTCGTGACGTCTAGCAAGATTATCGTGCGAGGCGGCGAGCCGTTGCACGGTACAGTGCCAACAAGCGGCAGCAAGAATGCCGCACTCGCCGTAATGGCTGCAGCCATATTAGCGACCGAGCCAGTCACGTTGCGTAATGTGCCGCGCATCGGTGACATCCACACAATGGTGGAACTGCTCAACGAGCTCGGAGCCACCGCTCAGTTCGTCGAGCCTACCACGGTCCGCATCGATCCTTCCTCCATCTTGACACTGGAGGCGCCCTACGAGCTAGTTCGCAAGATGCGGGCATCCTTCAACGTTCTGGGTCCGCTGCTAGCTCGCTTCGGCTTCGCGAGGGTTCCCGTACCAGGCGGTTGCGATATCGGGACACGGCCCGTCAACTTTCATGTGGACGGACTCCGGAGGCTCGGGGCCAAGCTGCATTCCGAGCACGGTGTCTACACTGCTGAGGCGAAGAAGCTCGTCGGCGGCACCATCTACATGGATTTCCCCAGCGCCGGTGCCACGCAGCACCTGATGACGGCTGCCTCTCTTGCGCAGGGAGTCACCACCATAGAAAACTGCGCCACCGAGCCGGAGGTTCTCAGTCTGGCAGAGTTTCTCAACTCCCTGGGAGCGCAGGTACACGGCGCCGGTACGACGACCATCCGTGTCACTGGCGTCGAGTGCCTTCGTGGTGGCGAGTTCACCATCATCCCGGACCGCATGGAGGCGGGCACGTTCGCGGTGGCGGCTGCCATCACCGCAGGAGATGTGGTCATCGAGAACGCAGTCGTCGAGCACATGAGTCCGGTCCTGAACAAGCTCATGGAGACTGGGGCCGAAGTCACGCCTGTCACGAATGGCGTCCGGATTCGAGGTCCGAAACGCCCCAAGCCCGCGGATATCAAGACCAACCCGCATCCAGCGTTTCCCACGGACATGCAGCAACCTTTCGGTGCCCTCCTCTCCATCGCCGATGGAACCTCCGTGATCACGGAGAACGTCTACGAAAGCCGTTTCCGGTACGTCAACGAACTCAATCGCATGGGAGCGGACATCCGAGTAAGTGCCAGAACGGCGGTCATCACAGGGGTGCCGCGGCTCACAGGCTGTCCGGTTACCGCGTCGGATCTGCGGGCTGCTGCCGCGCTCGTGTGCGCTGGCCTGGCAGCAGAGGGAGCCACGGAGTTGACCGGTGTGGAGCACCTCGAGCGTGGCTATGAAGATCTGCCCTCCAAACTTCGCTCCCTTGGCGCAAGTGTCGAGTGCTGTGACTAGCCGCGAGGTTCCCTGACATGTGGTCGCTGACACCCGAACTTGGCATAGACCTCGGAACCGCTAACATCCTCGTGTATCAGAGAGGCAAGGGCATCATCGTCCGAGAACCCTCCGTCGTCGCTGTCTCCCTCACCACGAAGAAGGTACTCGCGGTCGGAGAAGAAGCTTGCCTGATGATCGGGCGTACTCCCGGGAACATCGTGGCCATACGCCCTATGTCCGACGGCGTTATCGCTGATTACACCACAACTCTCAAGATGCTCGAGCATCTGATCCGGCGAGCCGTGGGTCGCAAGCGGATCCTCAAGCCTCGCGTACTCGTATGCGTTCCGTCAGGAGTGACCGGCGTCGAGAAGCGGGCCGTGCTTCAGGCCGCACGGGAGGCCGGAGCGGGGGAGGCCTATACGATCGAAGAGCCCATGGCCGCCGCTATCGGAGCCGGTTTGCCTATCTCCACGCCTGGCGGCAACATGGTCGTGGACATCGGGGGAGGCACCACCGACATTGCCGTCATCTCCCTCGAGGGTATCGTCATCTCGCGCAGCCTTCGCGTGGGCGGGGCGAAGATGGACGATGTCATCGTGCGTCACCTCCGCACAGCGCACAACCTGATGATCGGCGAACGGACGGCTGAGGAGATCAAGATCAAGATTGGCTCGGCCTATCCCTTGAAGGAAGAGATGACAACAGAGGTCCGTGGGCGGAACATCGTCGCAGGACTGCCACGTACAGTCACTGTTACTTCGGAAGAGATCCGGCAGGCGCTCAGCGAACCCGTCATGCAGATCGTCGAGAAGGTCCGCGCCGTTCTGGAGGAGACGCCACCCGAGCTGTCGGCAGATATCATCGAGCGCGGCATCTGGCTCACGGGTGGCGGTGCCTTGCTTCGTGGTATGGACGACCTCCTTTCGGCAGCTACGGACATACCTGTCTACGTTGCCGACGATCCGCTCTCATGCGTGGCTCTGGGCACTGGCCGCGCGCTAGAAGAGCTTCCCGCCATCCGCCGCAGCGGTCACCGCGGCATTCTCAGTTAGTCGGCTCGGCGAAAGGAGTTGGATATGGAGCGATTCGGACGGCCAATCGGGTTTCTGCTGACCTTAGCGTGGGCCTGCACTGCCCAGACGCAGGTACCTCTGCCAAGGGATGTGCCAGCGAACCATTGGGCGGCGACGGCTGTGCGTACGGTCCTCGATACCGGCGTCATGTCTGCCCCGAATGGCGTCTTCGCTGGAGAACGGAGGATAACCCGCGCCGAGCTGGTCGCCGTCCTGGCGCGCTTTGCCAGACTCCTCGAAGCGAGGAAATGGCCATCCGAATCACCGAAAGCACTCCCGGAGAAGCAGTCCAAGACCACATGGAAAACCAGGCAAGTTACCCGCTACGAGGTTGCTGCAGTTATCGCTCGGCTCGGTGCCTTCGCCATGGCCGGTCTGCCGTCGCAGCCTTCCAAGACTCCATATGATAGCGAAGCCATACCGCCGGTGCCCACGTACGACCGCTCCAAGGTCCTGCCCGCTGCCCGTTCGGACCTCCAGTACCTCACCTCGCGGCGACTTCTCTGGCCGCGCTCCCCACTGCTCGAGGCTGGCCGGCAACCCGTCACCGGTCAGCAGTTGGCCGATGCCGTGGCTCAGGTCATCTCTGGCGTAGCCAGCCGCATGACCGACGAACCAGAAGAGCGCGAGGATCTCGTGTGGCCCCCGCGATAGGACCCTCCTACAACTTGCGCATGCGCTCCACGGCGTCCCAGATGGCCGCGCAGATGTAGCGGTTATCGTCCTCGGACATGCCTGGATGGATGGGAGGACAGAATAGCCTGGCCCCTACCTCCTCCGAAACGGGCAAGTGCACGTTGCCTGTTAGCCGTCGTAAGTATGGTACGGTGCTATGCACAGGGGGATTGGCGATGATGGTGTTGACGCTGTAATCTTCTCGCAACATGGCGCACAACCGGTCGCGCCGCTCGCCAGCCCATTCCGGAGGCACTAGAATCGTGTACAAGTAGTAGCTGTGGTAGCAGTCCGGCGGTTCCACCGGGAGAGTCAGTTCTGGCAAGTCCTGCAGCATGGCAGTCCGATCGGCCGCGACCTTCCGACGCATGGCAACGTGCGTGTCTAGCTTCCTGAGCTGCACCCTCCCCACGGCTGCCTGGACGCTCGTCATGAGATAGCTGCTTCCCCACGAGTCGTCGCCCCCGAAGAACCGCAACTTCCGGAGCCGGACGGCTAGGTCGGGATCGTCCGTGGTGATGGCGCCCCCTTCACCCAGCGTGCACATGTTCTTCTGGGTGTGGAAGCTGAAGACGGTCATCCAACCCCGTTTGCCGATCTTCGTGCCTTTGTAGCCGCCACCTGCAGCCCTGGCCGCATCACCGATGACCTCGAGGGGTCCATGCTTGGGATGAGGATGCTTCTCGGCGATCTCCAGTAGTTCGTCCATGGGCGCCGATAGACCGTTCATGTGCACCGGGAAGATGGCGCGCGTCCTCGGCGTGATACGACGCACCACGTCATCCGGATCGGTCTGGAGAGTGCGTGGGTTCACCTCGCACGGCACCCAGGTTCCTCCCTGGCCCACGATGGCCATGGGTGCAGCCTTGAAATTGATGGACGGGCAGATGACCTCGTCGCCTGGCTCTAGATCCAGAGACATCATGGCCATATCCAGCCCCACGCCAGCGCTGTTCACCGTCACAGCGTGCTCTGTACCAACGTAAGCCGCGATCTCTGCCTCGAACGGTGCGCCCTCGGACTCGCCGGTCCTGAAGCCCCGCTCCGGATGCGAAGCCTGACGGATGGCCCGCACTGCAGCCTCCACCTCTTCTTCCCCGTAGATACTGCCGAGAGCAGGCTCGCCTGCGTAGTTGATGGAGGGACGGCCTGCCCGAAGCGCTTCCTTACGTTCCGACGCGTTCATGATTCCACCTCCGCCAACTCTCCTTCGGCGCCTGGAGGGCCGAAACCTGCACGTCTAAGTGTCGGTCGTCGCACGAGACCATGCGGTGGAAACCATGATGCCCATATTGTAAGTATATATGAGTGATAGTGACTAAGGTGCCGTCGCATGACGGACCATGACCCTGAGCAAAGGAGGAGACTATGCTGAAGCGGAACGTTCCTGGCACAGCGGTGGTGCGTCGTGGGGAGACCAGCCCAACGGTCCTCAGCCCTTGGAGCCTCTTCGACGAGATGCAGCGGCGCATGGACGAGATCTTCGCCCGGCCGTTCGGTAGCCTCCTGACCGATCGGTGGATCTACGACCGCATGGAGCCGGCGGTGGACGTGTACGAAACCGACGAGAGCGTGGTGGCCTTCGCTGCATTGCCGGGGTATTCGCCTGATTCCATTCGCGTGGAAGCCACGACAGATACACTCTCCATCCAGGGCGAGCGCGGCGAGCTGTTCAGCACCGACAAGGCTACGGCTCATCGGGTCACTGGCCTGACAGGCGCGAGCCAGTTCAGCGTCAGCTACACGCTCCCCGTCGAGATCCAGCCGGACAAGGTAAAGGCGTCATTCAATCACGGCATCCTGCGGGTCGAGATGCCCAAGGCCGAGCATGCGAAGCCCAAGGGCGTGAAGGTAACCGTCGAGAAGGGCTCCTAAGACAGACTCACGACGCGAATCTCCACGGAGCGCCCCCCAAGCGGGGCGCTCCCGTTGCTTTGCTGCCTCGGGCACCTCTGTCGCGCGCGCATCTCAGTAGCTCACCCATCGAAGATCGCTGATGCGAAACCGCACACGCCCACCAGAGCTGTTGCATCCGACCTTCACGGTCACGACCTCCTGGATATCGAGCTTGCCGTTCGGATCCGGCTGAGACCATCCTTGGCCGTGGACCGCACCGGATAGGAGAGCCACTGTCGGAACGCCTTCTCCGGTTCTCGGCTGTGACACGAAGTCCGCAACATAGCTGCTACCGTTCCGCTCGTCGAAAATGGCGCGGAATATGCCGTTACCTTCCAACAGCGTGATGGTGCAGGCCAGCCCCGCAGCCCGACGCGGAATAGCCTTGGCGCCTGATACACGGACCCGCGGATAGAACCAGGGATCGCCTGTTGGCGTCGCCTCGAAAACAATGCCGCCATTCTCCCGAACCGCTGTGGGTTGTCGACCGCCCGATACCAGAAGCTCCCATGAGGCAGGATCTTCGGCTCCCGCCAGAGGGGTCCCGCGCTTGACCGCAAGAGCACTCGAGTCCGGAGCGACCCGAACGGACGCCACCGGCCTTCCTGCCGTGCCAAAATCACCTCGGAACTGAATGCTTTCGACGGTTCGTCCGCCTGCGCCGAGGGGGATCAGTCGGAAGGTCAGTTCCAGCCGCTCCATGGGTTCCAGGCGAACTCTGTCCTGCATCTCCACCTTCCATCCTCGCGGAGGCCGCACCTGGATCCGGCCTTCCGCCGGCTGCGCACCGAAGTTGTACACCGCCAGCTTCCCCTCCGTGGGCTGCGAACCGGAGACGCGGTAGGCTGACGCCCACAGAAGCGTCTGCTGCTCGGTGAAGAGCGGCTGGAACACGATGGATGACGGCTTCCCTACGGCGCGTCGAGGTCTCGGTGGTGGTGCATCGAGGTGAAGAAGCTGACCCGCTTCGCTCGGCAGCACTACGAACACCGGCGCAGTCGTAAGGCTGAGGCGTGACGCCACGTTCAGCGACCTGCCGAGATGGTCGGCCACGGCGAGGGGTGCGACCGGGACTTCCAGCGTGGCCGTGCCACTCTTGGCCCACGCCACGACGACAACCCGTTCCTTTCCGTCGGGCCTGGCCCGAAAGGCATAGGCGTAGGCGTTGTCATCGGTCCGCAGACGGCCAAGAGCTTGCGCATCAGCCAAGAACCGCCCCACTGCTGCAAGCGCCACGTACGCCGGTCTCGGCGTCAGGTCCCGGCGGATGATTCCGAACTGGGTCTGCCCCTCAACGTAATGTCCGAGTATGAAGTAGAACGTCGCTGCAGCACCTTCGTGGAGCGAGCCAGCGAACACTTTGGCTATGCGACGAGACTGTTCTCGCAGATCTTCATCCGACAGCTCCTGGAGCTTCGGATCGCCGGACCATCGCACGGGCATCGCACATTCGGTGACCCACAGAGGACGTCCCGCTGAGATGGACCGGTGGTCCGCATACACCTGCGGATAGCCTTCGAACGCCACGTAATGGTGCAGGTTGTACGTGTCGAAGTAGGGCCATGCTTCATTGTCGCGCAGATCATCGAGCTGCGCGCGAGCGTGCCCTGCGAACACGTTCAGGCATGCCGTGACGCCGGGATTGCCGGCCTTCAGACCGAGATAGGAGGCCTTCTGCATGGCGGCCATCTCGGCACCTGTGTGCCCGCCGAAGACCTGAATATCCGCTTCGTTCCACGGCTCGAATGCCCCTACCTGGCCCCTCCAGCGCCGCGCCATCTCCCGATAGAATCGGTAGGCATCCCGCAGATCGGGAGGGAAGCGCCGTCCGTCCTGTCCTGCCCACGCCGGTGTCGAGTGGTTCACTTGCAGTACTCGCAGGTGGGCACCGGCCTGGGCTGCCGCGGAAGCATCGTACTTGTTCCGATCCGCGAACTTGCCTCGTTCCGGCTCCATCTGGCCCCACGCCAGCCTGTCCCGCACATGGTTCACCCCAGCCAGCGCCGCCAGCGAAGCCACGCTCGCCATCATCTCCTCCGGATAGAACCAGGCCATGGCCACGTCCACCCCGATGGGAGACGTCCAGGGCGTTGGCGCCGCCAAGCGCTGCAGAACCGCCAACGAGATCCACTCCTCCGAGCCTTCCCTGCGCAAGCGGTACCATCCCACTGGCAGTTGCCCCAGGTCTGCGGATGCTGTTCCAGGGGGTATGTTGGCGATCGTTCGATCGTCGTAGTCCACCGCACGCCAGGCGCTTCGGGAGTCCGGCAGGCCAACGATCACCCTTTCCCCCGCGAGAAACACGTTACCCGGGTGCCCAGGAAGAGGCTCAGGAATAGGACGAGGCGCTTCTGCGAGCGCCCCCATACTCGTCATGGCCAATGCTGCAACTGCCAGAGCAGGAAGTAACTCATGCATAGCTCACCTCAGCGCTCGATCATGATGTCCTGACATCCTTCCATGCACGTTCAGCCAGCTCCTGCTCCTGGGGGTATGGCGGATCCGTGCGACAGGAATCTCCATGTGCGGTACGGAAAAGCTGGTGAACCGTACCTCGCTCATGGAGATTGCCATGGCACTGCTTCTCGTCCCACTCGCGCTTGCAGCTGCGACTGCCACCGACCGACCTGCGCCACGCATCACCATGTACGTCTCGAAGCTCGGCGACAACACGACCGGTCGTACTTGGGCTACGGCGTTCCGAACCATCCAAGCCGCCCTGGATGCGGTGCCTTCCGGCGGAGGATGCCGCATCGTCGTCCGGCCCGACACCTACATGGAGGCGAACTTGGCGCCAGCCCACCCTGGCATTGAAGGCGCCTACAACGAAATCATCGGCGATACGGAAGGTACGTTCGGTGGCGGCCGGGCTGGCCACGTCGTCATCGACTCCAGCGACCCGGCCAGGGGCTTCAAGAGCTATGACTGGTGGGGCACCATCCGAGCCACGACCAAAGGTTGGTCCCCTGAACACACGGAGGAGACCTTCTCCGCCATCGGCTGGGACCGGTGGATCCTCCGCAATCTCTACGCAACCGGCGGAGACGGTGGCCTCATGTTCGATTGCACCAACCGCGTGGAACCGTTCAGTGTCGTCGTCGAAGATTGCACGAGCATCGGTCGCGCTTTCGGAGGTGGTGTGGCGAGCTGTCTCTCGCGGCCGACCGAGCCCATCGTCTTTCGGCGATGCAAGCTGTGGGCAATGGACTGGTGGGGCGATACTGCTGCAGCCTACGTGCGCGTGGAAAACCCCGCCATGCCTTCCTCACCGGATGTTGTGTTCGAAGACTGCACCATGGTGAGTCCGCAATGCGCCCTCAAGGCCGGCAACTACGGCTTCCACACGTACTCGCGCGTAAGCGTGCGCCGGTGCAAGCTCATCGCTCTCAACTTCTCCCAACCGGCTGGTACGCCGACCGACGGCATCATCCAGAGCGTCCAGCATGGCAGGTATCTGCATGTCGAGCTGGAGGACAGCACGCTCATGGGCTACAAGGTTTTCGGCTCGGCAGTGGCCAAGGACTCCTCAGGCGACATCGGCTACACGGTGCGGGGGTCTGTCCGCGCCTATGTCCAGTTCCAGCAGGACGTGCCGGCAGGTATGCACCGGCTCGGTCACTGGCCAACGGAGATCTTCACCGATCTGACACCCCCATCCAAGCGAAGCTTCCCTGAGGCATCCTCCCGGGTTCCTCGTCCCTTGCGGGTCTCTCTGGTCCGCAAGGACATGTGTGAGGTTTCGCCTTTCATCTGGAAAGGCAAGCTCTGCCTACTGGAGTGTCACCGCCCAGCGGCAGGGGGAAAGAGGGAGAACTACTACCTAGTGATACGAGACGTGGACAGCGGCACGGAACTAGCCCGCTTCGGCGAGGGGTACAGCCTGGCTTCGGCCTTCGTGTGGCGAGGCAAGCTGCGGGTGTTCGCATCTCGGCTCGAGAACGACACCTGGAACGACGTGACCATGTTCACCACAGGCGACCTGCGCACCTGGACCCATCGAGTCGTCATACGCCAAGATCCCTCGGAGCATCTCTTCAACAGCTCCGTGTGCCGTGGCGTAGACGGGTTTGTCATGGCCTACGAAAGCAACAACCCGCGATGGCCGCCATTCACCGTGCGGTTCGCACGCTCCCGGGACCTCGAAACATGGGAGACGATACCCGACGCTTTGCTCGGCACCGACCGATACGCCGCGTGCCCCTGCATCCGCCATGCAGACGGCTGGTACTACGTTCTCTACCTGGAACATCGGACGCCACGCTGGTACTTCGAAACCTATATCGCCCGTTCCAGAGACCTCGTACACTGGGAGTCGAGTGCCGGTAACCCCGTACTGGAACCGCTGGAACTGGAGGACGGCATCAACGCCTCGGACCCGGACATCGTTGAGTTCCGCGGTCAGACGCTGTTGTATTACGCCATAGGAGACCAACTTACGTGGATAAATATCGAACGGGCGGACTATCGCATGCCGCTAAGACGATGGCTCGCAAGCTGGTTCCGGCAAGGTGGCATCGCCACCAAGTAGGTCCGTCGGCCTTCTCCGGCGACAGATTCACGCTCCGGCCGCCTCTGGTGGTCAGAGTGTCTGCATCTTGCGATAGACGACCAGGGGCGGTTCTCCCTCCAGGTCCTCCGGATGGTAGCGCGGGAAGGGATACTCGAGTTGGCGCACTTCGACGGGAGACACCTTGGGGTCAACTAGTCCAAGGGCCACAGCGACGCCGTAGATGATGGCCTCCGGGCGCGGTGGACATCCCGGTATGTAGAAGTCCACCGGCACCACCTTCTCCACGGGTCCCAGCACGTTGTAGGTGTCGAACCAGACCCCGCCTCCGCATGCACATGAACCGATGGCGAAGACGAGCTTGGGCGCGGGCATGGCCTCGTACGCTCGGCGTAAGGCCTTGCTCGTGGATCTCATGGCCGGTCCTTGGCAGAGCATGACATCCGCATGGCGCGGCGATGCCACGAGCCGTATCCCGAAGCGCTCCGCATCGTAGTAGGGCGTCAAGACGTCGAGGACCTCGATATCGCAGCCGTTGCAACCGCCGCTGTTCGCATGGTAGACCCAGAGGGACCGCCCGAACAGTTTCTTGCAGAGCCCCGCCAGTACGCTCATCCTTGCCCTCAGTCCAACTCGATGGGTATATCCTCGACCGGTGGAAAGCCCGGTAGGAACGTCTCGGCCCGGAAGATCCACCGCTCGCTGGCTACGTCGTCGAAGCGATACCCCTTCAGCTTCAGCGCCTCCAACGGTGATGGTTCGGGGAAACAACGGCCACAACGCTGGCATGCACCCATGAACAGCTCCAGCCTTTGCCTCAAGTCACCGATACGCGGCGTCGCCGTCTCGAAGTCCCGGCTCATGGTGATGGCCTTCTCCGGGCACACTTCGGCGCACCGACCGCAGTAAGTACATCTCCGACCCAGGTATTGCAGTATCCGGATCTCCTGGCAAACGTCTACCACGAGAATCTCCCGGGCCGGGCAGTTGTTCGCACAGCCTGCACAACCGATGCAGCGGTTGGCATCGAAGATGGGGCGTCCCCGGAAACCCTCCGGCGTCGGTCGAGGAACGGCCGGATAGGGAAGCGTCACACGTCCCGCTTGCAGACAGATCACCGCTTCACGCACTTTGGAAAGTAGCGACATTACCCGATCCTCAGTACCCCGCCACCGCCAGCACGAGCGCTGCCAGCGACGCCGCCAATAGCGCCGAATAGCGCCCGAGAGCCTGGTCAATCCGGATGCGGGCGTGCACGGTTGCCAGGAGCGCCACACCCAGGACAACAGCCAGCACTTTCAGCCAGTGGATGGGCCACGCGTACACTGCAGCCAGGTCCGCCCCCCACGGCGCGAACAGCCCGATGAACAGGCTCGCATACACCACCAGCTTGGCCATGGCAGCGTAACGCAGGAGCGCCAGCTTCGGACCGGAGTACTCCGCCAGGGGACCTTCCATGATCTCTGTCTCAGCCTCGGTTGTGTCGAACGGCTGCTTCTGAGCGTAAGCCTGCAAGCCCAGCACCATGACAATGAGCAACAGAATGCCGGACACCGTCACGCCTCCGCCCCCGTAGACGGACCCGTCCAGGAGTACCTGCAGACGGAGCGTGTGCGACTGGACGGCACCTACAAGAACAGCAAACGCGAACAACGGCTCCAGCACAACGACAGCCATCATCTCGCGGCTGACTCCCACCATGGAGTACGGTGATCCCGCCGCGAGCCCTGCGAAGGCCGTGGTGGCTGCACAGAGCGTCAGAACGTAGAGCAGCAGGATGCCGTCGGCGTAGCGAGCCAGCGGCACTCCGAGACCCATGGGGGTCAAGCAGGCGGCTGTCAGGACGGACGCCAACGCAAGGATGGCCGAAGCTCGCTGCGCGGCCGGCACTTCGCCGCTCTCGATGTCCTCCTTCCCCAATAGCTTCAGGAGATCTACGTAGCTCTGCGTTATGGGCGGCCCCTGCCGCGAGTGGATGCGGGCGACCAACTTCCGCATGAGGCCGTCCAGCAGGGGGGCCAACGCCATGACGGCCAGCACGTTGGCGAGGCTTCGTACGACCGCGTCTATCATCTTCGCCTCCCGCTGTCCCCAGCCGTCGCCAGTTCCTCAGGCGTCCAGATACTCACATGGCCCGTTCGAAGATCTAGCGTCTCCATGCGGTCCGTACACGAGAAGCACGGGTCAATGCTCCCCAGCGAAATAGTCATGTCAGCCAGGCGCTGGTCCTTGATCATGGCAGGGACGCCCTGTAGATTCTGGTACGTGGGCGCACGTACGCGCCACCGCCGCGGCCGGTTGTTCTCGCCTGTGATGAGGAAGTGATGGCTCTCGCCTCGAGGCGCTTCCACCGACGAAAGGCCGAGGCGCCCTACTGGCAGCTCATCCGAGATAGGCGTCTGCAGCGGGCCAGGTTCTAGCCTGTCCAGACACTGCCGGATAATTCGGATGGACTGGAAGACCTCCTCTGTGCGCACGAGCACTCGGGACCAGACATCGCACCCATCGTGGGTTACCACCTCCATCGCGACCCGGTCGTAGGCCGCATACGGATGGTCACGCCGCACATCCCGCGGAACACCTGCCGCCCGGGCCACAGGTCCCACCAAGCCCATCTCCTTGACCAACTGCCTATCGGCGATTCCCACACCGCGCGTGCGCGCCATGAGGTTCCTATCGCCCGACACCGCTCGGGCGGCAGCCGTCCATTCCTTCTCGAGGGTATCCAGCACTCCGCGCAGATCCTCGGCCACTTCCGCCGTAATGTCGTGGCGCACACCACCGACTAGACACAGACCGTAGGTCTTGCGGTTGCCGCAGATCCGTTCAGCTATCCACATGATCGGTTCGCGGATCCGGAAGCTCTGCATGAACAGCGTGTCGAACCCGACGATGTGGCACGCCAATCCGACCCACAGCAGGTGGCTGTGGAGGCGCTCGATCTCCAACATGACCGTACGGATGTACTCAGCGCGCTCAGGTGGCCGAATGCCCGTTGCGCTCTCCACGGCCTGGCAGTACGCTACGCTGTGAACGCATCCACAGATCCCGCAGATCCGCTCGGCCAAGAACGGGATGTCGTCGTAGCCCATGACCGATTCGGCTAGTTTTTCGATTCCCCTATGGACCATGAACCCCCGATATTCGCACCCCCGCACCACTTCGCCGTCCACATAGAGACGGAAGTGGGCTGGCTCGTCCAGCGTGGGATGGAACGGACCGAACGGTATGACCGTGCAGCCCTCAGGCGGATCTCCGAAGGGGTAGACGGCGTCTTCGTCGTAGTCGTCGGGCATGTGATTCCATGGGACATCCTTCCGCAAGGGGTGGACGCCCTCTGGCCATCCGTCCGGCAAGATCAGCCGTTTGGGATACGAGTGGCCGACTGGTTCGATGCCCACCAGATCCCTGAACTCCCGCTCCGCCCAACCCGCTGCCGGTACCACGGGCGTGATGCTGGGCACCGTAGGATCCGCCTCCGGCACAGCAGCGAGCACGCTGCACAGAATGTGATCGTCGTCGTAGGCGAAGTCATGGGCAACGAGAAACATGCCGGAATACGGCCGGTCATCGGCGCCGATGCTGATCACATAGCGAGCGTCCTGGTCGCGGAAGATGAACCGGCACACGTCACGCAGCAGCTCCCTGGGAACGTGAACGTAGAGGCGGTTGTCCGATGGAAGCTCGGCTCTAAGCGTGGCGGTGGGAAATCGCTCCCGCAAGGCGGCCAGACGTTCACGCGCTACCATGGCGCTTCCCTTCTTTCGCGTCTCCCCACGTCCGCTTCAGCTCCGAGTAGAAGCCGTGAGCCGTGTAGCGAATCTCGTCGCCTCCTGTCGCGTAGCCACACAACCAGGGCGCGTCGCGTCGTCGGTGCGCTCCGCCCAATCGGGAAACGAACCACGCCATTAGGGCCATCGCCGCCAGTACCCCAAGAATCGCCAGCGGTGCGTAGCCGGCGCCGTCGGCGGCCAGGCGGACGCCGAAGCCGGGGCCGCGGCGTATGGCTGTCACTGTGGCCAAGAGTCCTCCGACTCCCTGATGGGTAGCTGCGACGGCGTTGCCCGCCAGCCACACCAAGAGCGCTGGGAAGATCCCCGTGATGACGCACAGCGCCGCCAGAGCAAGTTGCGGAACCCGCATGAGCCACCCCACCTCGATCTTGCCACGCTCCCTGACTTGCGCTTCGACGACAGCGCTGCTCTGCCCAAGGAAACTTGTACCGAAGAACTTGACGAACGATGCCAGGGTGAGAGCACTCGTCATGAGCGCCAGGGCCGCGCAAATGGCCATGTAGGGTGCTGCAGGACTTGCGCGGAGGGCCGCCACGTAGACCATCCACTTGCTGACGAAGCCGTTGAGCAACGGAAAGCCCGCAATGGCCATGCTGGCTGTCAGGGCGGTCCAGGCGGTCAATGGCATGTGCCGCCACAATCCGCCCATGCGGTTGAGGTCCTGTGTACCGGTCGCGTCTAGCATGGATCCCGCATTGAGGAAAAGCAACGCTTTGAATACGCCGTGGTTGAACGAATGGAGCAGGGCAGCCATGAGCGCCAGGGCTGCGATCTGCCAAAGCTCCGGGTTGTCAGTCGCCACGAGCACCATGCACGTGCCGCAGGCCAACAGAATGTAGCCGGCTTGGCCGATGCTGTGGAATGCCAGTAAGCGCTTCGTGTAGTCCTGCCGCAGGGCGGCGGTGGTGCCAGTTACCATGGTCACCGTGCCAATGACCGCGATGATTCCGCCCCATGTGCCGAAGCCGAAGTCGGTCCGAGCGCTCGACGGCACGAGGCACAGGAAGTAGCGAAGCAGACCGTACACACCGGTCTTGATCATCACGCCTGAAAGCACCGCGCTGACCGGCGAAGGGGCCGCTGGATGGGCTTCCGGCAACCAGATGGCGCCGAATGGCCACATACCCGTCTTCACTCCGAAACCGACCAGGAACAGACCGAACGCCAGCGCCGCTAGCGCCGGTCGCTCGTTCAGCAGCATGGGTATGCCGGCGGTTACTGCGTCGAAACTGTACTTCAGCTCGCCTGTGGAAGCGTGGCGGGCGGCAGCCTGCGCCAGTATCTCACCGCCGATCATCGTCGCGGCGCACCCTAGCTGCATCATGAGCAGGAAGCGGTTCGCGGCTCGGACGTTTTCTGGGCGACGGTACTCGAAGCGGATGAGGAGATACCCAGGGATGGTCATCATCTGCCAGAAGATGAAGAGGAACCACATCATGTCCGTCGTGCTGACCAGCCCGTACATGGCCGCAACGAAGAACAACAGGTGGGGGTAATAGTGACCCACGCCGTAGGACGCGAACCGACCCATGTGGGCGATGGAATGGAGTGCCGCAGGTACGGCAATGACAACGGCGAGCACAAGGAAGATGGCGGTCAACCCGTCCACGCTCACGAAGAGGGAGAATCCGAGCCGGGGGGCAGCTAGCAATCGCTCCGGCTTGCCAGATGGACCGTGGGCCAGGACTTCCATGGCGGCTGTCATCACCAGCGCGGCTGTTGCCAGCACAATGAGGAACGCGAACCACCCCGCCACGACACGCCACCGGCTCAACGGAACGGAAATCAGCGATCCAACCACGGCGGCAACAATGGCGATGAGCACGAGACGCTCAGGAGTCATGCCCCGCTCCTCCGCCGTCACCTCGTCCCAAGAGCTGGATCAGGACTGGCGCCAAATGCTCCAGGGCAGTCTGCACTTCCTCGCTCAGGCAAGCTCCAGGCAGTGTCTCCGCAGGCTGGACGCCTAGAAGCCACACGCGGGACGTGGAGTATCGTTCCAGAGCCTCTGCCAGCACCCCTAACGCCATGCGGTGCGTGGAGACTTGCGGGAAGCGAGATCGCATGCCCGCCGAATCGAATAGCATGACCGTTCCGGGCGCCTGGCCGGCCTCCACTGCATCCAGGAGGATCACGCTGTCCATTTCCCGAGCGCACATCAGGCAGCGCTCTGGCCAGAGTCCTCCGACCACCACGCGCGGCACGCCTGCATGTTTCAGCGTCTCCGCGAGCACGACGCCGAAGCCGTCATCGCCGAAGAGGGGATTGCCAAGCCCCAGGACAGCCGTCCGTCCTCTGCAGCAATCCGCCAGCGACGCCGCCAGCCCGTCCATCAGATATCCTCTCCCAACATGCGCAACTGCTCGTAGGTGAAGACGGGGCCGTCCACACAGACATAGGCAACGCCGATGCAGCAGTGGCCGCACTTGCCTACGCCGCACTTCATGTACCGCTCCATGGTGGAGACGATCCTATCCTCCCGGTACCCCATGGCGAGCAGATCCTTGATGACGAACCGGAACATGACAGGCGGACCGCAAACGAAGGCAATGCTGTTGTCCACAGCCACTCGAACATCCGGCCGCTTGAACAGGCTTCCAACGACACCCACCGGACCGCTCCAACTCTCATCGCCCCGGTCCACGGTCAGGTGGCACTCGACCCCTCCCTGCTCGGCCCAACCGCGCATCTCCGTTTGGTACATGAGTTCCGCTGGCGTTCGTGCGCCGTAGAACACCTGAATCGTGCCGTACTGCTCGCGCCGATGCATGGCGTAGACAATGCACGATCGGAGCGGGATCATGCCGATGCCGCCCGCCACGAAAACGAGATTCATGCCGGCGTATTCGTCCATGGGAAAACCGTTGCCATAGGGACCACGAACGCCGAAGCAATCGCCGGGCTGGAGGCTGTGCAGAGCCGATGTACAGCTGCCCACGCGCCTGACCGTGAAGAAGCGCTCCTTCTCCGTAGGGCTGGGTGGGAGCGATAGCGGGAACTCGCCCGCGCCGATGATCGAGACCTGGGCGAACTGCCCTGGCCGGAACCGGGAGAAAGCAACATCATCCGCCGGGTCCACGAAACGCCAGTAGAAACTGCGCACCTCGCGGATCTCGTCCTGAACCCGCTCGAGAACCGCCACACGGGGGATGTAGATGTTCGTCTCGTCAGGCTGCTGCATGAGCCTCTTCCCCAACGGAGCCTCGCCGGATCATCTCCACGACCGTCGGCATGCCAATCTCGCCATGACAGACAGCTGCGCACCGTCCGCATCCCACGCATGCAACGCTCAGCTCCCGTTGCACGAAGTAGTGGGAGAGCTTGCGGAAGAAACGCCTGTTGCGCCGATCATGGACAGCTTTCCTGGGATTGAACCCGCCTGCCATCCGCGTGAACCCCGCCAGTGCGCAGGAGTCCCACACTCGGACACGTTCGTAGGTGTCTGGTCCTGTTAGACGGTCCGTTACCGTGAAGCACGTGCATGCGGGACAGACGAACGTGCATCCACCGCATTCCAGACACCGATTGCCGATCTCCTCCCACGTCTCCTCGCTTACCTTTCCCGCCGAAACGCCCCGCACAGCGCCAGCGAACCAGCTTGTTCGGTGGAAGAAGCTCCTCCGCGCATTGGCAAGCGCGAGCCGGCGCGCAGCTACGTCCTCCGGCGTAGCCTTGCGGAAGATCGTCGAAGCGAAGAGAGCTTCGCCTGCCGGAGTACCTGCGACTGCCAGGTACCGGTCGCCAAGAGCGACCAGTTGCAGATCGAAACCACTTCTTGCCGCAGGTCCCGTGTCCGTACAGACGCAGAAGCAGTCTGGCCCGATGTCCACGCCGGGCACGGTACAGGCGACGTTCACAAGGAACAGCCCCTGCCGCAGACGGTGGTAGTAGATGTCCCGATACTCCCGATCCAGATAGAACCTATCGAGGTGTCCGATGCCAGCCACGTCACACGATCGAATGCCAAACACCGCCAGTCGCTGCTCGGCCACCGTCGGTTCGATGCGCATGCCCTCCGACGTTCGTTGCAATGTCATGATCCGCTGGATGTGAGGTAGGACGAACCGCTTGGGCGGATAGAGCGGGTTGGGCAGGTGGAGTGTCGCCGCATGGCGGTTGGCCTCGTTGACGACATCGAAGCATGTATCCGATCCGTGGATGCGGAACGGCGCCACCACCGCGTACCCCTTCTCGCGGAGCAGATCGATGATGCAGAGCACGTCTTCGGCCGCAATGATGCGCGCTTTCACGGGCGAATCCTCTCGATCCGCACAGGCACATACGGGGACCCGTTCGCTGCATGGCCCCGGATGGCCTGATCCACGTTCTTGACGAAGAAGGGAGCGAACACTGCACCCCGTCGCACCTCGTCCGTCACACGAGCCGCGATCTCCACACAACCTCCCGCCGAGCAGACACGAATAGTTTCGCCGTCCCGCACCGACAGTTCTCGCGCGTCCTCCGTGTTCACCTCCACGAACCCCTCGGGATAGTCGAGCAGGAGGATGCGGTACTCACGCTTCAGCGTCTCGCTGTGCTGGATCAGCACGTTCTTGTGCCAGTAGTAGTTGGAATAGCCGAACACCAGGGTCAGCGGGAACTCGGCGCTGCGTGGCACAGGGACGGGAGGCCGCACAGGCTGCAGACGGAATGGATGTTGCTCGCCAGAACCGTCTGCGAACAGCCTGGGCGTTCCGACGGGCCGCTGCCAGGTGCACGGCCATTGCACCCCGAAGTCCCTCCGGAGATTGTCGTAGCTGGCCGCTTCGTAGAACGGAACAGCTTGGCCGATCTCTGCCATGACATCCGCCGGACCATCGTATTCCCACTCTGCGCCGAGGGCGCGTGCCACTCGGACAATGTGCCTCCAGGCTGGCTCCGTCGCACCAGGCGCCGCTGCAACCTTCTCTGCAACCTGGATGCGCCGGTCCGTGCTGGTGAAGGTGACGGTCTCCTCACCGAAGGCAGTGGTGGGCAGGATGACGTCAGCGAAGGCGGCTGTTTCCGTCATGAACAGGTGCTGGACCACGATGAACTCGCATTGCTGGAGAGCCCAGGCCGCGTCGCCGAAGAAGGCCGTGCTGGCGGGATCGTAACGACCCAGCCACAGTCCCCGAATCGCACCGTTGCCCAGACCGCCCAGTACTTCGCGCGCCGACAGCCCGACCTCCCGCGGAAGCTCCGCCTGCCATAGACTGCCCAGCCGGGCCGACGCCTCTTCATCGGTGACGCGCCTATAGCCCGGCAGCATGTCGGGCAGCATGCCCATGTCGCAGACGCCTTGGAGGTTGTTATGTTCGGTCAGCGCATAGACACCCGCGCCTGGACGGCCGATCTGCCCGGTCAGCAGAGCGAGGTTGACAGCGGCCCGAATGGTTTCCTCGTGGCGCGCCTCCAATCCCGTCGAATAGACCAGGGAGGCTGCCTGCGCCTCGGCGTACAGCGTAGCCGCTTCCTCCAGCGCTTCTGGCGGTACGCCACATTCCTCGGCAGCCGTCAATAAGTCGAAGTGCTCGGTGGCGGAGAGGAATGCGTCGAACCCACCGCACCGGCTCTTCAGGAAGCTGCGGTCCTCCAGCCCACGGTCGATAATGACCCTGGCCATGGCACCGTACAGCGTGGCTTCCGTCCCAGGGCGGATCTGGAGGAAAACGTCGGCGTGGCCCGCCAGACGATGCCGGCGAGAATCCACCACAATGAGTCGTGCACCGTCCAGCTTGGCGCGTAGGACAATGCCTGCCACCGTCGGCAACTGCCGCGCCAGGTCCACCCCGTCCACGAGAATCACGTCGCTCAGACTCAAGTCGCCAATCGGGTTCGTCGTGGCTGGTACGCCGAGCATGTCCAGGAGCACGTTGATGGAGTTGTGGACATACACTCCGGTCCCGTGGTCCACATTGTTGGTGCCCACCACGGCGCGCGCCAGCTTCTGGAGCAGATATGCTTCCTCGTTGGAACATCGGGGCGAGTCGAGGAATGCCACCGCCTGCGGACCATGCTGCATCACGATCGCTCGAAGCCGCTCGGCGATCAGCTCCACCGCCTCGTCCCACGTCGCTTCCTCGAAGCCCCTCGAACGCCGGATGAGAGGGTGGAGCAACCTGTCGGGCGAACCGGAGACCTCGTGAACATGCCAGCCACGCAGGCAGATCCTTCCCCGGTTCGTGGGATGGGACAAGCTGGGATAGGCACCGCTTACGCGCCCTTCGGCGGTCTCGAGATACAGACCGCATCCCACCCCGCAGAAGGTGCATGTGGTAAGTTGGTGCGGCATGGCGCCCGCCTTCGCGATCGTGGCCCCGAAGCCTCTCTACCAGGAGCGCACGTGCCGCTCGACAAGCTTCTGACGGACCGCCTGGAGCCGTTGCTCCAACAGTGTCGCGAACCGCTGCAGGAGCATGTAGCCTAGGCTTGGGTCCTTCTCGCACCGCTCCCGCAGAGCAGGACCGTCGAGGACCAATAGGCGTGTCCTGCGCGCCGCCCGAGCGTCCAGACGCCAACGGTACGGCGGCACGAGCACCGACCAACCGAAGGCATCGCCATCCTCTAGTTCCTGCACGGTCGTGGGCCCGTACTGCAGGTTGAAAGCCTCCAGTACAACTGCGCCTTCGAGGATCAGGTAGAACCTGTCCGCCTGCTCCCCCTCCCGAAAGATCACTTGACCTGCGTCCAGCGTCGTTTCGGTCGACAGCGACAATAGCGCCTGAGCACAGTCCGCTGGCAGATCGGCGAATAGCGGGTGGCCAGCCAGGACTTCGCCAGAAGACCGCGTCGCAGGTGTGTGTTGCACTGCCATTGCACAACCTCCTACTGCTCGGCCAGTCTTGCACCGTGCCCTTATGTTATCACGCTGCAGCCGAGAATACAAGAGGTTCGACGGCAGATTGTGGGTTTTTTCTCAGAATGTTGCCGCATGAGATGAGCCGAGACGCATGTATCGAAGCGGTCGGACACATTACTCGTGAACATAGTCACAGATAGCAGCGACAGCAGTTCGCCACCCACTTACTGCTGGGACGCTCGCGAAAGCTACACGGCTGATGGCTTGGCAAGATGCTGACGTGTGGCAGCGCGGGACCCCTCTTCGCGGGTCGTCCACCACTCCTCGTCCTGCACGGACCGCACAATGATGTCCCGTACTGCCTCGGGTGAGTCGCTAACCGCCATCAGGTCCATGTCGTGCGGCGAGATCTTTCCCTCGGCTGCCAGAGTGGCGCGCATCCAGTCCAGCATGCCCTGCCAGTAAGCCGAGCTGAAGAGCACGACGGGGAAGTTGCGTATCTTGCCTGTCTGAATAAGCACCAGCGCCTCCAGCAGCTCATCGAGCGTGCCGAAGCCTCCGGGGAAGATGACGAACGCACAGGCGTACTTCACGAACATCATCTTCCGCACGAAGAAGTAGCGGAACTCCACTGCCGTGTCGGTGTAGGGATTCAGGTGCTGCTCGAACGGCAGCTCGATATTCAGACCGACCGATCGCGCGCCGGCAAGGTGGGCTCCTTTGTTTCCAGCCTCCATGATGCCCGGGCCGCCTCCCGTGATGATGCTGAAGCCTGCCTCCCCCAACAGCCTGGCGGTCTCGACTGCCGCGCCGTACATGGGATCCGTCTCGCTTACCCTTGCGCTGCCAAAGATCGTCACGGCCATGCCGAGATCCGCTAGCGCGTCGAAGCCGGCGACGAACTCCCCCATGATGCGCAGGACCCGCCAGGGGTCCGATTGCGTGAACAGCTCCGGAGTATGGCGCCGGACATTGATGAGCCGCTCATCCTCGGTGACGCTGGTAGTACGGGGACGACGGGTGACAGGCGGGCGAATGGCAGCCGAATGGTTCGCGCCGGAGATGACGTGCTTTTCAGACACGGGCTTCCTCACGGTTCCGGAAAGCGTCCGGAGAGTGTGCGATCGAAGAGATATACATCCAGTACTGCTTCGATCCTAGGCTCCCGTTCCCACGCGGTTCTGGACGCCTGCTGCCAGAACGCATAGGCGGCCGCTCGGTCGCCCTTCTCGCGTGCATCGTATGCGCGCGCCAGCGGCTCGACGATGGCAGCATGGTGCAGCAGGTACCGCCACGAGGCTGACCACACAGGTTGCGCATCGGCAGCGTGGCGTTCCATCACTGGCCGAAAGCTCTGGATGACTTCCGGCACGCGCCCGAAGGCCGGCCCACGATCGCACCGGACGTTCACCGACTCTGCGGTCTTCTCTCGGTCCCCGCGGAGGTAAGGAGGATCGAACATCTCGGAAAGCTCGTAGAGATAGCCTCGTACAGCTCGCCAATCGGGACCGAAAGCTGCCTGGAAGTACTCTTCCTCGATTGCGCCAAAGGAGCGACCAGGATCCCAGAGGCCAGCAGCCATGGCATACATGCCTAGCCCCGTTGGCAAGAATGCGCGTTGGGTCTGGCAACTCATGAAACCGTTCAGTCCGATGGCGGCCAGTCTTCGAACGTCTTCGTGCAGAATTGAAGCGATACTGCAGTAGCCCGGATCGTTGTAGTGGTCCCACATGAAGTGGTAGTCGAAATCGAAGCCGTCCCCCTTGAAAGCGCGCTCCCAGGCTCGCAGAAACGCTACATTGGCGGTCACGGAACGGGGGAACTGGAGCCGATTGCGCTCGAATGGGGGCAGATCCGGCAGGTGCTCCATATCCGCCTCGAACGGCCGACTGTAGGAACGCGTGATGGGCGCGAACATGAGCACGAAACGTTCCGGGTGGGCGATCACCTCTCGTTCCGGAGGCCAGAGGAGGTCCACGTAGATGAGGAAGACGATTTTCGTGTCGAGCCCCTGCCTGGTGAGTGCAGCGTCGAGCTCGTTCAGTAGCATCACGTAGAAGTCCGACGGCCTCGCCTGCACGCAGTTCTCGCACTCGCAGTTGTTGTTGGCGCCATCCGCCAGCCAGACGTGCAAGAGATCTACCGCCGGATGCTCCTGCACATACCGCACCATGTCCTCGACCATGATGCGCCGAACCTCGGGGTTGGAGTAGCAGAGGTTCGTGTTGAGTGGTATGCCCTCCCAGACATCTCGTTTCCCATTCACCATGGCAAGATAGGGCACGGCTTCGGGAGGCGCCTGGACGGGTTCGAACTCCCATCCCAGACCTGCCATACCGAATGGTTCGCATGTCCAGCCATGCCCAACCGCGTGATACAGAAGGTCACGCCGCTCGATCTCGGCGACGATACGCTCGAGGATGCCCCTCGCTTGCTCGATCGAGAACGGTTCCGCCTCTCGGTAAGGATTGTACTGATGGGAGTACCACCGGTTGAAGAACGTGAAACTCTCCCGGAACTGGGTGAAATAGGCGTTCATCCCGACGCGTGGGAGCCACTCCACGATGCCCCGCACATGTTCTTCGCTGACAGCGCCTTCGATGCAGATTCCCCTGTGACGGTAAGCCGGCTTCTCCCTGAGCTGGCAGCTCAGTTCCGGCAGGTGGTCGGGCACGTACTCGCCGTCGCTACCAGGACGGACCCAACGACAGCCCAGCTCCCTCAAGAATCGATAGACTGCCAGAAGCACGCTGCGCGGGTTCGTACCGGTGAGCACACCGGTCCCCTGCTGAACGCTCACGAAGATCGCATCGTCCAAGCGCCGGTCCGGGACGGGAGGAAGATCCACCGCGGGCAGATCTCCGGCCGACGCCACCCATAGCCCTGGCACGTCGGCATCGTACGTCTCGGCTGAGATGCTGGGGACCGGTGCACCACACATAGCTCCGAGACAGCGTGACAGCTCCTCGGCGGCGTACTGCACTGTTGGATGGGACCCGATGGTCCTGACAATAGGGGCTTCTGGCATGTGTATCACCTCTCTCTTCCGGCGCGACGCTAGCCGATTCGCAGAACGCTGAGAAACGCTTCCTGTGGTATCTCCACGCTGCCGATCTGCTTCATCCGCTTTTTCCCTTCCTTCTGCTTCTCGAGCAGCTTCCGCTTTCTCGTGATGTCGCCGCCATAGCACTTGGCGGTTACGTTCTTCCGAAATGGTCGCACCGACTCGGCGGCGATGATCTTGCCACCTATGGCCGCCTGTATACGTACTTCGAACTGCTGGCGCGGCACGACCTCCTTCATTTTCTCCACGAGGGCCCTCGCACGCTGATACGCCTTGTCGCGATGAGTGATCAGCGACAGCGCATCCACCATCTCGCCGTTCACCAACACGTCCAGCTTGATGAGCTTTCCTTCGCGGTAGCCTATCGGTTCATAGTCGAAGGATGCGTAGCCCCGCGTACGGCTCTTGAGCTGATCATAGAAATCCAACAGAATCTCCGCCAACGGGAGCCTGTAGTGCAGCAGCACCCTGTCGCGGTACTGCTCGGCCTCG
The DNA here is from genome assembly GCA_037443035.1 of Chthonomonadales bacterium. GTDB lineage: Bacteria > Armatimonadota > Chthonomonadetes > Chthonomonadales > CAJBBX01 > JABWBA01. The sequence continues at coordinate 91,210 of JBBIPC010000007.1, forward strand.
TTGGCGGGTGGACCGGTAGCAGTGCCCACTCTGGCGTGGGTGATATGCTCCATGCGCACGAACTCGCCACGTCTCTCCCTGGCCAGCTCCATGATGGCCCCAACGAATGCCGACGGTACGAAGATCGTCGCGTCCACGTACGGCTCTTCGATGGAATGAATGCGGGCAGGGTCCGGAAATCGAGCCGGATTGTCCACTTCCACAGTCGTGCCATCGGTAAGGTGAACCCGAAACACCACCGACGGCGATGTGGCGATGAGCCGAAGACCGAACTCCCGTTCGAGTCGTTCTTGGATGATCTCCATGTGGAGTAGGCCCAGGAATCCACACCGGTAGCCGAATCCTAGGGCGGCGGATGTTTCCGGTTCGAAGGAAAGGGCCGCATCGTTGAGTTGGAGCTTCTCCAGAGCCTCTCGAAGGTCAGGGTAGTCCTTGCTGTCTATCGGATAGAGGCCGCAGAACACCATGGGTTTGGCCTTCCGATAGCCAGGCAGCGGCTGCGACGCGGGATGCTGGGCTGTCGTGATCGTGTCTCCGACGTTCGCATCGCCGATGGTCTTGATCCCGGCAGTGAGAAAGCCCACTTCTCCCGTGCGGAGGACTTCCGTCTGCTCCATGCGCGGTCTGAAGATCCCGACGGTACTGACTTCGAAATCCCGCCCGGTGGACATGAAACGGATGCGCATGCCGGGCTTAACGTAGCCGTCTACCACACGGATGTAGCACACGACGCCGAGATAGCTGTCGAAGTGGCTATCGAAAACAAGCGCCCGTAGCGGGCCTGTGGGATCGCCCGATGGCGGCGGTATTCTCTGGACGACCTGCTCGAGGACCTCTCGGGTGCCGATGCCCTGCTTGGCACTGGCAAGCACGGCATCGTGAGCCTCGACGGCAAGGATATTCTCGATATCCTCACGCACTCGCTCTGGATCGGCCGCCGGCAGGTCCACCTTGTTGATGACAGGAATGATGGTCAACCCATTGTTGTAGGCAAGGTTGACATTGGCAACGGTCTGAGCTTCGACGCCCTGAGCTGCATCCACCACCAGCACGGCTCCCTCGCAAGCCGCCAGCGATCGGGACACTTCGTAGGTGAAGTCCACGTGGCCAGGGGTGTCAATGAGGTTCAGCTCGTACTCCTGACCATCCAGCGCCGTGTAGTTGAGTCGTACGGCCGTCATCTTGATCGTGATGCCACGCTCCCGCTCGATGTCCATGGTATCCAGGAGCTGGTCCTGCATCTCCCGCTCGTCGATGGCGCCCGTCAGTTCGAGGATACGGTCGGCGAGCGTGGACTTGCCATGGTCCACGTGGGCAATGATGCAGAAGTTCCGTATATGGGACTGCGAACGGGCTTCCATGTTGGGCGTATGTCCTGCGCTGCCGGGTCGTACGGCGTGATTATAGCATTCGCTCAGTCGCGACGCCGGGGCAGCACACCGACGGGAGTAGAGGTGTATAATGACGCCGAATGCGTCGGCAAACGGTGTGGGCTCGGCCTGCACCTGGAAAGGCAGAGGAGATGCTACGCAAAGAAATCAGTCCTATCACTGCCATTCTTGTCATCGTAATACTCGCTGCTGTAGCCGCCGGAGTGTACTTCATCGCGACCAAGCGGTCTGCGCCGCGCTACGATCCTAAGAAGGCTGCCGAGCTCAATGCAGCCAGGGGTCAGGCCGCCTTCCGATCCATGATGAGCGGGAGCGGCGGCATGATGTCACCAGGTGCTGCGGGCTATCGTGGTTCGGGCGGTTACGGCGGTGGTATGTCCGGAGGCTACCGCGGAGGTATGTCGGGCGGCTATGGTGGCGGCATGTCCGGAGGCTATGGCGGGATGAGCGGGGGGCGCTAGAAAGCACCTGCCAATCCTCGCCAGCCTCGGTGGTTCCACGCTCGGCGTCGGTGACCTCCCTCTCGATCCGCGCCGTCTAGGGCATCATCGTGAGCCCGACGGGAGTGCAGTGCGAGGGACGGCCCCACGCAGGAGGCATCAGGCTTCACCGATGACCGTTACGATGAGAACTCGCCGCCGCGGTCGGATGTCGCATTCCACTAGGAACACCTGCTGCCACGTTCCCAGTGCGGGCGCGCCGTCCGTCACCGGGAACGTCACCGATTGCCCGAGCAGTGTCGCCTGAAGATGGGAGTGGCCGTTGCCGTCGTGCCAAGTCTGCTCGTGGGCGTAATCTGGGCTCGGCGGAGCCAGTGAGTCGAGCAGCCGCGGCAGGTCCTGCTTCAGACCTCGCTCACACTCCATCAAGCCGATGCCACCAGTGCTGCCCTGCACGAAAACGTGCGCGATACCCGTCTTGATGCCTGACGCCCTGACCACTGCGGTCACTTGTGGCGTGATGTCCTGCACCTCACGATGCCCACTTGTCGGTACTTCGAATGTCTCTTGTCTTACCATTGCGCTGTCCCCAATCGTACACAGGCCGGCCGCAGCCATCTTCCTAAGGCCAGAAATCGTAGGCCCTGATTCCCAGAGCGATGCCGTACAGCGACCAGAAGCATCCGACGAGCATCTCGCCCAGGATCATACCGAGGAAGAACGGCACTGCGGTTCGATAAAGCCGGAGGCCGCCGTATCGCATGGTGACGGCCTTGAGTATGCATCCGATCGTCACAGGTAACCAGATCTGCGCCATGCCCCATGAGTTCGCCACAGCGTAGCCCAGAGGGTGGAAGGGAAACCACGCGAACCGTACCCGCATGGCAGCCATACCCAATGACAGCACGAACGAGATGCCGGCGGCTATGAGACTGCCGTAGTTGGCAGTCCCGGGGGTCAGGAACCACTCGTGCAGCCGTCCGAAGTTCTCTCCAGGGAACTCACGCGGCCACCTCTCGACCCTTGCGGTACCGGCACCCAGCTCGTAGGCTCGGCTGAGGTATGCCCAGAAGACGCCAACTCCTCCCACACAGGCGGCCAGCATGATACCCCTTACAACGGCCTTCTGACTCGCACCGGTGGCATCTGCTAGTTTCATGCCTTCGAGAGCGTGCGGAGCAGGGTTGGCGAAGTAGGTCCTGTTGAACCAATAGGTCAGCGCGAAGCCCACGAGATTGCGAGGACCCAATCGCGTAGGCCCCACCGAAGCCAGGAGGGGATTCAGCGGCCCCATGAAATGCATGTCATGGATAGGGAACCCGAACTCGGCGCGGATCCTCGTGATGACCACAACCAGCACAAAGTAGAGCGCGAAGAATGCCACGGCTACCCATGCGGACATGCCCATGGCCACGCAGAACGCGCTGAGCGCCGCCACGCCCAGAATCATGCCTATCAGAGCATGCCGGTAGCGTATGGGCTCGTCCGCATCGCTCGCCGTTGACGCGCCGCTGACGGCTTGCTTGAGGATATCTGCAAGATCGCGCCTGGCCGCCCACAGCGCTGTGGCAGCCACCGCCATGTAGGCCCCGAACGCTTGGCCGTGCTCGTAAGGTGGGTAGTTGTTGAAGCCAGCCCCACTCGTGAAGCTCTGCTCGATGCCCAGGGCTGTCACAGCCACAAGCTCCAGCTTGTAGAGAACATAGAAGACCGACAACGAGAACGAGAGATCCAAGGGCATGATGAAGGCCAAACCAATGGCGAAGAAATAGAAGGAGATCTTGACGTTGCCCATACCCTTCCACGGCATGGCCGTGATGTAGGGGTCAATGTCCTGGCGCTTGATCGGGATCATGGGCACAACTGGCCAGAAGTACGCGATGCCGTTGAGCAGCGTCACACCACCCGCCAGCGCGAACCCGGCCCACAGCACGCGGCTCCGCCAGAACACGGATCCGGTCGTCATCTCCAGCGGCAGGTATACCGATGGATAGGTCAGTCTCTCGGCTACCATCCAACGGCGCCTCAAGAACGTGTTCACGCAGAGCATGGTGTAGATCAACACAACGATGAAACCGGACCACAGCAAGACGGGCACCAGCCAGGGCATCCAGTTCTCGGCTAGATACAGCGAGCTGTTGCCGGAGTAGAAGCGGCGGACGGCTCCCGGGTCATCCACCATGAACCGTCGGGGCAAGTACGGCATGAACGTCGTCTGCCACCTGTTGCCGATACCAGCGTAGGCGAATGGAAATGGGAGAAAAGAAACGAGGAGCTGGCCCATCTGCTGGGCGCCAAGGGCCGAACCGATGCACATCATCGTGAAGACGCAGAGCAGTTCTGCCCGTGTCAGGGTCAAGCATCTCGTGGCTTGCCAACGGCTGCAAAGGCCGTTGACTCCTATCAGCGCCGCCAGGAGCGCGATCGTATTGCAGAAAGGAACGGCGTTGGTAAACAGCGACCAGCGTACGAGTTCGGCCTCGATGAGCCAACGCTGATTCAGAAGGACCAGAAGCACACCGATAACATACGTGCGTGCGCGTATGGACAAGCTCCCGCCCTCAGTTGTCAGGCCTGACCCAAGGCCTACCGGATCCTACGGCCTCGCATTCAACACGACCGTGCCCCGTGACCGTTGGATCCTCCGCGCCGCCTAGCGTCCGCCACCGCTCTCAGGGCTGCCATTCTGGCGGCCAGTAGCTTGCGACGTATCTCGCGGACATCCAGCCACGCCAGTACGAGCAGTACGCCCGTCAGCCCGAAACAGAGCGTCCAGTAGGCGCCGATCGTTGCGATGCGCACCGCTACAGCCCGCCTTGCGCGCTCTGCCTCGGGCGATGGTTCCACGCCAGCACGCCTCGCTTGCACCGCCTGCCGCGCCAGGTCACGCACCATCGCATTGCCAACGCTTCGGAAGAAGGGATGGATCGTACCGTTCGCAAGCAGCGCGATGATGGCCACCAGAATGACAACAGACAGCACGCGCAGCCGCCGTTGCCGCTGCGTCAGGCGGAAGTCGAATCTGCTCGGAGACGAGGTTGGCTCAGCCATCGCAGCTAACACGAGGCGCACGCATGGCGCAGTGCACGGATGCCGGCGGCAAGCCCTTGGGGATGTCCGAACACGCTGGACCCTGCCACCAGGACCGTAGCTCCGGCCCGAACCACCGTGGGCGCTGTTTCGACTCCAATGCCGCCGTCCACTTCGAGGAGGACTTCCCTGCCGGTCTTGTCCAGAATCTCCCTTGCACGGGCGACCTTGGCCGTCATCGCGGGTATGTAGCTCTGACCACCGAACCCGGGGTTGACAGTCATGACCAGCAGCAAGTCTATATCGTCCACCACGTAATCGAGAACGTCTAGAGGAGTCGCAGGATTCAGCGCCAAGCCAGCCTTCATACCCGCATCGCGTATCTTGGCCAGGGCCCGCTGGAGATGCACGCACGCCTCCGCCTGGAGCGTCAGGATATTCGCGCCAGCGGCGGCGAATGCTTCGATCCAGCGGTCGGGATGCTCGATCATGAGATGGACATCGAACACAGCCCGGGAACGGCTGCGGAGCGCCTGCACGACACCCGGCCCGAACGTGATATTGGGCACGAACGCTCCATCCATGATGTCGAAGTGCAAGTACTCAGCGCCGGCCCTCTCGCACGCTTCGGCAGCTTCGCGCAGTGCGCCGAAGTCCGCCGAAAGGAGCGATGGAGAGAGAACGACGGTGCTCACCGAGGGGACCTCCATGGCACGACTTGCTCGGTGATGGGATCCAGATTGTCGTCGTAGTAGACCCGCACCCTCAGTTCCGCTCCTGTGGCCCGGACTTGGAGGTCCACCTCGTCGCCTTCGTTCCGTGCTTCATCGAATACAGTCCGCGTGCCACCATCATCCTCGATCTCGATACGTACCTGACGCATGCCACGGCCGTCCCGTCGTACTCGGTGCCGCACCTGCCACACATGCTCTCCGCCGGCCTCCTCCGCGCCAGCACCGCTCGCGTTCAGCGATCCCTCCGGTGGTCCATCACTGAGAACCACATTCACCGGCGTGCCTCGTTCTACACGTTTCCCACTCCGCGGGTTCTGGGAGATTACAGTCCCAAAAGCCACAGTCTCGCTTGTCTGGCGATCCACCTGACCGAGGCCCAATCCTGCTTCCTTCAGCTTCGATTCCGCCTCCGCTGCGGCCAGACCCGTTACGTCGGGTACCCAGACAAGTCGCGAGCCTTTGCTGACCCAGGTCAACACGGCGCGGCCAGGTCTGATGAGTCTGCCGGGCTCGTAGTCCACACGGAACACGATCCCAGGATCGTACTGATCGTTGTACTCTTCCCGTTCTACGAGGCGTATCTTGAGCTTGGTCGCCTCCGTCCGCGCATCTTCGATTCTCTTGCCCACAAGGTCAGGGAAGGAGGCGACCTCGGGCTTGGTGAACGCCGCCATCCACAGGCCGATCCCCAGAAAGATGAGCAGCAGCACCACTGACCCCATGAGCATCAGGAGTACCCGCAGCACCGGTGACAGCCGGCTACCGTCATCGCGTCTTGGCATGGTGACCTCCGGTGCGCGTGCTGTAGCGCGCGTTCCAGCACGCCGGGTGGACGGTTCCGGAGGCGGTTCCGCCGCTACGGCCTCGGCCGGTGGTGGGGCCTCCGGTTCCTTTCCATCCATGGGGGACCACGCAATGGGTCGGCCGAACCGAAGGGCATCCCGCACATGCTTCAGGTCCGCTAGCATATCTCCCGCCGACGCGTAGCGATCCTCCGGTCGCTTCTGCATGGCTTTCCGCACAACGCCATCCAGCGCCCGCGGAACTCCCGCGTTGTGATCGCGAGGAGAAGGCACCGGATCGTTCTGATGCCGTAACGCCACCCGGATGGGGGTGTCCGCAGGATACGGAGGCGCGCCCGTTAGCATCTCGAAGAGCATGACACCCAATGCGTAGAGATCCGTGGCCGCGAAGCTGACACCTTGGAGCGATCGCTCCGGCCCCTGATAGTGCACCGCGGCACTCAGGTTTCGAGAGCCCGCGTTCGATGATGCTGCGATAGCTTGCGCCAGGCCGAAATCGGTGACTTTGGCCACACCGTCAGGAGTCACCATGACGTTCTGAGGCCGCAGATCACCGTGCACCTTGCCGGCGCTGTGCGCGTACTGAAGCGCCTCGCAGATGGCCACCGCGAAGTCGACTGCCACGCTCACGGTGAAGGGCGCAATGCGCCGAATACGCTCCTTGAGGTTGATGCCGCGCACGAACTCCGTGACAATGACCGGCACGCCGTCCTCTTCGACAACTTCGAGCGTCCGGGCTATGTTCGGATGATCCAGGTCGAGGGAGCCCCTCGCGCTCTCGCGGAGAGCATGGCAGAACGCTGCGTCCTCCATTAGATCCGGTTGCACGATCTTCACAGCTACCGAGAGCCCCGTCGTACGTTCACGTCCTCGGAAGACCTGGAAGAAAGCGCCGGTGCCTAGACGCTCCACCAGCTCGTATCGGCCCGCAATGACGCGCCCAATGCTCATCGTCGAGAGCGTTCCTCACGTTTCCGCAACATGCGCAGCGCCACATGGAGTATGGTGACAACCACGAGAACACCGTAAAGGGGCGTCAAGTCCCAAAGCGCGATTCGCTCGAGCGGCGCCGGCTGTCCCGTGATGATCAGCATGCGCTGATGCGCGGCGAGGTACTGAACGGCCGGAAGGACAATCCACGCAGCAGCGAGGGCGGCCTGCGCCACGTGCCCGACCGTCACCGACGCCGGTGGGTCCGACACATCACCAGGTGCTATGTTACGAGACCTCTTGCGCATCAGCTTCTTGTTACCACTTCGCTCTGCGGAAAGGCACCGATCTTGGCCGCCGGTTCATGCTATGGAGCCGCGGCATCGCTGCAGAGCCCTGATGACCGCCTCTTCTGGAACTTCGAAGCCCGGCTCGGCCCTCCCGACCTCTCTGAGCAAGACGAACCTGAGCCTGCGTGACAGCGTCTTCTTGTCCGCCATCATCCGTTCGAGAGCCGCTTCAGGCTCCATCCATGAAGGTGCCTCTGCAGGCAGACCCACATCGGCAAGCGCCTCTATGACCCTAGCCGTTACATTCTGCGAGGTGACGCCGATCTCCTCTCCCACGCGACATGCCGCCACCATCCCTATAGATACGGCCTCACCGTGGGTCAGGTGTCGATAGCCGGCAAGCGCCTCGAGTGCGTGGCCGACCGTGTGCCCGAAATTCAGGACGGCGCGTAAGCCCTGCTCGGTTTCATCCTTCGATACCACGTCGGCCTTGATCCGACAGGACCAGTGCACGGCTTCCGCCAACCGATTGGCGTCTCGGTTCGAGATTGCGAATGCGCACGCCGTGAGCCAGTCGAGGAAACGGCCATCTCGAATGAAGGCATGCTTCAGGATTTCGGCCAGGCCAGACCGGAAATCACGGGCATTCAGAGTTTGCAGGGTCGTTGTATCCATCACAACAACTCGCGGCTGGTGGAAGACGCCCACGAGGTTCTTGCCCTGCGGTAGGTTCACGCCAGTCTTGCCCCCGATCCCCGCATCGGCCTGAGCCAGGAGCGTGGTGGGTGCCTGGACGAAAGCGATGCCGCGCATGTACGTACCCGCAGCGAACCCCGCAATGTCCCCGACAACGCCACCGCCAACCGCCACAACGGCGCTTCGCCGATCAAGCCCCTGGCGGATCATGGCCTCGTAAAGGCGCGCCACTGCCGACAGGGTCTTGTATCGCTCGCCACTGCGCAGGCGGACAAGCGTGGATGGCACCCCTGCGGCATCCAGGCTCCGCAACACCGATCGCCCGTAAGCCTCTACTCGACCCGTACCCGTGACGACTAGAACCCGCGAGGGTTCCAGAACGTTCAACATGATGCTGGCAATCCGGTCGAGACACCCCGGCGCAACATGCACCTCGTAGCTCCGGTCGCCCAGCGCGACTTTCAGGGGTTCGAGGCGTACCGCTTCGCTCATGCTTCCCGATCCCGTCTCAGTCCGATCCATCGCGATGCCAGTTCCCTGTACGCCGCGAGAACTTTGGCGGCGGCGTCCTCATGGCGAAGACCGGTGGTATCCACCGTCGCATCGGCGGCTGCTGCGTATAGCGGACTGCGCAGATCCAGCATCTCACGGATACGACCCAGTGGATCCTCGACCCCCGCTAGCAGAGGACGCGAGGAACGATCGCCGCACCGTCGCAGGATCTCCTCTGGCTCCACACGAAGCCAGACCAGCACACCCGATTTGCGCAGGATTACGACGTTGGCAGGATCGAGGACAGCCCCTCCGCCGGTTCCGATGACAACATGGACCCGCATGGCGGCCTCGGCCACCGCCTCCCGCTCCAGACGCCGGAATGCGGCTTCACCCTCGCTAGCGAAGATCTGTGGCACGGGCCGAGCGGTCGCTCTTTCCACCAACTGGTCCGTGTCCACAAATCGGAATCGGAGCGCCCGGGCACACCGCCGACCGATGGTCGTCTTCCCTGTCCCCATATACCCGATGAGGACAAGATTGGGGTTCAGCGTTTGGACCATCGTGCGCCAGTATAGCCTCTGGCCGCTAACGCTTCTCGATCCGCCTGCCAGTGAGCCAGGAATGCGCCGATGGAATCTCCACCGAACCTCTCCAACGCCGCATCGGCCAGAACGTAGGCGACCATGGCCTCAGCGATGACCGCCGCTGCGGGCACGGCACAGATGTCGGAGCGCTCGAAATGGGCTGGTACCGGCTCCCGAGTAGCGAGATCCACCGAGGCCAGCCGCTGGCGCAGAGTGGGCAGCGGTTTCATCGCACACCGCACGACGATGGGTTCCCCGTTGCTGATACCGCCTTCCACTCCGCCAGCGTTGTTGCTCAGCCGTACGTACCCGTCCCCTGGATCGTGGATGATCTCGTCATGGACTTCGGACCCTTTTCGGACCGCACCTCCGAAGCCAGCCCCGATTTCCACACCCTTCACCGCCTGAATGCTCATGAGCGCAGCCGCCAGACGCGCGTCCAGCCGCCTATCCCACTGGACCGGAGAGCCCAGGCCGAGCGGACATCCTAGAGCGATGACCTCGAAGATGCCGCCCAACGTATCGCCCTCCTCCGTGGCTTGGTCAATGGCGGCCTGCATGGCTGCCGAGAGATCCGGATCCGCGCACCGAACAGGCGACGCTTCGACATCGTCGGCAAGGTCGCGGATTCTGGCCGGATCCACGGGAGGCCCAGAGACCTCGCCGATCGCGCACACGTGGCTGTAGATCTCGACGCCCACCAACCCCAAGAGTTGCCGGCATAGCGCACCTGCCGCGACGAGAGCCGCCGTCGTACGCGCGCTGGAGCGCTCCAGGATATCCCGGATGTCCGCCAGATCGTATTTCAACGCGCCAGCGAAGTCCGCATGACCCGGTCTCGGCCGCGTGACTGGGGTACCGGGCGACTCGGGCTCGCTGGAGCTCATTCGGGCTTGCCAGTTGGCGTAGTCCTTGTTCCGGATCTGTAGCGTAACAGGACCTGGCATCGTGCGACCGTGCCTGACGCCCGACAATACCTCCACTCGGTCCTGCTCGATCTGCTGGCGTTTGCCGCGGCCGTATCCGCGCTGACGTCGTGCCAGTTCCTCGTTCACCGACTCGATATTGACTGCCATCCCAGCCGGCAGACCATCGAGAATGACAGTGAGAACGGGTCCGTGGGACTCGCCAGAGGTCAACATGCGTAGCATGAGAGGTGTTTCAGCTCCATACACACGTAGCGCGTGCTAGAGACGCGAAAACGGGAGCGGCCTTCGAAGGGAAAGCCGCTCCCGCCATTGCTCAGCCCTATGCTAGGGAGTGATGCCTGCCGAGACCACACCTTCCGAACCCGACGGATCGGGAAGGATGGACGGTGTCACGAACACCAGCAGCTCGCTGTCCGACACACGGTATTCGCGCGACTGGAAGAGCTGCCCAATCAACGGCAGGTCTCCGAAGAGCGGGACTTTCTTGATGCTTGTACCGTCGTTCTTCCGCACCAGACCCGCGATGGCGATGGAGTCGCCGTTGCGCACACGACGCGTGATGGGCCCTATGTACTGGTAGCTGATGATCGGGGCCGTGGTGCCATCGGGGCCGGTAACCTGGCCGGAGACGTCCGAAACGTAAGGCGAGATCGTCAGGGAGATGGTGTCATCGCCGTTGATTCTCGCCAGCACATCCATACCAGACTGAGCCTGGACGGTGGAGATATTCGTCTGCAAGATAACCACACCGTTGCCGCCCGCTGTTGGACTGGTGTAGAAGATCGGTATCTCCCGGCCGACGTTGAGGCTCACTGGCAGGTTGTTCAGCGTGGTCACCATGGGCGAGCTGACGAGACGGCCCTTGCCCTCGGTCAGTGTAGCCCGGAGCTGGGCGGCCACGTTGCCTGTAGCGTAGTTCATGAACACTTGGCCTGCTGCGAAGCCGGGGTTGCCTGCGACCAGGTTGCCTCGTGCAATCTGCCAGTCAATGCCGAACTGCTTAAGGTCGTCCTGGGTCACTTCGACGAACTCTGCCTTGATCATGAGCTGCTTGGGAGCGATATCGAGGAGCCGGATGATCTCTTTCAGCTCGCGCAGCGCGTCTTCATCGCTGGTTCGGACGATGATCGTGTTGTCTATGTCATAGGCGAGCATGGACTGAATCCCCTCCGGCACCAGTCCACCACCGCCGCCGCCAATACCGCCCTGGCCGCCGAAGCCACCCTGGCCGCCGAAGCCCCCATAGCCTCCACGGCCGCCGAACTGACCGCCTCCGCAACCGCCATAGCCGCCGCCATAGCCGCCGTAGCCGCCATAGCCGCCGCCATAGCCGCCATAGCCGCCGCCGATACCGCCACCGCCCGGCCGCATGCCACCACCGAACTGGTTGGCCTCAGCGTCGTTCCCGCCAGGCTTGGGCCCGCTCGGCACTACCGACGGAAGCGGCGTCTCTCCCGTGCCCTGGCTGCTCTGCGGTGCTGGCGGATTGACCTGAACGCCACCGTTCGTGGGTTGGCCTATGTTGCGGCCACTCGCGTAGGGCGTGCGCCGCTCGCCAAGGGATTCGAACATCAGTTGCCGTAGGTAGTCGCCTCTACCACTCAGTTCGGGTCGCGTCAGGAACGCCACGATCTCCGAGGGCCGGGAATTCTGAACGCGGATCCGCTCGGTGATCAGCCGCTTGGGCGGCTCGGGAACCAGAGGCGCCTGGCTCTGGCTCGTCGCTGCCGGCTTGTCCACCTTCGGTGTCTCGGCTGCCGCGTCAGCCCCCTTAGGACCGATGATGTAGATACCGCCGTCCACCCGCAACGAAGCTCCGGCTGCGCGGCAGATCATCTGCAACACTGTCTCGAGCGGCTTCTTCTCGAGCATCAGGTTGACCCGCCCGTAGGGCTTGTCACTAGCTTCGATGACAATCTCCGCACCTGTCTGCGCCATGAGCATTCTCACGGCAGCCTGGAGATCGGCGTCGACAAGGTCCACACGTTGCACGATCATCTGGCCTGCGCCGCTCTCCTGAGCGCGTGCGGTCACGGATGCCGCGCCGGATATGGCGAAGGCTAACGTCGCCGCTAGCGCCCACCTCCAGCTAGCTGAACGACTTCGAAGGCCCATATGTTCGTCCTCCTCCCGACCCTTTGCTATCTTGCATCTCGACGCGACAAGCAACTCCAGCCTTCAGAACATGCTCGCCGCGGACGGTCGGCCTGCAGACCACCAGATTACCACAGGCCGACCATCAATCGTTCTGGCCTAACGGCCCCAGCCGCCTATGCCGCCGCCGCCGCCGCGGAAGCCACCGCCATAGCCACCACCGAAACCGCCGCCGCGGAAGCCGCCACCGCCGAAGCCGCCGTAGCCGCCACCGCCCCAGCCGCCACCACCTGAGCCCCTGCCTCGTTAGCAACCGATTAAGCCACCCCCTATACCTCACCCTCTGAAGCACCCCCCGATGCCGCCGCCGTAGCCGCCGTAGCCACCGTAGCCACCGCCATAGCCCATACGCTGGTTGGAGATGATCGCCCCACCACCCAGGTTATAGGACAGATCCACGGCGTCTGCGTAGTTGACCACGATTTTTACGGTCCGGGTTTTCTTCTCCGGCTGCGTCTCCTCTGTGGTGGTCGTCGTCGTCTCCTGCGTGATCTCTTCCTGTTTCAGCGAGACCGTGTAGACGCCATCCTGAACGCGGTACGTCAGAGGAAGCTGCGTACCCTTCAGAATGTTCTCCAGGGCGACTCGGAACGTCACATTGTTCAAGGACGCCGTCACCGTGCCCTGGACGTTCTCGTCCAACAGGTAGTTCACACCAACCATGTTGAACAGCATTTTCAGAGCGTACCGGATGTCGGCGTTCTCGAAGTTCAGCGTCACTTTCTTGTTGGATACGTCTCCTTCGTCCTGGGCGTGCACAGGCACCGCGGCTGCCACCGCCAACGCCATGATTGTGACCAGCACACCCGTTCGAGCCCATCGCATCGCAGGACCCATACCTTTCAACCTCCTCATGGGCCAATACTTCTGCCCAAAGGCTTATTCTCGACCTTCCCGTTATGAATCTACGCCGCTTGCCATCGTACGGTTACTGCTCGCTCTCGGCCCCGATGGGCCCACCTGAGCCACCACCGCCCGGAGGCGCGTAGCCACCACCGCCACCGCGGAACATCATACCGGCTCCGCCGGGCCCACCGCGTAGTCCACCCACGTAGGACGTCCGCGGCTGACTACCCACATCGGTCAACGGTACTTCCTGAGTATACGTCACATTCCCCACTTTTCGCTTGAGCACGACCGAGCGAGAGCGTATGGCTTCGACGCGGTAGTCACCCAGCATGTCGCCAGGACGGACCACGTTCTGTCCCTCGGGCCCCTCGATAAGCGCATATACGCCCTGTCCTGTGGCGATTCCCGCCACCCGACGGTTCGGAACTTCCTCGACTTCGATCTTCTCCTCCGGCGGACGGATGACCGATTCGCGGGTAGCGATGCGGTACGGTTCGACCAGCGTGATCGCCGGTGGAGGTGGCGGAGTTGTGTTCCACCACGGTGCGAACGGATCCGGTCGTGCATTCGGCGGCTTGCTTGTCACTTTCGGTCCTTGTGCGGCCGCTTCCTGCTGAGGAGCGCCACCCATGGGACCACCCCCCATGCCGGACATACCTCCCGCGAACGGCGCACCTGAGCCCATCCCACCCATCATCGGCGGAGCGCCGCCGCTCGTCTGCATCTGCATCGCAGGACCGCCCATGACGATGCCCGGTGATGCTGCGCCACCGTCGCGTTCTGTGCTGTCGTCCTCCGAAGGGGCTCCGCCTGATGGCGCCTGCGCCGTGGTGCCGCCAGTGGTGCCCTGGTCACCGCCGCCGCATCCGCCGACGAGTACCGCAGCCAGTGCCATCGCCACCAGTAGCATCCATCTATGGTCAGTTATTCGAGGTATCCGCAACTCAGGTTTCCTCACTTCCGCGAATCGCATCGCCTGTCAATTGGCTGCTTCCATGGTAGATCCGCCCCGCGTCCCGGCGCCGCCACCGCTGGCCCGGGGACCGCCCATCATGGGCGGACCCATGGGTGGACCACCCATCGGCGGACCACCGCTGCCAATACCTCCTGGCCGCGCCATTCCCATGGAACTCGCGCCAGGTCCACTGACCGTACCAGGCATACCGCCGGGCCCACCGACTCTACCTGGAGGTCCGCCCATGCCCATGGGACCGCCCATGCCCATAGGGCCGCCCATACCCATAGGGCCGCCGCCACCGCCGCCCGAACCGCTGATACGCGGTATCTGGACGGGCAGGTTATCCCGCACGATGATCGTGAAGGTCACTATGTACGTAGCAGAAAGGTTCGGACTGTTGCCGCTAATCTGGAGTCCATCCACCACCGGCACACCCGCTTGCGACAGCGACGACCACGACTTGATGTGCTGCATAAGCTTGTCGAGGTTCTTGGCTCGCACGGCCATCTGGTAAGAGTAATGCAAAACAGGCCCGTAGCCTTCGCCCGGCTGTCCCACATCGATCGTGTTCGGATCGGGACCGTAGGAGGGCAGAACGAGCGTACCCGGGTTCTCCCAGATGATCCCGTTCAGCTTCCTTTCACGCTCCATGTGGTTGCGTACGGTCCGTATGAACCGCTCTGGCCATGAACGACCGCGGTTGGGTAGGAACGTGCGCAGCCACGTCGTCAACGTATCCTTGGAGTAGCCAATGACGGGCATGTACTGCTTCTCGTAGACGCTCCATTCCGCCTCGGCGAGCGCTTTGTCCTTGTTCGCCTGCTCCAGCGCCCGCGTTGCCATGGGCAGTTTGTCGGCGCGCGCCTGAACTGCCGACAGGTCCTGCTCGGCCTTCTTCTTGGCATCCAGGGCGCCTGTTATCACCGTGAAGTAGAGGCCAGCGCCAACGAGAAGCGCAACCACCAGTCCGATGATATTGATGTGGAGAATGGTCAGCTTCGACATGTCACATGCGCTCCCTCTACTTACCGCCCACGCCGCCCGGTGCCTGCATCCCTGCGGCCATCGGTACGTTCGGCGCACCACCGCTACCCATCATGGAAGCCCCCATGCCCATGCTCATGCCGCCAGACCCACCCGGCGCCGTGAATCCGCCGCCCATACCGGGCATGCCAGGCATACCGCCTGCTGCACCTCCTGCGGCAGCTCCGCCTCCGGCGCCTCCGTATGCCGGCGCTCCAGCGATGGGTTTGACCAGCGTCAGGGTCACCGTGAAGTCGTAGCCTCCAGCGTTAGGTGGACGGATGCCCGACCCTTGCGGCTGACCATTGAAGCCAGGCGGCACAGGGAACGTCGGCAGTCCTGTCAACTGAATGTTCACGTGGCTCACGTTGGGGTTGTGTTCCATCCACATCAGGTAGTGTCCTACCTGAGCAAGGCTCGGAGCATAGGCAGTGAGGGTTACCGTTTGCCCAGCGGGCTGCAGGGAATAGTAAAGCACGCCCTTCATCGTGTAATCCCGGATGTTATAGACGACCGGCTGATAGGTCGTGCTGTTATGGAGCCTGGCGTTCTTCACGAAGTCACGCTTGGCCCGGATAGCGCTAGACTGCTCGTTGATCTGATTGGCCTGGGCCTGGAGCCTGTCTGCCTTGTCTGCGTCCGGCGTCAGGCGCTGGGTCTCGGCGACAAGAGCAGCCGTCTGTCCATCTATCTGCACCTTGCCGAAGATGAAACCGCCGATCACAACCAGCAAGATGATGACCCAGAGGACCATCACGTTCCGGCGCTTGGCACCTTCGTAGATGTAGGGGGGCAGGAGGTTGATTCGTAGCATCGTGCTGGTTCCCCGTCCTTACTTCTTCCCGCGCTTGGCCGGTTTGGCCTTAGCAGGTGTCGGTACGGCCACCATGTCGCGTGCAGCCAGGCCCGTGGCCACGGCGAAGATCGGTGACAGCTCGCGGATGTGGTCGGCAGAGTAACTGC
Organism: Chthonomonadales bacterium; assembly: GCA_037443035.1. GTDB lineage: Bacteria > Armatimonadota > Chthonomonadetes > Chthonomonadales > CAJBBX01 > JABWBA01. The sequence goes on from JBBIPC010000007.1 coordinate 107,479, forward strand.
GCGCCGCCACGCTCGCATATTTGAAAGCATCCGCCACTAGCGTGGGAATGCCCAGTTCGATGCTCAGGAACTGATCGAGGTTCTTCAGACCTGCGGTTCCCCCGCAGAGGAGGATTTCGTCCACGTGACCGTCGGCGGTTCGCCCTGTGTAGTACTCGATGGAACGGCGGAACTCGGCCACCAGCTCACCCAGTGTCGGTGCGATAGCCATGAAAACCTGCTGGGTCGTGGGATCGGCTGTGGACGCCGCCACTGGCATCGTCTCTGTAGGCTGCGCAGTCTCGCCCAGGTCGAAGTCGGTGGCGCCAGTGCTAACCCCGGCGGTGGGCTGTTCGGCTGACAGATCGTAGAAACCCTCCCCCACGGTCGGCGCTTGTACTGCGGGTGCTTCCGTCAGGATGACCTCGCCGTGCCGCCGTTTCAGTTCTTCCGCCTGTTCCTCGTCGACTCCGAGGTGCTGTGCGATGGCTGCCGTCATCGTATCTCCTGCGAGCGGGAGCGTGCGCGGGAACGCCAGGATGCCATCGCGGAAGATACCGATATCCGTCGTGGCTGCGCCGATGTTGATGATGGCCACGGTCTTCCTGCCGTAAGGATCTGGCCCCAGCTCGATGAGGCATCTGGCTGCCGCCAGCGGCTCCACATCGATGGCAGCCGGGCTAAGACCTGCGGCGAACAGCATATTCACATGACGATCCACCATCTCCTGTTGGGCGACCGCCATGAGGACTTCCATGTTCTCTGCGTCGGCGTCCGCATCGGCACGAATAACCGGCTGGAAGTCCATGATGACTTCATCGGCGGCGAAAGGAACATGCCTCTCCACTTCCCATTTCATGGCCTCTGCCAGCTCGGAGTCCGACATCTTCGGCACTTCGATCACGCGTACAACGAGTGCGCCCTGACCAGCCACGGAGCTCACTGTCCGCTTCGTGGAGATGCCAGCTTCCTTGAGCATCTTCTTGACGGCATCCCCGAGCGTCTTCGGATCTACGATCACGCCGCTGTCCATGACCTCCGGTGGTGTCGGCGCCATGCCCATGGCCTTTACCGTGACGCCATTGCGACCCGGCACGAGCTCCACGGCCTTCATGAACTTCGAGCCGATATCTAGTCCGACCGTCGGTCCTCCCGAACCGCCCATACTGGGACCCCCCGATTGAATCGTAAGACGACACAGGCACCTGCCCGCACGGGGCAAGCTCGCCCGCTAGATTGTAGCAACTTTCCCTGCGAGTGTCAAGCGTGCGGCATCCTTTCGTGCTTACGCCGTGCCGCTGCCGCTCTTTCGACGCCCACAGCCGCAGCAGGGTTACCCTTCGCCACCGCTTCCGCCGGTTCCTGCAATGCCTGCAGGGCGCCCAGCTGGTTCCTGCACGTGCGCCCGGACGCCACAGTCCCCCGGCTCACGGATACGTCTGCGGATAGAACGAAGGACTCACCGTCATATAGTAAAGGTCTGTTGTACCCGACCGGGTGCTTGCCCAGAACACCCACACACGGTCAACGAATGGATCTTTCACTGCCGTGACCTGCCCTTCGTTCACGGCCGCGTCGGTAGGCAACGAGGCTTCGCCCGTCGTCTGATCCCCGGGTGTTGCTGCAACCGTCAGCTCGTCGCCCCAGCTTACCCTGTAATCAGCCTCTACAGCGCCACCGCCGCTCAGCGCCTGCACAACATGGATCGTGGCGCCCTCGTCAATCTCCGTGAAATACAACCGGCCTCGCAGCCAATCGATCTCCACCGGTCCGCGGTTGCCGCTGACTTGGATGTTGGATCCGATGGTCCCGTCCGCGTTGCGCACGACGGGCCGCGGTAGGCGAACCATGAGCCGCATGGTCTTGAAGTAGAGACCGCCGGAACTGGCGACATTGCTGCCTGTCTTCCGGTAGATGAGCCACAGGCGGGAGACCGTCGTCGGCCGTACGCTCTGCGCCCCGGGTCGGACTGCGTCGGGCTGGGTGATCCTTCGCGGATTGTCCGAGAGATCCAGGAGCGCCACTGCGCCCGTGTTGGCGCCAGGCGCCTGAACTGCGGGCTGGGGCGCGAATCCAGCATCGGACTGCCAGCCCGCCGGAACGCTAATGACGCCTGTATCGGACCTCGTTACGTTCAGGCGAATCGTCTGCGGCGTATACGACACCGTCACCGCGTCGTTGATCTTGGGAGCTACATCCGGGAACGTGATCGTACCCGACTGCGGATCCACCACCACGCGGCCTCCTAGCGTCGAGTTGAAGTAGAGCTTGCCAGTGGGCGCATCGAAGACCGGTGCGCCGACATTCACCCGCGTACCATTGACCCGAATGACAATCCACGGACTGTTGCCAGTACCATCCACGAACGCTCCCGTGTTGGGATCCCGGTAGATCCACGCAACGTCCCGAGCGATCCAGGACTGGGACGCTCCGTACCGAGCTACGAGCTCGTTCTCCACCCGCGGGAACGGAGTCACTGCTTGCTGCGCCTGGCCAACTGCCAGCCGCTGTAGCTCGTACCGTGTCATGAACGTTTCCGGCTGACCCCGATCGGCAAAGGCAGCGGTATAGACCACGTCCACGTGGGTTATCGTGCTGGCTGCACGCTGATCCGGATGGAGACGACGCGGAACGGGAATGGGATTCGAAAGCCCCTGCAGGCCACCCGGTGTGGGCAGCGCGATATCGGCCGACCATCCCGAGGCATTGCGCATACCGTCCGGATTCCGGTTGGGATCGTAGGCATTGACGTTGTAGTACAAGCGCGTCCTGCCCGAAGTGCCGCCGTACCAGAATACGAAGCCGGTACCGCCGACGACGAGCGGCCTTACTCCCTGTTTCTGAAGGGTCGGGTCGTTGGGGAAGGAATAGGGTATGCCACCAGGAGCCGAGCTCAGATCTGGCGCGTATACGCCGTTGCCGGACCTGGCAATGGGCACGTAGAACGTCCTGGCGTCCAACGAAGCGCCACCGGCACCACCAGCGGTCTTGTTCACGGCTCCTTGCCAGAACAGCCACAAGTCCGGACTCCGTCCGGTTGGAGACTGGTCCAGAACGAGGGACGGCGCACCATGCACCACCATGGGTTGGCCAAGCTGGTTGACGGGTATCACGCCTGGTACGACCTGCGTCCGTGCACCAGCCACGACATCCGACGACTGAGATGGGAACAGAGCCTGGGTTGCACCCAATGGCGGGAACGGAGTTGCCAGGCCTGTGGGGCTCCACCATCGTGCTGGCGTGCCGACAGCTACCTCGAACCGCCAACCGAAGAGGAGCGGCGCAGAGCTGCCCCAGCCGCCAGCAGGGTCGAACGCCGACGCGGCCCCATTCAACTGTGCGTAGAAGATGCCCCATGGAACATCCTGCATGGTGGGGCCGGCAGCGAAGTTCTCCGGTCGGTTACTGGTCCACGCCAGCAAGATGGCCGTAGACGGCGCGTTCCCCGAGCCTGTGGTGTGGAAGACCACCGACGGCATGAGGTTCGCCCCGAAGGCTGCTCCCGAGGGGTTCTGAGCCGTCGGAGCTCTCAGGTCCACCTGCGGCAAGGTGCCGTCCTGCTGCATGTACGGCCCGGTGGGCCATGGCCGCACGGCCGGCGCATTCGTCAGACGCGCCTCCGTGACCTGGATCTTCAGTCGGAACGGGTTCTGCACCATCGACTCGACAGGCGCACTGACTGAACTCTGGCGGTCATTGGGATCCACATACGACCGGAAGTCGGGCACACCGTTATCATCTATTGCAGCAGCAAGCGGGTTGTCGGCGGCATTGTAGATGGACAGCCATGCCCGCCACTGAGCCGGGTAGTTATCCTCGAAGACATAGACAGGCGCCGAGTAGGTCCCAGCAGGGGTACCGAGCGGTGGCGCAATGCCGATTCTTGGTCGTACATCCACGCCGATGCGCCGGAGCTCTGGCAGCAACCCGAAGGGATCACCATGGGCGACGTCCGGAATGGACAGCACGGTGGGCCCACTGTCGCCCGGCAACGGCTTGTGCAGTGTTGGCCGCACGTTGAGACCCACCCCCCAGCCAAGTGGGTTGCCGGGACGAACGTAGGGGTTCCCAGGCACGAGGTCGGGTCGCAGTTTGCTGAAACCCGGCACCATGCGAAGGTCGAAGGGCCAGAACAAGAACGGCTCGATGGGGAGACCCGCGCTGTTGTCATGGTCCAGCGACGAGATGATGCCATAGTTGCTGCCTGGCGTGAGATCCACGTTGAACGGCATGGGCAGGGACTTGCCCAGTAGCGGAGAGTTCAGTTGCCATGCCAGCGGCATGTCGAACGGATGCCCAGGCGCAGTACCGGTGACCAGCCTCCCCTGGCCGTCGTAGACCGGCAGGAAGGGGCTTACCTGGTCGCTCTGCAGGCGTGCCCATGAGCCAGGATAGGCCCATGCGTCCGGCGAATCACCGGCAAGCTTAGCCACCCGTAGGTTCACCAGGTTAACGTTGCCGGTGTTCTTGATCGTAAAGGGCGCGAACATCCTCAAGCCGTAAGGGTCGTCGAACGGCGATGTCGAGCCCAGGTACAGGCCCACACCGTTCGGCGAGAACGGCATTCCTGGCGCGTACCCGGCGGAATGTGGCACCTTGCCAAGGTCGATGGTCTCTTCCTCGGCGCGCAGACTCAGATCCGGCGGCACTGCCACGCCGGTGCTGAACTGCCGGAAGACTTCCTCTCGGGCCGTCTGTGTGACCTGGGCGGCCTGCGTCTGGATCGCCGTGCCCTGGTAGCGTCCATCCCCATTGCTGTCGATATACACGACGATGTCGCCGTAGTAACCCGCGCTCGGCGCCAGCGTGCCCGCCGGGGCTTCCGACGGGGTCTGCGGTGGCCTGCCAAGTTGGATCAGCATCGGCGCTGCCAGGCCAGGAACGGCGCCCGTGGGATTGTACGGGTTGTTGTTGATGTCGAAATAGGTCAAGTTGACATTGGCCGGTTGATACTTGGGCACGCTTACCGTCAGCTCCAGGGGTACGTACCTCAGCTCGCCGTTCAGCGACTTGTTCGGCAAGGTCGCAGGCTTGCCAGCAAGGTCCACCCCGCCCATGCGCACTCTTGCGGCCGTTCTGTCGATGTCGGGATAGTCCGGCGATGTGTTGGGCAGATTGGCGGGGAAGACCTCCCACGGCAACGGGTTCATGACATTGCCGGTCGCGCGAATGAAGGGATCGCTGGCGTTCGGATCCCAGCCCCACCGCAGACCCCGCCGTTCCACGCGAACATTGTTCAAGCGCTGATTCAGCTTGTAGAGGTTGGAGCGGTCTGCGATGAACAGAGCATCATGCCTACGGCCCTGACTGTCTGCGCCCAGGTACGTTGCCGAACTGCCATGCGTGATGAATCCCAGCGGCGCCACAACGCTCTTCAGCGGAGGCTGCCCCGCAGGCGGATTGTAGCGGTTGTTGCCGTTCGCCAGGACTTCCTGTGCAGCGACCGCATTGGGTACAGCCGACACCCAGCCGATAATGTTGAGAGCGCTGGGGCCGATCTGCGCACCGGTTGGCACCGCCCTGGTTGTCAGAGCCAGCGGATGAGCGATGGAGATCTCTTTGCGCGTCGTTACCTTCAGTGTCGTCGCGAGCGAACCATCCAGTCCGTAGGGATCGCTGGTGTTCTTGTCAATAGTGGCCTGCCCTGCGGCGAGTTGCAGCGACGACACCTGGACACCCGTCTCCGTCGCCAACTGTGCCTGGGCCAGAATCGTGTAGCGGCGCCCTGGCGTCTGGGCATCGGCCTGGGAACCGCGTCCAAGCGGTATGGCAACCTTGGCCACCCAAGCGTAGAACTGGGATCCGGCCGGATAAGGCGGGCTTGGCGGCACAGGTGGAGTTGGCGCTGCGTAGTCGCGCACGGCGCCAACTGTCAGCGGCGGCCGTGTCTGACCTGCGCCGAACAGACGGAACGTCACCGTCGGTAGGGGCGGATTCGCTGATGTGCTAACGACGACACCCCACGCGGCGGCGTAGATGGTATCACCCCACTCGTACACGATGAGCTTGTCGGGACTTGTCAGCGTGTACTGGCGCTCATGTCCCGAGTTCCATTCCGTGAGCGGCGAGAGCTTGTCCGCATTATCCTCGGGCAAGCCGAAGAAGTCGTAAGCGAGCGGAACGCCTTTGGGCGGCGTGTCGCCCTTGCCGTACCAAAGCTCGACAAGCTTCATCGTCATGCTCGTCTCGTCCGGCTCGTCACTGTAGTACGGCTCGTCGGGCGTAACCATGCCCAGCCCGGCTCCGTCGGCGGCGGTCTTTGCGCGCCAGTAGGCACGCATTTGTCCGTTCACCTCGCCCGTATCCCTGTTGCCTTCGTCAGCACAGAACATCCACGAGTTCGGCGTAACCGCGTCGGCTCCGCGCTGTCCGACGGCTGTGGGGTAGATCACCGGGTCCGTGAGAGGGCCGTTGGCGCCCATGGCAGTAAGAGGCACCCGGCCGATCATGGCATCGGTGTAGCTCCACATGAGATCGCCTGCCGTGAGCCGCCCTTGGCCAAGCGCCGAGAGTCCGATGATGGCGCCAGTATCCAACGGCAGCAAGATCGCCGGGAACTTGTCGCCGGTGAACGTGTCCTGATACCAGGGCTGCGGCAGGAGATGATCCAGATAGACCGCAGACGCCCGCGTCGAGCCGCGTGACCAGCTCTCCCACAGGAGTCCTCCCGACGTCGGATTGCCGGTGCGCGACGCATCCAAAGCGAACACACGACCGTCTCGGTTGGCTACGAAGACGACCTCCTTGCCTCCATTCAGCTCCACCCCGGCTCCGTTGTTCACCTGAGGAACCCAGACTGGAGCCGTGAAGGCCGTCTGCTCCGCCGCAACATCGCCCGACTTGGCAGGGTTGGCAGGCGAGTTGGCGTACGGATAGGTCCACTCCGGCTGCAGGAACCCGCCGGCGTCCTTGGGCTGTCCGCTGGCGTTCGCGGGAGCCTTGATGCAGTACACACGGCCGCCAGCCGAGAAGACGTACTTGCCACTATCCGTGAGTGCACCAGGAAGGACGATGGGATCCAGCCGCGTTGTGGCCTCGGGCCATTGCCAGATTGCCTTGCCGTCGTTGGCGGGGTTGGAGATGCGTACTCTCGGATCCAGCGTCTGCAGGTCCACACAGTAGACGTGACCATCACCGGCACCGACAATAACGCGATCCGTCCGGAACTGAGCATCCAGCTTCGGTGCACTGGGCGAAGCCGCGAAGCTTGTTTTCGCTGGATCGTCCGTGTAACCACCGAAGCTCCCGTCGGGCAGCAGCGTACCGCCCTTGTCGAGCCACTTATCTCGTGCCAGGGTCGGCCATGTCATCAGCCGGCGTGTGGTGCCTGGGATACCTGGCGTATCGGGCTGCCCAGGGGTACCCGGGCCCGTCGCGATGGTTGCGGGGAAGGGCTCTCCAGCCGCGTTCGTTCGGCCCGCTGGATCGAACGCATAGATGCGTCCGTTCTGATTCCCGATAACGATCATGGGAATCCGGACGACGTTGGGTGGGGTCCCCTTCTCCACCTCCACATATAGAGGCGACGACAGGAAGCTGCCAAGCTCGGGCACCTTGTTGATGACGGCATACGGACCGTCCGCGTGACCCGTGCTGCGATCCGGCTTCAGATCGCCATCGATCCCTTGCGACGTTCTGTTGTTCTGAGGATCCGCGAAGTAGTTGGGGTCATCCTGCGGAAAGTCGAAAACGCCGTTGCCATTCAGGTCATCGTCCGGGTTCGGGTTGCTGATGGACGGATAGACCCAGTACGCCGTCGTTAGCGTGCTTCGCGGAGCACTGCCGATGGGGTCCACACCGACGGCGTCCAGCGCCCAGAGATGACCGTCCGTGGTGGCAAAGTAGACCACATCGCGGACGGTCCCGGATGGCCAGCGCACTCGCGCCAGGAGCGGCGAAGCTACAACACTGTTGGCCGACTGGGACTCCGGCACGAAACGCACGGCGTCGGCCACCAGCACGCGGCTGGCATCCTCGGCCATGTCTCTCGACGATTCATTGGTCAGCACTACTTCGCAGTGCTGAGTCGTGCCGTCGTTGCTCAGCTTGAAGCGTATGCCCGTAGCCAGCAGCCGCCACATGCCCGTTACCGGACTGCCCGAGGCGGTGTTCCGCTGATCCAGGCGCACCTCCACGGAACCGTCCTCCGTAGGAAGGCGGTACGTGGCGTACCTGGCGAAGTTCGTCGTTCCCGAACCTGCCGGAATATACACGTAGACCGAGAACGTCTGCGGCGTTGGCCCCTTCACAGGCACATCGGCGGCCCAATGCGCCTCCAGGGTGTTCGTCGCGGAGACAGGAGTCCAGCGGTACTGAGTTCCATAGGGCTGGTGGTTCGCATCCGTCTCGATGGTCCAGGACGGAGGCGACGGCACAGGCGATGTCACCGTGAAACCGCTTCCGGGGGCGTCAATGTCGTCAATCGTCACGGGCACGATGGGCACAGATCGAGTCGGGTAGCGCCAGCGCAATCGCCCATAGGTTCCATTGGCAGGTGCGACCGGATCCACGCGGTCCTCTAAGCAATAGAAAACGGCGGAACGGATGCTCGTGGTCACGTCGGCCACTACGGGATTCGTGGACGCATTCCCCGTTGTGGCCGGTTTCGTGGGATCCAGCGGGATACCCACAAAGCCGATGGGATTGGTGTAGTGTGCGGCAGTCGGGAACAAGATCTGAGGGCCCGTCGTCTCGTCGCGCCCGAAGAACGTGAGTTGCGTATAAGGCTGAGAGGTATCTGCCCCAGGCGGGAATGCGGCGCTGATGGCCGGCGCGTGGACATCGCCACGCATGGACTCCGGCACGAGCCGGACTGCGTCCGCCGTCACCAAAGGCTTGTAGGGATACGCGTCGCTATCATCCACATTGTCCGGTACGTCTGCGTACAACGTTACGCGAATAGGGTTCGTGCCGTCATATGGGAAGTACCGATCATCGCCTGCTCCCGAGCGTACGCGAAGCCAAAACCCTCCGGTCTGGCCGAAATCCAGCATGAAGATGCGGCTCGTTACGGGATCGTTCACGTCAGCGCCCCAGCTCACACGCACGAAGACATGATCCGCGTTGGGATGAGCCCGAGGTGCTCCATCGTGATCGATGAGCGTGCCGCTGGCGGGGAACCGAATGTACACCGCGTACCGAACCCCTGGAGCGAGCGGTGTGGCGTTGGCTGCGTCGGGTGATACATTGACGGTGCCCTGGTAGGTATTCACCGGATACTTCGTGCCGAACGACCAGCGTGCATAGTGACTGCTATTCCGCAGCTCCTTCTCTACGATGCCGTAGAGTGTCGTCGTCTGGGTGGGGTTGTCGGGGTCCGGTATTGGCGCGTAATCCAGGTTCGGCAATCCCTTCAGAACATCCGTACCGATGGCCTGCAGACGTGCGTTCGCGATGGCTTCCAAGTAGACGTAGTCACCGATCTTGTCGCGGTCGGCGTCGGACGGCGGCCAGGCTCCGGATGCCCGGGAGGCTGCCGCAGGCCACACCCACGATCCGCTCGTCTCGAAGCCCTGACCGGTAGCGTTGGGAGCGGGTGGCGGCAGCTTGCTGTTATCCACGACGATCTCGGCGGGCATGTCCCGAGAGGGCGGCCATACCCAGACCGGTCCCAGGCTCCTATTCAGAGTATGATCGAGACCTGGATCCGCGTTGTGTCCTTGCCGTGTCGTTGTGCCGCGGTGCTGGAGCCAGTCCTTGTCCGTGAACTGCGCTCCAGCGCTGGCAGCCAAGCACGCAGCGGCCATGGCCGCAACGAGGTGCAGCGCCGAGTATCTTCTGAGCATGAAGCTTTCACCTGATTTCATGTGCCACGACCTCACCGAACCACCTGCCGATCCCTTTCACCGCCTTGCGCCACGGCTTCCAGCGTATCCGTGTCGCCCGCTTCGCCGACCGAGGTATCGCTTGGTCCTCTGCCAGCCGCGCCAATCAGTACGGCCTATCCGCGAACGCCGGCTGCTCCAGGATGGACGTCCACGTACCGCGGTCCTTGTCACCCACGGTGCGCCGAATGCCACCAGGCGGATCGCCACCGAACGTCGTATTCGTGTCGCCGGGCCTGTGGATGACCGCGTAAGGAGGCCTTGGAACCGACTCGCTGGGCACCCTACGAATGATGCTTGCCTGCGGCACTTGCTGGGTCACACCGTTGATGATGTATGTGCCTCCATCGTTCGGCCACAGGAAGTTGCCTAGCGGACTGCTGATGACACCGTAGTCCGGCACGTAGCCATGCCCGGATCCGAAGTGGAAGGTGGATGGCTTGACCACGAATACTTCCCCATGGAACGCGCTGCTGCTGATGACGTTCACGGTGGTGCCGAAGACGCCCGGATAGTCTTCGCCGCTGAACCGATTGGCGATAAGATACTGCCGAAGCGTGGGGAACGTCGGGTTCTCCGCCGATGCTGTCAGCCTCACCACGCAGGACGCCTGGAGCCTCTTGCCTGTCATGGCGAAGTAGTCCTCCGCTGTGAGCAGCCATTCCACATCGAACACCGGCTCGATGTAAGGCGGGCTGTTGTCCGGGTGGTCCACAAAGTTGAGCCTCACCTGGTACACGCCATTGGCATCAGCGAGAAGGAACTTCGTGACGAGGTTGCCGCCCTCCATCTCCTTGAACGAGGAGAGCCATGTGGGGTTCAGGATGGGCTGGATGCGCACCGAGGGCGTCCCGCCGCTGTCCACCGGTATTCGCAGATTCGTCACCACGGCCAGGGGATCGCCCGTCTCCTTCAGAATGGCCACCGAGCCACCGCCCGATTCGAGGGCTTCGCCGCTTCCCACAGTCGCCGTCAGCGGCACGTTCCGGTCCACCATGCGCGCATTGGACACCGTAGCCACGGTCAGGTACCGCAGGTCGAGAGGCATGGCGTTGGGATCGTATGGATTCTCGCGCCAGTAGCTCGGCAACGCGGGCAGTTCGGAGTTCCGCATGACGATGCGCTGCACAGCGCGGTATCGGTACCGCTTCCCCTGTCGCGCCAGAGTGCTGCTGACGTAATTGAGCTGGCGCACCATGAGGGGTTCACCACTCGCCTTGACGACGTCTATGATCTCGACCACACGATAGTTGCCCGAGTCCGCGATTAGATAGTGCATGACGTACCCAGGACCGGTATAGCTATAGGGACCACCCTGAATGGCCAGGTTAGGCTGGAACTCCACCCAGTACGAACAGTCGGTCGGCTCGTTCAACACCATCGGGTCGCCAGGCCGCAGCAGTCCTTTGTAATCGTCCTGGAACCTGCTGACCTCCCAGCGAGCATAACCACCTCGGTCAATGGCCACGACACGATTGTTGCCCGTATCCACCACAAGGATGTCGTTGTTGCCGATACGCCTGGCGACGGACGGCCGTCGGAAGGGCACGCGCTGGCCAGCCGGTATCCCTGTGCCGATGATGGGGTTCGTCGGATCTGTGTAGTCGGTGAGCGGCCCATTGGCTATGTCGAACGTACGCGTACCGTCGCAGGCCCAGACCGCCTCGCCCGCCGCATTCACCTCCAGGAGCCTTCCGGAGTCCGCGATGAGCGTAACCGTATCCTCCATGGCGAAGACGCCTGCACCGGTGGCCATCGCCATCACGCCGCCCGACACCGCGGGCGCTGCGATGGCAGGTTGCGCCGGCACGACGTCGCCCCGTACAGCTAACGGAGCCGTCACCCATCGGTACGGGACTTCACTACCGGTCGCCTGGAACTCCGGATTGCTCGCGGCAGGATCGGCATCCACAGACACAACAGACCCATCCGCAAGCCCGACCCAGACGATATCTCCCAACACCGTCGGCGATGAAGCTGCCGGAGCGGGCAGAACGCTGAACCACAGTAGGTTATCCACGTTGTCCGGTCCGCCGCGTCGCCAGCCATCACTATCGGCCCGCGTGGGGATGCTGACGACCTCTGGTCCGTTGCCTACCTGGACGACAAACGGCACGGATGCACTGATATAGGCAGCCGCAATGGCTCCAGGAGGCGCCATGGCCGTTATGTGGATCGTGCCACTCTCGTAGTCCACGGTATACTGGCCCGCTGCCAGTTCGATCCACGGTTCCTGCTGCCCGCCACGGTCCACGAAAAGGTTCGGTTGCCGAACGCGCACTCGGGTACCCGGATCGATGCGCGTATTGAGCCTGAGAACGAACTCCGGATCCGCCTTGAACGCACATAGCACCGATACCGGTTGGCCACCCTGTGCGACGCCAGATGCGACGGCGTAGACCGTCTCACCGTGTACCGCAGGAGTACCGAAGAATCGCATGTGGGTGAGAAACACACCGTTCGACCGGCGCATGCGTGCCGGGATGCTGACCCGGTTTCCGTTCACGGTCATGTCGAAAGCGTCGTAGAGCGAGTACGTCCAGCGTACACGGCTCTGGTTGGAACCCTGTTCGTGAACCGCGATCAGGGCGCTGCGTCCCGGGTACGTATCTGAATCGTTGGATGCGCGACCCGTGAAGTAGAGCAGATCGTTCCTGGCCAGGGCCGGTGCGCCACCGATACTGTTGTTGCTGTCTGTGGGATCCGGCGCCACGAAGACCGAGCGTGCGTTCACCTTCGGGTACGTGCTGCCCACTGGCGGTGCCCAGTCGTAGGTGTAATCCGCCAATATCGTAACAGCCTCGTCAACCGGAGACACCGAGCGTAGTCCCACACGCGTTCCGTCGGGCAGCTCGATGTTCGTGAACTCGACCACCGGCCCGGTTTTGACGCGAGCCTCACCCATGTCGAACAGTTCATGCCATTGGTTGTTGCCCGGGTTGCCCGAAGTTGTGTACTCCAACTCGCGGAACCCGTAGGCGCCATCGGCGGCGCTCCTGTAGACGGCCACCACGCGCGGCCGCAAGGCAGGGTTACTGCCAACTCCGAGGTAGATGTACCACGGAACACGGGCCCGGCTCCGGAAGATCCGATCGGGAGCAGTTACCAGGTTCAGAGGCTCCCCCTTCACGCTGAAGGGGATTGCGCGCACGGACGCTGGCTGGCCCGTGCGAGGGCTCACGTTCACGTAGATCATCTTGTCCGTGGCGCCGGTCAGGTCATCCCGCACGTATCCCACCGTCGGAGCACTGCGGAGCGGCTCGGTGCCAGGTGCGTCCGGCACCAGCCCCTCGCCGGTTCCCGCGGGGCTGCCAATGTGGAAGGGGCTTCCGCCGGTCGCCGGGTCTATGGCCAGTACTCGCCCACCTGCGCTCGTGCTCAGCGCGGCAAAGATGACACCCTCCGAGAAGGCGACCGCGGGCACGGGATCCGTCGGCCCGAGCCCATAGTCTGTTGCGCCCGTCTGAGCAGGCAGAACCGCCCAGTCAGCGACCGTGTAATCCGCGAGACCTGCGTACTGAACCCCGTTCACCGTTCTCAATGCCACTGGCAATGCACGCACCGCCACCACCGTGCCGTTGGAGAGCACGACGACGACCAGCTCGCGGTTCGGCGACGTCAGCAGCCCGGGCGCCGCTGGTGGATTGGTGTCGAAGAACTCGATCACGGTTGGAGTGGACGCGCCACTGATGGGTCCGTACTGCTTTAGGTCGAACGCCCAGACGCAGTCGAAGGACGCGCCCGCGTTCAGATCCACCAGACCGTCATCCGGATTGCCGTCTCCGTCCAGATCCTCTCCTGGATTCGTATCGAAGCAGCGCAAGACGAGGTCGCCACCTACGGCGAAGACGCATCTTCGCAGGAACGCGGCTCCGCCTACTCTGGACGTTCCTCCTCCAGGAGCCGACCACTTCTCATCGAGCTGGGCAGGCACTCCCTCGATAGCCGAGCCACTTCGCCGCGGATCCACGAAGGCAGTGCGATGCGCCACCGCCCAAAGCGCCAGGTTGTAGGCGAATTTCAGGTCCTGGGGCTTGGCCGCCAAGAGGTTCTGGCCGCTGATGGCTCCACAGTTGCCGCCGAATCCCACCTGCACTCCGCCCACATAGTCGTTGATTGCGCACCCTGTGTCTTGCGAGCTGACGACTAGCTTGCCTGCGCCCACTGCACCGGCGATTACGTAGGGGCGCCAGTTGGCGTTGGCCGTTCCGCCGGGGCCTTCCGGGTATCCGCGCGTGTTCCATACGACGGGCACGAGTGTCTCCCGTCCCGGAGGGTTCAGGGCGTTCTTGCCAGCAGACGGATCATAGTAGGTGGGGTCCGATGGATCGTAGGGATTGAAGACGTACCACCCACCGACGTTCTTGTCACCCAGCGTCCGCACCTCCTGAGGGCTCAGGACGTAGGGGTAGTTCAATAAGGGATGGTTCGGGGTGGCGATGACGGCTCCCGGCTGTCCAGGACCACCGGCCGATCCGCCGCTATGGAACTGGATGTCGAATAGGAACGGAGCGTAACGGTTGAAGGTGAAGCCCCCGCACTGCTCCACCCACAGGGTGCCGCCACTCTCCACATAGCTCCGTAACTTCTCGCGGGTGTCAGCCGGCAGGGCCACGTCTGGCTTGTGCGAGTGCATGTACAGCAGGTCGAACTGCTGGAGATCCGAGGATTCCAGCGCGTCAATGTTGACCTCCCAGTAGGCACCCATGTTCTTGGTCACACGTGCACCCACACGGAAGAGCTCGTACATCGGGTTCCCCGGCGTGAACGCGGGATCGTTCCCTCGGCTCCGCCGCCGCCATCGCTCGTGGATGTCGCCCGTGATAACGGCAGGAGCCAGCGGATTCACGAACTCCACGCCGGTTGGCTTCAGATCCGTCCGCGAGTCCAGCACATAGAACACGTGTGGATCGGGGTTCTCGGAGCCCTGGTTGCCTGGCAGGTCGAGTGCCCGCGTCGCGATGATGCCCACGCGTATCTGGCGCCTCTGCGAGGAGTACGTCTGGGCGTCAGCGAGGGCAGACCCCGCCGCCAGGACCAGCAGCGCCCCAACCAGCGTGATACGCACACTCAAGCCATATTGCATCGGTCTCATCGCCGTATATCCCATCGCCACCGGCCGTTCTGTGCGCACCGCTACCGATCCTCGCCGAAGTACACGAATCCAGGACACACTGGCAAGCGCGGCAGCGGTGGAAGCGTCCGGCCGTAATCATCTTGTCGGAAACTTCCGCGCGCGACGTGCGCCCAACCGTTGCGCCGGTAGAAACTCCCGCCAGTCGGGCTGTAGTTGGAGTAGGGTGCGCCAAGCGCCGGATCATAGAGAATGCGCAGGCCACGGGTGATGCCCGCCGTCCGCTCGATCTGCGCACGAAAGTCGTTCGTTGCGGGGTTGCCTGTCGGCATACCCACGTCCGTGACGAAGAGATGCTCGCGAGGCACTTCTGCGGCAGTTGTCGAGCTCGGGCTTTCGCCCGTCGAACCGTAGCGCTGGGGGATGTAGCCCCAGAGCTGCATCCACGCCGCCTGATCCGCCACAGACGCCGTTCGGTTCTCGGCGATGGCCCCGACGATGGTGATTCGGCAGTCAATCGGCTCGCCGTAGAACGGGAACTCGTCGGCAACTCCGGCTGGCCGTAGCATGGTTCCCTGCTGAGCACCCGAGGCAGCATGACGCCGCCGAGCGGCATCCCGCGTGTCAGACGGATCCACATTCAGCGGATAACCGGGGATCACGAAGAACGATCCCTCCTGCGCATAGAGCACTGCCTCGATCCGAACATCCATGGGCACGATGGCAGCACGCGAGAAGAGATAGTCCTGCGTACCGGCCCCCGAAGTGAAGTTCGGGTCCACGGCCGGACGGATCGTGTTCTTCACGCCGGGCTGCGTGAATAGCGTATAGCTCGTACCGCCGAACGGGAACGAAAACCGCTGCTGTTCGAAGAGGTCCACGCCTGGCTGCGTGCCGTTGTACATGGGATAGACCCATGCGGGCACCGGCGGATTAGCGCTCACGTTGAACCTGTAGAAAGGATCGCCGGGCGACGGTGGCGGATATGCCTCGTTGATCGCCAGGTTGAGATACGTGATGCCGGGTGGTGCGCCGTGTCGCATGAGCAGGAACGGTCCGCCAGCAAGTGTGTACTGGGTCGGGTCGTCGCCGAACGCGAACTCCAGCGCGAATGGTGGCGTCCGTGCGGCCTCACCCAGATCGATGTTGGTATGGTAGGGCGGAAGCTCGTTCTGGTTGCTCGAAGCGAAGGTCATGGGCTTGTTGGGCGCCACGAACATCGTCGTATTGACAACCACGTTCTCGCGAGCCAGCAACGCGATCATGGACCCTGCGCTCCGGTCGGCATTGGGCCCGCCGGTGTTCTCGCGTACCAGGCTTCCCTCTATATAGATGTTCCTTCCGGAAACCAACGTGATGGAGGGCGGGTTCACGGCATCGCGGATGGCGTCGGCCGTCAGGCCATCCGTGTCACCGGCCTCCTGCCGAATAGGAATGTTGGCAACGGCAGGCAGAAGCCCTTTGACTCTCACGTTGCCTTCGGCGTAGATGACACCGTTGAACTCCGGCAAGAACCTGTTGATCTCGGCATCCGTCATGCCCTGGTCATTGGCCAAGAAGTCCCTGTACAGCGCGTTGTCCAGCTTGAGTACGGGGCGGCGTCCCGCTGCTTTGTAGATGAAAAAGGTGAACACCTGCTCCCGCGTTCGAATGAGGCCGCTGGGGTCCACCCACATGGCGTCGCTGACGTCTCGAACGATGCGAAAGCCAGGCGTACGGACGTAGCTGCCAGGTATGGGGGCTCCGTTGACGTCCCGCTCTTGCACGATCGGATACCCGAACTCGATCATGGCAGCCGGCGGAATGTAGTAGGGCCCGTTCCAATAGGGGCTGGAACCCGGTCGGAGCCATACGGAGCGGAGGGACTGTCCGCCTGCGACGCCTGTCGTCTCCAGTTCGCGGCTTCGCGTGTTGTTGATGTAGATGCCTGCGCCAAGGCCGATGCGGCCGGTATTCACCCATCCGCCACGCGTTCTCCGGCGCAGGGTCCACCCTGAATCCCTCGTCAACAGCACGTACCGCCCAACACCCGAAGAGGGATCCGAGGCGTCTATGCTCGGCGGTTCCAGCCGGCTGATGCTCCGCGCGTAGCCGTTGATGTCCGGGGTCGGCGCGGCATCTCGGATGAGGCCACCGTACGTGCGATACGCTGGCGCGTCGCTGGGCAGGATCACAGGCAGGCCCGTGCCGGTACCCAGCGGCGGCGGCAGGGGATCCACGTTACCCGCATTGACCGACAGGTCGTTGATACGCGGCAGTTGTCTCGTGGGATCGTTGGGATCGGCGGGTTCCACCTTCACATTGCCAGCCACGTAGACAGCCTCGCTGTTCCGTGGATTCAGTGCGATGGTCACGTTATGGAGCAGCCGCAGGTCCCCGTTGATGTACATAGGTGCGCCGGGCAGGGGATAGCTAGCCGGTGGCGCGTTCAGACCGACCGGACGCACTGGTAGGCCACCTAGCTGCATCCACGCCGGCACACCGATGGGAGGCATTCCGATGGCAGCCTCGAACTTGCTTTCCTTGTCCCGGTTGGTGACGAACCGCAGGTAATCGGTGATACCGATGGCCTTGTGGGCGATCCGACGCCGCATGAGCCTCGGTGCAGGCGCCGCGGTGAAGGTGGTCGGGTCCTGGGGATCCACGAAACCAGGCCGGCCGATGGACTCGATCCGCAGGTACTTCCCGAGCGGCTTCTGAGGATCGGGTTCCATGCTGACCCGTACCAGGGCTCGGCCGCGGCTCAAAGGTATGCGTGTGTAGAGACCCGTCTCCAGCCAGCGTCGGTCCGGATCACGGGCGTCGGTCAGAGGCGTGGGCGTTGGTCGCCAGTCGGCTCCCTCTGGGCTGTTCTCCAGGAAGTCGCTGACATACCTGATGCCTGCATCGGCCAGGGCCGCTGCCGAGACAGTCTCGCGGGCCCGACCAGCGTTGAGGAGGTTTCGAGCGACGAGACCCACGAACAGCCCACCGATGAAAAGCATGACGAACAGCGCAATGACGGCCACGATGAGGGATTGGCCGCGTTCGTGGCGCCGGTCGCGTCTGACGTCCAGTTGGTACCTCATGTCGCTTCTGGTCCTCATGTCGCGCCGCTCCTACCGCTGCAAGTTCCGCACGCGTATCTTCTGCGTGAGCGTGGCCGACTGCGGCTGACCGGAGTTGAAATCGTACAGCTTGACACTCACCGCCGCGGTCATGAGTTGGCGGGTCAGGTAGCTAGCCTTCACTACATCGGAGCTGCGGTTGTTCTGGATCTGGTACGTCACTTCGATGAAGACAGGGTTGCCACTGCCATCTAGGCTCTCCGGCAGTGAATTCGGAGTTCCGGCCGCGTCGTCTGCACTGTTGAAGATGATGGTCCCAGCACGCTGAATCGTGCGCAACATAGCCTGCACCCGCGGGTCCGGATCCGTGATGGATAGGTTCGCGTTGGCGATGTTGGCATAGTTGATCAGATACTCGTTGGGTCCAAGGCGCTTAGGATCCGTGTACCGAGGTGCCCGCGTGTACGTGATCGGCTGACCATAGTGTGGCCCCGGCCGCATGTCCGGTCCTACCACTGTTTCGGATCCCGGCACGATGCGCACGTCGGGGATGCGCGCCAACGCAGGCTGAGGATCCGCCGGATTGTCTGCAGGCAACATGCCGGTGGGGTTCTCGGTCGCGTCGTACGGCAGGAGCGACACGGTACGGTATGCGTTCAGCGCGTTACCAGCCGTGGTACGAACATAGTTGAACTCAGCGTTTGCCTGCGACGGCCGGATCCTGGTCGGCTCGCTTGCTCCACTCTGAGTGATGCTATGCGGGAAGGCGAAGTTGATAACTCCGCGCCTCTCGTCCACGGTGAACATGAGGAACCGCCCCGGCACCATGGTTGCCGGCAGCGCCCACGGCCGCTTCGGATCGAAGCCCGTGTCTTGGGCGCTCATGATGGTGCCCGAGGTCGTGTCGAAAGTCACGTATTGCACGTTATGGCCGGTCACACCATCCCAGAAGAAGTACTCCAGCGGTTGAGCTGCCAGGTCGCTCCGATAGACGTAGGTCGCGAACGGAATGGCCCAGTGGCCGTAAGACTGTATCTCGGCGCTCGGCGGTACGCTGGGTGCCTCCGAGCTTGTGTCATCCGTGGAGCTAGGCACGCCCGGATCGTTGCCGATATAGGACGGCTGGAAGCGCACCTCCGGCGATATCCGCATGCGAGGCAGTCCGGCAACCGTGTCGTACACCGGATCGCCGTTGATGTCCCTCGTAGCCGTCACCATGTCGGCACGATCTACCGGCACGAGGGAGCGAGCAATGGCCTTCCAGTTCTCGCTGTAGTTCACCTGCCCGTCTCCGTTCAGGTCCTTCCAGCCAGGCATGGCAGGCGACGTGATGGAGGGATCGGACGGCTGCTGCACGACATCGTTGTCGTAGAAGAAGTTGGCATCGGCCAGTGCGCGGTCCACTGTACCGTGCCGTCCCAGGTTGATGAGCCTCGTGTCCACGCTGCCGTTGCGCGTGTACACGGAAAACACGGCGCGGTACAGCAGGAACGTGTTATGGTCGTCATCGAGCAGAGTGGGGTTGCGCTTGCTCTCGTAGATATTGACATAGGGCTTGATGGGACGTCCGCTGGTGCCATACGTCCCGTCCGCCATAGTCGCGTTGTCGCGCAGGCCGATCCAATAGCGGTGGATCACACGCCCTGGCGCCACCGGCAGGGCAAGGTCGCCTCGTGCTTCCTCCACAGGCAGCCCGGTCGTCGGATCGATTGGAATGGTCGGGTCCAACGTCGGGTTCTGGTCGTTCACCCTCGCAGGTGGCACCAGGTCCATTCTCGCAAATGGTACGCCCATGGGCACTGCAGGCATGGCGCCCGTCCCACGTGGTGAACGAGGATCCGGCACCCAGAAGTTCACATCCTGTCCGCTATTGTCGAACACGAACACACCGTCGGCGATGTCCCGTTCGATCTGTTCCATGACCTGACGAGCCGCATCCTGGGCCAGCACCTGCACGCGCGCCCGGTTGGTCAGGTTGAACCCCTGGATCATGGGTCCGAAGAGAAGCCCTAGCAGGATGACGGTGATCGCCATGACCACCAGCATCTCCACGAGGGTGAAACCCCTCTGGCGGTTTGCTTGGACGCTATGCCTAAAGGCGAAGCCAGGTGTCATCGTCGTGCCTGCCTCAGTTCGAACCTCTGGTCAGGAATGTGTCCAGGTCGTTGCGTCGCCAACGAAGCGTCGTCACGTTGGAGCCACCGGCGGTCCGTGTCACAGTGGCGCCGCCGTTCCACACCACACGAACCTTGAACGAGATGCCTTCTACACCCTGTGCGACGACGACCGGCTGGTCCAGCGCCCACCCAACGGCCTGATCCGTCGGCGAGTTGTGGTTGTCCAGCAGGTCGATCCAGGTCAAGAAGCCGAAGCCCATGCTCTGGAACAGGAGGGGATCGGCGTTGATCCGATAGGTCTCGTTGGTACCGCGTCGCAACGTGATGGTATTCGTCAGGGTATTCAGCGAGTAGTACCAGAACTCGCGGATGTTGATGGTCTTCCCCGCTTCCATGAGCGAGAAATACATGCGGGTAGGCTCGCCTTTGTAGCGGCCACCGCCAAGGTAGAACTCTCCATAGCCTAGGTTGGACGTGTTTGTGCGGGACATTCTGTAGCTCGCCGCCGCCTTCTGGATCTGCACACCCCAATCACCGTGTGCCTTGTAATAGAAGCGGAAAGTCGGCGATTCGTTCCGCATGCGGTAGGCGTCGCCGTAGGCATCACTGAACGTGACGATACCGTCCTTGTAGTTGACGGTATACTCGCTGGCCGGCACCTCTTCGCCGTTGGAGAGGTTGTAGATGAGCACCGACACTGGCGGGCTAGCCGGATCTCTCCAAATCCCCGTGTACTTCCGCTGGTCGCTCTCGTATTCACCGACTCGCTTGATGTTCTTCAGGGTCAGTCGCACGGTGTACGGCGGTCCACCCGGAAGGGGACGGTCATCGCGAATGATGTGCCAGTCGAGAACGTTGTAGTCTATCTTCGCCGTCAGTGGCACATTGCCATAGGCCGAACGTTCCACGTAGTCTCTTCCGCGCGGGTTGAAGATCAGCACGCCTACCGTGGCGTACGGAGCCACTTGCGGCGTCCTGGGCAGCACGGCGTACTCATAGGGGTCGCTGGAGAAGGCAGGTGGATAGGGTAGGCGCACGAACTCGCGGGAGACCGTATCGCTCCCGGGAACGATGGTCCTGCCGCCTGGCGCGTAGATGGGCTGCCAGACCGGATAAACCCCGGCCGGCACACCGATCTGCTGGGCTGCTACCGTCGAGATGTCGCCGTTGGGACCGTGGTAGCTGTACGTGATCTTGTACACACGGTTGTAGGGCGCCGGGTAGAAAGCTATCAGCCCATCGTCATAGTCAATGGCGTATTGCCATAAGTTTCGCAGGTAGGGACCATTGGGATCTTCGGAGCTCTGCACGCTGCGCCGTAGGGGCGCACCCGTAACCACAATGCTGTCCACAGGAACGTTGTTGGCGTCCAGTCCAGGGTAGTCGAAGGCAGGTCCAGAGCTCAGGACGTAGACCGATCCGCGCACTCCACCACCCAGGGGGGACGGATTGGGGATCCGGACCGTCTCTCCGCGTATCCAGCGGATACGGTTGATGCCGGAGACGTAATAGGGATCTATGCCAGGGGCGACGACCGAAGGCGTGGACATGTCGTCGGGTGTCGTATCGAGGTCCACCTTGATGTAATAACCCGTGGGCGAGCTAGGATCCTGAACGATGACCGTGGGCAGGACGGCGTCCATGAGGGTGGCCTGGGCCGTTGAGTACCGGCTCAGCTCCTGGGAAGCCAGTCGGGAGGCGAGCGTTCGGGCTTCGGTCTGCTTGTTGACGAAGAAGCCCACGGGGAACAGGCGTACAACGGTAAGGATGCCGATCGTCAGCACCACCATGACGACCAGCACCTCGATAAGCGAGATGCCTCGGCTTCCCAGGAACCGCGGCTGGCGTCGGCTGTTGCCGTCCGATCCCCTTGGTCGCGGTCCGTTCCTTCCCCTATGTGTCATCGGTCTTGCCTCTCGAGCTCGATCCTACTTCGGTATGTCGTCCATGTAGCCCCGGTCGGCGGCGTTCCCGCCCCGCACGACCCTGCTGCGCTCCTAGCGTGCGAACATGTTCGGCCCCTGGCGGAGCACTCGCGGAATGTCCATCTTCCGCGCGGTACCTGCCAGGGATATGGCTATGACCGACCCGCTGTTGGCTGTCGCTTGATGCCATGTGCAGTAGGTCAGCAGGGTCGTGTCGGCCGGCGGGTTCGCGTACTTCAACTGGTTCGGCAAGTCATCGAGGCCTTTGACCCCCGTCCAGTCTGGGCTGTAATGGCGGTCATAGACTAGGATGCCACCCGGCTTGGTCACAGGATTCCCATTCGGTCCGATGCGCGGCCCGATATCGTACGAGTCCCACGTATAGAAGTACCGCGGCTGGAGATAGGCACCACCTGCGCATGGATCCGCGGGGCTTATCTCCCAATAGCAGTCTACCGTGCCATATTCGTCCGAGGGGCATCCCTTGGAGCGCAGGAAATCCCCGATCCACGCTGCATCCCAGTAGTACGGCTGGCTGGGATCCGCAGTCTGCGTATTCGGGTAATAGGCCACCGTCACCGACGTCAGATCATCGCTTAGAGCATCCGGACAATGGAAGGTGGCCGTGTCTTTCACCTGCTCCCGGTACAGGAAGCCGTTGATCAGCTCGTTGGCGGGCACGACCGCGCCCGCGCCAGTGTACGGCACGTGGCGGGGGATACTCGGGTCCGCCACGCAGCCGGGGTCGGTCGAAGCCGATTCTGCGTATCCTAACAGCGCCGGCGGGTAGCCCCCTTCGTCCTCATTGTAGATCCGGGCCGCGACGTACATCTGGTGAAGCTTCGTCTGGCAGTCAGCAGCCCGCGCTTGCTCCCGCACGGTGCCCGCCAGCGGGAAAATGATGGCGGCCAGCACCGAGATGATCGCGATCACCGTGAGAAGCTCGATAAGCGTGAAGCCGACCTCACGCGAACGTATCATCTTCATGTCCCTTTCACCCCCGTGCGGCCCTTCGGGCGCCGCATGGCCGTTTGTCCTGTGCCCTTTTCGGAGCACAGTCTCTTCGATTCTTCGGTACGACGACGTTCAGCCGTCCTATGTTCCCGCGCGCCAGCGCTCGGCGTCGCTCGACGCTATGTGCCTCCGGCGAAGCCTGCCCATTGGAGGTACCAATCAATGGCCCTCTGGCCCGCCACGATGGCAGCGAAGGCGCCGATGACCATGAACGGCCCGAACGGTACCTGCGTAGGCATGGGCACGAACTCCTCCCCATTCTCTTCCTCTGGTAGTTGCCGTTCCCACCACTGCACGAATCGCCTTGCCCAGCCGAGCCTCAGGGCGTAGCCACCCTCGATGATCAGGTCCGCGAAGGTGAGGTAGAGCACACTCGCCAGAGCGAAGAGGCTCCATGGTGTCGGCGGCGGTGCATGCATCGCTCCACCCTCCTCCGCCTCCTGGAGACCCTCAGCACGCCTGCGATGCCCCCGGATGATGCAGACCGCACCGCCGATGACGGCACCCGCACCGATGGCGAAGAGAAACGACACCATTGCCAGCGGCAGCGGCAGCATGGCTCCGATGGCTCTAGCCAGCTTCACGTCGCCATCGCCCATGGCGTCTTTGCGGAAAAGGGCGAGTCCCAGCGCCTGGATACCCACGAAAATGGCTGCGCACACCATGGCTCCCATGACCGACCGTGGCAGCCAGCCCCAGATCAGGCTGCGCCCTGGCTCCCCGGCGGCGATGCCCCATGCATCACGTCCTAGCCCCGCCAGCAGTGCCACTGTGTTGACACCGTCGGGGATGATGTAATGCTCCACATCGATGCCGAATGCCGCAACCAGTGCCGCAGCGAAGACGCAGAGGGCGATCCCGTCCGCGGTGGCGCCGTACTGCCAGACGAGACCACCAAAGATGGCGGCGGTGATCAGCTCGACCCAGAAATAGCGCCAGGCGATGGGTCCTTTGCACGTCCGACACCGTGCGCGGAGGACGAGGAAGCTCACCATGGGGATGTTCTCGAACCAGGCGAGCGGCCGGTTGCAGTGAGGACAGTGGGAGCCCGGATTGATAACGGACTCCCCTCGCGGGACGCGCCAGATGACGACGTTCAAGAAGCTGCCGACAACGGCTCCTGTGGCGAAAGCCACGGCTACCCACACGGGGTCCGTGGGGCCAGGCAGCACGCGTAGACCCTACATGCGCCGTTCGGCGCCCGTAGATACGGACGCCGAACGAGAGTATGGCCCGGCGCTGAAAGCCACTGCGCGCTTATTCCATCTCACCCGCGCCCCTGGTGCTATCACCGGCACCGGACGTCAGGTTCTGAATCACCGAGATCAGCGGCATGAACATGGCGATGACGATGAAGCCTACGCAGAAGCCCAGCACGACGATGAGCACGGGCTCGATGGCCGAGGTCAGGCTCTGGAGCGTTGCCTCGACCTCTTGCTCGTAGAACTCCGCAATCTTCGTCAGCATGGAGTCCAGAGCACCAGACTCCTCCCCAATGGAGATCATGTGGACCACCATGGGTGGGAACATGCGGCTCTTCTCCAGCGGGTCGTTGATCCGGTCGCCCTCCCGTATTCGGGCACGGGCCTGCATGATCGCCTCAGCGATAATCCCGTTGCCCACCGTGCCTGCCACTGTTTCCATAGCCTGGAGAATGGGCACGCCGGACACGAGCAGAGTGCCAAGCGTTCGCGCGAAGCGTGCGAGCGTGATCTTGTGATGGAGCTTGCCGAAGACCGGTACCTTCAGTTTGATCCGGTCTATGACTCGCCTACCCACTCGGGTCGTGCCGAAGTACTTGATGGCCAGGTAGGTGACGATGATGATGAGCAGCCCCATCCACCAGCGGCTCTTCAGGAAGTCACTGAAATCCACCAAGAGCTGCGTCATCCAGGGAAGCTCCTTGACGCCAAGGTCGCGGAACAGTTCGATGAACTTGGGCACGATGAACGTCGTCAGTCCTACCACGATACCGACGGCAACCACGACGACGATCACAGGATAGGTCATGGCTGCTTTCACCTTGCGGCGAAGCTCCATGTCCTTCTCCAAGAAGCCCGACAGTCTCTGGAGCGCCTCCTCCAGCACACCACCGACCTCCCCTGCTCGGACCAGACCGATGAACAGGTTGTTGAAGGTCTTGGGGTACTTGGACATGGCCTTGGATAGTGTGTTACCCGCTTCGACCTCCTGCTGAAGGTCCAGGATGATCCGCTTCAGCTTGGGGTTCTGGGTCTGTTCGCCAAGCACGTCGAGAGCGCGCACCAACGATACACCGGCGTCTATCATCGTCGAGAACTGCCGGCAGAAGACCGACAGGTCCCCCAGCTTGACGCGGCCCCATCCGCCACCCGGCTTCCTCCGGCCTGCGGCGGTCTGCGTAATATCCGCGACAGTGAAGCCCTGCTCCTGCAGCCGTCGCCGCAGTACTTCGGCGTTATCCGCCTCGGACGTGCCTGTGCGCGTCTGTCCTGAGGCATCTCGCACTGTGTAGCTGAACGTTGCCATATCGGTATCCTCCTGGCAGGCCGTGTGCCTGCCTCGTCGGCCTTAGACCGGTCTGGTGCCAACTGCCCCCGGAGGTGCCATGGTCGCCGTACGGATCATCTTCTCCAGTTCCGGCGGGTTCATGGCGCGCTCCATGGCTATCTCGTACGTGATGAGTCCGCGCAGATAGAGATCGCGCAGGCTCTGGTCCATGGTCTGCATGCCAAGATTGGCGCTCGTCTGGATCATGGAGGTGATCTGGTGCGCCTTGTTTTCGCGGATCAGGTTGCGGATGGCCGGGCTAGCCGTCATGATCTCCATGGCGCAGATACGACCCGGCTGGTTGGCTCGCGGGAGCAACTGCTGGCAGAGGATGGCCTGGAGGTTGTTGGAAAGCTGCAATCGCACTTGCTCCTGCTGTCCAGGCGGGAAGGAGTCCACGATGCGTTCCACCGATGTCGCCGCACTGTTCGTATGCAACGTGGCAAAGACCAGGTGGCCCGTCTCCGCTGCCGAAACCGCCATCTGCATGGTTTCCAGGTCGCGCATTTCGCCCACGAGGATCACATCCGGATCTTCGCGCAAGGCAGCGCGCAGCGCATTTGCGAACGCCAGCGTATCGCCTCCCACCTCGCGCTGATTGATGATGCTGAACTTGTGCGTATGCAGATACTCGATGGGGTCCTCGATAGTCAGGATGTGCACACTCCGCTCGTTGTTGATCTGGTTGATCATGGCAGCAAGAGTGGTGGACTTACCAGACCCTGTGGGGCCTGTGACGAGAATTAGGCCACGCGGCAGGCGAGTTAGTTCCTCGAGGACCGGTGGTAGGCTCAGGTCACGCAGTGTCGGGATTCGGGAAGGTATGACGCGGAACGCGCTGGCAACGTTGCCTCTGTCTCGATAAACGTTCACGCGGAAGCGGGAAAGCCGAGCCAGCGAATACGAGAAGTCCAGTTCGAAGGTTGTCTCGAAGCGCTGGATCTGATCGTCGGTGAGAATGTCATAGACGAGGCGCTGCGATTCCTGCGGCGTTACTTTCTCATAGTTGGTGGGCAATAGCTGACCGTCCACGCGGATGATGGGCGGCACACCGACGGACAGGTGCAGATCCGACCCGCCCTTCTCTACAACGATCCGCAAGAGGTCATCTACATGGGCGTCCTCCAGTGGTCGTGGACGCGCGGCAGCGGCCGTAGCCGTCGCCGTACCGGCCGGCTGCGGCGCTGGCTGTGGTAGTGGTATAGTTTGCTCAGACAATCCGACCTTCCTTGCCTCATGCGCTCCGTTAACAGCGGCGCGCATGCATAGTCTTCTGAGAGTTTCTCGCTAAACCATTGTCATTACTACACGTCACCCTGGCACTTGTTTCCCTGGATACGACGCCTCCGGCGATCCCATCGGGCCCGTCTCAGTCTACGCCAGCGGTGAATACGACGCGGCGCACTTCCTCAGGGGTCGTTATGCCTTCCAGGACTTTCAGCAGACCGTCCTCGCGCAGCTCCAGCATACCGTTGGCCTTGGCCGCATCTCGGATATCGGCCAACGGAGCACGCCGCACGACTAGTTCAGCGATCTCGTCGTTCATGCGTAGTAACGAGTAGATCCCTAGTCGTCCTCGATAGCCGGTGTGACGGCACTGCTCGCAGCCCCGTCCACGCCACAGCGTGATCTTCTGGTCTGGGTTCTCGGGCTTGAAGCCGAAGCGTCGTAGGTACGCCGCTTCCTCTTCGTACGGCTCCTTGCAGTTCTGGCAGACCTTTCGTGCCAGGCGCTGGGCCAGAACGCCAATAACCGTTGCGGAGATGAGGTACGGCTCCACACCCATATCGATCATACGAATGACCGCTGATGGCGCGTCGTTCGTGTGAAGGGTCGAGAGGACAAGGTGCCCCGTCAGAGCGGACTCGATAGCGATTTCCGCCGTCTCCAGGTCGCGCATTTCGCCGACCATGATGATGTCAGGGTCTTGCCGCAGGAAGGACCGGAGCGCGTTACTGAACGTAAGTCCTGCCTTCCTGTTCACCTGCACCTGCGTAATACCCGGCAACTGGTACTCGATAGGGTCTTCGATGGTCAGGATGTTGACTTCTACGGAGTTCAGCTTGTGGAGGACGCTGTATTGCGTTGTCGTCTTGCCCGATCCGGTCGGCCCCGTGGACAGCACCATGCCCTGGGGCTGGCTCACCAGCTCTTCTAGTTGTGCCTGGGTCTCGGGAGAGAACCCGAGCTTGTTGAGGCCAATGAGAACGCTGCTCTTATCGAGAATACGACAGACGATCTTCTCGCCATGGGCGTTGGGCAGACACGACACGCGTAGGTCGTAGTCCTTACCCTGATAGGTAATGGGGATACGCCCGTCCTGGGGTACGCGCCGCTCGGCGATGTTCATTTCGGCCATGATCTTGAAACGGGAAATGAGCGGCGGCTGGATGTACTTCGGCATGGTCATGGTCTCGTGGAGAACGCCGTCCACCCTGTAGCGGATTCTGACGCCGCGCCGCTGTGGCTCGATATGGATGTCCGACGCATCTTCCTTGATCGCCTGCTGGATCAGAGCGTTGGCCACCCGGATAACGGGAGCCTCATCAGCCATGGCGACCGCAGCTTCTTCATCCTCATCCACGGCCATATCGCCGGACGAACCGATCTTTGCTGTGTTCTCCCTGATCTCCGCGTAAAGATCCGACATCCGACTGACTGCTGTCGGCCCCGAGACCGGTGCCGGGGTCTGATCGCCTCCCTGAGCAGCCGCCTGCGTCTGAGATCCGTACGCCCGGTTGATGGCATCTTCGATCGCCGTTGCCGACGCCAGGGCCGCCTTGATCGTGCATCGAGATACCAGGCGCAGATCGTCGGCCGCGTAGGGGTTATTGACGTCCGCCATGGCGACGATGAGCGTGTTCGTCGCCGAATCCTTCTTCACCGGAATGACATTGTGACGCCGGGCAATGTGCTCGGGCACCAGGTTCACGGCGCTCGGTTCAGGAGCGAACTTGCCGAGATCCACGAAGGGAATGTTCAGCTCCTGGGCTCGCGCTTCGGCCACATCGCGCTCCGAGACGAGACCTTGTTCGATGAGAATCTTCCCTAGGTCCGCCCGAGACTGCCTCTGCGCCTCACGTGCCTGCTGGAGTTGTTCGGGCGTGATGAGCCCCTTCTCCACCAGGTAATCGCCCATGCTCTTCCGTGCTATCGCCATTGTGATCCACCTGACCTCTTTCGATCGCGCGCCGGCGCATCCGATATCCTCAGGCGCTCTACGGAGTGCGAATCTCCCGTGTCCCAACGAGGACACGGACTCTCTCGATTATATCACACCCACCTCAGTGCCGCAACCGCTGTCGCCCACCGATTCATGTCCCGTTGCCAGCACTCAGGGCTGCCTCTACCGCCGCTGCCATTGCGTTCACATCGGGCTCCTCCTGAAACCAAATCCGGTACGATGCCGCGCCCTGATGCACGAGCATGGGTACGCCGTTCATGGTCCGACATCCTGCGCGGCGTGCCTCTGCCAGAAACTTCGTCTCCGGTGGACGGTAGACCAAGTCCACCACGAGCATCGTGGACCGCAGAGAGGTCAACCGGACCGGTGGCATGCTTCCCTCGCGCGGGGTCATCCCAGCAGACGTTGCGTTCACCACAACAGCGGCGTCCTCGAGCGCAGCGATCTCCTCCGGCGACCCAGGTACTGCTACCGTAAGATGGCCAGGTCGCAACAGGCTGGAGCCCACCCATTCCACCAGTTCTTCGGCCCGCTGCATGGTGCGGTTGACGACCGTCACTTGCCCACCAGCCCTCAGAGCCGCGTAAACGACGGCCCTTGCTGCACCGCCGGCACCGTAGACTACCGTTCGAACACCAGACAGGTCGGCACCGGCTTGTTTGACGGCCGCGGAGAACCCTTCGACATCCGTGTTATAACCAATCATGCGGCGGCCATCGAAACGCACCGTGTTCACGGCTCCGAGCAGTTCAGCCTCGGTCGAGAGCTCGTCCATCAGTTCTACGGCCGGTACCTTGTGAGGGATCGTCAGATTCACACCAGCGAAACCCATTGCCCTGGCGCCGTACAGCGCCGATGCCAGATCTTCTGGGGTGACGTGGAACGCTGCGTAGACGCACGGCAGCCCTGCGGCCTGAAGCGCCGCATTATGCATCTGGGGTGACAGTGAGTGCTCAACTGGAAAGCCGAAAACGCCGGCCACGCGGGTCTCTGCGGTGATCAAGCCTCGTCGAGACTCCTCCTTGTGTCGTTGACGACGAACGTCGTTCGGATGTTCCAGACAGTACACGGAGCCGCGAGATGAACCACGCCGCAATCGGTGGCGTTCGCGATGTCACCTCGTCCGAGCCACGTGCGGCATGGCCCAGTCTGGCGACACTGCAATAGGACTGCCGACAGCGGCTCGGCAGTATGTCCATGGGCTATCACGGCGTCACGTGCCCGGCCTGTTCCCGGAACTGTTCCTCGCAGGCCTGCCATTTGGCTGATAGCCGCCGCACCAGATCGGGGAATTGGCTTGCCAGGTTCCGCATCTCGCTGCGATCGGTGCGCATGTCGTACAGCTCCCAAGGTCCACCAGCCCTGGCGACGAGTTTCCAATCTTCTTGCCGAATCGCCCGGTGCCCGATATGGTGGAAATATAGGTACTCCCTCGGCACATCGGCATCACGGTTGAAAACTCCGCAGAGACTCCTTCCCGGCAGTGGAGGAGCCTGGTGGCCGTTCCATCGAGGCTCCACAGGAGAAGCAGCAAGGTCCACCAGCGTCGGGATGACATCAATGAAATGGCAGACGGCATGGCGAAGCTCGTCGCGCCCAGCAATGCCCCTTGGCCAATGGAGGATGAGGGGTGATGAGATGCCTCCTTCGTGCACCCATGACTTGTGGAGACGGAAGGGGGTGTTGGAGGCGGTGGACCAACCAGGCCCCAGGCACAGGAACGTCCCCGCCGAGCCTGGATCGGCGCTCTTGTCGTGCATGTCTCCGCGGATGATCTGCTCCGCGCTGGCGCCGTTATCGGACACGAAGAGGATCAACGTGTCATCCAGAACGCCCATCCTCTCTATCTCACGCAGGATGCGGCCGATTTCCATGTCCATCCGGTCTACCATGGCCGCGTGAATGGCCATCTTCGTGGCCTGGAACCTCTTCTGCTCCTCGGTGAGACTCTCCCACGGCACAGCCCGCGGCGCTTCGCCAGCCCCGATCTTCTCCTTCAGCTCCGCCGCGGTCAGATTCCAGTCTGGGATGATCTCCGGATCCGGAGGTGGCAGGGGGCAGTTGACCAGCCCCATCTCTCGCATGCGCTGCCACCGCTCATGGCGAATCCGATCCCAGCCGACCATATACCGATCTCGGTACCGTTCGATGTCTTCCCGGAGGGCATGGAGCGGGAAATGGGGCGACGTGAAGGCCAGATAGAGGAGGAAGGGAGCGCCTTGGTAGTCGCGTTCGTGCTCTCTGAGAAACTGGAGTCCTCGTTCGGCTATATGCGTCGTCAGGTAGAACCCAGAGCCAGGCCGCACCGGTGGAAGCGGCTTGTCGTCAAGTTCATGTTTCTGCGGCGCGAAGTACCGGTCGTGGTCGTGGATCACGTAGGACCGATCGAAATGGCCGTCGGCGACGACTTTCGGCGCTCCCATGAGGTGCCACTTCCCCGAGTGGTAACACCTATAGCCAACCGGCTTCAGGTAGTCCGGCAGAACCCGTGTCCAGGCAGGAAGGCGCCCTTGCGGCGGGTCCATACGAACCTGCTGTGCGTAGTAGCCCGTCAGGAGGCATGCGCGGGATGGCCAACACCGCGCTGTGGAGTATGCCTGGGTGAAACGGAGGCCGTTGCGAGCTAGGCGGTCCAAGTGGACTGTCCGAACCTCGCCTCCGTAGCAGCCAGGGTCGCTGAACCCCATGTCGTCCGCTACTATTATAAGGATATTGGGTCGCCGGTTGCGCGTCTGTTCGGTCTCGGCGTCGTTTCGGTGCATAGCCATGCTTGCACTCCATGCCACAGAGCCACCCAGCATAGCGCGACGGGTAAGCCCGCGGTTAGCTTCGCGCTTGTTCGATGCCGTGATCACGGTAACGGCTCTCCTGTCTGATCGAGTCGGGCTGGTCTCTACGCTAGTTCGTTGAGGACGGTCTCCGTTCCTGCCGACTTATCCCTGCCGTGGACTGTGGCCGACTGTCCGACAAGGTATAACGCTGGCATGGCGGAGACAATGAGAGCGGCGCGTCTCTACGGAGCCCGGGACGTGCGCATCGAGACGGTGGAGAGGCCGTCGGCCGGGCCGGGTGAACTACTCGTTCGCGTGCGGGCTGTAACGATCTGCCCTTCGGACTGGCGGATGTATGCGGATGGTCATGCGGGCGGTATCGTGCCCTCGCGTCCCATCATCCAGGGGCATGAGTTCGCCGGCGACGTCGTCGCGTGCGGGGACGGTGTGGTGGCACCGACCGTAGGAAGCCGCGTTGCAGTCGAGCCCAGTTGGCCATGCGGAGCGTGCGACATGTGCGCAAGCGGCAGGAGCAACATCTGCCGTCAGGTGCGGTTCCCGAGTTTCCCGCCCGTAGACGGCGCCCTGGCAGAGTACATTGTGTGCCCGGCCAGTGCCACCTGGCCTCTACCACGCGACGTGACCTACGAAGAAGGAGCGCTCGCAGAACCGCTCGGAGTGTCTATCCATGCTATGCGCCTCGCCAACGTGCACGCAGGCGAGAGCGTCTGCATACTGGGAGCGGGCGTCATCGGCATAGGAGTTCTCTTTCTCAGCCTGCTCCGCCAAGCAGGACCCGTTACCGTCGTAGAACCAATCGCTGAGCGAAGACGCTGGTCTGCCGATCGCGGCAACTGCCGTGCCGTGGCAACCTTCACGGAACTAGTCGAGGTCGGCTACGAAGCCGATGTGGTCCTGGAGTGCTCGGGGGATAGCAGTGCGCTGGATCAAGCCGTAAGGCTGGCCCGCCCGGGAGGCCGCATCGTGGTCGTAGGCATACCGCGCGACGAACGCATTACCTTCGACATGTCCATCGCCCGGCGCCACGAACTGACCGTCCTATTCTCCCGACGCTCCCACGGCACGCTGTCCGAAGCAGTGGACCTGCTGGGCACCAGGCAAGTGGACATGCGGAGCCTACCAATGGCGCATTTCCCCCTGGAGAGAACGGAGGATGCACTACTTCTTACGGGGCATCCTGGGCCGTATCTGCGGGCTGTGGTTGTCCCGTGACTTCGCGGCCTTCGTACGGACGCGAAGTCCTGCGGGTGTTCCGCTTCGCCATTCCGTGCCAGGCCAGGCAACGCGCGTTAGCCTGTGCACCTGGCTTATCAAGCCAACCGCTGCCCCATGCTCCGGCGCTTCCGACCTGAGCATCTGTCCCCATAGGAACGTGGCCACCACCAGAATGAGAGGCAGGGATCCTGCCGTCGCTGCCCCAATGCCATCGAGGCTATGTAGTCGTATGATGCCAATGGCCATGGCGACGCACGACCAGAGAACGCCCGCCACAGATAGCCAGACGTCCCATCCAGCCGTATCGGGCAGCAGCTCCGTCATGCAGAAGCCGCATGTGAAGAGGACCGTGGCGGGCACCGTCCCGTAACCGACTACGGTGTAGGTGGCAGTGAAACCGCCGCTTCCTCCACACAACCTCATCAACGGGTGGAATGCGCCTGCGACGATAACGGACAATGCAAGTACGACCAAAGCAGCGAGCGCAGCATAGGCGGCCGCCGTCGCGATCACGTGAATCACCGAGTCGGCGTCCCAAGCTACCGGAGCGATGCTCCTCGCCCCGACGGAGGCAGCAATGGTAGCCACCACCGCCATCGTGGCCCCATGGATCACCACGAAGGCCGCCACTGAGGACCAACGCACCCCGTACGCGGCCTCGTTGAAGACGCCCGAAGGCTCGAGGAGGATGCGGAGCACCGTTGCCACCGACCAGGCCGCAGGTTCCTTATAACGAGGACGTACGGGCGGCATAGGCACGCCGTACGGGCGCCGGAAGCCCGTAGGCGGTGTAGGCGCCTCAGCCATGCTATGGAATGACGGCGATGCCATCTCCTCGACCTCTGCGCTCGCACCAGGGGATGCACATGAGGGACGCAACTGACGGCACGCATGTTCCGTCCCAGGCGTGAGCGAGCTCTTCCTCTAGTTCAGAGCGCTCACCCTCACGGTTTGATACGCGCGCTTAGCCGGCGAGGACCTGACAGGAAGCCGGGCGGCTGCTCAGCTCCGCGTAGCTGCGACGCTCGCCTCCACCGCCACCCCAGCGACAGATTCCGCTCGTAGCTCGGCAGCCTTGCGTGCCACCTGACGCTTCAGTGCCGCCTCGATCAATCCACGGAATAACGGGTGGGCGCGATTGGGCCTGGACTTGAACTCTGGATGGAACTGCGTCGCAATGAAGAACGGATGGGACGGTATCTCGATAATCTCCACCAGTCGGTAGTCGGGCGATAGCCCTGAGCAGAGCATGCCTTTTCTGTGGAAGAGCTCGCGGTAGTCGTTGTTGAGCTCGTAGCGATGCCGGTGGCGCTCATGAACCTGGGACTCGCCGTAGAGCCGCTCTGCCAGGGAACCGTTGACAAGCTGGCAACGGTAGGCGCCAAGGCGCATAGTGGCGCCCTTGTCCGTTATCCCCTTCTGCTCGGGAAGGATGTGGATGACCGGGTGAGGTGTATGCTCGTCCATTTCCTCCGAATGGGCGTTCTCCAACTTGCAGACGTGGCGCGCGAACTCCACAACGGCCATCTGCATGCCCAGACACAACCCGAGGTAGGGAACCCCGTTCTCGCGGGCATAGCGGATGGCGGCGATCTTGCCTGCTATGCCCCTGTTTCCGAAGCCGCCAGGTACAACGATCGCATCTGCCTCGCCGAGTGTACGCTCCACATCCTCGTTCTCGAGGTCCTCGCTGTCCACCCAGTGCAAGTCCACCGCCGTGTCGTTAGCGATACCCCCATGCTTGAGCGCCTCTGCGATAGAGATGTAGGCATCGCCATTCTCCGTGTACTTGCCAACAACCGCCACCCGAACCCGGTGGGACGGGTTCTTGATGCGGCTGACGATGCCCTCCCACTCGGTCATATCTGGTGGATTGTTGGGTAGCCCGAGCCGAGCTATGACTAGATCCGCAAGCCCCATGCGCTCGTAGACCAGAGGCACCTCGTAGATCGTCTCGGCATTACGCGACTCGATGACGGCTTCGCGTCGGACGTCGCAAAAGAGCGAGAGTTTGTCGCGCATTTCCTCGCTCATGGGGTAGTTCGTGCGGCAGATGAGAACATCCGGCTGAATGCCCATCTCCCGCAGCTTGATCACGCTGTGCTGCGTGGGCTTGGTCTTCAGCTCGTGCCACGGACCCACCTCGGGAATGAGCGTCACATGCACATAGAGCGTATTGCCGGGCCCCGCTTCGTTGCGGAACTGGCGGATGGCCTCGATGAAGATCTGCCCCTCGATGTCTCCCACCGTCCCACCGATCTCGGCAATGACGACATCCGATGGCGGATCCGAGGCCACACGCCGGATGCGCTCCTTGATCTCGTTGGTGATGTGGGGGATCATCTGGACACAACCACCCAGATAGTCGCCCCGCCGCTCCTTGGTGATCACCTCGTTGTAGACGCTACCCGTCGTGACCGAAGAGGCGCGAGTCAAGTTCACGTCTATGAACCGCTCGTAATGGCCGAGGTCCAGGTCCGTCTCCGCCCCGTCTTCGGTGACGAAAACCTCCCCATGTTGATACGGGTTCATGGTGCCCGCATCTACGTTGATATAGGGGTCGAGCTTTTGAACGGTGACGCTGAATCCCCGGTTGCGCAGGAGGCGTCCAAGACTGGCGGTGGTGATACCCTTGCCGACCGAACTGACGACACCACCCGTAACGAAGATGAACTTGGCCATGGCGGATCCCTTCGCAGGTTGTGGTGGGGGACGGCATGGAGGCGCACAGCGTGCTGTGGACCGGCTGAGTGCGATGGTTCCTCATCCGCGGCCCATTCTATTATACACCCTTTTCGACGCCGCCAGGCTCGCATCTGGCTGCGCGTCAGCGGCCGCCAGAGATCGTGCTCAGAACGTGACGTGCGCCTGAACCCACCAGACGTTCCGGCCACTCGCCCGGCCTATGCCCGGCTCGAGAACGAGATGGGGCATGGCGTCTATCTCGACTCCCAGCACGCCGCTCCGCAGCTCTCCCATCTCGTCCGCCACGTCGTGACCATAGTACGCGCCCACGTACGGTCGCCATCCCTTGGCAGCGTCGGCCATGACCTTGGCGAAAGCGAACTGGAAGGTACCGTTGCGACCACGGGCCTCCAGGAACTCACCGGATAGGGTGACTGCCCCGAGTCCTGTCTCCACATCCATGCCATATCCCCACGCATGAGACGTACAATAGCTCCATCCACGCCCGCATGCACCGGATAGCCCGACGGTGGTGTTCGCATCCACCTTCCGCGCTACCCTAGCTATGGTATTCATGGCACGCGTGTCCTTGTTGTAGGCGGTCGAGACGGTGAACGAAAACGTGGACACATCTACCTCGTACATCGCTCCCCACCGCGTCTCGTATTCCCACTCCTGCAGCGCAAACGGTGTATAGTGCTTCCCAAACGTGACCGTCCCCGAGCCGAGTGTGCGTCGGTAGAAACACTCGACGGGCTGCTGGGTGGTTCGCTCCGATCCCACGTACATGTCACCGACACCCAGCGATGCGACGGCGGAGTCGCCTCCGTTGCCCGCCCAGTTCAGAGACAGGACCGACGGATAGACAGTGCCTACAGCCGCCCACGCACCATCGGTCATGCGCCGCGTCGGACCCGTGATGTTGGAGATACCGTAATAGAGGTCACCGCCGACGCGGAGTCCGGGCTTCGGTGCCTCCTCCTCGTCGTCGGCCAAGCAAGCACTTGCCAGAGCGAAAACACCCAGAATAGCCATCAGACATCTAACGGCAGCCTTCTTCACGAGACTTGCTCCTTTGTTCTCCTAGTCCTGATCGCCACCATGATGCACGGCCCGCCGTAGACCGTTCGGAGCCCGGACGCATGCGC
Source organism: Chthonomonadales bacterium (assembly GCA_037443035.1). GTDB lineage: Bacteria > Armatimonadota > Chthonomonadetes > Chthonomonadales > CAJBBX01 > JABWBA01. Next base: position 144,012 of record JBBIPC010000007.1, read on the forward strand.
TGCGTTCACTGCCGCCTCCGACTCGGAACCTGGCTGCATCCAGAGGTAGCGTACGCCCAGCTTGCCCGCCTCGCGCGCCACCGTCTCCGTGACGGCCGGCGGCACGACCGTCACGACGCAATCGGGTCTCTCGGGCAGATTGTCCAGGCGCGGGTAGACGGTATCCCCGTCAATGCTGTCAGCATTCGGGTTGACAGGGTAGACCGTATAGCCAGCGTTCTTGAGGGTGACGTAGACCATGTGGCCGTACTTGGAGGGATCCTTGGACGCGCCGACCACAGCGAACACCCGTGCGCTGAGGATTTCGGGGATGAGAGATCCAAACGGCGTATGGGGCATGCACGCACCTCCGCGACGATGGTAGGCATGATAGTAGCACACGGCCGGACATAAGAACTGGCAACGCCGGACGATGGCGCCTGGCATCGCCGGAAGGACTCGGATGTCGCCGCGGCGAAAAGAGAATCGTACGAGCGTGTCCACGCCGTACAAAGACACGGGGAGGCCTATCATGTCTGCCCAATTCGAACACGAACGGGATTCCGCTAGGTCGGCCAGCCGCCGCGAGTTCCTCAAGGGTGCCATTGCCAGCAGTCTTGCGGGCGGCGCACTGCTGGCTGCGAGAGAAACCGAAGCTTCTCCTACGCAGCAGACACCCAGCTTGCCTACCGTCACCATCGCTGGTGTCACGATCCCCCGCATGATCGTCGGCTGCAACCCCATAGGAGGCTGGAGCCATGTCTCGCGCTATATGACCATGGCGATGACAGAGTACTTCACTCTCGAACGAACGGTCAGCTTCCTGCGCGAGTGCGAGTCGAAGGGTCTGAACGTCTGGCTGACCTATTGGGACGATAAGCCCCGCAAGGCCCTCAAGTTGCTCTGGGAACAGGGATCCAAGATCCGGCCCTACTTTCTGGGCACGCTCGAGGAGAACGGTAACATCTCCCGGGATATCCTGGAGTACCGTCCCATCTGGCATGTGCACCATGGCAACGTGACGGATACGCTCTTCCGAGCTGGCAAGCAGGAGCAGGTCCACGACTTCGTCAAGAAAGTCCACGACGTGCTGGGCATTCCGGCGGGCATCTCGGCCCATAATCCAGACTGCATCAGGTACGCTGAGGATAAGGGTTGGGAGGCGGACTTCTACCAGTGCTGCCTCTTCTATGTCACGCGCCCCCACGACGAGATCCGGGCCAAACTTGGCGCAGCGCCCCTGGGCGAGCCCTTCCTGGACAAGGACAGGGACGTCATGCTGGAGGTCATTCGGCAAGTCAAGAAGCCGTGCCTGGCCTTCAAGATCCTAGGAGCGGGTCGGCTTTGCGAAACCGACTACGCCGTGGAGGAAGCGTTCGCGTACGCGCTACGGCGCATCAAGAAGACCGACGCAATCATTGTGGGCATGTGGCCGCGGTTCAAGGACGAGATCAGCGAGAATATCGGCTACCTGGTGAAGTACGGCAGGATCGCGTGAAGCGTGCACTGTGCCTAGCGGCGCCTGTGGCCCTCCTCACTGTGACCCTTGCGGCACCGTCGGGTGCTCCTCGTATCCTCTATCCACGTGACCGAACTGTCCAGTCGGGACCGGTGACCATCATTGTCGCCGGGTCAGTCGCTGCGCGCTCTCTCAGCGCCACCCTGGACGGCAGACCCCTGCGCCTCCGGCGGCTGTTGTTCGACCCCGATTGGGTTACACCGGGCGCAATCGAATCGTTAGGCCAGCAGGTCGCTGAGAGGGAGACGACGGCTCTCTGGGTCGCCAGGGTGACAGTGCCGGGCCGCCACGTCGTGACCATCGGTTCCGCTAGGGTTGGTTTCGCCGTAGGCGTGCGCCCTCCGAAGGGCTGGCACGCGGGCCTTGCTCACCCTCCGATGCCCTCACGGAAGTCTGCGCTTGGATGCGACGACTGCCACCGGATGCCCGCCGGACGCCTGGGTCCTGCACAGAGTCCGGACGCGTGCGGCCCGTGTCACCCCGAAACGGCCGTGCAGCTAGCCCATAAACATGTGGCACAGCCACTAGCCCGGTGCGGCATGTGCCACGACCCCCACGGAGCTTCCTACCCTCGACTCCTGGTTGCGCCGAAGGAAGAGCTCTGCATTCGGTGCCATGCAGGAGGACACTCCAAGGGGTGACGGGGCTGACCAGCCGACCTCGGGCGTTTGTCTGCGGACCTGTCTTATGGGAGAACGACCATGACACACAGCTTGTTTGCCATCGCTACCATCGCCACGGTCCTTTGCCTGGCCGGCATGGCGATCCCGCAACCTGTGGCGGAGGTACACGTCCAGCCTGACACTGTTACCGGCCTGATTGACCAACGTATCTACGGTCACTTTCTCGAGCACATCTATCACTCTGTCGAGGACGGTCTCTTCGGCGAACTGGTGCGCAATCGCGCGTTCGCCGCACCGACAGGCATTGTACGTGAAGGCGGCCGGCTCACGCTGAGCTCTCCGGCTACCGATGTGAAGACGGTCTTGGGCGACCCGAACTGGACCGATTACGAGTTCACGCTGAAGGCTCGCAAGACCAGTGGGGCCGAGGGCTTCCTGATTCTGATTCGGGCAACCGACGACCGAAACTTCTACTGGTGGAACCTCGGAGGTTGGGGCAACACGGCCCACCAACTGGAAGTCGAGAAAGATGACAATCGTCATCCCATCGGCCCCCGCGTGCCCGGCCGCATGGAGACAGGCCGATGGTACGCCATTCGGATGCGAGTGGAAGCCGACCATATCCAGGGATGGGTGGATGACCAGCTTATCCTCGATATGCGAGACGGAACGCACCCGCGCGGCGGCGTTGGGGTGGGCTTCTGGGCGACATGCGGTGAATACACGGACTTCCATGTGCGAGATCTGAGCGGGCGCGAGCTCCCCCTGGACCTCGGCAAGATCTCGGCAGAGCAAGACTTGCCCGCCGAATGGAAAACATGGCCGGCGCCCTCGGCTGATGTTCATCTTGCGCGACTTGCCGACTCGCCGAACACGGGTCTGGCGGCGCAGATTCGGCTCCAGGGCGCCGGCGCGCCCGTCGGGATCGCCCAAGAGCGGTTCAACGTCGTGCGTGGCCACACCTACCAGGGGACAGTCTGGATGAAAGCCGATAACGCTGTCGGCCCGGTGACCGTGGCCTTCGTGGATTCGAGTGGCAGGACGCTCTGCCGACAGCGACTGAACGCACCCACGGCCCAGCTACGCGGCCATAGCTTTGCTCTGCGCCCGTCCCGCACGGACAGGAACGCAACACTCGTTCTCGAAGCGACCGGTAGTGGGGTCCTGTGGGTGGACATGGTCAGCCTCACACGGGACGACTATGTGGCCACCGGCTGCCGAACCGACCTGCTCCAGGCCGTCCAGGCACTGCATCCTCCCATCATCCGCTGGCCGGGAGGGTGCTTCGCGAGCATCTACCGCTGGAAGCGTGCGATCGGCCCCCAGCATGATCGGAAGCCGTTCCACAACTATGTGTGGGGGGAATGGGACTCCTGCGGGTTCGGCATAGACGAGTACATCCGCCTGTGCCGCATCGTCGGTGCGGAACCCATGGTGGTGGTGAACCTGGGTAGCTGGGATGACCCGGCTAAGGAAGATGAGTATGTACGCGAGGCCCTGGAGTGGATCGAGTACTGCAATGGCGATGCATCCACCCCCATGGGTGCTCTCCGAGCTGCCAATGGTCATCCCGAGCCCTACAACGTCGTGCACTGGGAAATGGATAACGAGACGTGGGCGTTGGGCGTGGAACGCTACGGTCGTCTCGTTGCCAAGGTAGCGCGCCAGATACGACAGCGATGGCCCGGCCTCAAGATCCACGCATGCACCTTCTGGGAGAAGGAGGACCCACGTCTTCTGGAGCTGTGCGGGCAGTACATAGACTACATCAGTTACCACTTCTACGAAGATCCCAACCGCTATGCAACTGCTCCGGGCTTCTACGAAAACCTGTGGAAACGCTACGCCGGCATCATCGCCCGTAGCCCCAATCCCCGGGTCCGCATCTCCGTCACCGAGTGGAATGCACAGAGCACCGATTGGCGCACGGGTCTGTTCGCGGCTGGATATCTGAACGTCATGGAACGCTCTACCGACGTCGTGGAGATCGCAACACCGGCTCTGTTCCTCAGGAGGGTGGATGCGCCTGCCTGGGACAACGCCTTCATCAACCATGATCACGTCTCCTGGTACCCCGCCCCCAACTACGTAGTCATGAAGCTCTACCGCGACCACTTCCAGCCGTTCCGAGTTGCATGTACCGCGCCGGCGGGTCTGGATGTGACAGCTACGCGGAGCGCCGACGGGAAGCAGGTTGTGGTGAAGATCGTCAACGCGTCTCGTCAGTCGCAGATCGCCCAGGTGAGCTTCGCGAGTCCTTTCGCCTTGCGGACCGCCGAAGCGCAGCAGGTCGCAGCGCGGCTGGAAGATCGCAACACCCTTGCGGAGCCGCACCACATCGCACCGTCCCGCGTGCCCGTCTCTCGATCGGGAAGCCGCTTGAATGTGCAAGTGCCCCCGCTCTCGGTAACAGTCCTGACCGTGAAGGGGACCGGCCTCCGGAGCGTCACTGAAGCCACGAAGCCGCGCCAGTGAATCCTCACGGCCTATTCTTGCTCCAGGCAGACGCATTTCATTGGGGAACCCAGCTCCGTGACCGTCGTCCTGAGTGCAGCAAACGGTAAGAACCGTTCAGAGAAGGGAGAAGGAAAATGAAGACGCGAATATGGACACTGGCGATGGCGGGAGTGCTGGGCGTGGCACTGCTAGGTGGCCCGGCGCTCGCTCAGGGGCGCGGTCGAGGTCCGGGCAGCGGCACATGCAACGGAACGAGGCAGCGCATCCACCAGCGGCTCCGCGATGGTAGCGGTGGCGGCAATCAGTACAGGCAAGGGCAGGGCAGAGGCAACGGTCTCCGGCTCCGTGACGGCAGCGGCCCGAACCCCAACTGCCCACTCAAGCAGAAGTAAGCGTATCCACCGTCCATGACACAGCGAGGGGCGCGGCAGAAGCCGTGCCCCTTTCTCGTGACGCTGGCTCTATGCCAGACGGCACACGATCCCGGCCCTTCCGCGGCACCCCGTCCGCGCCAATACGGTGACCCCAGCGATGCCGTTGCGTGATCGCAGGAAAGCTGATGGCGACTAGCCGACGAGCTTGTCGAACACGTCCACCGGCACGGCAGGCGATGTGTTGAAGCTTATTCCCAGCTCCTTGGACAGTGCCACGGACGTCTTGATGGCCGCTTCGATGGTGGGGAGATCCACGATCAGCAGGACATCGTCCTCGCCGAGGGTGGCGTAACCCGCCTGCAGCTTCCCGCCGTTGCCTTCGATGATCTTCTTCGCTGCCTCGGTGCGCTTGGCGCTGATGGCGCCCAACGCTCCCGCGCCGTACTTGCCGACCATGACGAACGTTGCCATTTCGTCCTCCTTATGAGTGTCGTGCAAGGCGACCGCACAGGTACAACTGCGGCTGTCTTGTTATGGCACGATTCCGTCGCTTAGCGTATGTGTTTGCGACCCAGGTATACCACGGTGTTCCACGCACGACGTACCCGGCCGCCGAAACGGTCCTCGACCAAGGCATGTACGCCCGCCAGAAGGCTCTGCTTCTGGTCCGGAGGCAGAATCGCGTGTTCCGAATACGTCGCCAGAAGGTCCACGAACTCGTCGGCCGTGAATGTGGTCGTCCATGGCACCATGCGCAGCTCCACATCGCCGAACAGCCCGGAAGCTTCCATTTCCTCCTGCCAGCTCATGTCCACGCTGGAAGGGTCCGGCAGACCGTGCCAGTCAGTTGCCAGACGAGGCGCGTACTGCTTGTAGACGGCCTGGACGGCCTCTGCAAAGCCCTCGTCGGAATCGCAGCGCACCTGACGGTTCCAGAACAGCGCCAGAGCGCCGCCAGGTCGGAGGGCCTGCCCACACTTCGTCCAGCGGACCTCGGGCGTGATCCAGTGAAAGGCGCTGGCCGAATACACGAGGTCGAACGGCTCGCAGGGCAGCGAGTACTCCTCGAACGGAGTGCACACGATCTGGACTTGTTCCCCTGCCAGCCGCTGGGCTGCGTAGCGCGCCATGTTCTCGCCGATCTCCACGGCAGTGATCTTCAGCCCGCGCCGTAGCATAGGCAACGTTGCCTGGCCCGGTCCGCAGCCGATCTCCAGGGCGCGAGACCCTGGCCCGACTCCGGCATACTCTACGATCAGGTCGAACACGACATCCGGGTAACCCGGCCGTGCGCGTGCGTAAAGCTCCGGGTCGGCATCGAAGCTCGCACGCCGCACAGGATCCGGCTTGGACATGCTCATGCTGCATCATTCGTCGCCCAGTCGCGCCCATCCTTCGGCGGACAGGCCGGGTACTAGTTCGGTGTGAGGTAAGGTCTGCTCGTCACGTATCGTCGCGTTCCTGAGAGAAAGGAGATACCTGCGTGTCTGCACAGGCATACTTCATGGCGGTCTCCGAGGCGCTGGGGCGCATAGCCTCCGAGCAAGAGGAGAACATCGCCAGGGCGGCCGACACCGTCTGCAGTGCCATTCGGAATGGTCGCGCCCTCTACGCCTTCGGCGCCAGCCATTCGTTCATCGTTGCCGAGGAGATGGTCTATCGCACAGGTGGCCTCATGCTGGTGAACCCCATCTATCCGCACGGAATGAACCTGCTGGTCCGTCCCATGACCCTCACCTCCAGGCTGGAGCGAGTGGAGGGTCTCGGCAAGGAGTTGCTCCGTTCGGCGCCGGTACAAGCTGGCGATGTCCTCCTCATCGCTTCGACGTCCGGCCGCAATGCCGTGGCCATAGACATGGCATTGGAGGCCCGCGCTAACGGTATGACCGTTATCGGCGTGACATCGCTCGCCTACACGTCGGGCGTGAGCAGCCGGCACTCTTCGGGCAAGAAGCTGGTGGATCTTTGCGACATCGTCCTGGACAACGGAGCTCCCCTGGGCGACGCCGCCGTGCAGATTCCCGGCTTTCCCCAACCCGTCGGTCCTCTATCCACGGTGCTAGGATGCGCCGTTGTAAACGCTCTTGTAACGGAGGTAGTCGCACGCCTCGTGGCGGCTGGCATCGAACCGCCCGTGTTCATGAGCGCGAACCTGGACGGGGGCGATGCGTTCAACGCGCGTTTGCTGGAGGAATACCGCGACAGGATACATTACATGTAACGCTATGTAACGTTTCCTGAACAGTACGCCGCACAATCGCACGAAGGACCGAGGACGGTCGAGGCTGGCCATCGCGCAGGTCCGGGGTAGATTGAGGACTGGAGAGGATCTTTGCCTACTTGACGCTTTTGCCTTGATAGCCAGGAGGAACGGAGTTGTTTCCTGAGGCTTCGGAGGTGAACGTTGCAGTCTGGCCAGACGGCGCAGGTCGGTCGGATTGGTCGGTTGGTGGAGGGGGTTCTATGATGGGCGTTGAGGGACGGGAGGGACATCGGGACAGGGGTGGTCGTGGCGACGAGGAGGAGGGGCTGATTCCTAAACATGGGGGCTTCCGGCGGCTGAAGAGCTTCCAGGTGGCCCAACTCGCCTACGATTTCACCGTCCTGTTCTGCGACCGCCTGGTGGATCGTCGGAGCCGGACCCACGACCAGATGGTCCAGGCGGCCCGCTCGGGAGTGCAGAACATCGCCGAAGGGAGCGTGGCCAGCGGCACCTCGAAGAAGATGGAGCTGAAGCTTACGAATGTGGCACGGGCCAGTCTGGAGGAACTGCGGCTGGACTACGAGGACTTTCTGCGACAACGCGGCCTCCCGCTGTGGGCTCCCGATGACCCTCGAAGGAAGGAGCTCGTCGCGCGGCGCTGTCGGAGCGCCGAAGAGGTGGTGGGGTGGATTCGGGAGGTCAGGGCGAGGTATGGACGAGATGGGCAGGATAGACGGCATGGACCAGATGGACGGGATGGAGAGGACGAACAGGATGGACCGTCCATGGAGTCCATGCCGTCCATAACTCCCAGCCCTCGCCCCTCCTACGAAGAGCTCGCGGCGAATGCGGCACATGTGCTGGTGGGCGTGGCAATGGCGCTGCTGGAGCGGCAGTTGGCGGCGCAGGCCGAGGCCTTCGAACGCGATGGCGGGCTCACCGAGCGTCTCTACCGCATACGATCGCGGCGGAAGGGGCGGTGAACGCCTTTCATGGAATCCACCGTGGAATCCGCCGCCCTGGGCGGTCGGTGCGGCATTCGCCACCGCTCAGAAACCCATGCCGTCCGTAGGGGCGGCCCCCGTGGCCGCCCAGCAGAGGGGGCAGGCACAGGGGCCTGCCCCTACGTTGACATGGGTGGCAGGGTGCTGCAGTACACGCCGACCATGGCGGACCACGTCGAGCCTTGCCGCCAGTATCTTTCCCCAAAATATCATGTATTATAGGGATAAGTAGGTTTCCCTTTGCGTGGCAGGGCGACACGGCCCATGGGTATCAGCAGGCAGCAGGCAGACTCCCTGTTTGGGTCCTGTGCGTTGTACTTGCAGGTCCCAGGATATGCCGCGGCTCTCTGTAGCGGAGGTGCGGGTCCGTGATCCAGCCATGGAGGCTCCGACTCCTCGGTACCTTCGAACTGTCCAACGGCGACGTCCGTTACGAGCGTTGCAGGACGGCGAAGATGGAGGCCATGCTGGCGTACCTCGGTTGGCATCTGGGCTCCTCCTGCTCCCGCGAGCAGCTCGCGGACATGCTTTGGCCAGACAGCGAGATCGAAGCCGCATCCGTTAACCTTCGGGTCGCCATCAACTCCCTCCGCCAGCAACTCGAACCTCTAGGCGTTGTCCGCGGCTCGGTTCTGTCGAACGTGGGCCGCTCCAAGATTGCGCTCAATCCCGAGATCGTCACTTGCGACGTCGTGGACTTTCGGAGGCTCCTCAAGAGACGTCCTGACATGACGCGTGAGGAGCGCCAGGCGAATCTTCTCGCGGCCCTCGATGTCTACGACGGTGAGCTGATGCCAGGCCACTACGAGGACTTCATCGAAGAGGAACGGCATCGCCTGGCCGCGGAGTTCATGGATGCCCTCCAGGAGCTGTCAGACCTGCTCAAGGACACGCAGGACCTGGACACCGCCATCAAGGTCGCCAGGCGCAAGGCAGACGAGAATCCGTACGACGAAGATGCTCAGTGCGAGTTGATGAACCTCCTCACGCTCGCCGGCAGACACGATGAGGTGCTGCAGCGCTACGAGCGCATCGAGCGTCTCTACGCCGAGGAGGATATGGGCTCGCCTCCGGGCCAAGTCCGGAAGCTCTACGAAGATGCCGTAGCCGCGTCCGGTCGGCGTCGTCCTGTACCGTCCCAGATGCAACCGTCGAGACCCCCGACGCCGCTTGTCGGCAGAGCGCCCATCCAGCCTGTACCCGTCGAGCAACCACCTGCCGTGACCCCCGATCATTACCTGTCGCGAGCGTCCGGCCGTCCACCAGCGGTTCGCCCCAGGACGGTACCGCTGCCCAAGCCCCTGACGCGGTTCTTCGGACGGGAAACGGAGCTTGCCGAGCTGGAAGCCATCGTTCGCAGCGGTGAACACAGGCTCATCACCATCACCGGTATGGGAGGCATCGGCAAGACGCGCCTATCGGTGGAGTTTGGCCGACGCTACAGCGAGACAGGGGAACGTCACGTGGCCTTCATTCCCCTGGCCGAGCTGGTTGCGGGCGATGAGATTCCGCCCAGGCTGGCTAGCGTTCTCGGTATGAGCGTGGCCCAGGGCATCGAGGTTCTCACCCAGGTCGAGCAGTTCCTGTCCACCGAGCCCTGGCTTCTCATTTTCGACAATGTCGAGCAGGTCGCGACAGGGGCCACCGACGTGATCCTGCGGTTGCTCGAGAACGTGCCGACGCTGTGCGTACTGGCCACGTCGCGCCATGCGCTGGAGATCATGGGCGAACGGCAGTTGCCGCTGGATCCGCTACCCGTGCCCGAAGGTCCCGATTCGCCAGAAGCGCTCTTGCGCTATCCGTCCGTCCAGCTATTCGTGGACAGAGCAGCGGAGGTGGCTTGCGACCTGCGCGTGACCCCCCGGAACGCGGCTGATATCGTCAGGCTCTGCCGAGAGCTGGAAGGGCTGCCTCTCTCCCTGGAGCTCGCCGCTGGATGGGCCGCCGACCTCACCCTGGCCCAGATGGTAGCCCGTCTCGCCAACAAGTTCGATCTGCTCGTTGGCCGACGGGTCGGCTTGCCTGCGAGGCAGGCGAGCCTGCTGGCGTCCATGGAGTGGAGTTACCGTCTGCTAACGCCCGAGCTGCAGCGCATCTACGGCATGGTGTCCGTGTTCCACGGAGGATGGACGCTGGAAGCGCTGGACAAGGTCTGCGGGGTAAGGAACGGACTCCATATCATGGCGGAGCTACGAACCCGCTCCATGGTTACCGCTGACCGGACCAGCGACGAGACGCGCTACGGCATGCTGGAGGTGCTCCGGGAGTTCGCGCGAGAGAAGCTGGACGAGGCCGACCGGCCATTCCTGGCCAACCGGCACGCGACGTACTTCGGGGCGCTGGCGGAAGAGGCGTACCCGCATCTCCGCGCCGGCTCCCAATCGGAATGGCTGGACCGCATGCAGCGGGAGAATGGCAATCTTCGCGCCGCGCTGGAATGGTCGTTGGAACACAACCCCGCGGACGGTCTCCGCATGGCGCGTCATGTCTTCCCCTACTGGACCATTCGAGGCCACTGGTCGGAGGCCCGCCGCCTGCTGACATTAGCCTCCAAGACCGCGGAACAACACGGCGGCCGGGCAGCGGTGGCGGAGCTTACGGGATTCGCTGGTGTCGCAGCCATGGCGGCAGGAGACACGAAGACCTCACTCTCCCTTGCAGAGCGAAGCGTGGCCCTCTGGCGCGAGATCGGTGATGAGCGTGGCCTCCTGGTGGCCCTCAATAATCTCGCACTGGCCAAGCAGGCAGCAGGCGACCTGGCCGGGGCTGCTGCTGTCTATGAGGAGGCTATGCCTTTGACGGCAGATTCCAGCGACCGCCTGACGGCCGATCTCCTCACGAACTACGCCACGCTGCTTCTGATGCGAGGCGACGCTGCGTCGGCTAAGCGGCTCACCGAACGGGCTCTGCAGCTCCACGAGGCCAGAGGTGACCGATGGGCGGCGTCTCTTGCCAGGGCAAATCTCGGAGACATTGCCGCCGAGGAAGAAGACGCAGATGCTGCGTGGTGCAGATACGGCGATGCGCTTCCCGGACTTGTCATGTGCGGCGATCTCCCTCACTCGGCACGCGTTCTCCGCCAGCTCGCGGCAGTTGCCGCCTACGTCGGGCGTCATCGTCAGGCCGCATTGCTCGCTGGATGCGCAGCAGCCATCCAGGAGCGCTCTGGACAGCCAGCCAGCGCCGCAGAAGCGGAGGGACTGGCGGATACCATCGCCACGATCCAGAATTCGCTTCCCGATGCTGAGTTCCATGCCGCCTGGGCCGAAGGCGCCGCCATGAGCCTGGAGGACGTGGTCCACCTCGTCACCGACACCGCCGTCTTACCGACAACCACCTGAGCCTCCGCCTTCCGGTCACGCCTGACAGCCGGTCATCGAACCGGAATGGTGGTCCGGCTTCCCTCAGCGGGAGGTGCACCTTCGCCTGACCCCTGTCTTCGTATCCTGCCCTCGATCTGGCGTCTCCGTTTAATGCACGTTTCCCAAAATCGGCAGGTCCGGTGAACGCTGCCTGAACGTCCGGTCCGTACACTAGCGCCAGATGTTCACAATCAAGAGACAGGAGGATCCATCCATGATCACCCGAACGCACTGCATCGTCTTGGTCGCCCTGGCGGCCCTGTTCGCGGCTTTCGCCTGCGCTGATCCTGCGACCTTGGCCATTGGCAGGCCCAATCCAATCGTCATTCCCACCGGCAACGTCATCGACCCTAGCGCCGTGACGGGTGGGGACAGCGCCCAGTGCACGATCACGCTCAGCGGGACCGTGGAGGGTGAGGATCAGGTCGTCAACCTCGAAACCGACCATCCCGAAGTCTACAGCGACTTCCCCAGCAGCGTCGTCGTTCCCGTGGGCTATGACAGCGTCACCTTCACTCTGAACACCGTCTCGGTGTCGGGATCCGTCCAGACCACCGTGACTGCTAGCTGCAATGGAGGACAGGCTCAGGGCACTCTCACCGTCAATCCGTAACCACCCTATTACAGCGAGTCAATCGTATGGGAATCGTATACGGGCACGGCTGGAGCCGTGCTGAAGAGGAGCTTTACGTCCCCGGCGACAGGTCCAGGCCGGATCCGCAGGGAGACCGGGACCTCATGCCGCGGGCGCCGAGATGGGATCAGGAGGAGGCCAGGGCAGCCCTCCGAAGACAGGTGCTAGATCACCTGGCATCGCCCGACGGCGTCCTGGTCCTCCTGGAGGCAGAGTTCATCAAGGAAAGCAGCGGGTACGTCGGCACCCAGCGTCACGCCGACTACGACCTGGGCCGCATCGAGCACCGCCAGACCGGCGTCTTCCTGGCCTATGCTGGGCCACAGGGGGAAGGCTATCTGGACCGCGAGCTATTCCTGCCGCGGTGCTGGACCGAGCGGGAGAAGCTCCGCCTGGCCGCTGGCATGCCTCCTCAGGTGACCTACGCGACGCTGCCACAGATGGCACGGCGCATGCTGGAACGGGCCCTGGAAGCCGAGGTGCCCCATGGCTGTATCGTGGGCGGCGCGACGTTCGGCGCAGATGCCGGTCTTCGCCTCTGGCTGGAGGAGCGGCAGGAATCGTACCTCCTCGGCATACCAGGTCGGGAAGTCATCCGCGTAGGCTCGACAAGTCTGCGAGCTGATGCCGTCGTGAGTGTCTGGCCGAAGGAAGCGTGGCTTCCAGCGCCCGAATCCGGTGCAGCCGCTCGAGGCGAAGCCTGGGGTAGTATCCAGGTTCGCTCCAGCGTACCCACTGGTTGGGAACGTTGGCTCGTGGCACGCCGTCTCACGTGGGACTCTGGCGCCACGGACCTCTACCTGGCATTCGTCAGGGAAGGGTCTGCTCTGGAGCAGATCTCCAGAGCCACGGAATCCGCTCGACGGACGGCCATCAACCTGCGCGAAGCACGCCGCGTGGGTGGGCTCGACCGCTTCAGCGGTAGGTCGTGGGAGGCCTGGTACCGACACATGACGGTCACCCTCATGGCCCACGCCCTTCGCAACATCGTCTCTCGGCCCCATCCAACCATGAAGCCGGGGTGGGAAACCCACTGATTTCCGGGCAGCCCACCCCGGTCTTTTTCGTGCCTAGCCTCTGACGACGGCCTCGATCACTTCCTGGTCCCAGCCGAACAGGCGCCGCCAGTCGAGGGGCTTCATCTGCACGCCCAGGCTCCGCAACCGTTCGGCCACAGTACGGGCGGCATCGTGAGGCCGGAGCCTGGCCGCTTGGGCAAGGACCTCCGGGATCCAATCCTCTACCAGTCCCCAGCGGTACCCGTACGTGCCGCGTGTACGTCCGGTGATGCCCGTCTTGCAGATCTGGAACAGAGCGCACAGCGATGTGACCGCTCGATCGAATGCCGGACGGCTGGAGGGAGACGCAAGGCCCGCTTCTCGTCGCAGCTCGCCGGTGGTGAGTTGCCGATGCCGAACGAGCGCTTCGTAGACACGGAGCGCCTCGGCGGTCAAGGTACCACGCTCGTGAAACGTATAGGGATCCACATCGCCCAGGGCGGCGATGACCGCCGGAAGGAAACCCATGGCCACGAACGTCGGTCGGCCGCCGAGCAGCTTGCCGTAGTAGAGGCGCTTCGCTTCGTGAAGATCATCCTTCCAGAACCACGTATCCCAGATGTCGTCCGGCTTGGCGAGGTCCATCTTCTCGGCCAGATTCGGGAAGTCCAGCGTCTCTAGCGGTCGCCAGAGGCAGATGCCCGCCGCATCGAGGAACTCCACGAACCCGTCCTCGTCCTCCACCGGGCACGGTCCCAGTTCTCTCCACTTAGGTCGCCCCATGCCTTCATCATACCGCGGTCCGGCGGAACCGACGGAAGGAAGGGTTATGATGCCCGGCGAAACGATGGGCATGGCACGAAGAGCGGACCGGCTCACGCGGCGTGAGTTGCTCGAGCTGGCAACCGTGGCCACAGCGTACTCGAGACGCCCTTCGGATGGCACACGAAAGGAGCTTAGCGCCATGAGTTCCTCCATAGACGGCCCTGCTTCGCCACTATTCGCGCCCATCACTCTATCATCTGGCACTCCTGTCGAGAACCTCGACCTCGCGTCCGCTACGCCGCAAATGGCTCAGAACATCGCCGCGGCTCCATCGGGACATTGCATCTGCTGGGGCATACCCTTCGACGCCTCACGGTGGGTTCTTGCGAACGGTGAATCGGTGGATACACGCTGGGAAGCCACTACCGCGCCCTGGCTAGTCATTCTCCATACTGCCGACCTGCGGCCCCTTGAACGACGACCCGACGGCCTCTATCCGGCGCCCAAAGGGCCCGCCCTGCTGCGCGAGCATGCCGCTGACTACGTCTTCCTCTACGCCGACGGGACCGAAGAGCGAGTACGCATTCTGCATCAGCACCAGATCGGTATGTTCCAACGAGGCTGGGGACAGTGCTGTTTCGAAGCAGTGGCTCACCGCAAACCCTTCGCCATCGAGCCTCTCACAGACCATCCCCGACCTGGCGTCCAGTGGGGCTGGTCCCAAACGCGCGCGGCCATGCCAGACATGGGACCATGGACGAGCTGGCTCTGGGCCTGGCCAAACCCGAAGCCCACCGTGCCAGTCGTGGGTCTGCGCGTGGAGCCAGCGGGCGCACGCATCGTTCTCTCGGCCGTCACGGCCGGACGTTGCACCGACATGCCGCTTCGCTGGCGCACCAGGCGCAAAGCGCTCCTGAGACTGCCGGAAGGAGAGCGCTTCGACCCGCATCTTACCAGCGATGGGCTATCGCGGCATATTCAGTTGGATCTCGGTCAGGTGATTTCGGCACTGCCTCGAACCGTCTATCCTAACGATTCTTGGTCGAGATCCTACAACAATCAACCACCCGAGGTACGGACGAACGAGATTATCGTGGAGTACACGTCCCATCCCGACGCACGATTCCACCTGCCGAACGGCGACACCATACCCGTGCAAGACGTCGAGCGGGGAGCGGCCGCGAACGGTCCATTCTCCCCTATTTCCCCTTCCACTCAGCGCGTGCGGCTGCGGGTCCTCGAGAAAGGCTCGGGCAAACCCGTGCCGGTCAAGCTACATGTCCACGGTGAGGCGGGCGAGTACCTGGCGCCTGTGGATCGCCATAGGATCCCCAACGTGCACTGGTACGAGGACTGGAGCGTGGACTATATCAATCCCCAGGCCCACAACTGCACCTATATCTCCGGGGAAACGACCATGCTTCTCCCCCTAGGCCGCGTCTACATCGAGGTCAGCAAGGGCTTCGAGATCGCGCCAGTCCGCAAGGTTGTCGCCGTCTCACGCGGTACGAAAGAGATCACGCTCACTATCGAGAAGGTCCTCCCCTGGCGCGAGAAGGGTTGGGTGACCGCCGACACCCATGTTCATTTCCTTTCGCCAACGAGCGCACATCTCGAAGGCGCAGCCGAGGGAGTGAACGTCGTCAATCTCCTGGCCAGCCAGTGGGGAGAGCTCATGACGAACGTGGGCGACTTCGATGGGAAGCTCACCCACGGCTCCAGGGAGTGCGGGGGCGATGGCGAGTACCTCGTCCGTGTGGGCACGGAGAATCGCCAGCATGTCCTCGGCCACATCTCCCTGTTGGGCTACAACGGCTCCATCATCGCCCCCATGACAGTCGGAGGTCCGGATGAGGCTGCGCTGGGCGATCCAGTGGATGTACTGCTAACCGAATGGGCCCGGCAGTGCCGCAAGCAGGGCGGTATCGTGATCCTCCCCCACTTCCCATTCCCCAGAGCCGAGAACGCCGCCGCCATCATTAGCGGGGTCATTGACGGAGTGGAGATGACAGCCTGGTCCAACCTCTATGCAGGCATAGATCCCTACTCCCTCTCCGACTGGTACCGCTACCTGAACAACGGCTACTTCGTGCCGGCTGTAGGCGGTACCGACAAGATGACCGCGACGACAGCCGTGGGCGCCATACGCACGTACGCGAAACTGCCCGACGGAAAACCGTTCACCTATGAGACATGGAAAGAGGCGATCCGCGCTGGCAATACGTTCGCCACCTACGGCCCCCTCATGGAGTTCACTGTCGAGGGCAAGGAACCTGGTTCCAGAATCCATTTGGGTCGCCGAGGCGGTACCCTGGGCGTGGAATGGAAGCTCGCGAGCGTTACAGTACCTATGTCGCGCGTTCAACTGGTAATGAACGGGGAGATCGTCAAGGAAAAGCGCATTCGAGCCAGGGAGGACACCGGCTCGTGGTCGGTGAAGGTGAGCCGGAGTTCTTGGATCGCCCTGCTGGTGCGAGGTCATTACGCCGACAGACCCGAGATGATCGCTGCCCATTCGTCGCCCGTCATGGTAGAGGTGGAAGGAACGCAGTTCTTCTCGGCCGCCGATGCACTGACCATCCTGCACCAGATCGAGGGCGCCCTGGCCTACATTGACACGCTTGGCACGCGCGCGGAAGACACCGCTTACAAGCGAATGCGGCTAACGCTGACCGCAGCCTTTCGTGAGATGCATAACAAGATGCACCGTGCAGGCATCATGCACGACCACACGCCTGCCACCGACCACCCCGAACACCATGCATGAGGAGATTGCATTGAAGACACCGGCCATCATCGTAACCTTGACGTTGGGCTTGCTGAGTATGCGAGCCACTGCGGCACCGCTGAGTGAAGCGGCAGCACGGAAGGCGTTGGCTCCACGCTACGCGCAAATGCGTAAGGCATTCCTGGATCGAAACATCGAAGGGTTCATGGCTCTGTTCGCTCCGCCTGGAACCGCCAAGCCTGGCGAGAAAGTCGCCGACGCCCAGAAGGTGCGCGTCCAGGTAGGGATGAACCTCGCCATGGTCAAGAAGATGACCGCGGTCAAGATGAGTATCGCGAAACTGGCCGTGAAAGGCGATAGGATTGTGGTCCAGAACGCCTACACCTATCAAGGCCTGATTCAGACGCAGCCCGGCAAGATGGTGAAACTTGCCGACAGCGGCATGACGCGGGACACCTGGGCTCGGACGCCGAAGGGTTGGTTCCTCCTGGACATCGAGACGCTCAAGTCCAATCCTACCCTCGATGGCAAACCGATGAAGGAGTACATGAAGGGGGCTGCAGGGCAGAGTAGACTTCGCAAGTAGTGCCTAGGGCCCAGCACATACAGGGAATGGACTGGATCTTTGTGAACAGAGCGTACTACAACGAAACCGAGGACCACCGATCGTGCTATTCCTTCTCTGCCTTACCGTTGCTGGGCCATTCACAGCGGATGCCGGCCCGGGAGCCTACGACAACCTGGCTCGCCCCTACCTATTGCCGCAACTACGATCCGTAACGGTCGCCGGAGAATCCAGCTACGACCGGACGGGCGGCAACGATGACGGCTTCTCTGGCAAGTACTCCTTCATCCGCAAGGAAGGAGACGCCCTCGTCATCGCCGAGCTGCGCGGACCAGGCATCCTCCAGCGCTTCCACACACCCACACCGACCGACTTGCCCATCGAGTTCACGTTCGACGGAGAAGCTACCCCACGGCTGCAGGTAGGGTTCCGTGACCTCTTCCTCGGGAAGGTGCCCGGTTTTCCCGAGCCCCTCGTAGGCCACGGGGTCGGCGGCTTCTACTCGTACGTGCCCATCCCGTATGCCAAGTCGTTGAAGATCGCATACCGCGGCCCTGTCATGAACTTCTTCCAGATCAACTACGCGACGCTGCCCGCGGGTAACGCCATCTCCAGTTGGACTCCCGATGCCGCTGCCGATGGCACGACCGCATGCGAGCTGCTCGACAAAGCGGGCAAGGATATCAGCAGGTACATGGTTCCGCCCGATACGGCGGTCAAGGTCGTTCGCGCGAGTCGGTCGCTGGCCCCAGGGGCGGTATTGCGTCTGTTCGATATCAAACGTGGTGGACGGATCGTTGGTCTTCGCCTCTCGCCTGCTGATGCGCTCGCCGGCAAGGATCGCGCCATCGTGCTGCGCATCACCTTCGATGGTGCTCGGTCGCCTGCTGTGCTGTGCCCTGCTGGCGACTTCTTCGGAGCTTCTTGGGGAGAGCCGGCCATGCGTTCGCTCTTCATCGGAACCGATGCCAACGTGGACTACTGCTACCTGCCCATGCCTTTCGACCGGTCCGCCAAAGTAGAGCTGGTTTCCGAACGAACCTCCGGACCGGCCATCCCCGTCGAGGCAGAGGTCCTATGGGCCGAGGCTCCGCGCCTGTCGACCGAAGGGCGATTCTACGCGGTATGGCGGCGGGAGAATCCGACCATCATCGGTGAGCCTTTCACGTTCGTGAGAGCCGAAGGCCATGGCCACCTGATCGGCGTGACGCTACAGGCCCAAGGCGCCGAACCGGGTTCGACGCCTTTCTTCGAAGGGGACGACCAGGCTACGATTGACGGCAAGTTGGCGATACATGGTACGGGTTCCGAGGATTTCTTCAATGGGGGCTGGTACGACGTGCCGGGCCGCTGGGATGGCCGACGCTCGCTGCCGCTAAGTGGATGTCTGGACTACAAGAAGCACTTGGGTCGCAGCGCAGGCTATCGGTTCATGGTGCCTGACCCCTACGTCTATCACAAGAGCCTGCATTTCGCCATCGAGCATGCGCCCGAACGGAACGACCTGGTCACCGACTACGTCGGAGTCGCCTACCTCTATGCCGACCGCCCTCCCCAGGACGCGGGCAGTCTTCCGCCGGTCGCAGCGCGGGGCGTCACCGATCCTCCGAAAGTGGTCTTCGCCACTGGCTGGAACGTACCGCTACAGGCTTTCTCCCTTCAGGGCGCCGTGGTTCGCAAGCACGTGGCGCGCGTAGGCCAGCGGGATGTTCGCGCTATGTCCGTGCGTGCCGAGGGCAGCGACGTGTTTGGCGAGCACTTCTTGGAGGCCCTGTGCGACATCCCAGCAGACGGGCGATACCGGCTCACGGCCGAGGTCATAGTCGGGCCTGAGGTGGGCATCGTCCAGTGGTACAAGGACGAGACGCCCCTAGGCAAGGCTGTGGACATGCATACCCCGGCGCCTGAGGTACGGTGGGTTACGCTTGGTTCCGCTAAGCTCCGCCAGGGAGCCAACCCCATCATGCTGAAGCTGCGCGCTGGTGCGGACGGGAGGGCGATCGGTCTCGACCTGGTAACGCTAGTTTTCGAGCGGGAGTCTTAGGCCAGCACTGCTAGCTCCAGCTATTGCCAGATCGCCAGCGCATCGGCGGTCCCTTGCCGTTCCGCACCACCAGGTAGGCGCCCACGAGGGCTGAGAAAGGAAGGCTCCGACGATGCCGTGGTATGCTCCTCGTCTCTTTGCAGTGCCGACAAGTGGTTCTGACAATCCGTTCCTAGTCGGCCCGGACCGCCCTGCCGATCTCCGTGCCCGGCGCCCGTTCTTCCTCTTGCCGCTGTTGGGCAAAGACCGCCGACCGCTCCGCCAAGGCGTTGTCCAGCGAATCAGGCAGTGGTTGGCGCAATCCGATGTGCCCGTGACCCACGTTTACGTGCTGAGCCACGGCTGGCACCGGAACTTCTTCAGCGCCATGGCGGCCTACGACCGCATTATCGCCAGACTCGCCAGGCTCATGGGTCGCGGGGCCATAGACCCGCCAGAGCCATTCCATCCCCTGTTCATCGCAGTCCATTGGCACTCGGATCCCGGAGAGAACCTCTGGATCGATAAGGATGGTCGGCGGAGTAAGCAAAGCTTCATGGAAAACGCCCGGCGAACCTTCCTGCCCCTGGATCCTTCGGTCGGCGAGCCAATGTTCGATCGGGACTTCGAACTGATGTTCGATCTCCTCTCGACGCTTTCGGCGCCAGACACTGAGGCGTCGGGACCTGAATTCGACGCCGAAGCCCGAGGGCTCGCCGAGATACTGGAGAAGAGGTACGACCTGAGAGCGAACCCCGGCTCGACGCTCGATCGTAAGGTGGCAGCGCTGTGGTGCTGCTACACGGGCAGTCCTGCGCGACGCGTACTGCTGAGCCAGACGGAGCCCGCCACGCCATTCCTGCGGCTCTTCCACGGGCCACGCCGCCTCCTATCCTTCGTTCTCTCCGTCGTTCCAGCGCTTACACTCCTCGGTCTGTTGGTCAACCTTCCCCTGCCAGGCTACCGCGTCGCGCAGGTGCTACCGATGCAACCCGGAAGATCGGGCAGCGCGGCGCTCATGGTCTACCGCACGGGTACTATGCGGGAGGCCGTCGTCCAGGGTTGGAGGTACGTCGGCAGACGGGCGATGGCGTTGCCGGTAGTCCGGGACCTCCCCGCTAAGGTCTCGTGGACTCCCGCCGCTGCCTGGGAGCACGTGGCCGCCACCATCGTATTCGCCCTCGTCTCCTGCCTGCTCTTGTGGGTGGTGGGACTGTGGCATGGCCTGTTCGCGGCCGGTAAGCCTGCTTCAGGTATCCCGTGGCTGGCCGTTGTGCCGTGGTTGTATCTGCAGGTTCTCTGCGCCCTGCCTCTGTTGATGCTGAGTCTCGCCGGGCTTCTTCTTTCCTCCCTGTGGCTGGGAAACCTACTTCAGTGGCTGCGCCTCGTCTCCGACGAGCGGGTGGGGCTACGAGACAAGCCGTATGCGCGGGCGTTCACGCTGAACGTAGGGCTGGCGCTCGCTCGGTTCGCTCGACTGCCGCTGCAGATGTTGCGGAGTGCCATCGCCCTGGATAGCCGTGCCGTCAACCTGGCTGATGCTGTAGACTGTCAGCTCGCCTACTATGACATGCAGCACCGTGGCGTTAGCACCGGAGTGGAACTTGCTGAAGCCCTGACGGAGCTCTTCACGGCATGCCCGCAACTTGCGAATGCCCAACTCCATCTCGCTGGGCATAGCTTCGGCGGCGTGGTAGTATCCAACGCGGCGCGCATGCTGGCCCATTCGGGCCAGTTCGGCGGAACACTACAGACGGTAACTCTCCTCAACGGAGCACTCGCGGCGAACTGGTATGAACGTGAGACGACGCTGCGGAAGAATGTGAGAGGAGCGGTTACAGCCATCTACACGCGCTACGATACCGCCAACAGCTTCTGGTATCCCCTTGCCAGCCTCGGCCGGCAAGCCGCGGGGAGTGTGGGGCTATGTGGCGATTTCGTGGCAGAGCACCACACGATGCCTCCCATGCTCGTCCTGCCGCCCCCGCTACGCCCGAGCACGCAAGCACATGGCTGCCGCATGCTGAACATTGACGCGAGCCGTCTCATGTACGCCGGGTCGCCGATTCTCGGAGGTGGGCATGGGGACATTGACAAGGACGATGTCATGCACGTCCTTTGGTCCGCCATGAACGTCTCGCCGTCTTAGGCCAGCCCGACGATGAAACGTCAGGCTGAGAGACGAGTCCTGCACGCGGGATGGGCTCGACTCACGCAGGTTGGTCTCCGGTGTCGTAGGCAGGCGATTCATCGCCCATGTGGCTTGGCATCACCGCACGTGATGCATGCTCGCCCTCATCACCGTCCGCGAACACCTGAGACACCCGGTGACGAACGGGTCAAGGCCCGGTCCCCTCTCCCTACGCCGCCTGCAGTTTCAGGACGCACCTTTTCTAGGTCTGAACGACAGCTCGTATCGCCTCGCAGATCCTGCCGATGTTGGCCTCGTTCATGGCGGCCACGCAGACGCGGGAGCTATCCACGGCATACACTCCGAACTCGCTCCTCAGCCGATGGACCGCCTCCACAGGCAACCCCAGGAACGAGAACATGCCCTTCTGCCTCTCGATGAAGCTGAAGTCTTGGGACACGCCCTTTTCGCGGAGCGTAGCCACGAACAGGGACCGCATGCGCCGTATGCGCCTTCGAATGCCGTCGAGTTCATCGCGCCAGAGAGCGGACAGCTCCGGATCGTTGAGAATCATGCTGACCACATGCCCACCGAACGACGGTGGATTCGAGACACTGGCCCTTACTACGCGCTTGAGCTGGCTCAGCACACGGCCTGCTTCGTCCGGAGATCGCGTCACAACGGTCAGACCACCCACGCGTTCACGATACAGGGAGAACGACTTGGAGTAGGAGTTCGCCACGAGGCATGTGCCTCCCGCGTCCACAAAGGACCGTACAGCGAAGGCGTCCTCGTCCAGTCCTTCGCCCAGACCTTGGTACGCGAAGTCGAAGAAAGGTATGTGTCCCCGCTCCAGCAGAATATCACTTATCTTCGACCACTGTTCCCGGGTGGGATCTACGCCACTTGGGTTGTGACAACATGCATGCAAGACGACGACACTGCCTGCCGGAATCGTCCTCAGAGCCTCGGACATGGCACCGAAGTCCAGATCGTGCGTGGGAGGATCGTAGTAGGGGTACTGCTGAACCACGTGACCGGCAGCCTCGAACAGTGCTCGGTGATTCTCCCAGCTCGGCGTGCTGATCCATACCGGCCGTTCCGGCAAGAAGCGTTTGAGCAGTTCCGCCCCGATGCGGAGGGCTCCTGTGCCACCGAGGCTCTGGATGGTAACGGCCCGTCCCTCCACGATTGCCGAGCTGTCTCTACCCAGCACCAACTCTCTCGTAGCAGTGTTGTATGCCTTGACACCGTCAATGGGGAGGTAGCCCTTGCTATCCTCTCGAGCGATCCATCGCCGCTGCGCCTCCGCAACACATTGAAGTATGGGCACCTTACCGCTTTCGTCGAGGTACACGCCCACGCCGAGGTTCACTTTGCCCGGATTGGTGTCCTGAAGGAACGCCTCCGTCAGCCCCAGGATGGGATCGGGAGGGGCTGCGGGTACTTCTGCGAACGGTGATGGAGTGCTCATGTTGCGCTGCCTTTCTCTAGCATTCTTTTCCTGTGGGATGAGGTTGCCTAGGCCCGTATCATCGTCCCTATGCCGGTATCGGTGAACACTTCCATGAGGAGCGCGTGCGGGACACGGCCATCGATGAGGTGGCACCGCTCGACGCCCGCTTCCAGCGCTGTCATGCACGCTTCGAGCTTGGGAATCATGCCCCGATCGGCGGCACCTGAAGCGAGCATCGCCCGTGCCTGGGCGATATTTATTTCGCTAACGAGCGTGGACGGATCCCCGGGCTCCCGGTAGATGCCGTCCACATCCGTGAGGATCACCAGTTTCGCCGCAGCCACCGCCGCCGCAACGGCTCCCGCAGCATGATCAGCATTCACGTTGTAGGTAGCACCGTCTTCACCGATAGCCACGGAGCAGATGACGGGCAGGTACCCGTTGTCGCTGAGCAGTTGGAGAAGACCGGGATTCACCCTAGCGATGTCACCCACGAAGCCCAGGTCACCACGAGGCGACACTAGCTTTCGCGCCACGAGCAGGTCGGCATCCTTGCCGCTGAGACCTACGGCACGAGCGCCCTGCCGGTTGAGCATAGCCACGATGCTCTTGTTGGTCTTGCCGGCCAGAGCCATCTCGACGATCTCCATCGTTGCATCGTCGGTCACGCGAAGCCCACCGATGAAAGCGGGCTCATGACCGAGGCGCTTCATGAGGCTAGTGATCTCCGGTCCTCCCCCGTGCACGAGAATGGGTCTGATTCCCACATACTGGAGAAGGGCGACATCCTGCATGACCTGCGCCTTCAGGGCGTCGTCCGTCATGGCGTTGCCACCGTACTTGATGACCAGCGTCTTGCCATAGAACGCCCGCAGATAGGGGAGGGCTTCCACCAGGACGGCGGCACGGTCTGCCGGTGTCAGACTGCTCTCGACCTGGGTGGACCCGGTCTCCTCGTCGCTCACTTCTTGACCTCCTTGCCCGATTGCAGGTCTTCTATTTCGGCTCTCGTCTTGCCCTCCCAGCGACGCAGGATGAAGCTCTCGTAGATCTTCGCCTTCTCTTTGCCCTTGATATCACCTCCGAGGCCATGGCCGCCGGTTGGATCCAGCACCAGTTCCACGAGTGGCCCCTTGCCAGCCTTCAGCAGCTCCCGATAGACTTTGATCGTGTCCTGAGCCAGGACGTTAGTGTCCTCCAGACCATGCAGGAGGAGAAGATCGCCTTTGAGGTTCTTGGCGAGCTTCGTCAGCGAGTACTTGTCCAGCTCCTCTGGCTTTCCGACCTTCGCTGGACCGATGACACCGCCTGCGTACCAGTTGTTGTAGTTCTGCCACTCTGTGGGCCCAGCGCCTGCAATACCAAGCGTGAACACATCAGGAGACGTGTACATGCACATCTGCGTCTGGAATCCCCCGAACGACCAACCGTTCACGCCCACCTTCTTGCGATCTACCCCATAGGTCTCGTCCAGGTACTTCACGCAGTCCTCGAGATCCTCCACCTGTGCCTTGCCTGGTTGCTCCCAGTTGGCCTTGCCGAATACAGCGCCGTAGCCCGACGATCCCCTAGGATCAACGGTGACACACAGGTAGCCGTACTTGTACGCGAGATACATGGGGAAGAGGTAGGAGTCGTGGCCGAAGGCACCATCCACAACGGAATGTCCGGTGCCGAGGGGGCCACCGTATGTGTAGATCATGAGGGGACGCTTGTCCCCCTTCTTCCAGTTCAGAGGTTTGTGCAGGAAGCCGTAGACAGTATGCCCGTGGCGGTTCTTGAAGGAAAACAGCTCGGCCACGATCTTGTGGACCTTCTCGAACGTGCCAGGATGCGAGGCGGTGATCGCCTGCTCGTCCTTCTTGCCGATCTTCGGTATGAGATAGAGCTCCGTGAGCGAGCGCCAGGAGCCGAAGTTGACGGCAAGCTTCTCCGCGTCGTGGCTAAGAGCAGCCTCGCTGTAACTCCCCTCCTTCGAGGTCAGACGCGTCATCGTCCCGTCCGCTAGATCCACTCTATAGAGGTTCAAGCGTGCCGGATGCTCCTTGCTGCTCCGCGCAAGAAGCCACTTGCCGTCTTCCGTAAGCTTCAACGGGTACACCTCGAAATCGCCACGGGTGAGCTGCGTGGCGCCGGCCACGAGAGGGTCTATCACCCAGACATGCCGGTAGCCGCTCTGTTCCAGGAGGAGAAGAATCTTGTTTCCGTCCTTGGTATAGAACGGGTCCGTCATGCCAGGGGTAGTATGCTCGCCTTCATGGATGGTCCGATAGACGGTGGAAACCTTCTTCTCGGTGACGTCGGCGATACAGACTTCTAGCTCTCGCTTGTTCCGCTTCCAGGTGGCAAAGACGAGCTTCTTCGAATCGGGCGACCAGGGTTCCTCGTGGACGATGAATTGCCCGAGCTCGTCACCGGCAGGCCATTTCCAGATCTCCCATGGCTTGCCCTCGTTCAGAAGGGTCGCCTTGGGGTCATCGTTGAGATCTACGATATAGGCGCGCTGTTCCGAGTTGAACGGGTCGTCCGCCACCGCACGCCCCGTCGTCTTCGCCTCGGCGAACCGTTGGCGATAGGTGAGGTAGGTGACTTCCCGATCCTTGCCGGTCTGCTTGTAGGCCGTCAGCAGAATCTTCGTC
Organism: Chthonomonadales bacterium; assembly: GCA_037443035.1. Taxonomy (GTDB): domain Bacteria; phylum Armatimonadota; class Chthonomonadetes; order Chthonomonadales; family CAJBBX01; genus JABWBA01. The sequence continues at coordinate 169,472 of JBBIPC010000007.1, forward strand.
TCGTCTGGCGAGAGCCGGTAGCCCGTCATCTGCATGCCATCGGGCAAAGGTGGATTGAGCTGTACGATCTCGGGACTGTCGAACCGCATGCGAAAGATGCCGTTGCCGCGACGGAAGAAGAAGCCCTTGTCATCGCGCGTGTACTTGAGGCCCGACTCCCCGTCATCCGTCTTGGTCAGCCGTGTCGGAGCTTCCTTGCCGATGACGAAACGGTAGATGTCGCCGCGATAGGTCAGAAGCAGTTCGTCGGCTTTGTGAGCCCATTCGAACTCTCCGACCCCCGCATACTCCTTGAGAGGCTCCTTCCGCTCTTGCTCCTTCTTCTCATCTTCCTCTTCGAGTTTCTTCCGCTCCTCCTCCGATAGCTTCCTCCTCCGTTCGTCTTCTTCTCTGTCCTTCTTGTAGCGCTCGATGATCTCTTTGAGCTCCCGGTCGAACGGCAGGAACACTTCGGGAGAGGTCAGCCGCCTCGCTTTCTTCTCCTTCGTGTCATAGAGCCAGAGGTCGTATCCCTTGTCATCGTATGCGTTCCACAGATAGGCCAGATAGCGGTCGTCGTGCGACCAAGCCATTCCGCGGGCCCGTTTGCCGAAGAAGGACTTCCGCGGGAACAGGTCGTCCAGCTTCAGGTCCTGGCCCTTCTTCTCCTCGGCAGCTTTCTGAGCTGTCTTCGTGGCAGCGGTGCCATCGTGTCGGGCAGCCGCGTGAACCCCGGGCCAGGAAAGTACGGTGAACACTACGACAAGACACGCAAGGGAAAGTCGCTGGTGCATTAGGACCTCTCCTCAATGAAGCGCGCAGCGGTGGGATGTCGCCGGCGTGCATACGGTATACCGCACAACCGGCTTCCGAATGTGCAGCGGCACCAAATGGACACCGCTATCAGGAAGCCGCAGGAGCTAGTCCTACGCACACTGAAACGAAGGATGTACGAAACCGATAGGAGGTCTGCACTATGGGCATTGGATTGTTGATAACCGTCGGGCTGCTTCTATCCATGCGGCCGATGCAGGACAAGGAAGCTGGGGCTCCGGCGAAAGTGGGAACGGGAGGTGTTACAGTGTTTAACGTACGTGATTACGGCGCCACGGGTGACGGTAAGACTGACGACACACTGGCGATCCAGAAGGCCATGGATGCTGCTGCAGCCGCAGGCGGTGGAGAGGTGCACGTACCAGCCGGACGGTGGCTCGTGGCTGGTAGCCTCCGAGTTCCGGTGGGCGTGACGCTATCCGGCGTCGCGAAGTCCCCCATGGCCATCGCGCCACTGGTTGGCACGGTTATCTGTGCTACCGGTGGCCGGGACAACGAGGAGGCTCCAGCGCTCTTCGAGATGGGTCATTCGTCGTGCGTCACAGGTTTGACGGTCTTCTACCCAGAGCAGAAACCCGACGATATCCACCCCTATCCCTGGACGTTCCACCTCGCGGATTTCGACAACACGGTGGAGAACGTCACCCTGATCAACAGCTACAACGGCATTCGCATTGGCCCCGAACCGAACGTCCGCCATCGCATACGGAGCGTTGTGGGCTGCGTGCTGCGGCGCGGTATCCTCGTGGACTTCTGTACAGACATCGGCCGCATCGAGAACGTCCAGTTCCATTGCCACTGGTGGTCATCGCCGCAGATCGGTGGCGATTGGAAGAAGGTGTATGAGTACATGTGGAGGAACTGCGAGGCGTTCATCTTCGGACGCACCGACTGGGAATACGTGACGAACACCTTCGTCTACCCCTGCAACATCGGCTACCGTTTCATTCAGACCAAGAGCGGCGCCATGAATGGGCAGCTCTGTGGCATTGGGGCTGATTCCGCCCAGCGCTGCATTGTGGTGGACGCCATCCAGCCCATGGGCCTGCTCATCACCAACGGCCAGTTCGTCGCGTTCTGTGGCGATGATCCGATCTCCATTGTGATCAACAGCACCGCTAACGGCTCCGTCCGGTTGGTGAACTGCGCCTTCTGGGGACCGGCCATCCAGAATGTTGTGAGCCACGGCCCTGGCTTCCTCTCGCTGAACGACTGCTACTTCAGCAGCGGTAGGACAAACCACCCTGGCCGCCCCCTGGTCGAAGTGGACGCTGGCCGCCTGCAGATCCGAGGCTGCTCCTTTGCCTCAGGAGAACCTTCTATCCACCTGAAGCAAGGCATCATCCACGCGGTCGTCACCGAAAACAACGGCCTTCTAACGATCAAGAACGAGATTGGCGAGCGGGCCATTATCCGAGAGAACGAAGGCGCGTCTCAGTAGCTCGTGAGCAGTACGTCGGGGACGGCACGAGTCCGTCCCCGCGTTCCTCCTTCGCAGGTCTCGAGCCGCAGTTTCGGTCAGTGACCCGTCGAGGACCGCTGCCAAGCTCGATGGCGCTGGGCCACCAACTCCAACTGCCAGGCCCGTTCGTTGTCCCAGGTAACGTTCCACGTCTTGTCCTGGCCGCCGAAGTCGTAGACCCAGAGGGCCGCCAAGGGAACGTTGCTGGCTTCCATTGCATCTAGCACCTGTCGGAAACGGGCGCGGTTCTCGGGAGTGTCGCGACCCTGCACACCGAACTCACCCACGAACAGCGGCTTGTGGGACTCGCGCGCCGCCACCATGGACTCGGCAAGTCGCGCAAGGTCGTCCGGCTCGTAGGCGTGAATACAGAGGGTGTCCATGGGGTCTGGATTGTCCCCAAGGAGCATCTCCCGGAACTGCGCAGGTGTGTCCCGTGTCCACGATCTCTCGTGCATCTGGTGCCACGCGCTGGGCCGGGGGATGCTATTGCCGGAGATGATGATCCGCTGCGGGTCATGCTTACGGACCTCGATGGCGAACTCGCGCAACGCAGTGCGGAACATGGTATGCGTAAGCTCGTCTCTCTCCGAGCGGCTGGCTGCGGTGCCTAAGCTAGGCCAGACCGGTGGTCTGTGCTCTGCGGCATTCGGCAGGTCGGCGGCAAGATTGTACTCGTTGCCGAACTCCCAGCCCCAGATGGCTGGAGAATTGCGGTAACGCTGGACGACGTCACGCGTGTAGCGCCGCATGAATGCGACGGTGCGACACTTCGGGTCGCCCCACGAGCTGCACGGTTCCCCCACGATGTCCGGCACGGTGCACAGGTTCCAGAACAGCGACGGAATGAGCCCGATGCCGTTCCTCTCCGCTGAGCGGACGACACGATCCAGGCGCGCGAAGTACTCCCGAGAGTTCTCCCGGTAGAGCTTCATGTCTACCGGCCAGAAGCCGCCGCACATGAAGCGCGCGAAGGGAAGCCCAAGCCGCTTCATCTGCGCGAATCCTTGTTCGTAGGATGTATCGCCGGGGTCTTGCAGCGTGCGTGCGAAGCAATTGAAGTAGTTGACGCCGATCCCGCGGTACGGCTTGCCTGCCCGCATGATGATTCCGTCCCGAACGTAGAGACCTTGCGGTGCAGGCGCCAGGCTGAGGCTATTGACGAGAAGTGGTAAGAGGCAGGCTATCATTGCGTCCTCCTGAGCAGGTTTGCTCGCGTATGGGGCTGCGTCTCGATGCGGCGTCTCGGCTCCAGGTTCGCCACCGCGGGTATCTGTCCTTCTCTTGGACGAGCCAGCTTACGTTGCCTGCTCCAAGCGTTGCACCTCTTCTCCCGCCTCGGACGCAGCATCCGCGGTCGCCTCTGACGATGCGTCCTCGAACGGCCGCAGCAGGGTCTCGGTCGGGCCAGCAGGAGGTCCCGAAGCCGGTCGCAGCAATGTGGAATCATCGGCCTCATCGGCCGGCCGCAAGAGTGTCTGGCGGTCGCGGACGCGACGAGCACTCAGGCGCATGGCAGGGAGCACATCCGCGGCTCGCTGTGCGATCCGCTGGTCCCGAATGCGTCGAACCTCGCCCGAGGCGACCCGCTCCACTACGGAAACCGATGCCTCGTCTCCCACCTGCTCGTAAGCCGAAAGGATTGCCAGGCTGAGCTCGGCACGTCGGTTCTTGAGTAGCGCCCGGTCCAGGATCCGCCGCTGTTCGGTTCCGAGCAACTCCGAGTCCGATGCGCGCAAGCGAGGGAGCATTCTAGTGAGAGCCGTCATGGCCTGTTCGACGACGTTCTTGTCATCGTATTCCAGCGCTTCGGCAATACGGCCGACGGCGCGGATGTCGTCGTACTCCGCTAACACGCGTGCGGCGTTCTTCTGCACAGCGGTCGCGGCGAACAACGCTGCTATGGAGCTAAAGACGCCGGTGAACGAACCAATGTTGGCTCCGCTGTGGGTCGCCGCCATCACCACCATCAGACACACTACGGCAGCGATCACGCCAATGCCGATATTGCGGCGCTTCCTGCGGACACGCTCCTCGTCTTCCAGCAGTTCCAAGAGGACGTCCACAGCGTTGGGGCCAAGGCGCTCCAGCTCGCGTCGCGCGGCTTCTCGCTCGGACGCCTTCTTGCTATAGAGTTTCTCGATGGTCTTCTTGTCAATCGGCGTGACTGACATGCCCGGTGTCCAGGAGGATTACGTGTGTGCAACCTTCGGGTTTCACTCAGCCCGTCGTGTGTACACGGCGGTAACCTTGTAGCTGCGAGCCAACTCGACTCCATCTTTCTCGCCAAGAACAGAGATGGCGGTCGAAAGTGCATCCGACAACTCACCTCGAGGCGCGATCACAGTCACCGACAGCCGCGAGGTCAGGCCGAGACCTGTTCGCGGATCCACGATGTGGGAGTAGCGTACGCCTCCGATCTCCACGAACTGCTCCGTGTCTCCAGATGTCGAGACTGCCACATTGCGCAAGTGCTGCCAACGGTCCACGGGGTCAGCAGCGTTGGGTATCTCGATCTCCCATCCGAGCTTGCCCGGCGGCGGATCTCCCAAGGCGATGTCGCCACCCATCTCCACCATGGCGCTGTTCAAACCCCGTTTCCGTAGGACGTGGAGAGCAGCATCGCAAGCGAATCCCTTGGCAATGCCTCCCAGGTCCAGGCGCATCCCTGGAATCCTCAGCTCCACCTCGCGCCTGCTAGGATGCAGCACCACGTTCCGCCACCCGACAAGCTCTAGAGCAGTCGCCCGGTCTTTCTCGGTGGGAAGCTTGCGCGTACGCCTCGCCTGCCTCCACAAAGCAACGACCGGTCCGCAAGTAACGTCGAAGGCCCCGCGGCTCCGCTCCGCCAGTTCTTGTGCTCTCGTCAGCACACGGAATAGATCGGTGCTAACCTTCACGGGTCCCTTGCCCGCACGCTCGCACAGATGCCGAAGCTCGCTGTCGGCCCGGTAGTCGCTCATGATAGCATCGAGCTTGGCTATCCTCCGAAAGGCCGCAACAGCAGCGGCGCGTGCCGCCTTCTCCTTCTGCGCATAGACCACAATGCGGGCTTGCATGCCCATGTGCACTTCGGTATACTGGAACCGTGACAGATCGCCGCCTGGGAACCCGCCGACCAGCGCAAGAAGGCCCGGCACGATCCGCACCAAGCCGGGAGGACACACCCAACCTGTGATGGAACGCATGAACACCTCCGCGTGCGGGAGAGCGAACCGTGCTCTCGCCACACTTCCTCTCATCGTAGCACTGACCGCAGTATTCTGCCTACAGAGCGCACCCGGTTCTTCTCAGGGAAAGGCCGCGAGCCAGCCTAAGTCGCCCCAGCCGAAGAAGCTTCAGCCAGCGGCTCCGCGCAAGTCCATTGTCGTCGAGATTCGAGGCACTACGGCCAAGATAGAGATGGTACGAGTGCCTGCGGGGACCATTGCCATAGTGGATCCACGAAAGAAAGGCGCTGTTACCACTGTGCCGGTCAAGTCCTTCTGGATCGCCAAGACAGAGCTGACGTGGGAAGCTTACGACCCCTTTGTCTACGGTCTGGCATCTTCAGGCGCAGCGTCCGAGCCCCAGGGAGCAGACGCCATCGCCCGTCCCAGCAAACCCTATATTCCGCCGGACCTCGGCTGGGGCCACAACGGCTACCCCGTCATCAACGTCACGTATCACGCGGCCAACGAGTACTGCAAATGGCTCAGCCTTGTCACAGGCCGCAAGTTCAGGCTACCCACCGAGGCTGAGTGGGAATATGCCTGTCGTGCTGGCGCTGCTCAGCCACTCCGGCCGCAAGCTACTGCACTGAACGCCATTGCATGGTTCGAGAGCAATAGCCAGAGCACGACCCACACCGTGGCCAAGAAGAAGCCCAACTCCTGGGGACTGTATGACATGCTCGGGAATGCGGGGGAGTGGGCGACGGACCTGGCGGGGAAGCCGGTGCTCTGCGGCGGCAGCTACTGGGATCCCGCCAGCAGGGTGCACAGCGCTGCGCGCGCCTACCAGACGCCGGATTGGAACGCTAGCGATCCACAGATGCCCAAGAGCAAGTGGTGGTTGTCGGATGGCTCCTTCGCGGGTTTCAGAGTGGTCAGCGATTGAGCTTGTCGCACCGTACGAAAGTCTCGCATTGTGAAAGGGAGGCAACATGAGCACCAACACGAGTGACCTGTCGCGCAGAGAACTCCTCGGCGCGTCCGCCGTCGCGGCCATGACCGCGCTCATGGCGGGTGGCAACTTCGCCTTTGCACAGGGTTCCGACACCATCAAGGTCGGTTTGATCGGCTGTGGCGGCCGAGGTACTGGCGCCGCGCACGACTGCGCCAAGGCCGACCCGGGGGTCGTTATCTGGGCCCTTGGCGATCTGTTCGAGGATCGTCTGAGAGGATGCCGCGAGTCGGTCAAGGGCCTGGGCAAGCAGTACCAGGTCAGCGACGAGCGCTGCTTCGTTGGCTTGGATGCATATCAGAAGGTCATTGCTAGCGGGGTCGACCTGGTAATCCTGGCCACACACCCTGGCTTCCGACCTCCCCACTTCAAGGCTGCCGTCGAAGCTGGCAAGCACGTCTTCATGGAAAAGCCCGTCGGCACCGACGCCCCGGGTATTCGCACAGTCCTGGCGGCCGCTGACCGGGCGACACAGAAGAAGCTCTGTGTCGTCGCGGGCACGCAGCGGCGCCACCAGAAGAGCTATCTCGAGACCATCCAGCGTATCCACGATGGCGCTATTGGCAAGATCGTCGGCGGCCAAGTCTACTGGAACGGCGGCGGCGTTGGGGATGGCGTTCATCCCAAACAGCCGGGCCAGACCGACCTCGAGTGGATGGTGCGCAACTGGTATCAATTCGTGTGGCTCTGCGGCGACAACATCGTGGAACAGCATGTGCACAACATCGACATCGCCAACTGGGTGATGCAGGCCCATCCGGTGAAGTGCATTGCCAACGGCGGTCGTGCCCAACGCAACGACCCGACCCGATTTCCACAGGCCTGGGATAACTTCACGGTGGACTTCGTCTACCCCGACGATATCCATGTCATGAGCATGTGCCGCCACTGGGACAACTGCCCGGGCAACGTATCGGAGCGATTCGCAGGCACCAAGGGCTTTGCCAACCCGGGTTGGAATATCTGGGGTGAGACGTCCTGGTCGTTCAGTGGGAACAATCCCAACCCTTACGTCCAGGAGCACGTGGATCTCATCAAGGCGATTCGGTCCGGCAATCCCATCAACGAAGGGCGTCAGGTGGCCGAGAGCACCCTTACTGCGATCATGGGCCGCACAGCCGCCTACACGGGCCAAGAGATCACGTGGGAGCAGATCCTGAACTCCCAGGAGAGCCTATTCCCCGATCTGCGCGATCCCAAGGCGCCGATCCCCGTTCGCGGTCCCGCCGTTCCTGGCCGAACGAAGTTCGTCTGACACGCCCGCACGCCGCCGGGTTCGAGAGCCCGTACCTGCACCTCCAAGGGGAGCGGTACGGGCTCTGCACATTCGCTCCTGCCTAAGTCTCCCCGCGGATTGTTGGAAATACCCCTTGACAAAGTGCAATCCTTGCTGTATGATGCAGTAAACGATTACTGTCTAGCGTTTACTGGTATTCGCTTAACTATGCGAAGAGTGACATTGCGGGACATAGCGAGCGCGGTGGGAACGACTCCCGCCACTGTCTCCAAGGTGCTCACGGGCAGGGGCGACGGGCTCATCAGCGAAGCCACACGCCAGAGAATACGGGATGCCGCTCGGGAGCTCGGCTACAGCCCCAATCTCGCGGCACGCGCGCTCGTGACAGGCCGAACCCACTGCATCGCCCTATGGGCGGAAACGCTAGCCGACTACCATGCCGTCGTGGCCAACGTCCTCATGGATGTTCTGCGCCCCTCGCGCTACGAGATGGTCATTACCGATGTCGTCAAGCACCCCGACTGGCACGCCTATTTCCAGCGCCATGCTCCATGGCCTGTGGACGGGATCATCGCCCTGGACTCGCCGCACAGCGTCCAGTCCTACCTGGAGGCCAGCGCCGGACGAGCCGCACCCGTCGTCAGCGCCGGCGCCTACTACACCACCCAAACCGATTACGTCGGAGTAGACCTCGCTACCGGCGTGCGAGAGGCTGCCTTCCATGTCGCGGAAGAGGGCTGCAAGCGCATCGCCCACCTCACCTGCCGCCACGGCATGCGGCCCAACGATTCCCGAAGACTCGCCTACGAGCAGGCCATGGCCGCGATGGGCCTAGAGCCGGTGCTCCTCGTGACGGATCAGTCTTCGCGCGAAAATGCCCGCTCTCTCGTCCGCGAGCTGGCCAGCACGCACGACCTGCCGGACGCGCTCCTCTGCTTCAACGACGAAATGGCCATCGGGGCCTATCGTGGTCTTCGGGAAATGGGAGTGCGCATTCCCGAAGACGTGGCCCTGACAGGCTGCGATGGGATTCCCGATACGGCCTACTTCGACCAGCCCATCACGACCATCGTCCAGCCTGTGGACGAACTCTGCAACCAGGCGTGGCAGTGCCTCATGAACAGACTCGACCGGCCCGACTTGCCCCTCCAGTCGCAGATCCTGCCCGCCAGCTTGTGCATCCGAGCCTCGTCGCGACGCAGCGGAACAGCCGCTATCTGCGCCTCCGCCAAGCCACCCGACGAGCGACCCAACCCGTCACCTGCCGGAGGAGATTAGCACCATGCATCGGCGTCGGATCCTTGCCATGGCACGACTTCTCGCCTTCGCCGTCATCTTGTGCACACTCGGAAGCTGCAAACGCGAGGCCCCGGCCCCGCCACCACCCACGCCAGAGCGCGTCAAGGCGGGTGTCGAGGCCACCGTAGAGCGAATTCGAAAAGATCCGAACATGACTCCTCAACAGAAAGAACAGGCCATACGCGCACTGTATGGCATGGCAGGAGGCATACGCACTCAGGGATCCGGAAAGCCCTGAACCCATCCGCTGCGGATCTTCGGCATGGTAGCACTGACCATCTCACACAAGGAGGAAAACACTGTGAGAAAAGGCTTCACACTCATCGAGCTGCTCGTCGTGATCGCCATCATCGCGATCCTTGCAGCCATCCTCTTCCCCGTCTTCGCCCAGGCACGCGCCAAAGCGCGACAGACTATGTGCCTCAGCAACACCAAACAGGTCGGCCTGGCAATGCAGATGTACGCCCAGGACTATGACGAGACCGTTCCCGCGGTCTTCCGCAATGTCCCTGGCGCGTCCACTAGCATCGACTCCTACATGGTCCTCGTGCCCTACGTGAAGAGCATCAACCTCTGGTTCTGCCCGGACCGCACGGATACGGGGTGTGGAGGCCCGACAGGACCCGGCACCATCAACCCCGACGGCCGGTGCATCGGTTACGGCTACAACTGGGGGGCCGACATCTACGCGGGAGGCGGCCTCCTGGGGCCCGAAACCACCGCCCCCGACGGCACCCGCTACTCCGCCGGCAAGGCCCTTGCCGCGCTGACCAAGCCAGCGGAAGTCATGGCATTCACGGATACCTATGACACCCACCGCTACACCATGGGGGTGCTGTACATTCTCAGCCGGTACTCTGGTGGGCAGAGCAACAACTCGCTACGCCACGGTTCCCGCTTCAACACGATATTCGCCGACGGTCATGCGAAGAATATGAAGTGGCGAGGAGGATTGTTCGCCGGTGTCCAAGTTGCCGCCATGCCCGCCGGCCTTCCCAACGCCCTCATGTACTGCGCCGACGAGAACGAGACCTTGCCGACCTACGGCATGACGTGTGGTCAGCTCATCACACTCGTCTACAACTACTACATCCTCTGGTGGCCTGACTGATCGCCACGCCAGGGTAACCCACATCGCTCAACGGGCCGTGCTTCTCCTGCTCCTCGGGGCCGCACGGCCCTGCGCTGTCGCAACGGTGCCTTGTTCGATGTGCGTACCCAGTTCCAGCGAAAGCTCGGCAATCCGCTGCATGATGGCTTGACAGTCGGCCGGCCGTGCAGCCACGGGCGCGCATGCCTGGAGGACATAGGGTCTCACGGTGGCGCCGATCACCCCTTGGCGGTTCAGCGTTGCCACGAGCATCATGGTGCGCGAAGCATCGGTGCGCTCGGTGTCGAAGACGAAGTTGCCGAGCGAGTACGCGACGAGCGCTCGCCTACCGCCGGGACCAGGTAGCCACTCTAGTCCCTGGACCACATGCGGGTGGTGGCCCAGCACGAGGTCTGCACCAGCACTCGCGGCGGCTCGGGCCAGCTCTCGTTGGCGATGCGATGGTCGGGGAGAATACTCCTGTCCCCAATGGCAGGATACGATGACCAAGTCTGCCACGGCTCGGGCCTCCGCAGTCGCCTGTCGGATACGACCTACCGATGCAACTGATATCCCTGGGAGGTCGTCGCGCGGAAACGAGGCGTCCTGCGCGATGTCACAGAATCCCAGAAAGGCTAGACGCAATCCACGCCGAACGATCACGGTTGGCCGCGCGGCTTCAGCGCCTGTCTTGCCGGCACCGCAGGCATGGATGCCCTGCTTAGCCAGGAATATCATGGTGTCGGTCAATCCAGTGCGCCCGCAGTCGAGCGTGTGATTGTTGGCCAGGGAGAGCACGTCGAAGCCGGCGTCGCTCAATCCCGCGGCCACCTCAGGTGTAGCCCGGAAACTGAACGGTTTCGGTGCCGGTCTCCCGCTAGCGGTGATGGGGCATTCCAGGTTGCCGAATGCCACATCTGCCTGCCGGAGAAGCGGTGCAACATGCTTGTAGGGGTAGTGAGGCCCCTTCCGCTCGATGTGCCCTCGGACGCCCCTGTCCAGCAGAATGTCACCGACCGCGACGATCGTGACGCGGCCATCTGCGCCTGGGATGACCGCAAGGGTGGCACCGAACGCGACGGTGGTCCAGACCGCGGTCAACGGCAAGCGCATCCTGCGCTACCTCGTCCACTGGCAACGGTAGCTGAAACGGCGATTGGGGGCGGTATCGCCAGACGTGCAGAGGGCGATGGGATCCCGCAGTACGCCTGGATTGTCGGCCCACTTGAAATCGAAGGCGAAAGACCGGCCGCCCAGACCGACGATGGACCGCGGGATACTCAGTTCGAGCTTGTTGCCAGCGTAACGCATGGGCAGTCTTGCCACTTCCACCCAGCGTCCGTCCGGCCAGCGGCCTATGTACCGCATGAGAGTCGTCAGACCGTTGGACAGAACCCGCTTGTTCACGAGATAGTCATAGCCGAACCAGCCAGTCTGCGCGTTCCTATCGGTGTCCAGGAACAGCAGCATCCAGTTATCGCCGGTGTGAGGTGTCAGCGGTCCGCGGGTTTCAGCGTAGAACGATACGTTCCTGGCATCCACGGCAACCTTGCAGGTCAGAATGTCGTTCCTTCCCGTGGTATCCGTGTAATGCAGCCCTCCGTAACCGTTGTAGTCCCGATGGAAGGTATCGCCCACCGTATCTCTGTACTCTACGTTCACCCCTGACCAATCTGCGAAACGACCGTCAATGGTGATCTTCCGCAGACCCCTAAGGACAGGGATGGGCCGTACGCCCTTGTAACGCCGTATGTTCAGGACCATCTGCATGTAGTAGTTGTCGGTATAGCCGCCTTTCATGGGCTGGATGCACCGGTTGAACTCGGCGTTGTACTGATCCACGAAGAAGTAGTCGCTCTGCCGTCGCATGAACGGGAACTTCGTGCCTGGGGAGGGAGAGTACTTACCGGCTGTCCATTCGTTCCAGTCGTTGATGTAGAGGAACTGGGGATTCGCACCGATAGCCTCGTCGAAGCGCTGCTGAAAATAGATGCCATAGCCCTCGGGTCGTGCCACGGTCTTGCCGAGCCACGGAACGTGGGTCGGCAGAGGCAGGTCATGCTCGTCGAGCTGGGGCTCTCCGTTCTCTCGTGTCCAGGACTTGCCCACGAGGCTTGAAGGGTGCTGGGCCGGGGTCACCGCTGCTTCCTCGCGCTTACCTCTGTGGGTCGAGACAAGCTCCTCGGGCTTCATGGCCTTCACCCGCGGATCGGCAAGATCCAAGCCGAAGCTCCAGTTGTCCTCCGTCCCTACATAGCGCTTTCCTGCCCAAGCGTAGTATCCCCACCACATGCTCCGAAGCGTGAAGAAGCTCTTGACCTCTTTCGTGTAGTCCTTGTAGAACTCCTCAGCATAATCGGGATCACCGTAATACGGATGCGATGGATCGGTCTTCGCCTTGGGGTCGTAGTGAGGATTCCTGTTCTGGTAGCGTTGGCCCGTTGCATCGGCGAACGGCGTACCGTTGTAGAGGAGGAGGGGCTTACCGTCCCAGTAGAACCAGAGGTCCTTGTACTTCCCCTCCTTGTAAATGCGGTCGTATAGGCTTTGTACGACGGAGATCACAGGACCATTGAACGCCCAGAAGCAGAAGTGGGGCACCTTGTTGCCCTCTGCCTTCATCCGTTGCATGACGGTGAAGATTGTGTCCCACTCCTGCCAGTAACAGACGGCGTTCGTAACGTCCATGACGAGTACATCCACACCAGCGTCGGCAAGCATGGACATGTCCTTGCGGATGACGTACTCGTCACGGCTGAGGAAATAACCCATCTCCGGCTCACCCCAGTGGTACGATCCCTCGGACCATAGGGGATGCCTCGCGTCGAGACGGGCGGAGGGGTCCTTGGCCAGTATCTTGCTCACATCGGCAGTGTACGGGCTCTTGAAGTTCGTGTGGTGTGCGTCGCTGTGCCAAGTGATATAGAAGATGCCCACGACACGGCGTTGGTCCTTCTTCACCGGGCCTACCTCGGCAACCGTCGGCATTCTACGCCCGAGGGCGTCCGTCCCCACCCATGTATCAGGATAGATGTCGCGGAGCTGGCCGCCGGCAAGTGTTGGCGATAATGCGATGAGCAGGGTTAGCAGTGGGGAGTATGGTCGGAGCATGGCGGTATCTCTCCAGTCTTGGCGGTCTGGGCGCACAACCCGTCGCGTCTTCGCCACTTGCTTGGGTAGGTCCTGCCAGTCCGACGGTGTCACGCAGACGGTCGAGGATCCGGCCTATTGTTCCTCGATCATCATCCAGCGCTCGGAGGTGGCGTGACTTCCGCAGCGCACCGCAAGACCATCCGGGTTGGCAAGGAGGAAGTACTTCACCCCGTCCATCTCCACCCGCAGACCGATGGCACGCCCCAACGGCACGGCCAAGCCGTCACGGTCCGTGCATGGAATGAACACGGGTGCCGGGATGTGCCTAGCAGAGGACAGCATGAACACCGTGGCGAACGCGCACGACGAGGCGCGCTTCCTTGCGATCACGATTGGCACGCGGTCCGCCGTGTTCGAACCGACGCCGGTACCGAAGAAGTACGTGCCAACTCCAGATGCCATTACAACCATCGGCATGAGGGATCCGCTCTGGATCCTGGAGCTCGCGCGCACGCTCGTTCCCGTGGTCTCTCGAAGTCCCATGAGGTACCGGTACCCCTCTCGGCTGATCTGCGACAGCGGCCTCGATGCGGGCAGATCGGCCCACCTTCCACTCGGATGCCAGACAAGGTCCAGCGTCCTGGATCTACCATCGGCTGCATGGAGCAAGTCCACAACGACGAGAGCGGATTGGCCAACCAAAGTGGCCATTCGACGAAACTGGACAGGTCCCAATGCCGACCCGGCGTCCGTGAGAGACGTGGCGATGGACCCCTGGTTCGAGAAGGCCAGCAGCCGACCCGTGGCCGGACGCTGATTGTGCTCATCTGCCGCAACGGTGTTGTGAGCAACCGTTGTCTTGTACCACCCGTCTGCCACGGGCGTGAGATAGGCACCTACGCCTGGATCGTCCAGGAGCATCCGCCGACGGTGGTAAAGAACGAGGTTGTTCTTGTCCGGATGCCCGTGGTCACCGCCGTGGGGCCCGTACTTGACGCACACCCAGGTGGCCGACCCGCCAGCACCGT
>JBBIPC010000008.1:0-137425 GCA_037443035.1 Chthonomonadales bacterium
CCGGGTGGCCCCGGCGGTTGAGTAGTCCCGATCGCCATCGGGACGTATCGAAACCACCGCCCTGCCCCTAACACACCCATCTTCCGGCACTTCTGACAGTGGATTACGGCTGTCGCGGGCGGTTCCGCTAGCCTTCCTCCTTCAGTTCCGCCTCTTCCTCCGATATCGCAACAGGTTCGCGAACGGGACGCGGCATCAGGTGCCTGGGGAGGACAGTGGCATTGGCGATCAGAGTGGGTATCAAAGCGCTGCCGATGACCGTGGCGACGAGATAGGAGTACTGTGCCTGCGTAACGATTCCGTGAGATAGCCCGTACAGGGATGATATCGTACCGAATGTTAGACCAGTGGACATCATCAGCGTGTAGTACCAGCGTTCGTCACGACGCTGGCGAAAACGACAGATGATGGGGTAGAGGCCGAAGATCTTGGTCGCGACCTTGCCGGCGAACAGCGTGACGAACACCAGAGGCGCGGCCACAAGCGCAGGAATCGCCACGAGAGTTCCCGCGCGGATGAAGTAGAATGGCGTCAGAAAGCCCACGGTCAGCGTTCTCAGGCGCCGCAGCCAGTGAACGTCACCAGACGAAAACTCGGCTAGCGCCATACCGACAAGGTACGCCGGCAGTACGGCCTCGCTACCGGACCACAGAGCCAGTGCGCCAAGCCCAAAGAGAACGAACGCGACCCACTTCGTACGTATAGCCGCAGTCCGGCCGGCATAGACGCCGGAAAGAGCCTTGGTTACCATAGGAAGCAACACCATCGCCAGGGCAATGGCAACTATGAGCGCGATGGTGCGCCAGGTGAACGGTGCGAACAATAGGCCGAGGGCTATTACCGTTCCCAGGTCGTTGACGAAACAGGCTCCGAGGATCCCCTTGCCGTACTCGGTCTGATTCAAGCCGGTCTCGAGCATGACGGCGTAGACAACCGCCATGGACGTCGTAGATAGCGCTACGCCGGCCAGCAGACTAGCCTGAACACCCCACCCGAGCAGGTGCCGGGCCACGGCAGCACAGCCAAGGAATGGTGCCAGGAAGCCTACTAAGCCCACGATGCTGACCTCCTGGAGTTTCCTTCGAACGGTGGATGCCTCGAGCTCCCCGCCGGCCAGAAAGGTCAACAGTACTGCACCAGCCGAGGCGAGGAACCGTAGCCACTCGAGGTTGCTGCCAAGTTCGGCAGACCCGCCGTAGTTCTTGGCGGCAGCAGCGGCTACGACTCCCACGGTGATCTCGACCAGCGCGATGGAGATTCGTGCATGATAGGCGATCACCGCCGAAAGGACAGCCATCCCCAGCCAGAGCGCCGCGATAGTGTAATGATGTTCCATACCCTTGTCCCTCCGTTTCCCCGCGTAGGACAGCGCAGGCTCGGCGACTCGGGCCAGGGAGGTATGCATGGGCAGGGCGCCACAGGCTCCCACCGCGACCGCCTGGGCGGCAGGAGTCATCAGCCCCGGGAGGGCGCGATTACGGGGGACTCCATCCCCTATGTGCTTAGTAGTTTACCATACGACCGCAAAGCGGCGGCTGCGTCGTCAGGAAGCAGTTCGGATCTGGGATATGGAAAGATCATCCCGCCGACGAATAATCCCGTGCCCACGATCCCCGCTTGTTTCCGCCGCTAGTCCAGAGCCGAATGACCTCCTCTGTGGCACCAGCTTCCACCAAGTGCTTGCGGATCAGTTGACGCATTTCCTCGAGGACGTCTCCGTGTTGAGCTGCTACGTTGCGCGCAGCCAAGGGGTCGGTGCGAAGGTCGTAGAGCTCCTCTGCGCCGTGAGCGCCCACGGGACAGTAGCCCCATCGCTCCGTCACAACGAAGGGCGTCGAGCATTTCGCGGGCGCGCGTCCGTCGGTCGAACGGGCGTGACAACCGGTGACAACGAACTCACGGAATCGACCCTTGCCTTCGCGGAGGACGCTGGCCATGGAGCGGCCGTGGAACGGCTCGGGAGGCTCGGGCCGGGAACCAGCCAGCTCGCATACTGTGGGTAGGAAATCCACTGGTTGACCGAAAGCGGCCACGCCAGTTCCCCGCGGCAGGGTCGGCGCCGCGATGAGGAAGGGTACGTGCCCGATTTCGGGGTAGAGGGGCCAGTAGCGATCGTCTTGTGGATGAATGTTGCTCTTGCCTGTCCGTGCGTGCTCGCCGATGGACATGCCGTGGTCGCTTGTCACGACAACGACGGAATTCTCCCACAGCCCTAGGTCGTCCACTTTCTGCAGAACTCGACCTACCCAGCGGTCCACCAGCTCCGCCTCTGCCGCGTAGTGGGCCCGCAGATTGCGGATCTCGTCCGGCGTGTATGCGTCGGAGGGGCCGTAGTTCGGGTGGAGCATGGGGGTGCCGCGATAGCCGGGGTCATAGCGTCGCACGAGGTATTCCGGTGCATTCCAGGGCTCGTGGGGATCGAAGAAGTCCACCCAAAGGAAGAACGGCGTAGCCTTCCAATTCTCCTCCAGCCAGCGCACCGCCAGTTCGGCTGTCTTGCACGGAAATGCATCGGCCTCGTATTGCGGCTTGCGATTGGTCCACGCGTGGAGGTCCACGAGTGTTCTGCCGCGATAGATAGGGGACGTACGCGTCTTGGAGTGGGGCATCACCTCCTCGATGGGGTCATTCAGATGCAATAGTGGCCGATCACCTTCCTGGCCGCGCACATGGTAGGCGCCTTCGAAAGCACGGTCGAAGCGAGCGGGGAAGAGGTGGGGGCAATCGCAGAGAAGCTGCGTTGCGTAACCGCAGCGACCGAGTATCGAGGCGATATGATTCTTGCCGCTTAGATCGATGGGCTGCCAACCGTAGTGGGGCCAGCCCACTCTGCCCGTGGCGATATCGGTGCGGTGGGGGATGGTGGGGAAACTGCCAGTGTAGAACCCGTGGACTTCTACTGCCATCTCTGCCGCGAACCGGTCGAGCTGGGGCGTCCTCACTGGCATCTCGGAGTTTCGTTGAAGAAGGTTGTCGTAGCGAAAAGTGTCCGTAATAATCAGAATGATGTTGAGCATGGTGGGCTCCTGTAGCCTAAGCCTTCCGAATGTCACCGTGAGCGAGCCCATGACAGGGCACTGCACAGGACTTCGCATTCAGGCAGCCCATGTCCTGCCATATGTAGGGGTATTCCTGCAGCGGGAATGGCATGGAAGGGATCGAACGAAAGAGTGAACCGCCATGGCGCACGACACGCGCAAGCGCCCATGGCCACGATCGGGAGGGTGGCATATGAGCATGATAACGAGGGGAGTCTGCGGCGTTGCTTGCATCTTGGCGATGGCATCGGGCATCCCCGAGAAGACCGGCGGCGTGTCAGAAGCGGTAGAGCGCATCATTGCGCGGATGCACGCGTCCCTGACCACGGAACAGATGCTCGCTGTGGACGAGGCGACGGCCGAGCGCTTCGTAACTCCGGAAGATCGCGCCATTCTG
This sequence comes from Chthonomonadales bacterium, assembly GCA_037443035.1. GTDB lineage: Bacteria > Armatimonadota > Chthonomonadetes > Chthonomonadales > CAJBBX01 > JABWBA01. The sequence goes on from JBBIPC010000008.1 coordinate 3,436, forward strand.
GCGACGGCCTACTGGGTGTTCGACGTGAACGTTCCGGTGCGTGTCTCCGTCATGCGCCATGCCGGGCAGAGCACGGTACCGTTCTGGCTCGCTGAGAACGGCTTCCGTAGGACGAACCTGCGAGTCACGAACGAAGAATACGAGTACGAGGTCTGGCAGAAGGACTTCCCGGCTGGCAGGGTAGGGTTAGGGATCAATGGCTTCGAGAAACACCGGGTGCATTACTTTGTCTGCATAGGACCAAAGGACGCCGCCGCGCGTCTGCAAGTGAAGCCAGTCTATCCTGCCAACCAGCAAGTGGCAGTCATGCGCAAGGGTGCTAGCATCTATCACGACTGGCCGGATCTTGTCCTCACGGAGGTGCCGACCGAACTGGAGGGGCAGCTCTTGCTTCCAACGATACGAGGAAGGGCTCGCGAGGCGCACATCGTCGGAGGCTTCCGACGGTCGCCGTATCCTTCGTCCACCTCTCCAGACCAGATTGCTCTCACGTTCGCAGGTGATCCGCAGACGTCCATGGCTGTCCAGTGGAGAACTTCGTCAAGCGTTGCCCGAGGCGTGGTGGAATGGCGTCGCGTCGGGGAGACAACTTGGCGCAGGACCGCCGGTCGGTCGGTCGTGCTTAGGGATTCCCGCATTCTCAACGATCCCATTGTCCGCCATCACGAGGCGAGACTCGAGGGACTCACGCCTGGAACGCGATGGGAGTACCGCGTGGGCAGACCGACAGGTCCGTGGAGCGATGTTGCCGTCTTCACAACGGCCCCACGCCAAGGACGAGCCTTCTCATTCCTGTGGCTGAGTGATGCGCACAATCAGCCTGCCACAGCGGAGCTTCTGCGAACAGCAGAGCGCACCTTTCCAGATTCCGCCTTCTGCGCCATCACAGGCGATCTTGTTGGCACCGGGCAATACCGCGATGACTGGGATCAGTTCTTCGCCCACGTGGGGACCTACGCGAAGTCGCATCCGCTGGTGCCGACGATCGGCAACCATGACACCATAGACGGGCTTGGCGCAGACCTGTACCTGAGCCTGTTCACGCTGCCGAGGAATGGGGCGAGCACGTTGCAGCCCGAGAAGTCCTACAGCTTCATGTTTGGCAATGCTCTGTTCATCGTATTGGACTGTACCGACAGCGTGGAGGCACAGACGCCGTGGCTGGAGCGGACCCTCAGCAAGAGTGGCGCAACGTGGAAGTTCGCCCTTTTCCACTTTCCGCCCTATGCGCTGTCCCGCGATTATCCGGAGATCGAGCGCGAATGGGTGCCGCTGTTCGATCGCTACCACGTGGACTTCGTCTTGTGCGGGCATGTCCACCATCTGCAGAGAACGAAACCACTACGTGGCGGCCGGGTGGTCTCGTCGCCTGCCGACGGAACGATATATCTCACCACAGTGGCAGTGGGGCAGGGACGAACGGTGGACAGGATTCCCGACGACTCGGTCGTCGCCATGGAGCCGGGACCGCCGCTGTTCCACGCCTTCCGCATCGAGAATCGCCGTGCGCACGTAGAGTGCCGCGACGCCTCCGGCAAGGTCTGGGACGAGCTTACGGTAACGAAGTAACGCACCGAGCCGGAGGTGACAGGGCAACGTCCGGCTCGGTGCGGCGACAAGTGTCTGTTACTTGAGCTTTCGAGCGCGATCCTTCAGCGCATCACTGTCTGCAAGCGCGATGATCTTGTCCAGCGCTGTAGCCACGGCGGATCCCTGCACGGCGGGTAGGTCGCGATTGTTGCGGTTCTGGGGAACGGCGAGGTCCAGGATAGTCTCGGCAGCTTCTGCGAAAACCTGCTTGTCTTCCAGCAGTTGCGTCGCGAGCACCACGGAGCGTTCCGTGCGGCAGTCCCGCAGTACTCCCAGGGCTTGGCGCTTCTCTTCTGGCCGTTCAGCGATCTTGAGAGCGGCTTCCACGGCAGCTACCTTATCGTCTGGTGACATCCCAGCATCCTGGGCCACCAGCCGGAGGTACCCTCGGAGGGCCAGGACCCGAGAGGTGCGCTGCGAATCCGTACGGGCGATGTCCAGTAGGATCGGTCGCGCCGACGCGTCACTCCATGTTTCCGCCAATCCTTGAATGGCGGCCCGCTTGATCTCCGCGTCTGACGACATCGCGGCTTTGCGGAGCTCCTCGAGAGAAGCCGGGCCGCCAACTTCGGCCAGGACGCCGAGCATGGCGATGCGGGCCGACCTAGCCGACGATTCGAGCTCGCGGATGATCTGCGCCGTTGCAGCAGAGCGATCCGGTGAACGCTGGATGCAGGCGACGATGGCGCGGGCTGCCGCTTCGCGGACGCTGTCGTGCGACGTGGCGGAAAGGACGCTCGTCATCGCCGGAACCTGCTCAGCTGACCCAACTGCTTGCAGTCCCCTCAAGGCCGCAGCCGCCACCGCCTCATCCGCCGTGCGCGCTCCTGCAACGAGCGCCTCCAGGGATGCCTTGCCGGGACGCTCAGCCAGGACCGCCATGAGCGCCGCACGCTCGCCGACTGTCCCTGCAGCCGATAGTCGTACGATGGCAGCGGCAGCAGCCTGGCCAGGCATGGCAGCGAGAGCCTCACGAGCCACTGCGCTCGCATCACCGTTCTTGGCAGCAATCGCCGCGAGCACGGGTACGGCCGTTGCTCCTGCACAGCGCGCAGCCGCGCGGATGGCCGCTATCTGCACCGCACCGCTCTCGTTCTGCGCCGCAGCAAGAGCGACGCGCGCTTTGAGCGGCTCCTTGCGATCGGCCCAGCCACTGAGGAGGACTACCTTGGCGTTCGCGGGCAGCTTGCTCCACAGTTGCGCAATCTTCTTCGTCGAAGGTGCCGTTGCGAACTGCACGCAAACCATGGCCGCGCCGCGCTGGATATAAGGATCGGGGTCCGTGAGCATCTTGGTTGCCAGCGCGCCAACCGCGCTGCTGCCGAAGCTAGCGAGGGCGCGCAGAGCGGCAACCCGTATGACCTTGGGGTAGCCAGCTGCGGTTAGAGTGGCTATCGTGGGCATGGCGATAGACGACTTGCCTGCCTTGACAAGCGCCATGCTACACTTCAGCAAAGCCTGGGCGGCGGTGATATCCCGCCCGCGTAGTCTGCGGAGTGTCTGAAACGCTTCCACGGTACCAATCCGGCCCAGAGCACGGATAGCCGCCGTCCGTGTCTCCCGGTCCTCGTTCGCCACCAGCCGGGAAAGCAGGGGGACCGCCAGCGCATCTCGACGAACGCCGAGCGAGTTCGCCACTCCCACACGGGAGAGACCCTGCGTCTTCGTGAGAGCCCTGCGGAGTGCCGCTGATGCCTCGGGTCCCGGTATGTGCTCGAGCGCATATCGGGCAGCATCCGCCTGCCTTTGGTCGGCAAGGAGCATTGCCTCCAAGGCGGGGACACTACGGGCGGTGCCCATGGACCAAAGGAACTTGCAGACTTCTTGCTTACCTGCGAAGGTCGCAGCGGGATCCTTGAGCACGGCTATGAGCTGCGTCTCGATAGCGGCAAGCTTGGCTGCATCCTTGCCCGCGTTGCGGATACGCGCATGGATCGCATCCACGGTTTGGCGATTTTGAAAGTCGTAGCCGCGGATGCCACGATAGGGATCTTCTTGCCCGTAGGCCAGCGCACCCAGTACGCCAAGGAGCGCGAAAACGCTCGCTAGTCCCATCCTTCTCATATCCTTCGTCCTTTCCTTGTCACGGCCTACAGGCGCCACGGCGCACGCATGGGCGTGGAGAGCATGCGGGTCGCCGACGGGTCGTTCAGTATCTGTTCCGTGTCAGGGTTCCAGCGGATCTTCCGTCCCAGGAGCATGGCGATCTGTCCGAGATGACCGATGGACGCCGACCGGTGCGCAGTCTCGGCTGGTGTAGTGGTCTGGCGCCGGGTCTTGACGCAGTCGAGAAACTCGCGGTGATGCCCCGGGCTCCGGAATAGTTGAATCTCGTCTGGTCCGATACGCTCACGCAGTAGACTCGGTGGACTGGCTTCGAGACCACCTCGGTCTACCCATACCCACCTTCCGTCTTCGCCGATCCATCTGGTGCCGCTACGGATTCTGCGATTTCCAGCATTGGCCACGTGCATTTCCACGCCGCCTCGGTACCGGGCAACGAAGTGATACGTGGTCGCGGCATCCCAGATGCCTGTCGAGGGGTATTCGCCGCTGCCCTCGATCTCGACCGGGCCAGTATTGTCCCAACCCATGCCCCAGTGGGCGATGTCGCCATGATGACCGATCCAGTCCATGAGCTGGCCTCCACCGTAGTCCAGTTGCCAGCGCCAGTTCCAGTGGGTCCGCTGGTCGCAATAGGGTGCCCACCTCGATGGGCCCAGCCAGAACTCGTAGTCGAGTTCCGGCGGGGGGTCCTTGAACTGGACGGGTCCGATGCCGCGTCCCGTAGGGAGACCGACCTCGATGCGGACTATTTTGCCGATCCTCCCGTTGCGCACCAGCTCGCAGGCGAACCGGAATTCGCTGACGGAACGCTGCCAGCTCCCGGTCTGCCAGATACGTCCGTTGCGTTTCTGAGCGTCTGCCATGGCTCGACCTTCCGCCAGACAATGGGATATGGGTTTCTCACCGTAGACGTCCAGCCCGGCGTCCATGGCCATAACAGCCGGGATTGCGTGCCAGTGATCGGGCGTAGCCAGAGAGAGGACGTCCAAGTCGCCTCGAGCAAGCAACTCCCGAAAGTCCGTATACGTGGCACAGTCCCTGTTCCCGTAGTGCCGATTGACGATGTCGCGTGCGTTCTGCAGGTGGTTTCTGTCTACGTCGCACACGGCGATCACCTGCGTGTCTGGCTGTCCCAGAAAGGCCTGCATGTTGCCAGTGCCCATGCCCCCAACGCCGATGCAACCTATGGTAATGCGGTTGCTCGGCGCCGGCCGTCGGCCTCTTCCCAGCGCGGACGACGGCACGATGGTGAACACGCTGGCCCCCAATCCTAGCCTGATGGAGTCGCCCAGAAACTGCCGGCGGCTCATGCGTAGTCGCTGATGCATAGAAAACCTCCTGTCAGAGCTCGCTATCCTGTGCCCTGACGTCCTCTCGTGTCTTCGCTATGCTGGGTCGCCAGTCCTGCCATGCAGCATGGAGGCCGGCTCGCGAATCAGGCGATCAACTGAGCGACGCGCTCGACACGTCGGAAGTCGGCATTGGGCGGAACGTTGTCGCTCATTCCGAGAATGAACCCGCGACGATTGCGCAGCGGAAGAATCACGTCTACGATGTACCGGTCGAACTCCGTCGCGGTGCACCCCTCCTCGCAGACGAGCACGGATGGTATGCCTCCCTGGAGTACCACCTGGCCCTCCAATCTGTCTAGCGCTTCTGCCAGCGTGATATCCGCCATTGGCTTTGTCACAATGGCCTCGACGCAATCCAGGCCGCAGCCTGGGACGAGCGGGAGCAGATGCTGGGTACGACCGCACCAATGGCCCTGGAAAACCTTACCCTTTTCGCGAGTATATCGGGCGACCTCCTGGTAGAAAGGAACAGCATAGTGCCGGAAGAGCCTCGGTGGTAGCGTCCACTCGTCCATGTTATCACCGGTGGCAACCACGTCGCCTGGCCCATCGGCGAGGATACGGTATCCCTCCAGGAACCGCTCGAACCATACATCCACGAGTGCGTCCACTTCGGCCCGATGGTCCGCCCAAAGGTAATAGGCCGTAACGTATCCTGCGTTGTTCTTGGCGAATTCGATGAACGGCACGCAGAAAGCTCCTGTAACGACGATCCCATCCTCGCCTGTCTCCTCTAGAGCCCTCGAGGCTGGGCCATAGTCCGGTTCGTAATGGGTTGCTTCGGCCACGTACCGCATGACGCGCAGACTGTCCAGATCCTTGACGTAATGCTCCCCTAGAAACCGGCTCCTATGCGCTCCCTCCGTCGGAAACCACGCCGCCCTGACGGAACCTATGGGCGTGTGAAACCAGTGAACAGAAGCGTCGCCCTCTTGTGTCCATTCGCTCCGGACGGAGGGATCCAATACGGTCCTGATGGCGCTGGCACGGTTCCAGATGTACCCTCCAATGGCCCGGACGATGTCATTGCGCGACATGCCGTTGTACGCAGGCGGGACAGTGCCTTCTGCACGGTTCACAGCGAGCCAATAGTCGAAATTCGGGGCCCAGACCAACCGGTCTACCGGCTCATTCCGCAGTGCACGCAGATACCGCTCGCGCTTCGTCATCGCTCCATCCTTGCATGGCCCTGGTCGTACACGTCGTTTCGGTGCAGGATATCCGGACTCCTTGTGCAGCGTCCGGCGAGGCAAGCTGTCGCGGGAGGACATCTGAGCACTCGAGCAGGGACCGAGCAAGGAAAAAGGACGGGCAGCCCCGTACGCTGCCCGCCCGTGTACAGAACAGAGAGAAGCTAGAACGGCTAGCGGCCGGGTGGCTGGGGGCCGCGTACAGGTGGGCCGCCAACTCCCGGCATGCCCGGTCCCATCATCCCGCCCTTCATTTCGGTGGCACCTTTTGGTGGTGTGAACGTGAAGAGACCCGGAGGTATGGGAGCGTTCAGTGTCTCCTTGATGAGCACCATGGTAGTGGTCATGACCATGGGCTTTGGCTGTGCGGACTGGCCAGCACCAGCATTCGGGCCACCCGGGCCCATGGGCATGGTCACCACCGTCTTGACCTGCTGCAGGTGGTTCGTATTGACGTCTACATAGGCGCGGATGTCCTGTTTCATGCCAGGTCTGGGGCCCTGTTGACCTGAAGGAGGCGTAATCTTGATCACGTGGCACTTCTTGCCCCGTACCATTTCGGTGCCGGCATAGGCGTAAGTCACGCCCTTCTGGTCAATATTCCCAAGGACGCCCTTCACACCAGGATTGCGATCCTTTGGCGCCGGCATCTTCTGGTAGGCGTTCATGCCTTTCAGGTAGATGTAGACTGTCTTTCCGTCAGAAACGGTGGTCGTCGAGGCCATGGCCGCACCCATGGCCATCATGCCGGTGGGAGTACCTACTGGCGTGGTTGTGACATAGGCCTTGCCATCGGAGGTAGTCTTCATATCCATATCCATGGACATCGTGCCCATGTCGCCCATGGACATGACCATGCGCCACTTGGCCTGGTACGTCTTGGCCGTCTTCATGGGTGCGCTGGCCTTGCGAATGATGGCTGCGGCATCGGGACCGGCCATGGCCGAGGCACCCAAGAAGGTGGCCAATCCTGCCATGGAGGCTGCGGTTGCGGTGCGTCGAATCATACTCATCCACCCTTCCCGGGCCGACTCGTGCCGGCCCGCTAGTGCATATTACTCCACCACGGCGTGCAGGTTTCACACTACCAGCCTGTGTTCCACTGCTGCATTACGCAGAGCATGCGCGCAAAGCGAGTCTCATAGCCTGGGCACGGTCAGGCCGCCATCTATGGTTAGTACGCTGCCTGTTGCGTAGGGAAGATCTCCCCTGACCAGGGCCGCCACTACCCTGCCCACATCGTCAGGCGTACCCCACCGCGGCTCTAGCGTCAGACCATCGGCTATGAGCCGCTCGTACTTCTCGCGAACCGGCACCGTCATGTCTGTGCGGATGATTCCCGGACGTACCTCATAGACAGGAATGCCGTATTCAGCGAGTCGGACGGCCCAGAGCCGCGCCGCCATGGATAGACCTGCCTTCGAGACGCAATACTCGCCTCTGTTCACCGAGGCCAGCTCAGCCGAAACCGAGGTGACGAACACGATGGTGTGCTGAGCGCTAGCGGCGGATTCGAAGCCTGCGAAGGCATCGCTCCAAGAATCGCGCGATAGCATGTGGCGGGCCACGAGCTGTGTCAGAAAGTACGGGCCGACGAGATTGGTGTCCAGGAGGTCGCGGAAGCTCTGAGGCGTGGCGTCCAGGATGTCGCGCCGGTCGGAGGGAGCCCGACCAGCGTTGTTCACCAGGATGTTGATGCGTCCGAAACGCTCGATGACGGCGTCCACCAGACGCTGGCGTTCTTCGGCCATACTGATGTCAGCGGGAAAATACTGGACGTCCACGCCACGTCCTCGCAGCATGTCCAGTACATGGGTGACCTCGGTCTCCGGTCGTACACCGTTCAGCGCCAGCGTACAGGACTCGCCTGCCAGGGCCTTGGCAATGCCGAGTCCAATGCCACGGGTCCCACCAGTGATGAGCGCGACAGGGTGGATCATGGGCGTGTTGCTCCATAGAATGCCAGGTACCGTTCGCTTCGTGCCAAACGCTGTATCAGGAGCGCGAGCTCCCTGGCATGGTAGTCGCCCCACATGCTCGATTCTCCGCATGGCACGCGTGGAGTGGGGGGAATGTAGTCCCACCCGTTGGGGCGATGATAGACGGAATGCAGGATCAAACCTTCGTGCCTAGCATCTTCACTGAGATAAGGGGGACCGAACAGCGACCGAGCGACCGTCAACCCAGCACGGATGTAACGGTCGCCCAGAGCAGCACGGTTCACTGCCCCCAGGTAACGGCCAAGACGGAGGAGTCCCTGCGCAGCAATGCACGCAGCCGAGCTGTCCACGGGCTCGTAATCATTGAACGGATCGGCGGGTCTGCTCAGATGATCGCCTAGACGGGTCAGGCCGGGCGCTCCGGTGTCCCAGTAGGGGATGCCGTCTCTTGGCGTGTTCGCGATATAGAACTCGCACGTGGCTTCGGCGGCCCTAAGCATCAGGGGGAATGCTGCGTCCACGGCTGGCGTTTTCTCGGCGGGTTCCATGTGGGCGAACCACTCTAACTGCTCAGCGAGACCACACATGGCCCACGCCAGACCCCGTGTCCAGGTCGTGAACGGCGAATAGCCCTGTTGGGTGCTCGGGCATCGGTAGATGCCGTTGGTGGGGTTGAAGATGCTCTCGTGTGCTGTGCGCCCAAGAACGTCGTAGCAGTCACGTCCTCGACCGTAGTAGATGGACCAGATGGCCGTGCTCGTTGCATGCGCGCACAAGCGGTCCAACAAGGAGATCCGCGCGTCTTGCTCGTCCATAAGCGTCTGGCCCAGGTCATGAGCAATGGCCAGCGAGCGGAGAGAGCGAATAGTATCGACGAACAGGGAGTGTGGTCCGTTGAAGGAGTGGATGTAGCCCAGGCTGAAGGGCAGCAGCGTAGGATCGAGGTCAGGAACCGGCGGGAAGGTCTGTGAGGCTGACACCGCCGTCCACCTTCGCGCCTGTACCGCGCCACTGCATCGCAAAGCGAGCGTGCACGTAGCTAGGTCCTGCTCGGAGTGCTTCCCCTCCAGGATGAGCCGACGCAAGTTGCCGTACGTGCTGACTACATTGAAGCCGTGGTCGTGGACTCCGAAATGCGTGACATGCGTTGGCATGCGCTCGATGGTACCGTGCCGGCCCAATTGGAGGAAAGCTGTATCGCCCGTCGCATCGTACTGGAGGAGTGCCGAGCCGTGCAGGAATCCCTCCGTCCATTCCGTCCACCCACGGCTCGTATAGCGCCCCTGCACGGTGAATACCGGAGCGCCACGCGACGGATCCCATCTAGAGGCGATGGCCGTCAGCTTGCCGGCCGAGAGCTTCCATACGCGTGCGATAAGCGGGAGAAGGTCCTGTGGTTGTATCGCCGCGTCAATGTCCATGGCCGAGGAACGTCACCGCCTTATGCGCGGTGTGGCGATACCTGTAGTCGTCTGCCGGGACGGTCTGGACGCGAGCAGCGCTTCGATGGCCTCGGCGACGGCTCGACGATGCCGGTACAGTAGCTGGGGATCCGTCGTGAAGTGCGTAAGATCGGACGTGATCTCACGTGGCACGCTCAAGAGACGGCGAGCGCGCTGAACAAGTGCGTCCTTGCGACCTCTAGATTCTGCGGCGTTGACCAAGGTCGAGAGGAGGTGGAAGTACTCCCAGTCCTCGATTCCCTCGCCGAGCATTTCCCATCGCAGCGAGTCCACGGGTCCTGACATGTAAGGCGTCTCGCGGTCCGTGTTCGGGTGCCGATTGGGTGGATAGAAGAAGCGCCCATCGCCGTTGCCCCAGACGCCGCTCACGTCAGCCACATAGGCCATGGGATCCTCCCACGGGTTCTGGACATGATCGCCCGTGAACTGCTGTGGGCTGGTCCACCACGTGGTCTCCCAGATGAGAATGCCCTGGATGCGCCTCTGCCACGTCTGCCATAGCCACATACGGAGCTCGATCGCAGGCTTGTCAATGAAGAGGGTGCAGTATGGTTCCTTCGGGCCGGTGCACACGTACCACCATACTTCCTCACCCATGGCCTGCCGCGCCCACGCCTTCTTCGTGTCGTAAGTCGGGGTGATCGGGCACCACAGGTCTACGTAGCCGTAGAGCGGTTCCTCGAACTGCTCCGTCATCATGCGCTTCAGCCGCGGGAAGTACTTTCGTAGACGAGCGGCACCCTCCTGAACAATGGGATAGTCGTTGACCTCCGGCTCGTCGTACCAGTAGACGTAAGCCTTGCCCAGCCAGCCGTTCTGGGCTAGGTGATCCTCGAGCTTCCGGCCGTAGTCACGCATGAGCGCATCGAACTCCGGAGTGTCGGCCTGGAAGCCGAAAAAGGACCCGTGGTCAAAGTTCGGGTATCTCCCACCTGGCAACCCGTCGACGTGGATCGTGAAAGCGTTGAAGCCCATTCCGTCGAGGTACTTGCGGGCGGCCTTGTCGAACTCCGTGAAATCAAGGTTGACTTCCAACTTGGGCTCGGTCTCGAAGTCTCCGTCGTCGAGCAGCGAACGGGGCCGACCGCCCAACTCCTCTTCCGGTGGGCCCGCCTCCAGGCGAACAGTGTCGAACCAAGCCGTGCCAGTATTCTCGCCGCGCTCGGTCCATACTGTCGGCCGCAGAGTGATCTGAACGTAGCGAGCGCTCGCCGGTATGGAAGGTCCGATATCCTGGTGTTCGTAGGTCCAGTCCGTCTGGCCAGTGCGCACAATGTCGTTGTTCCGTCCGGACATCCACTGCTTCGCTGAGTCGTAGTGGCTCACGGTTACCATGTACTGCTGGCCTGGCTTGGCCGTGCGACACATCCACGAAATGCGATAGGGCTTGCCGGGCTGCACGGGTACGAGCTCCGTGTAGGTAGCACTGACATCGGCAGCGGCGTTGTTGTCCGTGATCCGGAGACAGTACTTGCCGGCCGCGGGCTGGTCAGATACCCGGGTGCCGCCGGACCAACGAACCCCCTCTACCTCGATCTTGTATGGCGACAATGCCATGGGATCGTAGGGGTCGATACGCCGCTTGCGAAACGCCTGCATGTACAAGTCCCAGACCTGGACCAACTGGGCCGGCGTCTTCAGATTGTGATAGCGGGCAATGTTGCCCGGCTGGACGCCAAAGCCCGACCTGAGCGTCGTCATAACCGGCAACGCGAACCCCCAGACGTGGAGCTTGATCAGAACCTCTCGCTTCCACTTCGCTGTGCGCAGCGTGAGGGTGCCCGTGTAGCCACCAGCTCTAGCATTGGGCGGCACGGTCACAGTGAGCCACAGTACATTGTTCACGTTGGTCTGCGGCCTCCACGCACCCTGCAGCGGTGGAAGCGGATCGGGCCAGGGAGCCGCGACACCGGTACGGTCCGTAGGTTGCGTGACACGGACATACGCTACTTCACGGACCTCTACGGCCGACGATGGGATCTTCGCATTGCCCGGTCCCGAGAGGTGGGAGACCGTGACTGTGATCGGTCCCGTATTCTCGAACGGACGGAAGACCAGTTGGGCATGCTCACGCTCCCGACGGGCTGCCTGGAGGACGATGGCACCCTTGCCGCGGACGGCCTTCAGATCCGCGATCCCAGCGCCGAACTCCTGCGGAGGCGGCAAACGAGTGAGCGGCACCTTGTAGGTCGCTTCGCACCACCATAGATCACCGTCGGGAACTGGCGTGAGAGGATGCCCGTAGTCTGCTGCGAAGTAGGTTGGTAGGTAGGCATTCACGCCCGCTTCGTACACGCGCGTCTGCTGCGACCCCATGGTCCGCTCTACGATGAGACGGCACCATAGCTCGCCACTGCCGCGGATCCGATACGGGATGTGGAATTCCGCCGGCTTACCTGGCTGAGCCGCGGCGCTTTGTGCGAACTCCTCGTCTTGTGCCGTTGCACCAACGCGCACATACCATCGTGCAGTGAGGCGACCGGCAGTTGGCGCGTGCGACGTTACGCGCAGGATCACATTGCCCTGATCTGACTGGCCCAGGGGACCGAGGTCTTCGACTTGGACGGCCACATCAGGTGAATGGTGACGGACCTGCAGGTAGGTGGTCGCGCCGTCTACGTCCGGCGGGTTCTGCTCGAGTTCTGCGAAGTACTGATACCCCTCCACCTGGAGCGATCCCGGAGCGGAGTTACCGGCTGGTTCCGCGCGCGCAGCACCTGTCAGCCGAACGTAGATACGCGACGATGGGAATAGAGCCGATGGCAGTGTGAACCGATGATCACCCGATGTAGCAGCCCGGCCAACGTCGTGCCAATGCGTGCCATCTGTGCTTACGCTGACGGCCAGTTCACCTCCACTGTAGTAACCGATCGTGATGCGAAGCGATCCGTTCCTCTGGCGGTAAGGCTTTGTCTCGTGGCAGTACGTGACCTGCAGCCCGCCCGTGAACACCCAGCGGTTCGTGTTGAACGGAGCCGTATGGGATACCAGGCATCGAGAGGAGTTCGAGCCGTAGGCGCTGAGGGGAGCACGAAACTCGTAGCGCCCCGAACGGAGAGTCTCACCTTCACCAAGAACGACGCCACCAGCGGATCGGTGGATCGGGGTGACGGGCAGAAGCTCCACTTGCGAGAACGCAACGGTCCCCGTCATGTGCCATTGGCCCAACCGAAGGAAGGCGCTCGATACATCCGACGGGGTCGTGAACACGAAACTGTAGTCAGACCAAGTCTCCGAGGTAGCGAAATCCCGGTTGCACACGTCGAGACCGCTGATGATGGTGAACTGGCTCGTGCCAGGCAGCGCCTTCGATCGGAAACGGATGGCGTAGACGTGGTTCGGTTGGAGCTCTGGCGCCTTGTGGGCCCAGTAGCTCATGTCATTGCCGTCACCCGTCACACTGATGCTGCGCCGTCCACCAACAGCAGGGTCCCACTGACCGCGTCCACCTTGGAGCGTCCAACCCTCTGGAGCCTGAACACCCTTGCCGAAATCATCGCGTAGGATCTGTGCTGAGGATGCCACTGCAAGCCCGGTCAACAGGGCGAGGAATGCAGCCCACGGCAGGAGAGACGATCGGTTCTTGGAGACGGAGCCGGTGGCTCGGCCTTCGGAGTCAGTTCGTCGTCTCGATAGAAGCGTGCTCGGTAGCATAAAATGCCTCCTTCGGTGTACCGCAGGGGCGTCGTATCACGCTAGGCACCATGATCACCGACCGCCGCGGTGGTCTTACCCTCGAGAAGGACGCGGTTGCCTTCGATAGTCACGCGGGTCAGCACCACTTTGCTGTCAGTGATCTGGGATGTGATGACCCTACCAACCTCATCTGCGAGGCGCTGGGCCGCAGCGTGTGGTGCAGGCAGCCTCCCTATGCGAATGTCTGTGATGCGCGCTCGCACCTGTCGTTTCCCTCTTAGTACCGGCACCATCGTGGCTCGCACCTGAACGCTTATACCACCCATGCTACGGATGACGGTGGCTTGGATGGCTCCATCTGCGATGCGTACCCATGCTTCCTCCACATTCCGGGAGGCCAGGCGCTTACGTACTTCTTCATCCTCAGCGAGCAGCAGGTTGAGCTGCTCGTCGCTCACGGCCAGCTCGAAGCGGCGTTCGACACCTGCGCGAGCGTCGCTCCGTACCTGTTCGAGCTTCTTCTTGACGTGCTCCAGTTCGCTCGCGATGCGGTCATGGTCGCGACCTGTCAAGACAGGCGCGTGCTCCTGCCCAGTCAGGGCCAGGAAGGCCCCGATGACCAGAGACACCGCGGCCACCATGGCAACGAGCAGGCACCCTGAAGCAAAGCGGAAGACACTGCGTCTTCTCCGCATTAGCCGCCGTTCGTACCGATAATCTCGCACCCACTGCGCTCCTGTTGTTCAGCAGCTTGCCAATGTGCGGCGGCCATGACCGTCGCGCCGTACGTCGAGAGACCCGCGTCCTATGCTGCCGTGCCGCGGAGGGGACCGAAACAATCGTACAGCACGCCCCAGCGCAACCCGCGGCAGCTTACCGCGATTTCTGCAAGTCCACTGGCTTTCATAGCGCCCTCCACGATGATGGCGCCTGCCAGGATCACATCCGACCGGCCAGGATCCAGCGCCCGAATGTCTCGTCTCTCCGCCTGACTCAGTCGGGAGTAGAGCGCGATCTGACGTTGCACTTCCGCCAATGGTAGAGCGGTGCCGTGCAGTTCCACCAGATCGGGTTGCCCACGGTGGTCCAGCGCCACAGCACCCATGTTCGTGATGGTACCGCCGACGCCGACGCCGGTCAGCCGCGAACCGGGCCAAGAGATGGTCTTGAACGCAGCACGAACCACGCTGACTGCATTTCGAATCTCGTCCTGAGTCGGCGGGTCGCTCGTCAGGATCTGTTCCGTCAATCGGACTGCTCCAAGGCTGAGGCTGGTTCGGCGCTGACTGGATGAGGACAGATCGTCGAAGATGACTTCCGTGCTGCCTCCGCCGATGTCGAGCACCATGATATGTTGGATGCCCGCCCATCTCGGATCCGACCGTACAGCCAGAGCCGAGAGGCGAGCCTCATCATCACCCGAGAGCACCCTGACGGCCAACCCAATCTCCTTCGCCCGTCTCACGAACTCATCGCGGTTGAGGGCGTCCCGGAGAGCAGATGTACCGACAGCAACCACCTCCTGCACACCTTCTGTCGCGCAGAGAACGACGCATTGCTCGAGGACATGCAGAGTACGGTCCATGGCGCGGTCGCTCAACACCGCATGCCGAATGCCTTCTCCCAGTCTCGGGGTTGCACCCGCGTCTTGGAGATGAATGAGCCTGCCATCGTCCGCCCGAGCAGCGATTGTCATCTTCACTGTGTTCGTGCCGATGTCTATGGCAGCGAACTTCGGCAGACCAATGACGTTCCCTCGAGGTACGTTCGAGGGCCGAACGCCGAACGTGCTCATGTACCTTGCGAGCTCGAAGCCGACATGGTAGTTACTATGCCGCGCTTCCGTTCAGGATCGGCGACAGCAAGATCCACAGAATGCCTCGTCTCTGCTGCCACGGCAGCGCTCTGCTGCTTCGGAAGCTCGCGTGCCGCAGGGTGCAAGCTGGTGATTCACAGAGAAAGCTGACAGAAGGCGTGTCAGTTGCTTCGAGTCACATCCAGGGCACTGGACACTGCCGATACTCGCCGCATTCCTGCAAAGCCAATCGAAGACTTTGCCGCAAGTGTTACACCGGAACTCGAAGATGGGCATAGGGCGAACCGTCCTTTGTCATAGGGGAAGCCCGCAGAGGTAACCCGCAAGGCGCCACTGGCGGATTCTAGCACAAGCCGGTGTAATGGCGGGGCAGGCGTGGACCGAGACGTGTGGTAATCTCGTGCTCTGTGGTGTCTATGGCCCGTGCCAGGTCCTCTGCGCGGATACGGTGTTCACCATCCGTACCGATTAGCGTCGCAACATCTCCAGCGATCGGTTCTGGTACGTCGGTAACGTCGGCCATGCAGACGTCCATGCAGATCGTCCCGATCAATGGCACACGATGCCCACGGATGAGGACGTCGGCTCGTTGGCTCAGATGCCTGGGTAGACCATCCGCGTATCCAATGCCCAGCACCGCGACACGACTGTCCTTGGTCAGGCGGTGGCGTCCACCATAGCTGATCGTGCTACCCGCAGGTAACGAGCGAACCAAAAGGACACGCGCACGAAGCGCCATGACCGGCTCCAGATGCGGATGGGGCGCCCCGTCTGGCAAGGTCGGCAATAGACCATAGACGGCCAGACCCGGGCGCACCATGTCGAAGTGGGCCTCAGGGTACAGCAGCAGCCCTGCCGTGTTGCATGCATGGCGCACGGCGTGGATGCCCATGGAGGCCAGTTCAGAAAGGCACTCCTCGAACAACTGGATCTGATTGCGTGTGAGATCAGGCGAGCCCTCGGCATCAGAAAAGTGCGTCATGACTCCTTCGAGACGAAGACCGGGGGCTTGGCTAATGGCCAATGCGAGAGAAGGCGCCTCTCCGGGCAGAACGCCGTTGCGGCCCATGCCGGTGTCAACCTCCATGTGAACAGGGAGCATCGTGCCAGCACGCATGGCTACCGTGCTGAGTGACGCTACAGATTCTCTCGTGCTCAGGACTGGTATAGCACCGCACTCTAGGACGTCGGAGGCTTCCTCGGGCAGGGTGGGTGAAAGTATGTAGATGCGTCCGGCAGGGATCTGGGCACGGAGCTCGACAGCTTCGCCAGTGGTCGCGACGCCGAACTCGATCGTGGGATCAACGGCGGCGAGACACGCGCCGATGGCTCTGGCGCCATGGCCGTAGGCGTCAGCTTTGACGACGGCCATGATACGGACAGACGGGCCGACGAATGCACGAATCGAGCGGATGTTTTGCACCATGGCGCCGAGGTCCACTTCTGCCCATGCTCTTGTCCTGCTATCTGCGAAATATCTCACTGAGTCTCCCCGGTCAACCTGTAACATTCTCCCCACTGATGTGTCTATAAGTACAGCAGCTCGGTTGGGGGTAATCCCCCTTTGCCTCCCCTCGGAAGGTGTTGGGTAGTGGTCTCTGCCCCATGTCTCAAGGGGCCAAACGAGGGACTGGGCCGAACGCAGACGTGAGGGGATGCGTTCGGCCCATCTTTTTCGAAACGTGCCCTGCTACAGCGGCTCTCCGCCCGCCTCAACGTTCTCCTTGGTGAAGATCCTCGTGCCAAGGGTGATGACTTTGTCTACCTTCTCACCTTTGAGAATCTTCAGAGCAGTCTCGATAGCTTCCTTGCCGCCGGTCGGGTACTGGAACGTGGCTGTGAGGATCCCTTCCTTGACGTACCGGACGCCTTCATGTGGGAGGGCGTCTATGCCGACGAACTTGATGGTCTTCTCACGCCCCTTACCTTCTTGTCTTGCCGCCAGATAGGCACCGTGGGCACTCGGGTCGTTGTGGCCGTACACTGCGTCAATCTTCGGGAACCGCGCCAGCGCCGACTTCATTTCTCGCTGAGCGTTAGGCTCCAACCACTGGCAGTCGGCATCGAAGACGATCTTGATGTTGGACCCGGCAATGCCCTCCATGAACCCGTTGTGCCGCTCCTGCCCCGGAGTAGAGGTCATGAGACCCTTTAGCTCGACGATGTCACCCTTGCCGCCGAGGAGCTTGACAAGGTACTTACCGGCCTCTCGGCCGATCTTGACGTTGTCCGCACCAATGAAACAGGTGTACTTGTCTCCCTCGATCTTCCGGTCCAGGACGATGACGGGTATGCCCGCATCCATAGCCTCCGCGACGGGCTGGCTCAGGGGGCGAGCCTCCTTGGGACTGATGATGATCAGGTCCACTTTCTGCTGCACCAACTCGCGCACCTGGCTCTGCTGCATCTCTGTTTTGTTCTGGGCGTCCTTGAATATCACGGTGATCTCGGGATGCGCCTTAGCCGCCTCGGCGATATCCGTGTCCATCTGCACGCGCCATGGTTCACCTCGATTGCACTGAGACATACCAATGACGTATTTCTTTGCTTCGGGCTGACCCGTCTCGCTGGCAGCGGTCTGGTCTGTCTTCTTGGCCTGGCATCCACCGAGGACTATAAGCCCGGCGGCAGCCCACACCAGTCTTCTCATACTTACCCCCTTTTCTGGCGCTGAATGAGGACCGCCACCACGATGATGACGGCCTGGATGATCATGCGGCGGTCTATCGCTACCGCATTCAAGCTCAGGATCTTGTTGATATAGGCCATGATCAGGACGCCAATGAGCGTGAACATCATGCCGCCCCTTCCTCCGCTCAGGCTCGTGCCGCCGATCACGGTAGCCGCAATGGCATCCAGTTCGAACGTGAAGCCGGCCTCCGGGTCGCCGATATCCTGGCGACAGCAGTTCACGATGCCGGCCAGGGCAGCGAATGTGGCACAGAGCGCGTAGGTCTGTAGCTTCACGAGAGAGACGGGAATGCCTGCGAGACGCGCGGCCTCCTCGTTGCCACCGATGGCGTAGAGCTTCCGTCCATAGCTGGAGCGTCTGACGATGAGAGCCATGACCAGGATGCAGACCAGGAAGAGGATCGTGGCGGGTTGCATCCCGACGCCAGGGATGGCAGTGGTCATCCACCGGAAGAACTCGGGAGTGTCCTGGGTTAGCTTGTACCACGGCTGCGCCGCGGGCTGAACCTTGATGCCTCCGGAAATCAACTTGGCGGTTCCCCGTGCCGCGGTCATCATGGCGAGCGTTGCAACAAAGGGCTGGATGCGGAAACGGGCTACCAACAGGCCGTTGATGGCTCCGGCCATGACCCCGCAGGCAATGACGGCGGCCACTGCCGCGGCGATACCCCAGCCGTACCCGATGGTCAGTAACGCGAACAGAGTTGCGCATAGCCCCAGAACCGAGCTGACAGAGAGGTCAATGCCTCCACTGAGAATCACGAGGGTCATTCCCGTTGCTAACAGGCCGTATTCGCAGTACTCGAATAGGATGTCGAGCTGCGTACGCATGGACAGGAAGATCGGCAGGCCCGTGTCACGTGCCACTGGCGTGTAGAAGCACCCCAGCACGAACACGACCAAGAGCGCGACGAGACCCCGGTAGTTACCTGTCCACTCCCAGACCCTCTGGAAGCGTGCGTAGCCACTCTCGGCTCGATCAGGTGCGGTCAGCGCAGCACCTCCTCGACAGGAGTGAGGGGCAAGCCGAACTGTTCGGCGATGTCCGGGAAGACGACATGACCTTCGACGATGTTCAGGCCGTGGCGCAGGGGGGTGTGCTCCGCCGCTGCAGCCTTCCAACCATCCTTGGCGAGGCGCCGAACGTACTGGAGCGTCTCGTTGGTGAGGGCATAGGTGGACGTTCCCGCGACGGCTCCCGGCATGTTCGCCACACAGTAATGAACGACGCCTTCCTCGATGTACGTCGGGTGGCTGTGGGTCGTCGGTCTGGTCGTCTCGAAGCACCCGCCCTGGTCCACCGCGACGTCCACGACAACCGAGCCTTTGCGCATGGTCCGGATCATCTCGCGGGTGACGAGCACAGGCGCTCTGGCTCCCCGGCGAAGCACGCTGCCAATGACGAGATCCGCATCGCGAATAGCCTGGCGGATGTTGTGGCGATTGGAGAAGAGCGTGTTGACGTTAGGTGGCATGATGTCGTCAAGGTACCGCAGGCGTTCCAGATTCACATCGAGTACGGTTACGTCGGCTCCGAAACCGGCAGCGACCTTGGCGGCATTCGTGCCGACAACGCCACCACCGATGATGACAACTTTCGCTGGAGCAACTCCTGGTACTCCACTCAAGAGGATGCCCCGACCTTCCATAGGACGCTCCAGGTACTTCGCTCCCTCCTGTACCGCCATGCGGCCTGCAACCTCACTCATGGGAGTGAGCAGCGGTAACGTGCCATCGGCAAGCTGGATGGTCTCGTAGGCGATGCAGACGGCGCGCGAAGCCACCATGGCACGCGTCAGATCCTCGCTGGCGGCGAAGTGGAAATACGTGAAGACCGTCTGCCCGGACCGGATAAGGGGATACTCCGTAGGAAGGGGTTCCTTGACCTTGACGATTAGCTCGCTCTGGGCATAGACTTCGGCGGCGCTGCCGACGATCCGTGCGCCGGCTGCGGCGTATTCACTGTCCTCGATACCAGTACCCAGGCCCGCTCCACTCTCGACGAGTACGGAGTGACCGGCCTCGGTTAGCGTCTCCACGCCGGCTGGTACCATGGCGACTCGGTATTCGTCCGGCTTGACCTCTTTCGGAACTCCAACAACCATAGCGCGTTGCTCCTTGATCGCCGTGCACTTCTGTGTGCGCGTTACTCTACCCTTCGACGGGACCCACAGGACGTCCTGCCGATAGCTACGCCGAGACGAGGCATGCTCGTGGTCGAGGGCTGCGCGTCCTAGTGTAGGTGTTGTTCCTACGTCAGGTTTCGCGGGTATCCCTGGTCGGTTCGGAAAACCGCTGACAGGGCGAAGCTTCCTCATCCGATACGGCAACGGCTGCTGCCGGGTGCATAGTTGCATGGTTGGAAGCCCGCGGAAGGGCTGTCGCTTGCGCGATGTCTCCTTCTTCGCCCTTCGTTGTGCTGGACCTGTCGGCCAGAACCCGGCTTGCATAAGGGGCAGAGGACCTATGCGCTAGCTAGCCCTGGCACATTACACGTCAAGGAGGTGCACCATGCACATCTCTAGGCGCACGAGAGGCAGTCACTCGGCCTTGCCCGTGGGTCTCCTTGTTGGGATGGCGCTTTCCGTCATGGCAGGGCGTGCTCACGGCCAGGGAGTGCCGCCCATCCATTGGATGGCCGGTGGACACTACGCCGGCGTTCATGGCATCGCTCTCTCCACGGACAACACGAGGCTTGCCACTGCAAGCTTCGACACAACGGTGAAGCTGTTCGACACGGCCTCAACGCTCTTGCTTCGCACGATGGTTGGCCACGACGTCGTGGCGCTGAGCGTAGCCTTCTCCTCGGACGGTACCAGGCTTGTGAGCGGCGGTTTCGATGGGGCGCGCGTGTGGAATCCGCAGACGGGGGAGCTGGTGGGCACCCTGAGCGGTCACACGGATGCTGTGAACGCTGTGGCTTTCTCGCCAGATGGGACGAAGATTGCCACTGCTAGTGGCGATACCACGGTGAAACTGTGGGATGCTGGCAGCCTGAGCCTCATTCGGACGCTTTCGGGACACTCCGACTGGGTATACGCTGTGGCGTTCTCGCCGGATGGGACCATGGTTGCATCTGGTAGCGGTGACGGCACGATCAGACTGTGGCGCGTATCTGATGGTGCCTCGCTGGGGACGGTGCCCGCGCACGCCGGAGCCGTCCTGAGTGTCCGGTTCTCGCCGGATGGCGCGTTGCTAGCCTCGGCAGGGACCGATGACGCGGTCAAACTCTGGCGGGTGTCGGACGGAGCCAACGTGGCATCCTACACGGGACAGACGATGTACGTCTTTTCCACGATATTCTCGCCCGACGGTTCGCTCCTTGCATCCGGCGCCGGAGATGGAACAGTCGTGCTCCGGAGGGTATCCGACGGCATCGTTGAGCGTACGATTCTTGCGTCCGGCGGTGTCCACAGCCTTGCGTTCACTTCAGACGGCGCCACTCTCTATGTCGGATCCGATGACGGCATGGTCACGGCCTACTCCGTCGCGGACGGGACAGTGGTGACGAAGCTTACCCGCCACAGCGGAAGTGTGAATGGCCTGGTGGTTAGTCCTGACGGACAACGGGCTGTTTCGGTCGCCGACGACGGGAAGGTAGTCATACACCGTCTCGCCGATGGGAACTCCCTTCTGGCCTTCGATGCTCACTCCAACGCCATATCGTCCGTTGCGGTGTCGCCAGACGGAGCAGTTCTGTGCACGACGAGCTACGACAACAATGGCGCACTCTGGAACGCGTCCGACGGTACGCCCATCGCTACACTGGTGGGACACACAGACGTCGTCCTCTGCTCGGCATTCTCGCCGGACGGTCTCACCGTCGCGACCGGTGCAAGCGACTCGACGATTCGCCTGTGGCGAGTCAGCGATGGCGTGCAGGTCGGCATACTCTCCGGGCATGCAGGCGCCGTGCGTGGGGTCGCTTTCTCTCCCGACGGTCAGTGGTTAGCGTCCGCGAGCGCCGACGGCACGGTACGCAAGTGGCGATTGTCCGATGGTACGGAAGTGTGGAGAGCCACCGCGGCCGATCCTGTAGCATATTGCGTGAGCTTCTCTCCGGATGGCAACACGATCGCCACGGGTGCAGCAGCCTCGTCCTCGGGCACGCTCAAGCTCTGGAACGCTGCAGATGGTTCGCTCATCGCTTCGGCGTCGTCCGATCCCATCCGCTCCCTGGCGTTTTCACCAAACGGGCTACTCTTAGCGACGGGTGGCGATCATGACAGCGAAGGGCGGCTGCAGTTCTGGCAGGCAAGCAATCTCGGTCTCCTCCAGACGTTCGACCAGGAGACAGGGACATGCCTTGGAAGTACGGGTGTCAATACAGTGGCCTTTTCGCCGGATAACACCGGCCTCATCTACGGCCGCTTCGACGGAACAGTCGTCTTCATTGACAACCCGTTCTGGCCAGTGCCGACGAACCTTGCTGTCGCCGACATTCCTGGCCAGGTCGGCGAGCTTGTCACCCTCCGCGCTACGCTCACGGCGGGCCTGGGCGGTGGCCCAGTTCTCGGCAAGACCATCACGTTCGAAGTGGCTGGGACTGAAGTTGGCAATGGGGTCAGCGCCGCCAATGGCGAGGCATCCTGCGAGTTTCGCATACCCGAGGCACTCGGCGTAGGCACGCAGAGCATCGCTGCTGCGTTCGCGGGGGATAGCGCCTATGCCGGGAGCAGTGGATCGGCAACGCTCACGATCAACAAGGCGAATACAGCCATCCTTGTCAGCGACGCTGCTGGCATCTTGGGCGACCCCGTGACACTGCGTGCCAAGCTGCAGCGTACGACCGACGATGCACCGCTGGCAGGCCGTGTACTACGGTTCTCTGTAGAATCCACATCAGCCGGATCCGCCGTGACGGACGGCACAGGTTACGCCTCCGTGGACTACACGATTCCCGTGCTTCCGGGCGCGGGGGAGCGGCTCATCACGGTCACCTTCGACGGGGACGCCAACCACCGGGAGTGCACTGCTTACGGCATACTGACTGCGCAGAAGCGCCCAACGGACACCGTCGTCGCAGCGCGGTCGGCTAGGATAGGCGAGCTCATTCCTCTTACGGCAGACGTGACGTTCCGTGGCGCCGGAGTCGAAGGGCTCGAAGTGGAGTTCTTCGTGGATGGCGCAGCTGTTGGCACCGCGTTTACGGACGCATCCGGCATAGCAGAGGTGGGCTATCTCGTGCCGGAGCTTGGCGGTGTCGGGAGCCGAACGATCAGCGCATCCTTCGCCGGAACAGCGATCTATGCAGCTAGCTCCGGAACGGCTACGCTGGACGTGGTGAGGACCGAGTCCCGTCTGTACGTGCCGGATATCACGCGCACGGTCCCAGCCGATGGTGCGGCCGTCATGCGCGCGTACCTCCTGCGGACGACGGACAAAGGCGGCATTGCGGACAGAATCGTGGAGTTCTACGTAGATGGGACCCTCGCCGATACGCAGATTACAGACTCCAACGGACGTGCGACGGGCTACTGGCAAGTGCCTTCGACTGTGGGCACCGCAGATGTCTTGGTCCACTGCGTCTTTGCTGGCGATGTGTCGTACTTCCCGTGCGACGGTACTGGACGCCTCACGGTCGTTGTTCAGAAGACGCCCACCAACCTATGGGTCTTGCCGCGGATAGGCGTCCGAGGTGCCGGAACGTACTTGCGAGCGTACCTCCGCAAGGCAACCGACTGGTCCTGGCTGCCAGGGCAGTCTGTCGCGTTCAGCGTCGCGGGTACTTACGTCGGGTCGGTCACGACGAACTCCGACGGTCGCGCCTCCGTCTTCTACCGGATTCCTAAGGAGATGGCCAGTGGCTTCTACACTATCTCAGCTAACTTCGCAGGCGATGCTACGTACCTTCCTGCGACAGGAGAGTCCGTCCTGCTAGTCCTGTAGCGACCAGACGAGTGTCCTTACACGAGCCCGGCCCTGGTGCCGGGCTCTTTTCGCAAAAGAGGAGTTTCACTCTGCGTTCACGTGCGTCACTTATGGTAACGGACAATGCGGTCCGCATCTGTCGCTATGGAGGTCACAACATGGCAAGAAAAGTTGGCTACATGGCCACCACGTTGGTTGTACTGCTAGCCTTGCACGGAGCTGCGCTTGGCCAGGCAGGTCGTCAGGCACGACAGAATCGTCCCGGTGGACCAGCGGCCAGTGGACGTCCGCAGCGGATGATGCCAGGGCTGCCTGTGTCTCCAGGGATGCAGCCGGATGGCGCCATGGGTAAGCTGACTGCGGAGATCATGGCACTGCGGGAACTCCATGCTGCTGGTTTCACAGCCCGCGATGTGGAGGCGGCCGTCGCAGTACTGCGAGAGCTAGCCGAGTCGGAGCGCAATCTGCGAGGGCGTGCGGAGGATGCCCTCAACGCCGAGAAGAAGGCGCTGCTAGCCTCCGGTCCCGACGATGCACCGCCGCCGCCAGCAGCGCATGGTCTCGGCGAAGCGTCCCAGGAACATGCTCGGACCATGGCGAGGCTGTTCGAACGTCTATCTGGTGCGATAGGCGAACAGAAAGCCGGCACGATTCGACGTCTCGTGGGGCTGTTCCCGCAACCTATGGGACCAGGCGTGCCGGGCGTGCCCATGCCAGGTATGGGACCAGGCATGCCCCTGCAGGGTGCGCCAGGAGTCGGTGGCAGACCGTCTGGGCCAGCGCCAGGGCAGCAACCAAGTGGACCTGGAGGACCCGAGCCGCCGCTCGGTCCGGAAGGTGTTTTGGGCAGACAGGGACCCATGCCGCCCCAAGGGCCTGTTGGGCCAGTACCACAGGGACCGGGCTTCGGGCCAATGCCGCCTCAAGGACCGCCGGGACAGCCGATGATGGGGCCGCCCTGGATGCAGCCGGGGAATCAGCCGTTTCCAGGGATGATGCCGCCCGCCGCGTACATGCTTGGCGGGGTGCATCCCGTGGCACCACGGCTCACTGTTTCCGAGCTGCTGGATCTGCTAGAACAGAAGCTTGCAGCCATGAAAAAGTAGATACGACGTTGTCGCGGCACGGAGATGACGCGTCTATGGCTCCCACCATGGCACAACTGATGCCGTTCGTAACGGACGAGGCGCTGGCACAGGCTGCGCAGGCAGGCGACACCGGTGCTTATCGTACGCTTGTCGAACGCTACCAGGACATGGTCTACGCCTATGCCTACGCCCATCTCCGTAGCCGCGAAGACGCCGAGGATATTGCTCAGGAAGCGTTCGTCAAAGCCTACGAAGCGTTGATCCGTCAGACTGTTGTACGTTCCTGGGCCAGCTGGCTCATGTGTATTGTGCGAAACCTTTGTCGAGATGCTGCTCGACGACGCGCGGTACGCGTTGCCGCAGCGGAGGACCTCCGGGCGCTGTGCGCAGGCCAGGGCACTCTGCCCGAAGACCAGTTGCTCGCTGGCGAACGACGCAGGCAGATGCAGGCGGCGGTGGACGCCCTTCCCGACAGGTTGCGTATCCCGTTAGTGCTGCACTACGCCCAGGGGCTGACTTACCAGCAGATTGCGGCGGTGCTCGGAGTCCGTCCATCCACAGTAGTAGGAAGGATCGCCGGAGCTCTGAGGCGTCTGCGAGGCATGGCAGATTGGGAGGTCCAGCTTTGAACGTCCAGTGCAGGCTTGTGGAGCTACTCTTGTCGCACTGTGTCGCGACGGGACGGCAGGTGTCCGGGCAGTCCTGGGTAGGACACCACATGGCGGCGTGTGAACGATGTCGGGCCGCGGTTGAGACGATGAAGCATCTGGCGGAGGTTCTCCCGCAGACCTTGGCGGCACCGGTCGCATCCTCGGATCTGACGGATCGGGTGATGGAGCGCGTGCTCGACTCCGCGGCACTGTCGCCGGCGGGCAAGTGGCCGCGGCACAAGGGACTGTTCGGCGTTGCTGTCGCGCTTGCAGCGGGGGTATTGCTGGCGATTGCAGTTCGGCTTGGACCTTGGGACCATCCCTCTCGTGAGGTGGCCACTGCAATGCGGACTCCTTCGGTGAAGAACGAACCGACAGTCGTCGCCGAGAACAAGACCAAGCCTACAGAGCCGGCAGAACCTTCGAAGAGTGCAGCGGGCCGGAATGCGCGCGGGAAGGAGGGCGCGAAGGCGAGTACGGTGCATCAGAAGGACACAGATGTCCTCGTGCGCCTGTTGATACGAGCTAGGCGGAAAGTCGTGAAACAGCCCGCCCCCGAGCCACGGGTTGTCGCCTCGGTCAGCCAAGGAAGCCGGATGCCGGCACCGTCTGCCACCTCCGTGACTGCCGATCCCACGCTGTCGACGCTGGTGACATTGGGCGCCTACTACGAAGCCAACTCTGACTTCCGGCGGGCGGCGGTAGCCTACTACTGGGCGTCCCAGACAACGAGCGATGCAGGCTTGGTGTACGCCGCCGGACGCGCTGCGGAAGCTGTCGGGGATATTCCGTCAGCGGTGGAGCAGTATCGGAAGCTGCTGGAGCCGCAAGATGCCCAAGACAACAGATCTGGGACACCATCGAACACCTCCTGGCAGTCCGACGAACGTAAGAATGTGGCGTAACAGCCGCCAGGCTTGAAGATCGCTGCCGACGGCGGCGTGGCGAACTCCTCGAACCGGCGACCTTCGTGCGATTGACCCTGCCATGCCGGGCGTGCTAGACTTCAGTCAGCGCTCTACTGCGTGGACGCAACCTACTCCAGCGCGACACTCGAGAGGACACGACTGCATGACTAACCCGACCCCACGTTCGCGAACCATCATCGGCGCTGACCTGCCCAACATACCGTGGGAAGATAAGCCCGCCCAGTGCAAGGGCGTAGTCTGGCGGTACAGCGGGAACCCCGTCATCCCCAGGGATCTCTTGCCAACTTCCAACAGTATCTTCAACAGTGCTGTCGTACCGTTCAAAGGGGAGTTCGCAGGCGTATTCCGCGTGGACGATACCCGGCGCAACATGCAGCTCCATAGCGGGCGAAGTCACGACGGCATCCACTGGACGCTTCAGCCTGACCGAATTCAGTTCATCTCGGACGACCCCGAGATTGGCAGATGGGAATACGGCTATGACCCCCGCGTATGCTGGATCGAGGATCGGTACTACGTAACATGGTGCAATGGCTACCATGGCCCGACCATTGGCGTCGGCTACACGTACGACTTCGAGAAGTTCTACCAACTGGAGAACGCCTTCTTGCCGTTCAACCGGAACGGTGTCCTATTCCCACGGAGGATCAACGGCAAGTACGCCATGTACAGCCGACCCAGCGACAACGGCCACACTCCGTTCGGCGACATCTACTATAGCGAGAGTCCCGACATGTGCCACTGGGGCAAGCACCGCTTTGTCATGCGGCCCAACGGCGGATGGCAATCCACGAAGATCGGTGCCGGGCCCACACCCATCGAGACAACGGAAGGATGGCTGCTCATTTACCACGGCGTACTCACGTCCTGCAACGGGTTCGTCTACAGTATGGGGGCGGCTCTGCTCGACATAGACCAGCCCTGGAAAGTCATCTATCGCACCGCACCATACATTCTGTCGCCTCAGACCATCTACGAGTGTGTTGGCGATGTGCCGAACGTGGCATTCCCATGCGCGGCTCTAGCGGACGCTGCGACGGGGCGTCTTGCCATCTACTATGGTTGTGCCGATACCGTCACGGGTCTGGCGTTTGCGCAGGTGGACGAGCTGATCGCGTTCATCAAAGAGAACTCCAGGGTGTAATAACAGGTCAGGAGGCCAGTCGGGCAGCGCCGTAGGCATCGGCCAGTCCCGTTTTGTTGGAAGTGATCTTCGACACACGATCCGGCGACACTCGGCTGAGAACGTGGCGCAGACATCTCGGCTGCAATCTGGCGTGACCGCCAGATGCCTGCGCTACGTGGTTTGCCAGGTTTCTCAACGTTACAAGGCCGAGGTGCGAACGTCGCCTGGTAGGGGAACTAGCTTCTTGCCGATGCCCACGTGAGGTAGGCGCCCGAGAGATTGCGTGCTCTGAAACCTCTCTGATTGAGGATTCGACACGCATAGTAGGACCGTTGCCCCGAGCGGCAGTAGACCACTATCTCCTTTTCTCTGGGCAGCTCTGACAGCCGGGCACGCAGTTGCCCCAGGGGAATGTGGATGGCGCCCGGAATGTGTCCCTCCTGCCATTCCATGGCCTCCCTCACATCCAGCAGGACTGCGCGATCGGGGTCCAGACTCTCGATCTCGTCCCATTGAACTTCCTCGAGATCTCCATTGAGGACATTCTCCGCCACCATTCCCGCAAGATTCACGGGGTCTTTTGCCGAACCGAACGGTGGAGCGTAACCCAGTTCGAGCTGAGCAACTTGCCGGACCGTGAGGTTGGCCTGGATGGCCGTTGCCAAGACGTCCATGCGCTTGTCCACGCCGGACTGGCCGACTGCCTGAGCTCCGAGGACGCGGCCGCTCTTCGGATCGAACAGTAGCTTCATAGCCATGGGCGTCGCTCCCGGATAGTAGCCGGCGTGCTGCGCAGGATGAAGGTGCACTGCCGCGAACGGCATATTGGCTTGTTCGAGCATGCGTGTGTTCGCGCCAGTTCCGGCTACGGTCAGGCGGAAGACACGGAGAATGCCCGTGCCGTAGGATGCAGCGTAAGTCGTCGGCCGGCCGAGGATGTTCTCAGCGGCGATTCGGCCCTGGCGGTTCGCAGGGCCGGCAAGAGGCAGCAAGCATGGCTGTCCCGTGACGCCGTGGCGCACCTCGATGGCATCGCCGACCGCCCAGATTGCAGGGTCACTGGTGCGCAGGTGCTCGTCCACTTTGATGCCACCGGTTGGGCCGATCTCGAGTCCGGCGTCGCGGGCAAGGCTAGTCTCCGGACGCACTCCCATCCCCAGGAGAACCATATCCGCAGGAATCCGCGTCCCATCCTTCAGTACAACGACCGATGCCAAAGCCTCGCCAGGTTGAACAGGATCTTCGAAGGAAGCGACGCCGTTGTTCAGGTGCAATGCTACTCCGTTGTCCCGAAGCTCACGGTGGACTAGGGACGCGAGCTCGGGATCGAGAAAGGCGGCAACCTGCGGCAGCGCCTCCACGAGCGTCACGCTGAGATGGCGACGACGAAGCTGCTCGGCCATCTCCAGGCCAATGTAACCGCCTCCGACGACAACCGCGCGACACCGTGGATGCCTGCCAATGTAGTTGTCCACGGCGAGGGTGTCAGGTATGTCCCTCAGGACGAAGTGACCAGGGCGATCGATACCCGGTATCGGTGGTTTCAGAGGAACCGCGCCGGTGGCCAGCACGAGCGCATCGTAAGGTTCTCGGTATTCACTGCCATCCACGAGATTACGGACGACTACCTCGCGAGTGTCGCGCAGGATGTGGATTACCTCGGAGCGGACGCGGACCTCGATGTCGAAGCGGCTGTGCAACCCTTCCGGCGTCTGAACTAAGAGGTGGCTTCTATCGGGGATCTCCCCGCCCAGATAGTACGGTAGGCCGCAGTTTGCGAAGGATACGTACGGGCCGCGCTCCAGGACCAGTATGTCCGCGTCTTCTGAAAGCCTGCGGGCTCTAGCGGCCGCGCTAGCTCCGCCGGCCACTCCGCCCACGATGATGATTCTGGGTTTCCTCACAGAGTATCTCCATTCTCTTGCCTCCTTCGATGAGGCTCTGCATAGTATACGCTCCAGCGATGGTGGGGTGGGAATGCAACGCTGCCAGCGAACTTTGGCGTACAGGGAAAGGATAAGAGCCTATCCATGTGAGAGGTACACTGCAACCGCCACAAACTATCAGGAAGCCCTTCATGACAGATCTGCTCGACCACATACAGTCTCCTGCCGACCTCAAGAGGCTCACACCAGAGGAGCTGAGAAAGGTAGCTGCTGAACTCCGAGATGCTCTGGTGCGGAACCTGTCTCAGACAGGCGGCCATTTCGCCTCCAACCTTGGTGCAGTCGATCTGATCGTGGCGCTGCACGCCGTCTACGACACGCCACGCGACAGGATCATCTTCGACGTGGGCCATCAATGCTACGCTCACAAGATGCTCACAGGACGGCTCAAGGACTTTCCGATGCTGCGGCAGTACGGCGGTATCAGCGGCTTCCTCAGGCGCGACGAGAGCCCCTATGATGCGTACGGCGCAGGACATGCCAGCACCTCCATCTCTGCGGCGTTCGGTTTCGCTGTGGCCAGGGACCTTGCAGGAACGGATGAGCACGTGGTGGCGGTCATTGGCGATGCGGGTCTGACAGGCGGTCTGGCATTCGAGGGGCTCAACAATGCCGGTCACAGCGGTCGCGATTTCACAGTTGTCCTGAATGACAACGCCATGTCCATTGCACCGAACGTGGGTGCACTGGCAAGATACCTGGCTCGGCTGCGGACGTCTGGATGGTATCAGCACCTGGAGCGACGCACACAGGAGATGCTGCGGCGCCTGCCAGCTGGTGAGGTTGCTGCTCGGGCCGCCGACGGCTTGTTCAAACACTCCATCACGAACCTCGTGGCTCCAGAGCAGACCGGCGTCATGTTCGAGCAGATGGGATTCCAGTACATAGGACCTCTGAACGGTCACGACTTGCCCCTGCTACTCGATGTGTTCCGTCAGGTACGGCAGATGAAGGGGCCAGTCCTCGTACACCTTATCACGGTGAAAGGGAAAGGCTACGAGAAGGCAGAGGACGACGCCCGGAAGTATCATGCCGTTACGCCGTTCGAGCCTGAGACGGGCGAGGCACACAAGAGATCCTCTGGCCCGACGTACACGTCCATCTTCGGCGAAACACTCGTGGCGTTGGCGGAGGCCGACCCCCGCATCGTTGGCATTACGGCTGCTATGCCGGACGGCACCGGCATTGCGAAGCTTCAGGACCGGTTCCCGGATCGAGCGTTCGACACCGGCATCGCCGAGGGACACGCTGTATGCTTCGCAGCGGGGCTTGCAGCGGCGGGCATGCGACCGGTTGTGGCGATCTACTCGACGTTCTTGCAGCGTGCCTATGACATGATCCTCCATGACGTCGCGCTCCAGAAGCTGCCCGTGATCTTCGCCATTGACCGGGCGGGTTTGGTGGGAGAGGATGGCGGCACGCATCATGGGGCGTTCGATCTCAGCTACCTTCGCGCTGTGCCTGGCATGGTGGTGATGGCTCCTAGCGATGGCTTCGAGCTTGCGGCTATGCTTCGATTTGCCGTCGAGCACGTGCGCGGTCCTCATGCGTCGCCCATCGCGGTACGGTACCCGAGAGGCGCAGCTTCGCCGGTGCCCCTAGCTGCGCGGACCGTGCCGATCCAACTCGGTCAATCCGAGCTGCTATTGGACGGCGAAGACATCGTCTTCCTTGCAGTTGGGTCTATGGTGGCTCCGGCGCTGGCCGCTGCCCGCAGTGTCTACGACGAGGGCATCCACGCGGCTGTGGTCAACGTCCGTTTCGTGAAACCCATGGACGAAGATCTCATCACTCGCTTAGCTGCTCGTACCGGGCGTGTCATCGTATGCGAAGAGAACAGCATCATCGGGGGATTCGGCGAGGGGGTAGTCGATCTCCTGAACCGAGCAGGGCTGGGCAATGTGGAAGTCCGGCGTTTCGGCATCCCGGATCGGTTCATCGAGCACGGTTCGCAGGCAACACTGCGCAGCATCTGCCACCTCACTGCTGAGGATTTCGCCGCCGCCGCTAGGGACATGGTCCGTGCGAGCAGCGTACAAGGTGCCAGAAGCCTTAAGACGTGATACCTCTCGGCGGTGGTCAGCAGTGGCGACGCTACACGTCTAGCGTTCGGCCGTGATTGCCAAGACCCGCACGTCGGGTGCGTCACCCAGCGTGATGGCTACTAACGGCTTGGGTTCCTTGATTTCCACTGTGTACCAGAATACCGAGACGGGAGGTCCTACTCCGTCCGCTGTGCTGGTCCGGGAATACGGCATTGCATGGGCCACTGCTTCGGTGTTGGCTGGAGGGCCGTTCCAGGCGCTCACTGGGAACGACATGAACTGCTCGGAGCTGTCGGCGAAACGCAGCGTCACTGAGAGGCTCTGACCAGGACGCACTGCTGCAGCCAGGATGTGGACGCGCCGTGCGAGCTGCGCCTGCTTGGCGGTTGCCACGGGGATCTCCTGACCCCTGCACCGAACTGCGTTGGGGCCGGATGCCGGCAACCAAGCGAAACTGATCTGCCGGCTTCGAGCCGTGCCTGTGCGTATTTCTGGCATCCAGAGAGTAGCAGGAACCGGAAGGTTCAGCGCGTAGGGCGGGGTTAGCTCGGCTGGATAGGCGTTGCCGCTGCCATCGAAATCGGGTCGCTTGGCACCGAGGCCACCACTGGCTCCGTGTACGTCGGCTGCGGACTTGAGATCTACGAAGCGAAGCCGTCCGTTCACGATCTGTACAAGGCTGACACGCGTTTCGTAGGTTCTGTTGCCCGGCAAGGTAGAGACCCACGTGTCGCCCACGCGGAGGTCCCACACGAGCCAGTAGGTGCCGTCATGTGGCGGAGCGGTCACTGACGCCCCGACGTCAGCGATCTCCTTTCCTGGCGTTACGTCTACCTTGATCGGGAATACTTCATCTTCCCAGACCGCTTCCAAGCCATCGAAGTAGTACCAATGGTAACCCACGGCAACCTGATCTCTTAGCCACGTCTGGGGACCGCGGTTGCGAACGCCGATGATCACAGGAATCCGGCGCTCCCCGGGGAACCTGCCTGGCGTGTAATCGTTGAAGAACTGGACGCCCATATCGGCTTCTGCCATCTCCACTTCACGCGATGTCGTTGGCAGGGTCAGAGCGGTATCCGCAGCGAGGTCCACGTCCACTCGCACTAGGTATCGGCCGAAGGTGTCTCCGGAGAAGCGGAACGGACTACCGTCGGGCCGCGCGAAGGTCGTTGGGATGGTCAGGTCAACTTCGGATCCTGGCAAGACGTCTGACGGGATACGAACCGAGGCGTCGGCCATTTCCAACACGACTGGCTCTCCGTGGTCGTCGGGCTGTTCGAGCAGGCGTATGCGCACGGCCGTCGTTTCGCGTGGCCAAGGAGCCGGACCATCATTGCGCAGCGTTACGGCTACAGGGTAGGTGGACTGAGCCTCCACCACGCGTGTCAGAGACGAATCGACGAGCGTGGCGGCGGGGAGCAGGTCGTCGGCTGAGACGATGCGCGTAGCGAGCACGCCGAGGGCCGCACGCGTCAGCGGGGATGGTGCCAGTGGCTTGCCCTTGCGATCCAGGCGCACAATAGCGATCGTCAGCTCGTGCACCCCTTCCTGGCGCGGCAGGCTCACATTCAAGACGACCTGGGTCCTGGCGCCGGGTTCTGTGACTGCCGCCACCGGCGCTGGAGACGAAATGGCCGTGTTGCCTGCGAAAGCCACGAAGGCAGTATCCTCGGGTGACCAGGCGGACGTGCCCTGATTGCGCGCCGAAACGCGGAGCGTCACGGTTCCTCCGGCCGGACACGTAGGAGGAAGGTTCACGCTGAGGATAGAGCCCCCGAACGGACCCTTGGCGCTGAATCGCAGAGAGAATGCGCGTGTGATGTCAGTATACTCCAGCCCGAACTCGACGGTCGGCGCTATCTCCGTACCAGCCACATGGTCATTCCAACTCTCGATGAACACCCAGTCAGGGGGCTGGCTGAGCAGACGCCGCCACGCCACACGGTAGTCCTCGGAAGATCTCCTGGCGAGGGGATGTGCGTTCTGGGCGCGCCCGATGGCCCCTGCATAGATCGAGCCAATGGTGGCTATGCCACGTTCGGAGGTGGCAAAGCCTGTATCCGTCGCAGAGGGCACAAGCCCGTCGGCGCCCGGAATCTCCTTGCCTGCCGATAGGAGGACGATATCCCTTCTCAGATCCGCGCGCAGCCGGGCTCTGAGCTCGTCCATCAGCGCCTGTCCGCCTTCTGGGGACAAGCCGCTCAGCACGACAACAGAGGCAGCCCCAACGCCGTTCTGGCCAGCGAGTGGAAGCTGTGCGATGTACTGCTCTGGTATGCACTCATGGAACTGCCGTACGGCTCTCTCGAGGCGAGCAGCTAGGTCAGCGGCCTCCTTCATTGCAGATGTGTCCAGCCAAAGGCACACGGACGGGTAGTCCATGCCGGAAGCTGCCATGCCCTGAAGTGCGGCTGCAATGGCGGTCGCCGCCAACCTGCCTTCCCGATCGGGCCGGAAGGTGACGGCGGCGACACCTACGCCAGCCTCGCGCATGCGGGTGAACTGGATGCGATGCCAGTCCGGACGATCGTAGGTGAACCACGGACCGGTTCCGTCCATGGGATGTGTGGCCAGTAGTGTCTGCCCGGATGCGTCGGCCACTGCCCGTAGTGGCAAGGCCTTTCGCGTGTCGCACTGATAATCCACCCTGTAGCGAGCGAAGACGAGTCGAGGCCATTGCTGCTGCGCCAGTGCATGCTCGCGTGGCGGTGTAGGCTGTCTGACAATGCGACTCGGCATGGTGCCAGCCTTCAGGACCACAGGCGCCCGAAATCGCGCCGCGGCCGCGGTCCCCATGCCGATGCGCGCACCGCCACCGCTATCCGCGAAGCTGAATGCTGTGACCCGGGACCACTCTCCCTCGGCAATTGCACCGTCTATGACAGGACGTACATTGTAGACACGAGCACAGACGATGCCACCCGGTACACCGGCGATGGACGCCACGGGAGCGTCGGCAAAGACCATCCGCCCCCAAAAGTGCGCATTCTGCACGTCGTCGCGCGTCTTCACGTCCGGTGACAGACTTGCCAACGGCGCTTCACCTTCCACGGTGTTGAGCACCACAACGTTGAAACGCATGACTTCGCCGGGCTTGGGAGGGCCACTCAGTTCCGTCCACGGAATCGCCATCTCCACCGTGAACCCGTTATTCGTATCCGGAGGGCCATTCAGCGCGCCCCGCGGCCGGAGGCGGTACTTGAATAGAAGTCTCGTGCCGTCGGGCCCGACGCGGAAATCGTCTACGCCGCTGAGAGGTACGCGACCCTTCCCGCGATAGAGTTGCGCGCCGCCGGCTACACTGACGGCCATCTCCACGCGTGTGTCCGATTCGTCGGGTGATGTGCTGTCGGATCCCGCGGCAAGGAAAACTGCGATGCAGTCGTCCTGGTACGGATCGTGGAACGGTGCCGACACCGTGCCGCGCAGGACTGCCTTCTCGACATCCGCCGCTACGTAGAAGTAATCGGCATCGAAAGCTGTGCGGGCGTGCACACGAATGGCCGCACCAGCTCCGCTGCACGCTGTGACGATGCATGTGGCCATGATCCACGCCAGCGAGTGTCTGGCCAAGAGTACACGGGTGCGGCGCATCAGCAGGGAATAGAGCTGTGTCATGGCATACCTCTCACCAACGCCCGGGCAGACGGAGGCTGCACGAGCCCGACGGCTACGGCGGATTATGGCACACGACAGGCGAGGCCTGACGTACCGATCCTCATGCCCCCGTACTCCGATCAGGCCAGCCACGCCCTGGGACCGTTCCTTGACGCCCTCCAGAGGGGACGTCTATAATCCGCCGAGAGCGCCACGAACGAGGTGCGCTCATGGTCTTGAGGGGGTGCAGAGTTGAGGCGACTTGGCAAGGCGATCATTGTCCTCATGGTGGCGGGCAGTCTTGGCGGTTGTGCGAAGCCGCGCACGACGACGTCCGATGGCCGCGGACCAGCGCTGCGGCCTCTAGGTGAAGTCCTGACGCTAACGGTGGTGCCCTACGAAGCGGCTGAACGCCTCCAAGACGAATACACGCCAATGGCCGAGTTTCTTGCCCGAGAGGCAGGCTGCAAGCAAGGCCGGTTCATCTCGGTCGTGGATTACGCGGGCGTGCTGGCGGCACTGGAGACTGGTGGAGTGGACGTAGCGTACCTCTCACCGTTCCCCTATGCCTTGGCCACAAGCCGCATGCGGCTCAAGCCTCAGCCCCTGGCCATGCCGTGGGTGCAGGGCAGCCTGACCTACCGTGGCATCATCTTCGTTCGCGCCGACAGCCCCATACGCAACCTGGAAGATCTCCGCAACCGGACTTTCGCGTTTGGCGACGTCTCGTCCACCACTGGATATCTGCTGCCTCGCGCCATGTTGGAGTCGAAGGGGATCTTCGCGACTCTCAAATGGCGCAACGCCGGGAACGCGAATATGGTGGTGAAAGCCGTGGAGAACCGGGCTGCGGATGCTGGAGCTGCCTACGAGAGCGTGTTCCAGGTCGCCTATCGTACAGAGCCACAGAAAGCCAAGCTCATGCGCGTCATCGCCCATACAGTCGCGATCCCGAACGGCATCTACGTGGCCCGTGGGGATATGCCCCCGGATACGATCGAGAAGTTGCGCCAAGCGTTCCTCAAGATGAATACGGATCCCGTAGGTCGTCAGGCCATGCTGAAAGCACCTAACGACAGGATTGTGCCGCCGGACGACCACCTCTTTGACCCAGTGAGGGAAACGGCCCGGGTGCTGAACCTCGACCTGGAAGCCCTGGAGAAGAAGGGCTGATGCTAAAGGACGCGGCTTGGACGAGCGTTGCGGAGCACAGGTAAGGTGGCATGACGAGCTTCGGACCGGTAGTGGAGCTTCGGAACGTCAGCCATGCATTCACCGGTGAAGCGTGGGTGCTGCGCGATGTCAGCCTTAGTGTGGTTCAGGGCCAACGCCTTGCCATTGTCGGACCTTCAGGAGCGGGGAAGAGCACATTGCTCCGAA
Source organism: Chthonomonadales bacterium (assembly GCA_037443035.1). Classification (GTDB taxonomy): domain Bacteria; phylum Armatimonadota; class Chthonomonadetes; order Chthonomonadales; family CAJBBX01; genus JABWBA01. The sequence continues at coordinate 39,816 of JBBIPC010000008.1, forward strand.
CGATGAATGGGCTGGTCGTGCCAGTATCGGGCGAGGTGTGGGTTCTGGGACAGCGCATCAGTGATACGGCGGAATCGACGCGACGTGACTTGCGTCGGCAGATTGGCATGGTATTCCAGGAGTTCGCGCTTGTGGAGAGGTTGACGGTGCTGCTGAATGTGCTTATCGGGCGCCTGGGCTACGTGACCGTCGCGCGAAGCCTCATGCGGTCGTTTCCAGAGGAAGATATCGCCCGGGCCAGAGCCGCGCTGGCGGAAGTTGGGCTGAGTGGTCTGGAGGACAGGCAGGTGCGCCATCTGTCCGGCGGTCAGAAGCAACGTGTGGGCATAGCCCGAGCTATTGTCCAGGAGCCGCGACTGATACTGGCGGACGAACCGACGGCGAACCTCGACGTGCGTACTGCAGATGAGGTCCTCCGTCTGCTTCTAGAAGTGGGCGAACGACACAGCACGACCTTGATCCTGAATCTTCATGACGTGCGCGCTGCCCGGAAGCATTGCGACTGCATAATCGGCCTGAGAGACGGGCGCATTGTATGGAGCGGGCGTGCCACGGACTTCGGTGAGGTCGAGGTGGAGCAGGTGTTCTATGCATCATCGCCCGGTCCGCTGAGCGTATAGGTTACAGACGAGCAAGGGAGGCGAGAGTCTAGGCAATGGGCGTACGAACGAGGGCCGACCAGGAGCTAGAAACGCTCATCCGAGCGCGCTATCCCATCGTCTATGTCGTTTCATGGGAAGAGGATCGGGTGGAGGATGCGTTGCGGGCCATCGCCGCAGAACGCAACAAGACGCTGCATGTGTGGACCATCACGCGGGGCTTCGGAGCTGGCACGGACAGACGTGACCCGGCGACGCGCGACCCTCTGGCGGCGCTCGAGTACGTGGCGTCGGCAGCCGACCAGGCGGTCTTCTTGCTGAAGGACTTCCACGCGTATATCAGCGACGCCAGCGTTACTCGTAGGCTGAGGGATCTGACTCCCATACTCAAGAACAGCTACAAGAGCCTGGTGATCCTCGCACCAGCATTGAAGCTGCCTGCTGACCTGGAGAAAGAGGTCACCGTTCTCGACTACGCTCTGCCGACCTACGAGGAGCTCGCGCGTCTTCTCGACGACATCGTGCTTACCGTCAAGGACACGCCAGGAGTCCACACCGACCTGACGCCAGAACAACGAGAGCAGGTGCTCAAGGCAGCACAGGGACTGACTGCCATGGAGGCCGAGAACGTCTTCGCCAAGTCCCTGGTCCTGACACGTACCTTCGATGTCGATGTGGTTCTGTCGGAGAAAGAACAAATCATCCGCAAGTCAGGCATCCTCGAGTACTACCCTGCGTCGGAAGCATTCAGCTCGGTTGGCGGTCTGGATCTGCTGAAGGACTGGATGGAGAAGAGGACGTCGTCCTTTACCGACAAGGCTCGGACCTTCGGGCTACCCGAGCCGCGTGGGGTCCTCCTCATCGGCGTTCAAGGCTGCGGAAAGAGCCTTAGCGCCAAGGCGGTGGGAGCTCAGTGGCGCCTGCCCCTCCTTCGCCTCGATATCGGCAAAGTCTTCGCGGGCCTGGTCGGTGCATCGGAAGAAAACATGCGGAAGGCATTGCGGGTGGCCGAATCGGTCGCTCCGTGCGTTCTCTGGCTGGACGAGTTGGAGAAAGGGCTATCAGGACTGCAAAGCTCAGGGGCGTCTGACGGCGGCACAACCGCTCGAGTCTTCAGCACCTTCCTGACATGGCTGCAGGAGAAAACAGTGCCGGTCTTTGTGGTGTCGACGGCCAACCAAGTGGAGGCCCTGCCGCCAGAACTTCTTCGCAAGGGAAGGTTCGACGAGATTTTCTTCATTGATCTGCCTTCCCGCGAAGAGCGCGAGGAGATCTTCCGCATCCATCTTCGCAAGCGAAAGCGGGATCCGTCGGAGTTCGACCTGGACCTCCTCTCGAGCGTCACGCCCGGATTCTCGGGGGCGGAGATCGAGCAGGTGGTCATCGAGGGACTGTATGAAGCCTTCGACTTAGGTGCGGAGCTCACCACCGACCACATTCTGAAGGCGGTCAGGGCCACGGTACCACTGTCCATGACCATGCGTGAGAAGATTGCGTACCTCAGGGACTGGGCTTCCACCCGCGCGCGACCAGCGTCCAGCGCGATCGCTGAGTCGTTCGAAGTACAGGCGGCCGTGTACATGAAGCTTCGCGGTACAGCGGGACAGGCTCGTGGCGCTCACGTGGATGCTGAGCCGACGGTTGTCGCCACGGAGCACCAGCCCACTCGGATTCGGCGCAGACGCAAGGGAAACGCGGCATGAAGGCCTCCGCGCCGCGTAGATATATGCTCGCAGGCGTCCTGGGCTTCATGCTTGCATGTCACGGACATGCTATCGCCCAGGCCACTAGTCCGCCGGATACCGCGCATCTGTTCAATGATGCCCTGGCACGCTACAGGTCCGGCGACCTGGACGCAGCTCTGAGCCTGTTTAGGAAAGTCAGCGAAGCCACCCCGAAAGACCCCGAGATCCATAACTGGATTGGCTTTCTGCTGATGCGCATGGACAGGCACGCAGAGGCCGTCCGCTCCTTCGAGGAGGCAGTCCGTCTTCGTCCGGACTACGTAGAGGCGTGGACGAACTTGGGCACGGCATGCATGGCCGGACTCGGTGTCGAACAAGCCCTACAGGCGTTTCGTAAGGCAGCATCCCTTGCGCCGCGGAACCCGACCGTTCGCTACAACTTGGCGAACGCGCTGGCCCGTGCAGGGAAGCACGCGGAAGCCGTGGCGGAGTTCCGTGAGACCGTGCGACTGCGACCCGAAGACTCCGCCGCGTGGAACAACCTCGGCTGTTCGCTTCAGACTCTGAAGCAGCCAGTACCTGCCGCAGACGCCTTTCGGAAGGCCGTTGCGTTGGAGCCGAAGAACGCGACGTACCAGACCAATCTCGGAGTCGCTCTCAACGAGGCTGGCAAGCCTGGCGAGGCACGGAGGGTCCTGGAAACTGCGGTGCGACTCGACAAGCGTAACGTGGCCGCGCGGGTGGGGCTAGCCGAGGCGCTGATTCGGCTCGAGCAGTATGCGGCCGCGATTCCGCACTTGGAGGAGGCAGCACGCCTGGCACCAAGAGACTTCGCTGTGCAATACAACCTGGGTCTGGCACGTTGGCGGTCTCGCGACCTCAGAGGTGCCGTTGCTGCCTATGAATCCGCCAGAGAGATCCTCCCGGACAACGTGGAAACGCTGACCGCCCTTGTCCAACTGTACCAGGCTGCGGGTCGCCTGGCCGACGCCATCAAGACGTGCGAGCGTTTGGTGGAACTACGGCCGGATGATGCTGGTATCCGGGTAAGGCTCGGGAATCTGAAGGCTGCGTCGGGCGACATGCCGGGCGCTGCTTCGGCGTGGGAGGATGCGACCGTCAGGGCCCCTACGAGAACCGACGTGCGGTTGCGTCTTGCGGCCTACTACCTGGAGAGGGCCAACCTGGATGCTGCAGAACGACACTATCGGCGTGTCTTGCAGCGAGAACCCGCCAACGGTATCGCCATCAACGGTATGGGCCTCATTAGCGATCTGCGAGGCAAGCCTGGCCAGGCAGTGCAGTACTACCGACGAGCAGTTGCCGCCGCTCCCAACATGGCGGCTGCTTGGAACAACCTCGGTGTCGCGCTGGAGAAGACAGGCGATGTTGCGGGAGCACGACGCGCGTACCGCAAGGCGCTGGCAGTGGACGCCGGGTGCACTGATGCCCGAAGAAACTTGGAGCGTCTCGGGCGCTAGGCTCGACCGGGCATTGTAACAGGCAGGCGCAGCAAGCACCCCGGAAACCCAGAGCGGTGAGAAGCCGTCTAATCGTGTGAGACAGGCCGAATGGCCGCGAATCCCGAGAAACCGCAGAATCGCGTGTCACGAAGCCAGCAGCCAGCCGTTATGGAAGGAAGGAGCGAGGCGGTGGCGAGGACGCTGACAGAGGGGATGTCCAAGGGGGCGGCGCGTGCCGAATCCCTGCCGCTGGACGTCGTCAGCATTGCCGACGAACTGCTTTCGCTCGTTGGACCGCGGGCGATCACCCTCCTAACGACACCCCGCCAGCTCGACGATGGACGCATCGTGAGACCCCGACTGAGTGTCAACGACTGCTACGCCGCGCTACCAGAGGCATGCCGCAAAATGGCACGAGTCGTCGTTACGCGGCGCCAGCGCATGGGACAGGCCGGTGGCAGACTCACGCTGGAGGAGATCTTCCCCGACCCGGCGGCGTACCTTGCCAGAGCCATCCGGTCGGTGATCAGCGACGAGGGTCGGGCAGCACGGCGGGAACCGGAATGCTTTTCCCTGGACGTGCCAATCGGATCCGAGGAGGGTGCCTCGAGCTTTACGCTCGCGGATACGCTGCAAGAGGAAGATACCGATAGCCTGCCGGAAGAACGGCTTCTGGCGGAAGCTGACCGGACGGAATTCAGGGCAGCATTGCGGAAGGCATTGCGCTCCGTTCCGGCGAACTATCTCGCAGCACTGGCGCGAGACATGCAGCGAGAACGTGCTCGCCAAGCGGGAAGAGCGGTCGGACCTGCTACGGACGCAGAACGGCAAACTCTTTGCCGCGCACGTGCAGCGGTCGCGGACGTCATTCGCAAAGAATGCACAGCCGACAATCCGTATGTGTGGATGTTAGGAAGACACAGGACAGCGAAGGTGCCACGAAAGACACAGCCGTCGGCGAAGTGGACTGGAGAACGTCAGGATGCCCTCCTGAAGCGTCTGCTCGAGGTCGGCTGGGCTGAGCGGTCGCCGGATCTAGAAGCAGGGCATGTGGCCGAGGCCGTGGTGAATGACGTCACCGAACCAGGGGCTGTAGCTCCACCGAGCCCGGAGGTCCGCCAGGCCATCCGTGTCTTGGATCTCTACACGGTCGATCGCAAGGTGCCAGCCACGGAGCCGGCACGCTCGCTGTACGAAGAGGCGCGTGCACTGCGTGCTGCGGGTCGGATCGAAGAGGCCCTGAACAGATACCGTGAATGTTACGAGGCCGAACCGGAGTTCGTCGAGGCGCTCAACGAAGTTGGCGTCATGTACAGCCAGCTGGGCAAGCTGCGAGACGCGCTTCGGGTGTACCTGACCATCATTGATCTCGATCCCCACGGTCCCCATCGTCACATCGCTGCGACGAACGCAGCCGACATTTACCTGACGTGGTATGACGCCGGGCGCAACCGGGATAGGAATATCGCGCTGGCCAGGCAGTATGCCGAGATGGCAATGCAGAGACCATCGCCCATGCGGGCCTGCAATCTTATCTTGGCCCTGGTGAAGGATCGGATGTACACGGAGGCGCGAGACGTACTGGAGAGGCTGATACGGGAGGACCGAGCCGAGTGTCGCGCCCAGAAACTCCTGGAGACAATGTTCCAGATCCGCGACCCAGACTTGGTAGCATGGTGGTCGTGGCTGGAGACGTCGCTGGGTAAGGAGCAGAAACAATGAAGCTTGCAGATGAGATTCGGAAACTGCTGCTTGCTGCTGCGATCGCCTCGACGTTGGCGATCGCCACGGGCAGTCTCTTGAACGGGACCTCGTGCGTGGAGCGCATCGCATCGCTTGCGACCCACAGCCACTCCATCCAGGTCGCGGACAAAGGTAGCGACGGTCAAGAGACCCACGGCTAGATTGCGATCATTCCAGAGCTACCGTTGGCCGGCCACTTCCTCGGGGGAAGGTGGCCGGCCAACGTGTCTCAGGCTGCGCTAAGCAAGAGGAGACAGCAACCATGCCCATTATCCGGGATGCACGCATCGAGGTCAGGGAGATCCCGTTGCGACATCCCTTCGCTACATCACGCGACGCTGCCCCACGCCATGCAACCCCGCTAGTCCGCATCACGCTCCGCACAGACGAAGGAATCCTGGGCACAGGGGAGTGCGTTCCCGTTCCCTATGTGACCGGTGAGACACATGCGACCGTGGAAGCCACGCTGAACCGTGCCGTGCCGGACGTCCTCGGTGCCAACTGTCTACGCCCTCAGGAGGTGCTGCGGCGCGCAGAGGTGCACTTCCGCCGGCAGCCCGCGGCATTGGCCGGTCTGGAGATGGCCATCTACGATGCGTTCTGCAAGGAGTGCGGCGTGACACTCTGGGAGCTGTGCGGGGGTGCCATCGAGGCAGTCACGACCGACGTCACACTGTCCATAGGAGCAGATGCTCCGAAGCATGCGGCTGCCCTCGCACACGAGGGGTTCCGTATCTTCAAAGTCAAGCTGGGCCGCGGCGACCTGCAGGCCGATCTCCGAGTTCTCGAGACTGTGCACGAGGCAGTGCCCAACGGCGTCCTGCGGCTCGACGCCAACCAAGCCTACGCTGCCGATGAGGCGCTCCACCTCATAGACGAGGTGGTCAGCAAGGGACTGCCAGTGGAACTGCTGGAGCAGCCCGTAGATCGTTCGGACTTGGGCGCCCTGCATAGGGTGGCGGCAGCATCGCCAATCCCTATCTTTGCCGACGAGGCGGTGCTCACGCCTCAAGACGCCATGCGGCTAGTGGAACACACAGCAGTTCACGGTGTAAATGTCAAGCTCATGAAATCGGGGCTGCGCGGGGCTCTCGCCATTGCGGCGGTGGCCAAGGCCGCTGACCGAAAGCTCATGATGGGTTGCATGCTGGAGACGTCGCGGGGGATCGGAACTGCACTGGCGTTGGCTGCAGGTACGGGTCTCTTCGACTACTTCGATCTCGATGCTCATCTCCTGACCGATGCGCCACCGTGGCAGGGCATGTTCGAATCGGATGGCGCGCTACTGCGCATCAATCGGAGATAACTGCGGCGTCGTTCGTGTAGGCGGCGGCATACTCTACGGGCATGTAGGCGTAACGCCCGCCGTTGCCGGAGTCTTTGAAGATGAGAACATCGTGCGGTTCCTCTTCTCGGCCAAGGTAGAAGCCCACGAAGAGCACGCTATGGCCGTCGTACACTTCCTCGGCTGGGCACATCCCCAGCACGCCATTATCCCAGACCGGCGCCTTGGGCCACCGCAGACCTGCGCAGACTGGCAATCCGTCCCGTATCGCCTGCAGGACCGCCTCCAGTTCGACGTCACTGAGGCCTGTGTCAATGTCCCACGTCTTGATCCAGGCAAGGTCGTAATGATCCTCGCGAAACGCATGAGCCTGCCGTTTCGCCTCCTTGGTCGGCTCCCAATGCGGGTCGAAGGTCTCGGCATAGGGCGCGAGCCTGGCCTCGCAGATACCGTGCTTTTCATAGCCTTTCCAGAGGTCCGCGAAGAATCCGCCGTCTTCGTACTCGCCTATCGCATCGTTGGAGGCCCAGTTGAGATACTCTTCGCTCAAGATGAAACCTGCCTGCTGCCGCTGGGAGACGGCGAACTCCAGTGCAGCCGTCATGGCGAAAACGGAGCACGTAGGCCGGCCACCCTGGGACTTCAGGGGCAGCCCCCATTTCGCAAAGAGCGGGCGCAGGTCGGCGCGGCGATTCCTGATACCCATCAGATCGCTCCTCCGTGGCGCTCGATAAGTGTGCAAAGCCGGCTGACGACGCTCTCGACAGCGGCCGCATCCCGCCCCTGAGCCATGACACGGACCACCGGTTCCGTGCCCGACGCTCGGACCGACAACCACTCGGGCCGTTCCAGCGCACTGCGAGCCTCCCGGATGGCTGCCTGAACGGCAGGTACCTCTTGCCAACGCCTGCGATCCGCGACGGGTACGTTCCGAAGAACTTGCGGGTAGACCGGCACGTTGCCTGCAATCTCGCCCAAAGGCTTCTGCGCCTGGCGCATCTCGCGCAGGACCTGGAGCCCAGTCACCATCCCGTCGCCCGTTCTGGTCAGGTGGGCGAAAATGACGTGTCCCGATTGTTCCCCACCCAGTACGGCGCCCGTGCGAGCCATCTCTTCTGCGACGTATCTATCGCCGACGTCCGTGCGGCGAAGTGCAATGCCGTGGGCCTCCAAGAAGGCTTCCAGCCCGGCGTTGCTCATGATCGTCGCGACCACTTGGTCTCCGTCCAGTTCGCCTCGCTGTTTCATGCCAACTGCGCATATGGCCATGATCCGGTCCCCATCCACCAGGCGGCCCGCCTCGTCGCACATGATGACGCGATCTCCGTCGCCATCGAAGGCCAGGCCGGCATCAGCGCCGACCTGCCTGACGAGTTCGCACATAGCCTGGGGAGCCGTGGAACCACAATTCCGATTGATGTTAGTGCCGTCCGGGCTTGCATGCAGTACGTGGACGTCTGCGCCGAGGTCTGCGAAGAGCGCCGGTGCGAAGTACGATGTGGCGCCGTTGGCGCAGTCGAGGACTAGTCGGAAGCCGTCGAGCGGACCACCCGCCGTGGCTGCGACATGGGCAACGTAACCCATGACGGGTGCACGATGGTGGACGAGTGCGTCTTCCGCGCCGTGAACGACTGTGTCTCCCTCCGCGGCGTCGAAGATCCTACCGATGCCGGCGCCGGTAGGCCAGGGAACGTCCTGGACATTGGCGAGGACGTCTTCGATCTCGGATTCGAGGGCATCCGGAAGCTTGCATCCGTCAGGACCCAGGAACTTGATACCATTGTCTTCGTACGGGTTGTGGGATGCCGAGATGATCGCTCCTGCCGCAGCCCGCAACCGTACGACGATATGAGACACGGCTGGCGTCGGAACCACGCCCACGTTCGTGACAGCGCACCCCGTTGCTGCCAATCCCGCGTTCAGTGCTGCCTCCAGCATGTCGCCAGAGATACGCGTGTCCCGGCCGACGATCACATGGCGGTTGGTAGCGTGGCGCCCGAGGATGTGGGCCGCAGCGATACCTAGCTTGAGGGCGAAGGGGGCGGTGAGCTCTCGATTCGCGACGCCACGGACCCCGTCGGTACCAAACGTGGGTTCCCTGGCTGTCATGGACGTGTCGCTACCTTGACCATTGCGGGTCGGATCACACGACCATCCATCGTGTATCCGCGCTGAAGCTCCTCGACGACGGTGTTCTCATCGACTTCCGCATCTTCGACACGCATGGCCGCATCATGGAGATTCGGGTCGAATGGCTGCCCAACGGCCTCGATGGGCTCCACACCGTGCTTCTGGAGCAGTTCTCGCAGTTGCCGCAAGATCAGCTCGACGCCGGCGACCAGGCCGTCGAAGCTCCGTGAATCAGCCGCTGACGCCAGAGCACGCTCGAAGTTGTCGAGTATGGGCAGCAAATCCGCTACGAACTCCTGCACAGCCCTCGACGCTGTCTCGGCCCGTTGCTCCTCGCTTCTGCGTCGGAAGTTCTGGAAGTCGGCCAGGACCCGCAACGCCTGGGTACGTTCCGCTTCGAGCTCCTTCTCCAACTCAAGTATACGGTCCTCGATGGAGGCTGCCTGCTCCTCCTCACTGAGAACCTCGGTAGGAAGTACCGCAGCGCCCTCCGGCTCTGCCTGCGGCTGCTCCGTTGTCACGCTGTCCTCTTTGGCATCTTTCTTGCGTTTCATGGCTGACATTCCGTCTCCACTAGGTGGCATCTACGGCACTCGATAGCGCCTCTCGCTGGCCAAGCAGTGACTGGCCTGCCTCGATCGGTGCTTACCGTTACTTACGAAAAGCTGGTGCGTGCCAGCACCGAGGACAGTGCTCGCGCCGTTAGTTCCACGGCTGCTACCGCCCTGTCGTAGTGCATACGCGTCGGCCCCAGGACCCCGATGTGGCCCCAACCTCGCGAACCCGCCTGATACCGCCTTATGACGACGCTACATTCGTCCAGCACGGATAGATGGCTCTCCGGACCTATGAGGACTGCGACCTGGTCGGGTTCGCCGATTAGGCGCAGGACGTAGGAGAATGCGTTACCCTCGACAAGGTCAGCGAGGATCTGCTCCATGCGCAATACATCGCGGAACTCCGGATGCCGGAACATGACGCTTGTGCCTTCGAACATCAGTTCGTCTTTGCGCACTTCCTCAGCTATCTTCCGTACCGCACTGAGGATGCGTTCCAGTGCATCGTTCCCCGTGTCCATGTCCACTTGTGGTTGGGCTCGTACTGAGCGAATCTCCGACACCGAACGGCCAGCGAGCAGCGTGTTGAGCCGCTCGCAGACATACTGAACAGTCGTTCCGCGAAGCGTGCGAGCGAGCTTCACAATCCGGCTCTCCGTATGGCCGGTCGAGAACAGCACGACGACAAGCACATGGGCCCTGTCAGCAGCGGCGAGGAACACGCGATGTACCTGGATGTCTCCCTGCGTCGGCGCTGATGCTACCGAGGGATAGTCGGTCATACGCACGAGGAACCGGCATGCATCGCGAACGATTTCGTTCACGTCCTCGCGCACCTTCGATCCGCGACGGAGTTCCCTAAGCGCGGGACGCATCTTCAGTGGCAGCGGCTGCATGAGGTTATCCACGTAATACCGGTACCCCATCGGGGTCGGAATGCGGCCAGCTGATGTGTGGGGCTGTTTGAGGAGGCCCGCCTCGGACATCTCGCACATCTCGTTGCGCAGAGTCGCCCCGCGACAGCCAAAGTCGAAACGCGAGGCGAGCCACTGAGATCCGATGGGCTCTCCCGTTTCCACGTATCCGTGCACCACTGCCTGGAGGATGCGCTGTTTCCGTGCTGATAGCTCTCTGAGCATGGTCCGAACCTCGCGTATCGGTCCAGTATAGTCATGCGCCGAAACGCCTGTCAAGCGAAGACTCTCGTGCGCAGCCTCTGTCTACTATAATGATACGTTAACGACACGGGGTACGACGGCGTGACCGGCGACCCCTGGGGAGCAGGGACTTGACGGAATCACCAACCCTTGCCGAAGCTCCGACACATGCCCATGCTGCGGCCATCATCTTGGCTGCGGGCAAGTCCACGCGTATGCGCTCGCGCCTACCGAAGCCGCTGCATTCGCTATGTGGACGTCCACTGACCCGTCATGTAATTGCCGCGTGCCGCGAAGCTGGCATCAGCAGGATCGTCGTGGTGATAGGCCACGAAGCCGAGCAGGTACGTGCAGGTCTCGGCGACGATGTGGAGTATGTGATACAGCAGGAACAGCTCGGCACTGGACACGCAACGCTGTGCGCAGAGCAGGTGCTGGTAGACCATGACGGTCCCATACTCGTGCTTGCAGGCGACGTGCCGCTCCTCCGGCCGGAGACGCTGGGCCGCCTTGTAGCGGCTGCGTCGGCAAGCGAAGTATTCGGGGCGATGCTCGTTGCCGAGCTGGACGACCCGACAGGGTATGGCCGCGTCATACTCGATGCAAGCGGCGCCGTGCGGCGCATTGTCGAACAGAAGGATGCCACGCCGGAGGAAGCCGCGATCCGCACGTGGAACCCATCCGTCTACTGTTTCCGCGGCCAGGGCCTGTGGAAGCGGTTGCGCGAGGTCCGGTCCGACAACGCGCAGCGAGAGTACTACCTGACGGATGTAGTAGGACTCGCCGCAAGCCATGGCGAGCGAGTCGTTGGAGTGCCAGTTGCGGACGCAACCGAGGTCCTTGGAGTCAACAGTCGTATAGACCTGGCCGAGGTTGCGAAGGCTCTTCGAGATCGCGTTCTCCGCAAGTGGATGCTTGCGGGAGTGACAGTGGTCGATCCAGCCTCGACGTACGTGGACGTGGATGTCCAGATCGGAGCGGACACTGTCCTCGAGCCGCAGACGCATCTTCTCGGCAAGACCGTCATCGGGGAGGAATGCCAGATCGGTCCCATGGCCGTGATACGGGATTGCAGAGTGGGCAACGGATGCGTGGTAATTGCTTCCCACGCGGAGAACTGCACCATCGGCAACGCTGTGCGAATAGGACCTTTCGCGCGACTTCGGCCTGGCTGCGCAATCGGTGACCGAACCAAGATCGGGAACTTCGTGGAGCTGAAGAATGCTGTCATCGGGGAAGGTGTGGCCGCTTCGCACTTATCCTATCTCGGTGACGCCAGTGTCGGCGCATATACGAACATTGGTGCTGGTACCATCACGTGCAACTACGATGGCTTCGCCAAACATCGGACAGTCATCGGCGAACGTGCCTTCATCGGCACGGACAACGCTCTAGTGGCTCCCGTCTCCATCGGTAACGGAGCCATGACGGCAGCGGGAAGCACTATCACTGAGGATGTTCCCGACGATGCCCTAGCGATCGCGCGAGCCAAGCAAGTCAATCGGGACGGGTGGGCAGCGCGCTGGCGCGAAGCACATACGAAGCGGGAGAAGAAGGATGGGTGAGCTACGTCTCTTCGGCGGCAACGCGAATCCCGAGCTGGCGGCAAACATCGCCAGAGAACTGAAGATCGGCCTCGGCCGCATGGAAGTGACCGAGTTCAGCGATGGCGAGATCGGGGTAAAGATCGACGAGAGTGTCCGCAACCTCGATGTATTCATCATTCAGCCAACCTGCCGGCCAGTGAACCGGAACCTCATGGAACTTCTGATCATCTTGGATGCGTTCCGGCGTGCCTCTGCGGCGCGCATCACGGCTGTGATGCCCTATTACGGGTATGCCAGGCAGGACAAGAAGGTCAAGCCTCGCGAGCCTGTATCCGCGCGCCTGGTGGCGAATCTGATCCAGACGGCTGGTGCCAACCGCGCGCTGTGCGTTGACCTCCACGCGGGCCAGATCCAGGGCTTCTTCGACATTCCCGTGGATCACCTCACTGCGATTCCACTGATGGGTAAGGCGTTGCGAGAAAGAGGGATGTATGGCGACAATGTCGTCGTGGTGTCACCCGATGTGGGCGGTGTGGCCCGGGCGCGAGCGCTCGCCGAACTTGTGAATGCTCCACTGGCCATTATTGCGAAGCGTCGTCCGGAACCGAACGAGGTGGAGATTCTGGAGGTTGTCGGCAACGTCAGGGGCCGACGGTGCATCATGGTGGACGACATCATTGACACTGGTGGGTCCATCGTGCAGGGCGCCCAGAAGCTCCACGAACTCGGCGCGGCTGAGGTGTACGCATGCTGCACGCATGGTGTGCTATCGGGCGATGCCCTGGACCGTGTGGCTGCGTCGAAGCTGAGTTCGCTTATCGTGACCGATACGATCCCCTTACCGGCAGGACGTCCCACCGGGAAGGTGCAGGTCATCTCGGTCGCAGAGCTGCTTGCTGAGGCGATCGCCCGCATCCACGATGACCGGTCTGTCAGCGAGATGTTCCGGCGCTGAAGACAATACGAGACGGCAATACGTGGCCTCCGGGGTGCCTATTGAGGGGTTCCACCCCAATACGCACCCCCGAAGTGTCCGGCTAGTTCGAGCCCCGCGGCGCCGTGTGCTCCTGAGCCCAAGAACCCGTGTAACACGGGCGGATGTACGCCGGATGTCATCGCGATTCCCCAGGATGGGGCTGCCACTCCGACAATCCGAGTCGTACTCCCTGGGACTGGCGTTGGGTATGGGCTCTTCGGTGCATCACCAACGCCTGCAGGGCTCCCGCAGTTATTGTACTTCGTATACGCTGTTGTCGGACGCAGAAGGTTCCAGCCAGTATTCCAGAACCTGAGATGGACGCATCCGCTCCAAGCCGCGGCCACCTACTGTCAAACCCATTAATGCTTGCTGTGGAGCCAGACCTATCAGCTCTCCGTCGCCTACCTCACCGCCAGCCGACTGGACGACGTCAGCTACAAACGCGAATACGCCGGCGACGGGAGTGCGAAACGGCTGCGTGATATTCATAGACACCTGAGCCGACTCCTGCGAGGGGAGCAGCAGGCCGAGCGCACGGACACCTGCGACCGCGGCATCCCTATGTCGTGCAGTCCGTATGGCCCTAGCAGCCATGCGCGCAGCGGGTAGCCCACCCCGGACCATATAGATGTTGTAAGCCACCAGGGGAGGGCGTGCTCCTACTACGGCGGCCCCTCGGGACGGGTGGAACGAGGCTCGAAGGTCAGGCTCCAGCAAGCCGCATTGTGGTGGAGCATAGCCCGAAGCACGCACAGCTCGGCGGATGGCGGGCAAGGTGGAGGGGCGTCCTTCGCGGGCAGCACGCTCGTACAGGTACACCGGCACCTGCATGTTGTCTGCGAGGGCCCTGGCCGTCTCTTCGGCCAACACGATGCAGTCCTGCATGGTCGTGTTTCTAATGGGAGTGAAAGGTACCACGTCCACAACACCCATTCGAGGGTGGGCGCCGTCGTGGTAACGGAGGTCCACATGATGCAGTGCCACGGCCGCGGCGGCAAGGACCGCTTCGCGCACCGCAGCAGGGGAACCAAGGAGGGACAGAACCATGCGGTTGTGATCGGCATCGGCCGAGTAGTCCGCCACGATGGCTCCGTGTCCAGAAGCCGCTTTGGCTATGGTGCGGACAATCTCTGGGCGCCGTCCTTCGCTGAAGTTGGCGGCACACTGGACAACGGGCATGTGGGGCGGCAGCCGTGCCGGGGGGTGCAGACTAGAGCTGGATGACCGCATGCGCATCAGGGGCTTTCCGGAAGCGAGGGAGCAGACGCCTCGGACTCCTCTAGTGGCGGCAACTCCGAAAGGTCTTTCAGTGCGAAGTAGTGCAGGAAGCTTGGCGTCGTAACATAGAGGATCGGGCGGCCCACAGTCGGCTTGCGGCCGGCCTCGGCGATGAGGCTCCTGTCGAGCAGCGTCTTGAGCACCGATGAGCATCCAACTCCGCGCACTGCTTCGATCTCCGGCTGCGTGATGGGCTGCCAGTAGGCGATGATCGCGAGGGTCTCCAGCGCTGCTCGGGACAGCCTGTTGGACTCGCGCGCCAGCAGTCGTCCGATAACGGCAGCATAAGCAGGACGCGTGCAGAGGTGGTACCCGCCTGCGATTTCGACCACTTGTAGGCTGCTGCCGCGTGCGTCGAGACGTTCCTGCAGTTCGCGTATGGCGGTGGCAGCTTCGTCTTCTGGACAGTCCAGCGCGCGCGCAAGCTCCGCGATGGAGACAGGCGCACTTGCCACGAAGAGGACCGCCTCGACCTCTGCGTCGCGGGACGTCGGAAGCTGATCGGCGCGGATCGTGGGACTATCCGACATCATCGCCAACGGTCGCCTCCGGGGCGCTGTCAGTGGGCGCGACGTAGTGGATCCGAATGTCTCCGAATGCATGTCGCTGGTACACTCGAACCTTACCCGTACGAACAAGCTCCAGCAAGGCCAGGAAACAGATGACGATCTCGGTCAGCCCCGCGCACTTTGCGCTCATGTCCTGGAAAGAAACGCCGCCAGGGGACCTGCGGGCTGAGCGAAGCAGTTCCGCCATCTTCATGCGTAGGCTGACCCGCTGCTGCGGCACGATGGCCGATACCGGTTCAGATTGCTGCACGCCTGCCGCTTCGAGAACGCGCCTCAGAGCGCTGGCGAGGTCAGCGCCGGTCAGCTCACTGGCCGTGACAGGCAGTACATAGTCGTCCACGGTCTCCAGCGCATCTCGAAAGAAGAGCTGCGCGCGATAGTTCTCCCATTCTCGGAGCTGTTCGACCACCCCTTGGTATCGGCGATACTCGAGAAGCTTGGCCACCAGCTCGGCGCGAGGATCCGGCTCATCATCCGTTTGTGGCGGCTTCGGCAACAGCATGCGCGACTTGATCTCCAACAGCGTGGCGGCCATCACCAGATACTCGCCGGCCACAGTCAGATCCAGTGCGTGCCATTCCGCAAGCCGTTCCAGGTACTGGCGGGTGATCTCCGCGATGGGAATGTCGTAGATGTCAACTTCGTTCTCGCGAATGAGCTGCAGGAGCAGATCCAGAGGACCCTCGTAGTTGGGAAGCGTGAAGCGTGGCGCCATCGTGGAGCTCGATGCTGTCAGTTCGCGGATCATGGTCGGATGCCGTCCAGGTTGGCAAGATGGCACGTGTCGTTGGTGAACCAGATCCACGACCGCTGTGGAGTGTGCTCGACGAGACTCACGGAGCCGTTGTCGAGACGGAAGGCAAGCATCGAAGGAATTGCTGCCACTCCGAGTGCCAAGCAGAACAACACGCGGAGGCTGCCACCATGGCCAACAACGACGACTGTCTCCCCTGCGTGGCGCCGGGCGATGTCATGCATGGCTGTTGTCATGCGCTCGGCCACCTGCTCGAGGGATTCGGCGCCGGGTGGACGATAGCGTACGGGATTCGCTCGGTAGCGAGCCAGCGCCGCGCCCTCGCCCTTGGCGAGCAGCTCGGCGTCGGTCATCCCTTCCCAGCCTCCGAGGTCGGTCTCCGTAAGGAGGTCCGTTTCCAGCACCCGAAGTCCATGCGGTTCGGCGATGGCCTCCGCGGTCGCGCGGGCGCGTGAGAGCCTGGAGCTGTAGACTGCGGATACAGGCTCGCCGCTGAGCCGTTTGGCGACGGCCGCCGACTGCAACACGCCCCGTTCCGATAGAGGAACATCGGATCGTCCCTGCATCCGGCCAGCGGCGTTCCACTCGGTTTCCCCATGACGAACGATGAAGACCCGCAGCGGACGTGGTACCGCCAGACAAGCCAGTTCAGACATCGCCGTTCCTGTACACTGGAATGATCCGCCCGTCGGCCGCCCAACATGCCGCGCCTAGTCTGATGATGCGCACGCTATCCATTGCCGGAGCAGAAGAGGTCACTTTCAGGATCCGGCGTTCTGCGTCCAGACCCACCACCAGTCCGATTCCCACCATCGTCCGCTCTCGATCATAGAGTCCTACGACCAGACGCTCCAGCGACGTGGATGGGATGGAGAGAACGGCCTGCGCGCCGTAGAGCCGCGAGGCGACGGCCTGTGCCGTCTCGTATGGAGGAAGCGTCCGTGCAACGATTCCGAGCCGGTTACCGATCTGCTCAGCATACTCCACCTGCACGTCCAGCGCGGCGCCTAGCTGGTCGAGTGCGCGTTTTCCCAGAGGCGCTCCACAGCCCAGCCACGAGTTCTCGATGACGACCTCCTCGAATGGCCACTCTCGCACGACCGCGTTCGCGAATGCCTCGGCGAAGCGGGCGGCACGCCGCTGGGCACGCAGGGCGGGCGTCTTGACGGTGATCGTGTCTGGCACGGGGACGTGGTGAACGATGGGCCGTGCGACACTCCGCAAGACACGTGCCAGGGCCGATACCCCTTGACGGCGTGCGAGAGCGACCACCTGGTCGGGGCGCAGAGCATCGAGCTTGCATCGCTTCAGGCGATGAGACCAACTCATGGCAGCCAGACCTGTCGTGTCACAAATGATGAACTTGGCTCCCCGCTCCCGTGCGATGCTAACCATCTGACAGGTCTGTGCTAGGTGCTCGAGAGGTACATGCTGCGGAGTGACACTCCCGACAAAGCCGCTGGCCACGGGCTTGATATCGCTCAGGCGGGTAACGGGTTCCGTCACGAGTCCGACGCTAACGCACGTTGGCGGTCCGATCTCAGACTGCCCGATGTCGGCGTCCACGACGCCGGTGGGGATTCCCGCTGCTACCGCACAGTTGGCCAGCTCCCTGGCGAATGTCGTCTTGCCTGTATCCACAGCGCCCAGAATCAGCACTAACCCGCCTCGCTCGGCGACGGCCTCGATCGTCTGGGCCCATTCAGGTGGCGTGGACGGTGGCGTCACGTACGGCTCCTCATTGACGAAACCGCTTCACGGCAGTATCATGGTGCCTGCAGTGTCCAGACGCCATATGACGAACGGGAGAGGACCTGTACCTCGACATGCAGAGGTCGAATCGTATCATCCTGGCTGTGGCGGCAGCTCTTGGCATTCTGAGCATCGTGGTCTATTTCCTGTCTCAGGATACCCCCGCCCCGCGGCTCACCCGTGGCGTGGTGCAGAAGCTACTCGCGGACGTGGCGGTTGCTGTACACCACAGAGACGCCAGCGCAGCATTCGCCTGTACGACACCGGATGCGATTCTGTTTGGGCAGCGCCGAGCTAGGCTCGAGCGATGGGCGCAGAGGTGGACGCGGCAGGCCTCCACAGGAACGCTGGAGATTACCTGGCGCGACCTCACTGTGACGGATCTCGGTTCTACGGGGCTGGCGGACTTCTACGTAGTCGTCGGGGAGCGTTTGGGGGGCGTGAACACGGTCTACTTCGAGTCTCAGGTCACCCTGCACTTGACGAAAACCAAGCTCGCCGGACCGCTAGGGCTCGGCAGCAAGGAGAAGTGGCTCATCAGCCGCGCTGAAGCAGTGACGGACCCATTCTCAGGACAGTGATAGAAGTGTGGGGCAGTCGCCTTACCCGCTCGGTGGACCGCCAGGCCGACTACCGAGACGCACCGTAACCTCCTCCGACCCTGATCCGCGCAGGAGTCGTATTCTCACCTTGTCGCCGATCTTCCGCCGACTCAGCGCTAGGCGCACGTCCGCTAGGCGGCGCACAGGCTGACCGTCAATGGCGAGGATTACGTCGCCGCGACGCATGCCGGCATCGGCCGCGGGCGTCAGCGGCTTCACCTCTAGTACGATCACGCCGATACCTGGGGGCAGGTCGAGCTGGCCGGACATTTCCGGCGTCAGCGCAGCGTAGACGATCCCTAGGAAAGGTGCCGACGGCGACTCCACCACCGGCTTCTTGTGCGCAAGGATGTCCGCCAGTACCATGCGCACCGCGTTGCTCGGAATCGCGAATCCAATGCCGACGTTCGCGCCACGCTCGCTGACAATGGCCGTGTTGATACCGACAAGCTGACCGCTCGTATTTGCCAGTGCTCCCCCGGAATTCCCCCTGCTGATCGCAGCATCGGTCTGGATGGCTCTGCGGAGGAAGACTCCGTCGCCGACACTGAGGTCTCGGCGGTCGGTGGCTGAGACGATACCGTGGGTGACCGTCGTCCCGAGACCAAACGGGTTGCCAATGGCGATCACTTGCTCGCCCACCTCGAGTGCGTCCGAGTCCCCGAATTCGGCTGCCGGCAGTCCTGTTGCGGCAACCTTCAAGAGCGCGATGTCGTTCGTGGGATCAGCACCCACGACACGCGCCTCGAACTTAGCGCCGGACGCGGTGACGATCCGGATGAGGCTGGCTCCCTGCACGACGTGGTTGTTCGTGACAACGAATCCGTTCGGATCTATCGTCACGCCAGAAGCCTTGCCCTCGCGCGAGAGGGGAGGCCCGTAGGGGTCGCCAACTATGTCCCGATGTGGTCCGCCAAGCTCCTCCAGGGTGTCCACGTTCACCACGGCCGGCCTGATGCGCTTAGCCGCGGCGACGAGTGGGGAAGGTTCCGCGATCGGACGTGCAGGCGTGGAACGCAGGCGCTTGAGCAGTGATCTTTCGGCTGCATTACCAGATCTGGAGCCACTCCGCGCCGTGAGAAGCCACGCAACGCTGACCGTGATGGCGCCGAGAGCAAAAACGATGGCGTAGGCACCGACATGCCGCAGCCGTGACATGCGTTATCCTCGATCGAGGTTAGGCGAGTTGCCGCAGCAGATTGGCCATCTCGATGGCCGCCATGGCCGCCTCTGCACCTTTGTTGCCGGCTTTCGAGCCAGCGCGTTCGATGGCCTGCTCCAGGTTCTCTACCGTAATGATGCCGTAGGTCACCGGCACACCGGTATCCAGCGCGATCTGGGCCAGACCCTTGGTCACCTCGGCGGCCAAGTACTCGAAGTGGGGCGTCGCACCGCGAATAAGGCAACCAACACACGCTACGGCATCGTAGCTACCAGACCGCGCCAGCCTCTGGGCCGCCAGGGGTATCTCCCACGTGCCGGGCACGCGTACAATCTCCACGTCTTCTTCTTTGGCGCCGTGCCTGACGAGCGCGTCCGTCGCCCCGGACAGCATCCGCTCCGTGATGAACGAGTTCCAGCGGCTTACGACCACGCCGAAGCGCAGCCCTTCGGCTACCAGCTTGCCCTCGATGATCTTGCTCATCGCTTCTCCTTGTGCGCTGAGCGGCTCATGGTCGCCAGCACGAAGCTGGAGGGCCGCTCCTGCCTCCTCTAGTCGGTGTCCGGCTCGGGTAGACGAATGACGTGCCCAAGTTTGTCGCGTTTCGTGCGCAGGTAACGCCTGTTGTACCGGTTGGGCCGAGTGACCAGCGGCAGCCACTCGACGATCTCGAGACCGTATCCTTCCAGCGCCGCTACCTTCGCCGGGTTATTGGTCATGAATCGGAGCTTCCGAACGCCGAGGTCTGTGAGGATCTGGGCTCCGATGCCGTACTCACGTAGATCGGGTTTGAAGCCAAGGCGGAGGTTCGCTTCGACCGTGTCTGCACCGTGATCTTGCAGCGCGTACGCTCGCACCTTGTTCACCATGCCGATGCCGCGACCCTCCTGCTGAAGGTAGACTAACACCCCACGTCCTTCGTTGTGAATACGGAGAAGGGCCAGGTGAAGCTGGTCGCCACAGTCGCATCGGAGGGATTCGATGAGATCCCCAGTCAGGCAAGACGAATGTACGCGGACCAGAACCGGCTCCTCCGTGCTTACCTCGCCCTTGACGAACGCAACAGCCGGAAACGGATCCACACTCGATTCGTAAGCGTACAACTGCCATTCGCCATAGCGCTTCGTCGGTAGGGTCGTCGTGGCGACACGGCTAACCAAGCGTTCGGTGCGCCTGCGAAACTTGATCAGGTCCGCGATGGTGACTAGCTTGCAGCCGAAGGACTGTGCGATCTGCCATAGCTGCGGCAAGCGGGCCATGGTACCGTCTTCGTTCATGACCTCCGCCAGCACAGCCACGGGCTGAAGCCCTGCCATGCGACAGAGGTCCACGGCCGCCTCCGTGTGGCCGGACCGTTTGAGCACCCCGCCCTCTGCCGCTCGGAGTGGCACGATGTGGCCGGGGCGTGTCAGATCTTGTGGCTTAGTGCTCGGGTCTGCCAGCACGCGGACCGTTCTAGCTCGGTCAGATGCAGATACTCCGGTCGTCGTTCCTTCTCGAGCGTCCACCGTAACGGTCATGGCGGTGCCCAGCCTGGCCGTGTTATGCTCCACCATCATCGGGATGTTCAGCTCGGAAAGGCGCTGGGCTGTCATCGGCGCGCAGACGAAACCACTTCCGTAGCGGATCATGAGGTTCATGATTTCCGGCGTGCACTTCTCCGCCGCGACGATGAAGTCCCCTTCGTTCTCCCGGTCCTCGTCATCCACGACGATCAGGACCCGGCCTGCTCGGATGTCCTCGATGGCTTCAGGGATACTGGCGAACCTCACGCGTGCACCTCGCTCCCAGGCAGCATGAAACCGGCGGCCGCGAGCTTCTCGACCGTCAACCCGGCCTCTTGCACGTGCAGCCCGAGCAACCGATCGACGTACTTACCGAGTATGTCAGCCTCGATGTTCACGGTGTCCCCTTCGCGGTGCTCACGGAACGTCGTGTTCCTGAGCGTATGGGGGATGATGGCGACACTGAACGTCTCCGTATCCAGCTCCGCGACGGTGAGGCTGACACCGTCCACGGCTACCGATCCCTTGTAGACCATGAGACGCATGAGTTCCGGCTCGGCGTGGATCCGGATGACGCGGTCCGCACCTCGGTCATGGACAGACACGATTCGGCCGGTACCGTCTACGTGACCGAGAACGAAATGCCCTCCCACTCTACCACCAACGGCCAGTGCCCGTTCCAGGTTGACGTTCTCGCCAGGACGCGTGTAACGAAGGGTGGACCTCTGCAACGTCTCGGTCACCGCGTCGAACGCCATTCTCGTGCCCAGGCAAGCTGTAACGGTGAGGCAGACCCCGTTGACAGAGACGCTGTCGTTGACTTGGGTACCGGCTGCGACTTTCGGCGCATTCACCGATATGCGCGTGACAGTGCCGGTACGGCGAACTTCCGTAACCTTGCCAACTTCCTCGACGATACCGGTGAACAAAGATTCTCCCTCGCAGATGCGAACTGTGCTGCAGTAATCCTATTCTACCAGACCTTCAGTCCGTGCTTGGTTCGCGTTGCTCTCTGCCAGGGCGTGCAAGTGGAGGTAGAGACCCACGATAACCCAGACTCCGAAGATGAACAGGCCCGCAACGGTTCCAGTGTCATTGAACAGGAATGCGACGATGCTCGCGTATAGAGCCACTGGCCGCCACTGGAGCCACCATGGATACCTGGCTTCCAGCACCACTATATGCTGTCGCCCGTGCAGGGCAATGACTACGACAAACCCTATGACGATTGCTAATGCCAGGACCGCGGGCCACGTGACCAGGATACTGAGGTTCATCAGGAGCTTCCGGGTGGCGATCTCGGCCAGGAGGTGGATGCCTTGCATCCTGGCATGCTGGAGGGAACCGCCGAGATGGGAGGCCGCAGGTCCAAAGAGGCTAGCATCCAACGTCGCGAATGCGAATGCGGCGGCCACTCCGAGCAAGGCAGAGCCCACAAACCAGCGAGCCTGCCATCGCGAGACGCGGTTCCGCTGAACCTCGCACGCACACGCAGCAACCGCAGTGACCACTCCGCCGGCGTTGGCGCCGAACACGCCAAGACCGAAGAACGCAGCGAGGACCAAACCTGCTAGAGCAAATGCCCTGCGCCTAGCACCGGTCATGTATAGCAGACTTAGCGATGCACCCACTAGAATTCCCATGTACTCGTTTCCGACGCCATAGAAGCGTATGCCGCCCATGCCACACGCAGCAAGGAGGGACATCTTCGACAGGTGCTGACCCGTGACACCGTCCAGGACGATGACAAGACACGTTGTGGCCAGGAAAATGCACAGTTCAGCCGGCCACACCTGCGAGCATCGCAGCAGCCTCGCCGACATCGCGACCAGCCAACTCAGTAAGCATGCCGCGGCAGCGACCAGGGTCCCGTAGAGCCAGGCAGGAATAGGGAATGGAGTCACGCTGACAACCCAGCCTGCGATCAGGAAAACGAGAGGGAGTGTCATGCAGAGGCGTAGGAGCAGGAGCGCAGGACCGGCCAACTCCTGACGCCTGGCCATCGCCCACAGAGCCATGGTACCGGATACTGCGAGTACAAGGCCGCAAGCCAGAAGGACTGGGACCATGGCACTGATGTTCGATCGGGCCAACCCATCCCACCGGCCGACGACGCTCGCGGCATGCTCCTCGGCCCAAGCCTCCACGGGATGGAAGATCGAGGCAGTGCCACCTTTCACCCAGGACAGCAACGTCGACTTCACATCGGCGAACGAGATCACGCCGGCCGTGCGCGTGGTCCGGGATAGGAGCACGCCACGAGGAATGCCAGGACCCCACAGGATCGCCAGCGTCGGCCGTACCGCGAACTCGTTTCCGTGGCCGGGAGCTCTCGTGCCGAGGATCCAGAGGCGTGTTCGCTGGCGAATGGCTGCGGCAGCGTACTGCTCCGCGAGACCGAGATCGGTGCCGACGTGCACCACCCGTACCGCGCTCGCGTTGTACCCGCAAGGAGCGATGCCGGTCTCGTCCACCGCCAAGAGCCCAGCCAGTCGAGATTGATTGCCAGCAGCGGGGAGAATATCCGCGCCTAACGCACGTGGCGGCGATGCCGCTCCGACGAGCACTAGGGCCAGACCACGGCGCCGCAGGCTGGCGATGCCGAGGTGGACCACGTAACAGGGTAGGTCTGGCAAGTCCGCGCCTGTGCGCCGGTGTAGAACCAGTCCAGCAGGGTCCCCCTCGACGACCTCGCCGTTGTCGTAGAGCTGACTGTCTCCGGGACAGGCTTGCGTTGCCTGCCCGGACGCCATGCTGAGAACGGCCGAAGCCTCGTCTCGTGCGACCGTTACCGGCATAGCCACCACCGCCAGCGCTCCGCCGCGCGCGGCCGTGTGCAGCGCAGGATAACGTGGGTCGGCCAAGGCGTCGAGCGTCAGCCCGGAGCATAGGACGACGGATGTGGACGGGGCTGCCTTTGCGTCCGCTGTGCTCGACATCCCTGTCAGTACGAACGCAAGGACGACTGCCTTCCGCGAGGCAACAGGATAACGAAGAAGATTACGCCACCGAATGCGACCACTACGCAGCAGCATCAGTGTCGCGTTTCAGCATGGAACGCACATGCTCACGCACGGCATCGGTGACCTGGGTGCCTGCCAGCATGCGGACGAGCTCTTCCACACGCTCATCCTCGTCGAGGAGGCGAACTTCGACGACGGTTCGCGAATCCCTCTCGACCTTGGAGATCGCGAAGTGCTGCCGCGCTGCCGCGGCGATCTGCGCGAGGTGGGTGATGCAGATTACCTGGGCATGGGAGGCTAGGAGGTGCATCTTCCTGCCTATAGCCTCCGCCGTGCGGCCGCCAATGCCAGCGTCAATCTCGTCGAAGACCATGGTGGGCAGAGGAGATCGTGAAGCAGCGGCGCTCTTGATCGCCAGCATGACGCGCGAGATCTCGCCGCCTGACGCTATCCGAGCAAGGGGACGCACAGGCTCGCCAGCATTCGCTGCGAACAAGAACTCGACAGCGTCCCTGCCGTTCGGACCCTCCACGCAGTCTGCAACAGAGACTTCGAAACGGGCCTGCTCGAGTGCTACGTCTGCCAGTTCTGCCTCGACGGCGTCCTGGAATCGGACGGCAACCTCGTGGCGTAGCCGACTGAGATGCGCTGCTGACTGGTCATAGGTCCGGCGAGCTTTTTCGATTTCGGCTCGCAGCCGTTCTGTGTTGGTGTCATACTGCTCCAGCTCCGCCAGTTCCGCTGCAGCCTGCTCTCCGTACGCAAGCACCTCGTCTACGGTGGCACCATACTTGCGTTTCAGGTCAGCTATCGTCGAGAGGCGGTGCTGGATCGCATCGAGACGATCTGGGTCGGCGTCGAGTTCTTCCAGATATCTGGTCAGAGTGCGGGTCGCTTCCTCCATGTCGTATCGTGCCGTGTGGACTGCTTGCGCGACGGGTGACAACGTGCTATCCAGGCCAGTTGTGCCGTCCAGCTCTCTCGCAGCGCATGCCAGGGCGTCTACCGCCGATGCGGGACCTGCGCTGAGCCACTGCACAGCTTCCGCTATGCCTTCGCGCAGTCGTTCGACGTTCCGCAGGCGTAGCAGCTCGGTCTGGAGCTCCTCCTCCTCTCCAGAATGCAAGGCGGCAGAGGCGATCTCCTGAACCTGGAACCTGTAGAGATCCATCTGGCGCAGGCGCTCTCGAGCGTTCGTCTCGTGGCGCTCCAGTCGGGCTTGCAGATCGCGCATACGGTTCCATGCGGCAGCTACGGCCATCGAAGCCTCCCGGATCGCGGATCCTCCCCACTCGTCGAGAAGCTCCCCGTGCCGCTTCACCGAAAGGAGGGATTGGTGTTCGTGTTGGCCGTGAAGGTCAACGAGCCACTCGCCGACCTCGCGCAGAGCCGAGATTGCCGCCGGACGCCCTCCAATGCGGGCTAGCGACTTGCCGTTGTCCTGCACCTCGCGTGTCAAGAGCAGTTCACCGTCTGTGGCGTCGTAGCCAAGTTCTCCCAGCGCTGTAAGGAAAGGCTCTATCCCTCCGACGTCGAAGACTGCGTCCACGACGGCTCTCGAGGTGCCAGACCGGACGATGTCCGGGGTTGTGCGGCCTCCCAGAACGATGGATAACGCGCCGACAATGATGGATTTCCCAGCACCCGTCTCGCCCGTAAGGACGTTGAGCCCGGGCCCGAACTCCAGGTCCAGCTCGTCAATGATGGCCAGATTCCGGATGGCTAGCGTGCGGAGCAAGGCACGTCCTCCAAGCTACACCATGGGGCGGCCGCCCCGAGGCGTCATGGCCAGAATGCGTAGGTGGGCATGTCCAGCACAATACCCACGATGGTCCACATACTGCCAATGATACACTCACCGAGAATGACGCCGAGGAACAGGGGCAGCCAGTGTCGGTAGGCCTTTAGTCCTCCGTACCGGAGAATCACCAGTTTCAGTATCCAGGCAACCATGAGCGGTAGCCACAGGAGCGATAGGGACCATGAGCCGGATACCGCATACCCCACTGGGTGGAAGGGGAACCAGCTCAATCGGAGACGGAGCATGTTCAGCACGAGGGTCAGGAGGAATCCAGCCGCGATGGCCAGGCGCGTGTTGAACTGCTGTTGCGGTGGTGCGGGAGACCGGACCCAGCCGCTCATGCGGTTCCAAGGCTCGCTACCAAAAATGAGGTTCACGTTGGGGGGCGCGATCTTCTCTGCGGCGCCGACCTGGTAGTTCTGGTGCAGCATGGCCCAGAACGCACTCAACGCGCCGAACGCGAGGGCGAGCAGCATGGCCCAAAACAAAGGCTGGTAGCGTCCGCCAAGTCGCTCCGCCATCTTGAATCCCTCCAGTTGGATGGGCATAGGATGAGAGCGATAGGCCCGATTGAACCCGTAGAACATGGAGAACATTGCCAGATCGGGCCGCGAGATCTGATTCGATTGGGTCACTGCCGGGATTATGCTGTCCGGACCGGCCATGTGGAGGTCATGCGCCGGCGGGCCTAGTTCCGCACGCATGCGAGTAATGGCGATGGCCAGCACGAAGTAGATGGCGAAGAAGGCGAAGATCATCCCAGGCGTCATGCGGCACGCAACGCAGAACGCGTAGATGGCACCGGAACCGAGCACAAGACCAGCAAACGCCACGCGGTAAGGAAGCGGTTCTTGGGCATCCTGAAGGTCTACTCTCGGTCTCAACAGGTTCTGCCAGATACGCACGAAGTGCGCACGGCTTACGTATAGAGCGAAGACCGCCAGTCCCACGTATGCACCGAACTGCTGGGCTTCCGGGTAGGGAAAGCCCGGAATGTTGCCATATCCAAAGGCTGCCGTCGCAATCCGCTCGGCACGCCAGAACCATGCGAAGAACCACACAGAGAAGAGCAAATCAACCGGAAGCAACATGCCTAGGGCAACGCCGAAGGGATAGATGGCGATGGGCGTCCAACCCATGGCGTTCCAGGGAGGCGATGTAATGAACTGGTTCAGGTCCTGCATGGCGCCGAACCGTTTCAGGGGCAGTGCGGGGAGCGACGGATAGAGGTATGCAATGCCGTTCCAGACCTCCAGGACCGCTGCGATCGCGACACCGGACCAGAAGAGCCGGTTCCTGAACAGCTCGGTCCTCTCGTTCACCATCTCCAGCGGTAGTGCAACGAGCGGGTACGACAGGCGCTCGCTCTCGGTCCATTGTCGCCGCAGTAGAGTGTTGATGCAGAGCATCATGAAACCGAGTAGCGTGAGAAACCCTGACCAGACCAGCACGGGACCGAGCCACGCGCGGATGTTCCTTGCGACGTAGAATGTATTGGTTCCTTCGTAGAACTCCTTGAGAGCCTGCTGGTCGGAAACGGATAGCCACTTCGGAATGTACGGGATGATATCCGTGAGCCAGTTGTTCTCCGGACGTGCGTAGAAATGGGCATGGGAGAGGATCGGGGTCAGGACCTCGATCATGTCGTGGCCGGCAATGGCCGAACCGAGAGCCAGCATGATATACAGCGTAATGAGTTCAGGTGGGGTGAGGGCAAGAGGACGCCAGATCTTGCGAGCAAGGGAGTTCACCGCCAGCAGCACGGCGAGCAAGAAGACGACATTGAAGAAGAGGGAGATCGTCGTCGGATGGCCGGCGTAGCGTACAACCTCCATGCGCGTTACCCAGAACGCGTTGATGGGCAGGAGGAGAAGTGCGATGAGTATGACGCGCGGAGTCACCATCCGAACACGTGTAGTGCGTCGTGCTGGCACGTTCGTGTCGGAGAAGCTGGGTTGTATCTGCAATGCTGGTTGCCTCAGGACCGCGGGCGGGTTCTATGCGAGTACATAACAATACCCCGTAACGCGCCCTCGGATGCATCGCTGCAGGACGCCGAGGGGAGCTCAGTACTGCCGACGGTGCGAGGGGGTGTGCTACACTCCAGCACGACCGCGGGATCCACCGTCACTGGCGGTCAGGCGTATCACGTGGCGGCCCGACACTTCTGAAACATGTTCGCCAGACTCCGCGAAGACATACAGACCGCTATGCGACGGGATCCGGCAGCGCGGAACGTCTGGATGGTGCTGTCGTACCCGGGTGTGCACGCGATTGTCCTGCATCGCGTTGCGCACTGGCTCTGGAACTTCCGTCTGCCACCGCGGGAATTCTGGAAAGTCATCGCTCGATGGATCTCTCACTTCTCGCGGCTCGTCACAGGGATAGAGATCCACCCGGGCGCAAGGATCGGTCGTCGGTTCTTCATTGACCACGGTATGGGAGTAGTGATCGGCGAAACGGCCGAGATCGGTGACGATGTGCTCATGTTCCATCAAGTCACGCTTGGCGGAACACAGTTCGATCGAGCGAAGCGGCACCCCACCATAGGGAACGGTGTGTTGATAGGCATGGGAGCCAAGATCATCGGGGCCGTGAAGATAGGAGACAATTCCAAGATCGGCGCCAATGCGGTGGTCAACCGAGATGTCCCTCCCAACTGCACAGTAGTAGGTGTGCCAGGCCGCATCGTCGTGCGTGATGGATTACGAGTTGACCCCGAGACCGAGGTCATGGACAACATTACGAATAGGGTGGATCCACAGGATGAGGTCATACGGGAGCTCAGGCAGAGACTAGAGCTGTTGGAACAGCACATCGAGAAGCTCGATGACCACCTGGCTCAGCACGAGAAGCTTTCGCGAGGGACGTCGGCGACGGACGAGATGGTCCGCACAGGAGACACGTAGGCACCATGAAGGTTCGGCATACAGTGGCTGTTTCGGTCGGGCTGGTATTCGCGCTTGCCGGCGGTGTCACAGTGGCGGTGTCGGCACGGGCCGCTCACGAACGACACGAGCTGCCCGACTGGGTGACGATCTGCGGCAAAGCGTATCCTGGCCGCACCGCTGACGAGATCCGTTCACTGCTCTCCGGCTGGCAAACAGCGGAACGGCGACGCTCCTTCACCGTCGTCGTGACCGAGCCAGCTCGTGGGCGGCGCATGTGGACCACCATGCGAGGCGTCCTGGGTGCCGAGCCGGACCTGGAGGCCATGATACAGAAAGCATTCACGGCGGCGGACTCGGAGGGGTTCGTGGAGCGGCTCGGGCGCTGGCTGGGTCGTAAGGACCCTGTGGACATCGGGCCTCTGTGGCGCGTGGACAGCAACACCCAGGAGAATTGGCTCCGTCACCGGGTGGCTCCACTTGTGCAGCGCAAGCCGGTTGACGCCCGTCTGCGCCTGGAGAGCGGCCGTCCGGTCGTCACGCAGGATTCGCCGGGGCAGGAGCTAGAGCTGCCAGCGGCGGTCGGTATCGTCAGCCGCGCTCTGTGTGACCCGAATGCCGAAAAGGCGGAAGTGCCTGTACGGTCGGTACCGGCTGATGTGACGGTATCCGACGCCGCCGGTATCGAGGCCGAAATCGCCTCGTTCGAGACGCACTATGCGGAAAAGGGCAACCGGAGACGCAATCTGGAACTGGCTTGCTCTCTCGTCAATGGCACCATCATCAAGCCTGGCCGTGTCTTCTCCTTCAATGAGACGGTAGGCCCTCGGGAAGCCACGAACGGCTTTCGAGTCGCCCCAGTGATCGTGCAAGGAAGAATGGAGGCCGGCATGGGAGGCGGGGTGTGCCAGGTATCCAGCACGGTTTACAATGCCGCGCTCCTTGCCGGTCTCGATGTAGTCGCTCGACACCATCACGCCTTTCCCGTGCACTACGTACCACCTGGCCGGGACGCGACAGTCGTGTACGGCGCTATAGACCTCAAACTGAAAAACAACACAGGCTCAGCGATCGGGTTCATCGCCGACGGCACGAACGGCAGGGTTCGTGTACGGGTGTTCGGCCGACCGAGGCCCGGCGTGACGATCAGCTTGGAGCGCAGCGGCATCTCGTCATGGGCGCCGCCGGTCAAGACGCTGCGAGTGAGCTCCCTGCCCCTCGGCAAGACCGTTGTCAAGGAGCCGGGACGGGCAGGTCACCGCGTCTCGGTCTGGAGGGTGTACCGCGAGCGCGGTCGAGTGGTGAAGCGCGAAATCATCTCACGCGATCTGTATCGTGCTTTTCCTCGGATCGTCTGGGTGGGAATCGCTCCCAAGTCCCCAGCAACAAGTGTGCAGCCAGTCGGTGAGGCAACCGTCCCGCCGTCGCGGTCCCTACCCGTAGTCGGTAGCGGACAGTCAACACCCTAGCTGCACTAGCCGCGGTTCTCTAAGCCATTTAGCAGTCACGGGCGCTTTGCGCGCCGCGACGGTCGCGCCCGGATTGCGATTCGCCCAACCCCTCTGCCCCCTGCCATCACCTTCCTGAGGCGTAGCTATCCTCTGTCTGCGCCACTCGATTGCGATCGTCCACACGCCCAGCGAGGAGTACTGAGTCGCGTCCGACGCAGTGTTCCCGAAGGCTTTCCATTCTCAGCGTCATAGGTCCCAGGCAGCAGTTCACATGTGGGACAAGATTCCACCGATTGTACTTGCCATGTACCGTATAAAGCTGTCTGTTACAATACGTGATCTTCACTCAGGTGTGGTAAGAATTTCCCGCTTCCTATTGACACATGGGCCAATAGAAGCGTAGAATGGGCCTATCATGAGCAGTCCAGTCCCATCGGGCTTCGTCCTCTACGGGCTCTTCGACGCTACGCTCGACAATAAGGGCCGACTGCTCCTGCCGACCGACCTCCGCGGCCTGCCTACGAAGAAGCTGGTCCTCATGCACAGGCCCGACCATGCCATTGCAGCGTTTCCTGAACAGGTCTATCAGCAAATCCTGGCTCGCCACGGTGCATCTGTTGCCGAGTCCGACAGCTTCTTGCTCAAGCGACTGCTGGGTGGGGTGCACGAGGCGCTCCTCGATCAGGCGCATCGGTTTTTTATCCCGGAGATCTTCCGGCGGTGGGCGGGTTTGGACGACTCCAGGCACGCTGTCCTTCTTGGGACGGGCAATTGCATCGAGATCTGGGAGTACTCGCGCTACCAGGCCGCAACGGAACAACAACTGACCGAGGCTGCGGTTAGGGCGGAACTTGAGAGGATTGGCCTGAAGGGGCTGGTCTAGGACCGTGGGCAGCTATCACGTGCCAGTCATGGCAGGCGAGTGCGCGGGATGGCTCGAGGCTGACAGGAAAAGAGTTCTCGTTGACGCGACGGTAGGAGGGGGCGGCCATGCTGCCGAGCTCGCGCGGCGCATGCGCAAAGACGGGCTGCTCGTGATCGTGGATGCCCTGGACGTGGCGGTCGAAACGGCGACGGAGCGGCTCCGAGCCTATGGCGTCCAGGTGATGCCGATTGTGGGGAACTTTCGCAACCTCGCCGAGATGCTTCGCGAACGGGGACTAGAGGAAGTGGACGGGGTGCTCTACGACCAAGGCTTGAGCTCAGCGGACTTCGAAGGCGATCGCGGCTATTCCTTCCGCGGCGATGCTCCTCTCGACATGCGTCGGGATGCCACCGCCACAAGGTCGGCTGCCGATCTGGTCAACACGCTCGACCGGCGTCAGTTGGCGCACCTCCTACGCGAGTTTGGCGACGAACGCTGGGCCGACCGGATAGCCCGGGCCGTTGTCGAGAGGCGCGCTATAGAGCCCATTACGCGCACCGCGCAGCTTGTGAGTCTGATCGAGCAGGCCGTTCCGCGCGCTGCGTGGCCCCGGGATATCCATGTAGCGACGAGAACGATGATGGCGCTCCGGTTCGCCGTCAACGACGACGTTGGTGCGATCCAGCAGTCCAT
Organism: Chthonomonadales bacterium; assembly: GCA_037443035.1. GTDB lineage: Bacteria > Armatimonadota > Chthonomonadetes > Chthonomonadales > CAJBBX01 > JABWBA01. The sequence continues at coordinate 71,244 of JBBIPC010000008.1, forward strand.
CGAGGGCATTGCGCCCATGCTCTCCGAAGGCGGCCGCATCGTCTGTCTCAGCTACTGCAGCACAGAGGATCGGGCTGTGAAGCACGTCTTCCGACGGATGGAGAATCCTTGCACCTGTCCACGCGGACTAGCGGTATGTGCCTGCGGCCGCAAGCCACTGCTGAGGGTACTGACCAAGCGTGGCGTGCGACCCGGCAGCGAAGAGCTGCAACGTAACCGCCGGGCCCGTAGCGCGATAGCCCGTGTCGCAGAGCGCGTACGCGCGCGGGCCAACAACTCCCAGTGAACGGAAACTGGACTTGCGGAGGGTCTGCCATGGCGATTGATACACGAAGCAGGCTTGCTACTACCGGTGGAGTAGAGTTCCGGACCGCCCGCCTCGTGCGGTCGCGTAGCGAACTCGACCTGCACGCATGGCTGCTCTACCTTGCCTATGCGGTGTTGCTAGCAGCATTGCTCCTCTTGCCGCTGCTACCGTTCTTGTGCGAGTCGGCAGCGCAGGCCCGGCTTACCTCTGCCACCCGCGAGCGGGAATCCGTCGAAGCACACATTGCGGAAGCGAAGGCAGACTTCAGCCGCCTGCAGGAGGCCCTCGACGAAGCTCTCAGCTCCGCGCGGATAGCGGCCCTGGCCAAAGCTGCCGATATGGTTCCTCCCGGAGATCCCGTGCTGCTGGGTCCTGCGAAGTCACGATGACCTAGGCTCACGATGCCGCGCACTCCCGCCGATCCGGTAGCTAGGCGCCAGCGACAGCTTGCTGTCGCTGGGCTGCTCATGGGGCTCGCCCTTGTTGCGCGTGTGGTCTATTTCAAGACCGTCCTCGCTCCGCACTTCCGCGAGCTAAGCGACAAGATGCGGAAGCAAGCGTATATCAAGCCCACGGGACGCGGCGACGTACTGGATCGGAATGGTCGAACAGTGGCTAGGACCAAGGTCATTCGGGTGTGTGTATTCAATCCGACGATCCCACGGTCGGCTCACAGCGACCGGATGCACGAGAACGGTGCGGCAGCGGCCGAGCTGCTAGAGGCGGTTCTGGCTGTGCCGCGAGAGACGATTCTCCGGCGAATGTACGGCGAGTTGGGCGAAGGCGACTATGCGGCTCGTCGGCGTATAAAGATCGGTCTGACCACCGAGGAAGCGGACGCCGTGCAGTACTTGAAGCGCCAACGTGCATTTCGCAACATCCTCGCTCGGTTCGATGTAGCCGAGGACGAGGAGCGGGAGTACCCAGGTGGCGATGCCTGTGCAACCATTCTGGGGAAGGTGATCCCGGCCCCGTTTGGCATGCTCCGCGGTATCGGCGGACTGGAGGACTGGGCTGATCCCATCCTGTCGGGAAGTCCTGGATGGTATACGGGCCGCGTGGATGCTGCACAACGTGTGAACCCCCTCATGCCCCTGCGCGACGCTGCGCCCGTACAAGGGATGAACCTGCAGCTTACCATCGACACTATCATCCAGCAGATCTGCGCCGAGGAGCTCGATCGCTGCATGCAAGAAAAGACACCCGTGGGAGCGACGGCGATCGTGCTCGATCCGTACACGGGTGAAGTCTTGGCCATGGTCAGCCGATCGGGTAAGCAGCCTGCAGCACCGAAGGGTGCCGCACAGGGTGATGGTCCTCCGGAGGCTTCGTACAATCGCGCTCTCATGCCCTACGAACCGGGCTCCGTAATGAAGCCGATCACGGTGGCGCTTGGACTCGAGTGGCGTGTCGTCCGCCCAGTCGAGTCGATCCCGTGCGAGTCCAACTGGATCCCCCACAAGAGGCGCGTTCGGTGCGAAGCGCACAGATCTAGCTTGCCAGCGCCAGGAACCAACACACCGCGCATGATCGTGGCGAAATCGTGCAATGTCGCCACGGGGAAGATAGCCATACGGCTCGGGCCACGACGGCTACACGAGGGCCTCGGGCGGTTCGGGCTGCTATCGCGCACTGGCATCGAACTGCCCGGGGACGTGGGCGGCTACTCCCTGAGCGATCCGGCGCAGATTGCCAGTCGGGGCGCAGGGTGGAAGGACGATATCGCCCGGGTTGGCTTCGGGCAGGGGGTTGCCGTTACCCCTCTTGCCATGGCGGCTGCCTTCGGCGTTTTCGCCAATCAAGGCCTTCTTGTGCGACCTAGGATCCTTCGCTCCTATGGCTACCCCGGCTCACGCCCCGTGCATGTGTACGAGCGGCCCGAGCCCGAGCGCGTGATCTCTCCCGCAACAGCATCGGCCATGCGGGAGTACCTTCGGGCAGTGGTTCAGATCGGCACGGGCAAGAATGCCGCCATCCCGGGTTATACAACCGGCGGCAAGACCGGCACAGCAATGAAGGTGAAACATGGCAGGTACGACGGGTATATTGCATCATTCATAGGCCTCGTCCCCGTCACCAAACCCCGCGCAGTGATTGCAGTCGTCGTGGATGAGCCCCACGGTGGCTATCACGGGTCACAAGCCGCAGCGCCGACTTGGGGACGTATCGCAGCGCGGCTGATGGCGTACTGGCACGTTCCGCCTGAGCTAAGCGCCAAGGATGCTCCGCAGGGCGAGCGTCGAGGACAGAGCGGCCAAGCCCCCATAGGGGACTAGAAGCAGGATAACCATCCCATGTATTCCACGAAAGGCATCACTCTCGGAGAGCTGGCTGAGCGCATAGACGGCGCCGTGCTAAGAGGGAAGCCGACTGTCAGAGTCACAGGCGTCCAGCACGACTCGCGTGAGGTGCAGCCGGGCGATCTATTTGCCTGCATCGTCGGGCAGAGACACGATGGTCATGAGTACGCGGGCGATGCCGTAGCGCGTGGCGCCGTGGGACTGCTCGTATCGCGCGATCGCCCGACAGTCCTGCTACCGGACGTGCCGTGTCTGCTGGTCGAGGACACGCGTCTAGCGCTGCCGGCGGCAGCATCGGCCGTCTTCGGGGAACCGAGTCGATCGCTGGAAGTCGTCGGCGTGACAGGTACCAATGGCAAGACTACGACAACAGCCATGGTGGAGGCTATTGCGCGTGCGACCGGTCGGAAGACGGGAAGGATCGGCACGCTTGGCGCGACGGCCCTGGGCGAGGACTTGCCGTGCGCCCACACCACACCAGAGGCAGATGATCTCCAGCGGCTCTTCGCTCTGATGCTGGAACGGGGCGTCACGACCGTGGCCATGGAGGTGAGTAGCCACGGTCTCGCCCTCCATCGAACAGATTGCACAGCCTTCAGAGTCGGGGTCTTCCAGAACCTCACGCAAGACCACCTGGACTACCATGGCGATCTGAGTGCTTATTTCGCCGCGAAACTGAGACTGTTCACGGAATACCCTCGCTGGTCACCTCACGGCTTCACAGCGGTCGTCAATCTGGACGATCCTCGAGGGTCCGAGGTTGCGCAGGCGACTGTTGGGCAAGTCATCACGTTCGGAACAAGCGCGAACGCCGATATACGGGCGAATGTCATCACTGCTCGTGCGGACGAGACCCGATTCTTGGTAGATGGTCTGTGCGGCCGAATGGAGATCTGCCTACCGATTGGAGGACTGTTTCAGGTCGCCAACGCCCTGGGTGCTATTGGCGCCGCCATGGCCCTCGGGTTCTCAGCTTCTTCGATCGTGACGGGGTTGCACTCCATGCGACCCGTGCCTGGTAGGTTCGAAGCCGTGCCGACTGGCAGGCCATGGAGCGTCATCGTGGACTTCGCTCATACGCCGGATGGCCTGCAATCGCTGCTTACCTCTGCACGTGCCCTGAAGCCGTCGAGGCTGATACTAGTCTTCGGCTGCGGTGGTAATCGCGATCGCACCAAGCGGCCCATCATGGGTCGCATCGCCGGCGAAGGAGCCGACGTGGTCGTCGTCACCTCTGACAACCCGCGACACGAGAAGCCAGAGGACATCATTCAGGAAATCCTGCCTGGCATTAGAGGCACAGATGCGGAAGTGCATGTCGAACCAGACCGTCGGAAGGCCACTCACCTGGCCCTCAGCCTTGCCCGTGGAGGCGACCTGGTACTCCTCGCGGGAAAGGGTGGCGAGCGGGAGATGATCGTCGGCGATGAGCGGATACCCTACGACGACACGGTCGTCGTCCGTGAACTACTGGAGCAGCTCCCGTGACGGTGATGGGCGGACTGAGCACGTCGCTCTTCTGCATGGTGCTCTCGATCGTCGCGACCATAGCCGCGGGCTACCCGCTGCTGCGCTCGCTGACCAAGGCTGGCATTCGGCAAAGCGTGTCTTCCGATGCACCCGGACGTCATGCCTCGAAAGAAGGTACGCCCACCATGGGGGGCCTGACCATGGCAGTTGGGCTCGTTGCGGGCGGAGCGGCGCTAGCGCTAATGGGTCGGTGGAACCGAGATGTGGCAGCCGCAGGGATAGTCTCGTTGGCATTTGGCTGCATCGGCTTCCTCGATGATTACCTGATCGTTAGACGCGGACGCAATCTCGGTCTCACGGCGCGGCAGAAGCTTGCCCTGCAGTTCTGCGTAGCGGCCGTCTTCACCGCCTGGCTGCGTTCCGTGCGAGGTACGGAGAGCGGTACGACGGTGGCAGGGCTGGATCTTGGCGTGTGGTACTACCTTATTGCCGTGCTTCTCGTGGTAGGCCTGAGCAACGCAACCAATCTGGCGGATGGTCTCGACGGGCTTTCGGCGGGAATGAGCGCCATCGTATTCATCGGTCTTGGCATGCTAGGCGGAACTCCATCACCGGCAGCGTGGATACTCGCTGGTGCGTGTGCGGGCATGCTCTGGTTCAACTTGCATCCAGCTCTCGTTTTCATGGGGAACACCGGCGCGCTGGCTCTGGGGGCAGCCATGGCCACCATCGGTCTGCTAGGACGCCATGAGCTTCCACTTCAGCTAGCGGCCATCGTCTTCTGGGCGGAGACCCTTTCCGTCATGGCACAAGTCCTGGTCTTCAAATGGCGCAAGCGGGCGCATGGCGTGGAATACGCGCGGGCGCATCGGCTGTTTCGTCGGGCGCCGCTGCATCATCACCTGGAGGAGATCGGATGGCCGGAGACGAGGATCGTGGGTCGCCTGTGGCTCATCACCGGCCTGTCAACGGTGCTCGCTGTTCTGTGGGCGAGGACAGGCTGGGCATAGCTCGGGAAGATGCGGCATAGGGACACCTGGACACGACCAATAAGGAAAGAAGTAAGTGACACTGGCACTTAGAACGAAGCAGTTCATGGGTCGGCGCGTTGCAGTCATCGGCGCTGCACGCACGGGCAGAGCGGTGTCTGCCGTCTTGACCAGGCTCGGCGCGACGGTGCGGCTGAGCGATGCAAAGTCCCCCGAGGAGCTGGCGGAGGATTATCGAGAGGCATCGGCACTAGCGGTGGAAGTCCTGGCGGGCGCTTCGCCGGAAGCGGCGCTGGAAGGCGTTGATCTCGTAGTCCCGTCGCCGGGCGTGCGCCGCAACTCGCCGACCCTTCGGCTCGCCATGGAGCGGAGCATTCCCATCCTTTCGGAAGTCGAGATTGCATATCGTATTGCGCGCTGCCCCATCCTCGCCGTGACCGGTACCAACGGGAAGAGCACTACCGTCGTCTGGCTGGCGCGGATGCTGCAGACGTCGGGTTACCGCGCCCACATTGCTGGTAACATCGCCACGGACACGATCCAGCGTACGCTCATAGATGCCGCCGAAGAGGCCGAAGAGCAAGACGTCATCGTGGCCGAAGTCAGCTCGTTCCAACTCGAGTGGGTGGAGAGATTCAGGCCGAAGATCGGAGTGCTCACGAACATCCGGCGCGACCATCTGGCAGCGCACGGTGGTTTCGAAGCCTATGCGGCGTGCAAGGCGCGCATGTTCGCGGCACAGAGGCCGGATGACATCGCCATCCTGAACGCAGTCAACGCTCCTAGCAGGCGTGTTGCGGCCAATCTCCGGTCGCGCGTGGTCTGGTTCGACCGCGGTCACTGCGAGTCAGAGGAGTGGGCGTCTGTCCGAGATCAGTATCTGACGGTTCGTCTCAAGGGCTCCGAGTACAGACTCGTTCATGTAGACGAGCTGCAACTCCCGGGCCGACACAACGTGGAGAACGCGCTCGCTGCGTCGGCCGCAGCGTTGGCCTACGGAGCGGATCCTGAGGCAGTGGCTGTGGAGCTTCGGGCGTTCGACGGCTTGGATCATCGAATGGAGATCGTCGCCGAGCATGGGGGCGTCACATTCATCAACAGCTCCATGACTACCAATGTGGATTCGGCTGTCCGTGTCCTGGAGACTGTGGGTCGGCACATTATCCTGATTGCTGGCGGCGCACCCAAGGGCGAGGACTTCGGTCCGCTCGGGCGTGCCATGGCGAGGTATGTGAATCACGCCATCCTCATTGGAGAAGCAGCGCCCGTCATCGAAACGGCGGCGTTCGACGCGGATTTTCACAACGTCAGTCGGGCAGATAGCCTCGAAGACGCCGTACGTCAGGCAGCACTACGCGCACGACCCGGCGACACAGTGCTTCTCGCCCCTGCGTGTGCTAGTCACGATATGTTTCGCGATTTCCAGGAGAGGGGACGGGTCTTCCGATATGCCGTGGCCCAGTTGATGGCCGAAGAATCCGGCGGTATGGCTGACGAACCATGAACACGGAACGATTGCTGCAGACTACCTCGATCCTTGCATGCGTAGCGGTCGTGGTGCTGACGGGTATGGGTATTCTCATGACACAAGCAGCGAGCAACCCCGCTCAGTTGGGGGTGACCCCATGGCACACCGCACCTGTCGTCAAGCAGATCCTGGCTGCAGTCATAGGACTGGCCGTCATGTTCGTCATGTCGCGCGTTACATACGACCAGTTGCGGCAGGCAGCGTTGCCGTTTCTACTTGTCTGCGGCGTCATGCTGGTGCTTGTCTTCGTGCCGGGTGTACGCGCGCCCATTGGTACGTTCTACAGACGCATTGGCTATGCGAGTTGGACCGTCCAGCCCAGCGAATTCGCCAAGCTGGCCCTGGTACTGTTTCTTGCGAGCCACTTGTGCGTGCGGAGGCGTGACCCGACCGCTCGGAAGACGCTGGGGGGTGCCCTCTTTGCGATACTCGCCGTAGCGCTTCTCGTAGAGCGGGAGCCGGATCTCGGAACGGCCATCGTCATCGTCCTGACGGGCTTCACAGTACTCTACGTTGCCGGTGCAAAGACCAGGCATCTTGCGGCCGTGCTCGCGACCTTGATGGTTATCGGCTTGGCCTCGGTGGTGCTTGGCGACAGAATAGGGGCGGGGCACCGGACCAGCAGGTTCGCGGGGTGGTGGGATCCCGAAGGCCACGCGAGGGACGCAGGATATCAAGTGCTTCAGAGCCTAATCTCGATATCGGCATCGGGTCTCCGTGGCACCGGGCTGGGAGCGGGAGAGCTGCGCTTCTACATTCCGGCATCGAATACAGACTACGTCATGGCTGCCGTCGCTGAGGAGATGGGGATCATGGGGATCCTCGTAGTAGCGATTTGCATCGCGGTCATCGTCCTGCATGCCCACCTGATCGTCGTGCACAACAGGGATCCTTTCGTGCGATATACCGCCGCCGGGATCGGAGCGATGATCATGTGGCAGGCCATCATCAACGTGGCTGTCGTGACGAACTGTATTCCCTGCACGGGAGTCACCATGCCGTTCATCAGCTTCGGCACCTCTTCCCTCGTTGCTATGTCCGCCGCTGTTGGGATTCTTCTGCGCCCCATACCGCTGGAAGCCCTTTTCGGGCGGACAGTGGCGAGGGCTTCGTCATGAAAGTCGCCATTACGGGCGGCGGCACGGGCGGGCATATCTACCCGGCACTCGCCGTCGGCGAGTTCCTGTCACGCACGTACCCCGACGTTCGTGTTTGCTTCATCGGCGCATCTGGAGGGATGGAGGAGCGGCTCGCGCAGTCGAGCGGTTTCCCTTTCTCGGGCGTGGTGGCACGGAAGATACGCAGGCTTATCTCGCCGGACACCGTGGTGACGCTGCTCGTCCTTGGCAGGGGATGGCTGCAGGCGCGTCGCCATCTGCGGACGATCTCGCCGAGTGTCGTGTTGGGTACGGGCGGTTACGTGGCCGCCGCCACGGTCATTGCAGCCAGCGGTCTCGGCTTGCCCGTCGTCATTCATGAGCAGAACGCCATCGGCGGTAGGACGAACCGATGGCTCGCACGCCTGGCAGCACGCGTCTGTCTAACCTACGAGGAAAGCCTGCCTAACTTCCCTCGGGAACGTGCCGTTGTCACTGGATTGCCTATTCGCGCCGATCTGGTGGGGACAGTGGAGCGAGGGGAGGCACACCGAGCGCTCGGAGTACCGCCCGAGAGCTTCATGGTTCTTGTGCTTGGAGGGAGTCAGGGAGCACAGGCGCTGAACAAGGTAGTACGGGAGGCCATATCGCGCCTTCCGGACAACGTGTTTGTCTTGCATCAGACGGGACCGACGGACGCCGATCCTTGTGGAAGCCGAGAGCGGTACCGGCCGGTAGCCTTTCTCGACACGAAGATGCTGCGATTGGCCTACCACGCGGCGGACTTGGCCCTCAGCCGTTGCGGAGCGTCCACGCTGGCGGAACTCGCAGTAGCCGGGCTGCCAGCCATGCTCGTGCCGTATCCGGCAGCGTATGCGGACCATCAGACGGCCAATGCACGGGTTGTGGTGCGCCATGGCGCTGCCGTGCTGATACCGCAGGCAGAGCTGACCCCTGCTCGCTTCGTCGGAGAGGTCATCGCGCTCATGGAGGATCGCGAACGCCTCGAGAGCATGGCTCGCGCATCAGCAGCGCTCGCCAGACCCAACGCGGCGGAGCAGGTCGGGAGGTTGGTGATCGAGTGCGCGAAGAAGTGACCCGCCGGCGAGTTCACTACATCGGTATCAGCGGCATCGGCATGAGCGCGCTCGCGCAGATTGATCTGTTGCGCGGTCGGATTGTTTCTGGTTCCGACCTCATGCCAGGTGCGATGGCCGAGAAGTTGAGGGCCATGGGCGCTACCGTCTTCGTGGGCCACGACGCGAACAATGTGCGCGCGACCAAACCCGACGTTGTGGTGTTCACCGACGCGGTTCGTGAAGACAACCCGGAGGTTCAGGAAGCGCGCCGTCGCAACGTGCCCGTCGTCCGCCGCGCAGAATACCTCGGCACGGTGATGGAAGGCTTCGCCGGGCCGCGGATCGCCGTGGCTGGCACCCATGGAAAGACGACGACGACTGCTATGCTGGCCGAAGTCCTTGTCAGTGCTGGCTTGGATCCAACGGTGCTCGTGGGCGGTGAATATGGCCCCTTTCAGGGGAACCTGCGGCTTGGTTCCGGTGAGGTGTTTGTCACCGAGGCTTGCGAGGCGTTCCGGTCGTTTCACGCCTTGCATCCCGACGTCGCCATCATCACAAACGTAGAAGCTGACCATCTCGACTGCTACGGCACCATGGAAGGGGTCGTAGAAGGTTTCGTGACGTTCGTTCGAGGTGTCAGGCCGGAGGGCGTTGTTATCATCGGGGTGCTGAGCAGTACCGAAGATGCTGTGGCCGAGGCGGCTCGGGGCTGTGGGTTTCGGGTCGTGCGTTTCTCACTTGGCGAGGATGCTCGAGCCGATGTCTGGGCGGACGACGTTGCGTTGGAACGAGGTGGAGCATCGTTCACGCTGCGCGGCCGTCACGTGCCCACGCCAGGGCTTCGGGCTATGCTGCACGTTCCTGGAGAGCACAACATTCGCAACGCGCTGGCGGCCTACGGCGCTGCTCTGGTCATGGGGCTGGACCTGGCGGCGGTTACGGGAGGGCTGGCACGTTTCCGGGGCGTCGGCAGAAGGTTCGAGATGCTCGGTGTGCGTAGCGGCGTGCAGGTCATTGATGACTACGCACACCATCCCACCGAGATACGGAGCACTCTGCACGCTACTCGTGCCTCCTATCCTGGTCGGCGTCTCGTCGTGGTTTTCCAGCCGCACCTTTTCAGCCGGACGCGCGACTTCCTGCGAGAATTCGCCGTGGTGCTGAGCGAGGCGGACCTGGTCATTCTGACGGACATCTACCGCGCCCGGGAAGACCCGATAGATGGGGTGGAAATCACTTCGCTGGCTCAACAATGTGCTAGCGTGGCACCTGAATTGCAGCTTCTCGTCGAGCGCGATAAGGACCGCATTCCTGACATACTGGAGCGAATCACTCGACCCGGCGACATTGTGCTGACGGTAGGAGCCGGCGACATCCGACAGGTCGGCGAGGTCTACTTGGCGCGAGGAGCATGAGCATGAGGCGATCGGCGCGCAAGAGCGCATCGGCGGACCGGTCACGGCGTCCACCTCGTCGCTGGTGGACGGCACCGTGGCTTCACGGACGCAACATCGCGCGGACACTTGGCATCGGGGCGGTCGGCACGTGGGTGGTCGCCTTTGTAGCATCACCGGCCATGACCGTGCGAAGCATGAGCGTCCAGGTCTACGGCGCGGCGGAGCCACATGAGATCAGGGCCATCGTCCGTTCATCTGCCATACCACGACATACACGGCTGCTGCAGGTGCGCGCTGGGGATCTGGAGCGCCGCCTGGCGCAGTGGCCATGGGTCGCGGGTGCCCGTGTGCACCGCGATGTGTGGACACGCTCGATACGCCTATCCGTTACGGTACGCGAACCAACAGTGGCACTCGAATGCAGTGGCCGACGTTGGGAGCTGGATGACGAAGGGCATGTGATCCGTCCTCTTCGACGCGGACAGAGGTTGACTGTGGTTCTTGCGGAAGTACCTGTCAAGATCGTCCAGGGACAGCAGATAAGCTCGGAAGAGATCCTGGGAGGTCTAGCAGCCGCGAGGCTGAGCCGGGCGGTACCGTGCCTGCGCGGGGCCAGAATCAACGTTGACCAAAGTGCTGCCATATGCTTTAATAGCATTGATGGCGTCGAAATCAGGGCTGGCGACGCAGGCAATCTGCCGACAAAGCTCGCTGTAGTTCAGCGCGTCTACGACCTCGCAGAGAGGGAGCATTGCCGCGTCCGAGACCGACTAGTCGCCATTGATGTTTCCGTACCGCGGCATCCAGGCGGACTACCCGTACCGCGAGAGGACCGTTTCGCGGCGCGCCGGATGTAGTCGATCGACGTGACAGCCAGCGGTCCGAGGATGCGGTGTGTCGTGGCAATGGGTGCCCAGAAAGGGTGCAGGGTTGTTCACATCATCGCACCGTCATCAGCCATGGCTCTGGCAGGTGACGGCGTTGTGCTTCATACTCGGCCTCCTCGTGGCGGGATCGCTCCAGACAGTGAGTACGATCCGCCGCTCTGGCACGGCGCCAGGCCGCGTGGGCTTCGGAGGCGGGATCAGTCCAAGCATGACGGCAACTCTGCGCCAACGCGAGAAGGAGATCGCCGACCTGCGAGAGAAACAGACGGCACTGGAGAACGTACTCGCAGAGGGCAGCGGCAAGCTGCAGGCACTCAACGAAGAGCTTCAGAAAGTGAAGCTTCTGAGTGGTCTGACCGAGGTGGAGGGGCCGGGCATCTTCATGATGCTGCAAGACTCCAAACGCCGGTCCAACAGAGCCTTCGAGTCCGAGCGCCTCATTGTCCACGACTACGACCTCCAGATGCTAGTGAATGAGTTGACCGCCAGTGGGGCCGAAGCCATTTCGATCAACGGTCAGCGGGTCATCTCGCGGACAGCCATCCGGTGCGTTGGTCCGGCGATCATGGTGAACAGCGTGCCCGTAGTGCCCCCCTTCGAAATACTGGCCATCGGCGATCCTGGTACCCTGGCAGGTGGACTGAACCTACCAGGAGGGTATCTGGACGATCTGCGAGCCACCGATCCTGCCATGTTTCGCCTGGAGAGGCGCGAGCGGGTGCGCGTGCCGGCATACACAGGCAGCACGGAGGTACGATGGGCGAAGCCAGTTGTTGACAGCTCGAGAGGAAAGGAAGCGAGCAAGAAGTGACCTGGCTCTTGCCTATCGGTGCCATGTTCCTGGGCATCCTGGTCGGGTGGATCGGTTTCAGCCGCGTGAGCATTCCCGGCGAACTCGCCGGCATCTACGCCCCCTATCTGTCGCTAGCGACGCTTGCGGGACTCGACACCTTGCTGGGAGGCATTCGCGCTGGGATCGAGGGACGGTTCCAGGACGATATTTTCGTGAGCGGCTTTGTTCTGAACACGCTGCTGGCAGCCGGGCTGGCGTATCTTGGCGATCGGATTGGGGTAGACCTATTTCTTGCCGCGGTCGTCGCGCTGGGCAGTCGCGTATTCCTCAACCTCTCCCTCATTCGGCGGTACTACCTAACGAACCTCACGCTGGCGCGCCGGAAGGAGGGTTCATCGTGACGCGGCTGTGTGGTGGAGCCAGGGAGCGTGATGGGAGGCAACGGTGCTGGACGGCTCTCTCATAGGCGGACTCGACGTCGGCAACACGAAGGTGTGTTGCGTGTTGGCCAAGTACGAGGGAACAGGTTCACCTGCGATCATCGGTGTCGGAACGAGCCGCTCCGACGGCATTCGTCGCGGAGTTGTGACCGATATCTCCAGTGCAGCGCAGGCGATCCGAACGGCCGTGGACGCCGCCTCTCGGCAGGCAGGTGAACCCATCAGCTCCGTGTACATTAGCCTGTCCGGAGATCACGTCCAGAGTGCCATTACGCGAGGGGTTGCGGCGGTCCTCCACCCCAACCAGGAGATCACTCCCGAAGACCGCGACCGCGCCATCGAGCAGTCCCGGGGCATCATCGTCCCGCCAGAGAGGATGATCATCCATTCCATCCCGCGCATGTACTCCATCGATGGCCAAGATGGCATCCGTCAACCGGTCGGGATGTGCGGCTCGAGGCTGGAGGTCGAGACGTTCATCGCCATGGTGACTCGCTCGTCACTGCTGAACATGGAGCGCTGTATCACGCAGGCTGGGCTGGACCTCGACGGCAAGACTCTGGCATCCCTCGCGTCCGGGGCAGCGGTCCTGACCCCTGACGAGCGGCAGCAAGGAGTGGTGGTCATTGACATCGGCAGCGGTACGACCGATGTGGCGGTCTTCACTGAGGGGGAGATATGCCACGCCTACGTCAAAGCCGTCGGCAGTGAGCATGTAACCAATGATATCGCCCAGGTGCTGCGGGTAACCGTTGACGAGGCCGAACGGCTCAAGATCGAGCACGGACATGCAGTGGCTTCGGAGATAGGCGACACGGAGGCTGTGGACGTGCTCCAGATCGGACGGACCGTACCGCGACCGCTCCGCCGCCGGGCGCTCTGCGAGATTATCGAAGCCCGAATACAGGAGCTTTTCATGTTCGTGGCGAACGAACTGCAGAGGGCGAATCTTCTGGCGCGGTGTACCGCAGGGGTCGTACTGACGGGCGGTGGATCTCAGCTCTCCGGGATCGATCATTGCGCGTGTCGCGTTCTGGGTTTGCCTGCAAGGATCGCTGGCCCCGTGGGGATTGGAAGGCTGGCACCAACGGGCTTACAGACAACTGCACTGGCGGATCGCGATAGCCCCGAGTACGCCACGGCAGTCGGTATCGTCCGATGGGCAGCAGCGAGCCTCTTGCAGGACGATGATCAGGATGCGACGGACCCGTGGTCGCGCATCGTAAGCTGGGTTCAACGGTTAGTGGGACGGCGATAGTTCGAAGGTCCAGTGGGCATGGCCGCTGGCAGCGCTCACGACTGGAGAAGCGTACATGGCAACAAGCGAACACATGGACATCAGGGATGCACACGATCGTAAGCAATGCGTCCGGCTAGTTGTCGTCGGCATTGGCGGCGCAGGAGTCAACGCCGTGAATCGCATGAGTCAGGCCGGCTTGAGTGGTGTGACGCTGGTTGCCATGAACACGGATACTGGTTCGCTGCAGCAGTCGGCTGCGCATCACCGCCTTGTCCTGGGGACTGATATGACCCGGGGACGGGGTACAGGCGGCAATGCCCAACTGGGGGAAGACGCAACGCAGGCGTCGAGGACGGAGATCCGGCAGCTTCTCAAAGGTGCGGACATGGTCTTCATAGCCGCAGGCATGGGTGGGGGCACGGGTACCGGAGGCGCGCCCGTTGTGGCCGAGATTGCTGTGGAGCTCGGGATTCTGACAGTGGCTGTTGTCAGCCGGCCATTCAGCTTCGAGGGGCCGCGAAGGGCACACGTCGCCAGCAAAGGCATCGAGGCCCTCAAGAGCCAGGCGGACACTGTCATCGTGGTTCCTAACGACCGGCTGTTCGAGCTAGACGCGACGAAGCTCACGCTGGCGCATGCGTTCGAGAAAGCCGACGATGTTCTCCGCCACGGCGTCCAGGGCATTGCAGACATCATCACGCTGCCCGGTCAGATCAATGTAGACTTCGCGGACGTGCGCGCCACCCTGAAAAGCGCGGGTACCGCCATGATGGGTATCGGCGAAGCTGAGGGCGATGGCCGGGGTATCCATGCCGCGGAACAGGCCGTCTCGAGCCCGCTGCTGGAGACCTCGATTTCCGGTGCGATGCGGGCGCTCATTAACGTCACTTCTGGGCCTGATCTCACCCTGGTGGAGCTGAATGAGTCGGTGAGTCTTGTAACAGGCAAGTGCGATCCAAGAGAAGCGAAGATCACTTTCGGATGGGTGCTCGACCCAAGCATGGAGGGCAAGGTTCGCGTCACAGTGCTGGCTACTGGCTTCGATGATGCCGCATCTTCGCGGCCGCGTCTGCTACAGTTCGAAGCACAACGGTCCACGCCGAGGGGCGCCGCGCAGCAGCCGACACAGCTAGGCGGCCAACCGAGGATGCCTGCGCCGAGTCTCGGAGAACTGCCCATCCCCGAGGTGCAGCGAGAACCGGAGGCCGACTCTCGCCCGATCCCAGTAAGCGTGCAGACGTTGCTGGCAAGCCAGACAGAAGGACCGCTGGACGCCACCGACGAATCGGAAGATGAGGACCTGGATCGCCCAGCGTTCTGGCGTCGTAGGTAGAAACCACAGACAGCAACTCAGATAGGAGTCGACGATAATCATGACCATGTCTCCGCAATGGAGTCCGGAGCTTCGTAGCATTGGCGCGGACATTCGGGTGATAGGCGTCGGGGGCGGTGGCACGAACGCCGTCAACCGCATGATCGAGGCTGGGCTGGGCGGCGTTACGTTCATCGCGATGAACACAGATGTCCAGGTCCTGGACATATCGCTTGCTCCGAAGAAACTCCAGCTCGGCGGCGGTCTGACGCGCGGCCTGGGAGCAGGGGGAAGCCCTGAGATCGGCCGCAGCGCTGCGGAGGAGAGCAAGAGCGAGATCAAGGCTGCGCTCGAGAACGCGGACATGGTCTTCATCACAGCCGGCATGGGAGGTGGAACGGGTACCGGCGCTGCGCCCGTCATTGCCGAGATCGCGCAGATGCTGGGCGCCCTGACGGTCGCCGTGGTTACGAAGCCGTTCACGTTCGAGGGGCCGCGCCGCATGCGGACGGCGGAAGAAGGGATCGAGACTCTCAAAGGTAAGGTGGATACGGTCATCGTCGTGCCGAATGATAGGCTGCTGAGTGTCGGGCAGAGGGAGATAACGCTAGTAGATGCTTTCCGCCTCGCGGACGATGTTCTGCGCCAGGGAGTCCAGGGCATCAGCGACATCGTGACCATTCCTGGTCTCATCAACGTTGACTTTGCAGACGTCCGTGCCACGATGAGCGATGCCGGTCCTGCACTGATGGGTATCGGCGTTGGGTCGGGCGACAACCGCGCCCAGGCTGCAGCCAGCGAGGCGATCGCTAGCCCACTCCTGGAGACGTCCATAGACGGTGCTACCCGGGTCCTGATCAACCTTACTTCTGGACCGGATCTCACGCTCGCCGAGGCTAACGAAGCCGCTCAACTCATTACCAGCATGTGCGACCTGCGCGATGCGAACATCATCGTTGGCTGGGTGCTGGATGAGAACATGACAGGAAAGCTGCGTGTGACGGTGCTCGCTGCCGGCTTCACCGGCGCGCCGGTCCACCGAACAGATCGGGTGCAGCAGCCTCCGGCAATAGGGTTCGCGCGACCGACGGAGACACCGGCGATTCTCCGTGCTAGCGGAACCGAGCATCCTCGGCACGAACCTCAGCAGCGACCGGCGCAACCATCCCTGCCTGAGAGCGATGAGGATACCGATACGCCACCGTTCCTTCGCCCTCGTCGCTGAGCAGAAGTTTGGGGTACCGAAGCGATAGACTAGGGGCTACGACGACCGCGACATGACCTGACGCGCCGCCACCTCACGGTACACCCGGCGGGTCTGCTGCCCGGTTGTAGCCCACGAGAAACCACGGGCCCGCTGGAGACCAGCCTCGGAAAGCGCTGCGCGCTTCTCCGGTGATCTGCCAACCTCCGTCATCGCCTCGGCCCACGCGACAGCGTCCATGACTGGCAGCACCATAGCGCCATCACCTGCCACCTCGGGCATGGCCGGCGCATCGCTGACGAGGGTCGGCGCTCCGCAAGCCATGGCTTCGAGTGGCGGCAGGCCGAAGCCTTCGTAGAGCGAAGGAAAGGCCATCATGTCCGCAGCTGAGTAGAGCGGCGGCAGGTCCTCGTCGTCTACGTAGTCGGTGATGAGGATGCGGTCTGCCAGTCGGAGCCGCGCGATCTGGACGGCAATGTCATCGTAGCCCCAACCGCGCTTGCCGACCAATACCAGACGGTGGGGTATGCGAGCGGAATACACCGCTCGGGCGAATGCCTCGATGAGCATGGGCAGGTTCTTCCTGGGTTGCAGCACGCCTACGGACAGAATGAACTGCGTATTCACACCGAAACGGCTGGCCACGTGTCGCCGTGCGATGTCAGGCTCGATTGGCTCGAACTCCTCCGAAACTGCCTGCGGAATCGCCTCCACATGGCTCGGATCGAGACGGTAGACGCGCAGGATGTCCCGCCGAGACGACATGCTCACCGTAATGACCCTGGCGGCGCGGCGCATC
This sequence comes from Chthonomonadales bacterium, assembly GCA_037443035.1. Lineage (GTDB taxonomy): Bacteria > Armatimonadota > Chthonomonadetes > Chthonomonadales > CAJBBX01 > JABWBA01. The sequence continues at coordinate 88,086 of JBBIPC010000008.1, forward strand.
GCCACCGGCACGGTGAGATTCAGCAATAGCCGATGCCGGCGTGGGAACCACTCCGGATACAGGCGGAAGGAGATGTCGTGGACCGTCGTGACGACCGGGCAGGGTGCTCGAAGTGGAATGGTGTACTGGGTGTGGGCTACATCTACGCCGTCCTGACGCAGTACCTGGGGAAACGTGAGCAGCGTCCAGACACGGTCGTTACTCGCCGGGACGGCCCGCAACCTCAGCCGTTTCGATTGGCCGAACACGTTGTCCGGTAAAGGCAGGCGGGTATAGACAATGTACTCATCGTCGTATTCGGAGGCGCTGCGTACGTGATCCCGAAGCAGGTTCAGCCAGTACGTACGGTCGCCTGTGTACCTGCCCGTCAGTGCCCGGCCGTCTATACCAATCCTCATCGTGCGTCTCTTTCCGCGACGTGCTCGTAGATACGTAGGGTGTCTTCTGCCATCCGCGCGAAGGTGAACTGACCGGCGTAGCGGAGGGCGCCCTCGGTCAAACGTGTGAGTGCCCTGGCATCGCGCTGGAGTTGGCCAACTGCGGCCGCGAGATCGGTTGCATCACCGGGTGGGACCAGCGAAACAGAGCCTGGACAGCGCCGTTGGATTTCGATGTTGGACGCGATCGCTGAGGCGACCACCGGCTTGCCGCAGGCGAATGCCATCGCCAGCGAGGCGGAGCCGCTCCCGCTTGTGAATGGCGCCAGTACCAGGTCTGTCGCTGCCATGACAGTTGCCACATCCTCCGGCTCAAGATACCCTGTAATGCGAACGCGGTCCGTCAAGTGTGCTTCCGCGAGCTTTGATTGCAGTTCCTCGGCGTATCCGGTCCGATCGTCCGGATGCCGCCCACCAGCGAGAAAAAGCCGGACATTGGACGGCAGATGCTGCATAGCTTCGATGGCGAGGAGGTGACCCTTGCGTCGAGCGAGGAACCCAAAGATGGTGAGCACGAAGCAGTCCTCGACGCCGAGTCGCTTGCGGGCTTCCGAGCGACTGGGAAGCGGTGGACGCGGCGGTACCGGCATGGGCAGGATGTGGATGCGGTCACGGTGGACGCCAGACGAGATCAGGTTCTCCCGGTCATTCTCTGTGTGCACAATGAATGCTCGTATCGCTGGGTGACCGAACTGCGCACGATTCGTGGATGCAATGGCCATCCGGCGCGGCAATGGCCCTGCTGGAGGCACGAACTCGTGAACGGTCATGACTGCGGGCGCGGCTATCTGGTCGGCGAGACGGCTGAAATTGTTCTTCCATGGCGCCACGCCCCCGAACAGGAAGTATTGATGCTGTATGTGGATAACGTCGGCTTCGTTCATTATCGGAGCGAAGCCGTCCGGTGGGGCGACCCATGCCACCTCGACACGGTGTCTCAGGGCATCCACGAGAAGGCGGCTGTAGTCGGCCACGCCGCACTGAGGCCGCAAGGATGTGACCATGGCCAGGCGCAGCCGACGTGCACGCCTGGGCTCTTCGCCTACCACGATCTCGCCCGTCACTTCCTCCACTCTAGACTCCCGCACGCTCTCTGTCAAAGTGCTCCTGGTGCTCGATTGCTGGCCATGTCTAAGCCGCCTGCTGCAGCGTTTCCCGGTAGAATCGGCACAACCGCCGACCGAAGGCTGAGAAGCTGTGTCTCTCAGCGTAGTTTCTTCCCCGCTCAGCCATCTCGGTCATTCCGAGCGAGTTACCCAGCACTGCTCTGATGCACGATGCGACGTGGCCCGGCGCCTGCGGCCGTACTAAGCGTATGCCAGCGCCGCGTAGCATGGCGTCGCGGTACAGCGGACGATCGAGGGCTAGAAGCGGTTTGCCGAAGGCCAAAGGGCGCAGGCCATGAAATGCGCCGGCGTACCGCTCTGCGCAGCTTACGACGATCGTCGCTCGGCAGATGTGCTCATCGAGCACTGCAGAATCGTCCGCTATGCGAACAAGAACGCGTTCGCCGGCACCAATGGCCTTAGCAGCCGAAGTGCACCAGGAAATTGCAGTTGCGCCGCTGGGCTCCACGAGTACGTCCATGCGAGTGTCCCAAGGGAGCTCGGGAAGAGCGTAGATCGCCTGCTCGGCGACTTTCTGGTCCGCGTCGGCTGTGAGTAGCAGAAGTATGCGCGGTGGTCCCGCCTCCGAGACAGAACCGGTCATCACATGAGCGGGAACCATGCAGGGGATGATGCATATCGAGGCGGCGGGTACATCGCAACGTTGGAGGAGATCGCTTGCTGGCTCGGTGAGTACCACGTACGCACGGACTGGGAGCTGTGCCACGGATGCGTCTTGCGCCGCGTCGTCGCAGTAGAGGAATGTTCCGACTGTGGGTACCGAAGGCTGACCGCCGCGCCACAAGTCGGCACGCTCAGTGAGACTGGTGAAGCGGTCGCCGACCAGGTGCACCATGGCGATGTCCGGGGGCACGGCAGCGGGGTGTTCGAGGAGTACGGCGTGGCACTCCGTGCTGCTGGCGCGGAGTACTTCGACGATCGCCTGGGCAAACAGCATCGCTTGAGATCCCGCATCGCCGCATGCCACGACGCCGATGATCATGGCAGCATTATATCCGCTAGCATGGTGCGGGTGGCTGTGGCACGTTGTGAGATTCGTGGGCGCGGTGCCGTAATGGAAGGTGGGTGCTAAGGCGGGCTGAGTATCTGCGGTATACTAGTTCCCGCTGAATACACTGGGGAAGGGTTAAGTTCGACATGAAGGAAGGCATCCATCCGAACTACGGGCCAGCCGTGGTCACGTGTGCGTGTGGTAACACTTTCGAAACGCGTTCGACGAAGAGCACGATCCGAGTGGAGATCTGCTCGAATTGTCATCCATTCTTCACCGGCAAGCAAAAGATAGTGGACACGGAAGGACGCGTGGAGAAATTCGAGCAGAAGTACCGGAAGCACAGACGCTCCTGAGGCGTTGGCGTTCGCTAGTCGAGGCGTAGCATGGCGGATCCGGTCGCCTACGGCGGTCAGGCTGTCATCGAAGGAGTGATGATGCGAAGCTCGCATCATTACGCCGTCGCGTGCCGGCGGCCAGATGGGAAACTCGTCATCCACGACGAACCTGTGGGCGTCACTCTACTCGGGCGCCTGGCGTGGCTGAACAAGCCGTTCCTCCGTGGCACGCTGGCCATCGTGGACGCGGTCACTCTAGGACTCAAGGCCCTCGCATTCGCCGCCAGCGTCCAGGCAACGGCTGAATCCGAGGCAGCCGCCGCAGCCGCGCGTGCAGCAGGAAAAGAACCGCGTAAGAGCGACTTGGGGGACGCGGCCATTGGTGCCACGCTTGCGCTGTCACTGGCTGTGGGTATCGCCTTGTTCGTCGTTCTACCTACGGCGTTGACGCAGGTCATGCAGCAGCGTATCGGGGTGGACTCATCCTTCGCTCGCAATGTGCTCGATGGGGTTCTGCGCATCGCGGTTTTCCTCGCCTATGTGGTCGGTATTTCTTTCATGCACCATGTCCGGCGCGTCTTCCAGTACCACGGTGCGGAGCACAAGGCCATCAACGCCCTGGAGAACGGTAGGGAGCTTACGCTGGACAGTGCGTTGCAGGAGAGTAGAATCCATCCGCGTTGCGGCACGAGCTTCGTCGTAGTCGTCCTGCTAGCCACGATCATAGTGCATACTGTCTTCCCGCGGCCAGACAACACCCTCGTGCGGATCGGCCTTCACCTGGCCCTGCTTCCTCTGGTGGCAGGCAGTGCCTACGAGCTGATTCGTCTGGCCGGTCGGGCCCGGAACCAGACGCTCTTGCGCCTACTGCTTGCGCCCGGACTCTGGAGCCAAAGGCTAACCACCCGGGAGCCGACTGCGGACCAGGTCGAAGTCGCCTTGGCAGCGCTGCAGAGCGTTGTGCACAGCGAGACTAGCGAGCACGCTGCTTCCTCTTGACATCTGCATCCCACGCCACATCTCGTCGAACGAGTGACATGGTGCTCGCAGGATGAGTAGGAGGTAACTCTGTGTCATTGGACTTAGCCCGCCCTCGTCTGGATGAGCTGGAGCGAGAATACGTCGAGCTGGAACGTCGTATGGCTGATCCTACGGTCGTTACCGATCTGGACCAATACCGACAGGTCAGCAAAGCGTGGAGTGATCTCCAGGAACTAGTCGAGACCTACCGCAGGTACAAAGCCGTCGAGGAGGAGCTGAAGGGCGCTGAAGAGTTGTTGGCGGAGCCGGACATGCGCGAACTGGCTGAAGCCGAGCTCGACGCGCTGCAAGGAACACTGAACGATCTCGAGGGTAAGCTACGTCTCCTCTTACTGCCAAAGGATCCGAACGACGACAAGAGCGTGATCCTGGAGATTCGGCCTGCAGCGGGCGGCGAGGAGGCGGCTCTTTTCGCAGGCGATCTCTTCCGGATGTACTCCCGCTATGCCGAGCGACGCAACTGGAAGGTCGAGGTACTCAATGCCCAGGAGACAGGAATCGGCGGTTTCTCCGATGTCGTCATGGCCATCGAGGGGAAGGGAGCCTACAGCCAACTCAAATTCGAGAGTGGCGTGCACCGCGTCCAGCGCGTGCCAGCAACCGAATCTGGCGGCCGGATCCACACTTCCACGGCGACGGTCGCGGTGCTACCGGAGATGGAGGAGGTCGAGGTGGAGATCAACCCAAGAGACCTCGAAGTAGATGTGTATCATTCCTCCAGTGCCGGCGGCCAGAACGTCCAGAAAGTTGCCACGGCCATCCGCATTCTGCACAAGCCAAGCGGGCTGGTGGTGACGTGTGAGGACGAACGTAGCCAGTTGCAGAATCGCGAGAAGGCCATGCGCATGTTGCGAGCACGCCTCTACGAGCGCGAGATGGAAGCACAGCGCAACGCCCGCACGGAAGCGAGAAGGTCGCAAGTCGGCACCGGCGACCGAAGCGAGAAGATCCGTACGTACAACTTCCCTGATGGGCGAGTGACAGACCATCGCATAGGTCTGACGATCCACAACGTTCAGTCCGTCCTCGAGGGCAACATACAGCCTTTCATTGACGCACTCATCACCGCAGATCAAGCCGAGCGACTGAGGAACACCGTCAGCAGTCAGAGTGGGGATGGCACAGGAAAGTGAGCAGGCTGGTCCCACGGTGAATTCGCTTCTCGCCTGGGCAAGCAATGCTCTCCGTAGCGCTGGCATCGAGCGACCTCTCTTCGAAGCACAAGTCCTCCTGGCCCACGTGCTGCAGACGGACCGCGGGAGGCTCCTGGCCGGGCTGCATCGGGAGCCTTCGCCCTTGGATGCGGAGCGCTTCAGGCTTCTGATCCAGCAGCGGCAGGCACGCATGCCGCTCGCCTACCTCAGGGGGTTCCAGGAGTTCTACGGACTGGAGATGCGCGTCACCCCTGCCACACTCATCCCCAGACCGGAAACCGAGCTGCTCGTGGAACGAGTGCTGAGCGTGCTTCAGCAGAGGCACAGTCCCGTGCTCGTGGACGTGTGCACGGGAAGCGGCTGCATAGCTGTCGCGTGTGCGGTACACGTGCCAGACCTGCGTGTGCTCGCGACGGACATCAGCGAGGATGCCCTTGCAGTTGCGGCAATGAACTGCCGTTTGCACGGGGTTGCGGATCGGGTGGACCTAGCCGCAGGCGACACCCTCGATGCGGTGCGTTCGTCGGTGGCGGACGTAGTTACGGCCAACCCGGCATATATCCCCAGCGATCAAATCGGCTCTCTTCAAGCGGAGGTACGGGTATACGAACCTCGTGTGGCGCTAGACGGGGGGCATGACGGTCTGGTGCTCCATCGCCGTATCGTGGAAGATGCGCTTCGTGTGCTCCGCACGGGGGGTATGCTTGCGGTGGAAGTGGCGTATGGCCAGGCACGCCATGTGATGGAACTCATGCAAGTGGCTGGCTTCACAGACATCGAAGCATGGAGCGATCTTGCAGGCATAGAGCGAGCCATCACGGCGCGTCGTCCCTGATCGCAGGATGGAGTGCTTGGGTCGGTCCGAGAATGGAACGCTCCCACCGCGCATGGGCATGAGCGAAGAACGACCGGCAATCGAGTGCATTGGGCTGACGAAGCGCTATGGAGCGCTGACGGCGCTCGATGGGCTGGACCTTGCAGTGTACGAGGGAGAGCTTTTCGGCTTCCTTGGACCGAATGGTGCCGGCAAGACGACAACAATCAAACTCCTGACGGGTCTGCTCCGTCCGACGGCCGGGTCTGCGAGAGTGCACGGCATTTCGGTTCAGGAACGACCTTTGGATGTCAAGCGAATCATCGGATACGTGCCCGACAATCCGTTTCTGTATGAGAAGTTGACAGGGTGGGAATTCCTCAGCTTCATGGCAGACCTCTATTCCATGCCGCTCGCGGGGCGTGCCGAGCGGATGGAGGAACTTCTCAGCACGTTCGACCTTGCCGACAAGCGGGATCAGCTCATCCAGGGATACTCGCGCGGTATGCGGCAGAAGATCGCCTTGGCAGGAGCGCTCATTCACGACCCCAAAGTGGTGTTCCTTGATGAGCCGACGGTTGGGCTGGATCCTAAGTCAGCTCGCCTCATGAAGGACGTCTTGCGAAGCCTTTGTCAGGCAGGTGGTACCGTATTCGTCTCCACGCACATCCTCGATGTGGCGGAGAGGATGTGCGACCGCTTTGGCATCATCAACCGCGGGAAGCTCATCGCCACAGGCACCATGGAAGACCTCCGGTCCCAAGCTGCTGGAGGAGGTTCGAGCCTCGAGGACATCTTCCTGGAGCTGACGGCTACGGACGATGATATGCCTGGAGCGCTGGTGTAATGGAGAAACTGGGCGAGAAGGATCAACTAGTGCTCGCCATGATCCTGGTCGTGACGATGGCTGCAGTCCTGGTCATTGACGCTCTCCTCCTCGTAGTGTGGCTATGGGTAAGGGATGATGTGGTTGCGGGCAGGCGCAAGTCTCCGTTTGCCCCATCATGGAGCCTCGTGGATCCTTGGATCGGCGGTCAGATCGCGTTCGGTACGCTCACCGGCGTTGCTGCCTTCGTTGGTATGATCGCCACAGCCACCTCACGCGGTGCTGGACACATCATGGACGCGGGATTCCTCGTAACTACGTTGATTGTCCAGAATGCACTGTTGGCGGCGGTGCCGCTCCATTACCTGACCTTTCGCTACCGCCTTCCGGTGAGTGCGATCGGTCTAGCATGGCCGCCTCGGCGGCGTCATCTCGCCATCGGCGTCGTATGGGGGCTCCTCATGCTCCTCGCTGGTGCCGCATTGGAGGCAGCAACCAGGTCTCTGGCAAGGTTCGTGGTGCCCACCCATGTGCTTCGCGTTCTGGAATCGCTGTCCGGGCTTACCGACGCATCGGCCATCATCGCAACGCTGCACGGGTCCTGGATCATGCTGGGATTGGTATGCGTAGGAGTTGCAGTGGCCGTACCCCTGGGAGAGGAGCTGTTCTTCCGGGGGTTCGTGCACAACTGCGCTCGAAGGCGACTAGGACCTCTATTCGGGAGTCTGGTCAGTGCAGGGGCATTCGCCCTGGTGCATGCAAACCCGATGACATTGCCAGCCGTGTTCGCCATGGGCATCATGATGGCAGTAGCCTACGACCGCAGCGGATCGCTCTGGGTACCCATCGTCATGCACGGTGTGAACAACGGGATGTTGACGCTCGTTCTTCTCGCGGGTTGGGGGAAGGCATCATGACATGGTTGCGGCTCCACAGAGCCGCCACGATCGTCTGCATCTTGCTCTCGCTGGTCGGTTGTGGTCGCGTGGAGGAGATGATGCGCGGACGTCCGGATGAGTTCGTTGCCGCGCAGGAGCAGATGCGGCGTGGCGATGTACAAGCAGCGTCGAAGTCTCTCGAGGCAGGTATCGCAATAAGACCAAAGGACCATGCGGTCTATGCCGCTGCGGCGCAACTGTGTTTGGCTGAAGGTAGACCCGAGATTGCCATCAAGTATGCGGAGCGCGGCCTCGGTCTATCGGGGAAGCCGTCTGCAGACATCCAAGCGCGCCTGCACAGCCTCAAGGGAATGGCGCTCCTGGAATTGGGTGATGCGAAAGGCTCGATAGCATCCCATCGAGCGGCCCTCGAGTTGATGCCGGACGAGCCGCATTATATGAACAACCTCGCTTACGCGCTGGCCGAGGCGGCCGAGAGCGATGCCGCATTGGCGGAGTCCGAGAGGCTGGTCAACGAAGCCATTGAACGTGCGGTGGTGGCGCAGGCAGGTGCTGAAACCCTCGGCGTCTTCCTGGACACACTCGGATGGGCCCAGTTTCGGAGCGGCGACCTTCGGCGCGCCAGTGTGAACCTGACCCAAGCAGCGGACCTCGTTCCAGACGAACCGGAAGTTCTGTTTCACTTGGCGAGCGTCCGGCTGGCTGAAGGCCGGCGTGATGACGCCGTGATCTGGCTGAAGCGCGCTCTGAAGCTGCGGCCCGCCATGGCCAAGGCGCGACGCCTGCTCGAAGAGATCAGTCCTCGGCCAGTACCGCGGCTCCAGTCCCCTCGCTAGGTAGGCGATCCTGGCGGGTGTGGTGCGCTGTTCCTGCAACGGCTGTCGCCTGCGGGCTCATTCTCGGGACACCAGTACCCTTGCGTGATCGTCTCGGTGTCAGGACTCTGCGTGTACCTGCTCGGGATGTGTGACTGGTAGCATGATAGTGAAGGTAGCGCCCTCGCCCGGCTTGCCCTCGGCAGTGACAGTGCCGCCGTGACGTGTTGCGATCTTGCGGACAATGGCGAGGCCCATGCCCGTTCCCTCGAACCGTTCGCGGCCGTGCAGCCTCTCGAACACTCCGAAGATCCGTTCCGCGTATTGGTTGTCGAAGCCGATGCCATTGTCGGCCACGACCAGCTTGCACCACTTGCGGCCGTCTAGCTCCAACTCTTCCGCCGTGATTCGTACGACGGGTGGGACGCCCTCGCGACGAAACTTCAGGGCGTTGCCGATGAGGTTCTGGAAAAGCTGACGCATCTGCATGGGGTCTACTTCGATGGTCGGCAGACCGTCTGTCTCGACGCGGCCACCGGACACGGTCAGGCGGTTTTCGAGATCGCTGAGAACCCCGTGGAGAACCTCATTGAGGTCCGTTGGCTCGAAAGGCCGCGCCCGCGTCGTAACCCGTGAGTAGGTCAGCAGGTCCTCTATGAGCGTCTGCATCCTGCCGACAGCACCCATGACCCGGTCGAGATAGTCTTTCCCCTCTGGCGGCAGTGCATCCGCGTACTTGCGCACGAGCCTGTCTGCGAAGGCGCTGATCTTACGGAGGGGCTCCTGGAGGTCATGGGACGCAACGGACGCGAAGTCCTGGAGCTCTCGATTGCTGCGTTCCAGTTCTTGCCTGAATGCCTCGGCCTTTGCCTCGGCTGCCACGCGCTCCGTCACGTCATAGGCCACGACGAGGCGGCACCGTCGGCCCTCTACCACGACGGGGATGGAAGTGGTATCCACCGCCAGGTCACGGCCGGACTTGGTCCTGTAGTGCACGGCCTGCCGGTGGCGTACCCCCGTTTCGCGGGAGATGCTAGCCCGCAAGGTCTCCGCATCCTCTCCTGGACGGATGTCCGGAACCGTGAGGTTCAGAAACTCGCTGCGACTGAAGCCGTAGTGCTTCAATGCAGCTTCGTTCACATCCACGAAGCGCAGTGTCTCGACATCGTAGACCCAGCACGGCACAGGGTTGAGCGAGAAGAACTCGTAGTACCGCTGTCGGCTTTCAGCTAGCTCCTCCTGAACCCGTTTCAGAGTTGTGATGTCCGTCACGCTCTCGATGAGGTAGGTACGGCCTCCGACTTGGAACGGCTTCACGCTCTTCAGAACTGGTACTTCCGTACCGTCGGGCCGCCGCACCGTACGTTCCGCGTTGTCCACGACGTTGCCCAGGTCGGTCACCGGGCAGCGGCCCCGTTCGGCTGGGCATACGCAGTCATGGCAGGGATGTCCGACGATCTGGTCTCGCTCGACCCCTGCGATGGCGAGCATGGCGGGATTCGCATCTACAACCAGGTGTGTTTCGCCGTCGACAAGGAAGATACCGGACTGCACCGTGTTGAGGATGCCCTGCAAGCGCTGTTCGCTGGCTTCCAACGCCTCGCGCTGCTCCATTGCTGTCCTGAGGACTCCAGCGATCGGGCCGAACTCCCCTTTGTCGTGGAGCAACGTCCGTACCGGCTCGATGCTCTGCTCTCGCAACGCCTGAGTGATGCTGTGCAGCGGACGCGTGATCCATGCGTTGAGAGCAAGGAGCACGATGCCGTAGAGTGCCGCGGCGAAGATGCCAAGGGTCCAGCGAAGCCGCGTGTCGGCAGCCGCAATGGCCGCCGCCTCCCGAACGGTTCCGGTTAGCTCGAGATACGCGATGGTCTTACCTTCGTAATCCGTCAGAGGAAGAAACGTACGGAATGATGCTGGGGATAGTCGGTCGTTCTGGCTACCAGTGCCTGCCCGGGAGGCAACGAGGCGGATTCTGCAGTCAGCTGTCTTACCCAGCTGCGCAGCGTCCTTTTCCGTCCAAAGGTGTACGGATACGAGGTAGCCGGTGTAGGGGCCGGTCCGATGCGGGTCATTGGAGTAGTGGATGCGGCCACCGCGTATCTCCGCCAGCCCAAGTGGTGTCTGTAACCAGAAACTCGTGAATGGCTGCGTCGAGAGCCTCTCCTGCACGACTGCTGAACTCACCGGAAGCGAGCCAGGCAAACGAGAGCCGGGCCGCACCCTAGCATACACGGTGCGCAGTTTCCGATTCAGTACCCAGATGGCTTCGCACGGCACCGCATCGAAGGTGCTGTCCAAGTTGTCCACCGCCCATTGCTTGTCCGGCTTGATGACGTAGTTGGCCAGTTCATCCCACCACGTATAGTCAGCGATGAAGTTGGCGAACTTCGCGCGGTCGAGACCCGTCAGGCGGTCTATGTCGGCAGCAGCCAGGCTCCTGTTCGCGGCCCTCGACACAAGATCCTGAACGCGCCGACCCTGCAGACCTCCCACCACCGATAGCGTCACCACGAAGACGATGGCTAGCCCCACGAAGAGATACGCCAGACGAATCCGAACGGATACCATTCACTTCGCCTCCCACATCGCGATGATGCGTGACCAGTAATGCCAGCAAGAATCGCCAGGACTAGCTCAGGCGCGCGAGCCTTGAGTAGTCCAAGACTTGAGACAGGTTCTGCAATGTCCTAGATGGTGAGCAGTGCAAGGAAGTTGCGGTATGGCTCTTCCCATTGCTCCGTTGCCTGTGGCAGGTACTCGGTAAGCGGGAAGGACCTGCCGATCAAGGACCGCGCCTCCTGGAGGGAGCCTATGGTGCCAGTGGCGATCGCCTGAATGACTACGTTGCCCAGAGCTGTTGCTTCCACCGGACCCGCAAGGACGCGCTTGCCTGTGGCGTCTGCGGTCGCCTGACAGAGCATGGCGTTACGGCTCCCTCCGCCGATGATATGGATTGTTCGTATGAGCGTGCCGGTGACCTCCTCGAGGCGCTCGACGACCCACCGGTACTTGAGGGCGAGGCCTTCGATGATTGTCCTCACCATCGAAGCCACACTGGCCGGCGGTTGCTGACCCGTTCTGACGCAGTAGGCTCGAATGGCTTCCGGCATGTCCGGCGGCTTGAGGAAGCTGGCATCGTCAGGATCCACCAGGGCCGCGAACGGAGGCGCTTCCGCTGCCATCTGCGCGAGTTGGCCGTATTCATAGGTCTGTCCCGAACGCGCCCAGGCCTGGCGGCTTTGCTGCAGTAACCACAAGCCCATCACATTGCGTAGAAGCCGGAACGTTTCGCGAACGCCGCCTTCGTTCGTCAGGTTGCATGCCAGCGTTCTCTCGTTGATGACCGGCTCGGGCCACTCCACACCGACAAGCGACCAGGTTCCACAGCTCACATATGCCCAGCCATTTTCTCCGGACGCTGGCACCGCTGCAACTGCAGATCCTGTGTCGTGCGTTGCAGGTGCGATCACCCGCACGGACCCCGCTCCAGTCTGCTCGCGAACCGTGCTATGCAGCTCACCAAGCACCGTGCCAGGTGGGACGATGCTGCCAAGGAAGTGAGTGGGAATGCCCAACTGTTCGAGCATGTCGGACGCCCAGCTCCGTTTGCAGGGATCGTAGAACTGCGTCGTGGTAGCGTTGGTGAACTCGTTGACCTTCACTCCCGTGAGCCAGAAGTTGATCAGATCCGGGGTCATGAGGAAGCTTCTCGCAACATCCAAGAGGGGGGAGCCCGCGAGGCGCATTGCCATGAGTTGGTAGAGCGAGTTCAGCTGCATGAACTGAATACCGGTGCGCCTGTAGACCTCCTCGCGTGGAACGATAGCGAACACCTGCTCCATGACACCGTCTGTTCGGGCATCACGGTAGTGGTAGGGCAGGCCCAACACATCGTCGTTCCTGTCCAGCAACGCGAAGTCCACGCCCCAGGTGTCCACGCCGATCCCGTGCAGCTCTCCAGCGTGCTCTCGCAGGCACCGGGCTAGACCAGCCTGAATCTCTGCGAAGAGACGGACGGTATCCCAGTGGAAACGGTTCAGAATGCGCTGCGGCTCGTTGGGAAATCGGTGCACCTCCTCGAGTTGGATAGAGCCATCTCCCACCGTTCCGAGCAGGGCGCGCCCGCTCTCGGCACCCAGGTCGAAAGTAAGGTATCTCGCTCCGTTGGCCATGCGTATTACCTCCGCGCGTGCCGGCTACGCTCCGGCTGCCAACAGTATTCCGCGTGCACCTGCGGAAGTCCTGCACCACCGGGCTGTACACAGAACCGGAGAAGAAAGAAGCCGCCAGTCCTTGCGAACCGGCGGCACTGCGAGCCGAAGATCACACTCGGGTCATGGCCGGCCTGGTGGAGTGCCCCCGGGGCCGCCGAACTGCTGTCCAAGCTGCTGACCCATCTGCATCATCTCCTGCATAAAGCGCTGACGCTGGTCTTGAGGCATATTCGCCCACATTTCCATGCTACTGCGAACCAGTCCGCCCACCATTTCCATCCGCACGCCTGGGTCCATCTGCATGAACATCTGCATGCCGGCCTGCATCATATTCCCTATCAGCCGCGAGCGCGTCTGCGGATCCAACCCCATGAGCATCTGCATGCCCTGTGCCATGGCCGACGCCAGGGTGTCTGGGTCCATCTGCATCATGAGCTCCATCTGCTGGCGCTGCAGATCCAGGAACTTGTCCTGGATGTTCGACCCAGAGCCGCCTCCCACGGTGTTATAGATCACGTAGACGGGCGTCGGCTCGAAGTTGAGCGATCGAAGCTCTTCGGCGAAGCCTGGCAGGACGGGCAGATTCTTCTGGAGTGACGTCGCGCGACGTGTACCGGGGTTCTCCAGGACGAGGCCGCCCGTCTCCAGAATATCCACAGCACGCACCATGGCGGCCAGACGCGCGGCAGGTATGCCCGAGCCAGCCTCCGACTTCGTGAGGTAGACCTTGCGCCACGCGACGCCCTTCACGCCTTCCGTGAGTCGCACGATAGCTTCGTCCACCGCCCTGACCTGACCGATCTCGGCCGGTGGAGCGGGCAGGAAGATGGCCGGATCCACGACGATGCGGACCTGGTAGTCCTTGGCCAGCTTCTCCACTACTGCGGTGAGTTCGGGTGTGTAGCTGCGAGGCGGCTGCGGCCGTCCCTGCCGCTGCTGAGCGAACGATGCAGTGGCAGCGAACAGGCAGCAGAGCAAGGCCGCGGCAAGGAATGGAATGCGTTTGGTCACAATATGCTCCCCTTCGCGAGGTTGTGTGGTCATCAGTATGACGCAAGAAGGTGTTCGAACGTTTCGGGGGATCCGGGGGAAGATCCGCGAGCGCCGAAGATAGGAACACCGGGAGAGCAAACTCTCGCTAAGCGCATTCTCTGCGCCTTGAGTACCGTCGGAGCCGTCATCGCTCCAGCGGAGCGCGCGGACTCGGCGACCATCTCAGAGAGTACCGCTCTCCCGGCTCGTGTCCGCCAGAGTGTCGGGCGGCGTCATGCCGTCGGCCCTCCTTTGCGGGTGACTCCTCCCGCGCGACCCCTTGTCCGCAGCGAGGATGTCACAACACTATTTTCCTATACGAATGGCGGATTGTCAAGGTCTCATCGGCAGAGTCCACTTGCTCGTGGCAGTCAAGTCCAGCGAAACCGCGGGACCACAGCAGACGTAGTCGTTTCGATAGACATGACGTCGTTCACGCATAGGCCCTACATAGGAGCGCTTCCATGGGCAACGCAACACTAGGTCGGATCTTCCTCTTGGCAGTCGCCATTGTGATCGCATTCGCCGTCCTGCAATGGATCATCAAGAACCTGCTTGGGATGATCATTGCCGTGGCGATCGTCGCCGGCATTCTCTACCTGATCCTCAATGCAGCGGGAAGGCGGCGCAGCCTCTAGCGACCGGAACCGGCACAGCGATTGCCGGAGACGATCAACTGCCGAGAAGGTCAGTCAGAGCGGATTCGACGCGCGGATAGCTCCAGGAGAACCCAGCGCGAGATGCAACGTCGGGAACGACGCGCTGGCTTGACAGCACGACGTCGGCCATTTCGCCGAGCAGCAGACGCAAAGCCAAGGCCGGTACACGCAGTATGGCGGGCCGACGCAGTATCCGTCCCAGGGTCTGGACGAACTCGCGCATCCGCACTGGATGAGGAGCACAGAGGTTCACGGGGCCCGAGATCTCTTGGTTTTCCATAGCCCACAGGATCATCCGGACTTCATCCGTCAAGTGAATCCACGGCATCCACTGCATTCCACTACCGAGCGAACCCCCGGCATAGTATCGGAACGGCGTAGCCATACGCTGAAGCACACCGCCGTGGCGGGCAAGGACGATCCCAGTTCGCAGCAGGACAACCCTGGCTCCCAGCTCAGCAGCTCTGGTGGCTTCAGCTTCCCAATCCGCACATAGCTCCGGCAGGAATCCATCACCGCGCCGACAGGTCTCGGTGACGGCCGCTTCGCCGCAGTCGCCATAATAACCCACGGCCGACGCGTTCAACAGAACGCCACCCTGCCGCTGCGTGTCACGCCAGGCACGGACGAGCGCGTGCGTTGTCTCCAGCCTGCTGCTTCGAATGCGCTGCTTCGCGGCAGCATTCCATCGCTGAGCATCGAGGGGTTCGCCAGCCAGATTGACGACTGCATCTGCATCGGCAACGGCTTCCTCCCAATCGCCTGCTGCCGCGATGTCCCAGTGGAGGAAACGAATGGAGGAAGGCAAGACGCTCCGCGCTGCTCCGACAGACCGCACAAGCGCGGTGACCTCCTGGCCAGTCTCTACCAACGTGCGGCATAGCTCGCTGCCGATGAGGCCTGTAGCCCCTGCTACTACAACGCGCATAGGACTCTCCCCTGGAACCGGTGGCGCTACGTCTCCCTCGGCAAGCTCGCCTTCAGACCGGGTGCCACGTTCCTCTACTCGGAAATCACGGGGATCCGCTGAATACGTGCGTCCGTGAACACGTCGCTCTCGTCTCGACTAGTCGTGGAGAACTCCGACACGATAGCACCGCCGGGCCCTGCCTGGAACCAGTGCAGTGTGTTCGGCTCCAATGTGTACTGCTGACCTGGCTCCAGCACGATCTCGTGAAAGACGGTGTAAGCCCCCTCCGGCGCAGGTGGAGGCGCGCACTTCGGGTTAGGAGTGGGTTCGCCGGGGACGTAGAGATACACCACACCCCAGCGGCATCGGAAGGTCTCCTCCTTGCCTGGTTCGCCTTCTACCGGCGGATGTCGGTGCTCGGGGCATGTTTGGTGGGGAAAGAGGACTAGCTCCTTGGCGCAGCACCTCTTCGTGTTCACGTAGGTCACGATCTCCAGACCAGTTCGGTCCAGCTCCCCAAGACCGAAGTCGGCCACCTCGATATTGCGAGATTCTTCCGGAGTCAGCACGATGCCGGCCTGCTGCAGGTACTCCCGTGCTCTTGCCCGAGCGGTCTCCAGTTCCGCATGAGTGATCATTGCATATGCCTCCTTCACGCCAGCACCCTGAGCCTTCAGGCTGCAGGGAAGCCCATTTCTTCTACGTAGACGTCCTGGAATCGCGGATCTTCGTTCAGTCCCACGTGTACAGTTATGTTCCGAATGCCTTCGTAGGTGTTCGTCTGAGGATCCGGGTTGAAGAGGGCTATCTTCGCACCGAGCAACGCCGTATTGCCCGCGGGCACGACCCTCTCCAGCGGTATCTGAAGCAGACCGATCCGGCGAGCGCTGGTTCGATCCACGTAGTTGCCGAACGCGCCAGCCATATACAGCTTACCCACATCGTCGAATGTGGCACCCCACTGCTCCAGCAAGAGGCGTATGCCAGCCGCGATCGCCCCCTTTGCCAGTTGAAGCTGCCGTATGTCGGTCTGGGTCAGCGAGACCGGGCCGCACAGGTTCCAGGTATCCCCGCTCGTGAGGCGACCTGTGGGCTTCACCATGCCCGTATCGAGTCCTACTGCCACTGCATCCACAAGGCCGCTACCGCAGATGCCCCTGGGCTCCGTGTTGCCGAGGATCTCGCAATGGATGTGGCCGTTACGGCCTGTCACCTTCCAGATCGCTCCGGAAGCGGCTCGCATACCCGCTGATATGCGCGCACCCTCGAATGCTGGACCCGCCGCCGTGGAGGCGCACAGCAGTCGGTGACCGTCCGATAGTACGATTTCTCCGTTCGTGCCCAGGTCCACGAGCATGTCGAGTTGGCCTGTCTTGTGGACACCTGTCGCGAGAATGCCTGCCAGCACATCGCTACCAACGAAGCTTCCGAGGCACGGGAGGAATTGAACCAGCACCGAATCTGGGATGCTCCAACCCAGTTCGTCGGGCCGCAACACCTGCAGGCCGCCATGCTCCGTCTCGAACGGGTAGTGGGAAAGCGGTGTGAGGTCGATGCCGCAGAACAGGTGGTGCATCACCGTATTGCCGACCAGGACCACGCGGCGCAGCCTGTTCGTGTCGGCTGCCGACGCCTCGAAGAGGAGACGGATCAAGCGTGCGACCTCGTGCCGAATGAGATCCCGGAGGATCACGAGACCTCCCTCGGACACGGCGTACTGCACTCGGCTCATGACGTCGGCGCCGTGGCGCGCCTGAGGATTGAGGGCAGTTTTCACGCCAAGTACATGACCCGTCTCGAGGTCGAGGAGCTGAGCGACGACCGTCGTCGTGCCTACGTCCACAGCCACGCCGAGACCTTCGGACGGTACGAAGGCGAACGTCCCTTCGTCAGTGAGAATGGCCGCGTCCCACTGACGCAGTTCTATGACCAAGTCCTGCTCGACTCTGCACTGGCATGCCAGGCGCCACCCCGCAGCGAGCTCCACATCGGACAAGTGCTCTCGCTGGGCGTCGTTGATAGAGGCGTCTCCTTCGATTAGCCGTATCTTGCAGCCGCGACAGCGGCCGTTGCCGCCACATGGAAACTCCACCCCATGTTCGAAGAGGAAGTCCCGCATGGGTGTACCGTGGGGAACCACCACAGTAGCGTTGATGGGCTGAAGGCGAACGGTGTGCTTCGTTACTTCACTCAAGATGTCATACTCCGGATGGCCTTGGCTCCGCCGGGTAGGTGTTCCCTCGCATAGCGGACCATGGCACGGACATTCTCGTGGGGTGTGTCGCGCGGCACTTCGCAACCAGCGCCTACGATGTAACGGGGACCGGCCTCGAGATGGCAGCTCTGGATGGCGGCGAAGACGTCCTCCGGCTTCCGGTCGCGTAGTACGCGAACGGGATCTATGTTACCTAGCAGCACTTGATATTCCCCCATAGCGGCGCGGCCCTCAGCCATGGAAGATGGGTAGTCCAGATCTATAATCTCCGCGCCCGTCATGCCCATACCCCGCAGGATCCGACGCGTGTTGCCACAAATGTGGAGACGGACGAGTGCCCCCATGGCGTGGACTGCTGCCACCATGCGCTTCTCGTAGGGAAGCACGAACTCCTCGTAGATGCGTGGGCCGACCAGCGAAGCAGCAGCGTCGCCGATCCCGATGATGTCCGCACCCGCCTGAACCTGCTTCTCGGCGAAGGCTATCTCGAGCTCCAGCACATACTCGAACAGCTCCCGAACGAACGTCGGGTCATCGGAGAAGTCTGTCATGAGATTGCCAATACCGCGCAGATCAGCGGCTTCTGCGCACGGCCCTTCGATCCAGCCCTCGAGGATCTTGTCCCGACCAACCATCGCCTTCAGCAGAGAGATGGCCTCCAAGCGGTCCGTCATGCGCGTTCCGCAGACAGTCCTTGGGTCCGGGAGCTGTAGGAGAAGGCTCTTGTCCGCGAGGAGGGGATTGGCCCCATCCATCGCTGGGGGCGTGTCCTCTTCGATGACAACCGAAGCTCCAAGGTCTCCTGCCTCGCGAGCCGGATCGGAGATCGCGCTCACGTAATCGAAGTCGAAGACTTCGGCCACCCGCGTTTGAGCCTCGGCAAGAACGCGATGGTCCAGCGCGTACCGGCGATAGGGGACATTGCTCAGACAGGATGCGAACTGCATGGTGATCGGCATGGCGGGCAAGCAGTCCACAGCTTCGCCTCGCACATGTCTCAGGACTCGCTCTCGACCTGTCATAGGCTTCCCCCAGTCGGCCAGAGTATATCCTACAAGCAGGAGAGGTAGGACATTCGTCAGAATACAGTGCGTGAAGTTAGGCAACGTGCCGTGGTAGAGATGTACTGGGGCACAGCCAATGGGGGTTCGACATGGAGAGGCTTTCGAGGCGGCGACTGCTCGAGGATTCGGTGCTGGCGCTCGGAACGATGAGCATCGCCACCATGGCGGAGACATCCGCCAGGAGTCAGGCCGGCCGGAAGGCGGGTCCGAATGATCGCATTCGGGTGGCAATCGTTGGCGTACACGGTCAGGGAAGGAGCCACGTGCGTGCTTATGCTGCGATGAACGACGTGGATATCGTGGCGATCTGCGACGCTGATACCGCGACCTTCGCGCCGGCGTTGGAGATCGTGCGGCAGGCGGGGAAGCGCGAACCCGAGACCGTTCAGGACGTGCGGCGGGTTCTGGACAGGAAGGACATTGACTGTGTCACCTCGGCTACGCCGAACCACTGGCATGCTCTGCTGGCCATTTGGGCCATGCAGTCGGGCAAGGACGTGTACATGGAGAAACCCGCCTCCCACGAGGTCCTGGAGGGCCGACGCATGGTGGAGGCGGCGCGCAAGTACAATCGGATCTGCCAGATCGGCACGCAGAGCCGCTCCAACAAAGGCATGCGGGACGCCATTGCCTTCATCCAGAAGGGAGGCATCGGCAAGGTGTATCTCGCGCGTGGGCTCTGCTACAAACCACGGGGCAGTATCGGCAAGGTCAGCGCTCCTACGCCGGTTCCGTCCACTGTGGATTACGATCTCTGGTCCGGCCCAGCGCCGATCAAGCCGGTCATGCGACGTCAATTCCATTACGACTGGCACTGGCAATGGGACTACGGCAACGGCGATATCGGCAACCAGGGCGTCCACGAGATGGACAAGGCGCGCTGGGGGTTGGGGAAGCGGACCTTCCCGAAGTCCGTACTAGGTCTGGGTGGTCGGTTCGGCTACGAGGACGATGGCGAAACGCCCAACACGGAGCTAGTTTTCCTGGAGTATGACGACGCATGGCTCATCTTCGAGGTACGAGGACTGGAGACCAACGACCTGCGTGGCGCTCGGATCGGCAACATCTGGTACGGAACCAAGGGCATCGTGGTGTCCAACAGTTACAGCTCGGCCGTCGCATATGACCTCAGGGGCGAGAGGATCGCCAAGTTCGACGGCGGTGGCGATCATCATCGCAACTTCATCGAAGCAGTCCGGAGCCGCAAGCGCTCGGATCTCCACTGCGAAGTGGAGGAAGGGCACCTTTCTGCTGCTCTCTGCCATCTTGGCAACATCTCCTATCGTCTTGGCAGCGAGGAACCCTTCAGCAACAAGACGAAGCGTTTCGGCGACGGAAACAACGAGATCTGGGAGACGTTCGGACGGTTCGAAGACCATTTGGCGGCAAATGGCATCAAGCTGCGAGACGGCGTCTACCGATTGGGACGTAGGCTCCGCATCGATCCGGTAGCGGAGCGTTTCATCGGCGATGAAGAGGCGAACCGAATGCTAACCCGCCAGTATCGTCCGCCGTTCGTGGTCCCGGACCGAGTATAGCCGGCACACTGTAACGCGGCGACCATGGTCGTGCCTAGCTTGCGTCTCCAACGCATTCGGTAATAGAATATCGGCGTAATTGGAGGCACCTTTGCACCAGCGTTCGAACGAGGAGGCCGTTGAGAAGCGCGGTCACCTGATGGGCATCGGGATTCGTTGGGCGGCAGTGGGCGTCCTGCTGGCACTCGTGGTCGCCGGACTGCACCTGCCGGATTGGAGTCCTGACGAGCCACCGGTGTTCGGCGACAGACCTCCGACTCGCGGTGACATCGCGTCCGTAGTCGGCATTGGTCCTGTGGATCCCGCTTCCGAGCGCGCC
The DNA here is from genome assembly GCA_037443035.1 of Chthonomonadales bacterium. Lineage (GTDB taxonomy): Bacteria > Armatimonadota > Chthonomonadetes > Chthonomonadales > CAJBBX01 > JABWBA01. The sequence continues at coordinate 108,482 of JBBIPC010000008.1, forward strand.
GTCAAGTTCGCAACGATGCTCACTCAGCGGTATCGTGACCAGAACTACGCGGTGCGAGTCATTCTTCGGCCGGCCGGGGATATCGAGCTTAGGTGTGGTGCGAACATGGCCCGCCGACAGATGGCGCTCGTCGCGTCGCAAGTTCAGGGCGATGCCAGGGCCATCTTCGGCAGGACCTTCGACATGGACCTCTACGAGACCTATGCTGCGGGGCCGAAGCGGAAGATCGCGATCATGCGGATGGGCCCAAGGGGATCGCCTGTTCTCCGGTTCATCGTTCCGGAGAACCCTCCGACGGAACCCTGACCATGACAGTATCCAGCTGGATGTCCACCGTACGCTGGTAGGGAATGGGTGAGAGTATGTCGAAAGCTACGGGGACGCTTTCGGGCCTGGGCGATCTCATGCATCTTGGAGCCATGCTAGATGACTCATCGTGAACGCTTTCGTCGCGTGATGCACTACCAGACGGTGGACCGGGGAATCCACTGGGACTTCGGGTACCTGACCGAGGCCATGGACCGTTGGGTTCAGGAAGGACTGCCGAAGGAGGTTGGGGGAGCGGATGTGCCGGGCGATCGCATGGGTAGGATCAGCGCCTATTTCGGCAAGGATCCGACCATGCACGTCCCCGTGCTGATCGGTCTCCATCCTGGTTTCCCGTACGAGGTCATCGAGGTTCGCGAACGAACTATCGTGCACCGGGACGGCGAAGGCAACATTGTCGAGGAGATCAAGGAGGGGGAGCACACGATCCCCCATGTGATCGAGAACGGACTGAAGAGCAGGAAGGACTGGGAGAAGTACAAGGCCATGCTGGATCCCAACGATCCGGCGCGCCATCAATGGGACTACAAGAGCCTGGCTCCACAGTTCAACAGTGCTGACGTTCCTGTTGTCGTCGGCATCGGCTCCTTCGTAGGCTGGATTCGGAACTGGGTGGGTGCCGCCAACCTGGCTTATCTCATCTACGACGAGCCGGACCTATTCTCTGAGATGGTGAATACGCTCTGTGACTTGTTCGTCGCAGTGCTGGAACCGGCACTGAAGGAGATAGAGGTGGATCTGGCATGGGGCTGGGAGGACATCTGCTTCAACAACGGCCCCCTCATCGGTCCCAACCTATGGCGCAACTACGTGTCCGAACCCATGACGCGTGTGTGCAAGCTCCTACGCCGGCACGGGGTGGACATCATCTTGACCGACTGTGACGGGAATGTGCAGGCTCTGGCGCCGGTCTGGCTGGAATGCGGTCTGAACGGCATGTTCCCGTGCGAGGTGGCCGGTGGCTCGGACCCAGTACTGCTCCGGAAGCAACTTGGCAAGGATGCGGTTCTGTTCGGTGGCGTCAATAAGCGCATGCTCACCAGCAAAGAGGATATCCTCGCCGAGCTGCGCCGCCTGACGCCCCTCGTCGAGGAGGGAGGGTACATACCGTTCGTGGATCATCGGATCCCCGGCTACGTCTCCTACGAGAATCATCGTTACTATGAGCGTGAGAAGTTAGCCATGCTGGGGTTCAGCAAGGAGGAAGTGGAAGCCATCGAACCCCTGCGTGGCATGCCAGAACCGACTCTGAAGTCGGTCTATGGTTAGGATGTCATATTAGTGCTGTATCGAGGAGGTGCATCAGGCATGGACGACAGTACACGGATGACGCGGCGAGAGGTGCTGGGGGTAGCCGCCGGCGCGGTAGGTGTGCTCGGTCTGCCAGCCTCTGCTTGGGGGCGCATCCTGGGCGCGAACGAGGACATTCGCGTGGCGGTTGTAGGTTTCCGCGGTCGTGGCGGCAGCCACATTGGCGCGTTCAGCAACATGCAGGGCGTCCGGGTTGTGGCTCTCTGCGACTGCGACGAGACTGTACTGAACCGTGGGGTGAAGGCGCTGCAAGATAAGGGCGTGTCTGTGGACGGCTACACGGACGTTCGCAAGGTGCTGGAGCGCAAGGACGTAGACGTCATCGCCACAGCTACGCCAAACCATTGGCACTCGCTGATCACCGTCTGGGCGTGCCAGGCGGGCAAGGATGTGTACGTCGAGAAGCCTGTGTCTCACAACGTGTGGGAAGGGCGGCAAGCCGTGTTGGCGGCGCGCAAGTACCGGCGCATCGTGCAGGCTGGGACGCAAGGACGATCGAGCGGGGCATGGCGGGAGGCATGGGCCTGGCTGGCAGAAGGCCATATCGGCAAGATCCAGATCGCTCGGGGGCTCTGCTACAAGCGGCGCGACAGTATCGGCAAAGTGGATGGACCTCAGCCGATACCGGAAGGAGTGGATTATGACTTGTGGTGCGGTCCCGCGGAAAAGCTGCCTCTCATGCGGAAGAACCTGCACTACGATTGGCACTGGGTTTGGAACACGGGCAATGGAGACCTAGGCAACCAGGGCATCCACCAGATGGATATCGCTCGCTGGTCACTGGGCAAGATGGAGCTCGCGCATCGGGTGATCAGTATCGGCGGTCGCCTCGGCTATGTGGATGACGGAGAGACTGCCAACACACAACTGGTGGTTCTGGACTGGCCGGACGCGCGCATCATCTTCGAAGTACGCGGCCTGCCCGAGCGATCGGGCTCCAACGCCATGGATAGGTATCGCGGCGAGGGTGTCGGCAACGTCATCGAGTGCGAAGGGGGACACATAGCCGGTAACCGAGCCTACGACAAAGACGGCAAACTCATGAAGGAGTTCACCGGTCAGGGGTTCCGAGGGGGAGATCATTTCGCGAACTTCATCGAGGCGGTCCGCAGCCGCAAAGTGGAGGATCTGAACGCCGATATCCTCGAAGGACATCTTTCCAGCGCTCTCTGCCACCTGGGCAACATCTCCTACCGGCTGGGCCGGCAGGCCGATCCCGAGGAAGTACGTGCGGCCGTCGCAACTGACGCAGCCGCCGCGGAGACGCTGTCGCGCATGGAGGAGCACCTCGCGCGCAATGGTGTGGACCTCGGGAGAAGCCGCCTGACGGTCGGAATTCCCTTGCGTGTGGATCCAAAGCGAGAACGTTTCGTCGGCAACCGGCAGGCCGATGCGCTCTTGACCCGTCGGTACCGACCAGGCTTCGAGGTGCCCGCGCGGGTGTAGATGATGCTCCTGCCGATCATCGTGGCGCTGATCGCCAGTCAGACGCCTCGTCCTGCATCCTGGCAGAACCTGTTCGACGGCAGGTCATTCCACGGCTGGACCAATACTGAGGGAAGCCCAGTAGGCAAGGGATGGATCATCGAGGATGGTTGCATCAGGCGCGTGTCGACAGGTGCCATGGACATCATCACGACGCGTGTCTTCCGTGATTTCGAGCTAGAGCTGGAATGGAAGCTCCGTCCTGGAAGCAACAGCGGCATCAAGTACCGATTGCACCGAATGCCGGACGGCAAGTGGCTCGGGCCGGAGTATCAGATCATGGACGATCGCGTCCCACCGGAACCTGTCCACAAAGGGAGCTGCGGCGCACTTTACTCCATCAAGGAGCCGCGCGCCGACGTGCGGCAGAGACCTCCCGGAGAGTGGAACCGGACGCGGATCGTGGCTCGGGGCGGTCACATCGAGCATTGGCTCAACGGTCGGAAGCTCCTAGAGATGGACCAGGATACGCCGGAGTGGACTGAACGCCTCGACAAGAGTAAGTTCGCTGCTTACGATGGCTACCGCGTGTGGTTTGCCCGTACACCAGGCCCCATCCTCCTGCAGGACCACGGCGGGAGCGTCTGGTTTCGCCGCATACGCATTCGTGAACTGGCGCCGCCAGAAGCCGGTCCGGTGACGTCGGTGCCCTCGAGACCCGGACCACGTACCGAAACCCCAAGTGGAGGACGGTGAAATGTCTTGGGATGCTGCAGTAGAAGACCTCTTCCGAGCAGTTCTTGGGGCGCTCTGCCTGACGTTGGCAGGGATGGCCTCGAGCGCGCCTGTGATGAAGGCCCAAGTGGCCGCGGACGGGCAGGTGGACATCCAGGAGAATGGCAAGCCGGTCTTGCGCTACAACTACCGGACCGTCGAGCCAGGGGAACGCCTGAAGGAAATCGCGCAGGCGAATCTTATCTACGCACGTGCACGCAGTGACTACATTCATCCGCTCTACGGCTTCCATGGTGAGGAGCTGACGAAGGACCTACCGGTGGACCATCCCCATCACAGGGGTATCTACTGGGCGTGGCCGGAGACCAAGTACGGTGAGGAAATGGGCGATCTCCACGCTCTGCAGCGCGTCTTCGCTCGTCCGACGGGCCGAATCCGCGTTCGGAGCGGGGCCGACTACGCCGAGATCGTGGCCGAGAACCAGTGGATGTGGGATGACAAGGAACCCATTGTGCACGAGACCGCAACGATCCGTGCATATCGTTCCGGTAGGGCAGGCCGCTTCGTTGACCTGGTCTTCCGGATCAAAGCACTGAAGCCTGGCGTCAGTCTTGCCCGACGCGGCACGAATGCGTATGGTGGGCTGAACATGCGGATGAACGCAGTCCAGAACCAGGAGATTGTCTTCCACACGGACCCACCGCAGTCAGCGTCGCGTCGAGCATGGGCCTACCTTGCCGGCACGTTCGCAGGCGGGAGTGAACCGACGGCGGTGGTCGTCATGCAGCATCCCGGAAACCCCGACTACCCGGGAGACTGGGTGAAGTTTCCTGAGCTGAACTGGTACCAGCCCACGTTCCCGGCCGCCAACACACGCTACTCGCTCGAGCCGGGCAAGCCGCTGGTACTCCGTTACCGTCTCTGGATCCGTCCAGGTGGTGCGCCCGCCGAGTCCGCATGCAACGCCGCATGGGAGGATTTCGCCAGCAACCGTGCGCCCAGGGCTGTCGTGCCCTGAGGCCGACTGGTGCCGGAAGAGGAGGTTCGCGCAATGACCAACACAGCGTCTGAGACCGAGAAAGATCAACCGAGCCGCCGGCAGTTCCTCGCTACCGCAGCGGCAACCGCTGTCGCCCTGCCTACCGTTGTGCCCGCTTCGGCACTTGGAAAGGATGGCACGGTAGCACCATCCGAACGCATCAGCCTGGGCGCCATCGGCGTCAACGGCATGGGGCAGGCGAACTTGGCCAACTGCGCCGCGTACCCCGATGTCGTTGTCACCGCTGTATGTGACGTCGCGAAGAGCCGCAGAGACGCCGTCGTGGAGAGGTACAAGAGCACCGCCAAAGGCTACAACGACTATCGGGAGGTGCTGGCCAGGCCCGATGTGGATGCCGTGATCATCGCCACACCGCCGCACTGGCATGCGCTCATGGCCATCGAGGCATGTCGAGCAGGCAAGGACATCTACGTCCAGAAGCCCATGACGCTCTATCCCGACGAGACCCTCGCCGTCCGGAACGCGGTCAACAAGCACAAGAGGGTGAGTCAGGTCGGGACACAGGTGCACGCGTCCGAGAATTACCGCCGCGTGGTGGAGTGGATAAGGTCAGGTAAGCTGGGTCGCATCAGCGTGGTACGGACGTTCAATGTCATGAATCAGGGGCCGGACGGAATCGGCTATGCCCCGAAGGAGGATCCACCGCCTGGAGTGGACTGGGAGATGTGGTGCGGACCTGCTCCACTCTGTCCCTTCAACCGGCTGCTGTTCGCCGACGCATACTACCATTGTTCCTTCTTCGCGTACAGTGGTGGCTGGACCCCGGGGATGGCGCCTCATATCATCGACCTGCCTGTGTGGGCGCTGGATCTGGGCGTTCCCCTGGTGACCTCGTGCACAGGTGGACGCTATGTCATCAAGGGCGACGGGGATGCTCCGGACACGCAGGAGGTGACGTGGTGGTACCCCGGTCTGACCATGACCTGGAGCATGTCCTGCTGCAACAGCTTCGCTTTCGACTTCGGAAGAGGGACGCCGGCGCGTCGGTTGGGAATCTACTTCCATGGGCTGCGCGGCACGCTCATCGCTGATTACGGCCGGTGCGAAGTGGTGCCCGAAGGAGATCTGCTGACGGATAGCGCAGCGCCTCCGAAGAGCATTCCGCCGTCACCTGGGCACGAGAGGGAGTGGCTGGACTGCATCAAGACCCGCCAGGAACCGAGCTGCAGCGTGAACTACCACTGGAAAGTGGATCTGCCCCTGACCCTGGCGAACGTAGCATACCGCCTTGGCCGAAATGTGAGATTCGATCCGAAGACAGAACGCATCGTGGGGGATGCGGAAGCCGTGAAGCTGGCGCGTCCGGCCTACCGCTCGCCATGGAAGTTCCCCGTCGAATACCTTAGGAAGGCGTGATCGTCGAGGCCGGTCGCCGTACCTTAGTGGCCGGCCTCGCTCTCGCCCGCGACCTCCATCTCGCCGACCTTGATGGCAATGTCGGCACGTTCTTCGATCTTGGCGATCTGACCGTCCCGTATCCAAACAATCCGATCTGAAACGTCGAGCATCTTGAGGTCGTGAGTGGCCGAGATAATAGTCACGCCCTGCTCACGGTTCAGGCGTTTCAGCAGTTCGATGATCTCTTTTCCGGTGTTCAGGTCGAGGTTGCCAGTGGGCTCGTCTGCGAGGATGATGGAGGGGTTATTGGCCAGCGCGCGAGCTATGGCGACACGCTGCTGCTGGCCACCAGATAGCTCGGATGGCTTGTGATGCAGGCGCTCCCCGAGTCCGACCAGGTTGAGCAGCTCGATGCCGCGCTCGATCCCCTCGTCTGTGCTCATGCCTGCGAAAACGGTGGGAAGCGTCACGTTCTCGAGGGCCGTCATGACCGGGATGAGGTTGAACGTCTGGAAGATGTAACCGATGGTGTGGCACCGGAGGTAGGCGAGCTCTTGCGCATCGAGCTGGGCCATGTCCACGTCGTTGATGAAGACGCTGCCTGACGTCGGCTTGTCGAGACCGCCGATGGCGTTGAAGAGGGTGGACTTGCCCGACCCGGAGGGACCCATGATGGAAATGTACTCGCCGCGGTACACGTCCAGGTTGATGCCGTTGAGCGCTTTGAGTACCTGGTCGCCCATGGTGTACTCTTTGACGAGGTCCTTCGTGCGTACGACGTATTCGTTAGCGGCCATTTCGTCGAGCCCTTTCTAGATCTCTACACGGAGCGCTGCAGCAGGCGGCATCTCCGCCGCTTTGATAGCGGGAAGGATGGTGGCGACAAACGTCAATACGGTGCCAAGGGATACCGACAGGATAAGGAGCTGCAGACTGGCCAGCCAGAAAGCCCCCCCGAACACCTCGATACCGTCGGTAACTAGACGCACGAGGGAGATGACCGCCCATCCTACGACGAAGCCCATGACAGACGCTATGAGCCCAAGGAAACATGCCTCGATGAAGAACAACTTCACGATGAGACTGTCGAGCGCACCTAGACACTTCATCGTGCCGATCTCCTTATAGCGCTCGGTGACTGACATGAGCATAGCGTTCGTGATGCCCACCGTGCAGACGATGAGTGCCATGATGGAGAGCCACTTCAGCCGCATTTCCGAGCTGCGCCGGTCTGCTTCATCGGCTTCGAGCGAGTTCACTTGGCGAACGTCCTCGGCCGACGGCTTCAGGGTACCTGCCGCGATGGCTTCCTTCTTCTGTAGAATGATGCCTCGCTGAATGCGCGTGAACTCGCCCGACATACGGACCGACGTGAAAAAGGCAATGCCAAGGAGAATGCCGGCTGCCGTAATCAGGGAGCGCCAGAAGCGTATCTTGATGCTCTTGAACGCGATCTCCACAGCCTTGGCGAACGGCAACTGTATCTGCCGCTTCACCTCTGCCCCCGAGGCTCCTTGTCTCGAGTCACGGACGCTCATTTCTGAACTCCCTTTCGCTCCACGAAGCCGATGAATCGACGCTCGGCCAGCGTCTGCAGGTACCGCGCTACAGAAGCTTCCACCTCGGCACGGTTCATCTTGTACTCCTTTATCATGGCACGAACAATGGCCTCGACGGTGTGATCACCATCGCATAGGCGCCACACGAACGTTCCGACTTCGTCCAGCCGAACCTTGCGAGCCTCCGGCAGGTGCACCAGAACGGCCACAATGCGTGCCACACGGTCTTTCCTGTACGGTATAGTCAGTTCGGCCTCGCCACCCTGGATTTCCTGCCACTCGATGGCGCTGTTTCGGATGGGTCGGAGACGCAGCAGAGCCTGACGGTCGCCATGCGGCGCACGCCGTACGAAGGGCAAATAGCGCGCCGCGAGCCACTCCAGGCGCTGACTCAGTGACATTCGCATCGTGTGACGAGATCTCCGAGAATGCTCTGCTTGCCGCGTGGCAGCCAGGTCTGCACGGCGTAGAGCTTGTTCGTCTCCGAACACTCCCACGCACATGCTTCATATACGGTTGCAGGTCGCAACGTCGGCAACGCGTCTCGAACAGCGACGATCCGTCCGAGTAAACTACGCACGGCGCCTCGTGCAACAACGCCGTCGTGCTCGTTCAAGACGGCATCGGAGTAGGCGGGACGGTAGCGATCAGCACTTGCCGTTGTCGCCAGCCATTCGCGCAACGTGAATCTCTTGCGCGCCAGGTTCGCAAGACCCCAACGCTCGATGAGTATCCGTCCTGCGCCGGGCTGGTGGAACCCCAGTTTCAGGTAGCCAGACATGAATTGATAGGTTTCGAGACGGAACACCTCCGGCACGGCTGCCACCAGATCGAATGCCGCCCACACGCACCACCCGTCTTCGGCATGGTCTCGTATGTCACTGAAAACGGCAGCGGCTGTGTCGGTGACAGGATCCCTGGGCTGACCTACTACCTGGGCGATCACGGTCCGTTGGCAGACCTTACAGAACCAGATCTTCCCTTGGCCTTGGCCTCCGCCTGTCCAGGAGAAGTGATGCGCGATGCGGGTTCCATCGGCCTCCGTAGTCTCCGGCTTGATCTTGGAGGAAAAAGGCTGGCCTGACCTCCGCGCCCTCTTCGCGGTGTCTTTCAGGTAGGCGTCGAGCAACGTCCGCAGGTCGGGTGGAGTGGTAGGAGCGGGTGGTGTCTTTCGCACGATGCGTATGGCACGTGCCGCCCATCCTGCGACCGTACGAGGCCGTGATGACGCCAGCGGATCGGTCCACTTGACCTGCAGGAACATGGTCCCGGGGGAGTCGACCTTGAGGTAGCCATCCGAGCGATCCGCCGATACTCCTGACACGTTCCAGTCACCAGGTACCAGGAGGCGAATACCATCCCAACCGATGACAGCCCGCTCTGTTCGACCCATGTCTACTGCTACCCGCCGATGTCGCTGGATGAGGATCGTGGCGAGGGATTGTCCAACTTCACACGGGCGCTGCCGTCCGCATAGCCGATCCAGTTTCCTCGCGCATATCCGCTCTTGGCTCTACTTCGTGTGACATGCCTGCCCGGACGTGGCAGCTCCGAAGGACTACCCGCAGCATTGTGCTGGCTTGTGTCGCTGTCGAAGACGACCGGCGTCTGCTCGAGACGGTCTATATGGTCGCGGGACTTGGCGGAGACCTGGCGGTTCATGGCGTAGCCCCAGGTGTCCTTCTGCAGATCCTTCCAGGCTGGACATCGGCGATATCGCGGTTCGACGTAAGGGGCGATGGCCGTTTCCCACTGGCTTGCAGGCGCATACATGGACTCGTAGTCGTCGGCGTACAGGTTGAAGGCCCGCGCGAGCATGTGCATATTCCGGCGGCATTCCACCGACTCTCCGAGCTCACGGATGGGACCGAGATAACGACCCAACATCCACATCACGACATAGCCAAGCACAACAGCGACGCCGGCTGCGGCAAACGCCCTGAGCAACCACGGACGACTTGCGCGCTCATCGAGGCGCATCGGCGCTCGCGTCTCCAGGCGGCAACAGGATTCGATCCATGGCTCCGCCCGGTATGGCCTACTTGGCCGCGATAGGCCCGGAATGGCCGTCCGCGTAGACCGCGTAGTTGGTACCTTCGTGGCGACCCGGCACAGGCAGAGTATGTAGACCGCCGTGCGCATTGGGGCCTGGCAATGTGGAGTCGAAGAATAGGGGTGTACTGCTGGGACTCGGTACCTCCTGCACGCTCTTGCCGCCCAGTGTCTCGTTCATCGCATAACCGTGCCCATCATCGCCCGCGGCTGGACAATGCAGGTACTTGCGGTCGGATACAGTCTCTTGCAGTGCTTCTTCCCAACGGTCCGCAGGCGGCAGTTTCCCGTCCCAACTATCCGCGTAAAGCATGGCGGCCGTGTAGAGTTTCTCTAGGTGTTCTGGACAGCTAGCGCTACTGGTCGTCTGTCGAGCTGGCGCAGGTCGCAACTGTCGGATCAGGCCCACCACCGGTTGCAGATCGCGTCCCGACCAGACTGCCCCGGCCACCACCAGCACGGTTCCCAGCAGAATCGGCCATCGTCCGCCGTAGGCGAAGAGGCTGCCGGCAAGCAGGCTCGCGCAAATCGCCGGGAGCAGGAGGCTCAGAGGCCCGAGCCCGACCTGAGTCCCGCCGATACTCAGCTCCTTGCCCGATACCAGACTGATTCCCGCACCCCAGAGAACCGCTGCGACGATGCCTACAACGAGTGCACTTCGCCCGGCGCGACGGCTTCCCAACCACGCCGCCAGGACGTGGCCCACGATCGGCAGCGGTGCGAGGATCACGGATGCGACCAGCGTCAGCAGCAATGCTAGGGGTAGGTTGCCACGCTCTTTCTGCATCAGAACGGCAGGTAGTTCACGGACTTGGCAATGAGCGACAGAGCAATGGCAGCCATGGCGATGAGACCTGTGCCGCAGGCGAACCCAGCCAGCAGGACCGGAGCGTACATGCGCCACTGATCCATTCCGAATCGCTTGGCGAAGTACCGCCTGCCTAGCCATGCACCGAAGAAGGTAGGGATTATATCAGCCGGCCATGCACCAACGCCTCCAACCATGCCGTAGTAGAACAGCGCTGGTACTTTGGCGAGGGAAAGAATGCCATACAATCCAAGACCCGCGAGAATGCCCGCTCCTATGCGCGTCATATTGATACCTTCCAGTACCCACTTGGGGCCGTCTGGCTTGTTGATCGTCTGGAACATGGCCTGGAATGTGGCGGCAAGGGGCCAGAAGCGCTGCGCGTAGGGATGTTGCGACGACGGAATGGCGCTCGTATGCCAGAAGAACGCCCAGAAGACGAAGGATGCGGTCAGGAAGATCGGCAGCACGAGGAACTCCACCTTGACGACGCTCGTGAACTTCGTGCCGGTCAGCTCTACTTCCCGGAACCGCTGCGCCAGCGGCCCGTAGTCCGCGAGCGGAATGGGGGCATACCAGATGTCCACATGAGGGTAGCCGCTCTTCATGATGGATGCTTCTCGGAGGAACGGGAAGGAGACTCCACTGCCAGTCAGCCCCATCATTCGGGCACTAATAAAGGAGTTGATGGGTGTCCAGATCAGGCCGAAGAAGATGAGAATAGACCAAGGAAACTGCCCACCGTGACCGTCCACATGGAGCAGGTACTGAGTCAGGCCGATGTAGAAACATGTGATGACGAACCAGATGGACAGCGGGATGAGAATGTGGATATCTCCTCTGCCCTTGGGTACTTCGCTGAAGAGACCACGCCCTTTTGTTTCCCTGCGGTACTTGGCCAACGCTTTCACTACCTGAACAACACCAATCAAGGCAACGGCAAGTTGCAGCCCGATGCCAATAGACATCCAGAACTTGATGTCAGTGATCAGCCTAGTGTTGATGGCATCCATGCCGCGCGTCCACCCGTTCGTCGCAGCGGTGCCAAAGGCGCCGAGGCCGTAAAGGATGTTAGGTCCTGGGAATACCTTGCAGAGCAGGCTGCTGATGAAGCTACCAAGGACGATGGGATACGGAAGGACGAAGCCAACCATCACCTTCCCCAGGTCACCCGATAGGCCAGTCAAAGCGCCAGGCAGTATCGTTTCCGTGCTGGAGGTCAGATCGAAGAACGGAATCGGGATGAGCTGCATGGCCTTGTTGAAGACCACACCCGTGAAGACCGGGATGCCCACATAGAAGAACCCGAAGACAAGACCTACCACAGTGCCAATGGAGAATACGCGCCAGCGCCAGGACTCCTCCTTGCTCGCGGCTTCTGCGAGGGCCGTGGCGCCCGATGCGGCGACCGGCGCCATGGGGAAGGGCAGCCTCTCCACATCGGAAGTGACGCGGAAGAGGGTGTAGCCCATGCTCATCCAGTTCAAGCGCCCGAGCACCTCGCCGACGACGAGAAGGAGGATCGGCACGAACCAGTCAGGATGCAAGAATGTCCTTTGGGTCAGAGCTGCAGATCCCGCAGGTGGCACCACCCAGTTCGGGATCTCGCTGGAGACCAGTCCTGCCTGTGGAGCCTGGCGGAAGTACTGATTCCAGATAAGATATCCGAACGGTCCCCCGGAGATGCCACGGTCGGCTAGCAGAAGGCTAGACAGCATGGCAGCGACGTAATAGAGGATGTAGATCTCCTGCCGCTTCATGGGGAGGAACGAGCGCCGCATGACCTCGGAGAAGAGGACGATCGTCACCCATTCGGCCGCTGCTCCCAGACCCTGCCCTGCGACCAATCCAAGATACAGGGCACCAGGCAACATCACGAAGCCGACGAACAGAGCGCCCACGATGGTCTTGCCTGTGAAGCCCTCTTCATAGACGATGGCTTGACCTTCGGCACCTTCTTCGGCCGAAGCCTGTTCTACCGTCGCTCTGGCTCGCGCAATATCATCAATGGCCAAGCGCTGAGTCCTCCCTCTTGCCGATGTTGCTCCGGCGCTGCGACGCATCACGCCGTAGGTCGCGGTACACCAATGTCATTCCGCCGGTTGAGGTGCAGCTACCGGTACGGTACCGCCCTGGCTGGCCGCCTGCGCTTCCTTGAGATACCGCTCTCGCTCGCCCTGCTTCAATGTCCGCCAGATGAGGAACTGCTTGCGCAGGGTGTTCAAGAAGCGGCGGTTGACTCGCTTCCAGTTGGAGATGTCCCCCGACTCCCGATGGATGTTCACGCTGATCTCGAAAACGTCTGCCATGGTCGTCGGCTTGGTGATGATGGTGAGACGCTGGCTCACACCGAGGTCGAAGGGCGCAAGCCAGGTCATGCATCGAATGCTGTACATGGTACCTTTGCCAGGCGATGGCTGTCCCAGAGGCGCTGGTAGGTCCACCTCCGTCTCCTCGGTCTCTACGTTCTGTGTGACGAAGTCGCCGATACTGTATTCCTCGTAGGCAGCGAACCACTCGGCAAGGAAGCCATTGAGCCCCTTGGCCTGATCGCCTGTCACCGAGAACGGCAGGGGGATACTCCACTCGTCGCCTTCAGGCTCCGGAACCCGCCACGATCTGTCTATTGCTGGCGTCGCTACCTCGGCGGCCTTGCGCGCGGGATAGATGGTGGAGAGGAGCACGACGCCCACCACGACCATGGTTGTCATCACCGCAGATACCGACGAGAAGTTCAGGTAGAGACCCTGGAATGCGCCTGTAGCGACGAGAATCTTGGTGGTAAGCTGGCCGAGCAGATAGCCGGCTACAGATCCCAGGATGGCGTACACCATGGCTTCCGCCATGAACAGCATGCCGATATGCGCGGGCGCAAGTCCGATGGAGGAGAAGATGTGGATCTCACGCACCCTCTCGAAGACGGAACCAAGCATGGTGTTCAAGACGATCAGCGCTGCAATCAGCACAGGGAAGAACACGAGCTCCAAGCCCTTGCTGGAGGTGGCCGCGATGGACGAATACCGCTCGATAGTCGGGCGCTGATTGGGGTCCGACGGGATGCGGCCTGCGTACAGGTTCAGGCCGAGGCGATGCATGAGGGGACCGAGCGTCTCCGAGACCCTCTTGGCGTCGCCAAAGTCAATGGCGATGGAGCGCAGCTCGGCACCGAGGTTTGTCGCCGTCTTGTACGGAACGAAGAAGACCGCGTCTGGCTCCAGGTGAGTGTACTCGCGAAAACCGGTCTCGCCGCCGCCTCGTCCCTGTTGCGTGAGCTTCTGCATGAGAATGAAGTCCACCGGCGTGAGCGGTTCGCTGTCCAGGTCGAGAATGCGCTTCAGCTTCTGAATGTCGAAGATACCTATGACGGTGTAGTCCACGCCGGCGTAGGAGACGGTAGCCTTGCCTACATCCTCTGGCTCGACGCGCAGAGCCGCTGCGATGACGTCGGGCAGGATGACGGCGTACACGTCGCCATCCCGGAACCATCTTCCCGCGATCAGTGCTTCCTGAGGTCTCGTTACCCGGGCTTCCTCGGGCGTTAGGCCGACGAGCGCTTTGGCGTCGTACTGAGCATCGGCGCGTTTGATGGTAAGGAACGACTGCTCGCCTAACTGGGTGCCGAAGAACCATGAACGAGGCGCGACCGCGTGGTCCTTCCCGTATTCATCCGCCAATAGGCGATAGGCCGGTTCCTGGAGCTGGTCCCACATGGCGGTACGGATCATCAGGCCGTTGTAACGTGGTCTGCCGGGCGCCGGGACCTGATTGAACCGCATTACCTGAACAACGGATGTGAAGGACAGGACGGTGAAGGTCAGGAGGACCAGCGTGATCGTGGTCAGCACCGTGCGAGCCTTGCGTCTACGCATGTTGGAGATGCCCAGATTGAAGGCCGCCAGAGCCACGGATACCCGCCCGATGTCGGCTCGGTGGACGCCTGACGCCTGCTGATTCATCAGCTTGAGCTGTTCCTCGAACTTACCCACGATCATAGCAATCACGATGCACGAGAGGGCGCCCATGACGAATGCCAACAGGACAATCACGGGGTTCATCGTGATGTCGAAGGCCGGATGGACCTGTGAGAAGATCCCGAAAATGGCCAGGAAGAAGATGGCGGCCCAACCGAGCTGTCGCTTCAGGTCGTAGGATCCGAAGAGCAGCCTCTCCAGGAAGTACGCGAAGGGTATGAGAAGCGCCAGATAGAAGAGCACTCCCTGCACGACGTCCACGGCGGTCTTCTGAACGTCGGGATATGCCCTCGATGCGTAGCCCCAGGCCGCCCGGCTCTCGGCGTCGAAGCGTTCCCAATTCAGGTCCTTCTGAGCAGCCTCGGCCCGTCGTATGGACTTCTCCGCCAGACCATGAAGCCGGTTGATTCCTTCATTGATGATGCGGTACTTCGCAAGCCGCTTGATTCGGAAATCGTTGAGCATCCACATGTCGTGGGCCACATGCAACGCCGTATGGTAGATGGCACCCTCGCGCGCAATCTCCCTGGCAGGATCGAACTTGTCCAGAGTGATCTTGCCTCGCAGCTCCGCGTCCTGTGCCTGGCTCGGATCGCCGCCAACTAGGTAACCGCGCCCCTCCGGGCGTTCCTTGTCCGGGTTGATGAGGAGCAACCGCGTAGCACCTGGTCCGGCGCCCATGAGGATCTTCAAGCGAGTACCGGGTTGCGAGAAAATGACGGCCAGGTCCTCGACGTAAGATCCCACCAGCCACGGGTCCTGCGGGTCAATGGCATACCCGAACATACGGGGCTCACCATTGGTATCGCCGTCCAGGACGTCAATGCTCACCAGTGCTCGGAGCGACTGCTGGTCCACGAGGTCGTAGATGGACGTGGGCACGCAGCGGAAGAGGATGATGGGCACCTCCTTGCGTGCCGTCGTCACCTGGACATCCAGCGGCATGAACTTGGCGCCGGTGACACCCAGGTCCGGTGCGTAGTTGATCTGGCCCTTGTCAGGGTTCGGCACGATCCGCCCCGTGGGTTTGCCTGTGGCCGGGTCTATCTCAGGGACTTCGTCGCGATAGTCTATGTGGTAGGCTGCTACGCGCGTGACGGCATTGCCGCCATAGGCAGTGAGCGGCGCTACGCCCCGGAACTCGAAAACGTTTTTCTCCTTGGTCCTGGGGTCATCGTAGACGGCCTGGATCATGTTCCCACGGACACCCATGTAGCTCTTGGTGCGGTTGCGTATGACCGCGATGGATCCCGCCAGGAGTGGGTCCGCGTAAGCGATGAAACTCCGGCGCGGGTTGTAGAGGTTCAAACGACCGCGCACCGTGGCGAATCCGCCCTGCAACGCCATGCGAGACCACTTGGAGGGATCCGTGATAGGCATCCGTTGAGCGTTCACGTCACCCGGCTCGTTGGTGTCGCGGGTGATATGGTAGAAGAGGCACGCCAGGAGTTTGGTCTGGAACGCTACATTGGCGACGTTGACATTATCAGCTGTGTCGAAGGGGGTGTCCACGAGTGCTCTGGCGTCATCCACCGAGGCGAACGTAACTCCGTTCCCCTGGGCCATGGTGACGACCTCGGAGTCGAATGCAGGCTTGCCCGGAATGTGGTTGCGCCAGTTCTTTCCGTCCACCGGGTTCACGCCGTCGGCGAACACCTTCTTCGAGTCGAAGCCTAATGTGTTGCCGATCTTCTCCGCATTCTCACGGCAGACGCGTGCGATGTCCGAGAACCGCCCCTGAATGTCCTCGCGGAAATCGTAGAACCATCCCTTGTAGAAGATCCCGACGCCACGAGTCTGACTGCTGAGATCGAGGCCTGCCCAGAGATAGATGGTGTCGCGCTTCCTCAGGGGCTTGTCGCGCGGCTGCATGTAGAAGAGCACGTTCAAGACCACCATGACGAGCACGAACACTCCGAGCACCCAAGACCCCGCATTCAACCGCCGTCCGGTAGCAGGATCCGGATGGAGCACACGCGACACGAGCCAGAGCGTCAGAAGGATCAACAGGCCGGTGAGCCACACTGCGTTCTTCGGCGCATTCTCCTTCGCAACCGCCTTCTCGGCCAGGCTAGGCGGTTCCCACTCGTCAATGTGGTTGTTCAGGAACTCCCGGATGCCCTGGAGGGCCTGAAAGTGGGCGCTGGTCGCGACGAAATACATCGTTCGCTTTGGCGGGTTGGCCCTGAAGATACGCGCCAGTTCGAGGAGGCCAGCAATGCCACAGGCCGACTCGGCACCCGGCGCGAGCGACGGAACGACGGAGATGGAATCGAAATAGCCCTGCACCACAATGATCTGGTCGCGCTGCTTGGGGTCCGTACCCGTGATCTTGCCGAACACGCAACTGGAGTCGCGGGTCTCCCAGGGCATGTCGCACCGGAGAGTACACTGTGGAGCGTCCTCGCCGGCTGTCGTGGCCAGGATTTCTGGTGCGTCCTTGCGGTCGAGCCAGAAGCGGGGGATCGAGATGGGAATGGAGATGAACTTGGCCTCGGCCTCACCTCGCATCGTTGTATCGGCGCCTACGAATACGACTGCCTTCGCGCCCAGCCGCGGTGCATTGAGCCACTCCGCACGGCTGTTGAAGTCAACGAGGACGATGGATCCTTCTACCTGCTTACCGTTGAAGTTACCGAGCCGCCCATCGCCGACGTAGATGAGCTTGCCTGAAAGACCGTTCGGCGGCAGTTGCGATGTGCTGACAAGGTTGGGCCACAGCGGGTAGAGACGCTTCTTCGTGGCGCCCACTTGGATTTCGGCGCCCTTGTCAATGGGAACGGTGACCCTGAACTTCTCGACCCGGATACTCTCGAGGCCGATCTGACGGAACTGCTGCTCGACGTAAGCCGCTGCCTTCGCATCACCCTCGTACCCAGCCACGCGAGAGCCGTAGCCTGCTAGGGTCTGCACAGTCCTCGCGATGTTGTCGGCGCTTACCATGCCGGCGAGCTTACGGTAGTTGTCCGGATCTTCCGCTGCCCCTTGCGATGCCGTCGCAACCATCAGGCACAAGCAGGAAAGCACCCACACTGCGAGGGTGCGCAATGAGACCCGGGTATCAGACATCCGTGCGATCCTTTCCCGATACGGCCGACCAGACATGCCGCCAACCGCGCCTAGCTAGATTGCGGTAGACCCACGACCGTATCATAACACACGCCTATCACAAAAGGCAACACGAACACACCTTCGGGGCGGCGCTGGCGCGTTGCCTCGAGGGTCATATTCGCCAGCTCCACTCCGGCTCCTTCACGACGCCGCGAGGTTCGAAGCTGGATCCGGGCCAACCAGCGGCAGACTACGAAGACACTCTACAGTGTGACACGCAGCTGCTTCGGCAACTCCCCGAAGAATCTTGCCAGACTCTGTTGACAAACCATATCTAGTGGTGTTATTGTTGAAGACCACTAGATATAGTGTTCCAGCTCGAGGCGCTCACAGCATGCGGTGTCCCTATTGCGGTTCAACTGAGGACAAGGTCCTGGACTCCCGCGAGTCCCAGTCGGGAGATGCTGTTCGTAGGCGCCGGGAGTGCAAGAGCTGCGGCCGGCGCTTCACGACCTTCGAGCAGATCGAAGTGCGCGAGCTATATGTCGTCAAGCGAAGCGGTCGCCGCGAACCGTTCATGCGGGACAAGGTCCTGCAGGGCATGCGGATTGCGTGCAAGGGCCGGCCGGTCAGCACCGAGACCCTGGAGGAAGCGGCGGCCGATATCGAGCGGATGCTGATGAATAGGCTGGAGCAAGAAGTTCCGTCTCGAGACATTGGTGACATGGTCATGGAGCGTCTGCGGGTCATCGATCAGGTGGCGTATGTCCGTTTCGCGTCGGTGTATCGCCAGTTCGAGGATGCCACGCAGTTCCGCGAGATCGTCAACAGGTTGAGGAGGTCCCGGGCGGACCAGAGAGGTTCTAGCAGCAGTCCCACAGCGTCTGCAGGGGAATCTGGGGAAGAGAGATAGAGACAATGAGCGATAGCGATAGTGCCATGACAACAGTGGTGGCCGAAACGGCAGAGACGCAAGGGCGCGACCATGGTACCACCAGCGGAGGCCGTGCTGACGAAGGAAACGGTCATGCGCGAGCCACAGGCCTGACCATCGAGCGTAGGTACACACACGTAGGAGAGGAAGTGTGGGACACGGTCGAGTGGTCACGACGCAGCGCAGTCATCCTGGACGAGAAAGGCCGGGAGGTCTTTCGCCAGGACAATATCGAGGCACCAACAACCTGGTCGCAGTTGGCCGTCAATGTTGTCGCGAGCAAGTACTTCCGCGGTCACCTCGGTTCGCCGGAGCGCGAGACATCCGTCCGACAGCTCATCACACGGGTTGCGTTCACGATTGCCGAATGGGGTCGGAAGGACGGCTACTTCGCCTCGAACGAGGATTTCTTTGCCTTCCGCGATGAGCTGACGTACTTGCTCCTCCATCAGAAAGCAGCGTTCAACTCTCCGGTGTGGTTCAACGTGGGCCTTGCCGAGCAGCCACGTCCTCAGTGCTCCGCATGTTTCATCAACTCCGTCGAGGACACCATGGAGAGCATCCTGACCCTGGCGAAGACAGAAGGAATGCTTTTCAAGTACGGTTCCGGCACCGGTACGAACCTCTCCACGTTGCGGTCCTCCAAGGAGCGGCTGGGCGGCGGTGGAACCGCGTCCGGACCGGTCTCCTTCATGCGCGGTTACGATGCTTTCGCGGGCGTCATCAAGTCGGGTGGGAAGACCCGGCGCGCGGCCAAGATGGTCATCCTGAACATAGACCACCCCGACATCAAGCAGTTCATCACATGCAAGGCCGACGAAGAGAAGAAGGCATGGGCGCTAATCGAGGCGGGATACGATGGCAACTTCAACGTTCCCGGCGGCGCATACGACAGTGTGAGCTACCAGAACGCTAATCACTCTGTGCGTGTCACGGACGAGTTCATGCGTGCAGTGGAACAGGATGGCCTGTGGGCTACGCGCTACGTGCTCTCCAAAGACGTCGCCGAGACGGTACGTGCCCGCGAGCTCATGCAGCTCATCGCCGAGTCAGCGTGGGTCTGCGGGGATCCGGGGATGCAGTACGACACGACGATCAACCGTTGGCATACGTGCAAGAACAGCGGGCGTATCAACGCGAGCAATCCCTGCAGCGAATACATGTTCCTGGACGACAGCTCCTGTAACCTCGCGTCGCTGAACCTTCTACAGTTCCGCCGCGAGGATGGAAGCTTCGACGTAGACGCGTTCCGGCACGCATGCCGCATTGTCATCACTGCCCAGGAGATCATTGTCGACAATGCGAGCTATCCCACCGAGGCCATCGAGCGAAACAGCCACCTCTTCCGACCGCTGGGGCTGGGTTACGCGAACCTGGGAGCCCTGCTCATGTCCCGCGGGTTGGCTTACGATAGCGATGCTGGCCGTGCGCTCGCCGCTGTCATTACTGCGATCATGACCGGCGAAGCGTATCGCCAGTCAGCGATCATCGCGCGTGACCATGGCGGCCCGTTCGAACGGTTCGAAGAGAATCGGGCACCTTTCCTGGAGGTCATGCGGATGCACAGGCAGGCCGTGGACAACGAAACCCTCGCTGATGCTCCGCGGGAGTTGCTCGAGACCGCCCGTTCGGTCTGGGACGAGGCCATCAGCCTCGGCGAGAAATATGGCTACAGAAATGCGCAGGCCACGGTGCTCGCTCCCACTGGCACGATTGGCTTCATGATGGACTGCGACACGACCGGGGTAGAGCCTGATCTCGCCATCGTGAAGTACAAGGCGCTCGTGGGTGGCGGCGCCATGAAAATCGTGAACACGACGGTGCCGGAAGCGCTGAGGAACCTAGGCTACTCCGACGATCAGGTTCGGGAAATCCTCGCGTACATCGCCGACAACGACACCATCGAAGGAGCTCCACACCTGCGGGATGAACACCTCGCGGTCTTCGACTGTGCCTTCCGGCCGGCCAAAGGGCAACGGAGCATCCACTACATGGGGCATGTCCGCATGATAGCGGCTGTGCAGCCATTCATCAGCGGGGCCATCTCCAAGACGGTGAACATGCCCAACGAGGTCACACCCGACGACATTGCCGAGGTCTACATGGAGGGCTGGCGGCTCGGCCTCAAAGCCATTGCGATCTACCGCGATGGTTCCAAGCGCACCCAGCCATTGTCAACTCGCCAGAGCTCAGAGAAGGGTCAGGCCGCCAGCGTGGCGTCGGACAAGGCGTTCAGACCCGTCCGGCGCAAGCTCCCCGATGAGCGGAAGTCCATCACACACAAGTTCAGTATCGCAGGTCATGAGGGATACATTACGGTGGGCATGTACGAGGATGGCCAACCGGGCGAGATCTTCCTTACGATGAGCAAGGAAGGCTCTACCATATCCGGACTCATGGACACGATCGCCACGATGACATCCCTGGCCCTGCAATATGGCGTACCTCTCGAGACGCTGGTTAACAAGTTCGCTCACATGCGGTTCGAACCATCGGGTTACACGCCGAATCCGCAGATCCGCTTCGCCAAGTCCATACCGGATTACATCTTCCGCTGGCTGGGACTCAAGTTCCTGCCCGCACATGCGCAGCCTCCCAGTGACGAGAAGTCGCTGAATGGCACTGTGAGCTCGCACCCAGAACTACCGGGGCGCAGCGCCGAGTACCAGGCGCACGAGAAGGAAGTGTTCGAGCTTCAGGCGGATGCACCTGCCTGTGCCGATTGCGGCGCTCTGATGGTGCGTAACGGAGCGTGCTACAAGTGCCTCAACTGCGGGGCGACGTTGGGTTGCTCTTAGCCCCTGCAGGACGGGGCCTGACATCGGGGAGAGGAGTATGGCGACATGCTGAAGATCGTTGACGTTCACCTTTCGGCGACGGTCAACGGCGAGTATGTGGTCTTGCAGAACCAGGGGCTGACGACGATACCGTTGCGCGGCTGTATCCTCACCGCTGAGGAATACCTAGCGGGCGATCCGGTGGGGATCGCGGATGCCATGTACGTGTTCGCCGACGATGTGCAGATAAAGCCCTACGCCAGGGTGGTGCTTTTCACAGGCACCGGGCAGAACGGCTGGTATCCCACCACGGACGGCAAGTCGGCGTTTGTAGCCTATTGGGGACGCAACCGATGCGTGTGGTCTTGCACCACACGCATCGTACTCTTACAGCCGGCCTGTACAAGGCGCATTGGAGTGCCCGCTGAGGTCAGTCTCAGTCTGCCTGGTTGACGCTGTCCTAGCGCTGCGAGGACGCAGGGCCACTATGCTGCCAGCCTGTGCAGGAACGCTGCGATTCCTGCTTCTGCCACCTGCCTGTCCTGCTCGGCGCTACCGCTGCTGCAGCCGACAGCTCCGATGCACTGACCGTCTACGAAGATCGGCACCCCTCCTCCGAAGATCATGAAACGGCCCTGATTGCTTACGTGGATGCCAAAGGCAGGCCCCCCGGCACCGGCCATGGCGGCATACTCGTGGGTTCCCTTTCTCGTGCCGGCTGCCGTGAATGCCTTGTTGATGGCAATGTCTATACTGGTGATTTTGGCGCCATCCATTCTGTAGAATGCGAGTAAGCACCCGGCCGCATCCGTGACGGCGATGTCCATGTCCACGCCGATTTCCTTCGCCCGCTGGACTGCCGCGTCCAAGATGACGCGAGCACCTTCGAGCGTGAGCGCGATTCTGTTGCGCCTGATCAACTCCATATGCTGTTTCCTCCGGTAAGGAAGGGATTGGTCCGTCGTTCGTATCCAACTGTTGTAGCCGGGCCGTGCCCGGGGTACAGCTTCGTTGCGTCGGGAAGGACAAGCAGTCTCTGTTGGATCGATTCCATGAGTCTCCGGTAGTCGCCACCGGGGAGGTCGGTCCGGCCAATACCTCCGGCGAACACGAGGTCGCCCACAATGACCCAATCATTGCCGGCGACGCAGACATGCCCGGGCGAGTGCCCAGGAGTGTGAAGGATGCGAACTGCGTCGCTCCCCAGTTCCATGCACATGTCATCCTCGAGCCATACGCTCGGCTCCACCATTCGCGGTGTGGATAGCCCGAACCACGCTGCCTGCTCTGGCAGTAAGTGAAGCAGATCCAAGTCCGCAGGATGAAGCGCAACCGGGCATCCGTAGACATCTGCGTAGATGGCGTTGCATGCGACGTGATCGAGATGCGCGTGGGTATTCAGTACAATCTCGACCGACAGGCCTTTCTGCTGCAGAACTGGTATCAACTCCTCCGCCCCGAGCCCAGGGTCCATTAGAATGCAGCGTGGACCAGAGTCTTCGATGATAATGTAGACGTTGTTGGCCATGGGACCGACTGTATAGCAGTGCACTTGCATACTCGACCTCGGACGCCACGTGCGAAGAAGTCGCACCGAACGCGATTCACCTCTCGCCGAACTCGGCGCCTGCAACATGATACATCGTCTTGGGAATGATCTGTCACCGCAGCGGCACACAACGCGATCATTTGGCGTATCTTGACTAAATGATGTCGGTAAGGTAGCATCGGAGCGGTAATCCTGCAAGGAAGGTCAGCCCAGTGTCTATAGTGAACGGATGTCGGGCAGTGGCGATAACGGAAGATGCCGCTGCGGAAGCGACGCGGGTCTCGGATCTCTTCGCTCACATCATGCTCCGCGTTCTGAGCGAGAATCTGATTCTAGAGATTTCCTCCAACCAGGTGAGTCTGGCGCAGGTGCAAGCGCTCAGGTTCATCTGGCTACATGACAAGGTGCTCATGGGAGATCTCGCAGCAGGCTTGGGCATCACCTATCCGTCGGCTACCAACATGGTGAAGCGCCTCGAGCGACGGGCATTGGTTACACGGACGCCGAACCCAGAGGATCGGCGCGAGGTGGAAGTGCGGTTAACCGATGCCGGACTAGACCTCGTGGAGCGTATGGAAGCCGAACGCCACCGGCGGCTAGCTGCGACCTTGGCGGCCATGGACCCTGAGGACCGTTCAGCACTCCTGCGCGGTCTTCGGATGTTCGTTGCGACCGCCGTCACGGCCCTGGGCGACATTAGCGAAGAGATTTGCCTCCGTTGCGGGCTCCGCCGTAGCGACAATTGCCCTCTCTGCGCACAACGGCGCCGCGAGGGCACCTGCAACGGCTGCTAGCCTGCACCTCGCTCCCGAGCTACTCTGCTGGCCTGACCCCGTCTGCGGAGGAAACGCCCATGCGATTTCCTGTCTACCTCGATCACGCGGCGACGACGCCTCTTGCACCCGAAGTTCTGGAGGCGATGATGCCGTACTTCTCGGATCACCCGTGGAACCCTTCAGCCACCTATTCAGGAGGCCACGAGGCTCGTGAAGCCGTAGAGGCAGCACGACGACAAGTGGCAGAACTGGTGGGAGCCTCGCCGGACGAGATCTTCTTCACGAGCGGTGGCACGGAGGCAGACAACTGGGCGCTCAAGGCCGTTCCTGTTCCGAGCACCGATGAACCTCCCCAAGTGCTGGTCAGTGCTATAGAACACGCTGCAGTCCTCGAGACGGCAGAGGCACTCGGTCGCCGAGGCTGGGAAGTTGTACGCATACCTGTCTCCAACGAGGGCCGGGTGGAACCAAATGATGTAGAAAAACGTATCACATTTCGAACGGCTGTCGTCGCGGTCATGCTCGCCAATAACGAGATCGGGACGCTTCAACCGATTAACGAGTTGTCGGAGATATGCGGCGAGCGCGGAGTGCCTCTTCACGTGGATGCCGTGCAGGCGCTGGGTACGACGGAGTTGGACGTTCGGGCCCTGGGCGCGAGCACAGTGGCGCTATCGGCGCACAAGATCTACGGGCCCAAAGGCGCAGGCGCGCTGTACGTCCGCGCAGGAACAGCCCTGGCACGGTGGATGGATGGTGGAAGCCACGAGCACGGCATGCGCGCAGGTACGCTGAATGTGCCCGCGATCGTAGGGTTCGGCAAAGCCTGCGAGCTGGTGCGCGAGCGGCGCGAGGCCGATAGCGAGAGGCTACGTCATCTCCGGGATCGGCTGTGTCGCCTGGTGCTGGAGAGGATACCGGATGTCCGCGTGACCGCTGAGGCCGCTGAGCGACTGCCGCAATTTGCACATCTGTGCTTCAGGGGTGTGGAGGGTCACGCGATCCTGACGGCTCTGGATACAGCCGGTATCTACGCATCGGCAGGAGCGGCCTGCTCGGCCGGATCTGTGGCCACTTCCCATGTGTTGCGTGCTATGGGGATACCAGACGAATGGGCGCGTGGCGCTGTGCGGCTGACGCTAGGGCGCACCACGACACCGGACGATGTGGATTACACGGTCGAGGTGCTCGCGACGACAGTGAGCGAATTGCGCGGCGGTGCAAGATAACTCGACGGATGTTTACCGAAAACCGCTTGACAATCCAAGGCGTCTACCTTATAATGGCGGCGCCAGCGCCACTGCGAGCGGCGAGATATGGGGTGTGGTCGTGAAAGGCAAGTCCTTGGTCCTGGATGGACCAGCGGAAAGCAAGATAGGCTTCGAGATGGAAGAGCATGATGCCCAGTGCGATGGGCAATATGAAATCGGTACTGAGGAGTACGTAGACGAGCCGGTAGAACACCTGCTCGAGCTGGCGGGCGTCCTGTCGGACGAGGAGATGGACGAACCACCGCATGGCGTTGACGAGAACAGTGAAGATGAGTACCATCCGGAACAGACGCGGCCGGACGAGGAAATGCACCTGTGGCTCGGACGTACCCGCAGTAGCCATCTCTTGACGGCGGCCGAGGAAGTCCAGCTCGCACGGCGCGTGCGGCAGGGCGACAAGAAGGCGAAGGATCGGCTCACGGAGGCCAATCTCCGGCTTGTGGTGAGCATCGCGAAGAAGTACAGCGTGCGTGGAATCGCGCTGCCCGACCTCATTCAGGAAGGCAATATCGGTCTAATCCGGGCGGTGGAGAAATTCGACCCGGAAAAAGGCTATCGATTCAGTACTTACGCCACATGGTGGATCCGACGCGCTATCGCCAGGGCCATCATCAACCAGGGGCGGACCATACGGATCCCCGTTTACGTCGCGGAGATCATCCACAAACTCGCCAAGGCGCAAGGGCGGCTGAAACAGCAACTGCATAGGGAGCCGACAGTCGAGGAGCTGGCCAGAGAGCTTGAAGTCACGGTGGACCGCGTCAACGAGATCCTGCGGATTGCTAACGAGCCATTGTCCTTGGAGACGCCGGTGGGCGAGAAAGAGAACAGCCAGCTCGGCGACTTCATCGAGTCGGAAGCGTCTCCATCACCTTCGGATGCTACCCTGAACCTCATCCGTCGAGAGCAGATTGACGAAGTCCTGAGCAGATTGACCCAACGGGAGCGCGAGGTACTGATGATGCGCTTCGGCCTCTTGGATGGTTACGCCCATACCCTCGAAGAAGTCGGCACGCGTCTGCGGGTGACCCGGGAACGGGTGCGGCAGATAGAGCTGCGCGCGCTGAAGAAGCTACGTACCATGCGCCTGGAAGAGTTGACGCGACAGTAATCCGTCGTGTATACGGGGCAGGGGACGCTAACAAGCTGACCCTGCCCCTTTCGCATGTCTAGAGACTCGAGGTGAGCCATGCTTCGTTCCGCGGTCATCCTTGCGGCGGGTTCGGGACGGCGTATGTGGCCGTTCGCAACCGTTCGTAATAAGTGTGCCATGCCCGTAGCGAACACCCCCAACATCCGGTGGCAGGTCGAGACACTGCGGAGTATCGGTGTAGACCGGATCGCGATAGCGACCGGGCACAACTCGCCAAGCATTCGGCATGCTCTACAGGGTCTAGATGCCGATCCCAGGTACGTAACGACAAGCCCCGAGATGGGTACCGCTGGTGCGGCACGGGAGGCATGGCGTGTTCTAGATGAGACAGGTCCGACCATCCTGCTCTATGGAGATGTTGTCATGCCGCCTGATACGCTGAGGCGGTTCACCGAGGAGTGGGGAGAGACCGGTGCGGATGGAGCAGTGCTCTATGACGAGGTGAACCCTGTCGAGGGTGGTGACTGGCATAGCGTCGTATATTCGTCCGGACGCCTCGACCGGATCGTCGGCCACGAGGCAGGGGCAAGGGCACGATGGTGCGGCGCGGCGATCGTCGGCGCCTCCTTCGCGAGAACTCTCGAAAGCAACCCAGGACGCATGCTGACCGTGCCGGTGGGCGGCATGCCACCCATGGAGCCGGATCTGGCGCAGAGCCTGAACGACTGGCCGGCGGAGGTGGCAGCGATTCGCGCGGGCGGCTTCGTCGTGGACATGGACAAGCCATGGCATGTACTGGAGGCCAACGCCCGCATGGCGGCCTGGTTGACTGACCGGCTGGAGGAAGACTCGTTGGCACCGACTGCTCGCATCGAAGACGGGGCGGATGTCCACGGGCATATCGTTCTCGGCGAGGGGTCCTCCATCGGAAAGAGGGTCGTCGTGGATGGGAATCTTGTCGTGGGACACAACACAACGATCACCAACGGAGCCATACTCCAAGGCGGCAATGTGATCGGTGACGCCTCGTCGGTGCGGGATTACTGTCTCGTCAACGCTCGGGCAGTGGTGGGCTCCAACTGCGTCGTGGGACACGGCGCGGAGATAGACGGCGTCATGTTCGACGGGAGCTACCTCTACCATTACTGTGAGATCAGCGGCCTTGTGGGCGCGTCTGTGGACATCGGTGCTGCGACGGTGTGCGGCACGCTTCGGTTCGACGACGGTAACGCCGAGCATCGCGTTCGCGGACGTCGAGAACGTCCACTCGTGGAGGCTAACGCCACCTACTTCGGTGATCATTCACGGACCGGAGTGAACGTGATCACCATGCCTGGCGTGAAGATCGGTGTCTACTCGTGCGTGGGCGCTGGCATCGTCGTGTACGAGGACGTCCCGGATCGGACGCTCTGCCTACTCAGACAGGACGTCATGACCCGCCCATGGGGACCGGAACGGTACGGCTGGTGATTTCATCCGCAGACTGTTGACATTCCCCGACGAATCTCAGTATTCTTTATTAGCACTCTCGACCGGCGAGTGCTAATCGCCATCCGGCACTGCGCCGGCAAACTGAGCTTCGGAGGTGGTTGTATGCGTTTGCGACCTCTCGCAACCAAAGTCGTGGTGGAGCCGGCCGAGAAGGAGGAGAAGACCCCTGGCGGGATTGTCCTCCCTGACACGGCCAAGCAGAAGCCTGTGGAGGGCAAGGTCATCGCCGTGGGCAGCGGCCGCACGCTGGATGACGGAACCGTTGTTCCACTGAACGTGAAGGAAGGCCAGACGGTCATCTACTCCAAGTACGGCGGCACGGAGATCAAGCTGGAGGGCAAGGAGTACGTCATCCTCGACGAGGACCAGATCTACGCGATCAAGGAGTAGTGGGTTCGCCAGATCGCAGGAAGGTGAACACCAGTCATCCCACTGTTAGGAGGTAACTATGGCAGCGAAGATGCTTCTGTACGACGAGGACGCCCGGCGCGCTCTCGAGCGCGGCGTCAACATCGTCGCCAATGCCGTGAAGGTCACGCTCGGGCCCAAGGGCCGGAATGTCGTGCTGGATAAGAAGTGGGGCTCGCCCAACATTACAAAGGACGGCGTGACTGTCGCGAAGGAAATCGAGCTCGAGGACCCCTACGAGAACATGGGTGCCCAGCTCGTCAAGGAAGTCGCATCCAAGACCAACGACGTGGCGGGCGATGGTACGACGACGGCTACGGTTCTCGCCCAGTCCATGGTGAAGGAAGGTCTCCGCTACGTCGCCGCAGGCGGCAACCCTATGCTGGTCAAGCAGGGCATCGAGCGGGCGGTGAAGGCCGCAGTGGAGGCCATCAAGGCCGACGCCATCGAGGTGAAGGGGCATGAGGAAGTCGCCAACGTCGCCTCGATTGCAGGCAACGATCCTGCCATTGGCAAGCTCGTCGCCGAGGCCATGGACAAGGTCGGCAAGGACGGCGTAATCACCGTCGAAGAGAGCAAGGGCACTACGGACTCTCTCGAGGTGGTGGAAGGAATGCAATTCGACAAGGGCTACATCTCGCCCTACTTCGTCACGGACCCCGAGAGGATGGAGGCCGTCCTGGAGAACCCGCTGATCCTCATTCATGAGAAGAAGATCAGCTCGGCAACCGATCTCGTGCCGTTGCTCGAGAAGGTCGCTCAGATGCGCAAGCCGCTTCTCATCATCGCGGAGGACGTGGACGGAGAGGCTCTCGCGACTCTGGTCGTCAACAAGATCCGAGGCACAGTCATCTCGTGTGCCGTGAAAGCGCCCGGCTTTGGCGACCGGCGTAAGGCCATGCTCGAGGATATGGCGATCCTTACGGGCGGCAAGTTCATCAGCGAGGATCTCGGCGTCAAACTCGAGAACGTGGATCTCGCTATGCTCGGTACCGCAGCGAAAGTCGT
>JBBIPC010000009.1:0-76617 GCA_037443035.1 Chthonomonadales bacterium
TAGCCCTCTCCCCGCGAGCGGGGAGAGGGAACCTAGAGGCCAGGACGTCGGCGCGGATGAACACCCTCTCCCCGCAAGCGGGGAGAGGGAACTAGGGGCACGCGGCATCTGCCCCATCACCCTCCCCGCTTGCGGGGAGGGTTGGGGAGGGGGCGATCCGCAAGAGACCGCCCCCTCCGCCCTCAGTAGATCGTCAGCGTTCCTTCACCATACCCTGCGTCCACCCACGCGTCGCCGGCGAACTCGCACCGGACGGTGTGCGTGCCGATGCTGAGGCCAGTGGTGTTGAATAGATAGCGCGCAACACCGCCTTCGTTATTGTACGACCATCCCGTCGTAACGTCGGCTATCCAGGTACCATCCACGCTGACCGACAGCGTCTTGCCTTCCTGCTTCTGGTAGTCGTACAATCGGCGGAAGTAGGCGTACAGCTTCACCGTGCCACCTGCCGGACACGACTTGGGCGCTACCCAGATGTACGGCACGGCTTTCAGTACGGTCAGGGTCGCAGTCTTGTCTACTGGTAGGTAGCCGCCGTTTCCCGGCCAGACCGACAAGATCGGGCGTGTCCCGGCCCCGGTACCATCAGGCACGTCGTAGTAAGGATACTTGGCATAGCCCTGAGTATCCGTGGTTCTGCTGATGACATACGTTCCGTCAACATAGAAGTGAATCGTCTTGCCGTACAGCGGCGTGTTGTCCGATCGCAGGAGCCGGCACTTCAGTTCCGTCCGCCCGGTGATGCGCTGCGTCCGATCGAACGCCGCCATCTTCGTGCTCCAGGTCTGGCAGGTGAGCGTACCGCTGGCAGTGGACAGCCAGTAATCCCCGTCGCCGGCGAACGTGGCACCGATAACCCGAGACGCAGGCCCGTCCGTGATGACCCAGTTCAGCTGGGCTCGGCCGTTACTGTCTGTAACGGCACTGCCTACGCCGGTGCCATCCACCGCGAAGGCGATCGTCTTCCCCGGAAGCCAAGCATTGTCCAGTGTCCGCTTGAGGTACCCACGCAGCGTGACGGTCTCCGTGATCGTTCCCGTCCGATCCGGAACGTAGAGCGATGTCGTTAGCTGCTCGAGCGCGAAGCTCTGACTACCGCCACGAGATCCTGCTATGTCGGTGGCGTGGCTCAGCCCAAGAGTCTGCACCGGGACGCTGCTCTGGCTACCCGCGTCCGGATTGCCCAGTTGGCCCGAGTAGTTGGCTCCCCACGCCCAGACGGTCCCATCCGACTTGAGGGCGAGGCTATGCAAGTAGCTTCCCGCGACCTTGGTGACGCCGGTGAGGCCCGAGACCTGAACGGGGGTTGCCCGCATGGTGGTCGTACCATCCCCGAGCTGGTTGTATAGGTTATCGCCCCAGGCCCACGCGGTTCCGTCCGATCGCACGGCCAAGCTGTGGTACTCGCCAGCCGAGATCGCAATCACATCGGACAGACCGATGACCTGATCTGGCAGGTTCATTTCTTTTATTGTACGGTCTCCGTTGTGGACCGTACGGGTCTTGCCTCATGCCTAGACTGTGCCTTTGGACGTGAGGAAGAGACTGTGCTCATAGCCACCTGCCACGGCGATGACGTTGGTCAGGCCCGAGACCTGAACTGGAGTCGTGGCGGAATAGTCGTTCGTGCCGTTGCCAAGCTCACCTGCCAGCCCTCCACCCCATGCCCACGCTGTACCATCGGCCTTGACTGCGAGGCTATGGTTGTACCCGGCGGCGATACCGACCACGTTGGTCAACCCGGCGACCTGAACGGGTGTGCTACTGGTGTTGAACGTACCATCTCCGAGCTGGCCCTGGCCATTGTTGCCCCAGGCCCAGACGGTACCGTCGCCTTTCAGCGCCAGAACATGGCTGGAGCCGCAGGAAACAGCCACGAAGCCGGACAGACCAGGTACCTGGGCCGGATAGTTCCGCGCCGTGTAAGTGCCGTCACCCAGTTGGCCATTATAGTTGTAGCCCCACGTCCAGACGGTGCCATCGTCCTTCACGGCCGCACCGAAGTCGCTGCCCGCCGAGATCGAGACAACACCAGTGAGGTTCGAGACGCGTACCGGCACCATCCGGTTTTCGTAGGTGCCGTCTCCCAACTCGCCATTCAGGTTGAACCCCCACCCGAAGGGCACGGCTGCTCGGCCGGAACCGGCCGCCGCCCATAGTGCGGCACTCAGTGCACCCAACCGCACTAGCGTACGTCGCATGCTTACCTCCTGTCCTGCGCAGGCGTTCGCTCCCTGCGCTCGTTTCTTGCCTTCTTACGTATACCCTTCTGTGCACGCGGGAAGTGCCATCGTGCGACACCGCCGTATGCTATACTTTCGCGGTCCCTACCTTCTTGCACTGGAGTTCTCAGTCTAGATCATGTCCGAAGTGCGCACCATTCTTGCGACGGACTGCGGCAGTACCACTACCAAGGCCATCCTGATCGAGAAACAAGACGACGAGTACCGCCTCGTCGTTCGGGGCGAAGCTCCCACTACCGTAGAAGCGCCGTTCGACGACGTAACCGTGGGCGTGCTGAATGCCGTGAGGGAGGTCGAAGAGCTCACTGGCAAGACACTCATCGGTCCCGACAGTCGCATTCTGACGCCTGCGGCTGACGGGAAAACGGGAGCAGACCTGTACCTCTCCACCTCCAGCGCTGGCGGAGGTCTGCAGATGACCGTGGCAGGCGTCGTCAAGGCTATGAGCGCAGAGAGTGCCCAGCGGGCTGCCTTGGGTGCTGGCGCCATCATCATGGACGTCATCGCTGTGGATGACGGCCGCAAGGATTACCAGAAGGTCGAGCGTATTCGGCAACTGCGACCTGACATGATTCTCATGTCCGGCGGCACGGACGGTGGCACGGTCAATCACCTCGTGGAGCTGGCCGAGATGCTAGTGGCCGCGGACCCGAAGCCGCGGCTGGGCATCGGCATGACACTGCCCGTCATCTATGCTGGCAACAAGGACGCCTATCCTGCAGTGGAAAGCCTGCTCAAGGATCGGGTCGCCCTAAGACGAGTGGACAATCTTCGGCCCACGCTCGAGCGGGAGAACCTGCTCCCTGCTCGCGAGGCGATTCATGAGCTGTTCCTCGAACACGTCATGCAGCAGGCTCCCGGCTACAGCAAGCTCTCCAGTTGGGTCAGCACGGGAATCATGTCCACGCCCAACGCCGTGGGCAAGATTATGCAGACCATCGCAGCTCAGCGGAACATAACGGTCCTCGGGGTGGATATCGGGGGTGCTACGACCGACGTCTTCTCGGTCTTCCGTAACCCCCAGGGCGAGAGCGTCTACAACCGCACCGTCTCGGCCAACCTGGGCATGAGCTATTCCATCTGCAACGTACTGACCGAGGCTGGTATCGCTAACATTCGCCGCTGGCTGCCCTTCGGCATTAGCGAAGAGGAACTCCGGAATCAGCTCCGCAACAAGATGATCCGCCCAACGACCATTCCCCAGCGGATGGCCGACTTGCATATCGAGCAAGCCGTCGCCAGGGAAGCCCTGCGTCTGGCGTTCGAGCATCACAAGTCCCTCGCTAGAGGTCTCACGGGCATACAGCAACAGCGCACAATTGGCGACGCCATGACGCAGGAGGCCACAGGCAAGACCCTGGTGGACCTCATGGCGCTGGACATGATCGTCGGCAGCGGGGGCGTCCTGTCCCATTCGCCACGGCGAGGCCAGGCTGCCATGATGATGATGGATGCGTACCAGCCCGAAGGAGTTACCCTTCTGACGGTGGACTCCATCTTCATGATGCCGCAGCTTGGCATTCTCTCGACGGTCCTGCCCGAAGCTGCTACGCAGGTCTTCGAGCGGGACTGCCTCATCTATCTCGGCACGTGCGTAGCTCCCGTCGGGGTTGGCAAGCCTGGCGAGCCTTGCATCACCGTCCAGACACGTGGAGAGAGTGTGTCGGTGCCATTCGGAACGATACGCGTCCTACCACTGGGTTTCGTACAAGGCAGCCATTGGGAGCCGGAACGCACGGAGGTCACATTGCAACCTGCCCGCGGTTTCGATGTCGGCGCCGGTCGGGGTCGCGCACGCACGGTGCGAGCGACCGGCGGTGAAGTAGGGTTGATCATTGACGCCAGAGGAAGGCCCTTGATCCTGCCAGCGGACGAGGCGACGCGGCTTGCGAAGCTTCGGGAGTGGCTGGAAGCCATGGGTCTGCCCGCCAGTGCGTGAGTTCGTTCCAGCATGAAACTAGGAGGTACAGACATGCGCCTGCAGAAGCGAGACTGGGAATGCATGGCGTTGGTCGCGGTGCTGACGTTCGCGTCAACTGTGGCACGCGCGGAAGTCAAGCTGCCGGCCATCTTCGGGAATAACATGGTCCTTCAGAGGAACATGCGCGTGCCGGTGTGGGGAACCGCCCAGCCGGGCGAGAAGATTACGGTCGCCGTCGGCGCCAGGAAGGTTGTCGTCACCGCAGATTCTCAGGGGAACTGGATGGCCCGCGTCGGCCCCTTCGCTGCCGGCGGCCCCCATACTCTGACCGTAAGCGCGGAGAGCGGCTCGGTGACCTTCGAGAACGTTATGTTCGGCGAAGTCTGGGTCGCGTCAGGTCAGAGCAACATGGAATGGCCGCTTGCGGCTGTTCGCAATGCGGAGTTCGAGGTCGCCAATGCCAAGTACCCTAACATTCGCCTGTTCGTGGTTCAGAAGGCCGTCAGCCCTGAGCCGCTCCGGGACTGCAAGGGATCGTGGTCGGAGTGCACCCCAGAGTCCGCACGGGGGTTCTCGGCCGTCGCCTATTTCTTTGGCCGATACCTCCATCGGCACCTGCAGATGCCCATCGGGCTGATCGAGTCCGCGTGGGGTGGTACGCCTGCCGAGTCCTGGACCTCCCGCAAATGGCTGGAAGGCGATCCAGATCTCACACCCATGCTGGCACGTATTCCGCCTCCCGGGCAGACAACGAAGCCCAACGACCCGACCAAGCCGGCCTGGGATGCGTGGACCCCAACGGGCCTCTACAACGCCATGATCGCTCCCATCGTCTCCTATGGAATTGCGGGCGCCATCTGGTATCAGGGAGAGTCCAACGCCGACCGGGCCTACCAATATCGAAAGCTGTTCCCGGCCATGATTCGCTGCTGGCGCGAGGCATGGGGACAGGGTGATTTCGCGTTCCTCTGGGTGCAACTGGCCAACTTCATGAAGCGGCAGCCCGACCCTGGAGAAAGCGCCTGGGCCGAGCTTCGCGAAGCGCAGACCATGACGTTGTCGCTGCCGAAGACCGGTCAGGCGGTGATCATTGATATCGGCGAGGCGGACGATATCCATCCACGGAACAAGCAGGATGTCGGGACTCGTCTGGCGCTGCAGGCAATGAAGGTGGCTTACGGAGAGAAGAACATCATCGCGTCCGGCCCAACGTTCAAGAGCATGGCTGTCCGAGGTAACACGGCGATCGTCACTTTCGAGAACGTAGGCGCAGGTCTCAGCACGAGCGACTCGCTACCGGTAGCAGGGTTCGCTGTAGCGGGGGCCGATCGGAAGTTCCACTGGGCCGATGCCAAGATCAGTGGCAACACGGTTGTTCTGACTTGCCGCGACGTGGAGCATCCCGTGGCGGTGCGGTACGCCTGGGCGGATAACCCCAAGTGCAACCTGGTGAACTCGGCCGGTTTGCCGGCATGCCCGTTCCGCACGGATAACTGGCCCGGCGTGACGGAGAGTAAGCGCTAGATAGGACAGAGGGAAACAGCTTGGCAGACACGGAGCCGACTCCCCCCCGCAGGCGGGCGACGCTGCGGCTTGGTGCGCGTGAGCGTGCCAGGCTGCAGGTCGCCGTCATCCTCCTCATCGTCGTGCTTCTTGCCGTCGCGTTGCGGCCACTCCTGGTCCACCTCATTCAAGTGCGAGACTTTCAGGTTTGTCAAACGAACGTCCGCAAGATCGCCCAGGCGCTGGCCATCTACAGCCAGGAGTGGGACGACACCTACCCGGCTGCGGCGAGCTGGCTCGACTCGGTGCGTGGCCGCCTGACTCCGACGACCGGCACAGGTTTCAGCGCGGAACACTATCTCGTTTGCCCTCGCGACAAGAAGGGTGGCGAATGCAGCTATGTGTTCAACGAGATGATGGAGGGATTGAGCATGAGCGTTCGCCAGACGGATCCGGAGCTGGCTGAGAGGAGACGCCGTCTCCGGCGCCTGGACCGTGCGGTGCTCATCGTGGAGAAACATGGGTCGCCACCCAATGCCCACGCTCCGTTGGCCGACTGGGATGCCGTGCGGGCGTTCATGGATCTGCCGCATGAGGTTCCCGAGCCAACCGGATCCCTGATTCTGGGCAGTGGCCGAGCATGGCACCAGAATCGCGAATCGCTCTTGAATCTCGCCGGAAAGAGGTTCTGACAAGTGGGCACTGCCTATACACCGGGGCTGAAGGTCAGTCCGAGTACCGTCATAGAGAAGACCCGCCGACTACCCCTCAAGGGAACCGTTCTGGTATCCCAGGGCGATCGTGTCAAACCGGACACCGTCGTGGCCAGGACAGAGCTGCCTGGGGCCATGCAAACGATCAAGCTGGCGGAACAGATGGGTGTCGAGCCGAGTGACCTGAAGGCGGCGCTCCGCGTGTCGGTTGGTGATCGCGTCGAGAAGGGCATGATGATCGCCCAGACGAAGGGCATCTTCGGCCTATTCAAGAGCGAGTACCGCGCGCCGGTCACGGGCACAGTGGAGATGTTCTCGGAGCAGACAGGACACCTCGGCATACGACTGCCGCCCACCCCCGTCGAGAAGGATGCCTACATCGAAGGCGTGGTGACCCAGGTTCTACCGGAAGAAGGCGTCGTTGTCCAGTGCCATGGCGCGCTCGTTCAGGGCATCTTCGGCGTCGGAGGTGAGCGGCAGGGTCGGATCGCTGTTCTAGTCTCGGGGCCAGAGACGGAGCTGACCGAGGACCTGATTCGTCCCGAGCATGCGGGCGCCATCTTGGTCGGAGGGTCGTCAGTTACACCAGGGGCCCTGCGGAAAGCCGCCCAAGTCGGTGCCACTGGTATCGTCGTTGGGGGCATTGTTGACCGCCACCTCATCGAATACCTTCGCGAGACAATCGGCGACCCGACCTTCGACATTGGCGTTGCCATCACAGGGCACGAACCCATCCCCTGGACTCTCGTGGTTACAGAGGGTTTCGGACCTATCCGCATGGCGCGACGAACCTTCGCGCTGCTTCGATCCCTGGACGGCCGGCCCGCCTCCATCAACGGTGCCACCCAGATTCGCGCTGGCGTCATCCGTCCGGAGGTCATCGCGCCATCCACGTCTGAGATCGTGCCCGAGAGCACAGTCACCAGCAACCAGTTGGATATCGGCACGCCGATTCGCGTCATCAGGGAGCCGTACTTCGGTGCCCTCGGTACCGTGACGGAGCTCCCACCAGAGCTACAGCAGATCGAATCGGAGACGCACGTCCGTGTCCTGGTGGCCAAACTGGAAGATGGTCGGACTGTAACGGTTCCAAGAGCCAACGTCGAGATCATCGAAACGAGCTGACACCATCTGCGGTGGCTCGGAGTTCCACACCCCAGCCGTGGTCGCGGACGCATCGGAGGCGCGTCCATGGCACCATCCTGGATCGTCGGAGCGCCTATCTGTGAAACTAGGCGCAAAGTGGCAAGCATGCGTGCGAATGTGGGGTAGAATAGACCTGTAGGCAAGACACCAGGGTCCAGCAAGACAGTGCCCTCCGTTCAAACGCTATCAAGCAGCACCCCGACGCCGGTACCGACGGCGCCGGAAGGAAGTGTTCGTACTTCGTCCCCATCGGACACGCGTCTCCCAGCCCCGTCCGGTGTCAGGTCATACCGAGAAGCCTACTTTCGTTTCCGAGGAAGGAGAAATACATGACTTCCGTTGCCGCGAAAGAGCAGGAGTCTCCCCCATCTGCGAAACCGCGCACAGGTGGTGGTGGCGACAACCGGATGAAGCTGCTGGAGGCCACGATGAAGCGCCACCAATACCAGGCGGACGCCCTCATCGAGGTGCTTCATACCGCTCAGGAGCTGTTCGGCTACCTGGACAATGACTTGCTGCTCTACGTTGCTCACAGTCTCAAGGTGCCCCCGAGCCGGGTCTTCGGGGTAGCCACCTTCTATCACTTTTTCTCGCTGAAACCCCAGGGCGAGCACACATGCGTGGTCTGCATGGGTACGGCGTGTTATGTCAAGGGCGCCGCGAACCTCGTATCCGCCATCGAGAACATGTGCAGCATCAAGGCTGGGGAAACGACCGCCGACGGCAAGTTGACGCTGTTGACCGCTCGGTGTCTCGGAGCATGCGGCATAGCTCCGGCCGTAGTGCTGGATGGCGAGGTCGTGGGCCATGAGACACCTGAGGCATTGCAGGAACGCGTGAAAGGGTGGCTGGGCTGATGGATCTGCAGGATCTTCTGGAAACCGCTGAGCGCGAACGAGCAAACCGGAAACCCATGCGTATTCGGTGTTGCATGGCAGCGGGGTGTCTGTCCCAGAACGGCCAGGCTCTCAAACAGGCCCTGACCGACGCCGTCGAGGCCGCAGGGCTGGCAGACAAGGTCGAAGTAGTGGGCGTTGGCTGCATGGGTCTTTGCAGCCAGGGGCCGCTAGTGCAGATAGATCCCGATGGACCACTGTTCGAGAAGGTCGCTCCGGAGGACGCTCCGTCCATTGTAACCGTCCTCCAGGGCGGGCAAGCCACTGCTAAGGTCGGGGATCCCGGTCACCCCTTCTTCACGAACCAGGTGCAGGTCGTGCTGGAGAACAGTGGCCGCATCAACCCCGAGCGCATCGAGTCCTACATCGAGGCCGGAGGCTATCAGGCTCTACACCAAGTTGTGCGGGAGATGCAGCCGCTGGAGGTCTGCGACCTCATCACCAATAGCGGACTGCGTGGTCGAGGAGGCGCTGGTTATCCGACCGGGCTGAAGTGGGCAACGGTGGCCAAGACAGAGGCCGAACGGAAATACGTCGTCTGCAACGCCGACGAGGGCGACCCCGGTGCATTCATGGACCGATCGGTGCTGGAGAGCGACCCCCATCGCGTACTCGAAGGCATGGCCATCGCTGCCTACGCTGTGGGCGCGTCCCAGGGGTATGTCTATGTACGCGGCGAATACCCGCTGGCCATTGGTCGCCTAAAGACAGCTATTGCTCAGGCAAGACGGCTAGGTATTCTGGGCGCTGGCGTCTTCGAAACGCGGTTCGACTTCAGGGTCGATATCCGTATCGGGGCGGGCGCTTTCGTCTGCGGCGAGGAAACGGCCTTGATGCGGTCTATCGAAGGCCAGCGAGGTACACCGCGTCCTCGACCTCCATTCCCCGCTGCGCGCGGTCTCTGGGGATATCCCACACTCATCAACAACGTGGAAACGCTGGCGAACGTGCCAACCATCATTCGCCGCGGCGCCGAGTGGTTCGCCGGTATCGGTACGGAGAAGAGCAAAGGCACGAAGGTGTTCGCGCTAGCGGGCAAGGTGACCAACACCGGTCTCATCGAAGTGCCCATGGGCACGCCTCTCCGCACCATTGTCGAGGAAATGGGCGGCGGAGTTCCTGACGGAGGCAAGGTCAAGGCAGTGCAGACCGGCGGGCCTTCAGGCGGCTGTATCCCAGCGGAACACCTGGACACACCGGTGGATTACGAGTCCCTGGCTCAGCTCGGCTCCATCATGGGGTCCGGCGGCATGATCGTCATGGATGAAGCGGACAACATGGTAGACGTCGCTCGGTTCTTCATGGAGTTCTGCATGGATGAGTCGTGCGGCAAATGCATTCCATGCAGGGCCGGTACCGTGCAGATCCACCGCCTGTTGACGAAACTGCGTGCAGGAGAAGGTACCCCGGAAGACATCGAGACGCTGCGTGAACTGTGCGAGATGGTCAAGCAGACAAGCCTCTGCGGACTTGGCCAGTCGGCGCCCAATCCGGTTCTGAGCACGCTGCGGTACTTCCGTCACGAATACGACGAGCTGGTGACGAAGTCCGGCAGCAACGGGAACAAGGGCTGAGGCTAGAGAGGCAAGAGGAAAGATATGGCAGTCAAGACCCTAACGATTGACGGCAAACCGGTCTCTGCGAGAGAGGACGAGACGATCCTCGAGGCTGCTCGTCAGGCCGGCATACGGATTCCCACACTCTGCCAGTTGTCCGGGGTGTCCAATCTGGGCGCATGTCGCCTCTGTCTGGTGGAGGTGACCGGAGTTCCGAAGCTTCTCCCCGCGTGCGTGACCGTCGTCCAGGAAGGGATGGAAGTCCTGACGAACACCGAACGCCTGCGGCGTTACCGGCAGATGATTGTCGAGCTGCTGTTCGCCGAACGGAACCATGTCTGCGCCGTGTGTGTTGCCAATGGTCACTGCGAGCTACAGGACCTGGCCATCGAGGTCGGCATGACACACAGTCGATTCGAATACCGCTTCCCCGCACTGGAGGTGGACACGACGCACGGGAAGTTCGGTATAGACCACAATCGCTGTGTGCTCTGTGCACGATGCATGCGCGTCTGCGACGAGATCGAGGGCGCCCATACGTGGGATCTTGCCGGACGTGGAGCCAAGACGCGGGTGATCACCGACCTGAACGTGCCGTGGGGTTCCGCCACGAGCTGCACATCCTGCGGCAAGTGCGTCCAGGCCTGTCCGACTGGCGCCATTTTCCGTATCGGCGCGACCGTGGCGGAGATGCAGAAGGATCGCACACGGCTCGACTTCATCGTCACGGCACGGGAGAAGAAGCAATGGCTCGGGTAAGAGTTGCGACCATCTGGTTCGGTGGTTGTTCGGGTTGCCACATGTCGTTCCTGGATATGGACGAGTTCCTCATCGATCTAGCCGAGAAGGTCGAGATCGTCTACAGTCCAGTGGCGGACGTCAAGGAGTATCCCGAGAACGTGGACCTGTGCCTGGTCGAGGGTGCAGTGGCCAACGACGAGCATGTCGAACTAGCCCACATCATCCGGAAACGCACGAAGACCGTTATCGCCTTCGGCGACTGCGCAGTGACGGGCAACGTGACCGCCATGCGTAACCCCTTGGGTTCCGTTGAGCCCATTCTTCAGAAGATCTACGTGGAAGCAGCAACACTGCACGGCAGAATCCCGTTCGAGAAGGGGATTGTTCCCACGTTGCTCGACCGGGTCCAGCCTTTGCACGAAGTCATCAAGGTGGATGCGTTCCTTCCGGGATGTCCGCCACCTGCCGATCGGATCCGAACGATGCTCGAGAAGGCTCTTGCTGGCGAACCGCTGGTGCTCGAAGGCGCTAACCTCAAGCCAGGCTAGGATGCATGCGAGCGCCTTCCATAGACGACAGAGGGTTCACAAACAACGGAGATACGAAATGCCAGATCGCATAGTCATAGACCCGGTTACCCGCATCGAAGGGCATGCCAAGATCAGCATCTTTCTCGATGAGGAAGGGCAGGTCAGCGACGCTCGCTTCCATGTAACGGAGTACCGGGGTTTCGAGAGGTTCTGCGAGGGCAGACCTTTCTGGGAGATGCCAGGCATCACCGCCCGCATTTGTGGCATATGCCCCATCAGCCACATCCTGGCCTCGGCCAAGGCGGGTGACGGAATACTTGCGGTTCAGATCTCCCCCACTGCCAACAAGCTTCGACGCCTCATGAACCTGGGCCAGATCACCCAATCCCACGCGCTCAGTTTCTTTCATCTGAGCGCCCCCGACTTTCTCCTCGGCTTCGATAGCGAACCGGCAAGCAGGAACGTTTTCGGCCTCATCAAGGCTAATCCCGAGCTTGCCAGGAGGGGCATCCGACTGCGGCAGTTCGGGCAGGATGTCATCCGTCACTTGGGCGGCAGCAAGATCCACCCCGCTTGGGCCACCCCGGGCGGAGTCCGCTCAGCTCTGACTGAAGAAGCGCGTGAGGACATTCGCCAGCGGCTGCCGGAGGCCTTCGAGACTACCAAGATGGCCCTGGATCTCTTCAAGGGGCTGCTGAACCAGTACGGCAGGGAGTCCCAGATCTTCGGCAACTTCCCGAGCCTCTACATGGGATTGGTAGCACCGGACGGAACATGGGAGCATCACGATGGCCATTTGCGGTTCGTGGATAGCGCTCGCAACATCATCGCAGACGGACTGAGCGCCCAGGATTATCAGTCGTTCATCGGTGAAGCAGTAGAGCCGTGGTCCTACCTGAAGTTCCCCTATTACAAGCCCATGGGCTATCCGGACGGCTGCTACCGTGTCGGTCCGCTCGCACGCCTGAACGTGTGCGATCGCATGGGCACGCCCCTTGCGGATGCCGAGCTTCGCGAATTCCGTGGAGCGAGCACCGCTGTCAACTCGTCGTTCCTCTACCATCAGGCGCGGCTCATCGAGATCCTCTGCGCTCTGGAGAATATCGAACGGCTCATAGACGATCCGGATATCATGGGCGAACGCCTCCGAGCCGACGCGGGCGTGAATGCGCTCGAATCCGTAGGAGTGAGCGAAGCGCCGCGCGGCACGCTGTTCCATCATTACCGCGTAGATAAGTACGGTAGGCTCACGTTCGTCAACCTGATCATCTCGACGGGTCAGAACAACGTCGCCATGAACCGCACCGTCGCTCAGATCGCCCGTCATTACATTCGCGGGCACGAGATAGCCGAGGGGTTGCTGAACCGGGTGGAGGCAGGGATCCGGTGCTTCGACCCGTGCCTGAGTTGCTCGACTCATGCCATGGGCCAGATGCCCATCTCCCTGGACATCGTCGCGCCTACCGGCGAGGTGGTGCACCATCTGGAGCGGTCCTGAACGCCATATGGAGCGAGAAAGGCTGCGGCAGTCCCGCAGCCTTCTCGTTCTTGCCTTCGGCAACCCATTGAGGGGCGATGATGGTGCTGCCCACTACGCCGCGCAGTTGCTGGAAGGGAATTCTGCTTTCCCGGGAACCGTCCTCTGCGTTCATCAGCTAACTCCCGACCTTGCAGCGACGTTGAACGCCTACGATCGCGTCATCTTCCTCGATGCCCGCCTACCCGATGTGAACAACGAAGTGAATGTCATGCGGCTCGAGGCGGAGACGGCCACCCCGCCGGGGCTGGGACATACGCTCTCCCCGGCCCAGCTTCTTGCTATCGCACGCGCCCTGGACGGACAGGTCCCCGAAGCTTGGCTCATAACCATTCCGGCCGAGGAGTTCGCATTTGGCTTCAGCCTGTCGCCAACAGCCCTTCGCGGAGCACAGGAGGCGGCGCGGGTGGTAACTGCCATGGCTCTCGACCAAGTATCGTCCATCTGAATCATGCACGAACTGAGCATCATGGATAGCACGCTGCGCATCGCTATCCAGCACGCAGAAGCGCAACAGGCCACACGCATCCACCGTATCACCATGCGCATTGGCGAGCTTTCGGGTGTTGCGATGGACGCACTCACCTTCGCGTTCGAGGTCCTGAGCAATGACACGCCGGCCAGCGGGGCGGAGCTGGAGATCGAGAGAGTGCCAGCGCGCTGCCGGTGCACGGGATGTGGTAAGGAGTTCACCCCCGAAGGACCCATCTTCACGTGCCCAGATTGCGGCGAGCTCAGTGCCACGATCGTTCAGGGCCGGGAGATGGAGTTGGTATCCATGGAGGTATCCTGAGAACGATGGCGCCAACCTCCGCACCACGTACGATAGTCGTCAACGAGACCGTCCTCGAAAAGAACGACACTGTTGCACACAGGAACCGCGCGCTGATCTCGTCTTGGCGGTGCCTCGCCGTCAATATGCTATCGTCGCCTGGTTCCGGGAAGACGTCGCTCCTGGAACGGACCCTCCGCGACCTATCGCCTACCCTGCCCTTGGCTGTCATCGTCGGGGACCTGGCCACCGACAACGATGCGAGGCGGTTGGCGACAGGGAACGCACCTGTCGTGCAGATTAACACGCTGGATATCTGCCATCTGGACGCGGGGATGATCGAAAGAGCCCTTCCGGAGATTGCACCAGCCCGTCCTCGCATTCTCTTCATCGAGAATGTCGGCAACATGGTCTGTCCTGCGGCGTTTCAGCTCGGTGAGCATGTCCGTGCAGTGCTCATGTCAGTCACTGAAGGTGAGGACAAGCCGCTGAAGTATCCCACCCTGTTCAAGACTGCGGATGTGGTGGTGCTGACCAAGATGGACATTGCCGAGGCCGTAGGATTCGATCGCCAGACAGCTCTCGCGAATGTTCATGCTATCGCCCCTCAAGCGGATGTCGTCCTGACCTCTGCACGCACGGGTGAGGGACTCGAGCAGTGGTACGACTGGTTAGGACAGCGTGTGGAAAAGGAGTATGTCAATGGCGACGCTCGACAACGAAGCGCTGGAGTATCATAGCCGGCCCCCTGCCGGCAAGTTGGAGATTGCTCCCACCAAACCGTGCCGGACGCAGCGTGACCTCTCGCTGGCATACACTCCCGGGGTTGCAGCACCGTGCCTGCGCATAGCCGAGGACCCGGACAGCGCCTACAGGTTCACGAACAAGGCGAACCTGGTGGCCATCATCACCAACGGAACCGCCGTTCTCGGGCTGGGGAACATCGGCGCACTGGCTGCGAAACCGGTCATGGAAGGCAAGGCCGTGCTCTTCAAGCGCCTGGCCGATGTCAACGCGGTAGATATCGAAGTCGCCACTGAGGACCCGGAGGAATTCATCCGCACCGTACGCTTGCTCGAGCCGGCGTTCGGCGGTATCAATCTCGAGGACATTCGTGCTCCCGAATGTTTCGAGATCGAACAGCGACTGGAGGCGGAATGCAGCATTCCTGTGTTTCACGATGACCAGCACGGCACGGCTATCATCACAGGCGCTGCTCTGCTCAACGCCTTGGAGCTCATCGGTAAGCGCATCGAAGATGTTCGCATCGTCTTCCTGGGCGCGGGGGCGGCCGCCATCGCCACTGCGCGGTACTATGTTCTGCTCGGTGCGCGTCGCGAGAACATCGTCCTCTGCGACCGTGAGGGCGTGATCTACGAGGGCCGCTCGTCCCACATGAATCCTGTGAAACAAGCCTTCGCAGCGAAAACGGACGCGCGGACGGCCGCTGAGGCCCTCGTGGATGCTGATGTACTCGTCGGCTTATCCGTGGCCGGCGCTGTGACACAGGAGATGGTCCGGCGCATGGCTGCGCGTCCCATCATCTTCGCTCTGGCCAATCCCGACCCCGAGATTACCTTCGACGACGCCCGGGCGGCCAGACCGGATGCCATCGTCGCCACTGGCAGGTCCGATTACCCGAACCAGGTCAACAACGTGCTGGGCTTTCCCTTCATCTTCCGCGGCGCCCTGGACGTTCGGGCAGCCTACATCAATGATGCTATGAAGGTGGCAGCCTCTCGAGCACTGGCCGCCCTCGCTCGAGAGGATGTCCCAGATTCGGTGACGGCTGCCTATGGTGTCACGTCGTTGCACTTTGGCCCGGACTACCTGATCCCCAAACCCTTCGATCCGCGTGCCATGCTCTGGGTCGCCCCAGCGGTTGCGCAGGCAGCCATGGAGACTGGCGTCGCGCGTATCAGCATTGACCTCGACCATTATCGTGACGAGCTCGAGGCCAGAATGGGCAAGGGCCGTGAGATGATGCGGGTTGTCATGAACAAGGCGCGGCGGTCACCTCGACGTGTCCTTCTTGTGAACGGTGACCACGAGAAGATGATACGCGCAGCTCATCAGTTGGCCGAGGAGAAACTGGCCCATCCGATCCTGCTTGCGGATCCGCGAACCATTGCAGCGAAAGCCAGCGAGCTGCAGATCGAGCTGTCTGGAGTCACCATCGCGGATCCTGCCGATCCGGACCTTCGA
Source organism: Chthonomonadales bacterium (assembly GCA_037443035.1). GTDB lineage: Bacteria > Armatimonadota > Chthonomonadetes > Chthonomonadales > CAJBBX01 > JABWBA01. Next base: position 15,764 of record JBBIPC010000009.1, read on the forward strand.
AAGCGCTGTGCGGAGCGTCTCTACGATTTGCGATGGCGTAAGGGCGTAACGAGGACGGAGGCTGAAGAGCTGGTGCTCCAACCCAACTACCTCGGTGCGCTCATGGTGGATCTCGGCGAGGCGGACACGCTCATCACTGGCCTGCGGTCCAACTACGGAGATGCTCTGCGCCCCTTGCTGCAGGTCATCAAGACACTGCCGGATTGTCGAATCGCCGCTGGCGTCTACCTCATCGCCACCCGCTATGACGTGCTCTTCTTCGCGGACGCCGCTGTGAACATTGACCCCGACGCAGACAGCCTTGCCAACGTCGCCCTTCGCACCGCCAAGCTCGCCCGCGACTTCGACGTCGAACCGCGGATCGCTATGATCAGTTTCTCCGACTTCGGCAGCGTCCGCCACCCACGGTCAGAGAAGGTTCGTCAGGCGGTGGAGATCATACGTCTTCGCCAGCCGGACCTTGTCGTGGACGGCGAGGTGTCCGTGGAAGTTGCGCTGTCGGCTGCTACCCTGCTGGCTACATACCCACGTAGTCGGCTGGACGACCGCGCCAACGTTCTCATCTTCCCCAGCCTGGAGGCGGGCACGGCCGCTTGGCAGCTTGTCCATCGTCTCGGGAACGCCGACGTCATCGGCCCCATACTTGTGGGTATGAGGAAGGCAGTCCACGTCGTCATGCGCACTGCAGAGGTTCAGGACATCGTCAATCTGGCGGCCATCGGCACCGTGCAGGCGCTCCAACGGGAGGCCATGACCGAACTTAGCCGGAGCGGAGCGTAATCCCACCGGCCATGTCAACCGAGCAGATGAGCACGCGCCTCCGTGCCGTCTACCGAGGCGCGGTCCAAGGCGTCGGGTTTCGACCGTTCCTGTATCGGCTTGCCACCGAGCTGAAACTCCGTGGTTGGGTCGCCAACACGCCAGACGGCGCCATTGTAGAGGTCGAGGGACCTGCCCCGATCGCAGAGGAGTTCCTCATCCGCTCCCAGCGCGAGCATCCCCCACACGCCTCCATTCAGAGCTTGGAGGCCACGCACTTGGACCCAGTAGGATACGAGCGCTTCGAGATTCGCCATAGCGTCCAGGAGGGCGCTCGCCGCGCCTTCATTCTGCCGGACATCGCGACGTGCGAGGACTGCCTGCGCGAGCTGCGAGATACGTCCGATCGGCGATACGGCTACCCCTTCATCAACTGTACCAACTGCGGACCGCGCTACAGCATCATCCTTCGGCTTCCTTACGACCGGCCCCACACGACGATGGAACGGTTCCGGATGTGTCCGGATTGTCAGGCGGAGTACGAGGACCCCCTCGATCGCCGCTTCCATGCCCAGCCCAACGCATGTCCGGTATGCGGCCCGCATCTGGAGCTATGGGATAGTGAAGGCGTCATAGTAGCGGGTAGCGCGGACGCCATTACCACGGCGGCCGAAGCGATTCTGGCTGGTAGCATCGTCGCCGTCAAGGGGCTAGGCGGCTTCCACCTCGTCGTGGACGCTACGAATCCAGAGGCGGTGGCCCGACTACGTATGCGAAAGCGCCGAGAGGAGAAACCACTGGCGCTCATGTGTCCGGAGCTCGCGTATGTGCGCCAGGTGTGCAACGTCTCGCCTCTCGAGGAGCGCCTTCTCACCGGCCCCGAACGCCCGATCGTTCTCCTGCGGAAAACGGAGGAAGCTGAGGATCGGCTCGCCGCGAATGTCGCGCCAGGAAATCCCCAACTAGGCATCATGCTCCCGTACACACCCCTCCATCACCTACTCATGGACCGAGTGGCGCGGCCCATCGTCGCGACAAGCGGTAACATCTCGGATGAACCCATCTGTACCGATGAACACGAGGCACTGCACCGCCTCAGGGGCGTTGCTGACCTGTTCTTGGTGCATAACCGTCCCATAGCTCGGCATGTGGACGACTCCATCGTGCGGGTCATTCTCGGCCGAGAGCAGGTGTTGCGCAGGGCGAGGGGCTATGCGCCTCTTCCGGTGACGTTGCCCGCAGTATGTCCCGTAACGGCCGCCGTTGGGCCGCATCTGAAGGCAAGCGTTGCACTCGCTGTGGGCACGTCCGTCTACATCAGTCAGCATATCGGCGACCTCGATACGACGCCGGCTCGCCGGGCGCATGCGAGAGTGATCAGAGACCTCTGCAGCCTCTACGAACAGCCGCCGGCGGTGATTGCAGCCGATCTCCATCCGGACTATGCCTCGACCACCGAGGCATATCGCCTGGCCGACGAGATCGGGGCTGTCCATCCGCGCCCATCTGTTGAACCTGTTCAGCACCACTACGCTCACGTGCTCTCGTGCATGGCGGATAACGGTCTCGACGGCGCGCCACTCGGCGTCTCCTGGGACGGTACGGGTCTCGGTGCCGATGGCACGATCTGGGGTGGCGAGTTCCTGATGCCGACTGCCGATGGGTTCAGACGTGTCGGGCACCTGCGGCCGTTCCGTCTCCCCGGAGGCGATGTGGCTGCTAGAGAGCCTCGCCGAGCGGCAGCCGGGGTGCTCTACGCCATCCTCGGCAACGAAGCACCTCGGATAGCCCTGAACCTTTTCGCCGGCGAACACGCTGCCTGGCTGCGCATGATGGAAGCAGGTGTGAACTCGCCATGGACTACCAGCGCAGGCCGTCTTTTCGACGCAATCGCGGCCATCACCAACGTTCGCACGATCAGCCGATTCGAGGGCCAGGCTGCTATGGAACTCGAGTGGTGTATTCGAAGCAATGTGGCGCCGGCGTCGTACTCGCTAGAAATAGCCGCGACGGACGCAGAGATTGTGCTCGACTGGGAAGGCATGGTCCGCGACGTTCTGGAGGACGTCCGTAGCGGAGTATCCGTGGCGGCCATTGCGCGAGGCTTTCATGAGGCGCTGGTTGCAGGTATCCTGAACGTGGCACGCTCCGTAGGGGAACCGAATGTGGTCTTGTCTGGCGGTTGCTTCCAAAACCGCTACCTTACGGAACGTACCGTCGAATCCCTGCAGCAGGCCGGATTTCGTGTCTACTGGCACCAGCGCGTTCCTCCCAACGATGGTGGTATCGCACTGGGACAAGCGTATGCTGTTGCACGTCGCATCAGAAAGGAAGATCACGGATGTGTCTCGCCATACCCGGGCGGGTGATGAGCATAAGGGAACCGGAGCACGGGCAATCGGAGCTCGAACGGACGGGCGTCGCCGATTTCGGCGGTGTCCAGAAAGAAGTGAACCTATCGCTGGTGCCGGAAGCCGGTGTCGGCGACTATGTCATCGTCCATGTTGGCTTCGCTATTAGCCGATTGGATGAGGAGGAAGCCCGCCAGACCCTCCAGTACCTGCGCGAGATGGAGGAAGCCTCGGAAGGTCTTGTCGCAGCCGAATGAAGTACGTCGAAGAGTACCGGCGTCCTGAAGATGTCCGACGCGTTGCCGAGCGTCTCGCCTCTATCACGACGCGCTCGTGGAAGATCATGGAAGTCTGCGGTGGTCAGACGCATGCCATCATTCGCTTCGGACTGGACCAGATGCTGCCACCCTCCGTAAGCTTGATTCACGGCCCGGGCTGCCCTGTCTGCGTTACGCCGGTTGAGCTCGTGGATCGCGCCATCGCCATTGCGGCCAGGCCAGAGGTCATCTTCTGTTCTTTCGGTGACATGCTCCGAGTGCCTGGATCTGGCCGCGACCTCATGTCGGCACGCGCGGCCGGCGCCGATGTCCGGGTGGTCTTCTCGCCGGCCGATGCAGTGGACATTGCACGTCGCAACCCTGACCGCGAAGTCGTCTTCTTCGCCGTTGGGTTCGAGACCACGGCGCCGGCCAACGCCGCAGCGGTCGAACTGGCTCGAGCCGCCGGCTTGACAAACTTCAGCATTCTCGTCTCCCATGTGCTCGTGCCACCGGCCCTTCGGGCCATCATGAGTTCACCCGACTCAGCCGTTCACGGTTTCCTAGCAGCGGGTCACGTTTGCACCGTGACGGGCTACACCGAGTACGAGAACATCGCAGCGGAGTATGGTGTCCCCATTGTTGTCACGGGCTTCGAGCCGCTGGACATCCTGCAGGGTGTGTACATGTGCGTGAAGCAACTCGAGGCGGGTACCTGCAACGTGCTCAACGAGTACGCGCGTTCCGTCAAGCGAGAAGGCAACCGTGCGGCCATGGCCCTCGTTGACCGCGTGTTCGAGGTAGTGGACCGCAAGTGGCGTGGCATTGGGCTCATACCCGCGAGTGGTCTGGGCCTGCGGCCGGAGTACTCGTCTTTCGATGCGCAACTGCGTTTCGACGTTGGAGACATCCACGTGGCGGAATCCTCGATCTGTATTAGCGGCCTCGTTCTTCAGGGAGTGAAACGACCGACGGAATGCCCTGCGTTCGGAACGGAGTGCACGCCTGAGCATCCCTTGGGAGCTACCATGGTCTCGTCAGAGGGGGCATGTGCCGCCTACTATCGGTACAGACCCAGGCCATCGAACGAGCGCACACTATGAGCGATTTCACCTTGACCTGCCCTCTGCCGCTCCAGCGGTACCCCGACGTCGTCATGGCACACGGCGGAGGGGGGCGCCTCATGCGAGATCTTATCGAAGGCGTGTTCGTACGGGCATTCGGTCCGGGCGAGCACTCCGCTCTCCACGACGCGGCCGAGCTGGCTCGAGGGATTGGGGAGCGACTCGCCTTCACGACGGATGCTTACGTCGTACGGCCTCTCTTTTTCCCCGGCGGGAGCATCGGCGAGCTCGCCGTCAACGGCACGGTGAACGACCTGGCCATGGCTGGTGCCGAGCCGCTCTGGCTCAGCGCTGCATTCGTGCTCGAAGAGGGCCTGCCCATGGCGACCCTACTGCGCGTTGTCGAGACCATGCGCGATGCTGCTCACGCGACCGGCGTACGGATAGTAACCGGCGACACGAAGGTCGTAGAACGCGGTCGCTGCGACGGCATGTACATCACCACCTCGGGCATTGGACGGGTCGTCTATCCGCACCGTATCGGGCCAGATGCTGTGCGCCCTGGCGACGCCGTGCTGCTCAGCGGCGATCTGGCACGCCACGGTATTGCCGTCATGGCGGCTCGGGAAGGGTTCGAGTTCAGCGGGCAGATAGAGAGCGACTGCGCACCACTGGCCGAACCTGTCCTCCGCATGGCCGAGGCAGGCGTGGATGTCCGCTGCATGCGTGATCTAACCCGCGGGGGATTGGCCAGCGCCCTGGTGGAGATCGCCGAAACGGCGCGCTGCACCATCGCCATAGACGATGAGGCGATTCCTGTGGCGCCGAACGTGCTGAGTGCCTGCGAGTTGATGGGATTCGACCCATTGCACGTCGCCAACGAGGGACGGTTCGTGGCGTTCGTGCCAGAGGAACAGGCGGATGCTGCCCTGGCCATCCTACGTCAGAGCGCAGTCTCGGCGAATGCGGTCCGCATCGGCAGCGTCCGCGAAACAGGTACGGGAGAGGTCATCCTCCGAACTATCGGCGGCGAGCGCCCCGTGGACACGCTGAGCGGCGAACTCCTGCCTCGTATTTGCTAGACACCGGCCCGATCTCGATCTTGCTCTCCACGTGGACTGCGTCGAGACTGCAGGAGGATGCCATGGCGATGGCGAAACGTCTCTTGGCCAGCGCCACTCGCGTCTGGCAGAGTATTCCGTTCTTGCGGGGAGTCAGGGAGGAAAGTATGAAGTCCGGGTATGCGCGTCTCGTGGTGGTAGCAATCTGGCTAACGGCTGCCGTGGCTCTGCCGGTTCGTGCCGCGGTCGAGCCAGGGTTCGTATCGCTCTTCAATGGCCGTGACCTGGATGGGTGGGTCCTAGTCGGTAAGGCTGGTCAGGGCTACATTGTGGAGAACGGGGTCCTCGTGGCACCTGCGGATGGCGGCGGCAGCCTTTACACCGAGAAGCAGTACTCCGACTTCATCTTCCGATTCGAGTACCGACTGGACAAAGCCGGCAACAATGGGGTGGGCATCCGCGCGCCTCTGGGTGGCGATGCGGCCTACGTGGGAATGGAGGTCCAGATTCTCGACGACTACGATCCCATGTACGCGAATCTGCTCCCTGGCCAGTATTGCGGTTCTATCTACCGCGTGGTTCCTGCCAAGCGGGGCGCTCCCAAGCCTGCCGGGGAATGGAACAAAGAAGAGATAACGGCCATTGGCAGGCACATCACCGTGAGGATCAACGGCAAGAAGGTGGTGGACGCCGACCTGAACCAGATCACGGACCCCGAGATACTCATGGAACATCCCGGCATGCTCCGAAGTATCGGTCACATCGGCTTCCTGGGCCACGGCCCCAGCAAGGTCGAGTTCCGGAACATCCGGATCCGTGACCTCTCCAAGCCCGAGCATGCGAACACACCTCCACCAGGTTTCAAAGCCTTGTTCAACGGCCGCGATCTCCGTGGCTGGAAGGCCCTTGTGGGCGATCCTGTCAGTCGCGCACGGATGACCGCCGACCAGTTGGCAGAAGCCCAGCGTGCGGCGGATGTGGAGATGCTGAAGCATTGGAAGGTGCAGGACGGCACCATCGTCTACGACGGTAAGAACAACAGCCTCTGCACTGCCAAGGACTACGCCGATTTCGAGCTCCTCGTGGACTGGAAGATCCCGCCTGGCGGCGATAGCGGCATCTATCTGCGCGGTAGTCCGCAGGTTCAGATCTGGGACAATCCTATCGGCTCCGGCGGGTTGTACAACAATCAGAAGAACCCGAGCCAGCCGCTTGCGAAGGCCGATAACCCTCCAGGCGAGTGGAACCGCTTCCGTATCCTCATGGTCGGAGAGAAGGTGCATGTCTTCCTCAACGATGTTCTCGTCGTGCGAGGCGTAACCATGGAGAACTACTGGGAGCGGGACAAGCCAATCTATCCCTCGGGCCAGATCGAACTCCAGCACCACGGTAGCCAGTTGTTCTTCCGAAACATCTACATCCGCGAGATCCAGCCACAGAAGTCTGTAGAGGGGAAGCAGAAGTGAGCCGCACATCGCGCCGGGAGTTCGTCGGTCAGGCGGCAATAGCTGGAGCCGGGCTGCTCGTGGGCGTCAGCCCAGCGACAGCCCGTACCTACCAGGCCAACGAGCGCCTATCCATCGGTATTATCGGCGTCGCCAACCGCGGCAGGGCGAACCTGGATGGGGTGGCTAGCGAGCAGATCACATCTATTTGCGATGTGGATGAATCCTACCTCGACCGCTGTGCCCAGGACTTCCCAGAAGCAGCCAGGTTCACGGATTTCCGGCGCATGATAGACAAGAGCAAGCTCGACGCCGTTGTGATCAGCACGCCCGATCACACCCATGCACCAGCCGCATCCATGGCTATGCAAGCGGATCTCGACGTCTACTGCGAGAAGCCGTTGGCTCACAACGTCGTCGAGGTTCGCCGGCTTACCGATCTTGCCCGACGCCGCAAGCGTATCACCCAGATGGGCACGCAGATCCACGCCGAATCGAACTATCGTCGAGTGGTCGAGGCGATCAGGTCCGGTGCCATCGGAAGCATTCGGGAAGTGCACGTCTGGTGCGGCGGCAGCTACAGCCCAGGCGATCGTCCGACAGATCAGCCCCCGGTACCGCCTGGGCTTCACTGGGACCTCTGGCTCGGACCGGCGCCGGAGCGGCCCTATCACCCCGCTTACGCCCCTTTCCAATGGCGCGGCTGGTGGGATTTCGGCAATGGCCTCCTCGGCGACATGGCATGCCACCACATGGACCTCCCTTTCTGGGCATTGGACCTGCGGGTTCCCGAAACCATCGAGGCCGAGGGACCACCCGTCCATCCCGAGAGCTGCCCTGCATGGCTCATTGTTCGGTACACGTTTCCAGCGCGAGGCGAGCTTCCTCCGGTCAACCTGACCTGGTACAGCGGGCGTCGGCCCCATTACTTCGAAGAGGGACTGCTACCCGAGTGGGGAAACGGCACGCTCTTCGTCGGCTCCGACGGTATGCTCCTGGCCGACTATGGGCGGCACGTGCTGTTGCCCAAAGAAAAGTTCCAAGACTGGGTGCCACCTACCCCTTCCATACCGGACAGCATCGGTCATCATGCCGAGTGGATCGAAGGATGCAAGACCCGTACGCCGGCCCTATGCGACTTCTCCTATGCCGGACCGCTAACCGAAGCGGTTCTTCTTGGCAACGTGGCGTACCGCTCCGGCCAGCGGCTCTCCTGGGACGCCAGACACATGAAGCTGCCAGGAACACCAGAGGCCGAGAAGTATCTCCGCAGGCGGTACCGCAGAGGGTGGCGCCTCTAGCTCGGTCACCGCTCGAGGGTCATCCGACGGGGTTGTACAGGTGTCGTCGTGGACCGCCACGTTCTTCCAGAGTCGGTGCTGCTCGCAGCCATAGGTCTCGCGGACCTGCTTGCGACAACATACCTGCTTGCGACGGGTAAGGCATGGGAGGGTAATCCGCTCATGGCAGGACTCCTCATGCACGGTTCGGTGCCATTCGTCCTGGTCAAGGTTCTCTTCATCGCCGGACCGATCACCGTAGCCGAGCTGGCCAGGAAGCGGTTCCCTGTCACGGCGCGATGGACGCTGAGGTTCGCTATCCCTGCCTACCTCGTCCTGTGGACCTGGGCGACGGCGGTAGCTAACCGCTGGCTGTGAGGACCTCCGAGAGCGGCACCGGTCGGCCCGATGCGGCAGAGCGATAGGCGCATTCTGCCATGGCCACAGCGATGCGGCCATCCTCGCCTGTGAATAGAGGCTCGGTGCCGAAGGTGAGAGAGTCGATCCACGAAGTCAGTTCTCGTTCGTAGGGGTTCTGTCCACCGACATCTGCCTGGTGCACCTCCTCCACCTGCCCTCCCACCTTCTGGAACCTGAGTGAGCCAGAGAACCCTCCGTGGACAATGTTGCCGCCAGTACCCTGGATATGCACTCGATACTCCCCAATGGGTGAAGACATACTGCCATGCAAGAAGCCCGAGCCGCCATTGGCAAAATCAACGAGCACGAAGCATTGATCCTCGTACTCCATGCCGCCGAGGATATTGTCCACCCTCGCCGTGACCCTCACTGGCTGCCCCATGACGGCGCGCATGTAGTCCAGTTCGTGCACATGGACTTCGTAGAGGAGGCCACCCGCGAGGCTTCGTCGCGCGCGCCATCCCGAGTGAAACATAGTGCCGTAGCCTGCGCGTGTTACCGAGATGGCGCGCGGCTTGCCGATGACGCCGTCGGCAATGAGACGAAGCGAGTGTCGAAAAAGCGGGAACAGACGTAGTACATGCCCGACGAACAAGGGCACGCCGGCCTTCCGGCAGGCTGCGATCATCTTGTCGCATTCGGCCACGGAGATGCCAAGCGGCTTCTCGCAATAGATCGCCTTGCGGGCTGCGGCAGCGGCAAGCACGCCCTCCAAGTGTGCCCCTGGAGGCGAGGCGACGATTACGGCGTCCACATCAGCCCGCGCACACAGCGCGCCAAGCTCATGGACCGGCTCGGCGGCGAGATCGGCCGCTGCATCCGCCAAAGCATTGGGGTCCGGATCGTAGACCGCCGCGATACGGCAACGCCCCAGCCGCATACACCTGTGGGCTAGATCGCGCGCCATCTTGCCACACCCGATAACGCCAATGTTGACGTTGTCCATGCGGCCCCCTCCTTCGGGCACCGTCACTCAGATTCGGGTTGCTGCTAACGTAAGGTGACGACCGTTCCTTCCGATGCCGACCGATACGCGGCCAGAGCAACTTCGGCCGCACGCAGTCCATCCTCGCCTGTCACGGGCACAGGTGTCTCGTCCCGCACCGCCGCAACGAACGACCGGAGCATCAGCTCATCTATATTGCTTCCCCACATGTGCCACGAAACGCCGCCCATCTTGTCGGAGTACAGTACGAGGTTCTGGGAAAACATGTCCAGGTACAGAGTACCCCTCTCGCACACCACTGCGAGCGTCACATCGCCCCACGTTGGGAACGACTTCGGTCGCGACCAGGAGCTGTCCAGCGTCGCGAAGACGCCCTTCCGGAACCGCATGGACAGGAAGCCGATGTCATCGAACTCCTTCCCGAACATGCGGTTGGACACCTCGGCGTAGACGCTGCTGACCTCATCCTGGAGCAGCCAGCGCATGAGATCTGTCACATGCACGGTATGGTCTATGACGGCACCGCCTCCACTCAGACTCTTGTCCACAAACCAACCAAATGGACAGCGTCCGCGGTTGGTGCCACGAATGGCAAGTACAGCACCCGCTTGGCCACTGTCCACGCATGCTTTCAGCCTGGCCATGGCAGGACTGAATCGGCACGGGAACGCGGTCATGAGCTGAACGCCACTGGCATGGCACGCGGCGATCATGGCCTCCCCGTCCTCTACCGTCGTGGCAAGCGGCTTCTCACAGAGAACGTGCTTGCGCGCAGACGCCGCCATCTCGCAGAGAGACCGGTGCCGGACGTTCTCCGACCCGATCACCACCGCATCTATGTCCGCCGACAGCAACGCCTCGTAGCTGTCGAACGCCTTGGTCCCGAACTGCTGCGCCGCCGCTCTGGCCCGCTCGGCGTCGTGATCTGCAATGCCAACGAGCTCCGCGCCCTCGATCGCGCGGATGGCTGCCGCGTAGCTGTACGCGTGCATATGAGCCATGCTCAGAATACCGATCTTCACGTTCATCGCTTGCCTTCCTCTCGTCTTCATCCTATCGCAGTTGGACCGGTCTTCCAGTGGCCGCCGAGTCTATGGCCGCCAGGGCGATGCGGACCGCCTCCTTGCCGTCTTCCGGTGTGATGGATGGCTGTGCGCCCGTGCGCAGGCACGATACGAAGTGCGCGAGCTCGAGGTAGTAAGGACTTTCGGCCGTCGGGTTCTCGGGAACCGCTACCCCGGGACCTGAGCCGGCAGGCCCCTCCAGAGCCGCGATGTATGCCGGGGACGTGGGTTGGTTGAAGTTGTACTCGAGAAGCCCTTCCTGACCGGCAATCTCGATGGCCACCTTGAAGCCTCCCGGATCGGCCCATGTTCCCTCGACGTGCCCTATGACGCCAGACGCGAAGCGGAGCGTAACGAGGGCGTAGTCCTTCGTCACCTCCGCTGACGCCCCCTGGCCAGCGGCAAGCCCGTACGCGAAGACCCGCTCCACTTCGCCAAACGTCCACCGGAGCCAGTCGAAATCGTGGATGATGAGATCCAGTATGACCCCGCCGCTCAACTCCATCCTGCCGTACCAGTTGTTCCAGGCGCGCGGGAAGGGTCCACCGCGACGTGTCCGCACGCAAGCCACTGTTCCCACAGCACCCGAGAGGACCTGCGTGCGCGCCAAGGCATACTCTGGGAAGAATCGGAGCACATGGGCGGGGAACAGAGGCACCCCCGCTCTGCGACATGCTTCCATCATGCGCGCGCAATCCGCCACAGTTCGCCCCATGGGCTTCTCGACGACGATCCCCTTGGGCCGAGCCTCGGCGGCCATACATACGTACTCGGCATGCCACGGCGTCGGCACGCAGACATCCACAACGTCCGGTTCGGTCTGATCGAGCATGGCGCCAGCGTCGCTATAGGCGGTCGCCCCCACATCCCTGGCCAGCTTATCGGCTGCTTCTGCACTGCTATCGAAGACCGCCGCTACGGACACGTCGGGCATCCGCTGGTAGCACTGGGCGTGCGTGCGCGCCATGCCGCCAGCGCCAATCATGGCTACTTTCATTCCAGCACCTCGTTCCATGGAAGGTGATCCTAGCTTCTATTCGGACGTCTTGTCGGGGAATCCTTCAGCCGCGAGAGCGCTTTCCTCGGATCGGCTTCGGGTACCATCAGAGGTGCGATGGTGGGGCGTGCCGGCGGGCACTCCACCGAGAACCGCACGGGAGGCTACTTTGACCCGTCTGAGACTCGGCCATAGCCCGGACTCGGATGATGCGTTCATGTTCTGGGGATTGGCTTCGGGACGCGTTACGGCGTCCGGGTTGGAGTTCGAGCACATCTTGCGAGACATCGAAACGCTGAACCAGTGGGCGCTGGAAGGCCGTCTCGAGATCACCGCGGTCTCGGCACACGCTTACGCTTTCGTCGCCGATCGTTACCTGATCTTGCCCCACGGCGCCAGCATGGGCGATGGATACGGTCCGAAGGTGGTCGTGCGTCAGCCGATTGCTCCGGAAGAGCTTGCCGGCAAGCGCCTGGCCGTTCCTGGCAAGCTCACGAGCGCGTTTCTGGCCTTTCTCCTTTGGTGGCACGGACGACCGTCGTCGAGCAGCGGCGAACCTCCGCGATACGTCGTCGCACCGTTCGATCGGATCATGGAGATGGTTGCAGCCGGGGAGGCAGATGCTGGCCTTATTATTCACGAGGGACAGCTTACCTACGGTAGCCTGGGACTCACGCAAGTGCTCGATCTTGGAGAGTGGTGGCTTGCCGGTACTGGTCTCCCCCTGCCGCTGGGCCTCAACGTCATCCGCCGGGACCTTCCCATGGATGTGTCGAACGCGGCGTCCCAGGCGCTCCGTGCCAGCATTCTCGCAGGTCTCGAGAACCGACGCGAAGCGCTGGAACATGCGCTGCAATTCGCCAGGGGTCTTCCGACGGAAACGGCGGATCAGTTCGTGGGCATGTACGTCAACGACTGGACTGTGGACTTGGGCGAACGTGGCCGCACGGCGGTTCAACGATTCCTCGGCGATGCTGCCTCACTGGGTCTGGTCCCACCACTGCCCCAGACCGTGTTCAGCGCCTAGTCAGTCGTTCTCGTCTGCATCACGGAAAAGCACATCGAAGCGGTCCGCGAGGTGGTGCTGCAGCATCTCGAACGATAGCTCGAAGGCCATGGTCCACAGGAGAATGAGGGCTTCGTCAGACGGGAAATCGAGAACTCGCGAGAAGAAGTCCTTGAGGATCTCCTCGTAGGTCGTCTTGGGCTCGTCGAGGACAATTCGGCGTCGCAGCCTCGTCTCGTGCTGACGCAGGGACAGCTCGTTCAGGAACTCCCGCACGTTGGCAGGCGTGGCATGCTCCAGGTTCGGGCCAAACTCCCGTCGGATGGCACGCCGAAAGTCCTCGATCTTCATGCGCTCATCTCTCTCTACGTCATGCTCCGTGGACCAGCCGGACTCTGAAGTGCTTACGTCGCCGTGACCGCGATCAGGTCTAGCAAGGCGTTGTCCGGTTGGCGGGGCCCCTCCATGACGCGCTCCATGGGGCACGTTGCGATCTGCTCACCTTCTCCCAAGCCCACCATGAGTCCAGCATGGCCCTCCAGGAGCAACCGCACCGCATGGTGGCCAAACCGCGTGGCCAGGACCCGGTCTCTGGCGGTCGGTCGGCCGCCACGCTGGATGTATCCGAGGACCGTCAGCCTCGCACTCACGCCGGCCCTTGCCTCGAGCTCGCGCGCTACGGACTCGCCCTTCGCCGCGCCCTCGGCCACGACAATGATGCTCGAGCGCTTGCCTTCGGCCTGCCATCGCCTGACGGCGAGCGCCAGTGCCTCGTAATCCACCGGCCTCTCAGGGATCAGCACGGCTTCTGCGCCGCCCGCGAGACCTGCTTCGAGGGCGATGAAGCCCGACATGCGGCCCATGACCTCCACGATCGAGACCTTCTCGTGAGCCTCTGAGGTGTCGCGAATGCGGTCAATGCTATCCAGAGCTGTGTTGACGGCTGTATCGAAACCGATCGTGTAGAGGGTGCCACGGATGTCGTTGTCTATGGTTCCTGGCACACCGATAATCGAGACGCTATGCTCCGCCGCGAGCGCTACTGCTCCCCGATAGGTTCCGTCACCGCCGATGGCGACGAGGCCATCTATGCCAGCCTGCGCCAGATTCCGCGCCGCACGTTCCCGCCCCTCCGGCGACTTGAACTCCTCGCTACGTGCGGTGTGCAGGATCGTGCCACCCTGATAGATGATGCCGCTGACCGAGCGACTGCCCATGGGCACGAACTGACGGTGAATAAGCCCGTGGAAGCCCCGCTCTACGCCCACGACTTCCACGCCTGCCGCACACGCGGATCGAACAACCGCCCGTATGGCGGCATTCATGCCAGGAGCATCGCCACCGCTCGTTAGAACGCCGATCCTGCGCACCGCTCCGCCACGACTCCTCGCCTTCACGTCGCCTACTCCGGCTCGATGAGGCCGTAGCCTCCGTTCTGTCGCCGGTAGATAGCATTGATCTCGCCCGATTCGACATTGCGGAAGAGGAAGAAGTCATGGCCCAGAAGCTCCATCTGCCTCGCAGCCTCCTCCACCGCCATGGGCTTCATCGCGTAACGTTTCCGCCGCATGACAACCGGCGTAAAGCCTTCCTCTTCCACGAAAGGCTCTGCTTCTCCCTCGTCATCCGACGGTGGCTTGCGTCGCTCGTCGCGAAGGCGGGCCTTGAACTTGAGCGCTTGTCGCTCCAACTTGGCGATGACGTTGCCAATCGCCGCATGCAGATCGCTGTTCCGTTCCTGACTCCTAAGGAGCGTGCCGTCTCCCTCCGCCGTTAGCTCCGCCACGTGAAGCCCCCGCTCCTTACCGACCACCAGCTCCAGACGCTGCAGGTCCCGAAAGTACCTGTCTAGCTTGCTAGCTTTGTCTTCGGCATAGCGCCGAATTCTCAGCGGCAGTTCACCGTTGAACGACTTGATGGTCAGATCCATGTCATCACCTCTCCCTATCTGTCGCATGGCCGCCACGGGACGGCGCGCGCACTAGCGTTGCCACCGCCCAGCAGGCCATTCCCTCCTTGCGGCCAACGAAGCCGATGCCTTCGTTCGTCGTGGCTTTGATGCTGATCCTTTCCGCTGGAATGCCGGCTGCCTCTCCGATAGCCTCGCGCATGGCCTGACGATAGGGGCCAACGCGTGGCTGTTCTGCAACCAAGGTGACATCGAGCCATGCCAAACGCCACCCTCTGGCAGTGGCCCGCCGAGCCGCTTCTCGGACAAAGTCGCAGCTCCGGCGGTCCCGATTGCGTGGGTCGGTATCGGGAAATAACACGCCGATGTCGCCCTCGCCCACCGCGCCAAGAATGGAGTCGCAGACGGCATGCATGACAACATCGGCATCGGAGTGTCCCAGTAGACCTGCGGTGTGCGGGATCTCCACCCCGCCCAGCCACAACGGACGGCCGTCCACGATGCGATGCACATCATAGCCGAATCCTGTCCGGAAGGTATCCTGGTCCCCCAGGTGATCCTCCGTACTGCCAGCATCACGTGACTGACTTCTGCAAGTAAGAATACGTTCCACGCGGGCCAAGTCCTCCGGCAGGGTTACCTTGACATTGTCTGGATCACCCGGGATGATGAAGACTGGATAGCCGGCTCGTTCCAGGAGGGCGGCCTCATCCGTGGGCGCTGGATCGGCGCTATTCCATTGCCGGTAGGCATCTTCGAGCCACGACCGTCTGGCGCCCTGTGGAGTCTGCACCGCCCACAGACCGCTTCGCTCCAGGGTCTCCGCAACGCACCCCTGGCCGTCTGCTCTCTTCACGGTATCTGCCAGTGGCACGCCGGGTATCGCAGCGCCATAGCTGGCGACACCCCGCAGCACATCTTCGATGAGTCTCGCCGTCACGGCTGGACGAGCAGCGTCATGGACGAGGACCGTTTCGACTTCGTCGGGTAGTACTGCCAGTCCGGCCCGAACCGACTCCGCTCGTATCTTGCCGCCCGGTACAACCGCGTGAACACCGCCGATTGCACTGGTAAGCTCACGGGCACGGGACAGCTCATGCTCAGCGACCACAACGACGAGTGCCTCGACAAGCGGATGCTCAGCAAACGCCCTGATGGACCACTCGAGAACGGAGCGCCCCAGCAACTCAGCCCAGACCTTGTTCTCCCCTCTACCGAACCTTGATCCGCTGCCCGCTGCTGGGAGCACCGCCCCCACTTTCACGTGCCTCCTCCTCACCATCACATCCGTCCTTGAGCCGGGCGAAGATCATCTTGCCTGCAACCGTCTGCAGCACGCTGGTCACCACGACGTCTACCGTCTCGCCTATGCAGCGACGGCCGTCCTCCACGACAATCATGGTGCCGTCATCGAGGTACGCAACCCCTTGATGCTGCTCCTTGCCCTCCCTGATGACGGTCACTTGCATGTCCTCGCCAGGAAGTACGACGGGCTTCAGTGCATTGGCCAGTTCATTGACGTTGAGGACCTGAACGCCCTGCAGACCGGCGACCTTGTTCAAGTTGAAGTCATTCGTGATAATGGAGGCGTTGAGCTGCTTCGCAAGCGTCACGAGCTTCGAATCCACCTCCTCACGGCGCGTTACCAGGTGAGCGATCTTGTGGTCCAGGACACGGACGACCAGCGGAAACTCCTTCTGCATAGCATGGAGGATGTCGAGCCCACGTCTGCCCCGGGCGCGTTTGAGGGGATCGCTGGAGTCGGCGATGTGCTGGAGCTCGTCGAGAACGAAACCGGGGACATAGATCGTGCCCTCCACAAAGCCGGCACGGCAGATATCTGCAATGCGACCATCTATGATGACGTTCGTGTCCAGTATCTTGCAGCGGTCCACTTCCACTTCGCTACCGTCCATAGCCCGCACAGCGCCCGGCCGTGGCACGAACAGGAACTCGTCCTTCATGCCCATGGTCGCACGAATGCCCAAGTAAATGAACGCGAAGCAGAGCAGTAGACTGATGGGCGGGCCGATGGTCGGAGACTTGGACAGCAAGATCAGGAAAGGAAGCGTTATAGCGAGCCCGATGATGATTCCTAGCGCTACGGCGATCTTGTCCCGCGCCGACATCTTGTCTAGCGCGTTCCCGGCAGCGACAAGCTTGGCTCCGAGCTTCGGGCCAATGATGGCACCGAGGAGCATGCCCAGGACCGTCGTCGCGGAAATGAGAAACTGGCGGTACCCAGGAATATTCCGATCGAGCTCGGCCAACGACGGTAGCTCGCCCACGCCGTGCCAGTTGACGGAGCGACTGACGGTATAAGCTACTGCGGTGGAGATGATTGTGAAGAGTATCGCAAACCATTGACGAAAATTCCTCAGGGACACCTGTGTTCACCTCCTCTCTTTTCTGTATGGGCAGCAAGCTAGACGTCGAGAGCTACCTTCCGGAGCTGATGACCCTCACCTGCAGTTTTCCGATGACTTCATAGACCCTCATCATGTCGGTGGGGTCTCCATGAGCGAACTTCACATGCGTGGCATCCACGAGATCCGTCGGTAGCGTTGCATCGTACGCGACCCAGTCACCCATCCAGCACTCGATCCACGCATGGTAATAGAACCTCCCATCGGCGTACACAACGCCACCCACCAACCGAGCTGGGATGCCGGCTGCACGTGCCAGCGCGGCAGCGAGAACCGCGTAGTCCCGGCATACGCCGCGTTTCCGCTGCAGCACATCTACGGACGAGCGAGGCACACCGATGCTGAAATCCGGCACAAGATTCCGGTGCACCCAGTTCCGGATCCGGGAGGCCGTTCGACGTGCACTCTTGGGATCCCTGAGGCTGGCGGCAAGCTGCCGGATCCTGCCGTTGTCTATATCTAGATACGGCGCGCGACCCGCAAAACGTGCGAGGCTGGCCGACCGTATCGGAAGTCGGCGGTCCGGCGTCTGCGAGGGCACCTGGATGGCGATGCGGTAGGTTCCTGCCTTACCCGGGACCGGCGTCACCGTCTGCCGGTTGTCGGTGATCGCCAGCGACGGAGACCCAATGCCCGAAACCTCCAGCGTAAGGGAACGCAGCTTGCGAGGCTCCACGATCGGGCGATCGGTTGTCACGGCTGTGGCCAGAGCGAAGTCGGCGGGCGGCTTCAGGTCGGCGCTGGTGGTTGGAGACGAGGACATGTGTGTGGGCTCCCGCGCTGCCGCGCTCAGCGCGTCGGACTCTGGCATGCGGAACATCGCCATGCCGAGCGGCAACTCGCCCCAGAGCACTTGGCCAGGTGGCGACTCCCACGTGCGGATACGGCCCAGAGGTGTCACGGCCAACGTGCGCACCGCGTCGAAGGCTTCGCCAGCATAGGTCACTCTTTCGCGTGCCTCTACGGTGATCGTGGCCCTGTCGAGATTGATCGTCAGCGGATTCAGGTAATAGACAACTAGCTTGGAGCCAATGAGTGGGTCGGCACCCAGCGTCAAGAAGCTCGAGTCGGCGCTCAGCACACCATCGCCTGGAACCGTCAGTGTGCGCCGGAGCGGTGAACCGCCACTCGTGATCTCCACATCCACTTGTCGCTGCCGATAGGTCGCCCGCAGGCGCATGGTGCTCCCATTCGACGTAATGGCGTATTCCTGCGTCAGTGGCCGGAGTTTCTCATCGCACATGCTCACGATAGTACTCTCCTGCCGGACACTCGTACCCATCAACTCGATGGTCAGTACGCCGTCGGTGGTCAGTCGGATGCGCTTACCCTCGGGAGACGCGATGTCCTCCGCCACGTACCGCATCCACCCGATCTTGCGCCCGTTCATGTAGACGCCGTAGTAGGTCGTATCCGCGGCAGCGCTGACGCCCGTTGAGGAGAGAAGAGAGACGGCGAATGCAGCCACACACCAGGGATTGGCAAGAGAGGGTCGCGAAGGCAAAGCGGTTGCTCCTTTGGCGCCAGGTCCAGAAGCATCCAGCGCAGCAGTGAGCCGGACGCGGATCCAAGATTATACCTTGCCCGAAACTTCCTGGAGCCGCTTGTACTGGGTTGTACGGCGACATGGGACGTATCCGGCTGCTCGTATGACTCGCTCGATCTCTTCGATGCCGAGCACGAAGGCGCATCCAGCAGCCGAGACGACGTTCTCCTCCATCATCGTCGAGCCGAAGTCGTCGGCTCCATAGTGGAGGGAGATCTGCGCGACGCGAGCACCCTGGGTCACCCATGAAGCCTGGAAGTGCGGGATGTTGTCCAGAACTATGCGACTGATGGCTAGGGTCTTGAGGTACTCATGAGCGCCAGCGCGTTGGCCGCCGAGATCTGTTCCGTCCGGCTGGAAGCTCCAGGGAATGAATGCCGTGAATCCGCCGGTCTCGTCCTGCAACTCCCTCAGTCGGAGCAGATGCTCGATGCGATCCTGCCAGGTATCCACCGAACCGAACATCATCGTCGCCGTGGTCGGAATGCCGAGGCGGTGCGCTGAGCGCATACATTCGAGCCATCCGTCTGCAGTCGTCTTGAGCGGTGCTATGGCCTGGCGCACCTTGTCCGTGAGGACCTCTGCACCTCCCCCCGGTATGCTGTCCAGCCCCGCCGCACGAAGCCGCTGCAAGCATTCTAGGAGCGAGAGACGGCTGATCCGCGCGATATAAAGCAACTCGGCAGGCGACAGAGCATGCAGGATGACTCCATCGCGGCCGTAGTCCCTCTTGATGGCACGGAACAGATCCTCGAACCACTCGATTCGCAGACGCGGGTTCAGTCCTCCCTGGAGAAGGATCTCGATCCCGCCTGCATCGACCATTTCACGAACCTTGCGGAGGATCTCCTCGTAGCTGAGCACATACCCCTCGGCGCTACCGGGGGTTCGATAGAAGGCGCAGAAGCGGCATCGAACCCAGCACACGTTGGTGTAGTTGATGTTCCGCCCGACAATGTAGGTAACCACCATGTCGGGGTTGTGCCGCAACCGGACTCGGTGCGCTGCGGCGGCCAGGATGGTGAGGTCGGGCACCTGGGTGAGCTCCAGTGCCTCCCTGCCGTCGAGGCGTTCGCCCCGCAGCGCCTTCTCCAGCGCAGCGACCGTGCTCACGCACTCACCGCCCTGTACAGCCCATCCCGCTCCACGGGTTCGTAGCCCGCTTCACGGATCAACCGATGCAGTTGCTCCGACGTCAGATGCTGCCTTCGGTCTCCGAAGCGTCCCTCCTCGTAGGTTATCTGATATTCTTCGACCGTGCCGTCCATGTCATCCGCGCCATAGGAGAGCGCGATCTGGGAGACAGGCGGCGTATTCATGATCCAGAATGTCTTGATATGCGGGAAGTTGTCCAGCATGAGCCGGGCAACTGCAATCATCCGGAGGTCGTCCTGTCCCGTGGGACCGGCGAGGTGCTCCAGGTACGTGCCCTCGGGGTGGAACGACAGCGGTGTGAAGGCAAGGAAATGGCCGGTCTCATCCTGCAGCGTTCGCAGCCTCAGCAGATGCTCGATTCTCTCGTCATCCGTTTCGATGTGGCCGTAGAGCATGGTGGCGTACTGTGCCAAACCTGCGAATGCGACTTCCCTTGAGATCGCTATCCACTCGTCCGGCGTCAGTTTGCGAGGATGCAGCTCTGCGTGAACGCGGTCACTGAGCACCTCGGCACCTCCACCGGGGATCGCTGTCAGCCCGGCATCTTTCAACTCCGCAAGGGTCTGGCTGACAGACTTGCCTGCTGCCTCAGCAATCTGGGCTATCTCCACGGCGGTGAAAGCCTTGATGCAAGCTCGCGGGCGTGCGGAGCGGACCGTGGCGAGAAGGTCGAGGTAGTAGTGATATGGCAATCTGGGATTGACGCCGCCGACGATGTGTACCTCCCGCACACAGCCATCCCCGTGCCTCTCCAAAGCCCGACGAACTTCGTCGGCGGACAGCGTATAGGGCTCCGGGCCACCATCCTTGGGACTGCGAGCGAAATAGCAGAACAAGCAGTGCTTGTTGCACACGTTCGTGTAGTTGATGTGCTGATTGCGCACGAAGTATGTGCGGCGTCCATGGAGACGCTGACGAACGATGCTCGCCAGCGTGCCGACTCCTGTCAGATCGGGGGTCTGGAGAAGCAGAAGACCATCCTCGCCGCTCAAGCGCTCTCCAGCGCAGACCTTGTCCAGAATGGGCAGAAGCCGGCTATCGGCAATACTACGACGCAGTATTTCGGGGTTGACCATTAGCCATGCCAGTCAACATCAGAGACTTCATGGGCATGGCGAACGATGAAATCCCGCCGCGGTTCCACCTTCTGCGACATCAAGACGTCGAACATCTCCTGGGCTGCCAGCCCATCGGAGATATCTACCTGAGCCAGGCGTCGTCGCTCGGGATCCATGGTCGTATCGTAGAGGTCCTCGGCATTCATCTCGCCCAGACCCTTGAAGCGTGTGATGATGACGTCCTTCCGGTTACGAATACGCTTCAGGATTTCGTCTCGCTCCTGCTCCGACTGAGCGTAGTACTGTTTGTCTTTGCCCTCTTTGATGCGGAAAAGCGGGGGCTGGGCGACGTACACATACCCTTCTTCGACGAGTGGCCGCATGTACAGCCAGAAGAACGTGAGAAGGAGCGTGCGAATGTGATCGCCATCCACATCGGCATCGGTCATCAGAATAATCTTGTGGTAGCGAAGCTTGCGCAGATCGTAACCGTTCCCCTTGCCCTGACCTCCGTTGCCGCCGACATCCTCCTCGTCCCCTGAACCGCTCTCGTCACCATTGCTTCCGTTGCTAAGACTGATTCCGGTCCCCAGAGCCGTAATGAGAGCGCGAATCTCGTTGTTGTCCAGCACCTTGTCCAGGCGTGCTTTGCCGACGTTGATGATCTTGCCTCGAAGCGGCAGCACTGCCTGCGTGCGCCTGTCCCTGCCCTGCTTGGCGGAGCCGCCGGCGGAGTCACCCTCGACTAGGAACAGCTCGCACTTGCTGGGATCCCGTTCTGTACAATCAGCGAGTTTGCCTGGCAGCGAGTTGCTTTCCAGGGCGCTCTGCCTCCGGACGAGGTCGGCGTGCTTGCGCGCTGCCTCCCGTGCCCGTTGGGCCGTGAGTGCCTTCTCGACAATGCGCCTGCCGACGTTCGGATGGAGGTCGAGATAGCTGCTGAGACCGTCGCCGACGAGAGAGTTGACGATACCCTCGACCTCGGCATTCGCCAGCTTCACCTTGGTCTGGCTCTCGAACTGGGGATTCGGCAGCTTGACGGAGACGACAGCAGCCAGGCCCTCGCGCACGTCATCGCCCGTGAGGTTGGGGTCTTTGTCCTTGAGGATGCCTTGCTTGCGTGCGTAAGCGTTGATTACTCGCGTCAGCGCCGTACGGAAACCCGAGAGATGTGTGCCTCCGTCCGGCGTGTTGATCATATTCGCGAAGCATAGGACGGCCTCTTGGTAGCCGTCGTTGTACTGGAGCGCTACCTCGACAATGACGTTGTCTCGTGCGCCGCCAAAGTAGATGGGCGGGTGGAGGGTCTCCTTGTTCTCGTTCAGGTGCTCGACAAATGCTTCGAGACCACGCTTGTAGTGGAACACCTCTTCGGGTGTGCCGTCTCGTTCATTGCGGAAAACGAGCGTCACATCGCGGTTCAGATACGCCAGCTCTCGCATGCGCCGGGTGAGTCGTTCCGGGTCGTACTTCAGATCGCCGAATATCTGGGGATCGGGCTTCCACCTGACGAGCGTACCGCTCTCGATTTCCTTTGCTGGACCCACATCGCGCAGGGGCGATGTTGTCTGGCCACGCTGAAAGCCTATCTGGTAGTGCCGTCCATCCCGCCAGACGTCTACGGTGAGCCACTCCGAGCAAGCGTTGACGCAGGATACGCCAACTCCGTGAAGGCCGCCCGAAACCTTGTAGGATCCGCTCTCGAACTTGCCTCCCGCATGCAAGCGAGTCAGCGCAAGTTCCACGCCCGGCAGACCGGTCTGCTGATGAATATCCACTGGGATGCCGCGCCCGTTGTCGAGCACCGAAACACTGCCATCCGCGTGGAGGGTCACGACAATCTGGTCGCAGTGCCCGGCCATGGCCTCGTCTATGGCGTTGTCGCTCACCTCGACGAAAAGGTGATGCATACCCTTCGAGTCGGTGCCGCCGATGTACATGGCAGGGCGCCGTCGGACAGCCTCGAGCCCCTCCAGCACCTGTATCTGCTGGGCATCGTAGACGGCATCTACTCGCTCGGTTGCTGGCAGACTAGGCAGACTTGCGTCTACTTCCTCTTCGGGCTTCTCGATGGGCTCGTATTCCATGCTCATAGCCGGTCTCAGTACTCTCGCACGGCATCGTGGCGTCTGTGTCTTATTCTACCCCATAGGCAGACATATATACGTAGTTCTGGCCTACCTGGGCACGTCACACCGCCTTTACGCATGCGCCGTGTGCGACCTTGACAACGTACGACTTACCACCGGCCCTCTGCAAGGCCGCCGCCACCTCCTGCTCCTTACCAGGCGCCAAGGCGAACATGCAACCGCCCCCTCCAGAGCCATTGATCTTGCCCCCGAGAGCTCCGGCGCCCATCGCTGCTGTGAGCATGCGCTCGATCTTTGGTGTCGAAAGGTCCAGCCCATCGCGGAGTTGCGCGTGGTGCTCCAGCAAGAGCTCTCCGAGTGCCCGTACATCGCCACGTTCCAGGACACCCAAGGCTGCAACCGTCAGGTCCCTGTTCACAAGATTCGCGCGTAAACGGCGGGCAGGCGTAGCTGGTAGCTCGGTCAAAGCAGTCTCGACTTCCGCGAGGGGTGTGCTGGCAAGATCGAACGAGGGGAATCGTTCTGTCAACAGGCGCACCCCTTCTGCTACTTGAGCTCGGGTTCGGGCGAGCGTCTCGATGGTCGCCTTGGGCTCCAGGGAGTTGCCGAGCACAATACCGTCCAGACCAGTGCCGATAGGATGCGCTCGGAAAGGTGGCACGGTCTCGATATACAGCACGCCTCCCAGGGCCGCGCAGAAGTGGTCCATCATCCCGCCCGGTTCTCCGAACTCGAGAACCTCGGCTTCGTGGCCGAGCCTGGCTAGGTCATCGGCGGCAGGTACTGGCCGCTGATCCGAGATCGCCATGAGGAAGCGGAGCCACATGACCACCATCGCCGAGGAACTGCTGACGCCTGCATTGATGGGGATCTCTCCGCGGATCTCGACACGGTATCCGCGACTCCAGGTGAGCCCCCTGCGCTGAAGCACAGAAACACAGGACCGTAGATAGTCCCGCTTGTTGGCATACTGTTGGCGCGACCGGGGATCCAGGCGTATCCTCTCACCGACATCCGGCATGTCAATGTCCAGCAGTGGTTCGCCGGACTGCTCTGCTAGAGCGGCAATACGGAGGTCTATGGCAGCGGCGATGACAGGCAGTCCGAGGTAGTCCTGGTGCTCGCCGAATAGGCACACTCTGCCCGGCGCGCTGGCGCGTAGTTGGCGCATGGGTCTTCTTCTCCTGAACGGTTGGCGGGCTGGGGGCCGCACCCTGATGCCATAATAGCAGTAGCAGCGGTACTTCGCCATGCACGAGAACTCCCAACAACCGGTCCGCATCGGGATCGTCGCCGAAGACGTTTCCCGACTGGCGTACGGCTCCGCTCTTACCGGGATCCCGGGGGCTAAGGTCACTGCTGTGTATGTCACCAGCGATCACGTGGTGCAGGCGCGTGCACGCATCAGACAGTTCGGATCCTGCCGTATGTACCACGTTGTCGAGGACCTTCTCGAGAACGCAGACATCCAGGCCGTGATGATCGCTTCTCCTCTGGCTGAACGCGCGGAGCACGTAACCCAAGCCATCGGTCGGGACCTCCACGTGCTCGCCGAACAGCCCCTGTCGTCAGACATGGGAGCGTTTCAGGCCATCGCTGAGGCCGCCGAACGCGCCGGAATCGTGGCTATGCCCGTCCATGCTCTGCGGCACGAGCCAGCCGTGTGCCGGGCGACAAACTGCTTGCTCCAGGGAGATATCGGTACCGCCCGTGAACTCCGCTGCGAATGGTCCTGCCGAGCAGCGTGGCTCCAGCGACGGTGGGTGAGTGAATCGTGGATGTCTGCGGTTGCCCATCACGCGATCCAGACCCTGGATCTTTCACGGCAGTGGCTAGGGGAACCTATCTCCGTCAGCGCCGACATGGATCTGACAGAGGAGCCTGACGCGCCGGTCGGACTTGCCAACGTCATCGTCCAGCACGAGCATGGTGTGTCCGTCCATCACATCTACCGGACCAGCGGGACACCCCGCCATGAGCAGTACGTCCTGACAGGTTCGCAAGGCTCGCTGGAGCTGACAGGACCGGCATCGGGCGCCATGGAGCGTAGTGGATCGCTGCGTCTCACGCTGAGACGGATTGGACAGGACCCGATTTCTTTCGCCACTTGTCAGGACGAACCGGTCTCAGGGCGTGGGTTCCAGCGCTCTCCGTATAGGAACATGCTCCAGAGCTTCGTGGAGGCGATCCGCCACCAGCACCAACCTGCGGTAACCCTCGAGGACAGTTTGGTCGCGTCAGCCGTCTTCGAGGCCGCGGTGGTCTCCTCTCGCGAAGGTGTCAAGGTGCAGATGTCGGTACCGTTCCGAGCTTCCCCGAGCCTGAACGTACGGAGATAACGTCCACGAGGAGCCGCAGTGCGGCCGACGTGGCGACGACGAAGTGCGAGGTCGTGCGCCAGCGATCCAAGAGCGCACCGACGTCCAGTGAGCTGCCGTCCAAATGGTAGGTACGAGCGCCTGCTTCGCCGCAGATGCAGAGGGAGGCCGCGAGGTCGTGCATGCCTTCGCCAATGCCAATGGCCGCCACTGCCTTGCCCTCAGCTACAAGGCACATCTCGAGGGCGATGCTTCCCAGGCATCGTAGCCGGCAGACGAGACGCGATGTATCCAGCGTTTTCAGGGCACTAGTGGAGACGCAGACCAGATCCTCGTAGGCCAGCGCCGCGGGCATCTCCGCCTGCAGCCGCCTACCGTTGCACCACGCACCGGAACCTGCCAGGGCCGCGTAGGTGAGCTCCAGAGCTGGCGCATGTACGATTCCCAGTACCGGGTTGCCTTCTTGGAGAAGCCCGACGGAGACGCACCAGTGGGGCAGCCCCCGCACAAAGTTCGTTGTCCCATCTATAGGGTCACAGATCCACGTGAGAATGCCGTTGGCGCCTCGCCGGCCGTACTCTTCGCCCGCAAAGTCGCTGCCTGGCAGCAGTTCGGTTAGGGAATCCGCAAGGAACGATTCCGTGCACCGGTCCACCTCTGTCACCAGGGAGCTGTCAGCCTTTGTCTCCGCGGCGATCGCGCCCCAATGTCCCAGAGCTGCGTGCCCGGCTTCTCTCACCAGAGCTTCCAGGCGGGGGAGCAGCTTCTCGAGTTCGGAGATCTTCACAGGTGAGGATTCACGTCGGGCCATTGCTCCAGAGGTGGCAGCAGGCCCGCCGCGATGACCTCGTCCCGGAGGGCGCACAGGTGGCGGTAACTCTCCTGCAAGGCGCGCATGTCTTCCTCCGTGCCGGAAGGTACGGACGGCTCCATGCCGAAGACGGAGAACCGCACTGGCGCAGCCATCATGACTCCGGCAAATGGACCCGAGGAGAAGTACGCGCCGCAAGGCCAGGGGTAGTCGGCACACGTTATGCGAGCACGGAGCATCTCGACACTCTGGTGGGCCGGTGACTGGAAGGACGATCTACCGCGCAGGGCAATGATCCGACTGCCTCCGTTGCGTACCGCCTCCTGAATGGCTTGCCAGTCCGCAGGTGACATACCCTTCCCGTCCACAGTAGCACCACGGAGAAGCTCCAGCAGCGGGACGCCCTTGACAGCGATGCCGGCCGAGAACACAGCCATTTTCTCGCCATGACCGCCGTAGGTAGCGCAGCCGGTCACCTCGTCAGGCAGGACGCCGAAGTGCGCTGCCAGCGCAGCCCGCAGGCGCGTGCTGTCCAGCGCGGCGAGCGTGCTCACGCGCCCCGGCTCCAGACCCGAGTGGACGAGCGTGGTCAATCCCGTGATGTCGGCGGGATTGAAGATGATGATCACGTACTCTGCGTCGGGAGCATATCGGCGAATGTCCTGTCCAAGCTGCCGTGCTATCTCGCAGTTTCCGAGAAGTAGGTCCTCGCGCGTCATGCCCTCTTTTCGGGGCGCTCCGCCGGACGAAATGATGTAGGTCGCGCCCTCGAGCGCCTGAGCTGCGTCGGTCGTCCAGGTAATGTCCGCTCCAGGGTAAGCGCAGTGGAGTATCTCCTGAGCGGCCCCTTCCAGGCCCTTCTCGTAGGGGTCGTACATGGAGATTCTCGACGCAGTGCCGGTGGAGAGCAGATCCTGAACAAGGTTGCTCCCGATGGCACCCGCAGCACCGAGCACTGCAACCTTCTTGTCTGTCAAGTACATGCGTTTCTCCTTTCCCTGGGGCAGCTCGAGCTTCGTCACCTTGGCTCCCTACCGACGCCGCGGACTATCAGCCTGCACGCAAGACCTGCCTCACCAGCTCGGGGATCTCGTGGGGCGCGTCCGCAACCGGAACGCCCGCGGACTGGAAGGCTTCGACCTTGGCCTGCGCCGTGCCTGACCGCCCGCTGACGATCGCACCCGCATGCCCCATACGCTTCCCGGGCGGAGCACTTCTCCCGCCGATGAACGCCACGACGGGCTTCGTCATTTCCCGAATGAACTCCGCGGCCTGTTCTTCGTCCGATCCGCCAATCTCCCCGATCAGCACCACGGCCCCAGTCTGCGGATCACGTTCGAACATGTCCAGCACTTCGGCGAAGCCGGTCCCCGGGATTGGGTCGCCACCTATGCCCACGCAAGTGCTCTGGCCCAGACCTGCGGCCGTCAAGGAATCGACGATCTCGTACGTGAGGGTCCCAGACCTCGACACGACGCCCACACTGCCAGGCGAGAATGCCTCCGCCGGCATGATGCCTACCTTGCATTCGCCTGGCGTGATGACCCCAGGACAGTTGGGGCCTATCAGTACCACGCCACGTTCCCTCACGTACGGTCGTATACGGATCATGTCGTGGACAGGCACACCATCTGTGATGGCAACGATGAGGCGTACCCCTGCCTCGGCCGATTCGAGGATCGCGTCCGTCGCGAACGGACCGGGCACGAACACGATGGCCGTGTCGGCGACGGCATGCCGCATGGACTCTGCTACAGTGTCATAGACCGGAATGCCATCCGCAGTCGTTGTCCCACCCCTGCCCGGCACAACGCCAGCAACGACCTGCGTGCCGTAGCGAATCATTTGGGAAGTGTGGAAGCTGCCCTCTCGACCCGTGATGCCCTGGACCAGGACTCGCGACTCCTTGCTGACCAGTATGCTCATGCCGCCGTGTTATGAATCTCCTGTTCTTCTGTTGCCACCGGCGTTCCCGTCCGGCCCTCCAGCCGTTGGACACGCTGCTCCAATTTGGCTATACGAGATTCCATGCGCTCGAGCGCCGAATCGAAGCTCAGGTCGTACTCCGTGGAGGTCGCCCGTAGGTCTGCGATCTCTCTGCGCAGTTCCTGAAGCCGGGCTTCGACCTTCTCATTTGGTGCTGACTGAGCCCTCAGTTGCATTTCCATGACCTTGCGGCGGTGCTCCGTCCAGATGGCAACGATGGGCACCGAGAAGATGATAGCCATGATGCCCAGCACGAACAAGAAAGGGTTGAACATGCCGATCACTCCGCTGTCATGTGCCCTGGCCGGTGTGGACTTCCTCACTGGCGGCTTGCCGAAGACGAGCCTCGAGATGCGCCACGCGACTTTCCAAGTTCTGAAGCGCTGTATCGAAGCTGAGGTCGAACCGCGTGGTAGTGTCGCGCAGACTCGCTATCTCGGCACGTAGCTCTTCGATGGCCCGCTGCTCGCCCGCGTCCTGACGCGAGCGATGTTTGATCTCTAGTACCTTGCGGTGATGCGCCGTCAGGATAGCCAGAACCGGTATCCCGAAGATGAGCAGAATGGCCAACATGCCTTCGTTCATTCTCGAACTCCCGTGAGCATCCGCCCCACGCTACGCCACCGCAGCCAATGCCTGCAGCAATCTGACAGCGCCCGTGTACAAGGCGCGTCCCACAATGACACCCTCGACGTTAGCCGGTGCTTCGGCTCTCAACCGTACCAGGTCCTCGATGGAGCCGATGCCACCCGAGGCGATCACAGGAACAGCTACCGCCTCGGCCAGTGCCTTCAGCGCGGCCAGATTTGCGCCAGTCTGCGTCCCGTCGCGGGCGATATCGGTGAAGATAAGACGCGCTGCCCCTAGCTCGGTCATTTGGAGCGCGAATCGCGGAGCCTCCCAGTCCGTCTCTTGGAGCCAACCCTGAACCGCGACGCGGCCGTCTCGGGCATCTATGCCCGCCACGACGCGTTCTCCGAAAGTGCTGAAGAACTCCCCGGCCAGAGCGAGGTCGGCAGCGATGCTCGTACCCACAATCACTCGATCCACGCCAAGACCGAGGACTTCCCTTGCCACCTCCACACTGCGAATGCCCCCGCCCATCTGCACTGGTATGCCGGTCCTTCGCACAATGGCGGTCACGGCAGCCAGGTTCTCTGGTCGGGGTCTTCCTTCTCTTGCACCGTCGAGGTCTACGACATGAAGGCGCCGAGCACCCTCCCCGACCCACCGAAGAGCATACTCCAGGGGATCGCCGAACGTCATCTGACGTCCGTAGTCCCCCTGAACAAGCCGCACGCACTGACCCTCGCGCAGGTCAATCGCAGGGATGATTTCCATTCGATGTCACCTACGACGCCAGAGCGGTGAAGTTTCGGAGGATCTCCAATCCCACCGTGCCGCTCTTCTCCGGGTGAAACTGCGTCGCGAACAGATTGCCCACCTGGATAGCGCTACAGAACTCCCCTCCGTAATCCGTCGTTGCCGCGACGCAGCTCTCGTCTTCGGGCACGGGATAGTACGAGTGAACGAAGTAGACCATGGCACCTTCCGGCACGCCTGCGAACAGTGGACCCTCCCGGACGATGTGCAGACTGTTCCAGCCCATGTGTGGCACTTTCAGCCCCGCACGTTGCCCCTCCGCGACGAAGCGGACTACCTTGCCGGACACCACGTCGAGCCCACCCACGTTGCCCCCCTCTTCGCTGGCGCTGAAGAGCATCTGCATGCCGATGCAAATGCCCAGAAACGGCCGACCGGATCCGATGAAGGTGCGCACTGCTTCATCGAGACCAGCCGCACGAAGCCCCTTCATACAGTGATCGAAAGCCCCGACGCCGGGCAAGATGACCGCGTCTGCCCGAGCTACCGGCGCCGGGTCGTGGACTATCTGGGCTTTCACCCCGAGGTAGTGCAGCGCCTTGTCCACGCTGCCGAGGTTCCCGGCGCCGTAATCCACCACTGCGATCATGGCAGCGCCCCGATGGCGCGATGCCAGCGAGAGAGAATCTCCTGCTCCCTGTCGCGGTTCATGCCGGCGAGCAGTCCTGTGCCTCGACGTTCGCGATCGTACCAGCACAGTGTGTCCCGGACAGTCTCGATGATCGGCCGCGTTTTCAGGCCGGCGTTCCAAGCGCGCATGCCATCCACACATTCCATGCCTGCGTGCTCGGAGCGTGCCGGCAACCACAAGGGGAGGTCCGCCCACGGTTCCGCGCCGCACTGGAGCAGGAATCCGTCCGGCACCCATACCAGGCGTGCAGCGCTCCCACTGGCCCGGACGCACGCATCCAGCAAGTCTCCGAAGGTGGTCGGCGGATTGGGTCCGACTGCATTGAAGACGCCGGACTCGCGACGCTCCAGCATGGCGACGATCCATTCCGCCAAATCCCGAACATCCACGAACTGCACCGGACGTGCCGGGTCGCCGGGCGCCAGGACGTTCCCACCCACGGAGATTCGGACGGGCCAGTACGTGAAGCGATCGGTGGGGTCCCATGGCCCCACGATTAGCCCTGGACGGACGACAAGGCAACGCTTCGCGTAGCACTGCTCCACCACTCGCTCGCATGCGGCCTTGAGCGCTCCGTACGTCTCACCTGTCACGGTCTCTTCGAGAGGGTTTTCCAACGTCGCAAGCGGCGCTTCCTCCGTCACTCCTTCCGACGAGAGATCCGCGTACGCCGAGATGGAGGAGATGAACGCGTAGATCTCGCATCTGGAGGCGAGGCGCTGGGCAGACTGAGCGACAACCCTCGGCACGTATCCGCAAGTATCCAACACCGCATCCCACTCCCTGCCGTCGAGGGTCTCCAAGCCGCCGTCGCGATCACCCAGCACATGCTCGGCTTCTGGAAAAAGTTCCGATCCGTGGCGACCGCGATGGAAGAGAGTGACCTCGTGGCCGCGGCGCAGCGCCGCTTCGACGCAATGACGCCCGAGGAAGATGGTCCCCCCGATGACGAGAAGCCGCATCTCACAGGGTTCCTTTCGTGGACGGAATGCCGCTGCGGCGATCGTCCACGGAGATTGCCGTGGCCATTGCCCTGGCAAGCGCCTTGAACGCCGCTTCCACGATGTGATGTGCGTTGCGCCCGGTTATCAGGCGGATATGGAGGGTCAGACCGGCGTGCGCTGCGAAAGCCCGGAAGAACTCGGGCACCAGCTCCGCGTCCATGGATCCGAGACGTTCCGCCGTCATGGGTAGCTCCGTGACGCTCATACCGCGTCCGCTGACGTCCACTGCGCAGAGCACCAAGCTCTCGTCCATGGGAACGATCGCATGGCCGTAGCGACGAATGCCTGCTGCGTCACCCAGCGCCTGCCGAAGCGCCGCGCCCAGTGCGATACCCACATCCTCCACCGTGTGGTGAGCGTCCACATGGAGATCGCCTGTGCACGCCACCTTGAGGTCGAACAGTCCATGGTAGGCGAGCTGCTCCAGCATGTGATCGAAGAAGCCCACGCCCGTCGTGATGTCAGCCTTGCCCTCACCATCCAGCACCAGTTCGATCTGGATTCTCGTTTCCTGTGTCTGTCGTGAAATCAGCGCTTTGCGACTAGTCGGCGTCATCGCACACCTCTTCGTCCACTACCGTGTCGGACCTTCTGTCATGCTGCAGCCGGGTCCGTACGGCGGCAGCGTGCCCCTCGAACCCTTCAGCGCTGGCCAACGCGATGAGGTCATCGGCCGCACTGAGCAGCGCCCCCTCGGCCAGTGCTATGATGCTTGTCTTCTTCAGGAACGTATCCACGTTCAAGGGCGACCAGAAGCGCGCTGTACCGCCGGTAGGCAGCGTGTGACTTGGACCTGCCATGTAGTCGCCCGCAGTCTGAGGTGTCCAGTGCCCAAGCATGACGGCACCAGCATTCCTTACCTTGTCCAGCACGCCGAACGGGTTCTCCACCAGCAGGGCCAGGTGCTCCGGCGCGCACGCATTGGCCAGTTCGAGCGCCTCATCCAGCGTGCGGGTTACGACGCATGCACCACGTTCCATCAGGGACTTCTCGGCGATTGCTCGTCGAGGAAGCACGTCCAGTTGCCTCAAGATCTCCTGCTGCGTTTGCTCAGCGATACTCCGTGACGGTGTGAGCAGGAACGCGGCGCAGTCCGGATCGTGCTCCGCCTGTGTGATGAGATCCGCTGCGACGAATCGAGGGTCGGCGGTCTCATCGGCCACGACGCATACTTCGCTTGGACCCGCCAACATGTCCATGTCGGTCACACCCCACAGAGCGCGCTTGGCTGCGCAGACGTAGGTGTTTCCGGGGCCGACGATCTTGTCAACCCTGGGGATCGTAGCAGTACCGTAGGCTAAGGCGGCGACGGCCTGAGCTCCACCAACCTTGTACACGGCCTGCACACCTGCCAGTCGCGCCGCATACAGGACCGCAGGGCTGACCGACCCATCCTTAGCCACAGGGGAACAGACCACCACTTCGCGAACGCCCGCGACGCGGGCGGGGATGGCGCACATCAGCACGCTGCTCGGGTAGGCCGCACGACCTCCGGGAACATACACACCCACCCTCTCCAGAGGTCGTATCAACTGGCCCACGATCTTTCCGTCCGCATGCTGGAACCAGCTCGTCCGGAGCTGTGCCTCGTGAAAGGCGCGGATCGAGGCTGCAGCATGCTCCAGCGCCTCCCGAACGGCGTGATCCAGGCGATCCCCGGCGGCATCCAGTTCCGCGGGATCCACCGCCAGTGAACAGAGGCCTTCGCTATCGAACTCTCGACCCAGCTCCAGAAGCGCCGCATCACCGCGGGCACGCACATCGCTGATGATGGCGAGCACGGCATCCTCTATGGCGGGGTCAATGTCCACCCCTTCCCTCTGGACTGCAGCCAGGGCCGATTCCCAGCCGTCTCTCTCGACGTCAACCCACCTCACTCGATCGCCTCCAGGCCCATGATACCCGTGGGTATGGTAGAATGCGCAGCCTGAGACGCGTGTTGCGGCAGGAGCATAGCTACGCGAAACGGCTCGAAGCCGCGCAATACCAGGAGGAGAAGCCATGCCCAAACGAGCTTCGCGGCTCGATTCCATCCCGCCGTATCTTTTCGGCGAGATAGCCAAGCTCAAAGCCCAGGCCATTGCCGAGGGTCGAGACCTGATTGACCTGGGTATTGGCGATCCCGATCAGCCAACACCGCCCGACATCGTCGAGGCCTTGGCCAAGGCTGCCGCGGATCCGGCGACGCATCGGTATGACGAGTCGCCGGCCGGAGACCCGCAGTTCCTCGAGGCGGTAGCGCGATGGTTCCAGCGCCGCTTCGGCGTGGAGGTCTCTGCCGACAGACACATCCTCCAGCTCATCGGATCCAAGGAGGGGCTCGCCCACATCGCCTGGGCGTTTCTCGACCCTGGCGATGTCTCGCTTGTGCCAGACCCTGCCTACACCGTGTACAGGGTGAATACCCTCATGGCAGGTGGCAACGTGCACACCATGCCGCTCCGCTTCGAGCGGCAATTCCTGCCCGACCTGACCGCTATCCCCACAGACATCGCACGTACGGCCAAGCTGCTGTGGCTGAACTATCCCAACAACCCGACTGGGGCCACGGCGCCGCTTGCGTTCTACGCCGACGCCGTCCGTTTCTGCCGGGAGTACGACATCCTCCTCATCAACGATGCGGCCTACGCAGAGGTGACGTTCGACGGCTACAGAGCCCCGTCCGTCCTGCAGGTCGAGGGCGCCATGGATGTCGCTATCGAGTTTCACTCGTTCTCCAAGATGTTCAACATGACCGGCTGGCGTATCGGCATGGCGATCGGCAATCCCGACGCCATCGCCACGCTGAACAAGCTGAAATCGAACGTTGACAGCAAGCAGTTCGCCGCGATAGCACGGGCAGCCGCCTATGCAGCCGACAGCGCCTCCAACTCGCCGACGCTCGAGCTCATTGCCAGGCGCCGAGATATCCTCGTGGAGGGACTGCAGCGGCTGGGCTGGAGTTTGGAGAAACCTAGGGCGACGTTCTACGTGTGGTTACCCGTCCCACAAGGTGAAACCAGCATGACGTTCGCTCGTAGGTTATTGGAGACGGCGGGCGTTCTCGCCATCCCGGGGATCGGATACGGTGAGTACGGTGAGGGTTACGTACGCATGTCGTTGACGGTGGCTGGAGATCGGAACGGTGAGCGGGTGGCTGAGGCAGTTCGGCGCATCGGTGACGCCGGCCTCCATCCCTGATCACGCAGCGCTCATGCGCCAGGCTCGCGCCTTCTGAGCAGCAAGTATCATGGCACGTCAAACACTGCAGACCGTGGAGAGCGTCGAGCGCGCATGTCTCGTGTGTGTGGAGCCAGATGACGCTGCCGAGCCCTATGCAATCGCGGAGTTGCGTGCGCTCGCCACGACCGCCGGTGCCGAAGTCGTAGTCGAGGCACACCAGCACCGTCGCGACCCGGACCCAGCCTACTACATTGGCAAGGGGAAAGCTGAAGAAGTCGCGGCTGCCGTTCGCGCCACTCAGGCGGACTTGGTGATCGTAGACACAGAGCTCTCGCCCGTCCAGCAGCGGAACCTCCAGGATGTCATGGATGTCCGGGTCGTGGACCGCACCCAGCTCATTCTGGACGTCTTCGGTCAGAGGGCTCGTACGCGCGAGGGAAAGCTGCAGGTCGAACTGGCCCAGCTCACGTATCTGCTGCCACGGCTCATGAACCTCTATACGAAGTTCGAAAGGCAGCAGGGCGGTATCGGGGTTCGAGGCGGCGCAGGTGAGACCAAATTGGAGACGGACCGACGGAAGGTCCGGCAACGCATCACGGACCTGCAGGAGGAGCTCGCCGAGGTGCGAAGCCAGCGCCAGCAGCAGCGGACTCTGCGGCGCCGACTGCCCTTTCCAGCGGCCGCTCTCGTCGGCTACACCAGTGCCGGCAAGTCCACCCTGCTGAACACGCTGAGCGGGGCAAGTGTCTACGCCGACTCACGCCTGTTTGCGACGCTCGATCCCACCACTCGCCGTGTCGTGCTGCCCGATGGATGGGCTGTACTGATGACCGATACCGTGGGGTTCATCCGCAACCTGCCTCACGACTTGATCGCGGCGTTCCGAGCCACGCTGGAAGAAGTGGTGGAAGCAGACTTTCTCCTTCACGTGGTGGACGCCAGCCATCCGCAGAGGGATCTCCAATGCGAGGCAGTGATGGCTGTCCTGGAGGATCTGGGCGCGGACACCAAACCCGTTGTGACGGTCTTCAACAAGTGCGACCTGGTTGCCGACCAGTATCAGCTTCGGTTAGCCGTCAGCCGCCTTCCGAACGCCTGCTACATTTCCGCAGCCACCGCAGAGGGCATCCCTTCTCTCATGAACGTTATCGGTGCCGTGCTACGGTCGCTCCTCGTGCCCGTCAACGTGGTCATACCCTACAACCGTTCGGAGCTAGTGGCACAGTGCTACGAGTACGGACGCGTCAAGGAAGCCCGCTACGAATCCGACGGTATTCATGTACGGGCGGAGATTACGAAGGAGCTAGCCGGTCGGCTCGACCGCCTTCTCCGCGACACTCCGACCGGCCAGTAGGGCACGCTGCAACCGCTTGCGAGCTGGGTTCTCTTCGCCTATCGCCCCATGCCAGGAAACATCATCGGTTCCGGTTCGCCGACTTTGTTGACGATCTTGGCGCCCTTCATGATCTCATTGATGAGCGACGAAGCGCGAGACCGCATGTAGTTCTGCCAGGCCTGCTCCCGCTCCGATTCCGAGAGACTGCTGCCCAACCGGTCTATGCGGATGAGATGCCACCCGAACTGGGTCCGAACCGGCTGGCTCACCACGCCAACCGGCAGACTGAACGCAACCGCCTCGAATTCCGGCACCATCTGCCCTCGAACGAAGACGCCAAGCTTGCCTTCCTGGAACTTGCTGGGGTCGTCGCTGGAGTCCATGGCTGCCTTCTCGAATGTCTTGGTCTTGTTCTCTATCTCGTGGGCGATGGCATCTATCTTGGTCTTTGCTTCCGCGTATGCCTTTTCGGCATCTACAGGCTGCGGTTGTTCATTGGACCCCGGCTGCGGGGCTGGCGGCTGGAGGTTGACCCTTACGAGAATGTGGCGCCCTTCCCGGTAGTCATCGGGACCTAGCGGGTGACCGATCTTGGCCTCCAGCTCCTTCTTCGCAATGGCCTCGAGATACATAGACGTCACAACACCCCGCCGGATCGTCGTCGGCCGGTACCCCAGATCGCTCAGGACCTGTGCGTCGGTCTTGTTGCCCATACGGAGCTGCTGACGAGCGTTGTTGATCGCCCTGGCGACCTGCTTGGAGATCTCCGCCTCGGACAGCGTGATGCCCTGCTTCTTCGCGTACTGGGCGATGGCCAGCTCCCGGATCCGATTCTGAACGGCCTCGCGTATGGCCGGCGATTTCTCTTGCAGAAGCCATGCCACGACATCGTCTCGCGAGACGGTCACGGGTTTCCCACCTGACTTCGCTAGCCGATCCAGCACGAGCACCCCCACCGAGCCGGCGATAGGTCGTGCTCGATCCTTGAACTGCGGATTCGTGGCCTTGAGCCTCGCCTCTTGATCGGCCAAGACCTCATCGGCGATCTGCCGCCGCGTGATCTTCTCGCCGTTGACCGTGGCCACGACTTCGTCGGCAGGTTGTTTCGCCAGCGCCTTTCGGGTCGGTTTCTGTGCCTGCGCAGTCGCAAGCCAGGCTGCGCCGACGAGAGCTGCGACGGCCGCCATGAACGCGTTTCTCATTCTCAATGGTCTCTCCCTGGCCAACCCGTCTTCGGGATGGCATGCAGAGTATATCCTACCTAGCCAGCGCCCTTGCCGTGATGCTCACGCTGGTGCTCCATCTCGGCGTCATGGGGCTCCGTATGCAGCATGACCTCGGCGCGTGGCAGCTTGCTGCGGATTTCGTCCTCCAGCCGTTCGGTCAGTTCGTGTGCCTCGGACAACGTCATGTCGTCTGCCACGAGGACGTGCGCGTCAATGTGGCGCGAGGACCCCGACTTGCGCGTCCGCACTTTGTGATAGGCCAGCACAGCCGGTTCCGCCTCGAGAACGCCGATTACCGTGCGCAGGTCGGCGTCCGGTAGGCCCGTATCCATGAGACCGTGGAGGGCGTCCCGTGTCAGGGCGTAAGCAGCCCGACATATGATGAGAGCTACCCCAATGGCGACGATAGGATCGAGCACGTACCACCCCGTTACGTGCACGATCCCAAGGCCAAGGACAACGCCGACCGAGGTGACGACGTCTGTGCGAAGGTGCTCCGCGTCCGCCCTGAGCGCCAGCGAGTCCGTCTCCCGGGCGACTCGAAACAGGCGTTGCGAAACCAGGATGTTCGTCACGGCGGACAGGACCATCACCGCTATACCCGGCAACACCAACAGCCCCTCGACACCGTGAACGAGCTTGCTGACCGCCTCGTAGATGATATAGCCGGATGCGCCGAAGATCAGCAGAGCCTCCACCATTCCGGAGATACTCTCGATCTTACCGTGGCCGTAGGGGTGGTGTGCGTCAGCTGGTCTATCGGACATGCGAACCGAGAAGTAGGCAATCCCCGCTGCCACGAGGTCGTTGGCTGAGTGGGCGGCTTCAGACAACACGCTGACAGAGCCCGTGACAATGCCAACCACGAGCTTCGTGATTGTCAGCACGGTGTTGCTGATGACGGACAGCTTGGCAGCTGCGACTTTGCTTGTCGCTATGAAGCCTCGTTCCTCAGTCACTTCTCCAACGCCCTCTGCTCGACGGTTCACCACGTCGCATCACTGCAAGCCTGCGCTCCGTGTTGGTCAGAGGCAGTGTCACCGCGACTACTTCGGCCAACTGGCATCCATACTGGCGAACTGCGTCCTCAGCGCTCTGGATTTCCTCCAGCGCATCGCCGCTTTTGTACGCAACAGCGACACCGCCACTGCGCACGAACGGAAGCATCCACCGCACTAGCCGCGACATGGGCGCCACGGCCCGGGCCACCACCAGATCGTACCTTCTCACCGCGGTAGCTGTCCTCGCTAGGTCCTCAGCTCGCACATGCATAGCACGTATGTTCGGAAGGTCCAGGATGTCCACCACATGCTGAACGAACGTGATTCTCTTGCGTGTGCCGTCTATCAAGTCGAAGTGCCAGTGCGGGAACGCCACCGCGAGCGCCACGCCTGGCAGTCCCGCGCCCGTACCAATGTCGAGCGCCATGCCAGCTCGTCGCATGTCAATGGCGCAGGCCACGGTCAGGGAATCGATGATGTGCCTTTCGATGGCGTCCTCTCTTGGTACCCGTGTGAGGTTCAGTCGCTCGTTCCAGTCGTACAGCTCTTCAAGGAACCGCAGTAAGCGCCTCCCCTGCTTCTCCGTCAGCTCCACGCCGAGGTTGCTGCTCGCTCCGAGTAGGAGCTCCAGTGCTTCCGTCCCCATTGACTCTTCGGGCGCCATGACCGCATAATCTTGATAGACGGGGTGTAGCGCAGCCTGGTAGCGCACTCGCTTTGGGAGCGAGTGGTCGCCGGTTCGAATCCGGCCACCCCGACGTGCCTCTCCCCTACTGTCTGCTTCGAGCCTCTTCCGCAGCCGCCACGGGCCCATTGAAACGGCTCATGGCGATCTCGAAGCCCTCACTCAGCGCCGTCTCGATGGCGTCTGCCGCAATCTCTATCATCGCCTCTACGACCGGCTCTTCCTCGCGACCGAATCGGCTCAAGACATGCGCCACCAGGTCGGCGTTACCACCGCTACCGATACCGAGCCTGAAGCGGCGATACTCCTGCGTGCCCAAGTGCTCCTCGATGGACTCCAAGCCGTGATGCCCACCGGATGTCCCCTTCAACCGGAGACGGAGGGTTCCGAGCGGCAGTGCGGCATCATCGAGAACGACCCACACCTGCGGCGGCTCCAGGCTGTAGTACCGTGACAGACTCGCCACGGGTTCGCCCGACAAGTTCATGTACGTGACAGGCTTGGCAAGCATAACCCGATGCCCACCGACTGTGCCTGAACCGACCAAGGCTCGGTGCGAGAGGCGGTTTATCGAGATGCCATGACGCGCCGCTAGACAGTCGACGACGGCGTACCCGACATTGTGCCTGGTACCTGCATACCGTTCGCCCGGATTGCCAAGCCCAACGATGAGGTACACGACCGAGGCTCCTGAGTCCGCAGCGTTGAGGCCCATTATACCTTCGCGCTGTCGACCGTGGCTCGCTCGAGGCTTACTGCTATAATGGGATGATGGGTTCTTCGATACTTGCATGGAGAGACCTCTGAGCGCACTGCAACCGAACTTAGCGGATGACGGGCCGTTCTTGACCGTCGTCGTGCCCGCCTACAACGAAGCCAAGCGCATCGGCACCTCACTGGAGCGCATCCGCGCGTATCTGTCGCGGAAGGATTATCCCTGGGAGATTCTGGTGGTCGATGACGGGAGCAGCGACGAGACGAACGCTATCGTTGCAAGGGTACTGGCTGACTGCAACGGAAAGGTGCTGCGGTATGCACCGAACCGTGGCAAGGGCCATGCCGTCCGCTATGGGATGCTCCGTGCGTCTGGGCGTCTTGTGCTGTTCTCCGATGCCGACTTGGCCACGCCAATCGAGGAGCTCGACACACTGCAGAAGGCCATCGAGAACGGGGCAGATGTCGCCATCGGGTCCAGAGATGTGCCAGGAGCGCGTCTGGAGCGGCGCCAGTCGCTGATTCGCGAACTGGGTGGAAAGTTGTTCAATCGCTGCGTGCAGTTGTTCGCGGTACCTGGCATTCGGGATACCCAGTGTGGATTCAAACTGTTCACGAGCGAGGCTGCCGCCAACATCTTCAGCCTCTGTACGATAGACAACTTCTCGTTCGATGTCGAGGTGCTCTACCTTGCCCGTCGGCTCGGCTATCGTATTGCGGAGGTGCCCGTCACCTGGCGCCATCAAGAGGGAAGCAAGGTGCGGTTGTGGCGTGATGCACCACGCATGCTGCGCACCCTCATGCGCATCCGCATGACGCGCTATCCCGTTGCCGCTGCAGTGCGACGGACGTCGGTGATCCCCTAGTCCAGCGCTCCCACTGCCTGCATGAACCCGGCTGAATATGAGCGGATGTATGCCCAGGAGGACACCTACTGGTGGTTCGTGGGGCGCCGACGGCTCATTCTCGGCCTCATGCAGCGTCAGTTTCCCGACAGAAGCGACTTGCGCATCCTCGATGTCGGTTGCGGTACCGGCGCCATGTCGAGTGCCATGCGTGGCCTCGGTACAGTCACGTCGGCCGATATGAGCCCCCTCGCTCTGCGGTTCAGCAGCCGACGAGGACTCGACCGTCTCTGTTGCGCCGACGGCGTCAGGCTTCCATTCCGCAGCCGGACCTTTGACGCCGTCGTGGCGCTGGATCTCATCGAACACATTCCCGAGGACTTCGCTGCAGTCGAGGAGTTCCGGCGTGTGCTCAGGCCAGGGGGTTGTCTCTTCGCCACGGTGCCCGCCTACCAGTTTCTCTGGAGCGGCCATGACCTCGCCCTCATGCACCAGCGGCGCTACACCACAGCCCAGTTCAGGCGGTTGGTGTCCCAAGCCGGACTGAACGTACTACGCCTCAGCTATGCTATGACTGCGCTCTTTCCGCTTGTGTGGCTCGTACGTCTTCGGGAGCGCCGCATGCAGGAGCCTCGCTCCAGCATCCGTCCGTTACCGCGCCCGCTGAATACCGCGCTCACCGCTGTCCTTGCAGCAGAGAATGCCTGGCTACGCCACTTCGACTTGCCATTCGGCGTATCCGTCCTGTGCGTTGCCCGCCGGGAGGACGACTCATGACGTGGTGGCTGGGGCTGATCGCGGCCGCGACGGTCTCGGTGGCCTATGCTCTTTGGCGTCACATGCGGCGCATCGAACCGGAGCGAATCGAGATCGTGCGGAGGGACGTCGAGTCCACCACGCTCCCCCCGGAACTGGACGGCCTGGTCCTCTGTCACATCTCCGACACTCATATCACTCAGGACCCCCGCAACAGCCAATCCGTCGCCGATGCGATTGCGGCCGTAGACGCGGATCTGTTCGTGCTGACAGGCGACCTGATCCACGGCCCGAAAGGTGTGGATTGCCTCATCCGATGGCTCGACGGTCTGCCTCGTCCGCTGTCGCCTGCCGTGGCCGTTTTCGGGAATGCGGAGCACAAGCGGCGCATCAACTCCCGGCACTTGCGAGAACTTCTGGAGGACCGAGGAATCCGCGTTCTCGTAAACGAAGCCATGCAACTTCCTTTGCGCGGTGGCGTTCTGCAGATCGTCGGTCTAGACGACCCGCACACCGGTCGAAGCAAGCCGGCATCCGCTTATGCCCACGCCGATCCTCAGCTCTGGACGCTCGTCCTAGTCCATTCGCCGGAGGGGGTGCTGGGTCTGGATGGAAGACGCGCGGATCTGGTACTCGCGGGTCATACACACGGGGGCCAGATCCTGCTCCCGGGTGTCGGTTGGGTGTCTGACAACACCCACAACAGGGTGGGCCTGATCTCAGGCTACTACAGCGCCCAGGATCTTGCGATTCGCGCCGGCCTGCATCGTCCGCCGGAGGCGCTCTATGTGTCGCGAGGACTGGGCACGTCAGGCTGGCCTATCCGTCTGCGATGCCGTCCGGAACTCCCGCTGCTGACGCTGCGCCGTCGTGCTAGCTAGCCGCCTCCACAGGGGACACAGCCCTCACCTTACCAGCTTCCCACTGTGCCTTGCCGACGACCGCGTCGGTGATGCCAAGCAGACGGCGCACCTGTCTCTCGAAGATCTCCGGATCCCCCGTCGTCAGGAGGCGCATCTCGCCCGTCGGGCTGCTCTGGTCCAACACCGTCATGTGACGAAGCTCGTCCACCATCGCCTGTGCCGGGTCCACGAACACCGGCTCGGTCTCGAAGATGCTATGCGCCTCCTCCTCGAACACTGGCAGCAGCAAGGGGTAATGCGTACATCCCAGGATGATGGTCGTGCACCCCGCTTCCGCCAGCGGCCGTAAATAGCCCCGGCACCGAGCCTGGATTGTAGCACCGTTCAGCGCACCACTCTCGATGAGCGGCACGAGATCAGGGCACGGGACCTGGGTCACGACGGCTTCGGGACACAACCGGTGGAGCAGTCTGGGATAAGCTCCACTCGCAACCGTTCCCCGAGTGGCTAGAACGCCGATTCTCGGTGTCCCGTCATGCGTCGCTTCGAGCGCTGCACGTACCGCAGCCTCGATGACGCCGATAACTGGCGTCGGCCAGTGCCTTGCACGGGCAGTTTCCAGTGCTGTTGCCGAGGAGATGTTGCACGCCATCACCACCGCACGGCTGCCGACGGATATCAGGAACTGGGTGATGGCCAGAGCGAAGCCGCGGATTTCCTCGGCGGGTCGGTCACCGTAGGGGACATGCGCCTGGTCAGCGAGGTACAGAATGCGCTGTGACGGGTACTCGCGTCGGAGCGCCCGCACCACCGTCAGGCCACCCACCCCGGAGTCGAAGAGCCCCACGGGTCCTGCAGGCGATGTCACTGCTCGCCGCCCGAGCCTGCGTCACCACCTCTGACGGGTATCTCGCTCCATTCTCCGCTGTGGGAGCCCTCGAAGACGTTCCCTACCACCAGCACCGTCAGGCTCTTGACCTTGTCGAATGGCCCAAGCGCCCGACGGAGGGCGTTCTGAGCTTCGGATTCACCGGTCGTACCCGACTCGTTGACCTGCAGAAACTCCTTGCTCAGCTCGACGAGACAGACACCACTCTTCGTCAGCTCCAAACTCACCAATCGTGTACCTTCTGGTATGGCGCCGCCACGGCTGATGGCAGCCCGAAGAGAGTGAGCGAGATCCATGCAGTCGCTCTGAACTTGTGCGCCATCGTCCATGGCCGTGACTTTCACTTGGCGGCGTTCCTCTTCTACGGGGCGGCCAGGTGGTGGAGGTGCGGATGGTGCATAGGTCTGGTACGCCCACCATGCACCGAGACCGATCATGAGGAGAATCAGGAGCACGACTGCCAGAGCGCGCAACGTCAGTCTCCCTCCAGCGGCGGTGGTTCTACGGCCGGCAGCCTGGCCTCGACGTAGGCCCGAATGCCCTCTGCGATAGCCCTTGCCACCATATCCTGAAAGTCCGGGCGGACTAGCTTAGCCCTGTCACGTGCGTTGCTGATGTACGCCACTTCCACCAGGACCGCGGGCATCTCGGCTCGGCGGAGGACTGCCATGCCGGTGACGAATCTCTCCATGTCCGAGCGCGCACCCCGGTTGGGCAAGCCACCTGCCATGGAGACCGTCTGGGCCAGCACATACGCCAGCGCACGGCTGTTTTCATCCGAGCCATGATAGTAGACCGTAGTGCCCGATGCATTGGGATTGCCTGGGGCGTCATCCACATGAATACTCACGAAGAGGTCCGCCAGGTTGTTGTTAGCGAGTTCTGGTCGCGCAGCCAGGCTAACAGCACTGTCGTCTGTCCGCGTCATGATGACGTTGATGCCCATGGCGCGGAGGCGATCGTAGACCTTGCGAGCCATGCTCAGAGTGAGCGCCTTCTCGTAAACGCGCCGGCCTTCGTGCATCGCAGAACAACCGGTCGCGGCAGGACCGCCGTGTCCAGGATCGATGACGACCGTCATCTCTTCGAGGCGCCGGCCTGCCAAGCGCGGAAGGCGGAGCGCGATCTCGAACCCGTCCGGCATGTCGGGTCGAACACGGTAGGTCACCAGACGCGACAGCTTCACCAAGAGTCTGGTGAGGCCAGGCGCCGCTTCGCTGATCGCTCGCACACCGACGACGAGGGGATGGCCGAAAGCCCATTCGGTCGTCATAGTCTCCAACACCGCGTTGGGAATATCCACCACCAACATCGGTTCGCCCTTGGCCATGGCGACACGCGGGGCGATCGAGCTGTCCGCAAGGACGCGGAGGCGCGCCTGGTCCGGGTCTACAGCTTCGCAGACGATGTCTCGAATGTGCGTTGAAGGCGCTCCCGTGGACCGCGTCGTGGTACCCCGTGATGCTATCCCGCGATCCCGTTCGCCCGTCCGCACCGGAGGTTGTTGCGCTGCTGGGCGCGATGGCGCGCCTTCGACAGGGTCTGGCGTCTGGACCGCTCCAGTAGCACCAGCTTCGATCTCCGTCTTGCCTTTCGCATCGGGACTACGCTCCGCAGATTCACTCCGGCTCGCCGCGCGCTCGGGAGCTTCGCCGGTCTTCTCGGGTCTGGTCAGCTCGGTGGCCGCTGCTTTCGGTCCCGATGCTTTCCTCGCACCGCCCGGTCTCCTGCCAGAATCCGGTTCGGAGCTCCTCGCTTCCCGTTTCGCGCCAGCCGGCTTGGCGTTGCCGTCTGCACGTTGTGGAGGCGCTGCTTGGCTTCGAGTCTCCGACGATGTGGGTTTCGTACTGCCTTCGGACTTCGGCGGAGACGGCAAGGGTAGTCGTTCCGTACGAAGATCGCAAATGTCCCCTCGTACGGTGTACGTCACATCCAGCATGCCGGCCACATCGTCTAGCGCAACCATGAGGACGCCGCCAAGGCGGGTGAGTGCCACCTCCCGCACAGCGCCGCTGGCGCCCCGCACCTCGCCGGAGTCTTGTTTGGGGCTGACGGCAACACTACCTTTCAGGGCACGCACAACATCGAGAGGTACGAAGAGTTCCTTCCCGTCGTATCGGCCGACGGGATTGCCGGCAAGCGGCTTGCCGTCTAGCTGGATCCGGACAGTCGCCAACTCGCGGCACCATCCGTTGGTGACACCCAGCA
Source organism: Chthonomonadales bacterium (assembly GCA_037443035.1). Taxonomy (GTDB): domain Bacteria; phylum Armatimonadota; class Chthonomonadetes; order Chthonomonadales; family CAJBBX01; genus JABWBA01. The sequence continues at coordinate 60,416 of JBBIPC010000009.1, forward strand.
CCAGTAGGAAACTGACCGAGAGCCACCCGTGTCTGCGAAACGGTCCACCCATGTCCATCGCTCCAGCGTGCGTCCTACTGACCCGCGCCACGCTCGAAAGTGGACACTAGAATACCACTTTTCTTCTGCATGTCAACACTCGGAGACGTAGACGCAAGATTCGCGATGGCTTCTCCACATGGCGATCGCTAGGCCCCCGCACTCCGCAGCCACGCAATCGTACGGGTCAGTCCTTCTTCCAAAGGCACACTCGCCCGGAATCCGAGCAGTTGTTCGGCAAGCCGCACTGATGCCACCGAATGCCGAATGTCGCCTGGCCGCGGGTCGGCATGCACTGCGTCGAGCCTGTGTCCGACAAGACCTTGTATCACTCGATGCAACTCCTCCACGGAGATGCCGGCCCCAGACGCCACGTTCAGCGCATGCCCTACCGCGCCAGGTGCGTCGGCCGCGAGAAGGTTGGCTCGCGCGACTTCTTCCACGAACAGGAAGTCCCTCGTTTGCTGCCCGTCGCCGTAGATGATGGCCCTCTTGCCGGATAGCATCGCCTGGATGAACTTCGGGATAACGGCGGCATATTCGCTGGCTGGATTCTGGCGGGGACCATAGACGTTGAAGTACCGGAGGGACACCGTCTCCAGGCCATACAGCTCGGCGAAAAGGCGGCACACGTGCTCGCCGTAGAGCTTCTCCAGGCCGTAGGGAGATCCAGGTCTGGTCGGGGCGCTCTCTGTCAGGGGCAGTTCCTGGGGCTCTCCGTAGACCGCAGCAGAAGACGAGAAAACCACGCGCCGAACACCCGTGTCGCGAGCGGCCAGCAGCACATTCAGCGTACCACCGATATTGATGGCGTCGGCGGTCTGCGGATCGGCAACGGAGCCTGGCACCGAGATGAACGCAGCGAGATGAAAGACGGTATCGACTCCTTCGAACACACTGCCTACACTCTCCATATCACGGACATCCGCACGGTGCAGCGTTACATCGCCCTTCAGATGTGCCAGGTTCGCCTCGCTGCCCGTAGATAGATTGTCCAACACCCGGACGCGAAACCCCTTGGCGAGAGCGTGTTCGACCACATGCGAGCCGATGAAGCCGGCCCCGCCGGTAACCAGGACTGTCCGTGTCATACGATTCACTGCCTCCGATGCTGTATCGAGGGGAGCATACCCCGCACCTGCCGCCGCACTCATGCTGTACATCTGGGAGCTGGCCCGGTCAGTCACGCGGCGGATGTACAATGTGTAACATGGAAGATTTCATAGCCACCGAAGAGGATCGTGGTGTGCGAAGCGACGTATTCGTGGCAAGGCGTCTCCAGCTATCGCGCAGCCAAGCTGCCCGCCTCTTCGCCCTTGGCCATGTGCTGGTCAATGGCGCGGTGAGCAAGCCTGGTCGCGTGCTCCAGCCAGGGGATGAGGTGCACGTAAGAGCGGAACCACCGGAGCCGCCTTCTCTTCAGCCCGAACCGATGGATCTGGAGGTGCTCTACGAAGACGAGCATCTACTGGTGATCAATAAGCCGCGCGGGCTGGTTGTGCATCCTGCGGCCGGCCACTATCATGGAACGCTGGTCCATGCGTTGCTGGCGCGGGTGCCCGCGTTGTCCAGCATCGGCGCTCCAGATCGACCAGGTATCGTGCACCGGCTGGACATGGATACCTCCGGCCTCATGGTCGTCGCCAAGAGCGACAAGGCGCACCGATCGTTGCAGGCACAGATCCAAGCCAGGAAGGCTCGGCGGGAATACGTGGCTATCGTGTGGGGCTGTCCCGCTTTCGAAACCGCAACGATTGACGCCGCCATCGGCCGGCATCCATCGGACAGAAAGAAGATGGCAGTGCTGCCAGCCGGTGCACCTGGCGCCAAGCCGGCGGTGACAGAACTGGCGGTTCTGGAGCGCCTGCCCCCGATGAGCGTGGTGGAGGCATCCCTCCGTACCGGCCGTACTCACCAGATTCGCGTTCACTGCGCCTACGCGGGCCATCCGGTCGCAGGCGATCCGCTGTACGGTGAGCATGGTCGTCCTTCTGGGCACGGCGTGCTTACACGGGCGGCAGAAGATGCCCTGAGCGCGTTGCGTGGCCAGGCTCTCCACGCTCGGCACCTTTCCTTCGGACATCCGGTGGATGGACGCCTCATGACCTTCGAAGCGCGGCTTCCTGACGACATGCAGCGGCTTCTTGACGCTCTGCGCAAGCTTGCCAACGGCAGGAAGAGAAGCGCCATCTGACGAACACCACCTCAGACAATACGTGGCGAAGGAGGATAGCCAGTGAAGGCACTAATCTTCTTTGTTGCAGCCGCGGCGCTTAGCGTAGGCGCGCAAGGTGCGGTGACGCTGGCTTCGCGCGGCACCGCACGTGCGATCATCGTGCTGCAACAAGGCGCTACCCCAACGGAGACGCTGGCTGCTCGCGAACTGCAGCAGTGCCTGCAGGCCATGACGGGTGCGCAGTTCGAGATACGCGACACCGTGGCCGATACTACGCCCTGCGTCATCGTCGGCCCGGGACCCGTGGCGGAACGCCTGTTCCCAGACGTGCCATGGAGCCAGTTGGGCGGAGAAGAGATCGTCATTCAAGCGTCCAACAACCGTCTGCTGTTGGCAGGCGGACGCCCCAGAGGCACGCTCTACGCCGTGTTCCGGTTCCTTCAGGACAAGCTTGGCGTTCGCTGGTGGACACCTTGGGCCTCCCGCATCCCCAAGCGGTCCACTCTCACGATACCGGACATGTCCATTCGCCAGACGCCTGCCTTCGAGGCAAGGGATCCGTTCTGGTACCCGGCATTCGACGGCATGTGGGCCATCCGCAATGGATCCAACAGCCAGCACGCCCGTATCACTCCAGATATGGGTGGCAAGATCATCTACAAGGGCTTCGTCCACACTTTCTTCCCGCTCGTACCTCCGGATCGCTACTTCGAGGAGCATCCCGAATGGTACAGCCTCATCAAGGGCCAACGTCGGTACGAAGGTGCCCAGCTTTGCACCACGAACCCTGAGCTGCGTGAGTTTCTAGTGAAGCGTGTGCGAGAGTGGCTCAAGGAATCGCCCGAGGCGAGTATCGTGTCCATCTCCCAGAACGACTGGCACGGTCCCTGCGAGTGCCCTAACTGCAAGGCCATAGACGACAGGGAAGGCAGTCACTCGGGCACGATGGTGGAGCTGCTGAACTACATCGCGTCGCGGCTCGGCCCCGAGTTTCCCAACGTAGCGTTCGACACCTTGGCATACCAGTACACGCGGAAAGCTCCGAAGAACGTGCGCCCTCTGCCGAACGTCATCATCCGGCTCTGCTCCATCGAGTGCAACTTCGCCGCACCGTTGACGGACCCCAGCAACAAGGCCTTCGCCCAGGACATCGAGGACTGGAACCGACTCTGCAACCGCCTCTACGTGTGGGATTACACTACCAACTTCGCCCACTATGTCATGCCTCACCCGAACTACTACTCGCTCGGACCTAACGTGCGGTTTTTCCATGAGCATGGTGTGAAGGGCCTGTTCGAGCAAGGTGCCTACCAGTCTTTCGGATCGGAGATGTCCGAGCTGCGTGCGTGGGTCCTGGCCCAGTTGTTGTGGAATCCCTATCAGGATGACCGGAAGCTCATCGATGAGTTTCTCGAAGGTTATTACGGTAAGGCTGCTGCACGGTACATCCGGCAGTACATGTCTCTCATGAGCAGTGCTGCCAAGGGTTTCTACATGGGATGTTTCACCCGACCCGACAGCGCCCCGTATCTTCGCTATCCCGTGCTCGTCAAGGCCGAGAGACTCATGGCTCAAGCCGAAGAAGCCGCGGCAGGCGACAAGGACCTGGTTTGGCGCGTGCGACAGGCGCGGCTGCCGCTGTGGTATGCATGGCTCGTACGGTGGCCCCAGCTCCGGCGAGAGGCTCTGGCGACGGGAGGGGAGTGGCCTGTGCCTCGGTCTCGGAAGGCGTTGGCCGATCAGTTCCTGGCGATCGCGACCGGTCCAGGTCCCGAAGGCTGGCGACCGATGACGCACATTAACGAGGGAGGGCTGACTCCGCAGCAGTTCGTGGCTCGATTCGAACAAGACCCACCGGACCCCCAGATCCAGCCGGTTCCCAAGCGTTCGGCCAAGCCGACCCCGCCGCCTGGCGTGCCCACCAAAGGCGCCGTGGATGTTCAGGACAACGTGGCACAGCTTGCTGGTGAGTGGCAATGGGCCGAAGTGCGGGGCGACGTTCTCGCGTCCGATGGCGTCGCGGTTTTCATGCCGTCGAACCACCACGAATGGGCGTTCCAAGTGCGCATGGACAAGCTTCCCCGACGTGCGCGGTCAGGTAAGTGGCAGGTCTATGTCGTGGTGCGTTCCGAACGGGCGGGTGACCATCCATCTGGGACAGCTTTCTCGGCGGGTGTCTGGGACACTGCCCATGGTCAAGACCTCGGGTCCGTCGCCATCGCCGCAGTTGACGCCGCTGATCAGTACACGGCGTACCGCATTGCCACGGTCGAAGCCGGTGCCGACCGGTACATCTGGATCGCACCCACGGTTAACAACACTCTCAAGGGCATCTGGGTGGACCGTATCTGGCTCGTGCCTGCGCCCTGAGAGAAGGAGGAGTCTGCGTGCGCGGCTCATGGCGACTTGGTGCGGCCGGAGTAGCCTGCGGCCTCGTGTTGATCTCGATGGCGGCTTGGCCAGCTCCGCCGCGCACGCCTCCCTTCATCGGCATTTCAGTCAACCCCCCGGAAGGGGGAACGATGCAGGACGTCATCTCGGAACTCGTCCGTCTGCGAGACCGCGGCATGGGCATTCTCTATGTCAGCCACAAATGGTCGGATCTCGAGCGGACTCCAGGAAAACCAGATGTGACGTCCATTGCAGAGGCTGTGCGCGGTACCCGCCTACTCGGCTGCCGCGTCACCATCACCATCCAGATCCTGGACACGAACAACCGGACACTGCCCGCGGACCTCATGGCCGAGTCCTTCGGTTCTGACCAGATGCATGCTCGCTTCCGCAGCCTCCTGGAGGCCATTGCTCCTGCCCTGACGAGCGATGTCTACTCCATTCAACTTGGCAACGAGGTAGACATCTACCTCCGCGAGCATCCCACCGAGACCGAGGCGTACGCGAGGCTCGTCGAGGAAGGGCGTGATCTTCTACGCAAAGCACGTCCTGACATGCGCGTGGGCGTGACGACAACATACGAAGGTCTGGTACGGAGCCCGATGATCTTCGAACGGCTGAACAAGCGGATGGACGTGGTCGTCATGACCTACTACCCCCTGGGCCCGGGGTTCGCGGTAAGACCTGTCACGGACGTCGCAGGAGATTTCGGCCGCATGGTCAAGGCTGCAGGCGCGCGTCCGCTGTGTTTGCAGGAGGCCGGGTACCCCACCTCGCCGATCCTCGGCAGTTCGGAAGAGAAGCAGGCCGCGTTCGTTGATGCCGTGTTCTCAGGGGTACGCAAGCACTCTGCCCGCATGGGGTACTGCAACTTCTTCCTTTTGCACGACTTCACCGATTCGCAGGTGGCCGAGTTCCTCCGCTACTACCGGCTGCCGGATGCACGATTCCGCGCGTACCTGGCGACACTCGGCTTCAAGACCGCCAAGGGCGAACCTCGCAAGGCCTGGGACCGGTTTCTCGCCGGTCTGGGCCGATCCGGTCCTGCGCGATCGAAGCGCCCGGCCTTACGCAGCAGTGCGCATTAGGCTGGTCTGGCTCTGGCTCGTTGTTGGCCTGTTGGTATGGTCACACCCATCTCGTGCCGACAGCGGCAAGGCCGTTCTCATGCTGGCCGTTCCCGGTCTCAAGGCCGACGACCTGACCCGTCCGGAATTGCGGTCCGTGCACAGACTGGCGCAGCAGGGGGCCGTCGGATGGATGATAACAAGGACAGCGTACGCAGGTGTTCGAACGAACGATGCGTTCGCCAGCGGATTCCTGACCATAGGTGCCGGTGCACGGGCGGTGGCCGATCTACAGGTGCCGCCACATGTTCCCCTCGTGCTCAGTGACGTGGCGAAACGGAACCGCGAGCTGGATCATCCGGTGCCTCTCGGGGCTGTGGGGGACGTATGCCGCTCTGCCGGCTTGCGTATCAGCGTAACTGACGATAGCCTATTGGACCGCTCCGTGTTGCTGATGGCTATGGACTCCAAGGGGAGGGTGGACACGATAGCGACGGCGCTCGTGCGCGACAGCGATGAGCCGTTCGGAGTCCGCAGCGAACCTTCGCGCTATCCCGCGCCTGCCAAGGGCTGGCTGATCGTCTGGGTGTTCAGCGATTTGTCACGGTGCGACGCGTACGATACCTACTGTACGCCTGAGATGTCGGAAGCTCACCGTGCCAGGGCGCTCGTCAGATTGGACGCACTCCTGCGTCGTCTCATGCAGAACGTGCGCCAGCTCCGAGAAAACAACGTTGCTTGCATGGCATGGGTTCTCTCGCCGGCCCCCTCCGCGGCAGTACGACGGCTCGACCGCTTAACGCCCATTCTGCTACAGGGCGACGAAGAGCCTGGATGGATCACGTCGGCATCCACGCGACGAAGAGGTTTGGTGCTCAACACCGATGTACTGGCCAGTATCGCGCAGTTCCTCGATCGGCCGCTGCCCAAAGGCGCTACAGGTCGCCCGGTGTCCGGGACGGGTCCGCCATCCGTAACAGTTTCAGACTGGCGCGCGTTGCACGACCGTCTGCTGCGCGCAGCGGTCGTGCAGTTCTGGCTCGGCACCATGCCAGGCGTTCGGTTCTCGCTCATGTTGGTGCTCGTCCTGAGCACCGTGCTGGCCACAACCCTCCGCCACAGTGCCCTGCACGTGTTGGCCCGGGCGATAGCTGGTGCCATGCTAGGCATGGTTACCATCCAGGCACTCTCCGGGTGGCTGCCGCCGCTCGACTTGAGGACAGCCACCATCATCCTGGGCGTATTCACGGTCGCTGGGGTCTGGCTTGCTTACGCAGGCGTCCGGCGCGCCGCGCTCATGGGATCGCTTGTCTGTGGCACCATAGGGTTGGGTGTACTTATCCTGCTGACCGCTGCTCCTGAACGCCTCGCGGAAGCGTGGCTGACCTACAGTACCATGCTCGGCACTCGCCTCTACGGCATCGGCAATGAGCTTGGCGGCGTCTGGGTCGGCGGCCTCGCGTTTGCTGTGGCCCACGCGAGATCCCGCCCAGGCCACGGGGCCACGGCCGCAGTGCTGGTGGCTTGCGCTGTGGCTGCCATGCACCCGGCGCACGGCGCCAACTTCGGCGTCGGGATCGCCTGCGTCATCCTGGCAGCATGGCAACTTGCGGGAGCCGCTGGGCCGCGGGTACGCGTCCTACTGTTTGCGAGCCTGTCCGTATCGCTGATCGCTATCGCTATCGTGGTCGTATTGCTACTCGACAGAGGGCCGGGAGCATCGCATATCGGACGGGCACTGAGCTCCCATGCTGGTCTTGGCGCGGTCATCGTCCGCAAACTAGGACTGAACCTCGCTACGCTCGTTCAGAGTCTCTGGACGCTAGTCGCCATGCTGGGTATCGGCGCCTGCCGATTCGCGGTGACCCGGCTTTCGCATGGGGTCGTCCTCGATCTCAGCCCCTTGTACGTCGGGACGACAGCGTTGCTCCTGTTCAACGACACTGGGATTGTGGCTGCCGGACTATGCCTGGCTACGGCGGTTCCGGCTCTTGTCCTGACCCTCGCGCCTCCCACGGCCATAGCGCCGCAGGCGCAACGAGTTGGAGACCACCGAGACAGAGGATAGGCCCATGGCCGCTGCCGCAAGGATAGGATCCAAACGGCCGGACGCGGCAAGAGGAATACCGACGACATTGTAGACGAACGCCCAGAAGAGGTTCTGCCGAATTATGGCGAGTGTCTTCCGACCGAGCAGGACGGCGTCGCTCACGCCGTGGAGATCCCTGCGCATGAGCACCATATCACCTGTCTCGATGGCGACATCGGTTCCGCGCCCCACGGCAATGCCCACGTCCGCCTGGGCCAAAGCTGGCGCATCGTTGATCCCATCGCCCACCATGGCCACTCGTTCACCTTGGCGCTGATAGCGAACGACGATCTCTTGCTTCTCCTCCGGCTTGACCGACGCTTCCACACGCTGCAGGCCTAGTTGCTCTGCCACGGACTGTGCGACCTCTCGCCGGTCACCAGTCACCATCACGACTTGTCGAACTAGTCCCTGAAGCTGCTCGATGGCTTGCCGAGCACTGGGCACGACTGTGTCGGCGACTGTGACAACGCCGCACCACTGGCCGTCCATCGTAACGCCGATTACAGCCTGATCTTCTGACACGGAGGCGATCCACGAGTCGTCGAGGCTGCCAGCTTCCGCTGTGAGCCATCTCACGTCGCCAACGCCCAAGGTCCGGCCCTGGACCTCCGCGCGAACTCCGTGACCCGGCACCTCCGTGAATCGTTCCAACGGCATGAGCGAGATACCTCGGTCGCGAGCCGCTTGCAGCAGCGCTTCAGCCATGGGGTGCGTGCTGTGTTGCTCAGCAGATGCGGCGTAGGCAAGGACGCTATCCTGGTCCAGATCCGCCAGCGAATGTACCTCTTTCACGACCGGGCGACCTTCCGTTAGGGTACCCGTCTTGTCCAGAAGGATGGTCGTGACATGAGCGCACCTCTCCAGCGCCTCGCCGTTGCGTATCAGCAGCCCCAGCTCCGTCGCCCGGCCGGTCGCGGCCATGATGGCCGTTGGTGTCGCCAGCCCGAGCGCGCACGGACACGCAATGACGAGAACAGCCACAGTTGGCCACACCGCCTGTGCGGTAGACGCACCTTCGACGCCCACCCACCACAGGAAGGTACCGCCCGCGACCAACAGGACTGCTGGCACGAATCGCGCCGCGACCGCATCGGCCAGACGCTGGATCGGCGGCTTCGCCGTCTGCGCAGCTTCTACCAGACGTACGATCTGGGCCAGGGTAGTATCCGATCCGACACGCGTGGCGCGGACCACTAGAGCACCAAGAAGGTTCACCGTTCCCCCGATGACGTGATCACCGGCCACCTTGCGCACCGGCCAGCTCTCGCCGGTGATCATCGCCTCGTCCACGGAACTCTCGCCTTGTACCACGATGCCGTCGGCGGGAATGCGCTCGCCGCTGCGAACCGATATCTCGTCACCGACCTGCACACTCTCCACAGCCACTTCGGTCCATGCGTCACCCCTCCGAATCAGAGCCGTTTTCGGCGCAAGACCGATAAGCCGTCGCACCGCCTCGGAGACCTTGCCTCTGGCCCTGGCCTCCAACACTCGGCCCACGAGAACCAGCGTCGTGATGGTTGCGCCACTCTCGAAATAGTAATGAGCTCCGCCTGTAAGCAGGGACGCGACACTGTGGCCGTACGCCGCCAGCGTACCCACAGCGACGAGCACGTTCATGTCGGAGGAACCGTGCCGCAGCACTTTCCACGCACCCAGAAGGAAGGGGTAGCCGCAGTAGAACTGGACCGGCGTGGCCAGGAGCAGCGACAAGATTCCGACCCAGAGGGGCGGATGGTGCATCCATAGCATCCCCAGTGCGAGCAACGGGGCGGTCAGGACAACGGCCGCGGTCAGCCTTCTCGCGAATTGGGCCGCTGCCCGGCGATTCTCGGCCTCTTGGATGCCCTCGGTCTCTTCGGTAGCAACGCGCCCCTCGAAGCCGGCGATCTCCACTGCTTCGATAAGCTGTTCCGGTGTCGCTGCACCTGGATCGTAGGTGACGGCCGCCTTCTCCGTGGCAAGGTTCACTGAAGCCGCGGTAACGCCATCTACACGGCGCAGCGCCTTCTCCAGGCGGGCCACACACGCTGCACAGGTCATCCCCTCGATATGGATCTCGACCGACTGCTCGCTCACGCGTCACCTCCTCCCTCGACCAGACCCGCACGGTTCAGCGCATACTGGAACATGGCTTCCATGAGCGGATCCCAGGTCCAATACAGCGCAGGTATCTCCTCGACATGGAACAGCCTAGCGTCTGTGGACTCGGTGCCTGCAGGCACTGGGCCGGCTGTCTCCAGAGTTCCCACGAACACCGCTGCGCACCTCGAAGTTCCATCCTCACCCAAGATCAGAAAGTCCCCGATGCGATGGAGATCTCGCACAGTCGCTCCGGCTTCTTCGTATGTCTCCCGGATAGCAGCGTGCTCCGGCGCCTCGCCTGGCTCCACACGCCCGCTCGGTGTGCACCACCCCCGCGGCACACGTGATAGCAAGAAGCGACCATGGTGAAGTACGAACACCACGACCGCCCATGGCTCCGCACAGAGCGACGTCGGGTCTGCTACGAAGGTGGCTGTGCCGCCGTCCCACGGCACACGCGGGAAGTCCTGGGATTTCGAGGCCTGCTCGCCTTGTCCGGACACGTTCATGGGATTGGTGAGACCGCCACGACGCGACCCAGGATGTCGCTCTCAGGAACCGGTCCAAAACGACGGCTATCATCGGACCGGGTCCTGTTATCGCCAAGTACGACAACTCGATCGGCGGGCACGACGAGGTCGTCCGGGTCACTTCCAGACGCGAAGTAATCCCGCACCTCCTGAAAGAGCGGGCGGTCCAAGGGTGCAACGTGGTCACTGGAGACATACGCAATGCGCTTCACGAGTACTTCGGGTCCTCGCCGCAAGAGGACAATATCGCCCCGACGCAGACGGGAATAGCGACGCAAAGCCAGAACAAACTGCCCATTCCGCATCGTCGGCATCATAGAATCGCCTTTCACCACCGCCACATGTGCCAGACTCAGAAAAGCAATGGGTATCGCGGCTATGCCAATGGCGGATACAATGACATGACGAAGCCTCATCGTTGTTGCATACCGTCAGGACCCCTGTGGTCGTTCCATTGCGCACTGAAGTCGCAGCCACCACGTTGCTCGAGGTAACCAGGTCGTGGAGAGACTTGCCGAGATCGTCGCACAACATGCACCCACATGGATCGCCGTCTTGGCGGCAGGATTCGCGCTCCTTGTCGCCCTTTGCGTGTCGTTGCTCATCCGCCTCCGGCGGATGGAGGGGTTGTGGCAGCGCGTTCGCGCAGCCTCCGACGATACTGCAGGCGCCGAACTCGTCGTCCAGACGGCGCAGCAGGCGAGCCAACTGGCCGCCCGTATGACTGCGGCCGAGGCGCAGCTCGACCATCTCATGCGAGTCTTGCAGGGCTGTGTGCAACACATCGGCATCGTTCGCTATGATGCATTCGAGGACGTGGGCGGGTGCCAGAGTTTCTCCCTGGCCCTCTTGGACGGTCAGCGCAATGGCGTTGTCATTACAGCGATCTACAGCCGCACCGACGTTCGCTTGTACACCAAGAAAATGGACCACGGACGAGCAGTGACGCAACTCACAGACGAAGAGGCTGCGGCCGTGAAGCAGGCGATCAGTGGAGCGTAGAGGCGATGAAGCCTCCGAAGCAGGTATGGGAACCGCCGGGTCGACCCCGCGCTTGGTCTGGAAGGAAGCACGGTCTGGCGCATGGCCACTGAGTCAGCTGCTTCGGCATGGCACGCTCTGGACGACAAGGACCTCGTTGCCAGATGCCAGCAGGGCAGCCGCGATGCGTTCGATGAGCTCATCCGACGGTATCAGCGCCGTGTCTACACGTTCGCCTACCGTCTGACGGGCAACGCGGACGACGCATCGGACATCGCGGCCGATACATTCGTGCGTCTGTACACCTCTATCGCCAGCTTCCGAGGAGAAAGCAGCTTCGCCACATGGCTCTTCCGCGTAGTAACGAACATTTATCTCGACTCGCGCAAACGCCAGCGCGTACGCCAGACGCAGTCTCTCGACGAAATGATCGAGCTCGAGGAAAGCACGGTACAGCGCCAAATCGAAGACACCGGTCCTACTCCGCACGAAGTGGCCGAAGATCACGAACGCACGGCAGCTCTGCAGGCCGCCATTACGTCCCTCCCCGAGTTTCAGCGGACCATGGTTGTCATGTACCATGTCAATGGCATGGCCTACGAAGAAATCGCCGAGGCGTTGGACTTGCCGATCGGTACGGTGAAGTCGAGACTGAACCGGGCCAGGCAAGCATTACGACGGAAGCTCGAACCGATCCGGGAACAATACGGTCTCTGACGGCGTCAGAGCACTGATACGTGTGCGGATGCGTGGTATGGGAAGCCCGACATGAAATGCGAACGTGCGAGACTGTGGTTCTCCGATTTGATTGACGGTAGCATCCAGCCTGCTCAGCGAGTGGTGCTGGAGGCGCATCTGGCCGCCTGTGCTGCATGCGCCGAGGAGGTCCGCAGTCTTCGCGCCGTCTGGTCGGGTCTCGATGCCATGCCGTCGCTGGAACCGCCGGCGACGCTTCGGGCGACGATCTGGCAACGCATTGAGGCTCACCAGACGCAGGCGGATCGTTCCGCGCGGCGTGCACGTCCTAGCTGGTTCACAGGCTGGGTCAGGGTAACCACGGTCACGGCCGGCGCCGTGGCCTTGCTCGCCCTGGCGACTGTCAGTGTCCCGGGCCGTTTCCGCTCTGCCGGCTGGACTTCATGGATTCCAGGCGTACACCGGTCCACGTCCAAGCCTCCGGCACTGCACGTCACCGGTACTGCGCAGACGGAGAGCGGCGACCGATTCGTGGCCGTGACGCTCCGAGCCTCCGCAGTGGTACCCGCCGCCGACGTTATCGTGACGGCGCATGGCGCTGAGATCGGGCGGAGCCGCGTGGCGCTACGCCCGCCGGAGACGACCGTTCGCGTACCGGTTGCTGCCGCCACAGGACCTATCGAGGTTCGCGTGGAGATCCGCCAGAGTCAGCGAGCACTCACTCTCATCGTACCGGTCCGGTAGTTCCGGCGGTCGCTCAGCGCGGCGACCTTGCCGAACGGTTCGCTCCTGTACTCTGCCTTCCTGCTCTCTGTATCGTCAGTCGGTAGACCGTCTCCGCATCTGCCGTTCGACGGACATGAGCGGTTACCGTGACGCCTAGCCGTATGCTCGCTACACCGACATCCTTCCCATCTCGCCGGATGATGCAGTCCCGCAGCAGTTCCAGTACTCTCGTGTCGTCAGCGCGAGTATGGAGCGTGAGTTTGCGAGCGGTGGCATCCCAAGCTTGCACTGTCCCGGTCACAGTAGGCTGTGAACGTTCCTTTAACCGTAGTGCACCAGCACGGTTACTGGCAATGGCCGTAGCCATGGCAGTGCCATTGGGCAGCAAGCGAGGGGCGATCCAGACCTTCATGCCAGGCTTCAGCTCGACAGCGCCGCCATCGGCACCCACAATCTCACTTCGCGTCTTCTCTGTGACCCGGTAGGCCAACTGGCCATGGTCTTTGTCGTCTTCGAAGAGAACGCCGCGGTCGGTGACTTCGACGACCGTGCCGGAGACGATTTCGCGTCGCATGCGAAGGAGCCATGGCCAACTGTCGGTGTCCGCGAGATCATACAGCAGTAATGGCTGGGTACTGGACACTCGGCAGCGCAACCGCACCTGCTGACCTTTCTGGAATGCGTCCAGCGACACGGGGCGGCGTGCAAGAAGGAGTGTCGCCGTTGTGGGGACTTGGTACTGCACGCGGCTCTCCCCGTGCCTCACGACCACGATCCGACCCACCGCGTCGGAACTTTCCACCACGCCAACACGCACTTCCGCCACCCTTGCCACGGCAGCGACCGGGAGCGCGACAAGGATGGCAGCGCAGTAACAGGAAACTGATCGGAAGCGTGAGGGAGATGAAGCGTGGAGGCGCCGAGCGGAATCGAACCGCTGAATAAGGGTTTTGCAGACCCCTCCCTTAGCCACTTGGGTACGGCGCCCCATTACACAACCTTATTCTAACATAGTCCGCTCTTCGCGGTCAAGAACTTGCGCTCGCTGACGCTTCTATGCCATGCTAGAAGATGGCGCCGGCGCCCTGATAGTCGAGGTCGTCGGCGTATGCATTCTGCGAGGCTTTGTTTGCATGGCTAAAGGTTACCATGTGGCGGTGGTAGGAGCGACGGGAGCCGTCGGTGAGGAGTTCCGACGGCTTCTCGAAGAGCGGGACTTCCCCATGGCGTCGCTTCGCCTCCTTGCGTCCGAACGATCCCGAGGGCGAACAGTCGAGTTTCGCGGTGAGACATTGCAGGTCGAGGTGCTTACCAGGCAGTCCTTCGACGGGTGCGACATTGCTTTCTTCTCCGCTGGTGCGTCGCGCAGTCGGGAGTTCGCTCCAGCGGCCGTCGAGGCTGGCGCCGTGGTTATAGACAACTCCTCCGCGTTCCGCATGGATCCGGACGTTCCCTTGGTGATTCCGGAGATCAATCCGCAAGACATCGCCGGACATCGGGGTATCATCGCGAATCCGAACTGCTCGACCATCATTGCGCTCATGGCCCTGGCTCCACTCCGCCACCTCGGCAAGATACGGCGTGTAGTCATCTCGACCTACCAGGCTGCGAGCGGCGCCGGTGCCCAGGCCATGGAAGAACTGAAGCAGCAGGCCAAGGATCTCCTCGATGGCAAGCCGGTCGTACCTAGGGTGCTGCCGCATCCCATCGCCTTCAACCTCTTCAGCCACAACAGCCCGGTTGGTTCCGACGGATACAACGAAGAGGAACGGAAGATGGTGCTGGAGTCGCGGAAGATCCTCCACGATGAGACGCTCCGGATCACTGCCATGTGCATCCGCGTACCAGTTCTGCGTGCTCATGCCGAGAGCATCAACGTGGAGTTCGAAGGTCCTCGACCGGACCTCGGTGCGGTGCGGGAGTGCCTGTTCCACGCACCTGGCGTGGAGCTGGTAGACGATGTCGAACACAACCGCTTCCCCATGCCCATAGAGGCCACGGGCAAGGATAACGTCCTCGTAGGGCGGATCCGCAACGACGTCTCGAACGACAACGCCATAGACATGTTCGTATGTGGCGACCAGCTCCTCAAGGGGGCAGCACTGAACGGCTTCCAGATCGCTCAGGAGCTGCTACGCCAGACGCGCTGAGGAAGCACTAGTAGGAGGGGACCATGTGGGGTCGTGTCTTGACAGCGATGGTGACGCCTTTCGACGCCGGAGGGCGCCTTGACGAAGAAGCCATCCCCGCTCTAGTGGATTACCTCTTCGATCAGGGTTCCGATGGGTTGGTCGTCTGTGGGACGACCGGCGAAGCGCCGACGCTGTCCTTCCATGAGAAGCGTCGGTGCTTCGAGCTGGTCCGTGACGCCGCGAAGGGCCGCGGGGATGTCCTCGCCGGAACCGGTACCAACGACACCCACGACGCCGTAGAACTGTCCAGAATGGCCGAGGAGGTCGGCGTTGACGGTCTTCTCGTGGTTACGCCGTACTACAATAAGCCATCCCAGGAGGGGCTCTATCGGCACTTCCGCACAGTGGCCGAAGCGGTCTCCCTCCCGGTCATGCTCTACAATGTGCCTGGTCGAACATCGGTCAACCTCGAAGCCTCCACGGTCCTTCGGCTGGCTCGCGACGTGCCCAACATCGTGGCCGTGAAGGAAGCCAGCGGCAACCTCCTGCAGGCAACCGACATTGTGGCTGGAGCGCCCGATGGCTTCGTTCTCTATAGCGGGGAAGACGGCCTGACGCTTCCCCTGCTCGCTGTCGGCGCCTACGGCGTTGTCAGCGTTACATCGCACCTGGTGGGGCCGGGCATTCAGGCGATGTTCGCAGCGTTCTTGAGTGGCAATCACGCCGAAGCCGCGCGGCTCCATGCGCGAATGCTGCCTGTGGTTCGCGCGTGTTTCCAACCCACGACACCAAGTCCGGTTCCTCTCAAAGCAGCCCTGAACCGACTGGGCATCGAGGTCGGGCCACCACGCCTGCCGCTCGTGGAAGCAACAGAATCGGAGTTAGGCCGAGTACTCCAAGCGCTCGAAGACTACGAGAGAGGCTCGAGCACATAACCCGGACTGTTCATGGTGAAAGCCCACGGAGCGCCCTCAGGCATTAGCGAGCCTGCAGGCGAGATTCTAGTCCGACCTGTCTGACCTGTCTGACCCGTCCGACCTGTCTGACCTGTCTGACTTCTCCCACCTGGCCCTGCGCCTCTCCCTGTAGAGCCGCTCGGTGAAGCCTCCCTCGTCGAGGAAAGACTGCTCCAGCGCCTGGAGCTGCCTTCCGAGGAGATAGCTCGCCTGGTTGATCAGGCAAATCATCGTGTTGGCCGCTACTTCGGCGGAGGCCGTTCTGATGCCGTAGGGGTCCGACCTGTCCGACCTGTCCGACCTGTCCGACCTGTCCGACCTGTCCGACCTG
>JBBIPC010000009.1:76717-81883 GCA_037443035.1 Chthonomonadales bacterium
CCTGTCCGACCTGTCCGACCTGTCCGACCTGTCCGACCTGTCCGACCTGTCCGACCTGTCCGACGCGTCCGACCTGTCCGACCTGAACTTCCCTCTCACCGCTAGCGCCTCGGGGGAGTCCTTCCCCCATTGGCGCAGTCCGTGCTGCCGAAGGTAATCCTCATAGTCAAGGAGGAGCTCTTCGAGGCTTGCCCGGGCCACTCCCGTCAGCTTCATCTCCATCTTGCGCGAGGTTGACGATGCCATGCTGCCCTCGGCGATGTTCTGCACCCCGCTCCGGGCCGCCTGGACCATCTGGTCGCGCGTCCGAGACGACGCCGCAACGAACCGTTCGCAGAACACCACCGTACCGTCATACACCGCCTGGGCTGCCTGAAACGAACGTAGCTTCCGGTATCCCCCATGCGCCGGGAACAGACGCCGCCTATAGTCCGATCTGTCTGATCTTCTCTCTCCAGCCATGTCGTTCTCCTTCCTCGCTTCAGCGCCTCCAGAACAGCAGCTACCTGCGCTTGCGTTCGGGTTCGGGAGCGGGCTCTCGCGCGGCCTGCGCATCCCTCGACCGATCCACGGCCGAACCGTCGGCAGCTGCTGCGTCGCGCGACCGATCGGGCTCGCCGGCCGAGGCGACGGGGAGCTTGCTCTGTTGCTCCATCCACGCGAGGACCTGGTCCGCCCGCCGAGCTTCCTCGGTTCCGGGGCTGCGGCGAACCGTCTTCGCGAGTATAGCCTTCAGATCGCGCGACCCACCGTCGGTCCGATGCGCAACCAGTGCCTGCAGCGCCCGAAGCCGGACATGGACCGCCAGGTCGCCCTGCGACAACGTCCAGTCGAACGCAGGACCGAAGTCCGATCTGCCACACAACGCGTAGACGGCCTCGACAGAGATGCGTTCGTCCACATCACCCAGCGCCCTGACAAGCCCAGCAAGCCCTACGCCGTCTGGCAGGACCCGCAGTGCGCCTACCACGGCCATGCGCATCGAGTAGGAGCCACTATTCAGGTGCTCCTCGATCTCGGCGATGAGGCCCGGACGGGCTTCGAGCGTGGAGCGGCTAGTCGGCATCCGCGTCGCCCCTTGTGAACACGGCGCGCTCGAGGAGGGCCGTCCGGAGACCCCATGTGTCGCCGTGCTTCAGATGCCCGATCCAGCTCATGACCGACTGGTGCACCTGCGCGCCCGAGACGGCTCCCGTGCGGAAGCCGGCCACCAGTTCTCGAAGCCTTCGCTGGAACCGCACGCCGGTCTTTCGTCGGAGCCTGGGATGGTCGGGGAACACGCGCCAACCCAGGAACTCAACACCACACCGGGTTGGAGCGACGCGGCATTTGCGCGGGTGCAGTTCGAGTCGAATGGCCGACATCCGGCTGCGGCACGCTTCGAGCGCCCGTTGCAGCCACGCCCGGTCGTCGGCGAATATCAGGAAGTCGTCCACAAAGCGCAAGTACGCCGGCGCGCCGAGCGTCTCCTGCACCCAGTGATCGAACGCGCTGAGATACAGGTTGCCAAAGAGCTGGCTTGTCAGGTTGCCGATGGGTATTCCGCGCTGGCGCTCGAGCGGCGTGAACAGGTCGTCGCCCGCGAAGTAGGCTGGGTCGCGGTCGGTGGGCTGGGCGTCGGCAACGATTCGCGCAATCAGATCCAACGTCCGGCCGCACTTGATGCGACGGCGGATGGTGTCCATCAGGATATCCCGATCCATGCTTGGGAAGTACCGCACGACATCGCACTTCAGGACGTAGCGGTAACGCCTGCAGAACTGCGTGCAACGGTCGAGGGCTCGGTGCGTTCCGTAACCTTCGCGGTTGGCCCAGCAGTCGTGGATCAGACCGCGTTCCAGCGCGGGACCGATGTGACGGCACAGGGCATGATGCACCACGCGGTCTCGGTACGGGGCTGCGCTGATCGTCCGGGGCTTCGGGTCACGGATCCAGAAGATGCGATGGGCCGACGGCCTGTCCGTTCCCGAGCGTAGTTCGTCGCGGAGCTCCAGCAGATTTGCCTCGAGGTCGGCGTGGAACGCCGCTACGTCCGGACGGTTCCGCTTGCCGCGCCGGGCGCGTCCCGCCGCCCAGAGCAGGTTCTCGAAGGAGGCGATTCGATCGTAGAGATCGCCGATCCGTTTCATGCGTCAACTACCGCGCACGGCGATGGCTGGTTTCGCGGCCCGGGCGGCGCAGGGAGCCGTTCGCCTCGCGCTACCAGGCTCCCTGCGTCTCTTCGATATTTGGTCCGCGCCGTATAGAGGCGCCGACCAGGGCGTCGGCCTGGACTCTCTCTCGCACTCTTCCGGCCTCCTTGGAGTCCGGAACTCGGGCTGAGAGAGCGCTGGCGCACCGGAAACCGTTGTTGTCGTTGCGCTTGTCCGGTTTGTTGTTGTTGCGGTCGGCGCACCGGAAGGCGTCGGTGCTGTCGTGGCGCCACGACCAGCCGCGCAGGCAACGGCGAGTACCAGTAGACGCCTGTGCGGTATCGCCCCGCTTCCAGCGGTCGGGGGCATTCGACTCATACCAGTCGGCGCACCATTCCCACACGTTGCTGCTCATCTGGCGCAGGCCCCAGGGGCTGATGCCCTCGGGATACGCCCAGACGGAGCAGGTCTCCCACTTAGTGTTGCCCGACCAGCAGCACCGGCGGCCGTCTTCCCAGTCATTGCCCCAGGGGTAGACGCGACCATCGAGGCCCCGTGCGCCCTTCTCGCATTCCAGTTCGCTCGGCAGCCGCAGCCCTGCCCATTCGCAGTACGCCACTGCATCGTACCATGAGACCTTCACCACTGGGTGGTCGGGCTTGTCTGACAGGTCGGACCTGTCAGACCTGTCCGACTTGTCCGACCTTTCTCTCAAGAACCTCGCGTACTGCTCATTCGTCACTGGCGTGACGGCGATGTAGTAGGCGGGGAGATAGACAGGGAAGGGCGGGTCGTGGCAGAGGAACTCCCCCTCGGGTATCAGGGCGAGGACCGTGCCGTCCTTCTCATTTTCGATAAACCATTCGGGCATTGCGCTATTCCTCCTACCGCATCCTCACCACGCGCTCATTGGTGCGGATATCGCGCTTGGTGAGCAGGTCGTGGACGGTGGCGCAGAGGTAGCGGTCCTCGTCCACCATGAACTCGACGCGCAAACGGGTCTGCCCTGCACGTCCCGGCGGGGTAATGCGGATCGCGTCGCCCTCGTTGAGCGGGAAGACGCACTCCCTCTCCTCGATCGCATTCGGCGTCCAGTACCGGTGGCCCCCGGCCCGCTCCTTCCAGTCTATGCGCGCCCTCCCCGCGAGACCCACCTCGCACACGGCCAGCACGAGCTCGGTCTGACCATCCTGAAGCGCATAATACCTTGCGTCGCCGGCTGGGGCCGGATAACGCGAGCCGCGGCGCACGAGCAGCTCGTACTCGGGCTGCTGATGCGCATGATCGAAGAGCCGCACGGCGTAGTCGTGGTGGATGATCTGGTCCACGGTGTGGCCCGCGCCGAAGAGCGCCGCGCCCACGGCCACCGAACTGAAGGGCGACCATGCCCGCACGCGATTGCGGCCCACCCGAGCCTCGACCACCGCCGCCACGCCCGGCAACTGCGTCGAGCCGCCCACCAGCAGCGCCTCCTCGACATCGGGCGCGCCCGCCGCACGGGCTTCCCCCAGGACGCGGTCGGTCAGCTCGCCGATCCTGTCGTAGAGCCCCTTGACGCGCAGAAGCTGCTCGAACTCGCCGCGGGTGATGCGGACGGTCTTGACGCCGGGACTTCGGAAGTCGGCGCCGTCGGTGGAGAGCGCCAGGCTGCTGAGCCCGATCTTCACGGCTTCGGCCCGGGCGCGGATCGCGGCGCGCACAGGGTCGGGTAGATTCGACAGCTTCCCGCACGCAGCTTCGGCCAGCCATTCGTCCACGGTCTCACCGCCGATGTCGAGACCGCCGGCCGCGAAGACGCGCGCCCCCGGTAGGCGTCGGAACCGGCTTGCGGTCCGATGCCGACCTCGACGACGGCAACGTCGAGCGTGCCCCCGCCGAAGTCCACGATGAGCAGCGTATTCGGCGTGCCGAGGTCCACGCCATAGCCCAGCGCCGCCGCGACCGGCTCGTCGAGGGTTCGGAACCGGCGCACGCGCAGTCCGCGCGCGATGCCGTGCAGCTCGGCGCGGTAGGAGTCGTAACTCTCGACCGGCGCGGTGATGACCAGGTCGCGGATGGCCGGTTCGGGACGGCGGAGGAGGCGCAGCAGCCGGGCCAGAAACCCTTCGGGCGCCCGGTTGCGGCCCGCGAGGCGCCCAGCTTCGTCGCTCGCCAGCGCGGTGACCCGCTCGACGAACGCCGAGGCGCACGCCCGGGCGGTGATGTTCGCGCCGGCGCAGCGGGCGATGGGACGGGTCGGCTCGCGGCCCAGCGCCCGTTTCCACGAGCGCGCCAGGGGCGTGAGCTTGCCCATATGGAAGTCGCGCTCCAGCTCGAGCGCTGCCTGAACATGGGCGCCGATATGGTACCGGTCAGGCGCGTCGAAGAAGAGCTGCGACGGGACCATCGGCGTGTGCTCGATGGGTTCCTCGATGCACACGTCGCCCAGGTACACCGGCGCGGCATCCTTGCCCACGCAACGGGCCACGACGGTGTTCGTCGTTCCCAGGTCTATGGCCCAGCACTCGTCGGGCGGCATCTCTTTCTGCGGCTTCGGCATCATCGTCTCCAGAGGAAGGACTTGCCGTAGTTGCGTTCGGCTCGGTCGCCCGGTTTCCCTGCCTGGCGGGCACACTCCGAAGGTATGGCGGGCCGGTGCGGCGAATACGGGCGATGGCTCGGACGCGTCGGACGGGCATGGCGAAGGGAGGCGCACCGTAATCATGGGAATGGCCGGGATGCTGGCTGTCTGTTTGGCGGCGATGGCCCCCGAAATCGGGGCGAGAGCGCAGGCGACGCCCATGCGCGGGCCGTTGCGTGTGCATCCAACCAACCCGCGCTACTTCACCGACAACTCGGGCAAGGCGATCTTGCTGGTCGGGTCCCACACGTGGAACAACCTGCAGGACACGGGCGAGACCGATCCGCCTGCCGCCTTCGACTACGACGGCTACCTCGATTTCCTCGCCCGGCACGGCCACAACTTCATCCGGCTCTGGCGATGGGAGCTTGTCAACTGGGACGCGACCTCGCATGTGCCCAAGCCGCGCATCCA
>JBBIPC010000009.1:81983-124297 GCA_037443035.1 Chthonomonadales bacterium
CGCGCATCCAGGAAGCCTACGTCCGCAAGGTCGTGGATACTGTGGGTGGCTTCTACAACGTGCTCTACGAGATCGGCAACGAGACGCACCCTTCCTCGACCGAGTGGCAGTACCACATGATCCGCTTCATCCACGAATACGAGAATGGTTCCAAGCAGACGCTGCGAGCGCCGTTCAGCGGACCGGCGGTGGTCCATCTGCGCAAGCAAGGTGGCGCGACCCAATGAGGAACCTGACGGCTATCGCGGCGGCAGCCGCCGCCATGGCGTGCGCCCCCAATGGCCAGGCTCCGGATCGCCTGCCCGAGGGCAGCGGCTTGGCGGCCCGGAAAGGGCACGTCACTTCGGCGCTCTTTGCCGACGACTTCGAGACAGTAACCGGCGACCGGCTGACCGACGGCATCCGCAGCGACACCGACGATGCGAGCCGCTGGAACCACCGATGGGACCACGCTTGGGGCTCGTGCAAGGTCGAGCGGGACCCGAAGTTCGTTCGTTCGGGCAGACAGAGCGTGGCGATGGCCCTTCCCGGCGCAGGCAGCGTGGGCCTCACCAAGTACCTGGGCAGGGGCTACGACCGGCTCTTCCTCCGTTACTACATCCGCTATGCAGCCGACTTCCCCGGCGCCCACCACGTCGGCGGCGCTATCGAAGCTCGCGCGCCCGGCGTTCCCCACGCGAACCCGGGCGTGCCCGCCAACGGCTCAAACAAGATCACCGTGCTGCTCGATCACTGGAGCTTCGAGCCGGGCATGAAGCCGCCTGGACCCATGGTCGCCTATGTCTATCACATGGACCAGCAGCATCAATGGGGCGAGCAGTTCTACCCCTCCGGAAAGATACAGCCACAGGAGAACGAGCGCCGCAAGCTCTTCGGCCCCCACTTCACGCCGCGCCCCGACTTCACGCCCGAGCTCGACCGATGGTACTGCTGCGAACTCATGGTGGACGCCGGCAAGGCCGGCACGCGCGGCGGGCGCGTCGCGTTCTGGGTAGACGGGAAGCTCAGGGCCGACTTCCCCAACCTCCGCTTCCGCACAACGCCTGACCTTCTCCTGAACCGAGTGGATCTCAGCCTCTACGAAAGCCGAAACAACGGACCACGGCGCGTCTGGTTCGACGATGTGATCGTCGCGACCGAGTACATCGGGCCGGATGCCGGCCGGTGAGCGGCGATGGTCCAGAGGATCAGTCTGCGAGTGGCCCTGCCGAGAGCGCATCCAACTCATGCGGATGCTTCCACGTTGGCCTGCCGCTACTCGTCACGCTCGCCGGCGCGATCATCGGCGAGCGCATGGGCGCGGATCACGGATGGGTGTGGACCGTTGTCGGAACACTCGCCCGCGCCGTAGCAGGCGCGCGGCTATCCGTCGTCGCGGTTACCGTCCTGGCGTGGATCGTTCTACGGATCGTCGCGCCGATGCCAGCACCTCCTGCACCTTGACCGGCTTGCCGGTGCGGCTGCTCTCGATGCCCGCGAACACAAGCGCGACGGACTGCAGATTGCCCTCGACGTTGGTTTCCATGGGCTCGCCGCCCTCGCGCCAGCGCACGAACAGCTCCGTCAGCCAGGCGTTGGCCCACTTCGGCTGTTCGATGGGCGCTACTGTTTGTCCTTCGCCCTCCCGGACCGAGGTCCAGGTTCGTGACGGGTCATAGGGGAACCGTTCGACGCGCCTGCGGTCCATGATGAGCGTGGCCAGCTCGCACTCGGCCCGCACGTACTCTTGCTGCCATGGATTCAGGCCTACGGCGTTGGTCTTGGCGCCCTCGTAAGTCGCTCGGACGCCGTTCGGGAAGGTCATGGTCACGAGCGCCTGGGAGTCGCCCGCGAACTCGCCCCACTCGGGGTTCCATGTCTGCGCGTAGATGGTGTCGCACGGCGCTCCTGCCAGATCGGCCAGGATGTCGAGGTGATGCACGGCGCCCTCGACCATGAGAGCGTCGGGCATCTCGTGGCGGAACTTGCCCCAGCTTGCGAACCTGCGGCAGTCGCAGGTGAACCGTCCCACAAGGTAATCGAGCCTCCCGGAGCTGGGATCGCGCAGCTCGCGCCGCAGCGTGGTCTTGTCCTGATCGAAACGGTGGCTCATGGTCACGCCCATCTTGCGCCCTGCCGCGCGGACCTTTGCCGCGATCCGGCAGGATGCCTCGAGCGTGTCGGCGATGGGCTTCTCGGAGAGGATGTCCATGTCGTGCTCGACGGCCAGGTTGACGATCTCCTCATGTCGGTCGGGAGTCGTCACAATGATGGCGAAGTCGGCGCGCACACGGTCGAAGGCGAGCACCGGATCGGTGAACAGCCTGTCGTCGCTGAGTCCCAGCGTATCGCGCGCAACGGGCAGCCGGTCGGGGTTCACGTCCACGGCAGCCACGACCTCGACCAGTCCGTCGGCAATGTTGGGCGGCAAACAGGAGCGGCACCACGCTTCGCCCATGGCCCCGATCCCGACAAGAATGGCTCGATGCGGACGCATTGCGTCACCTCCTACGATTGGGGCGACCGTTCAATCGCCCACCCCTTCAGCCTCAGTAGAACAGAAACACCCACCAATTCTTCATCGGCCTCCCGCCGTCGTCTTTGGCACGATTGCGGTAGCCAGGCATGTTCTGTCGCCAGTACACGAGCCATTTCCCCATACAATCTGGCGCCAGCCGTGCATACCGATCGAGCACAGCAGCCGACCATGGCTTAGCCACGTCCTTCCCGTCAGGACCGCTCCCTATTCTCCAGTCCTCGATCGTGGAGAGAACGGGTTGGCGATTGTCCTGGTCGTAATGCCGGCGGGCGTTGGGTGGGAAGTGTACGTTGCCTCCAGCGGCAACGTAGTTTTCTATGCGCCAGGTTCTCTCCCCGTCAGTCGCGACGGCCGTGTGGTCATCCGGGTAAGAGATTCCCTTGCCCTCACCCCACAGCGGGTAGAAGGAGTTCATGGTCAGCCCATATCTCTGGTCGAGGTCGAAGCCAGCGAACTCGTAGAAGTACTTCGTGAAGTACGGAATGGCTTTGCTGTGCGCCATACCCTCCAGGGAGTGTCCCAGGTTCTCCATGCCGCACCCGATGCCCCTGTCGTGATTCAGGCAGTTGATGCGAAGGGATCTCCCTGTCCACTTCTGATCCGGATCACCGCCATTTCCCGCCTGCACGTAGCGACCCGGGAGCCTGTGGAAGGCTTCGTCGTAGACGGGCTTCAGCTCTACGCACTCGAGGCAGCGGAATACGCCGTCGGCAGCAGCCGTGAACCACACCTCGTGCACATATCCTCTGTCCACGAGTTCGTCCAGTCTAAGGAAACGCTGGCGGTTCCTGGGGTCACGCACCCCGATGTATGCGGCGAACTGCTCGGAGAAGAAGGCGCCGTAATCGCAGTTCATGTCCGGAGCAGGTACGTTGGCTTTCACTGGCACCCGCTTGCTATTCCCCTTCGACGCCCCGGCATCTCGCAAGTCCACGTATCGCCAAACGGTGTACTCCAAGAAGGGCGGAGCTGACGGATCCGCGTATCCATGGTAGCGGCTGCTCTCTCGCAACGCTGCAATGAGGTCGCGAGCCAGCCGCATGGGCTTCTCGGGTGCGACCTGATTGGAGAAGTTGATGACCAGCAGCCGGGGGCGCATGAGCCTGATCCGATCGTGGTTGCGGACAATCCAGGCGTCGGAGTTGGCGTGGGAGAAGGCGTTCGGCCAGACGGTCGGGTCGCGAGGATCACGCAGTGGCAGCGGGGTGCCGTCTGGGCGGCAGCCTGAGGGCGCATCTCTGGGCACTGCCTGCCGCGAACTAGCCGTCGTTACCGCACCTCCCACGAGGAGGCATAGCGAGAGCCCCACGCCGGTTGCCAGGATCCTACGACGCATCGTTGTCATTTCCTACCCCCTCTCCTCGACCTTGCCCCCTGAGCATACCTGACCACGCCCCGGCCAGCCGGCGCTTACATCGAAACGCGTTTCGTGGCGGACCTTACTCCCCGATGGGTACAATGGGCCATGAACTCCGAAAGCACTCCCACTTCCTGCCCACTTCAGATCATCCCGCTAGGTGGTGCGTCGGAAATCGGCAAGAACATGATCGTCCTGGGTTACGGGGACGACATGGTGGTGATCGATGCGGGCGTAACGTTCCCGTCCTATGACCATCCTGGCGTAGACCTGATTCTTCCGGACATGGGCTACCTGGCGGAGAACGCCTCGGCCCTCAGAGCTGTTCTGCTCACCCACGGTCATGAAGATCACATCGGTGCGTTGCCGTTTCTCCTTCGGCGTGTTCGAGTACCCATCTACGGCACGCGGCTAACGCTTGGACTGGTGCGGGCGAAGCTGGAAGAGCATGGGCTTCTGCCCAGCGCTGACCTACGCGAGTACGAGCCTGGCCAGCGGGTGGCGTTCGGCGAGCTTTCCGTCGAGCCCATCCGCGTCACCCATTCCATACCCGACACTGTGAGCCTGGCGTTTCACACGCCGCTGGGAGTTGTCCTTCACACAGGCGACTTCAAGATAGATCAGACGCCCGTAGACGGTAGGGGTTTCGATGCCGGGCGGTTCGCGCAACTCGGCGATGAAGGTGTCCTGCTCCTGATCTCGGATAGTGTCAACGCCGAGGAGGATGGCTGGTCCCCCAGCGAAAAAGCCGTGGGACGAACCCTCGAACAGCAGCTCGCACGCGCTCCCGGGCGCGTTCTGTTCACCACCTTCGCCTCCAATATCCATCGTATCCAGCAGGTGTTCGATGCTGCGGCGCAGTTCGGGAGGAAGGTGATCGTCACGGGCCGCTCTATGCAGCGGAATGTTAGAGTCGCACGGGAGTTGGAGTACCTGCGCTACCCTGAGAGCGTTGTCGCTTCGGTAGACGACCTGGAATCGCTGGCTCCCGATGAGGTGGTCATCGTGACCACGGGCAGTCAAGGCGAGCCTCTTTCGACGCTCACTCAGATCGCGAAGGAGCGGCACCGAATCCGGATCCAAGAAGGGGATACGGTCATTCTGTCTTCGACGCCCATTCCCGGCAACGAGGAGGACGTCTGGCGCACCGTCAACCGGTTAATCCGGCTGGGCGCCCGGGTTGTCTACGACCTGATAACTCCCGTGCACGCCTCGGGGCATGCGTGCCGGGGCGAGCTCCGGCTCATGCTCAGTCTCACGCGCCCACTCTACGTCGTACCGTTCCACGGCGAGCCGCGGATGATGCAGGCTTACACGGATATGGCTATGGAGATGGGAATCGCCAGGGAGGCGGTCATCTGGCTCGAGAACGGCGACAGGTTGGGCTTCGACGGTCTGAGCCCCTGCAAGTTGGACCCAATCCCATCCGTCGGGTCCGTATTCGTGGACGCCCTGTCCGACGCGAGTGTGAGCGATATCATCTTGCGTGACCGCAAACACTTAGCGACTGGCGGCACCGTGGTTGTCACGCTCGCCCGCGACCAGACCACCGGCGAGATACTGAGCGGACCCGACTTCGTGGCGCGAGGGTTCGTCGAGCTGGAGTACGCGGATGAAGTGTTCGAAGAGGCCGCTGCTCTCGTCCGGCAGGCGCTGGAGGACCATTCCTCGGGCGATGACATCGAACGGGACGATCCTCACATCGTCGTGCGCGATGTTGTGGCGCGGTTTCTGCGCCGGAAGACAGGCGGCAAACCCGTTATCGTGCCCGTGATAGCTGAAGTATGAACGCTCTACAATGAGAGGACCCGATACGTGTCTCTTTCCTTCACGTTGGCCCTGGCAGCCCACGCCGTCCTATCAGTAATCTCAGGAGGTTCCCCCATGGAAAGGCTGACGCCTGTCCCCTTCACGAGTGTCACCATCCGCGACAGCTTCTGGTCACCGCGGCGCGAGATGAACCGTAAGGTCTCCATCCCACATAGCCTCGACATGCTGGAGAAGGCTGGCAACCTTCGCAACTTCGACCGTGCAGCCCGAGGCGAACGGCAGGGGTACGAAGGTCCCGTCTTCATGGACTCGGACGCGTACAAGGCCATCGAGGCAGCGGCCTACTCCCTGGCGCAGCATTCAGACCCGCAACTGGAACAAAGGCTGGATGGGATCATCGCTCGCATCGCGGCGGCCCAGCTACCCGACGGGTACCTGAACACGTGGTACCAAGTCAACGCGCCAGACCAGCGGTTCACCAACCTCCGCGACAATCACGAGATCTACTGCGCGGGTCATCTTTTCGAGGCTGCCGTGGCCCACTATGCCGCCACCCACAAGCGGACGCTCCTCGACGTGGCGTGCAAGTTCGCAGACCTTCTGGATCGGACCTTCGGAGATGGTAAAGGCAAGCGGGTTGGGTACTGCGGTCATCCGGAAGCGGAACTAGCGCTCGTGAAGCTCTGGAGAGCCACGGGCGAACGAAGGTACTTCGAGTTGGCCCGACACATGGTGGAGATGCGCGGCAGCAAGATCTTCGCACGCGAGCACCACGTTCCTCTGGACCGTTACGATGGCACGTACTGGCAGGATGACCTGCCGATTCGCGAACACCGTGAAATCAAGGGGCATGCGGTTCGTGCCGCCTATCTCATGGCGGGGGTCACCGATATCGTATCGGAGACTGGCGACAGCGGCCTGCAGAAGATGCTCAGCCGCGTCTGGCGAAACACCACCGAGAAACGCATGTACATAACGGGCGGCATCGGCCCATCTGCCAGCAACGAGGGCTTCACAACTGACTACGACCTTCCCAACCTGACTGCCTATCAGGAGACATGTGCCTCCATCGCGCTCATGCTCTGGAACCACCGCATGGCCCTCCTCTACGGCGATGCAAGGTACATGGACGTCCTGGAGCGTGCGCTCTACAATGGCATGCTCGCCGGCGTCTCGCTGGACGGGAAGCGTTACTTCTACGTGAATCCGGTGGAGAGCCTCGGCAACCACCACCGTCAGGAGTGGTTCGGCTGCGCCTGCTGTCCTCCCAACGTGACGCGCACGCTTGCAGCTCTGGGCGGCTACGCCTATGCGACATCGGCTGACACGATCTGGGTGAACCTGTACATTGGCGGCAGTGTCCGAACGCAAGTGGCAGGCAGTCCGGTAGCCCTCGATGTCCGGACGGACTATCCGTGGGATGGGAAAGTCCAGATTACCGTAACGTTGACCGATAAGCGGGCCAGGAGTAAGGAGTTCGGGCTGCGCCTGCGCATTCCGGGATGGTGCCAACAGGCGACGTTCGCTGTCAACGGTCGCAAAGGAACGAAGTTGGACACGGACAGGGGCTATCTTGTCCTGCGCCGACGCTGGCAGACCGGCGATTCGGTGGAGCTGAGCCTGGACATGCCCGTCGTTCGCATGGAGGCTCATCCTGCCGTGAAAGAGGATTTGGGGCATGTCGCGCTTCAGCGCGGCCCCATCGTCTACTGCATCGAGCAGGCTGACCAGAAGGCACGTGTGACGGACATCGCCTTGCCGATGACTAGCAGCATCACGATCGAGAAGAAGCCGAAACTGCTCGGCGGTGTCGTGGTGCTGAAGACGGAAGGTGTTGTTTCGGACACGTCACCATGGGGACACGCCCTCTATCGCCCAGTGGCCCAGCCGCAGACGGTGAAACTGACGGCCATCCCCTACTACGCATGGGACAACCGCGAGCCAGGCCCCATGCGCGTGTGGCTGCCCGTGGTACCGCAACCTGCCCCCGCAGGTGGGCTGGAGATGAGCGCCCAGGTAGCCGTCTCTTTCGCCAATAGCAACTCCCAGCCCGAAGGAATCCACGATGGCATCGAGCCCAGACGCTCCAGCGACCATCCGTCCATGCTCTGCCATTGGTGGCCGCATGCAGGGACGACGGAATGGGCCCAGTACACCTGGAGGAAACCGGTCACAGTCGCCGGTTGTCGCGTGTACTGGTTCGATGACACGGGCACGGGGGCATGTCGGCTACCGGCGCAGTGGCATGTGGAGTACCTCGACGGTGCAGAGTGGAAGCCTGTTGTAGCCCGAGGCGAGTACCCTGTGCGCCTGGATGGCTGGTGCGAGATCGGGTTCGAGCCGGTGACCACCACGGCGCTCCGTCTGGTCGTGCAGCTCCAAGAGGGCTGGGCTGCCGGCGTGCAAGAATGGCAGGTGATAGCATCCGACGATGACGAGTGACACGCCGGTGCGATCCGGACCAGACCTTCGAGGTAGCCGAGCGATCGTTACGGGCGGGGGCAGAGGCATCGGTCGAGCCATCGCCCTGGCGCTGGCCAGGTGCGGTGCCGATGTGGCCATCGCTGCGCGCACGACGGCTGAACTGGAGGAGACAGCGGATCAGGTACGCGCCCTGGACAGGCGTTGCTGCGTCATACCGGCGGATGTAACCCTGCCCGAGGACTGCCGACGGATCGTCGAGACGGCGGTCCGAGAGCTGGGCGGTCTGGAGATCCTCGTGAACAACGCAGGTGCGGCCACTTTCAAGCCCGTATGGGAGTACACCGACGAGGATCTGGACTTCCACTACGCCGTGAACTTCCGGAGTATGTACCTCTGCAGTCGAGAGGCGCTCGCGCACATGCTGCGCCGACGCCGCGGAAGCATCATCAACATTGCGTCCAGTTCTGGCAAGAAGCCCTATGCTCGTCAGGGCCCATACTGTGCCATGAAGGCCGCTGTCATTTCCCTCTCGAAGGTGATGGCACTAGAGCTTCGGGACTATGGCATTCGAGTGCATGCGGTGTGCCCGGGGGCTGTGGATACCCGCATGGCGGACGTCGTTCACCCAGAGCGCCATAGAGATGGGTGGATTCAGGCCGAGGACGTGGCCGATGCGGTCGTGAATCTCATCGCCCTTCCGCCACACCTTTCGGTAGATGAGCTCGTCATCCGCCGCTACCTGGCAGACCCGATGTAACGATAGGGTGCAATGCGCCCGGGAGCCAACAGACCGACGCAAGGAGAACCCAAATGTGCATAGGAGGAAGTCCAGGCATCCTGGCAGTCATGATACTCTCGGTACTCGCGATAGCACCCGCACGGAGCGCCGATCTCTACGTCGCACACACGGGCAACGATTCGTGGTCGGGCCGACGCGCTGCACCCAATCGTTCGCGGAAGGATGGCCCTTTCCGCACTATAGAGCGATCCCTTGTGGCTGCACGTCGGCTGCTGCAGGAGGGCCCAGTCACGATCTGGCTCCGCGGGGGCGTCTACGAGCTACGGGAGAGCGTGTCGCTGTCTGTCGCCGACTCCGGCTCTCCCGGTCATGAGCTGGCCGTCCGAGCGTATCGTGGGGAGCACCCCATTCTTCGCGGAGGTGTTGCCATCCAGAAATGGGGTCCTGTGACCGATGCCGCAGTCCTCGACCGCCTCACCCCGGAGGCACGCAATCACGTTGTATGCGCCGATCTCAAAGCCCTCGGCATCACCAACTACGGGAAGCTCACGCCTCGGGGATTTGGCCGGCCCGTCACACCAGCAGCTCTGGAGCTATTCTTCCGCGACAGGCCCATGACACTGGCACGGTGGCCGAACGAGGATTGGGCCCATATCAAGGCGACACCTGCTGGACAGCAGGGAGGCACGTTCACCTTCGAAGGCGGTCAGCCGGAGCGCTGGAAAGATCCCTCCGACGTGTGGGTGCATGGGTATTGGACCTACGACTGGGCGGACACCTACGAGAAGGTCGCGAAGCTAGACCCCACGACTCGGACGGTGACGACGGAACCGCCACACGGCGTCTACGGCTATTCGCCTGGGAAGCGGTTCTACTTCCTCAACGTCCTCGAAGAGCTGGACCACCCCGGAGAATGGTATCTCGATCGAGCGACGGGCAAGCTTTACTTCTGGCCCCCTTCCTTCGTCCGGCCAGGCGATGCCGTGGTCTCGCTGCTAGACCAGCCTCTCCTGCGTATCACGGACGTTCGGTACCTCACCGTCTCTGACATCACGTTCGAATGTTCGAGAGCATCCGCCATCGAGATGACGGGCGGCGAACAGAACCTCATCACCCACTGCGAGTTCCGGAACCTCGGTACCAGCGCAGTCTCCATCGTCGGAGGTCGCCGGCACACGATCGCCGACTGCCATATCCACGATGTCGGTGAAGGCGGCATCCACGTGGACGGCGGCGACAGGAAGACGCTGACACCGGCGCAACACCGGGTCTTGCGGAACCACATCCACGATTACAGCCGGTGGTGTTTCACCTACCGTCCGGCTATCGGACTCAATGGCGTCGGTAACATCGTGGCGAACAACGCCATCCACGATGCACCGCACAATGCCATTCTCGTTGGCGGCAACGACCACCTCATCGAGCTGAACGATATCTCTCGCGTGTGCCTGCAGACAGGCGATGCCGGCGCCATCTACATGGGCCGCAACATGACCATGCGGGGAACGGTGATCCGCTGGAACTACTTCCATGACGTGACGCGGACCATTGGTGGTAACGAGGGGTTCGTGGATGTCATGTCGGTCTACCTGGATGACTGCTTCTGCGGCACCACCGTGTTCGGGAACGTGTTTGTGCGAGCAGGACGGGCTGCCATGATCGGAGGCGGTCGCGACAACCGCATCGAGAACAACATCTTCGTGGATTGCCGGCCGGCCGTGCATGTCGACTCCCGGGGTATCGGCTGGGCGAAGTTCTGGTTCGATGGACGCGATCCCTTCATCATGAACGGACTCAGGGAGGTCAACTTCGACAAGCCGCCTTACTCCGAGCGTTATCCCCAACTGGTCAATCTTCTCGACGACCAGCCTGGTCTCGCGAAAGGCAACGTCATTGCACGCAACGTCTCGCTCGGCGGCAAATGGATCGAGTTGTTCGACGGCCTCGGCGAGAAGATCGTGCAGATGGACCGGAACTTCACGAGCGGCGACCCGGGATTCGTCGACGCGGCGGCGCTCGACTTCCGGCTGAAGCCGGATTCACCCCTCAAGGCACTCGGCTTCGAACCTATCCCGCTGGAGCGGATAGGGCTGCCCGAGGCCGTACCCACTCCATGGGCGCCAGTGCCCCCCATGCCAACGCTGCCTCCGAAGCCCGCAGCCCCAGCATCGCGGATGAGAATCTGGCAGTCGCTGCGCTTTGGCATGTTCGTTCACTGGGGGATCTACTCCGTCGGAGGCGTCGAGGCATCCTGGCCCTTATTCCAAGGGCAGTTCCGTCGCGAAGTGTACGAAGGCTGGGCGCAGCAGTTCCGACCCGCGTCCTTCGACGCTCGCCAGCTCGTCCGGTTGGCCAAGCGCGCCGGAATGAAGTACCTCGTCATCACCACCAAGCACCACGACGGCTTCGCCATGTTCGGCACCCGCCTGAGCGACTACTCGATCATGCATGGACCACTCAAGAGAGATCTGGTTGGTGAGGTGGTTCGAGCTTGTCGTGCGGAAGGGCTCAAGGTCGGCTTCTACTTCTCCCTTTGCGACTGGCACGACGCGCGATATCCTTCCTGGCCCATAGCGGGCGCATGGCCCTTCGGTCCGATCCGACCGGATCCAGAAAGGTGGGCCCAGTTTGTCACTTTCTTGCACGGCCAAGTGAAAGAGCTGCTCACGAACTACGGCCCCGTGGACATCCTCTGGTTCGATGGTGGCTGGGAGCACACGCCGGACGAGTGGCAGGCGGATGCACTGATGGACACGATTCGTAAGCTACAGCCTGGAATCATCGTCAACGACCGACTCCCTGGCCACGGCGACTATGCCACGCCCGAGCAGACGATCCCCCAGGGGGGTCTGCGGCGGCCGTGGGAGACGTGCATGACCATCAACAACACGTGGGGCTACAACCCCAGTGACAAGGCTTTCAAGTCCGCCCGCGACCTGATTCGCAACCTGTGCCGGATCGCCGGTGGAGGTGGCAACTTCCTGCTCAACGTCGGGCCTCGACCGGACGGTTCCATCCAACCGGAGTTCGTGGAGCGCCTGCAGGCAATCGGCGATTGGCTCCGTATCCACGGTGAGGCGATCTACGGCACGCAAGCCGGTCCCGCTGACCTCTACCCATCCGGATCTGTCACGCGCAAGGGCGGCACCCTCTACATCCATGTCTTCGAGCGCCCCGCGGGACCGATCCTGCTGAATCGGTCGCTCATGGAGATCGCCTCCGCACGGCTCCTGAGCGACGGCAAACCCGTGAAATACCAGCGAACAGACGACGGTATAGCCCTGCTCCTCGAACCCGGCCGCTTCGATCCGAATGTCACAGTTATAGCCCTGGAAGTGCCAGCGCTCGCTGCTCTGGGCGCTCCTTCGCGACCAGACGCCCAAGGTGTGTTCGTGCTCCGGGCTGCTGATGCGGACGTCCACGGTGCGCAGTTGACCTACCAGCCCCAGTACGATGACCTCGGCGCGTGGATGACACCATGGGACTGGGCGGAGTGGACCATCCATGTGCCCGAGACGGGAGAGTACGAGGTGGTGCTTTCAGCGGGCGTTCCGCCATCTCAGGAAGGGAGCGTCATAGAGCTGAGGATCGGTCAACAAGCAGTACGCGCCGTCACCAAGCCGACCACTGGTTGGACAGACTATAGGCCGCTTCGCATGGGCAGGATAGCTCTTCAATCAGGAACGAGCCCCGTCGTGCTGCGCTGTCTTCGACTCGCCGGGCAGGCTGTGCTGAACCTCCGCGAGATCCGAATCCTCCCTGCGAAAGCAACGACGTCAGAACCATAACTCTCACCAACCGCAGGCTGATGGTGCCTTTGCGATGCGTCCCACCACACAGCCTCATTGTGTTTAGTAAATCGCTTTACTTTTGCAGTCCGCACGGGGTATATACTGGTGCGAACGAACACGGGGGGAGCACGTAAGCGAACTACACATGACTGGAATAGGCACGGCACTGTACATCGGATTGCCTGCGTCCCTGCGCAGGCGTTTTCTTGCCATCGCTCTTCCAGTCCTGCTTTCGGCGGCGGTGCCCCAGGGAGCATGGGCCGTGTCACAGGGAAGCGATTACTCCCGAAGGCGCATCCAGGCGGTCAGGGCACCCAGTCCGCCTACCATAGACGGGGATCTTTCCGATCCGGTATGGGCCGCTGCTCCCGTCGCGAACACGTTCATTGACCGAGACCGAACGGAGCCTGCGCCAGACCAGACCGTTGCGCACGTCCTCTACGACGACAACGCCATCTACGTCAGCTTCTACTGCTACGACTCCCAACCGAACGAGATCGTGGCCCGGGAGACTGTACGGGACAGCAAGTATGAGCGGCATGACGACAGCGAGGACAATGTGGAGTTCGTGCTGGACCCGTTTCGAACGTATCGCTGGAGCGATCGGGCGCGGTTTTCCGTCAACCCACTAGGCACCCCCTCGGCACGCATCAGCGGCGGACGTGCCAACAAAGCGGAATGGAGGGGCGATTGGTCCGGAGCTGCCCGTCGGGTGCGGGACGGCTGGACTGCTGAAATGGCCATACCATGGGCTATCCTCAATTATCCCCGTTCCCGCGGTCCAGTGACCATGGGCATCAACTTCATGCGCTGGCAGGAGCGAACCCGTATCCGCTCGCGCTGGAGTGACGAGGGACCGACGGGACGCGAGGAGCTCGAGGGTCTGTGGGTGGATGTTCAGCCACCTGCAGACGGCTTCCGCCCCCGCGTATCTGTTCTTCCGTACACCCTGGGCGGGTTCCGGCGAGGCGATCTTATTGGCCGAGCCGGTCTCGACATGCGTTACCCGGCAACGACCGAACTGACGGTGGTGGCGACGGTCAATCCCGACTTCGGTACCATCGAAGGTGCGGTTCAGGGAATCCAGTTCTCTCGTTCGGAACGGTTCGTGCCAGAGAAGAGGCCTTTCTTTCTCGAAGGACGCGACTACATCGGCGCCGGCAACGAGTACACCTTCGGTCCGTTCTTCTATCCCAACCGCATCGGCATGTTCGACGTAGGCGCCAAAGTGTATGGCAAGATCACTCCCAGAGATACCATCGGTATGCTCGGCACAGCAGACTTTGGCAATCGGAGCGATTTCGTCCTGAACGTGCGCCATGACCTGGACGCCACCGCGACCATGGGCGTTTTCCTCTCGCAGTTGAGTAGCCGTGACGACAACAACACCGTGGCTCTCGTCTCCCAGAGATGGGAGCGTGGCAAGCTGTCGCTCTCTCACCAGTGGGCCACGGCATCGGGTCTGGAGACTGCTGGCACGGCACAGCAGATCGGACTGAGCTGGGAAGATCGTAACCTCTTCAGCTCGCTGCAACTATTGCGCGTGTCGCCGAGATTTCGCGTCGCCGACGGCTTGATCTGGTTCACGGACTTCAAGGGTGTCCACCTGTACAACACTCACGGAGGGCAGTGGCGTCACGGACCGCTGCGCGCATTTCATCTCGAGCTAGGCGGTCTCATGGACTGGTACACGGATGGCCGCCCGTTCCGGGCAGGGGCGAACTTGGGGTTCGGTGTCGAAACCCGGAGCGACTGGGGTCTGTCGCTTGGCTTCGATTACCAGCGGTTCGACGGACAGATGGATCGCACCATGAACGTCGGCCTGATCTGCGGAGCGTCCAACAGATTCCGGCAGTGGGGCATTCGCCTGACAACCGGTGTTGCTGGCGATCGCCCGTACACGTTTCTCGGCCCCGGCTTCAGTGTTCGGGTCCTGGGCAAGACCGACATCGTCTACAGCGGAGCGCTGGTCACCCTGGATGGTTCCACACAGCAGCACATCGTCACGCTCGGCTATGAGCTTACGCCCACGAGATCGTTTGGCGGCCGCTTAGTGGTCAGCGATGGGACGATGAACTGGTACGTGTCGTACCGACAGTCGGGTGAAAAGGGCACCGAGACGTTCGTCATGTTCGGCGATCCCAACGCTGAGCGCTTCGTGGAAACGCTGCAAGTCAAGTTCGTCTTCGCGCTGTAGATAGGCAGGAGGTGGCTACGGCCGCTTGACCCACTCCTCTTCGAGGATCGCGTGACGGATGACGGTCCGCTCGTCGGATGTGAACACTACATGGATCTTCCCATCTCGGGTCTGGATGGCGTACGGATAGGCGAAGTCGCCCTCTCCTTCCACGAGGTTGCGCCGACATGGCCACGTCCGATCGTTGTCGGTGCTCAAGGCAACCGTGAGCGGCGTTCGCTCGTTCATGCTGTCGTTGTAGATCAGCAGCAGGTGACCATTCCGCAATCGCAGGAAGTCCACCGCGGCATTGGGATTGGGGAATGCCGAATCCTCGCCTTCGCTCCATGATTTGCCACCGTCGCGGGATTCGGATCGGACGATGTACCCATCCGTTACGGGCTCGTAACCGCCTCCGCGACGACAGTACGCCACCAGCCAGCCAGGTTCCAGCTCGGCAACCGCCGGCTGGATGTTGCCTTTGGGCGACCGTATGATCCCGCTGGGCACCCATTGCCGTGCCTTCGTATCCCAGCGCAGGAAGCGCGATGTGCTATCCGCCCCGACGCGCTCCGTGTCATGCCCAGTCTCATGATAGACGGGCAGCAAGTACTCGCCACTCGCTAGGACGATGGGCCGCCCGCGCACCATCATGCCCTCCACATCGCTGACAACGAAGCTGTCCGACCACGTACGTGCCCCGTCGCGGGAGACTTTGCCCTGAATCCGCGAAGTAGACCACGTATCGCCCCAGCGAACGACGTAGAACAGCCACACAAGGCCATCAGGCGCTTGCCAGACGACGGCATTCCCCAAAGAACGGAACGGATCGTGGGCGATTCGAACAGGTCTCGACCAACGCGACGATCCCTTCTTCAGCCGCGCTCCGAATACGCCGGTGTCAACAGCGTACTCCCCCTCGCCACCATAGTAGACCAGGTACAGGTCACCGTTGGCCAACTCGGTAATGGAAGCAGGGTGCTTATACGGTCCCGTGCGGATCTCCGGCCCGAACACGCGCTGCACGACGCAGCGGCTCTTCGCCTGCGGTGGCGCACCACTACCATACGAACTAAGGAGAAGGGCACCCAGCATGACGACCTCCAGACCGAGCAGGACAGCCCGGGTCCTTGCATTCCTCGCGTGTACGGTGTCGCGCGGCACTCGACATTCCTCCACTGAAACCTCAGTACAGCGTCAACGTCGCCTCGCCATATCCTGCCTCGACCCATGCATCGCCAGCGAATGCGCACCGCACGGTGTGAGCGCCGGGGTTCAGCCCGGTCGTATCGAAGACATAGCGAGCCACGCCAGGGTCGAGCGTTCCACTGCCTGTGACGACATCCGCGATCGAGGTACCGTCCACACTGAAGGTAACCGTCTTGCCCTCTTGTTTGGCGTAGTCGTACAGCCGACGGAAATATGCGTAGAGTCGAACTGAAGCACCCGCTGCCGCTAATTTCGGCATGACCCAGATGTACGGTGGCGCCTTCTGAACGGTAAGGGTGGCAGTCTTGCTGATGGCTGCATAGCCTGCGTTTCCTGGCCACTCCGATAGGATCGTCCGTAGCCCTGCGCCTGTTCCATCGGGGACGTCGTAATAGGGATAGCTCGCATACCCCTGGGTATTGGTGGGACGCGATATGACGAACGTACCATCCACATAGAAGTTCACCATTCGGTTATACAATGGTGCGTTGTCACTACGCAGCAGCCGGGCCTTCAACTCCGTACGTCCGGCAATCCGGGCGGTACGATCGAACGTTGCCATCTTCGTCCCCCACCGCTGGCATGTCAGCGTGGCGTTGGCCCAGGAACCGTTGTAGGCCGAGTCGCCGGCGAACTCGACGGTGATCGTCCGCGAGGCAGGACCGTCTGGGATCGTCCAGAGCAGACTGGAATCTCCACCGCTGTCCGTGGTCGCGCTTCCCACCACAGTGCCGTCTACGCTGAACGTAATCGTCTTGCCTGCCAGTAGGGCATTGTCGGTGGTCCGCTTCAGGTCGTATTGCCGGAACAGAACGTTCTCGGTGATCGTGCCGGTGCGGTTGATCGTGAAGAGGGTCGTGTTGGCTCTCAGTATCTCGATCGTAACGGTGGCAGGCGCGCTGTCCGTCTTTCCGTCGTTCACCTTGAACGTGAAACTGTCCGAACCGTTGTGGGAATCGTCGCTGGTATAGGTGACATTCGGTGGTGTCCCCGAGAGACTGCCGTGCGCGGGCATGGTGACGATATGAAACGTGAGCGGGTCGCCGTCCGCGTCCGATCCTGTAAGGGTGATCTCCTTTGGTACGGCCGTCGTCGTCGTCACCCACTGGTCGTCCGCTACGGGCGGGTTGTTCACGACGACATCGCCGATGACCGCCACGCAGTGCGAGTAACCGCCGTCCACCGCAACGACGCTCGTGAGCGTCACGACTTGGACGGGCGTCCAGCGATCTATGTAGGTTCCGTCGCCGAGCTGCCCTTGATCGTTCCAGCCCCAGGACCATGCTGTGCCATCCGCCTTCACGGCATGTCCATGGTAATCGCCACAAGAGATGCCCACAGCACCGGACAGGCCCGAGACGGGTACAGGACTCAGCGAGTCCGTATTGGTGCCGTTGCCGAGCTCCCCATGGTAGTTGTAGCCCCAGCCGTAGACAGTCCCGTCCGCTTTCAGGGCCAGGCTCCACCAGTAGCCAGCCGAAACTGCGGTAATACCAGTCAGGCCAGGGACCTGCTTCGGCGTGTAGCTCGACGTGGTCGTGCCGTCGCCGAGCTGACCCTTGTGGTTGTGGCCCCATGCCCATACTGTGCCATCCTGTCGTACCGCCAGGCTATGGTCGAAACCAGCGGCAATGGCAACGACCTCGGTAAGTCCGACGACCTGCACGGGCGTCAGACGATGCGTCGTGGTTCCGTCTCCCAGGCGTCCGTAGTTATTGCGGCCCCAAGCCCAGACAGTACCATCGGATCGTATGGCCAGGCTGTGCTGGTCTCCTGCCGCGATTTTCACCACACCGTCGAGATAGCCCACGTCGTTGGGGCCGTGAACTTGGACCGGCGAGTACCTATCTTCGATCGTATTGTCGCCCAGTTGGCCCCAGTTCTCGCCCCATCCCCACACTGTGCCATCCGAGCGAAGGGCAAGATTGTGACGGTGCCCCGACGCAATAGCCGTGATATTGTTCAGGCCCGGAACCTGAATTGGCACCCATGACGGCAGAGCTGTGCCGTTGCCGAGCTGGCCCCATGTGTTGTCGCCCCACGTCCACACGGTGCCATTCGACAGCAGGGCGATGCTGTGCAGATCGCCAGCCTCCGCAACAACTGCTGTCGTGATGCCTGTGACCTGGACCGGCTCTGGGTTGTTGACGTACATCTCGCCGCCAGTGCCGTTGCCCAACTCGCCCTCGTAGTTGTAGCCCCAGGCCCATACCGTGCCGCTCTGGCCTATCGCAGCAGTTGGCACCACGCCCGCGAGCAGGCAGGAAAGGGTCACCATGCGTATTGCTCTGGCTATCTGTCTCATCTGCCTTCCTCCGAGGATGGGACGTGCCCTCGAGTCGAGGCGACCAGAACACCATCCAGATCGCTGGTTCCGCAGGTTCTTGTCATGATTAGAGATTACGCGCCTATCGTGCCTGAATCCTCCCATCATGAAACCTGCAGGATGCATGGTCATGCGCTCCGTATCAGATAGCCATGCTCTGTTTCGGAGGTTCGCCATGGGCATTGCCGTTACCATAGCGTTCTTTGCAGCGGTCGCCATTCCTGTCTCGGGAGGACAAACTGTGAGCTACGCACTCGACCATATTCCCCCCTCGTACAATCTTGTCGCCTATGACGACTGTGGCAGACCCGCACGCCAGCCCCATATCCGTGCCGAGGGCGTGCATACCTACTCGCCGACCCACGTACAGGCTGACGATCGAATCCGGTCCGTGGCGTGGGGATGGCGGGAGGTCCAGGCCGTGTACGAGAATCTGAGCCCCGCACTCAGCTATGTGGTAGCGGTGACGTACGCAAACGAGCCATTCAACAACCGCGTTCAGAGCCTGTACGCCGGCGATATCCAGCTCCATGGGCCGCGCCCATTGCCGAGGGGTGGATTCGAGCGGCTCGTGTATCGTGTTCCCCAGGAGGCTATACACAACGGGCGCCTGGTTCTTTCGTTTCGACTGGAAGGACAGGTGAATGTCGTCGTCTCCGCTGTGGAGCTCTGGGCACCGTTGCCCTCTCCTGAGGTGCTCCACATTGCGGACGTTTCTGCATTGTGGAAGGACCTGGAAGGTCAGGTCCTCGACCTGCGGTGGGATCCTGTGGCGGATGCCAAGGTTCAACTGCTCGCGAAGCCCTCCGCACAACCATTCGCGGAGGTGTACACGGACGCGGAGGGCCGCTTTCGTGTTCCCAGGGCTGCATTAGGGCGGAACGTTACTGGCGGCGGGCTTACGCTGCTGGCGAGGAAAGCCAACCTGGAAGCCAGAGCGACTTTGGCCAAAGAGGACCTGGATTTCGAGCCTGTACGCTATCGGCCGCAACCGGCGGCAGTACAAGGCATACGCCGCCCCGTGCTATCGCTCGACGGCACCTGGCGCATGCGTGCCGATGATCCCCAGACCGCTCGTGCTTCGAATCTGGACGCGCCGGAGTGGCGGCCATTCCGTGTTCCGGGACAGTGGCTTCAGCAGGGACTCGACGTGCCCATGGACCGACCAGTCTCGGTGGCAAGGGTGTTCGATGTACCGGCGAGCTGGCATGGACGCCGCATCATCTTGCGTTTCGACTCCGTCCATGCCGGAACGAAGTACTACCTCAACGGTCAACTGCTTGGCTACAGCGAGAACCTCTTCACGCCGGTGGAGTGGGATGTTTCGCATGCGGTACGGGTCGGCGAGAAGAACCGCCTCGATATGGAGATGGTTGTGGACACGCCTTCGGAGCGGCTCTCCTATGCATCTGGCTACGCGTTCCACAACGTCGGTGGCATTGACCGTTCGGTACGGCTTTTCGTGCTTCCGCAGACGTACCTCCGCGCCCTCCGGCTCGATGCAGGGCTCGACTCGGACTACCGCAATGGTCGGCTACGTGTTCGAGGGGACGTCCGAGGCGTGGCGAGTGGCAGCGTTTGCCTGGAAGTACGACTGACCGATGCGGGTGGCGGCTTGCTGGCCAGCAAGCGCGCACAGGTACCCACGGGGTCTGCCGACGCTGACCATCGAGCCGTCCTCGAGATGACCGTCGAGGTGCCCCGTGTCCACCCATGGAGCGCAGAGAAGCCTGTCCTTTACACCGCAAACGTGGACCTGCGCGACGGCAAGGCCGTGCTGGAACGACTCGTTTATCCGGTAGGCTTCCGCACGGTGGAGATACGGGGATCCCAACTGCTTGTCAACGGGCGGCCCGTGAAGCTGGCTGGAGCATGCCGCCACGAGACCGATCCTCTGACAGGCCGTGCTGCCACTGTGCGACATGCTAGAGAGGACGTCCGCCTGATGAAGGAGGCGAACCTCAACTACATCCGCACCGCGCATTATCCACCGACCCAGGAGCTTCTGGACGAGGCCGACCGGCAGGGCATGTACGTGGAGGTCGAGGCCCCTTTCTGCTGGGTGGGTGAAGAGGACTACACACATCTCCGTCAGGTGCTTACCCCCACGTCGGCAATGGTGGATTACCATCATCGCCATCCCAGCGTCATCGTCTGGTCTCTCGCCAACGAGTCCTCCTTCAACCCGTGCTTCGAGGTCTCCAATCGTCTGGTGAAGGACCTCGACCCTTCCCGACCAACCACGTTCAACAACCCGGACCCCAAGCGCATCTGCGATATCGCCAATGTCCACTATCCGCCCATGCCTTTCGACGCCTATGCCGCGGACGATCCGCGGCCGCTGTTCCTTGGCGAGTACTTCTTCCCTCTGTGTCATGAGCAGACGGATGTGCGCAGGAACCCGGGCCTCCGTGAACTATGGGGTGCTGGCCACAGCGACCCGGAGTCGGAGTACGCCAAGTCGTGCGCGGCGGAGTTCGGCCAGCCCTACATGCAGCCCGGAGAACCGCCTGGCGCTTGGACCCACATCGTTCGATCCGATCGCGTCATCGGCGGCGCCATCTGGGCTGCCTTCGATGAGCCCTTCTATCTGCCCAACGGTAAGCGCGCTGGATACGCGTGGGTACATGGTTTCTGGGGTCTCCTGGACGGATGGCGTCGCCCCAAGCCAGAGTGGTGGCTCGCACGGAACATCTTCAGCCCAGTCTGGTTCCCTGTACGTCGGATACCATTCGCTGCGGGCACCAAGAGCATCACCCTACCGTTGGAGAACCGCTACGCATTCACGGACCTCTCGGAACTCCGGTTCCGCTGGGTGGTCGGCAATGCTCATGGTGAAGCACGGACCGCCGTACCGCCGGGCGGCACCGGTGCGATTACGATTCCTGTCCCAGCTGGTGCCCAGCCGGGCGACATGGTAGTGGTGGAAGCCCAACGAGACCAACGTTCGATCGTCACGTATACCGGCTGGCTGGACGGTCCACGTTTCCCGGCTCCACCTGAACCTAGCTCCGGCGCTCCAGAGGTCCGCCGTGATGGCAACCTGCTGCGTATCGCCGGAGATACTTTCTCACTGGTCGTGAATACGGTGACAGGAGAGTGCAGTAGTGGGTCTTCCGGTGGTCTGCTGCGTCTACCCAGCCCACATCTAACCCGTTTCGACTTCGGCGACCTCTGGGGCGCCCAGCCGCCGTTCGCTGTCGTGCCGGACGCGGCGTCTCGGCGCATCGAGGCGGTAGAGACGGTGGCAGACCGACATCACGTCATTCTCCGCATCACGGATGCGT
This sequence comes from Chthonomonadales bacterium, assembly GCA_037443035.1. GTDB lineage: Bacteria > Armatimonadota > Chthonomonadetes > Chthonomonadales > CAJBBX01 > JABWBA01. The sequence continues at coordinate 103,581 of JBBIPC010000009.1, forward strand.
TCGCTGACTACGCCGGCGTTACGACGATCCGCCTGGACCGGAAAGGTGTCGCGACTCTCGACTACGACTATGCCTATACCGGCGCGGATTTCTATGCGCGGGAGATCGGGATTCGCGTTCCCTTCGAGGGGACGAGGTGGAAGCTACGTTGGAATCGTTGGTCCGAGTGGGGCAGTCCCCCTGACGATACGATCATGCGGGTGCGGGGCGAGGCAAGGCCCTATCGCGGCAATCGAGCCTCCCGCATCCCTGAATCGGTTCCGCCGAAGTGGCCGTGGATGGCGGATGAGACGGAAGAGGGCACGGCGGACTTTCGCGGTGTCAAGTTGAATGTCCTCGAGGCGTCTCTACTCTCGAGGACGGGCGCCGGGCTCACTCTCTACGCCAAGGCCGACGCGCACATCCGGGCCGCCGTGGAGGGAGGCAACGTAATGCTGTACCTGTTGAACCGCTGCGCCATCGGTCCCCGTCTAGTACGGCACGGCGACCGCCTCAGCGGCAGGTTCACGGTACGCTTGGAGGGAGGCAAGCCCTAGGGATTCTACAACCAGCGAATCCTTCGCAGATAGGCTGCAAGCGCCCCGCCAACCACAACCATGAGGCCGAGCGTCCCGAAATATCCATACCGCCACTCCAACTCCGGCATGTAGCGGAAGTTCATGCCGTAGATGCCGGCGATCAGTGCCAGGGTCATGAGGATGGCGGAGATGCTCGTCAGGGTTTTCATGACCTGATTGAGGCGATTGCTGATCTGAGCGAGCTGGGCCTCCAGGGCACCGGTGAGTATGTCACGATGGAGGTCTACCTGCTCCACGAGCCGTAGCGTGTGGTCGTAGACGTCCTGCAGGTACACGCGCGTCGCTGCGGGTACGAGGTCCAAGTCCGTTCGCAAGAGGCTGTTGGCCAGATCCCGCATGGGCGCAAGGGTCTGGCGAAGCCGCAGCAGACGATGCTTCAGGGTGAGTGCAGGACCCATGTCGAGCGTTCCGTCCGGATCGAATGCGGTGTCCTCGATCCTGTCAATCTCCTCATCCAGAGCATCCATGACGGGGAAGTAGCCGTCCACGACCGTATCGAAGAGCACGTAGAAGAGAAACGCAGGCTCCTCGGGGATGCGTCCGGGCCGCTGTTCCCAGCGGGTCCTCGTCTCAGCTACCGCCGGGCAGTCTTTGCGATGGATCGTCACCAGGTACCGCGGACCCAGGAATACGTCTATCTCCTGCGCGGCCGTCTCTTCGCCAGCTAAGTCCGATGCCTCGGCGGTATGGGCCCGCATCGTGACGAACAGGTAGCCGTCGTACTCGTCCATCTTCGCCCGCTGGTTCTGCTTCCGAGCGTCCTCCATGGCCAGAGGATGGAAGCTGAACTGCGATTCGAGGAGGCGCCAGTCCTCTTCGGTGGGATCCGTGACATCCACCCATAACAACTCCGGTCCGTTGCGCAACGTCTCGGCAATACGTTCTGGCGGGAGGTCCCGGTGGACAGCACCTGCGCGGCATAGATCGACGTGGATCATGGGGATATCACCTCACCGCAAGTTCTTTCGACAGGTTCAGGTAGCGCTCGATGCCTTCTGGCGTCACGTTCCACGGGATGTGGTTGCCAATGCACATGAAGTAGCCACCGGTCATTCTCGCTGTCTCCACCATGCTTCGAACCATGGCTTCGATCTCGTCGGGATCGTTACGGGTGAGAACGCGATTGTCCCCTTCCCCTGCCAGCGTGACGTTCTCGTGTTTCCGTGCGATGGCTTTGAAATCGGTGTACGGTTCCGTTACGATGCCTCTGGCGCCGCACGCGAGCACGTCGTCGGCATAAGCATCCATGTTCCCGTCCGACATGAAGATAACGTGCTTGCCCGCGTCTCGCAGAATGCTCCAGAACTCCTCGTACCGCGGAAAGATGTATTTGCACATCCATTTGGGCGAGCACACGGGCCCGCGCGTGTTCACGATGTCGTCATGGCAGATGACGAAGTTCACGGGCAGCCGCGCGAACGTGCGGAAGACGCGGCGGTTGATCTCGGCGAACTCGTCCATCACTCGCTCGAATCGATGATCGAGGCAACACTGGAGGAATAAGTCCCACCCGAACGTGAGCAACGGCCACATGAACATGGTGTTGTAGAAACCTACGGAAGACGTGGACCCCTCAGGCGCTCGATCGCCCCACTCGGCGGGATAGTGGCGTCGGTATTCGCGATACAACCGCTCCTCGTCTGAGTAGTCACGAGACTCCACGACAGGAACGTTCGTGAAGTCGGCATGTTCCAGCGGTGAGAAAGCGAGGACCTCGTCGGGCGTAGCGAAGTTCTTTCCCCAGTCCCAGTGCCAGCTCTCCGAGTCGCCCCACCTGATGGAATGCCTCCCCTGCTCATCCACCATGCTACTCGCATTGTCGAGATCCAGGCGTGGACGCGGTCTCGGATCGTCCGTCTCCGGCACTGGCAGGTTCAGCTCCGGATAGAGCTCCCGCAGGCGTAAACGGCAGAGACGAGGGTGTTCGTAGTAGTCTATGCCCGTCAGGTAGGTCTCCGCGTCCGGACACGACCAGTGCTCCCAGTGGGGTATGCGGTGTGGCCCGAGACCCAGGAAGGCCATGTACTGGTCGGAGTACTCCATGCCTGCACCTCCCGCGGAATGTCCGCCGAAAAGCTCGCTCGGCAACGCGCCGAGCTACCAGCATTATGCTTCAAGATCGTTCGGGACGCGTCTAGGCATCGCGATGATGCATAGTCCGTCGCAGAGTCCTGGCACGCAGAGTCACCACATATGATGCAGGTAGGGCGAGACATTCCGCAGGCCGAGAACGGTGGCGGCAAGCCCCCAGAACGTGACTGCGCATGCATCGCCGATGACAAGGCCCACGAAAAACGGCATGGCCTTCCAGTAGGCGCGCAGCCCTCCGTAGCGGATGAGAAGCGTCTTCACAACCCAGACAACGAGGAAGATGGCCCAAATGTACTCCATGGCGTAGGAGACTGCCAGAACATAGCCCAGAGGGTGAAGAGGGAAGCCCAGGAACGCATTGCGGAGGGCAGCCACGCTCAGCGCAACAAGAAACGAAACGCCTGCCGCAGTCAACGCCGGCGCCTGCGGGTTCTGCGGCGCGTCCACCCACGATGCGGCCCGATTCCACGCCTCGTGGGCCACCCCGATCTGCCAACCTAGCACTTTGGCCGTACCGCCTCCGTAGGTGTAGTACACTTGGAGGGTGGTGATCAGCCCCACGACGACGCCTATGACTGTGGCGACGCCAAGTATGGGACCCGTGCTCGATAGCCCCACGCCGGTAAGTCGGGCGAACCGCATCGTCTCCACTTGATGCCCCATGGGATGCTGACGATAGCACCGATTGAACCAGAAGAAGTGCGTCAACACCGTCTTGTCAGCCATGGACAGCGTACGCGCGCCAGCGAACGTTACGATGGCGCTCTCAGGATTGAAGAAGTAGAACTCGAGCAGTGGTGCTCCGACCTGCGCGTAGATCCGGGTCATGACCACGGTGGCCAGTAGATAGATGGAGTAGAAGACGATGGCCACCCACGGTGTCATCCCTGCCACGATGGCAAAGACCACTAGTAGCGGCGCGCTCAGCAGCAGGCCCAGGAGAGCCATGCGATAGCTCATGACCTCGTTCGAGTCGTCTGGTTCCCGCGACCGACCCAGCGCACGACGCATCACCCGCAACAGATAGCGGAGTGAACCCCTCAGAAGCACAATGAGCGCCGCTGCGAAGGCGCCGTAGGTGATCTCGCGGATGTAGGGAAACGCTCCCCCACCTGCTCCCCATCCGTAGACCACCCATTGCATCTCGAAGAGCTTGCGCAGCAGATAGAAGCACCAGCAACTGAAGAGGAGGTCGGCAGGCATGAGGAATGCCAGTCCGATGCCCATGGGCTGCCAGCTCAAGTAGAGTGGCTGGAGCGCATTCCATGGGGGAGTTGGCATGAGCCGTACCAGGTTGAAGACATTGAGTTGTACTCCAGGTACAGAGGGGTAGAGGCCATGAATCACATTCAGCGACTCTACACAAAACGGGATGGTCACGCCCAGCAGGAGCGCTCTGCTTCGAAACAGCGAGCGGACGTCGCCTTCCTGCGCCATGAGCAGGGGTACTTGGAGGATGGGGAAGGTCAACCTTTCTTCGTCCACCCAGCGACGGCGCATGATGACGTTCATACAGAGCATCGTCCATGCGATGACGATGAGGAGTCCGCTCCACACGGCCACGGGTACCAGCCAGGCTCGCCAGACTTGCGGCGCAAAGAAGCTCGACTGGCCTGCGAAGAACGCCTTGACCACAGCGGGATCCGACGGGGCCAACCAGCTCGGGATGTACGAGAAGAAGCGGCTCCACCGGTTGGCCTCGTTGGCATAGTGGAATGGCAGCATGAGAATGGGCGGTAGGTTCTGCGTAAGATCGAAGCCAGCCATGACGCTGGAGACCGTGATCAACGTGAAAAACGCCATCAGTTCGGACGACCGCAGACGCCAAGCCGGACGAAATCGAGTTGCCACGCTGTTGTAGACCAGCAAGAGCAGCAGAATGGCCACCGCGCTCGATACCAAGGACGCCGCGGAGACCGAGGTACCCAGGTGCCCCCAGACCGTCTCTTCGTGGACGAGCCAGATGGTGTGAAGGACCGCCAGAGCGACGCCTACCGCCAGGGCTGGCAGTCGGATGGGACGATGCGCTATGTCCGCGTCAGACGTCATGGGCATCGTTGCCACGGTCGTGTCGTGCCGTCGTGCGCTGCTTCCTCGAAGGGCGTGGTGGGTGCCACCTGCTCGAGTCGAGACAGCGCTTCAGCAAGTCGAAGAGAGTGTACCCTTGTCTCGCAGGCGCCAAATCCGAGTACACTTGTCCCATCCATGTCCGATCTGCCGCAGCTCGACCGATTTGTCCGTGACGCAACACGTTTCGCCCTGCGAGCGTACCGGCAGGCGCGCCAGTGGCTGGAGCAGACGCTCACAGATGCGGGAGTGCTCGAGCCAAAGTCGCCGGCCATCTTGTGGGTGGATCGTTCGCCTGGCGTCGTAGCCGGCAAGCATGGCCGTGCCGGACGTGTGGATCCCGTGACGGGTGTGACGATCGAGACTGGCGATCGCGTGTGCGTCTGCTCCAGTTGCGATTCGACCTTCCTTGCCTCGACGTGGGAGGAAATACAACGCAGCGGCTCCTCGGCGTGTCCCATCTGTCACGCACGCAGGAGCATCCACCCACTCTAGCTTGCCAGCATCGGCGGACTGCGCGCGAGTATCACGAGAGGGAGTACAGCACAATCGTCATGGAAACATCGTGGATGCCGCTGCAGCCAGACCGCTATGCCCGGCATCGCCTTATCGAGTGGTGGGATCAGGAAGCGCTAGCGCGGGCAGCCGTCATGGTCGTTGGATGTGGCGCGCTCGGCAGCGAGGTTGTGCGTTTGCTGGCACTGGTCGGGGTCGGGCGTGTTCTGGCCGTGGATCCCGATCGGATCGAACTGCACAATCTCACGCGTGGAGTGTTCTTCCGCGCCGGGGATGTGGGCCGATACAAGGCCGTCGTCACGGCGCGCCGAGCAGCTGCACTGAATCCCGATATGGCAATCGAGCCCATCGTGGGACGTTTGGAGACCCACGTTGGTCTCGGGCTCCTCCGCGAGATGTCAGTGCTCGCCTGCTGTGTGGACAGTATCGGCGCACGCGTGGCCGCCAACAGCATGTGCTATCGTGCTGGCGTGCCCTGGGTCAACGGCGGCATCTCGCCCACGGCAGGCGAGGTCACTGCCTTTGGCGCATCCAGTCCGCCCTGCTATGGCTGTACCGTGTCGGACGAAATGTGGGAACGAGAACAGCTCGTCCATACGTGCAGAGGATTTCGTGCCGCGGGCGGGGGACCGCCGGCAGCCACGACCGCAACGGTCGCCTCTGTCATTGCCGCATTCCAGGTGCAGCAGATTCTCACCAGGCTCAGCCCTCACCACTCGGCGCCCATTTGCCTGGGCGACGGGCAGAAGGTCTATATCTCGCTGAGCCCGCCGGCCTTCATGGTGAGTACCATCGTGCCGTCGCCTACTTGCGGCTTCCATGAGGTCTGGACACCCGACACGGTGCTGTCGGAAGGTCCAGATGAACTCACCGTTCAGGACCTGCTGGGCGCCTGCGGCTGCCCTGGCGGCAGCTTGGAGCTCGAGCGCGAGATACTCCTGCACGTACGCTACCCGTGTTGTGACCGACGAAGACACATGGGTAGACCGTTGTGGAGCTACACCGAAGAGGTCCTCCAATGCCCGACATGCGGCAGCGAGTCCGGAGAGGCTGTTACGCTCTCGTCCGTCCGTGGAGGGACGAAGTACAGCCACAGACCCCTCGCGAATCTGGGTGTGCCGAAACGAGATATACTGGCCATCCGTCCTTCAGATAAGGAATGCGTCCGCTACGTGGAGATCGGCCCGCGGACCATGTGAGGCTTATCACCCTGCCGACAACGAGAAGGCCATGCGGATTCTCACCCCGAATACTGGCCGAGGAGGTGCACCGATGATGGAAAAGAACACAGTCAGTATCACGGTGGAGACGGTGGACCAGACACGCCGCGCTGACGTGAGTTTGTCACCCCATACGAACGTTGGCGAAATCGTGCGATTGGGCAAGCAGAACTGGAAGCTGCCAGAGACGGATTACGCCCTCGTGAATGTTCGTACGGGCCAGCAGCTCTCGCCCAGCGGCACTCTCGCTCAGCAAGGCGTTCAGGAAGGAGATCGCCTGGTCTTGCAGCCCCTGTTCCATGCCGGAGCCGGCGTCCAGTGAATCGGATCAGGAACCAGCGTCTGTCCGCGGATCATCAGAAGCTCCTTGCGCTGGTGGCGTCCAACGGTGACCGGCTGGCGATCCAGTCCATTCAGGGCACCCCGCCGGATCGTTACGAAGTCACGATCCGGTGCAAGAGCGTCGTTGCCTTTCGTAGCGGACGCCCCGTCTACGGCGAGAACCACATGGTTCGCATCTCTCTGCCGCCTGGATACCCCCTACAAGATCGCCCACGGGCCACCCTCCTGAGTCCGATTGCCCACCCCCACATCTTCTCCAACCGAGACGTGTGCATCGGATCCCGGGGTTCGGTGACCGAGTTCCTGGACGCCTTCGTCCGGCGGCTCTATGACATCCTCCGGTACGATCCTAGGTACCTCGACCCGAGGAGTCCAGCCAACCTCCCCGCCATGGAATGGGCGCAACTCAACAGGCATCTCTTCCCCCTCGATCCATGGGAGCTCCGTGCGCCAGGCATTGGCAAGCCGGAACCGCCACCCATCGTCTGGATCAACCGCCAGTAGATCAGGACTGCCTGCATGGCCACGAGACGGACAACCAGCGTCGAGTTCGTTCGGTCATTGCTGAGCGACCAGGACTGCCGCGGTGGATTCGTGGTGGGCCTTGCCATTGGCGTACTCCTCGGCTTCCATCTGGTGCGCAAGCCCCGCCGGGAGGAGCCGCCCGTCGAGTGGACTGAAGGTCCGCCACCCCAGCAGGAGCCACCCTCCAGACCGCCAATCGAGTGGACCGAGCGTTCCGACGTCATCAGCCTGACCCCAGGTCTGTCCATACCCCCTGGCTCGTACCTCTGGCGAAGCTCCATGCTCGTCGCCATCACGCCAGAAGCGCAGGAGACTATGGACCGATATGCGAGCGGCGACACGCGAACCGAGCGCATGGGGTATCTCGTCGGCCGAGTCGGTTACACACAGATAGGATCGGAGCTTCTGACGATCGTGGAGCAGGCCGTACCCCTACCATCCTCGTACGCTACCGCCACCCATGTTGCCATCACCAGCGAGTCGCTGCCGGTACTCGCGGCTGCGGTACGGGAGTTCCCTCCAGGCGTGGCTGCGGTTGGCTGGTTCCACACCCACCCTGGGCTAGGCGTATTCCTGTCCGGCACAGATCATCATACGCAGCGTACATGTTTCCCGCATGATTGGCAAGTTGCCGTCGTTCTCGACCCTGTGGACCGTGCCATGGGGGTGTTCACGGGACCCAGTGGCGTCAGGGCGAAGCTGGTGGCCGTGCCGAGATGAGCCGTACCTGCCGAGCGCACCGGTTCGGGAGTGACGCTAAGGAGGAGAACCATGAGCCAACATCGTCTCGCGGTTGCTTCGCTGCTCGTCCTCGGAGCGAGCGCCGCATTGCCGTACGGTAGCACGACGCAGACCGACGTCCAGAGGATTCCCCCTGTGGGCCGCCCGTCGGATCGGATCCGTCCGTACACCGGCAACCCGCGCTACTGGCAGTACAAAGGCAAACCCGTGTTGTTGCTCGGAGGCAGCAAGGACGACAACCTTTTCCAGATACCGGACCTGCGGCAGCATATCGACGAGATGAAGTTGGTCGGCGCGAACTACATTCGGAACACCATGAGCGACCGTCCGGACTTCGGCTTCGAGGTGTACCCGTTCCTGAAGCGCCCCGACGGCAAGTACGATCTGGAGCGATGGAACCCAGAGTACTGGCGGCGGTTCTCCGAGATGTTGAAGCTAACCTACGATCGGGATATCGTGGTGCAGATCGAGGTCTGGGACCGATTCGACTATGCCCAACAGCGATGGCCGATCCACCCCTACAACCCTGCCAACAATGTCAACTACACCTACGAGCAGTCCGGATTCGCCCCGCAATACCCGGACCATCCGGGAGCCAATCGCCAGCCCTTCTTCTTCACGACGCCTGTCCAGCGCAACAACCAGGTGGTATTCCGGTACCAACAGCGCTTCGTTGATGAGATGCTGCGGAGGTCGCTCCCCTATCCCAACGTGCTCTACTGTATGGACAACGAGACCTCCGGAGACGAGAAGTGGAGCCGCTTCTGGGCGGAGTACATCCGGGCCGCCGGCAGGAAGGCTGGCGTCGAGGTGCAGGTGACGGAAATGTGGGACGATTGGAACATCACTTCGGACGTCCATCGCCGCACCCTGGACCATCCCGAGTTGTACACGTTCGTGGACGTTTCCCAAAACAATCATAACAAAGGCCAGACGCACTGGGACCGCTTCCAGTGGGCCCGTGAGCACATCGCCGCAAAGCCCAGACCGATCAATACGGTGAAAACGTACGGGGCGGACAGCGGGCGTTTCGGCACAACTGCCGATGGACTGGAGCGCTGGTGGAGGCACCTCATAGGCGGAGCAGCAGCCGTTCGCTTCCACAGACCCGATTCAGGGCTTGGCCTGTCTCGTCCGGCGAAGGCGTCCATCCAAGCCGGTCGCCTGCTGGCAGCTCGGATGAACTTGTGGGAGGCAGAACCGACGAACGGTATTCTACGTGACCGCAGCGAAGATGAGGCTTACGCGACAGTCAAGGCCGGAGCTGCCTGCGCGGTCTATTTCCCGCGAGCCGGTCAAGTGAAGCTGGACCTCTCGAGCTGGCGCGGGAAGTACCGCCTCGAATGGATAGACGTCACCAAGGGAACGCTCCACACTGTCAGTATCGTGACGGCGAATACTGAGCTTCCCCTCCGCACTCCTGGCGACGGAATGTGGTTGGCGGTCGTTCGCCGTTGACGATCTCGATTGCAGGTCCCATCCGTCGAAGCGAAAAGAAGGTCCCGGATAACGTCGAGGCCGTCCGGGACCCGGTAGGAGGATACAGGCGTCTTGCCAACCCTGATGTGTCGCCGGCCCATGCGACACTCCGCCCGTGAGACGTCTCGAAGGGCATTCAGGTTGTCTCCATTGTACGGAAACAATGTTCAGAGAACGTTCAATGCACGCTCGCTCGCTTGTCATCTTTCCAGGAAGGCGCGGCATCGCTGGCGAAGATAGAGACCGGACGCGGCCATGCGCTCCACAGATGTCGCCTCGGATCGGTGAAAAAGAAGGCATTCCATGACGGATCGTGATATCCTCCGCTGCCTAGCCTCCAGATGGATGGAGCTGGCAACCCAGCCGGTGATGGCCGAGCGCATACGGCTGTGGACCGCGCTCAAGGACCTGCGCGCCGAGCGACCCATGGTCCTCTTCGAGACATGGTCGCTCCTAGGCTACGTGTTAGATGAGGAGCTCCAGTGCGAGAATCCGGCCAACCGCTGGATGGAATGGCACATGCGGTCCATCATCCGACATGCCGAGGAGGTTGGCGACGATATCGTCGTCGAACCCATCTGGCGCGTAGGATGGCACATCGAGGGTACAGACTACGGCGTGCCGCTCACCGCGAGGCATGCCGAGGACGTCCTCGGGGATCATGTGGCGTATCACTACGATCATCCCATTCGTACCACAGAAGACATCGGTAGGCTGAGACCCCGAACATGGACGGTGGACCGAGAAGCCACCTACCGCGAAGTCGAGCGCCTCGACGGTCTGTTCGGCGACATTCTGCCTGTACGCCTCCACGGCACGACGGCGCTGCATGCCGGCCTCACGGGAGACCTCTTCCGCCTCATCGGCAACGACAACCTCATGACCTGGGTCGTGGACCATCCCGACGTCATTCACGGGATCATGGAATACCTCCGCGATGATCGCCTGACTTATTACCGGTGGCTGGAGAGCGAGAACCTGCTGGGACTGAACAACGACTCCACGCTCGTGGGGTCCGGTAGTCCAGGGTACACAACCGCTCTACCGCAACCGGACTACGACGGTCGTGTCCGCCTGAAGGACGTCTGGGTCTGGATGGAATCCCAGGAATGCGCAGGTATCTCGCCGCGCATGTTCGCCGAGATGTTTCTTCCGTACATGGCCGAGGTGGCCGCGCTATTCGGGCTGGTGTACTACGGCTGCTGCGAAGCTGTCCATGACCGCTGGGACGCTATCATTCAGGCCATGCCGCATGTCCGGGCTGTGTCGGTGTCACCGTGGTGCCACATGGAGGAGATTGCAGCGAAGCTCGGGCGCGCCGTCGTCTTCAGCCGGAAACCCCGGCCCGCGCCGATCAGTGGTGACGAGCCGGACTGGGACGCCTTGCGGCAAGATGCCGAAGCGACGCTCGAAGCTGCGCGCGGATGCAACCTGGAGATCATCTACCGAGACGTCTACCGCATCGGAAACGACCGGAGCCGGTTGCGGCGCTGGACAGACATGGCCCGGAGCCTCATGGACTAACGGAAGCGCCCGCACCCGCGGAATGTATCCGACCTGTCCGACCTGTCCGACCTGTCCGACCTGTCTGACCTGTCCGACCTGTCTGACTACTACAACCCTACTCAGTCACGGTCTCACGTCGCGCCGTCTTCCGCCTCCAGCGCCGCACGCTTGGCTCCGAGATCTGCAAGAGCGGCGCTGACAGCAGATTCCCCCTCGGCCTGGAGCGCTCTGGCTCGCTCCATACCCCGCTGGGCCGCCTCGAGCACCTCCTTGAGGACGTAACGGATCTCGCTCTCGAGCGCCATACGGCTGTCCTGCAGTCTCTGTTTGACGCTGTTCTCGACCCGAATCGCGTTGACTTCCAGCAAGCGCCGCAGAAAGGCGGCGGCGTCCCGCTGGATGGCCCCCATGGTGAGAGATACGGGGAGGATGGCCTCGATAAACCACTGCAGGAGCGGTACGAGACCCGCCGGTGACGCCACATTGTGGAAATCGGCGAACGTGAACCGTCTCCCGCGGCGTGTTGCGGCGTCGCCGCCGACTTGCTCCGGCAGCGGAACCGAGGTCCAGTTCTCCGAGCTTCGGAGCCGCTGGAGGAGATCGTTCACCATGTCCGTGAAACGCTCCGTCACGTGTCGGTAGGCTTCGGCAGCTACTCTCTCGCTCTGGCCGAGCCATGGAGTCACCCGTTGTCGAGCGGTCCGCTGGGCTTCGCCGAAGGCATAGGCGCGCAGCGCCGGCCCGAACCGAATACGGCTGTCACGCACCGTCTGGATCAGTTCCTTCTCGGCCTGGGGAATGGCCTGCTGGAGGAACTCGGTACGCCGTCGAGCGAACTGACTGCCGAGACGCTGCAGTTCGGCATCGAAGAGAGGTCCGATCTCCCACAGTGCCCGGGAAGCTTCCTCCTGAGCGTCCTTGAGCAGTGTCAGGCGCCTGGCGGTCTCTTCGAGTGGACGCCGCAGGGCTGCCTCTTCCTCAGCCAGTATGTTGCGCAATCGGGCCGCGAGGCGATGCAATCCCCTGTGAATCGCCGACTCCACGAGCACTTCGCCCGACTCCTCCGCCAGAGTGCGCAAGTGCTCCATGAGCGCGGACCAGTCCCGCGTGGCCTGGCCAGTGGTTAGACGCTCCAATGCGCTGACGCGGAATACTCTTTCCACGGGTCTCCCGAGTTTCTGCGAGAGAACCCGTTCGGCAAATGCCGCTGCTTCTTCGCACTCTTCGTCCGAGACCCGATCGGCCTTATTCATCACGAAGACGAAGGTCTCGACTTGGCGCGCGATCTCCAGAATGAGCGCGGTTTCTTCGCCGGATATGGGCGGGTCTGCTCCGAAGACGGCTAGCGCAGCGTCAATGTGAGGCACGAACTCGCGAGTGGCCTCACTGTTGGCCTCGAACACCGACCCGAGACCCGGAGTGTCTACGAAACACAGTCCCGATGCTAGGAGCGGGCTCGGCAAGAAGACCTCCACGGCGAGAACGCCTTTCGCATTCCCTGGGTTGCGCTCCTCCGAGACGTAATCCGGCAGGTCTTCCCGGGCAATCTCTAGCCACGGCATCCCGGATTGACGCAGGCGAATCATTGCGCGGTCGCCATGACGCAGAATGGTCACGACAGACGTCACGGGAACGGTCCCCGTCGGAAGGATCCTATCGCCGACAAGGGCGTTGAGCAGCGTGGACTTCCCACGTTTGAACTGCCCGACACAGGCCACGTAGAATCTGCCCTCAGCCGCGCGCTGGGCAAGGGAGTGCGCTTCGTCGGCAACCCCCGCGGCCCCGATCTCGTGCGCTAGACGTTCAAGGTGCTGCAGGCGACTTAGCGCATCCGCGCTCATTCCCCAGCACTCCCACCTTTCTTCGGTGCTGCACGATAGCCGTCCAGAAGGCGGCGAATCGCATGGGTTTCCTGACGCATGGCGTCCGCGAGTGCAGCCATGCGCTCCCGGTCCGGAGACGTGATGGGGCCGTATTGCTGGACCATGCGGTCGGGATGGAGATCATCCACGATCTCTTCCTCGAGACTACGCAGGAGCACCGATAACCAGAAGAGCGTGGCGCTCCGGCCGTCGGCACGTTCCTGTTCCGCCAAGCGGTCGGGGCACTCGCACCACACGGCGTCTCGAAGCAGGCTCACGAGGCGGGCGAGGTGCACCTCCACTTGCTGCCATTCGTCATGGTCCAGCGGCGTCAGCGCCGCCCCGCTGACGGGACTTCGACCGTCCCTGCCCGCACGCTCCATACGGCTGGCCATTTCCTGGACAGCGTTCAGCGCTGCAAACAGGTGGTTCACATGTCCTTCCGTCACCTTGCATGCCCCCCATTGCGGCGGTAGGTGATGCGTCCTCCGAACTTGAGCAGGGCTCGGATCCACGCATCGCTCTCACGGCCCATGGGTTCGTGTCGGTACCTAGCGTCGGACTTGCGCACGAACTCGGCCAGCTCTGCCCAGAGTCGCATCAGTGCCGTGCGCTCGTGCTCCACGAGGAATAGGCGCGTCTCGCCGGATGTCCGTTCCAGCACCGCCATCAGATGCCGAAGGCAGAGACCTGCAGTAGCTTCGAACGCGGCGCGTAACTCCATATCGCGTAGTGCCTCCGCCATGGCGCCGGCGTAGAGATCCATATCCTCGTCTTCTGCAACACAGAGCGGACACGTTCCCTGGCTAAGGTCCGCCGACGAGCCCGATGAAGTCGAGAGTCTCCGCAACGCCTCTCCGGTCACGTCTTGGTACATGATCGAGACCGCCAGCGGGTTACCCCGTCGCAAAACAGCCTCGGCATGTCTGGCGCAGAATCCCAGTGAGGCCCGGAGTTGTGCTCTGAATTCTGGGTCATTCACACCCTCACGGAACAGGTAAGCCAAGCGCCGCACACTTGCCTCGGTCTGCAAGCGGCACAGTGGACATCCCTCCAGTGCGATGGCCTCCCGCAGCTCATGATAGAGTGTGTGACGGGGGACACTCGGTCGGCTACTTCGCGACGCAGCCTGCCCATGTAGAGGGCCGGCAACAGCGATGGACCGCATGTTGAACCGATGCTGTATCCACCGGAGACACGCTGCCGTCGTGTCCCGGAGGTTCGGATGCGCTAGCCTTTCGATCCGTGCCTTCACGTTCGCTAACATGGCAACAAGAAACCCCCGCCGGCGCGGTATTCGCGCTCGTCGGGGGTGCTGTCTTGGTTCTGGCTCCCTCGTGATGCACGAACACCACAAGGAGCCATCAGCTCACGTGGAGCGGTTCAGACGGCCTGGCCGTCTCGGCGGTCTCCATCGCCTATTCGGGGGGAGTATACCCCACCGCCACGCCTAGTGACATGGCGACACTGCTAAGAAACGAGGCGACGAGTGCCTATTCCTTCGCTCCGCCACTCTCTGCGGAAGCGGAGGCAGGAGTCTGCTGGAACTGCTGGGAAAACGCATCGAGAGCTTTCCGTAAAGTGGCGTCGGTGTCTTCAGAGAGCTCCTTGGTCTTACGGATCGTTTCCGCGATCTCCGGATAGTGCTGCGCCAGGTAGGCATGCATCTCTCGCTCGAAACGCTGCACGTCCTCGACCGGTATCGGATCTAGGTAGCCGTTGCTTCCTGCGAAGATGGAGATCACCTGATTCTCGACCGGCATGGGTTGGTACTGGGGCTGGCACAGGAGCTGGACCATCCGCATACCTCGGTGCAACTGCGCCTGCGTGGCCTTGTCGAGGTCCGATGCGAACTGCGCGAACGCCTGGACTTCTCGATACTGGGCAAGTTCCAGGCGAAGCCTTCCTGCAACGCTACGGAGCGCCTTTACCTGGGCGGCACCGCCCACGCGGGACACCGACGTTCCCACATTGATGGCAGGTCGAACTCCGGAGAAGAACAGATCGCTCTCCAGGAAGATCTGGCCATCGGTAATGGAGATGACGTTCGTCGGGATGTAGGCGGAAATGTCGCCTGCTTGGGTCTCGATGATGGGCAGTGCGGTCAAGCTGCCGCCGGTCTTCGGCACCTTCCGGATCTCCAGATTGGCAGCATCCGGCATGGCAGCGAGTTCTTTCTCGGCTTCCCGGCGTCCTCTCGGCCCCAGATAGGTCTTTCCGTTCGACCCCTCCGCAGTGTCTGCCGGCGCCATCTTCGGCACTATGATCCAGTCCTCCCGTATCTTCGCTGCGCGCTCCAAGAGCCGACTGTGGAGGTAGAAAACGTCTCCGGGGAACGCCTCTCTTCCAGGTGGACGCCGGAGAAGCAGGGAAAGCTGGCGATACGCGACGGCATGTTTCGAGAGGTCGTCGTAGACACAAAGGGCGTGCAGCCCCTGATCACGGAAAAACTCGCCGATGGTGACGCCGCTGTAGGGTGCCAGGTAGAGCATCGGCGCAGGGTCCGATGCCGTCGCACTGACGACGACGGTGTAATCCATGGCACCGTGCTGTTCGAGGGTCCGTACCACGTTGGCGACTGTGGACTGTTTCTGACCAATGGCGACGTAGACACAGATGACGCCCATGCCCTTCTGATTGATGATGGTATCCACAGCAACCGCCGTCTTACCTGTGCCGCGATCGCCAATGATCAGCTCACGCTGACCACGTCCGATGGGAACCATGGAGTCGATGGCCTTGAGGCCGGTCTGTAGCGGTTCCGATACAGGCTGGCGCTCGATGACGCCCGGCGCCCGTGCTTCGATATAGCGGCGCTCTTCGGCAACGATGGGGCCCTTCCCATCGATCGGGTCGCCCACGGCGTTCACCACGCGCCCCACCATGGCCGGCCCCACAGGAATGGAAACGACGTTGCCGGTACGGCGCACCGTCGTCCCTTCGCGGATGCCCATATCTGGCCCCAGAATGACGGCGCCCACGTTATCCTCGTCGAGGTTGAGGGCGATCGCACGGATGATGTGCCCGTCCGTGTCCGTTATGGGGTTGCCGCGTTCGTCGAGGAACTCCAGCATCTCCTGAACCATGCAGTCCTGCAGGCCGTAGATGCGCGCGATGCCATCGCCCACCTGCAACACAGTACCGACGCCGATCTCCTCGACCTTGCGCTCGAACGCCTGAAGCTCCTGCTCCAGGATAGATGTTATCTCTTCCGGTCTGATTGCCACCAGTCTATACCCCTTGCTTCCTCCGGGATGGCATGGACGCCGATGCCCTTCACCCGCCTCCACTACCCTGTTCGGCCATGGCAGACTCCAGTAACATGGTTTCTCGCATGGCTTCCAGCGCCCCACGCACACTGCCGTCCCAGACGGTGTCCCCCACTCGGACCGCAATCCCGCCGAGCATCGCCGGCTCCACCCGCACATGCAGGAGAACCGGACGGTTCAGCCGTTGCCGTATTGCCTCCTCCAACCGAACCAGCTGGGCATCGCTGAGTGGCGCAGCGGAGGTGACGAACGCACGCGCCACACCTGCGGCCTCATCTGCACCACGTGTGTACTCCTCGTAGATCGCTGGCAGGATGTCGGTACGCCGCTTGGCGATGAGCAGGTCCATGAAGCGTCGCGTAATTTCGTCCGCGCCCGTAAGCGCTCTCTCGACCATGCGCCGCTTCTCTGCCGACGGCACGAGCGGACTATCCATCACGCGGTGGAACGCCGGACTGTCGCGACGCGCCGTGATGAGTGCCTCCATGTCATGCCGAACAGCTTCGACCCGATCCATCCGCTCAGCGGTGTGAAGCAGGGCCAGTGCATAGCGGCGTGCTATTCTGGCAGATCCTAGCGTGGTCATCGGGCTTCCCCGAACTCCCTGACGAAGGCATCCAGGAGACTAGCCTGCCTACTTTCCGTCAGCGTCCGCGCCGCGGCGTATGAGGCGGCCTCGATGACATCCTCCGCGAACTCGATGCGGAGGTGGGCCATGGCCCGTTCCCAATCGCGGCGTGCTTCCGATCGTGCATGTGCGATGATGGCCTCCGCGTGCTGGCGTGCTTCCGATTCGATGTGCGAACGCAACTCGGCAGCACTGGCCACTGCCTCATCGAGACGTCGCTGGGTCTCTTCGGCGATGTGATCCAGCTTGTCCCGGTAGTCATCCCGTATCGCCTCGGCGTCGGCTAGAGCCTGTCGCACCTGGTCCAGGGAGTCCGCTACGGTTGTGGTCCGTTCCTCGAGCTTCGCTCGGATGGCCGGGACAATCAACTTCACGACCAAAGCCGCAAGGGCCAGAAAACCAGCAGTACGCACAACGATCCACTGGAAGTCGGATATGTCCGCGGGATGCTCGAGAAGCCAAGGAACCACGTACGGATCCATACTCAGTTCCTCGCATCCCGGACGCGAATGTACTCGCGGATCAGTTGGCGCTGGTTCTCGTCCGGGGGTTCGCCCTGAGCCTTGCCGAGGGCCTCCATAGCCGCACGCTCCAGGCGTTCCTCCGCAGCCGCTCTTCCAGCCAGTCGGTCGGCCTCGGTTCTCTCCTGTCCTTCGCGTGCAATTCGCTCTGCTTCCGCCCGCGCTTCAGCGATGACAGCTTCGCGCGCCCGCTGTGCGGCCTGGAGCGTTGCTTGGATGCGTGACCGTGCGTCAGCTTCGATGGCTGCCACGCGTTCTTCGTACTCGGCTCGGAGACGCTCCATCTCTGCCCGCGTGGTCTCGACGGTTCCGTAGGCGTCCTTGATCCGCTTGTTCCTCTGGTCCAGATGGCGCATGATGGGCTTCCAGAAGATGCGATCCATGAGGAAGAGGAGAATCAGGAACGCACCTGCATTGAGCAGGAGCACGCGGAAGTCAATGGCCAGACTCTCGCGGATCGTGTCGAGCATGGGCTGGATTAGGCGAAGCCTGCTCCTACTTGATGGCGGCGCTCTTCAGCGCCTCGACGACCGCATTCGGATCGGCGGGGAGCTGCGCCTTGAGCATGAACAGGAACACGAAGGTGAAGATGACCAGCGACTCGATAAAGGCGAGGCCAAGGATCATGGCCGTCTGGATACGTCCAATCGCCTCCGGTTGCCGGGCCATACCTTCGAGAGCCGACGCCGCTGCCCTGCCCTGGGCGGTTGCACCGCCCAGCACGGCGATGGGTAGCCCTAACCCGACGGCAAGGGCCAGCATGGCGAAGTAGATCATCGTGTGAGCCTCCTTAGGCGGTGAATCTGTTGGCGGGACAGCGTGCTTGCGCTAGGATGATGCATGGGCCGCCTCCTCGCCGGAGTGTTCCTCGTGATGCGACTGCAGAGACAGATAGATACATGTGAGAAGCGTGAAAACGAGGGCCTGAACGAAGGTGGTGAGTAACGCTAGAACGAGTACAGGGAACTGTACTGGTATGAACGGCAACTTCGGCAGAATCGCAACCCCTAATGTCGCCAGCACGACGATGACTGTGTCCTCACCAAAGATATTGCCGAAAAGACGCATCGCGAGAGTGAACGGCTTCACCATCTCGCTGATGATCTCGATGGGAAACAGGAGGATGCCCGCTGCAGGGATCGGTCCCCAGAAGTGCGCCAGGTAGCCCTTCAGTCCTCGCTCTCGAATGCCCACGTACTGGACGTAGAAGAAGACTACGAGGCCCAGCGCGAGCGTAGTGCTGAGGTTCGCTGTCGGAGAATGAAAGACGGGCAGAAGCCCCCAGAGGTTGCTGACGTAGATGAACAGGAAGAGCGTACCCACCAAGGGAACGTACTTCTCGCCGCCTGGTCCGATGACCCCCCGGGTGAAGCCGATGAACGCTTCGACGATAGCTTCGCCAAGGTTCTGCATGCCGCGAGGGATGTCCGTCAGCTTCCGCGATGCCCAGATCCCGAACGCGAGAATCACCAGAACCACCAAGATCGCATTGCTGAACAGAAGCCACGGGCTCGGAATGTCACCGAGCTTGTAGGGATGGTGGCCACCATGCCCCTGCGCCGCATGGGCGCCCACGGGAACCAATTCGTGACCTGTTTCGCTATGTTTCCCCTCGGGCACGAAGCCCCTCCCTATCCTCTTGGTGATCCTGAGATGGGTCGCTGCGGACTATTTCCTGGTATCCGGCGCGCCCGAAGTCGCGACCCTCGCACCTGGTTTCTCGTTCGCCGTCGTCGGGCCCACAAGCATGCGACCCAGGGTCTTCAGCACGATAACGGCTGGCACGAGCCCGACTCCGGCAAAGACTGCAAGGCCCTCGATCGCTGGAGCGGACAGAGCCAGATACAGTACGACCCCGAAAACCGGCAGCTTCGCCAACAAGGCGAAACCCAACAGCCACACGCGCGGGCGTTCAGGCGATACCAACCTCGGGACCAACCACACTAGACTCAACAGGCTGAACAAGCTCAGCGCACTGCCCACCGCGAGTCCAGCGGCGATATCGGGCCTTCCGCCGACTGTGAACAAGAACACGAACAAAGCCGCCAGCCAAGACCCAGTACGAACTACACGTCGCGGCAGATCCCGTTCGTCCATTGTTTACTTGCCCAGTCGCGACGCCATACCGAGCATATTCCGCACACCGACGATGAGCCCGAGTATCGCCCCACCTAACGTGAAACCGTACGCCTGGCCGCCAAGCCGGCTGTCGAGCCACGCGCCTATCAATGTTAGCACAAGGACCGGCGTAATCAGCGCGATGGGCAGGCTATAGGCAACACCCATCTGCCGATAATCCTCGACGTTCGGCGACGTCACGGGCCGCTGTACTTGCGGCAGCTGCACCTTAACTTCGGGTGGCTCGGGAAGCGTAATGCCGGGATGCTCGCATGCTTCGGCATTCGTATCGGACGTGCGGTCCTGAGGCTCGTCCTTGGAGCTACGCATACCTATCCCAGGAACATGGCACCTAAGAGCGCTAGCTATCGAGAGCGAATCGCTTGTGCAGTATCTGAACTGCACGATCCACCTCGGTCTCCGGAATGAGGCATGATACGGACATGACCGAATCCGCGACCTGGTGCACCGGAATGCCCGCGGCGTGGAGCGTCTCGAAGATGGTCGCCAGGACGCCTGGGATCAGCCGGTGTCCTCCAGCCACCACCGATACCATCGTCACGTTCTCGTAGACCGACCCTGGGATGTCCACGACGTCTATGAACTGCTCCACCTTGCGCAGGAGCGGGCGCTGTGCACGGTAGGCCAGATCCGGCTTGTCGCCGAACTGGAATCTAAAGATATAGAAGGTGCTCGCCGGCTGAGCGTTCGGATTGCTGCCCACAGGGACCACCATGCCGTCGAGCAGGTCCCTGGCGACAACGTACATATCCCTCGTCACGGCGAAGGACATGGTGGTGGGGCTGAAGGAAGTGAGGAAAATGCTCACGCCAGCCTCGGCCATGAGCCTGTAGACTTCCTGCTCGATGATAGGCTTGTGGACCTCGTTCGGTATCTCTAGATGGAAGAAGACGCCTCGGCCAGAATGGGCAACGCCCGTGACGCGGCGTCGGACCTCCTCCGACGCCTCATGCTCGGGGATGATTCGCGTACCCCTGGCATCGGAAAAGGTTGACTTGACCCACAGCTCGATACCGTGATCCATGGCGATTTCGGCGGCGCGCGGATGAACCACCTTAGCACCCAGGTGCGTGATCTCGGCCAGCTCCGCGTAGGTACACACGTCCAGCGTACGTGCGTGCGGAACCATATCAGGGTCGGCGGTCTTGACGCCGTCCACGTCTGTGTAGATCTCGACCCGAGCAGCCTTCAGGGCGGCGCCCAGGGCTGCTGCAGTGGTGTCGCTGCCGCCTC
>JBBIPC010000010.1:0-108275 GCA_037443035.1 Chthonomonadales bacterium
CCCCGGGGTTTCGATACGTCCCGATGGCTATCGGGACTACTCAACCGCCGGGGCGGCGTGGTCACCGTGTGCGTCGGGGACCACGTCGCAAGGAGCGACGGCTACACGCTGCGCGTGGTACTCCCGGGAACGGGATGCTATCGCGGCTGACGCGACCGGAGTGCCCTGCCCGGCTTTGCTCCCGTAACTTCACCATCTCGCACAACGGGCTGGCCATTGACAAGGACGTGCTTGACGCCCACTGGGTACTGATGGGGGTTGTCGAACGTGGCCCGATCCTCGACACCCTGTGGATCGAACACGACAATATCAGCCCAGGCGCCCTCGCGTAGCGTGCCACGGTCACGCAGGCGAAACACGTTGGCCGGCAGAGATGTCATCTTCCGGACTGCTTCCTCCAATCGCAGAACACCCAACTCTCGCACGTAGCGCGCCAGCACACGCACATGGTTCCCATAGCCACGAGGGTGGGGCACATCCTTGCCGAACTCACGAACACCAGAGTCCGACCCGATCATGGTGTTAGGATGCTTCAGGAAAACCTGCAGGTCCGCTTCGCTGATGCCATGGAAGATGCCCGCCGTGTTGCTCTCCGCTTGGAGCTCCAGAATCAGGTCCAGTTGTGCGTCGAGTCTATCTGAGCCACGCCGCAGAAGGGCAGCCTCAGGCACCGTCTTGCCGTTCAGCCTCGGGTCCGATGGGCAGGCGGCGATGGTGACCCAGCCATAGCCTGTCTGACCTCGACGTGCCAGGGCTTCGCGCATCTCTGCGACCATACGTTCTCGCTCGCTCCTGTTGGCAAGTCGTTGTCGGTACTTCTCAGTGCCTCCCTCGCGGGCCCATGCCGGCACGAGCTGTGCAATACCTGTACTGGACGCCGTGTAGACATACTGGTCCTGAGTGATATCGAGACCGCGACGGCGGGCCGCCTCGATGAACTCCAGTACCTCCGACGCGCGACCCCAGTTGTTCTGGCCACTGAGCTTGATATGGGATACCTCGCAGCGTATACCGGCTTCCTTTGCGATGCGGAAAACTTCCTGTAGCGCTTCGAGGATGGCGTTGCCCTCGCTGCGCATGTGGCTTGTGTAGATCCCGTCGAAGCGCGCAGCGACTCTAGCCAGCTCGACGAGCTCCTCAGTTGTTGCGAAAGAGCCAGGCTGATAGATGAGTCCCGTGGAGAGGCCCAGAGCTCCTGCCTGCATCGCCCGTTCCACGAGGCGCCGCATGCGATCCATCTCGACCGGAGTGGGTGGGCGGTTGAAAGAGCCTCCCATGGCCTTCTCGCGCACCGTGGTGTGCCCGATGAGAGAAGCCACGTTTGGCGCCATCCCCTGCTTCTCCAGCGTCCGGAAGAACGCACGAATGTCCAGCTCGGAACTACCGCAGTTGCCCACGATGATCGTCGTGACGCCTTGTCGTATGAAGTTCTCCGCCAGAGGTCTTCTTGTGACCTCCTCGCCATGGGTATGGACATCTATGAAGCCAGGCGATACAACGTGATCGGAGGCGTCCAGCTCCAACTTTCCTGGAGCGACGTGCCGACCAATGGCCACCACCTTGCCACGGCGAACCGCAACGTCGGCGTAGTAAGCGGGGCTTCCCGTGCCGTCCACCACGCGGCCACCCCGTAGGACGACGTCATATGCGGGGGTGCCGGGAGTGGCTGCGAGAGCGACGAATGCGAGCATGATGCAAGTTGACACCTTCCTATGTTGAGTTGTCATCCGACGTGGAACGCTCCATCCAAGGGGTCTGGACGTCCCACTCGTGTATCCTCGAAGTGAGTTCCGCCTCGGTGTCGTGCAACTCTGGCACACCGGCTAGGTTCGTCAGCTGCTGGGGATCCGTGTGGAGGTCGTAGAGCATGGTGGACGCATCCGCGAGAAGCCTCGTGCCTTCGCGGTAGGGCACAAAGCAGAGGTGGCGTGGGGTGCGGATTGCGACACCATGACCCATCTCGGCGATGGCGTAATCCTGCATCGCCCGGAGCGGGTTTCCGTGCACCGAGGCTGACAGGTCGCGGCCCTGGATGGTGTTCGGCACAGGGAGACCTACCAGACTGAGGATCGTCGGCGCCACGTCCACCAGGGATGCCACGATCTCGTTCCGGACCTCACCTCTCGGGCCGCCCGGCAGCCGAATGATGAAGGGAATACGCAGGGATTCCTCGTTGGGCGTACCCTTCTGCACCAAGCCGTGACTGCCCAGGTTATCGCCGTGATCCGAAGCGAACACGACGATGGTGTTCTGCGCCAGGCCATGGCGGTCCAGCGCGTCCAGCATGCGGCCGAGCGCTTCATCGGCCCAGGTGGTCAGCCCGTAGTACTCAGCGATGAGCCACCGAAGGTCGTAACCGTCTGGAAGTTCCTCTGTGTAGGGCAAGTGGAAGCTGTAGTAGCGAAAGTCGTAGCGATAGACGCGGAACCAGTAATCCTGCCCGGCCAGCGTGCGCGTAAGGTCCACGTTGCCTCGTATGGGTACTTCGTCGGGAGGGTACATGGCCAGAATGCGTTCCGGCGCATCTGCCAGAGGGCAATGGGGTGGCGAGATGTTGTAGTAGAGGAAGAATGGCTCGTCGGTGGACGCCATCCCCTCTAGGTACTGTTCGACACGGTCCGCTTCGTAATCCACGCTGAAACCCGCCGGCACGAACTCAGGGCCACCATTCTCGGTGAAACATTGGCCCGTGTGGCAATGATGCACACGTGGGATACAGTAGCGCTCGAAGCCCACGTCCTGGGGCCACGAATGTATGTGCCACTTGCCAATGGCAGTCGTCCGGTAACCGGCCTGCTGCAAGATCTCGGCAAGAGTGGGCGCGGGGAGATGCGGACGACCTTGCTCTGGATATTCGGGCATGGCCACGTCACCGGGCTTGGTGGGATACGCGACGTTGGACACGCCACCCGTGCACGTGCGGTTGTACTGGCCTGAAAGAAGGACGGATCGCGCCGCCATACATACCGGGTAGTTCGTCACCGCATATTCGAAACGAATGCCTTCTGCTGCGAGCCCGTCCATGTGGGGCGTATGGATCACGGGATTCCCGTAGCACCCGACCTCGAAAGCTCGGAGCTGGTCGCAGAGACATACGACAATGTTAGGGCGTCGCACTAGTCTTTCCCTATCCGCAGTCTACCGAAGGCGTCGAGCGCCACACCTCTGCGCGGACCTTACGTGTGGTACTCGGCATTGATACGGACGTAGTCGTAACTGAAATCGCATGTCCACACTGTCGCTGATGCACTACCTGACCCGAGATCTACGACGATCCGGACCTCCTCTTCCGTCAAGTACTCGTGTGCAGCGTCTCGATCGAACGGACGTGAGGTGCCCTCTGCGTAGACTTCGATGGTACCAATGCAGACCCGCGCCCTGTCCGGATCGAACTGCACTCCCGAGCGACCTGCCGCTGCCAGGATGCGGCCCCAGTTCGGATCGCAACCGAAGAGCGCAGTCTTGACTAGAGGCGACTCCGCGATGGTCCTAGCCACGCGCTCAGCATCAGCTTCGGACGCGGAGCCCTGTACTGCTACTTCCACGAGCTTCGTCGCTCCCTCACCGTCACGGGCGATCTCCCGTGCCAGGTAGGTGCACACCCGGGTCAGCGCTTCCGCGAAATCCTCGAAAGCAGGTCCAGCTTCGGATATGTCCACAGGGCCGCTGCCCCCTGCGAGAAGTAGCACCATGTCATTTGTGCTCGTGTCGCCGTCCACAGTCACGCGATTGAAGCTGCGTGCCACTGCGCGTTGAAGGGCCGATTGGAGAAGAGGCCCGGGGAGCATGGCGTCGGTCGTAAGGAAGCACAGCATGGTAGCCATGTTGGGAGCGATCATGCCGGACCCCTTGCAGACTCCGCCAACGGCCACCTCTCCACGCCAGTTATCCGAGCGGCATGTAGCAGCGATCATTTTCCGTCTGAGGTCCGTTGTCATGATCGCCTGGGCTACCTGAAGGTCGGCGCCATGGTTGCGGTCCAGAGCCTCCACAGCGGCCGGAATGCCCTGCTCCAGTCTGGCCATGGGCAGGGGGTGCCCGATGACGCCTGTCGAGGCGATGAGCACATGTCTTGGGTCTACGCCAAGCAGGCGCCCCGTGATTTCAGCCATGGTCAGGGTATCGCGGTCTCCCTGGTCACCATTGCAGGCGTTGGCATTGCCGGCGTTACATAGGATCGCTCGCGCTACGCCGCCCTGTACAACGCGGCGCGAGTAGCGGACGCATGACGCCTGGACTAGATTGGTGGTGAAGACGCCTGCCACAGGCGCATCCCCATCGCATACGATGAGAGCGAGGTCCGGTCCTTCCGTCTTGAGGCCACACCGCACCCCAGAGGCAACGAATCCCTCCGGAAAGGTGACTCCGGCATCGTGCTGTTGTCTCCAATGGATGATCATGCGTGTTCTCCGTACCGCGATGGACGGGGTAGGGACCTACGGCCAGAGACCTGGTCCCGTGAGTCCAGCGGTCTCCTCCAAGTCGCAGAGGATGTTCATATTCTGGATCGCCTGGCCGGCCATGCCTTTCCCGAGGTTGTCCAGGCACGCCACGACCGTTACTCTATGCACGCGCCGATCCACGTCGAGGCCGATGTGGAGCATGTTGCTTCCGAGGGTGTGCTTGGTGGCAGGCAGGCTGCGGCTGACGTGGACGAATGGCTCGCCGCCGTAGCGCTGCGTGTAAGTGCTGCGAAGCTCGTCAGCGTCAATAGGCTTACGCAACGTCGCATAGCAGGTCGCGAGAATGCCCCTCGTCATGGGCACGAGGTGAGGAGTGAAACTGATCGAAATGCTCCGCCCCGCCAGGGCCGATAGCTCCTGCTCTATCTCGGGTGTATGGCGATGGGTGCCCGCGATCTTGTAAGCCGACACGCTCTCGTTGATCTCGGAAAAATGGGTACCTGGCCCGAACCGGCTGCGGCCGGCACCCGACACACCGGACTTGGCATCCACGATGAACGAACCGAGATCCACAAGATCGGGGCCAGCTTTCACCAACGGCGTCAGGGCCAGGATGGCGGCAGTCGTGTAGCAGCCAGGATTGCCGACAATGCGCGCAGAGCGTATGGCATCGCGATGGAGTTCGGGCAGGCCGTAGACAGCTTCTGCAGCGAGATCCGGCGACGCGTGGGGACCGGCATACCAGCGATCGTAGATGCTCGTGTCCCGGAACCGAAAATCGGCGCTGAGGTCTATGAGCTTGCAGCCAGCCTCCAGTATTGCCCTGGCTTCCTTCATGGCAACCCCATTATCCCGTGCCATGAACACGACATCGCAACGTTGCAGATCATCGAGCGTCGCCTCGGCGGCGAACCGCAGCGAAAGTCGTCCGGCCAGGCCAGGAAAGCTCTCCTCGACGGGCTTGCCCGCGTAAGTGGCCGAAGTGGCCAACACGATTTCTGCGTATGGGTGATTCGCGAGCAAACGGAGTAGTTCTCCGCCTCCGTAACCCGACGCCCCCAGAATCCCCACGCGCACCATGGCTATGCTTCCTCCTCTTGCATTCCTGCCCGAAGACAAGACGCCGCAGGAACAGCCCCGCGGCGCCGTCGCTTGCTCAGGTCATTATATCCTGTGGCCAGCAGGAGCAGGACGAGCGATCTGGGAGGTAGAGTCATAGACAGGTCGAGATTGCACCGTATAAGGGAACCAGACGATGGAGGAACGCGATGTCCAGAAGCATGACACGCAAGGAGGTTCTGACGATTGGGGCGACTGCGGCAGTTGCAGTGGCCATGCAGGACGCCAAGGCACAGCAGCAGGCTCCAGCGCTCAAGGGCAGGATCAAGCAGTCGGTGTCGCGGTGGTGCTACGGTAGCATCTCGCTCGATGACCTCTGCAAGGCGGCCAAGGAGATTGGCCTGGTTGGCATAGATCTCCTCGGGGAAGGTGAGTGGGAGACAGTGCGGCGGCACGGACTCATCTGCACGATGGCGACAGGCATTGGCAGCATTCCTGACGGATGGAACCGTGTGGAGAATCACGACGGCCTGGTCAAAGTAGCCGAAGATCTGATCCCCAAGGTCGCTCGGGCAGGCTGGCCGAACGTCATCACATTCTCTGGCAACCGTCGTGGGCTGTCAGACGAAGCAGGCCTCGACAACTGCGTGAAAGGGCTGAAGCGTATAGCAGCCCTCGCTGAGCAGCACGGCGTGACCGTATGCATGGAGCTTCTCAATAGCAAGCGGTCGCACAAGGACTATCAGGCGGATCACACTGCGTGGGGCGTGGAGGTCTGCAAGCGAGTCGGGTCGGAACGCATCAAGCTTCTCTATGATGTCTTCCATATGCAGATCATGGAGGGCGACCTCTGCGACACCATTCGGGAGAATATCGCCTATATCGGACATGTGCACACGGGAGGCGTGCCTGGCCGGGCCGAGATTGACGAGACGCAGGAGATCAACTACCCGCGCATCTGCCGGGCCCTCCTGGACGCGGGATACAAGGGCTACGTCGCCCACGAGTTCGTACCCCGGAAAGACCCGCTGACATCACTCCGCCAGGCTGTGCGCATCTGCGACGTCTAGTTTCCATCAAGTGACCCGACGACACAAGGAGAACCACTCATGAAGGACGCGCACCGCACTTTCTCGGCCGATTGTTTCAACGCCTGCTGGGATCTGATGGACCGGCATGACCGGTCGGACGTCGACACTGAGGTCATGAGGTGGCTCGCGTACGCCTCGTTGTGGCATTGGACCCAGAGGGACGACTGCACCGATCAGAACCTGGCGATCGGCTACTGGCAAGTCTCCCGCGTCGAAGCCCTGGCAGGCAACACCGAACTGGCGCATCGGTACGGCAAGCTCAGCCTCGAATGTGCTGAGACCGGCGGGCTGGACCCTTTCTATGCCGGCTATGCCCGCGAGGCCATAGCTCGCGCCTGCGTCCTGTCGGGTGACACAGCGGCGGCTACTGAGACCCTGGACGCCGCAAGGGCGGACCTTGACCGCGTGGCGGATGCTGAATCGGCAGCGATGCTGAAGTCCGACCTCGACGAGGTGAGCAGGCTCCTCGGCGGGTAGCCAGATCGTCGCGACGGCGCCTACGGCGGAGATGAGAGCTTGCGGCCGTTGCGGAAGGCTACGATAGGTCGCGCGAACTCACCCTCCATCTTCGTCGGCAGCATCCATACGGTGTCACATGCGCGGTTGGTGAAGTAGAGTCGCGACGGCGACTCCCGATAGGCGTGCCCGTCGGCCCACAGTGCGTAGAATGCCGGATGAGCGTTGAGGGGTCGTCGCGCGTAGCTGTGGTTGTACTCGCTAGCGGAAGTCTGGTCGCACTGTTTCGTCCATGTTCGGCCTTCGTCACGGCTGATCCATGCCGCCATCTCACCTCCCGTGCCATGTTCCTGTGGACCTGCCTCAGTGGGGCCGATGATGCGCCACGTGCGGCCCTCGACATAGAGCGACCCCATGTCGTAGTTGTGGGTCGAGGTCGTGACGTCCGAAAACCGCCAACCTGCACCGGTCCACGCGGCCACAGTCCACGTGCGCGGATCGTTCTGTGGGCCGGGCTCGTGCCCGCGACTGACGACGTACAGGATGATGGGGTTGCCGCGCATGTCGAAGTTGACGTCGTTGATGTAGACGAGGCGTCCCTCCTGCGAGTAGGCCCGAACGCGCGCCGGATTGTCCGGCTCGCTGAGTGGCGTCCGGACGGGCGTGCCGTCGAGTGTCCGCCACGTTTCGCCGAAATCGTCCGTCCTGAGCACATACAGGTCCGTGCGCCGATCGACGTCGCCGCCAGGATGGCGCATGAAGGCCGTCACGATAGTGCCGCCCCGCATGCAAGAGACCTGATAATGTCCTCCAATGCCCGCCAGCTTGCGATCGTCGGACCATGTTCGCCCGTCGCCGCTCGTCTGCCAGTAGAGCTCACGGCCATTGGTGTATTTGGTGAAAAGAAGAAAGAAACCACGCCCAGCGCAATGCCAAGGCTGCGGGTAGGTCATCTCCTCCGTCGAGACCAGATCGAACTGCTCGATACTGTAGGGTCTGGCGCTTCGATACTTGAGACCCGGCCTCGACCGCCCGCGGCCGCTCACGAACACCCAGAGGTACCCTTCATCGTCGAGGGCGAGAGCGGCATTGTCATGGGGATCGTTGACGCCTTGCTTGTCGCAAACAATCGCCGGTCTGGGCACCACTCCGCGGCGATGGTCGTAGTACGACGCCATGATCAACAGGTGCCTGGCGTCCTTCCTCGTTCCGCCGTAGACGAAGAAGGTCTTGCGTGCCTTCGGTGAGTACACTGCAATCGGCACGTGGTTCGCCGTGTAGGTGGCTAGTCCACCCGAGTACTTGTCGCCGTACTCGCCCTTGTACTGGCCGAGTGTGAACCATATGCCCCGGTAGCCGTCATCACGCACGGAGAGCTCCACTTGCCGTCCCCGCGCACCACCGCCCCAGAACAGAGCTGCCGAAGCTACAAACAACGCAGCCCATTTGCGCATGCGCTCCTCCTCTTCCAACGGAGCTTGCCGTCTCGCCCACTTCGCCCACCATGAAGAACGGGGCCGGACCGGGCGCGCCCTGCCCGACCCCGTCCCACTCAGCTAGCGCATTCTCGGCTCTTCGACAGCGCGGACGAAGGGCAGCGAGAGGAGCGCATCCAGCTTACTGGCATCTATCGTTCCGAGTAACAGTTTGCCCGTACGCAACTCGACTACGACGGCGAACCCGGTCGTCTTCAACTGCTTGAGACCATCCGCTGGTAGGTTGTTCAGCCACACCTGCACCTGTAATCTACCCTTGAAGCCCTTTGCGAGCTTCTCGCGCAAGGACTCGCTGAGTTTGGTTTGGCGGAGCAAGGTCCTCCTATCCGGCGAGGCTGGTGCGCTCCGTCCCTTCGCGGAGGATGCGTCGTGGAGGACTCTTGTCTCTTTCTCCTTTAGTTCGACAGAGCTCCGTCGTGCGAGGGTCTCTCGCATCGGTGCCGATGCCGCGTAGCCGCCACCTCCTAGACCTGCACTGGCGGGAGTGGCCATGAGCGCCACACCACCTGCCGGCATGCGCGAGCGTGCGAGCCCCGAGTCCAGCCGGTCCTCTGCGCCAAAGATCCCTTCGTAGGAAACGCCCTCCGGCATCTCGATGGGAACGTCCACGGTCCGCTGTCTGCCACCGACATTCACGACTTTCTGTTCGACCGCGACGAAGGAGGTATACTGGCTTATGAGACGGTACTCCAGCGCTAGCCGAACAATGGCGTCCTTGATGGCAAGCTTCGGATTGCCAGTCTGAGCCCCGACCCAGTCCTGGCGCTGCAGATCCTCGATCTTCTCCCGCGCCCAGAGCGTGGCGATGGCGCTCCCCTCGCGATCTACCGGTGGTAACGTTACTGGCATGCGCCGGCTCCAGGGACGACCACGTAGGAGTCCACTGATCGTGACGAAGCCGTCGGCGGCATGTGTATAGCGGCCCTTGACAATCACCGGACCCGCCGAGAAGACGTCGGGGATATAGCGAGGATAGACCTCTTCCACAGGTAGCCCTCCCCACTCTATGTTCACATCCAAGAGCAGGGGACTAGCGATCCTGCGGTAGAACTTCGCGGCGTGCTCCGCACCGTCCTCGTTGAGCAGCACGTAGTCGGGCATACCCTTGCCTTCGCGCGCCATGCCTTCGATGAGAAACCGGTTGACGGAATTGCCGATGCCTATGGGGAACATCCGCGCCTGGCCACGATGCTTACCCACGTACTCGATAATCTGCATGTCATTGCCCACGTAGCCATCGGTCATGTAGCAGACGATGCGCAGGCGACCTGGATCGGCCGGAATACTCAGCGCATAATCCACGGACTTGAGGATGTCTGTGCCACCGCTTCCCTCGATCGGCTCCAACCACCGCAATGCCTTCTCGATGTTCGACCTGTTGGCCGGGACCGGCTTCGGGAAACACGGGTACACATCGGTATTGAACCCGATCAGCTGGAATGTGTCGCCGGGGTTGAGGTTCTCGAGGCAATAGGCCATGGTCTCCTTTGCCTTCTTGATGGGCCAGCCGCTCTGAGAGCCGGTCTGGTCGATTACGAAGATCATCTCCTTCGGCGAGACCATGTCCTGGGGCGGAGCCGCCGGCGGCTGCATGATGAGCGTGAAGTAGCCGCCGGGCTGACCAGGCTTGACGTAGGTAAGAATGCCCTCAGCCAGTTCAGAACCCGCGGCCGAGTAGCGCAGAACGAAGTCCTTGTTGGGGATGGTCCTGGCGTTCTTGAGCCTGACGACGGCGCGCATGGGGTCCACGCGACGGATTTCGACGTCATGGAGGGCGGAACGGATGTCCTGTAGTGGGAGACCAGCATCGAGATTCACCGTGAGCGAGATATCATGCCCTGCGCGTGTTCCTGGCGGTGTTATGGGAGGCGTTATCTTGTCTGCATCCGTCACCACCGATGTATTGCCCGGGTCCTCGTAGATGATCGGTCTGTCGCTCGGCTTGCCTCGTTCGCCGGGCCGCCGATACCCTCCCGAGGGTGTGTAGCGGGGGCCGACTACCATGGGGAACGTGAACTCGTACCGTCCCTCTTCGTACTTCAGCAGGTTCACGTAGCTGATGGTGATCTTGATGTCGCTGCCTGGCATGATGTTGGCCACGGACTGGGTGAAGATATTCGGGCGTTCCTGGTCGAGAAGCGCTGCCGACTGCCCGCGCGCCTTGGCTTCCTCGTAGACCTGGCGTGCGTCTTCGCGACGCATGATCGTGCCCTTGATCACACGATTGCCGATCACCATTGTCATATCATCCACCGCCGCATCGTCCGGCAGGGGGAAGGTGTAGACGGCTTCGATGGGCTCCTTCGAAGGGTTGGCGAACTGCTGTGTGACGGTAACACGCGAAACATACCCAGCAATGTCCGCTACAACGTCCGTGTGCTTGAGAGGGCAGAAGCCTGCCGGCTTGCCATTCTTGTCGAGAATCTGAAGCGAACCGGATGTGGGTTCTGGTGATGCTGCGGCGCCAGCGGAGCGACTCTGCCGTAGCGCCGGCGAGATGGCTGCGGCCATAGCACATGCCACTGCGACGAGTGTGCCGATGATGGAGTACTTGCGTCGTTGCATGGAAACACCGTTCCTTTCTGCCTCGGGCAAGTGCCGTTGGCGGCTAGGGTCCGCTGGACAGAAGCCAGCCTTCCGTGAGCTTCAGCTCGGTCTGCCCGACGTTGTCGAGTTGGCGGGTCAAGGCGGTCGGCTCGCCCATCATAGATATCCCTCGTTCGCGAGCGATGACGCTAAGGCGAGGCGGCCGCATGAGCGCTGCACCTCCGAACCCACCTACTGCCGGCGTCCGCGCCTTTTCGGCCGCGCCATCGGGACTCGAGTCACTGCGACCTGTCGAACGGGCTATCGCCACGTAGTGAGGCGCACCTGGATCGGTGCGAGACAGCTCCCAGCGCACCATCAGGACGCGAGCCATCTGGCGCAGGAGTTCGCCCAGCGGCTTGTCGGAGCAGTAGATCGCCAAGGACCGGCGTGCCGCGTCATCGGGCAAGGATATGTCCACGCCTGTTCTCGATCGGAGGACGCCGGCCAAGTCCGCGACGCTGATCGCATCCTCTTCAAGAGTAAGGCGCACGGCAAGACGGCTATCGGCGAAACGCTCGGTGGACGCCTTCGAGTCTGGCGCAGCCACAGCAGCGCCGTTAAGGTAGGCCAGATCAGATGCGGAAGGCAGCTCACGATCAGCCATCGACTCCTCGACGGCGTCACCGGATCTCCGTGCGAGTCGACCTGGCACCGCACCGCTCTTGATAGCAGCTCCTTCGGACTGAGGCGCACGTGCAGGGCCGCCCGGTATGCTGGACGGAGGTGCGGGAGCAGTTGCCATCCTCGGGGGGGCCAGATTGGGCGTCGCAGCTGGTGACGAGGAAGCGTGCGATTTCTTGTCCGGTAGGGCCGGGACTGCATGCGGCGCGGCCGCTCTCGTGGTTGCCGGAGCCGACTCGGCGAACCGGTGCCGGTGAAGCTCAGCACTGTTGCGGGCGGCGCCCCCGATGTACTCGGCGGGCTTCGACGTAACTGGCGGCTGCCCGACCTTCGAAGCTCGGGGAGTCTCGTCCCTCAGTCCGGACGGCGGCAGACCTATGCGGTTTCGCACCACGATGAACACGGTCAGGATGGCAGCGATACCCAGGACAGCAGGCCGAAGAATCCTGTACGATCGTGGCCATGTGAGCCAACTCCGCCACGGAATCCGGCCCTCCGCTCGAGATGCTTCTGCTACCCACCGCTCCAGGGCACGCGACGCCATGCCCTCGGGCGTAGGGGCTTCCTCCAGAGGTCGCAGGATGGCTCGGGTCTCGTCAGGCGTCATGGGACGGTCCCGACGCATATCAGTTAGCCTCCCTCCTGGGCCATGCGCCATCGGCCCAGCGCCAGCCGACCGCGGTACAGCTCATTCTCGACGCGCTTTGCGCTGCAGCGCATGGCTTCCGCGATCTCCCGCACGCTCCAGCCCTCCACATCCTTCAGGAGAATGGCTGCACGCTGGCTGGGCGTCAACACCGCGAGCGCTGCCAGCGCCTGGATGTACCCCACCGCCGTATCCTCCAGAGGCGGATCCTTCGACGCCGCCGTCTCGGCGATCTCTAGCGGCACTGCGGCCTTCCGCGAGCGCTTCCATTCGAGACAGACGTTCACTGCAATCCTCTGAAGCCAAGTTCTCACCGAGGCATCACCCCGGAACGCTCCCAGACCGCGGAGGGCTCGAAGGAACGTCTCCTGAACCGCGTCCTCGGCTTCCTCGGCGTGTCGGAGTATGCCGAGACACAAAACGTAGAGAGGACGTTCATGAGGCGCAAGCAGACGCTCGAGCGCAATGCGATCACCCGCCCGGCAAGCCGCCAATAGCTCTTTGTCGGCAGTGACCCTCTCTGCGTGGCCACCGTCCGCGTGCCGCGTCTCCGCGATCTGCACGCGCTGCCTCCCTCCTGGCTCTTCTGAAGACTTAGACGATGGCACCTGGCGGAATCACTACCTGCAGGCCCAGGATCCTTATCGGAGAAAGCCGGATACTCAGTGGAGGAGCAAGAGCGCCATCTTGCGGAACTCGTCCTCACGCGGCAGGCGACGATAGCGGCGTTGGAACTCGGCGACGCTGCGCTTGGCGTCGCGATAGTAACGCTCGTGGAGATTGTAGACGGGCTGCTTCACGCCCTGATCGTCTATCATCCAGAAACCGCGGTGCTTACCGTCCACTTTCTCGTTGCAGTACATTTCCCAGTAGAGGGCGAAGCGACAGCCCCACTCGATAGCGGCCCGTCCCACGGCTCTGGAAAGCTCTGCCTGCTTCTCCGGCGTGTGGTACTGGCGTGGGAAACCGTACTCACCGATAAAGACCCGTCGTCCTTGGATGCCTGGTTTCCGAGGCAGCCTCGATTCGACGTAGTCGAGCGCGTTCTTGAGTCGCTCCCCCACGGTGGTGGGGTCATTCGTCAGGGAATCGTAGCTGGAGTAGGAAACAAAGTCCACGGTGGTGTGGGGCAATACATCGTTGGTCAGGGTCTTGCCGCCACGCATGGCCTTCTGAACGAGATTGACCTCTGTATAGCCGTACACGTCGATCTGACGATGCTTGACGTCGCGCTTGGCATCCTCGATCGCCCGCTGGCGAACGTTCAACCAATCCGTCATCCCCTGGATGGCCTTCTCTGAAGGATCCTTCGAAGGATCGTAGGAGGGGTGCAGATGCCAATCACCTTCCCAGTGGCCCAGGTAGAACGTCTTGCCTGTGCCCTGGAACGTTCGAAGGAGGTACGTAGTCAGGTCGTACATCTGCCGGTAAGTCTTCTCGCTCTCGTCCGGTGATAGGCCATCGGCCCACCAGCCGGCGTCGAACGGGTAGACCCAGAGAAGAATGTGGCTGAAAGGCATCTGCAGCACGGCTCGAAACGAAGGCTGGTCGCGAACCAGGTCCAGGGGCGAGCGGATGCGCGGATCAAATGCAATGCCCTCGTACTGCTTGGCGTAGTTCTGCTCCAGACTGATCTTGAGGATGTTGGAGCCCATCTGGAGGATGGCTCTGGACGTTTCCACGAGGACATCCTCGTTGGTGAAGCGGTACTTGGAGCCAATCGTCTGCGTGCCAAGAATGTAGTTGTACTGTTCCGCGTTCCGATCCACGGGCGATGGCGGCAAAGCAACGCCTGCAAGGATGACGGGGCTCCACGCACACAGGAAAGCCAACCCTAGACACCTGCCCATGGGCGCATTATACCGACGTACGGGTTCCGAAGGAGGCAGGAAACGCACGCGTCCTCATGCAACAATGGACCATCACGGATCCGGCTTTGCGAAAGAGGGACTGCCATGGCCGCCACACCACGCGAACTGGTCTATCAGACACTGAACTTCGAGAAACCTTCCCGAGCACCGCGGCAGCTATGGCTCCTGCCCTGGGCAGAGGAGAGGTATCCGGCCGAGGTAGCCGCTATTCGACAGGAGTACCCGGACGACATCCAGGGCATCTCGGGCCACCACCGGGTGCTGCCTCGCACCGTCGGTAGCCCTCATGCCGTGGGCGAATACAGCGACGAATGGGGAGCCACCTTCCACAACATTCAAGCCGGGGTCATCGGCGAGGTAAAGCACCCGCTGGTCCGGGACTGGGAGACCGACGTCGGGCGCGTCCATATCCCCAAGGAGTTACTCACGATAGACAGGGACGCTGTGAACCGTGACTGCGCCGCGACCGATCGGTTCACCATGGCCGGCGCGTGCCCGCGCCCCTTCGAGCAACTACAGTTCCTCAGGGGTACGGAGAACCTCTATCTGGACCTTTTGGATCCTCCCGGGGCCCTGCTCGATTTCCTTCATAGCATGCACACATTCTACTGCGAGCTGCTCGAGGTCTGGGCAGCGACCGACGTGGACTCTCTTATGTTCATGGATGATTGGGGTTCGCAGAACTCGCTCTTGATCCGACCACAGATCTGGCGCGAGATCTTTCGACCCCTATACCGCGACTACATAGACATTGCGCATGGTGCAGGCAAGAAGATCTTCATGCACTCGGATGGCAACACGCTCGCCATCTATCCAGAGATGGTAGAGCTTGGTCTGGATGCGTTCAATACCCAGCTCTTCTGCATAGGTGTCGAGAACCTACGACCCTATGCCGGCAAGATCACGTTCTGGGGCGAGATTGACCGTCAGTGGCTATTGCCGCACGGCACGCTCGAGGACATTGACGCAGCAGTCAGGGGTGTTCACGCGAATCTCTGGGCCAATGGCGGGTGTATCGCCCAGTGCGAGTTCGGCGCTGGAGCCAAGCCGGAGAACGTTCGGCAGGTCTTCGCGAGTTGGGATGCCATTACCAGTGGGTGCTGAGATGGCCGAGCGCTATCGAACTCCTCCCTCCACCGAACTGGAGCTGATGGAGCGGTTGACCGAGCCCACCGACGCCACCGTGGAGGCCGTGCGGCAGCTCGAGGGCGATGTTCTCATCCTTGGCGCTGGGGGCAAGATTGGGCCGAGTCTGGCTCTGCTCCTTCATCGTAGCCTCCTCAAGGCGGGCTCCCGCCACAGGGTGGTTTGTGTGAGTCGCTTTTCGGATGCCTCCACAGCAATGATGCTGGGCCGCGCAGGCATTCGCACCATCGCCACGGATCTCCTCAACAGACGCGATTTGGAGCGGCTCCCTGACGCGCCTTACGTCTACTACCTGGCTGGCATGAAGTTCGGTGCGACATCGAGACCTGCTCTCACGTGGGCGATGAACACTCTCCTTCCTTATCTGGTTGCGGAACGCTACCGCAGATCGCGCCTGATCGCCCTATCCACGGGCAATGTGTACCCGCTGGTTCGTCCTGAGACAGGTGGTGCGTCGGAGGAGACTCCGCCAGATCCGGTAGGTGAGTATGCCCAAACCTGCCTTGGGCGGGAGCGGATGCTGGAGTACGTATCCGAGACCAGCGGGACTCCCGTGCTGATTGTGCGCCTGAACTATGCGTGTGACCTGCGATATGGTGTGCCCGTAGACATCGCTGTGAAGGTCCAGGCCGGAGCACCGGTGGACGTTTCCATGGGATACTTCAACGTCCTATGGCAGGGGGACGTAAACGCGGTGCTGATTCGCGCTCACGGGCTGTGCGCAACGCCGCCTTCTGTGCTCAACGTGACTGGCCCCGACATAGTCTCGGTACGAGGGGCTGCCGAGCGTCTTGCCACTAGTATGGACCTGCCGACACCACATTTCGAGGGCGTGGAAGCGGAAACGGCGTTGTTAAGCGATGCAGCGAAGTGCTGGAGTATGTTCGGACCTCCGACGGTCAGCACCGAGACGTTGCTGGATTGGACGGCCCACTGGGTATCTGTGGGCGGCCCGCTTCTCGGCAGGCCGACGCATTTCGAAGTCCGGGACGGCCGCTTCTAGGGCGTCTCGCCGGATGCTGCGCCGGTCTCTCGAGCGTGTTCCTCACGAAACTCCTGCAACCGGCGTTGGGCCTCATCGGCCTCACGGTTGGCTCCGGTGCGACGAAGACACGGAGGAAGCTGCGTCAGGACCCATTCGTAGCGTGCCACGGCTTCCCGCATGGCCTCCTCAGGTACGCGCAGTCGGACCAGAGTATCGTTCCGAACGCGCCAAAGCTCACCCAGGACGTTCTCGGCGCTCTGCAGCATGGGAACAGCTTCGGCGTGGTGTCGGCTGTTGATCCGCGTCTCGGCAATGGCAGCGTAGGCGATACCGTATTCCCAGTCCGGCACCTCCGGCACCGCCCGTATTTGGCCAACCGGCCCCTGATGCAGGACGATCATCTCGCGATAGACACGATCCGCGTCTTCCGATCGCCCCGACGCTCGATAGGCGTCTGCCAGCGCCAACAGCGCGCGAAGACGATGGGGATCAGCCTCGCGGGCCTTCTCCAAGTACTTGACAGCCTCCGCGGGCTCTCCTGCAGAGATCAGGTACCGGCCCAGGCGGTAGTACGTCTTGCCGCCAGGAGCGACTCGCACAGCCCGCAGGAGCTCGGCACGTGCTGGATCGGCCTCGTTCAGTCGGTCGTGGATGGCAGCCATGGCGAGATGTGGTTCCGGGTCGAGAGGATTCAGCCGAGCAGCACTACCGAACGCGTCGAGAGCACCGATTACATCCTGGGAAGCCAGCGCGTTCGCGGCGCTTACGGTGCGGGTCCGCGCGAGAAAGAGCCGTCCCGCGCCAACGAGGAGTGTCAGGCCAACAATAGCCGTCAGTGGTGCCCAGAGTACCCTCGGAATGATCAGCGATCTCCCCTTGGCGCTGTGGCCGCCGGCAATAGACGCGCGCCGGCCGAGTGCGACGAGGGAGCCGCATGTTGCAGCGAGAACAACGGCGTTGGCCGGCACGTACAAGTCGGAATCGAAAACGTTGTGAGCCATGGCGCCAACGACGCCAGCGAGAAGGCCAGCGGTCAGCAATCGCTCGTCGCCCAGCGGCCAATCTTCCCGGAGGGGTGCCCGCAAGGCAGACATGCCGACGATGCACGCCGCCACGATCCCCAACACAAGGAAGATAAGCCCCGGCAAGCCTGTATCGCAAGCCCACTGCAGGAAACTGTTGTGGGCATGCTGCGTATAGCCCACGATGGAGTAGCGGGGGTACACCGTATCGAACGAACCGGTCCCCGTACCCAGCAAGGGTCGCTCTGTCACTATACGCCGAGCACCTTGCCATGTCATCACCCGGAAGCGCGCAGAGTACGACTGATCTTTCGATGCCTGCAAACGTCGGACGACCGGGCCAGCTCCCACGATACCGGCAGCGACGATCACGACCGACAAGACCCATGCTCGGCGCGCGACGGTGCCCTTGAGTGCACCAGACCACACGGCGCCAGCCAGGAAAGCAATGCCGCCGATGACAAGCGCAGCGACGCCAAGTCGGGATTGGGTGAGGAGCATCGTCAGCGTCTGAAGAACGAGGAGGAACCCCACCGCAAGAGTGCTCAGACGGTCGCGCACGCTCAGGAATAGGGCGGCGCTGACTGGCAGAACTGTCACGAACAGACCTGCGAGGAAGTTCGGTACGGCGAAGCCTGCGAAAACGCGCCAGCCAGGATTCCCAACGCGCCACTCCATGAGGTACTCCCTCAGTCCGATCACGGAGAGAAGGAGACCAACGGCCAGCAACCCGAGGAGAACCGATGCGAGAACCCACGGGCTCCTAGAGGCCGCTCCGACGATCACGGCGATGCCCACCGCCAGGGCCAAGAGCCCCAGGGCAACGAGACCCGACAGCAGGTTGGGTGTGCCTATGACACGAAGTGCCGACCACGCGACAAGAATCACTGCCGTGAGCCCAGCGACCCCATGCCAGTCGAGGCGCAACGCTGCGGATCGGCTATCGGTGACGGCCCACAAGAGCAGTGCCAACGAGACGAGTACCGCACTGAGAGGCGCCGCCACGGCATCCAACCATGCGCGCATCTCCGTGGCAGGCATGCGGTCGTAGAGCATTCCGGCCTTCGTGCCGCAGAGAAAGACGGCCAGACACACTAGGCAGGTCGCTGCGTTCCCGAATGCTCGCTCCCTCTTCAGTCGTCGCTCGGACGAGTGATCGGCAATCCGTGGTCGTTTCATGGTCCGCCTCGCTTCCGCCGTTCCCACTGTACCCGTAAGCTGTGCAGTCTATACCTTACGAGACGGCCTACTGCACGAAGCACCAGACCCGGAATGATCAGTGGGCGAACGTATAACGGCGTCGAGCGCCGGTAGTGCTTGCAGTAGAAACGATACATGCTCCGGTGAAACTCGAACGTCATGCGCGTGGGTACGAGGTCCGACGATCTGCCAATGATATGGTAAATCACTGCCTCCGGGTAATAGGCGACTTTGTAGCCCATCTCGTGGACACGATAGCACAGGTCTACGTCCTCGCAATACATGAAAAAGCTCTCGTCGAAGCCACCGAGCTCCAGGAGGATATCCCGGCGGATCATGAAAGCGGAGCCGCTGACCCAGTCCACGTCGCGAGGGGTGCTGTGGTCCCAATCGCTCAGCAAGTAGTCCGTGTTGAACCGGTTCCGTGGAAAGAGCCGTCCGAGGGGTGTGTTGCGGAAAAAACCTGTGCCGAGATTCGGGAAGCTCCTGCAGGAGTACTGTAGGCTACCGTCGGCATGGAGGAGCTTCGGGCCGAAGACGCCAGCATCAGGACGTCCGTCTGCGTAGGCTATCAACGTGTCCAGGGCGCCGTCGGTAATAACGGTATCAGAGTTGAGGAACATGACGTAGCGTCCGCCGGTGTGAGGAATGGCGCGGTTGTTTCCAGCCCCGAAACCGAGGTTTCTTTCGTTGACAATGACGCGCACCTCAGGAAACTCTTGCCGTACCATGGCAACGCTGTCGTCCTCGGACGCGTTATCCACTACGAGGATCTCGACGTGCCGGCTCGGCGGGTGCTCGCGCAGCGAGCGGAGGCAGTTGTACAGATCGTCTCTCGTATTCCAGTTCAAGATTACGAGGGAGAGGTCTGCAGAGTCAGGAAGCCCCACGGAGGGTCCTCCTTCGTCGGCTGACCATCCATGCTTGTATCCAGCTTGTCACGCGCGCCAGCCAGTAGACCGGCGCGTGCCAAGGCTTAGAGTAGTGTTTCCTGAGGAAAGTCAGGAGGCCGCGTCGAGACTCCCAAGCCATCGCAGGTGCCACCTGACGTGTGCTCGCGCCTCCGTAGTGGATAATCGCGACCTCTGGGACATAGACAATGCGCCAGCCGGCCCTGCGAGCCCGATAGCACCAATCCACCTCGTTGAAGAACACAGGAAAGCGCTCATCCAGCAAGCCGACCTGGTCCAGGGCCTCGCGGCGGATGAGCAGGAATGTCCCCATGGGCTGGTCCACATCGCCTCGTCTGTCGTAGTCGAACCAGGGCATGCGATAGGCGGCAAGAACGTGACTGCGAGGGAAGAGGCGGGCAAGACCGAATGCCTCGCAAGCGATAGCGAACGGCGTGGGAAAGCCGCGAATGGATTTCTGAACGCGGCCGTCTGGGTGGATCAGCTTCGCGCCGATCGCCCCGATCGCCGGCTCCGCCTCCATGACCCGGAGGGCCAGGCTGAGCGCTCCCGCTGGCACGAGCACATCCGGATTCAGCAGGAGCACGAAGGCGCCACGGCTCACCCGGATACCTTGATTATTCCCCCGCGCGTAGCCCGCGTTCTCGGTGTTCGAGATGAGGCGCACGCCGGGGTACTGAGCGGCGACGGCATCAGCGCTTCCATCGCTCGACGCGTTGTCTACGACGATGATCTCGTAGTCGCACTCTGGAGGATTCTGGAGGATGCTGCCCACGGCGTCCAGCAGGTAATCGCGCGTATTCCAGTTCACCATGACGATGGAAAGTTTCATGCGTCGGACGCCGGCCAACCGTACAGACGCGCTGCGTTACCGTGCAGGCAGCCTTCCGCCACATCCCTTGCGTGCCGCTCCGTGAGGGTCCCGTCCTCGACGCGCCGCGATAGCACGTCGTGAAGGACCTGCCGCACGGCCATGGACGAACCGACCGCCATTTCTATGGAGGTTGCGTCGTGACCGCACATGATCTTGTGCGACGGAACCAGGCCAATCCAGCCGTCTAGAGCTTCGTGTAGGTAATCGGGATTCAGGACGGCCAGCCAGCACGTATCGATGTAGACATTCGGGTGCAGCCATGCGAGCCACCCGGCCTCGCGCAGATACGGCCAGCAATGCAACTGAACGATGGGCATGCTCCGGTACCGTGCGGCCAGGTCCGCGAGGGGTAGGGGAGACGAATGCGGCAGATGATGCGTGCCGACATGGATCTGATGCGGCCAGCGCCGGTCGGCGGCGCGTTTGCAGCATTCGTGGACAACCCAGTCCTGAAACGCCTTCACCTCTACTGAAGTCAGGTCGCCCCGGAAGCGGATGGACGCATCCGCCCGCGGTTCGTAGTCTAGCGAGCGCGTATATGCCTGAAGTTGCTTGATGCCGAGGGCGCCAGCCTGCGCCGCCTTCTCCACAATGACATCCAGGAACCGCCTCCAGGATGCTGCGTCCGCTGGATCCACACCCACATCTCGCGCTAGCGCTTCTCTGCGTGGTGAATGAGGCATCCAGAACTGCAGGAGCGGATCGATGCGCAGGACGGTCCGGGTGAGCTTCGCCTCCGCAGAGACGTGGGCAGGACTACCGTCACGGTAGTAATACTCCGGATGCACTGGCCTGATAACCCAGCGAAGGTTCGCCGAGTGCATGCCACGCTCGTACCATCCGAAAAGGTCAGTGTAAGCTGCAGCAATGCGATCGTCGAGAGCGACAACGTCTCGGACGTG
Organism: Chthonomonadales bacterium; assembly: GCA_037443035.1. Lineage (GTDB taxonomy): Bacteria > Armatimonadota > Chthonomonadetes > Chthonomonadales > CAJBBX01 > JABWBA01. The sequence goes on from JBBIPC010000010.1 coordinate 21,273, forward strand.
CTGGATATCGGTTCCGTAGAGTCTCCGTATGCCCCTGCGAATCGCCTGAAATGTGCCCGTGGCAAGATGCACGCGGAGGTGGGCCTGCATCTCTCCCCAGGCGCGCTCCAGATCCCGTCCGGTGGCAGTGAGAAGGTCGGACACTCCGGCCGCTTTCGCCACGTCCTGTGCGCTGAAGCCTGAACTTGCAAGCCAGCCATGGAAGTAGGGATCCAGTATCAGGTCCATCAAACCCGTGCGCCGCGTCGGTGTTGCGCCGGGGACGACGTCTGGGCGAAAACCTTCTGGCTCCATACCGAACGACGCAATGCTTCCCCAGTGCTCGTGACTGCAGTAGCTCGGGACGTCCTCGTAGATTGTGGGCGTACCTCCCATCCCACGGTCTCGGAACGGGCCCTGCACCGTCCGTAGGTCGTCTGGGATTGCCGCATCCGCAAGCAAACTGGCACCGCCCATGGCGAAGAGAGTCCGCCTAGTCATGGCCTGCGAGGGGCACCCGTGATCATCCAGGAGGTCCTGCAGCTCCTCCACAAGGACATCGGGTTCAGCAGGAGCGAAGAAGTCTGGGCTCCGACCTCGGAGCAGGCCGATGGTGGCGCAGCCTGCCGCAATGCCCGCCTTCATGTCCATCCAGTGATCGCCGACCATGACCGCGTCCGCTGCGGAAATGCTCTCCGGAGATCCTCGTCTTTCGGACAGCAGCTCCAGTGCTCTCAGCAGATGGTGGGGGTCCGGCTTCGTTCGCGCCACATCGTCGCGGGTGAGTAGGACGCAGCATGCCAGGTCTCCATCGGCAAGCAGCTTCTCGGCCACAGCTCGGGAATTGCGCGTAACGACCCCCACGGCTATGCCTGCTCGGTGGAGGGCATCTACGATCTCGCGAGCTCCTGGAATGCGCTCGGGGTTCGCACACTGCTCCCTTTCGATCTCCTCCAGACGCTCCAATGCGAGCTTCTCGTACGCCTGCGCAGCTGCCTCGCCAACTGATAATCTCAATTGTTCGCGAGCGGCTTGTACCATAGCGAGTATGTCTAGCTCGACCGGCGGCAAAGGGTCGGTTCCCGCCTCTACTGCGAGCCGGAGCACCTCGCGCCGCATGAATCCAAAGTCAATGCGTGTCTCGATGAGAGTGCCGTCGAGATCGAAGAGCACTGCCCGCGCCGACACGAGGAGTTTCCTGGCGTGGCAGAGCGCCTCAGGACCCAGCACGGGTTCACGCGCCGGCCTCACTTTCCGAGTTCCGGCGACGGCTGGTCAGGCTTGCTCTCCGGAAGGAATCGCAGCATGGGCACCTTCTGCACCAGCCGCTCGTAATGTGGCAGAGTCCGCTTCGTGATGCGGCTCTTATCTAGTTCCTCTGCGAGCGGACCCGCCAAGTAGAACGTGCGTCGCCGATAGTTGTCCAGGATGAAGAGCTTCATCCGGCATAGCCCATGCTCATCCTTGTTCTTGGCATGCAAGGAGCAATCCGGCTCTCGAACGATCACGCCTCGCTTGGCTTCTCTCTGGATGAGCCGCCAATCCCTCCACTGGAAGTACGGCTCGAAAATGATCCTCACGTCGCGGCGAATGCCCTCCACGTTCTGGACATAGAGGAGGGCGAAGCCCCAGTCATCACCAGATGCGAGGATGATGCTGTTTGGCGCGGCCTTTTCGAGAGCAGCACGGCCCAGGCTGCCGATCTCCTTGAGCCGGCTCTTATCGTTCGTTCGGAAGTTCGGGATCAGAATCAGCAAGACTAGACCGAGTGTCCCGGCCTGAATCAGCCTGCGAACACGTCGCATCTCGCTTCTCGTCAGCCGTGATCTCTGCAGTCGGAGCGCCAGTCGCTGTTCCAGTTCCCTCAAGCCAAGTCCAATCCAGAGGGCCACGATGACATGGGATGGTAGGTAATACGCTTCGGGATCGGGGATGTTGTACCAGAGTGCCCACCCCAACGGAATCAGGTAGGCGATGATGGTGACGAGGAGGTATCGCCGATTTCGACGGGCCAACGACCAAATACCGATGGGTGCCAGCCAGATGATGGCGATGCTGAACTGCGTGAGGAGATAACCATCGCACTTGTGGTCCTCTGGCCATCCTCCGTAGTTGTAGACGTTGTTCCACCAAGTCGCGAAGGTCTTGTGGCCCATACGATAGCGGTACTGGGCACCGGTGACGTGGTCCACGAAGTTGCTGAACGTCCTGACGTCACCCCAGTTCAGGGGCGGGTCGCGACGGGCTGCCAGTGGCAGGTACAGATACAACAGCAGCGGCAGGAACACGCCCACGCACACTACTTGCCACTGCAAACGCAACTGGGCCCTGTGCGGTGAGAGCCAGACGATCAGTACATACGCGGGAATCCAGGTCAACGTCATGAGATGGTGCGTGAGCGACAGCCCAAACAGTACCGCCGCAACCCGGAGAAATCCCGCGTTGCCCGTCCGGTCCCAATAGACTAGGCAGGTGAGAACGGATAGCGTCAAGGCCATATGGAGGCCGTAGACCTCGGTGAGGACCGCCTGCCCCCAGAGCGTATCGGAGACCGCTATGAGTGCTGCGACAAAGGCGGCGATCCACCTCCGCCGGAGGAGAGCCAGGGCCAGGAGATACAGAACACCCACAGAGACGGCGCACGTTACCGCCGAGAGGAGCGTCGTGCGGAAGATGACTTCGCCGATGGGGATGATCCGAATGAACAGGTGAGCGAGCAAGGTATAGAGGGGATAGCCGGTGGGATGTGCCACGCCGAGCTGATAGGCCGCGGCTGCAAGCTCGGGGCCGTCGCCATAGGTAGCCGAACGGGCCGCAGTGCGGAGATACAAGGCGAAGGCCAGGCCGCCGATGACGAGTGCCCCGGACCACGGCCGGTCGAGCAGATGGCGTGCTCGTTGGGTCACGGCGTTTCCTCCTCACCAATTAGCAGTCGCCGCCACTCGCGGCTCAGGCGCAGCCGATAGAGGTCAGCGCCACACGACACCCAGATGGTGTCCGGCCTCGAATTCCCAGGCTCGGCCGCTGCAACGTTCGTGACGTGAGCGGGCAGATGCGCTATCGTCAGGTGCGTACCTTCTTGGACATCCAGTGCAATAACATGCCGTTCGGCCCCATAGACGAGCCACCGCCGCCGATTGGCTGTTCGTAGCGTTGCCACACAGTTGGACGTGAGCTTCGGCGCAGATGGGAGGCCGTCCAGGTTGACGTGCCATGTTGGCGCATCCGCGGTGCATAGACGGCCTCCCACCGACAGCACCACCCGTCGGCCGTCATCCGCCGCGGTCAGCACGCGCACTGTGGAGACACCAGATAGCTCCTGCCTGTAGATGATGGATCTGTTCGTGAGATCGAGAACTCCGAACCTGGCCCACTCGCCTTTCTTGTCCGGCAAACCGTTGGCCCCAAGCGTGGTTCCGATGAATGCCAGACCCCCGTGTATGGCCATTCCCGCAATGGCCTGATGCCCGAGCGGGTTCTCGATCAGTTGCGTATCGCCGGTATTCAAATTCGTTACGGCTATCGCACCGCCGTACGTTCCGTAGCCCGCCATCCATCCTGAGTAGAGCATGCCATCGTCGCCGAGAATGATCCCCCCGGTTGGTCGTATGTATCCTCGTGAGGCTACTTCAGCGACAGTCTGGGGATTCGCATGCCCTATCTGATCCCACGGCATGCGGGGATCATAGCGCACGATCTCGCCTCCAGCGTAAGCCGCGGCGAAGACCGCGCCATCACGGAATGCCACGTCGTAGACCTCACCGCCGTGGTCGCTGATCGTAGCCGTGTTCACAACCTTGCGACTGGACGGATCATAGCGGAACAGGGTCTGCCCGAAGTGAGGACCTCCCCACACACGTCCCTGAGCGTCGCATCGGAGGAATAGCGTCGGTCGCGGGCCCGACTCCGTGGGAATGCGTTGCAGGTCCGCCCGGCTCGCTCCTCTCCGTACGACGAAGTAATCCTGACCCCGCACACCGGCAACGACTTCTCCGCTCGGCGATGAGTCTAGCCAACGCGCTCCAGGAATCGATACGTCGGCGAAGCGCTCGAGGGCCAGATCTCCCGCGCGGTACCGGTAGAGCGTAGTACCCTGCCACAACCACAGGGTCGTAGGGCTCGTCAGCGCAGCGTCCACGCTCCAACCTCCTCGGTCCGCAGGCGGCGTGGGGAAGGGAGGGGGTTCCGCGCGGCTAAGCTCGGGACCGGCGAACGCTGCACTACCGGCGACAAAGTAGCCATTCCAGACTGCCCCTGCAGTGATGCCAGCGATAGTTCCAGGAGGGGAGAGGAAGGCCTTCTGAGATGGATCGTAGATGAGCGTGGTCGGCTTCTCGGTGCCAAAGCTACAGAGGATGCGACCATCGGGGAGAGCACTGACATAGCGCAGATACATATTCGGTTGCGCCGGAGCTCCGCAGTCTTCCACGACAAGGTTGGCCAGATCCAGTGCACCAAGCTTGCCGCCAGGGTACGTGCCCCCGTAGATGCGCTTGTCCTTGCCGACCGCCAGGTTCCATATGTAGCTTTCGCCAGCAAACGGCACCGTGCCGACGAAACGGCGTCTGCGCATGTCGAAGACCATGAAACGTCCGTCATAGAACGTGCCGACGACGAGCTTGCCCTCTCCTGCGTCCAGAAGCGCCCACGAGCCTTGTCCGGCGGGCGCTCGGTAGGACCTGGCAGCACCTGACGCCAGCTCGATGAGTATCAGCTCGGCTCCGCTGGTCTCGTTCATGTCCGCCAGGACGAGTACCTCCTTGCCGGTTCGCGGGTCAACGATAACACGACCTGCTAAGACGTTATGAGCCCTGCAGGGACGGCCCACGAGCACGGGTCGGATCGGTGGCGGGCCAGATACCATCGTGGCAGGCAGCAGCACTAGACCGTGACCTCCTCTGGATTCCGGTCGGAGGAAAAGCCTCGCGACCGGATGATATGCTGAGGTTTCGTCATGTCCTAGCCACAGTCCTTGTCTCGGGCGCATGGGGGGTTGTGGGCATGTAGGACGGACGCTGACGCCGTGCGAGAACGTCCGACACGGAGTCTCGCCCTCTTCCTATTGTCGGGAACCGTACGCCAAGCGTACTATGCGAATGAGACCGCGAACATGCTGAATGTTGACAGAACCGTGGGCTTATGGTAGATACGTGTCCACAGCTACGGGCGTAGGTTCGCCTTGCAGCGAAATCCAGTCAGCATGGCGGAAAAGAGCGATGGCAGCACAGCCACTACAGAGCACTCATCAAGGCGGCGGAGCGACGGTAGGCGCTCTCAGTGAGCAGCACTTGCTCCTGGGAGAATTGCTCGTTCAGCGGGGTTTGGTAACGGAGCAACAGGTTCAGCAGGCCATGGAAGTGCGCCTGCGAACCAACACGTTTATCGGCCAGATTCTGGTAGATCTCGGGTTCATCCGTGCTGATGTGATTGGACCCATCATCGCGTCTCGGCTGGGAGTCCGGTACGTAGATCTGATGACGTCGCCGCCCGATCAGGAGGCGGTCAGTCTCATCCGGGAAGACGTAATGCGAGCAACCAAGGCCATGCCGTACAAGCTCTACAACGGCACGGTCGAGGTGGCGATGGTGGATCCACTGGACGTTGCGGCCATTGACCGGATCGCTGCCCTTGCGGGTCGCAGGGTCATTCCGCTTCTCACCATGGCGGGCGAGTTCCAGACCGTTCTGAACGACATCTACGATGTGCAGGCTCGAACGAGCGGTGTGCTGCACGAACTCGAGGCGGAGGCCGCCGACGAAGAACCAGCGCCCGTGGCCCGCGCCATGCTGGCAGCGGCCGCCGAAGCGCCTATAGTCCGTCTGGTCGATTCGATCCTCGAGAGCGCTCTAGCGCTGAATGCCAGTGACCTGCATTTCGAGCCCATGGAGACGGGCCTGAGAGTCCGGTTCCGGGTGGATGGGGTTCTGGTCGCCCACACGAATATTCCGGTGAACCAGATCCCGGCAGTCATCGCCAGGCTCAAGGTTCTCTGCAACATGGACGTGACGGAGAACCGCAGACCCCAAGACGGCCGCATGCGGTACGACAACCACGGAACGGCGTACGATATCCGTGCTTCCGCCGTCCGGACAGTCTTCGGCGAAAAAATCGTCCTTCGCATACTCGACAAATCATCGGTCCTGGTTCCACTGGCGCGACTGGGACTGCTCCCTGATCAGCAGAAGGCGGTGGATTCGCTGGTACTGCGGCCCCATGGAATGGTGCTGGTAGTAGGCCCCACAGGCAGCGGGAAGAGCACAACACTGTACTCGGCCCTGAACATGCTGAACGATACCAAGCGGAACATCATGACGCTGGAAGACCCGGTCGAGTACAACGTGGCTGGTCTCAACCAGGTTCAGGTGAACCCCAAGATAGGTCTGACGTTCGCCAGTGGTCTGCGAACCTTTGTGCGTCAAGATCCGGATGTCATTCTGGTGGGAGAGATCCGGGACGAGGAGACGGCCGAGATGGCGGTCCAGGCGTCCCTCACAGGTCACCTGCTCTTGTCCACGCTGCACACGAACAGCGCTGTGGGCACGGTGACACGCTTGGTCAACCTTGGACTGGATCCTTTCCTGGTCGCTCAAGCGCTCTCCGGCGTGATTTCCCAGCGGCTGTGCGCGAAAGTGTGCACGCAATGCGCAGAGCGTTACGAACCGAAACCGGAGGTCTTGAGAGCTGTAGGTATCGGTCCCGACGAAGCTAGTCGCATGAACTTCCGCCGGGGGAAAGGGTGCCGTGCCTGTCACGGTCGTGGAGTGTCGGGCCGAACCGGTGTCTTCGAGGTGCTGGTGGTGGACGAGGAGATCCGTGGCCTGATCATGAAGCAGGCTTCTGAGGACGAGATCCAGCGTGCTGCTGTGGCGAAGGGCATGATAACCCTGCGCGAGGCTGCGCTGACCATCGTGCGTGCAGGTGTGACTACGCCAGAGGAAATGGGCCGCGTGGTACTGACGAGGATCTGAGGCGATGCCTACGTTCGAGTACACAGCGCGTACGGCTGGAGGCCAGCTAGTAACCGAGGCAATCAACTACTCGGACGAACTATCGCTGCGCCAGTACTTGCGGAGCAATGATCTTTACGTTCTCGAAATACGCGAGAAACGCACGCGCACCGGTGCCAAGGGCCGGGGCACGGTCGGTCTCGGCGATATCATCCTCTTTACCCGGCATCTACGGACGATGATCATGGCGGGCATGCCGCTCATCAGCGCATTGGAGGCGCTGGCGGAACAGACGGGCAGTGCGCGATTGGCCGAAGTGCTGACGAATGTGACGAAATCGGTCGCCGGTGGAAAATCGCTGGCAGCCTCCATGGCTCAGTATCCGACCGTCTTTCCTGAGCTGCTCATCACCATGACGCAAGCAGGCGAAGAGGGTGGTCGCCTGCCGGACACACTCAGGGAGGCTTCCCGTCAGCTCGAGCTGCAGATGGAGATCCGTCAGAAGCTCATCAGCGCCATGATGTATCCCGCATTCACATTGACGGCGACGGTGCTGACTGTCACGGCCATGATGCTCTTCATCGTGCCGGTCTTCGCGAAAATCTACCATGACCTGAAGGCTCCGCTGCCAGCGATCACACAGCTCCTCATCCGCATCAGCGATGCCCTGATTCACCAGGGATGGATCTTCTTGCTCATCTTGATCGCGGGCATAGCATTCCTGCGGCGGTATTACAAGACGCCGGAAGGAAGGCTGAAGATAGACGCGTTCAAGCTCAGAATTCCTGTTGTAGGGAACCTTGTGCGAAAATCTGCGTCAGCGAATCTGACGAGTAGCCTTGCAGGTCTGCTGGACAGTGGCGTTCCCCTGATTCAGGCGCTGCAGACGGCATCAAGGGTCTGCGGGAACGAGGTCATGGCAGAGGCAGCGCGATCGGCGGCGCACAATCTCGCGTTGGGTCGGAAGCTCTCGTCGGAACTGGACAAGAGCGGGCAGTTCCCGCCCATGGTGGTGCGCATGATCGCCATGGCCGAGGAAGTTGGGGCCATGCCGGAGGTGCTGAGGCAAGTAGCTGCCGGTTACATAGAGGAAGTGGAATACGCCATTCGACGGGTGATGACGATTATCGAGCCCATTATGGTGCTTTGTGTAGGCGGAATCGTGGGTTTCGTACTCGTGGCCATGTATTATCCGATCTTCAACATGGGCAATGTCTTCCTGTCGGGGGCTTAGCCATGTGCCTCCCCTGACGTATCATAGCGGCCCTGGGCCGCAGTAGACCCTATCCTCGCGAAAGGAGAGGACAATCCATGCAAGTCAATCGTAACAGACGCAGAGGCTTCAGCCTCGTCGAGCTGCTGGCCGTCGTGCTCGTCCTCGCGGTTCTGGCGGCCGTGGCCATCCCGCTCTATGTGAGCCAGCGCCGTTCCGCGGCAGGTCGCGCCTGCAAAGCCAATCTGAACGCCCTTGCCTCGGCATGCTCGGCGTACGCGCTCCGCAACGGCCAGTACCCGGCGGCCTTGTCGGCGGTCGTGGGGGCTGCAGAAGGCTTGACAGAGATCCCGAACTGCCCCTTGGGTGGTGCGTACACCTACTCCAGACCGACTGCAACCGGTGCGGCCACCATCTCCTGTCCCAACGCGTCGCAGCACGTGGGCTATGGCGGCACGGCGTCTACGGAGTGGATCAAGACGCTAGCGGCGCCTGGCACAGACTCACTGCCATAACGACCATCTATGCAGCTGGGGGTCGGGATATCCGCAGGCGGTCCGGCCCCCTCATCAAGTACTAGGCTCTTGAACGACGCAACCACTATCTCACGGAGGTACATTACAATGCAACCCAATCGAAACAGGACACGCAGAGGCTTCAGCCTCGTGGAACTGCTGGCGGTCGTCCTCGTGCTAGCGGTTCTGGCAGCCGTTGCTGTGCCATTGTATGTCAGCCAGCGGCGGTCAGCAGCCGGGCGTGCGTGCAAAGCGAATCTGTCGGCGATCTCGTCGGCGGCAGCAGCGTACGCGCTTCGGACCGGGTCCTATCCAGCGGCCTTGTCTAGCCTCGTAGGTGCGGCAGAGGGCCTGACCGAGATCCCGAATTGCCCATTGGGAGGAGCGTACACGTGGTCGGTCGCATCCTCAGGTACGGCGACCCTCACATGCCCGAACGCATCGTCCCACGTGGGCTACGGCGGCACGGCCTCCACGGAGTGGATCAAGACGCTGGCCGCGCCGGGCGCGGATTCTCTGCCGTAAGAGGAATCCGGCTCATCACACGGCTGAGCACCATTGCACGCGGGAATAGGAGGAGTCGCGCGAGCGGTGGCGTAGTGTACAATGAGAGTGGGGTAGTTTCCCCGGTCTTGAATGGCTAGGCCGGTGGGAAGCTGCGCCGAGGTGGTGAGGTGAACCTGAGGGATGTTGTTTCAGGCGCACGTCGGTGACTGCCCATGCGGCCTCCGGCGGGCGCCTGGCAGGGCAGTGGGTTCCTTCGGTACCTCACAATGATTCTGAGATGTTGCCGTGGCGTCTGTCGTGGGCTCGTTCCGTGGTGTGGGCGAGCAGGAGACGCAGCGGCGTGGGCCGCAGAGCGTCTCACCTTCTACTGAGGAGAGGAAGGAGAGAAGCTCATGAGAACAAGGGCGCGAGCAAGTGCGCGGAAGCGAGGCTTCAGTCTTGTCGAGCTGCTGGCCGTGGTGCTCGTACTGGCCGTGCTGGCGGCCGTGGCGGTGCCATTGTACACTAGCCAGAGACGGTCAGCAGCAGGGCGGGCATGTAAAGCGAACATGACGGCGATTGCATCGGCTGCGTCGGCGTGGGCGCTCCGAAACGGGGCGTATCCATCTTCGCTAACCAGTCTGGTCGGAGCTGCCGAGGGGCTGACGGAGGTGCCGCAATGCCCGCTAGGTGGAACCTATAGCTGGTCGGTTGCGTCCTCTGGGACTGCGACGCTGTCGTGCCCGAATGCCACCTCGCATGTTGGCTACGGTGGTACGGCGTCCACGGATTGGATCCGTACGCTGGCAGCACCCGGCGCGGACTCGCTACCGTAGTGGATCGGTGGATGTGCTGGCCACCGCCGGCGCGAGGATGAGCCGGGCAGGTGGCCAGCAGGCGGCGCTGTCTATTGAGTAGCAGACAGACAATGAAGCACGTGGTCTTCCGACATGAGGAAAGGACCGGTATGAAAATGGCAGTAAGTATCCACTCCAGTCGGAACAGGCGCGGCGCAGCGCTGATGCTCGCCTTGGCGCTGAGCCTCTGTTTGACCATGCTCATCGTGGCCACGCAGCTCGAAGCCATCGCCGAGTTCAAGGTGTCGCGCACCGAGCGGGATTTCGAGCGCGCGCTCCAGATGGCGGAGGCTGGGGCGAACGCCTATGCACATCGCCTCACCTTCGGAACGGCTCCGGAGGATCCGGATGGCGCGCTCCTGCCGCCGCTCTATGAGTTTCCGGAGGGCACCGCGCCCACGATCGAGGAGTTCAAGACGGGTGTACGGAACGGGACGTATACCGTCATCCGCTACCCGGCAGGCTCCCAGCAGGGCTATTTCGCTGCGACTATCGGCAGCCCCGGCGATACGGCGCGCATCGTCTCATACGGCTGGTCCAACGGCGTCGTACGCCGTGTGATCACCGTGGCGAGCACTCAGACGGCGCCAGATGACATTGACGACGATACGGAGATCCATCCATCGGGCGAGTACTCCCTCTTCGCTATCACGTCGCTCACGGTACAGAACAACAATGTCCTCAATGGGGGCATTGGAACGAATGGGTCTGTCTCCCTTGACAATAACTGCGACGTATCGAATGGTGTCGTCGCACTGTGCGGTCCGAACGCTTCTGTATCCCTGGGCAACAACGTATCGGCGACGGTGGAACGGCACGAAGATCCCGTGGTCTGGCCTACCGTGGCGCAGATCGCCGACCGGCTGTTTCCCGACGGCGGTCTTGCGTGGCTCGCCACCCACAACGACAATGCCATGGCCACGATCAACGGAGTTGCGGGCATACCCTGCAAGAAGATCTACGCAACGAACAATGTTACGGTGGTCTTCCGGGGGAAGCCAGGAGGCGCCAACTACTATCTCACTGACGTCTACTTCAAGAACAACGCCACTGTTCGGTTCGACAACGCGAACGGACCCATACGGATCTGGATGGGACCGCTGGGAGGAAGGGGTCAGTGGTACTCCAAGAACAATGCGGACTTTGTCGTGAGCTCCACGGATCCCGCTAAGGCGCCACGGCTGTACTTGGCGACAACGGGCGGCTTCCTGGGCAAGAACAACGTGACCTGCAATTTCGGCGTGTACGCGTACAATGAGCTGAACGGCGAGAAGTTCGGCCATGTCGAGCTGAAGAACAATATGTCCATGCAGGGGACGTTCATCGCCAACACCGTCGAAATGAAGAACAACGCCATGATCACAGCAGCAGCGCCTTACTGGCAACCTCTTGGCGGTGCATACTATGATATGTCGGTCTGGGAGGAGTAGCGAACGGGGAGCCAGACGGCAATGAAGGGTCTGCGACGTCGGCGACACAACACGGCGGGCATGACGCTCACGGAGGTTCTCGTGGCAGCCGTCATTCTCGGCATCGTGGCCGCTGGCGCAGCAGCGAGCTGGACCATGGCATCGAGGGCAGCTGCCAACAAGCGTGCTGTGGAAATCGGCACGGCCATCGCGGTGCAGGAGCTGGAACGCCTCAAAGCCATGCGGTACCCCTATCTCGTGCCGTCGCCCATGCAAGGCGGGCAGCCGGTGCCTACGGTCCGCTGGTACGACCGCTTCGGCAACTACCTTGGACCGTCAGCGACCAGCGGCGATTTCCAAGCACGAGAGGTCATTCGCGTCCTCATCGATCGGGACGGCCAGCCGAACAACGAGGACCTCAAAGAGATCGTTGTGGAAGTCTGGGACGGCAACCAGACGAGACTCTACGAGACCGCGCGGACGATTCTCACTTTCGGCGGAGTATAGTCTTGCGCGCAAGAATCGCATATCGTCGCATGCTGGCTGGCGTGACGCTTCTGGAGATGGTATCCAGCCTCGCCATTCTTGCCATCATCGTCGCGGCGACGGTCTCATTGTACTGGACAGGGCAGCTAGCGCATCGGCGGGCCGGGTTCTACAGCCGCGCTCAGACCGACATCCGCAACGCCATGCGACAGATGACCCGCGTGACGCGCAATGCGCAGTCCGTCGTGGCCCAGGGGACAGTGGGGACTCTAACCGGTCTGGCCAGCAACGGGAACCAGCTCGTGCTCAGGTTGTCCTCGCAGGGCACGCCTCTGGAGTGCCGGTACTACTTGTCGAATGGTGTGCTTTATCAGCAGTCAAGTACAGAGGCCGCTCCTGGGAGACCGCTGCTACAAGGCGTCGTAACAGTGACGTTCAACTACTACCGGACGGTTGCCGGTACCCGCACATCGGTCAATGGTTCGCCGGCGACAGCCACGGAAGTGGAAATCAACATACGCGCACGGTCCGGCTCGGTGACGACAGGGCTCACCACCTATGTGACTATCCGCAACGCCATTGCGGTCTGACGACCCAATGGCATGTGCGGCGGCGATGTGGTATGGGAGAGATGCGCTGCCGAGGCAGGTGCCTGTGCAGTGAGAGAAGATGGCTGATACACGCGGGGCCAACTTAGGGCTGTTTCTCTGTCAGGAAGTGATCATCGCCGCCTTCGTGCGTTCGAGCCGGGGTCGGGCGCACGTCACGGCTGTGGGCACCACCCCCACACCGCGCGGAACCGTGGATGCCGCCGGGGTACGGGATCCCGCGCGTGTGGGGCAGGCGATACGATCCCTTCTGCGAAGCATGCGTGCACGCGCAAGCTCAGCCGCGGTCGCCATGCCACCTGGCGCTGCCGGAATGCGGTCCTTTCGACTGCCTACCGTTCCCGAGCGGGAGCGACGCGCTCTGGTGAGGGGTGAACTCGAGACTGCTGGAGCGCTGCCGATTGGAGCTGGTGCCTTCGGATTCTTGTGGGTGGAACTGACCGAGGAAGAGGAGCGCGAACAGTCGGACGTTTTCGCCTTCCATACCGACGACTCAGTGGTGGACGGAGTGCGAGAGGCGCTGCGCGTAGCCGGTCTGCGCCTTGAGTGTATGGAACCGTACTCTATCGCCGCCATGCGGGCGTACTTGGGCACCAGGGAAGCACTAGAACCAGTGGCGCTTCTCTGTCCTTCCGACACGCATTCCGATCTGTGCATGCTCGACGGAGCACGTGTGCGGTATCTGCGACGCATCGCAGGAGGATGGGAAGACCTGCGCTATCTGACTCGGACAGCCAGCGCGACGGAGACAGGTCCCTCCACTTCCCGGAGTGTGTTGCTCACCGAGGAGGAGGCGTCGGCTGAAGCGCCTGAAGCCACACCGCAGACTCTCGTTGGTCTGGCGCCTGCGGACCAATCGGTGACGAGGAGCTTCCTCGCTTCGGAGGTGGCCAGAAGCTTCGCGTTCTACTCTCGAGAGTACAAGAGTGCCAACGTGCCGCGCAGCCTCGTCATCCTCAGTCCGCGCCGGTTCGCCGAGGACATTGTCCAGACGCTAGCGCCGGTTGTGCCCATCCCTGTGGTGGCAGAGGACGCGGCAGCGTTGTTAGACCTACCAGAAAGCTCCGAGGGTGAGCTAGGGTTGCTGGGCTATCTGGCGGCCGCCGGTGTCTGCATGGCTGGCGAGGCGAATGCGCTGCCGCGCCTGGATACGTCTCGGCAGGAGGCGTCGGCTCTCTCGCGACGGCAGGCACCCAACCTGCTGCTGGCGGGGATGGCCGGCTCGACGGTATGGATGATCCTCAGCATCCTAGCGGCTGTCGCGCTTTCGTTCCTGCAATCTTCAGCCGAGGTCGAGAATAACTTGCTGCAGAGGGACCTGACGGAGGAGTGGAAGCGCCACGTCGGGCCCATGCGGAACCTGGAGACGTTCAATGCAGCACGCCAAGCGCAGCGGCAGGTTGCGCTGCCTGCCGGCGCCATCCTGGCCGCCCTAGCTCAGGCCTACACGAACGGTATCAGCCTCACGAACGTCAAGCTGGAATCTGGAGCCAAAGTCACGGTCGAGGGCAACGCGATGTCCCCAGAGAGCATGCAGACCTTCGCCGACAACTTGGCCAAGGCCGGCGTCGTGAAGAACGTTACATTCGACATGATGCATCAGGATCGGGACGGCCTCTTCAGTTTCAGGATCGTGGGTTCATCGGCCGGCCTTAGTCCGGAGGGGGCGGTCGCGGCCGCCGGAGGACAGGGCTGATGCTGTCTTCGCTGCCGCCGCAAGTCCAGCAGCGCCTGGCGGTCCTGGTTCCCATCATCGCCCTGGTCGTGTCGCTCTTTGTTGTGTATCCGGGTTGGAATAACTGGAGGGACCTCGTGCGCAAGGCCGAAGAGAAGAGAACCAAGCTACAAACGCTGAAGAACACACCGATTCCTATGGCTGCGGCCAAACAGCCGGCAGCGGCCGACACTCCCTCGGAGCCGCCGGAGTTCCTTGCCAGTGTGCGCGAGGTCGCCGCAAGGGCGGGCTGTAGCGTGGTGGGCTTCGACCTGACGCTGCCTCCGGCACCGGCCACAGGCGAAAAGGAGTTGGCCTTGGGCGGCAACCCAGACCCGGCCAAGGAAGCGGCGGAGAAGGCCAAGAAGTCGCTGGTGAAGCCCGTCAGGGGAAAGATCGAGATCGAGGCGGACTACCAGCACATACGGGAGTTCTTGCAGGGGATTCAGAACGCGCCGCGTCTCTATGCCATTGCAGGAGTCGACATCACCAGCACCAACGTGGAGACCACGGGCCTACTGCGCGCGACGGTGGAGATCGAGCGATACGTACTGAACCCTGAGGCCAGTGCCCCGATTGGCCCAGCTCCGTAGCCCAGGAGGGTCCAGGGCGAAGGGAGGATAGACCAGATGAACAGGAGAACTACCGAACACACCATGACGAGGCAGAGGAAGTACCATGGGCTGGCGAAGCCTTGGAGAGTCGTCCTCGTTCTCGCTGTACTGGTGGTAGCCGGTCCTGCGGTCCTGGCAGACGAAGATCCCGACAAGCCCTTGGCAGCTCGGCCGAAGCCAACGACTTCCACCCGTCCGGTTCCTCCAGCGCATACGACGCATGCCCGTCCTGACAGGATTTCGCTGACGTTCAGCAATGTGGATGTGCGTGAAGCACTTGTCAGGATCGCTCAATATGCTGGGGTAGATGTGCTCCTCGCTCCCGGCGCGACGGGCACGATATCCATCAACCTTCGAGAGCGAACGCCGGACGAGGCGATCCGAATGGTGGCTGCCTCCGCCGGGTTGTTTGTGACCAGAGCGCAGGGGGCGTTTGTCGTCGGCTCGGCGAATGAGATCCAGCGGGCAGTATCGGAGTTCGGCCTGACCGAGATCGTGCCTGTTCAGCACGCCAAGCCGGCTGACGCAGCAGCATTCCTGGCGAAGGCTGCTCCCACGGTGAAAGTGGAAGCGCTTGCCAACGCCGTTTCCATGACCGGCCTACTCGATGACCTCCGACGCGCCCGCGAGACCCTTCGTTCGTACGATGTGCCGGTGCCGCCGGAGCCGGAGAGGCAGGATACGCTACTCATTGCCATGGAGAAGACCAGCCCGGAATCTGCCGAAGCCGTGCTCCGCCAGGCATTCCCGGGGGTTACCGTGGCGCGCCAGGACCGGGTGATCGTTGTGACCGGCCCGGCGAGTGTGTTGCCGACCGTCGAGAAGGCAGCCAAGGCGATCGATGTGGCGGCACCCGTCGAAGTCGAACAGACAGAGGTAGCTGTGGTAAAGCTCCAATACCTCCATGCGAAGAAGGTGGAGGAATCGCTGAAGGTGGTATTCCCCGATGTGAAGGTCGCTGCTGGTCCTGAGCCGAACATGCCGCCCATGGCGTTCTTCTATCCTATGACGACGGGTGCGTTCGGTACGACCGGTGCTGGTGGGACTAGCGGCGGAGCAGGGGGCGTTGCTGGTGGAGCAGCGGGAGTCGGCGGCGCAGGCGCTGGCGTTGGCGGAGCTGGAGTGGGAGGCGGTGCCGGTGGCGAAGGGGGCGTGTTCCCTGCGTTCACACGTGCCAGCAGTGTCGTGCTGGTCGGCAAGGCGTCGGAAGTCCACCAGGCGGTGAAGGCGGTCCAAGAGATGGACGTGCCTCAGGCACTGGTGCGCATTGACGCAGCGCTCGTCGAGGTCAGCGACGACGCCATGAAGGACCTCGGTGTGGAATGGTCCTGGCAAGATGGGAATTTCAGCTTCGCCCAGCGATGGAATCCCGCCGCCGACCAGACAAAGGGCTTGGAGGGAGGCGTGACGACCTCCACGGTGAACGTATCGGACTTCATGGCGACGATCAAGGCGCTCGCCACGAAGAAGAAAGCGAATGTGCTGGCTAATCCGAACATCACCTGTGTTGACAATGAGGACGCCAGCATCTTCATCGGTGAGCTCAGGCGGTTCCGTGGGTCCACCGTCGTCAGCCCTGGCATTGGCACGGTCCAAGGAACGGAGACGGTTCCCGTCGGTATCGCGCTGCTGGTGCGTCCACGTATCCATCCAGACGGCAACATTACGCTCAAAGTCCATCCCGTGGTAAGTACGGTGCTCTCGGTGGTGGATGGCCTGCCTCAGACGGCTAGCCGTGAAGCCGACACGACCGTTCGGATGCGTGCCGGCGAGGAGCTGGTCATCGGTGGCCTGTTCAAGACCGAAGACATTCGATCCGAGTCGAAGGTTCCCATCCTCGGCGACCTGCCCATACTCGGAGCCCTTTTCCGGAGCACCAACCACACTAAGAACAGAACCGAAGTAGTGGTTGTCCTGCGCGTGTACCCTGTGTATCCCAATCCTGCTCCTGAGAAGGACTTCAGGAACGGAGTGACACCGCGATGAACAACAACAAGCAAGCCAACCCTATTGTTGTCGTGCTCATGGTGGTCGCGATTGTCGGCTTCCTCGGCTTCGCGGTGAAACAAGCCATGGTGCCCGACAAGCTCCCGCCGAGCCCGGACCAGGCCCAGGCAGGTCCTGCCGATCTGGCGCCTGCACCGCAAGCAGTGCCGGAGCAACGACCGAAACCCGCCATATCGGTGGAGGCCGCGCCAGGAGTGAACCCATTCACACCACTTCCCTTCAAGCGTGGGAGTGGCTCCCAGCAGGAGTCCATGACAAGACAGCCTGTGCTTCCGCCATCACCTGCGCCCTCGGCAGGGCCGGTACCAGCACCGGTCCTTATCGCTCGGGATCGCGAGCGACGTTCAGCAGCTCTCGCCGGCTCGACTCGGGAAGGTACCCTGCCGGCGACGCCTGGTGGGCAGCTCCAGCCGGCCACGGTGACCGTGGAGCCAGTCCTCATGGGCACCATGCTGGGAAGTCGGCCGGTGGCGGTGTTCAAGGCGGACAAGGATACGGTCATGGTGCCCGAGGGAGGAGCCTACCTGGGTTGGAGAGTCGTGCGCGTAGGCCACGGGGAAGCCACGGTGTGGAACGGCAACGTGTCCGTCCGGCTGAAGGTGGGTGGACCGTCGCAGATGACGGTACGGTCGGCCATGGCGCCTCCGGCTCCAGCCAATCCTTACGCAAGCGCCAACTGCATTACGTTGCACTTCACGGGAAAACCTGTCCCCACGCGTCGGGAGCTAGTACTGGGACGCATGGAGGAGGATATGCTGGAACCAGTCGGAGAGGCCGGCAGTGGCGGCCTTCCATCGGGCCAAGCAGAGCGGGAATCCGATCCGGCTGACGTCCCATCGAAAGGCTCGGAGATTGACGGAGGGGGAGTGGGGAGCTAACCGCGCGTCGCCGCACAGACTCACGCGATCCAAGCGGCCCGACTGCGTCCTGCGGTCGGGCTGTTTCTATGCCAGCCAGGCGTCCAGATTGTCCCGGATGAATGCGTCATCGTGGAGATGGGGATACGCGTCCAGCACCCGGTCAATCTCCTCCGCTTGCCCAGGCGAAAGTTTCTCGGCTGGGTCGAGGCACCAGATTCCACGGAGCAGCCCTTGGCGGCGAAGTACCTCGTGGATACCGGCAATGCAGCCACGAAAGCCGTGTGCAGCATCGAACAGAGCGGCGTTGGTATCGGTGAGTTGCAGTGACAGGGAGAGCAGGTCCTCTGGGACCGTGCCCTCTGCCAGCGCTTGCTGCGTTCGTTTCAGGATGCCGACCGCCGCCCGGGTTCCCACGGCCCACTGGCCGAGCAAGCCGCCGTGGAATCGCACGCGGCAGCCTCCAATATCCGCATGGGTCAGCAGATCCCCTATGATATGATCGTCGTTGCCCGTGTAGAGTGCTATCTCGTTGGCTCGGCCGGACTCTGCCACCGCACGGAGCACATCCAGGGTGTGGTAGCGGTTGAAGGGGGCGATCTTGATGGCGATGAGGCGTTCGATTTCCAGCATCCCGTGCCAGAAGCTTCGCGTCAGGACACGCCCTCCTACTGCGGGTTGGAGGTAGAAACCCATGATAGGCAGTACCTGGCTCAACACGCGGCAGTGAGCCAGCATGACCTCGTCTGGGTCGTTGTCGAACGCACTGAGGCTCACGAGCACCAGGTCGTAACCTAGCTCGGCAGCGAGTTCGGCCTCAGCCACGGCCTGCCTGGTACGGCCGCAGACGCCAGCGATGAGCAGGGGCCTGGGGGACGGTCTTGCGGCTACTTCGGCGGCGATTTCCAACACGGGGCGCAGGAGTCCGTGACGAGGGTCGCGGATGGCGAACT
Organism: Chthonomonadales bacterium; assembly: GCA_037443035.1. Classification (GTDB taxonomy): domain Bacteria; phylum Armatimonadota; class Chthonomonadetes; order Chthonomonadales; family CAJBBX01; genus JABWBA01. Next base: position 39,918 of record JBBIPC010000010.1, read on the forward strand.
GTGTGGTATGAACACCCACAGCGAGGCCGCCAGCACCTGCGGCCACGTAGTAACGGCCGAGGGCGCGCTGGCGGCCCTCATCGAGGCGGCGCTCTGCAGTGAGAGCGAGGGGATGGGCTGGAATGACCATCCCCTCTATGAGACGGCGCTGAAGACTCCGACTATCGCCCGGGGAGGCCATCGCCGAAGTCTAGATACTCGTCCTGACCACTTCAGACCGCTGCGGCCGCGGCGTAAAGGCGCTTGTACTCTTCCACGGGAATGCCTGCCACCTCAGCCAGCTTCGTTGCAGTCGCGGCGTCCTCGAGGTCGCATTTCTCCAGCCGGATCATCGCTGCCCGCGCGGCCAGGTAGGCATCCGAGGTGACGTCCACGCGGCGCACGGCGGTCTTCCCTGTTTGTGGATCGAGGATGCGGCTGAAGGGGATGGGTTCGACCTTCCCTGCGCGTATCGCCATGAGCGCCCCGCCGGTTCCCCAAGCTGGTCTTTGACCCAGAACGTACTGGACTGCTGCCCATCCCAACTGCTGCACGTACTCCGCATCGAAAGCGATGGGTGGCGCGCAGCGGAGCTCGTAGCCGATGGTGATGTCCACGATCGTCGGTTTCTGACCCCTAGCCTTGAACCGTGCCTGGAGCTCGCGCTTCAAGATCAGCGCCAGCGGTACCTCTGCCAGCCGCAGGTTGTTCGACTTGTCGCGTGTGATCTCGACGTAGGGGCGCCCCTCGAGTTCACGTACAAGCAACTCGCCGATACCTTCCGCGACGACCGCCACTCCATAGTCGCGTCCCATAGCCTTGGACTTGTGCATGGAGCCTTCGATAATGCTGAGGACGAGGTCCAAGGACGCCGATCCGCCGAACTCCTCCGGAATGACAGCCATGGACGCCCCACCCGAACGGGCCATGCCCAGCGCCAAGTGGCCAGCGCTTCGGCCCATGGCGGCCACGACAAACCACCGCTTGGTTGTTCTCGCATCTTCCATGAGGTTGCTGACCAGCTCGGCACCCACGGCCCGCGCCGTGTTGTAGCCGAACGTGGGGGCCATGTCCGGTAGCGGTAGGTCGTTATCAATGGTCTTGGGAACGTGGGCAACCTGGATGGTGCCCTGCGATGTCTCTGCCGTCTTCAGCGCTGTGTACGCCGTATCATCACCGCCGATGGTGACCAGGTAGCCAATGCCGAGGCTCTCGAGTGCCTGAACCACTCGCGCCATCTTCTCGGCGTCGTCAGCCGGCTTTTCCCGTGACGTACGGAGTATGGAACCGCCCTTGGCGCGACACTCCTCGGCGTCGGCGAGCGTCAGCGTGCACGTATGGGTGGTGTCGCCTGCCGCCAGCCACTTGAACCCGTCATAGATGCCCACTACTTCGAGACCCTGACGTATGGCCTCCGTAGTCGCGCCGGCAATGACCCCGTTGATACCGGGGGCTGGTCCCCCGCCAACGAGGATTCCCAGCTTGGCAGTAGCCTTACTTGCTTGCGTCATCGTGTCATGTTCCTCCTTACTGTGAAACACTGGCCGCTCTTGCGGCGTGTACGGCCTTGTCGGCGAACAGGTGGACATCGGCCGCATCCAGAAGCGCTTCCAGCGCGACTCCAGAGCTGGGCTCGTAGGTCACCCAACCGGCAGCAAAATCCAGCCGATGCAGGTCTAGAGCGTCCTGCGGTATGGGGATCGCATGCGGCTGCGTCTGGAGAACCGAGCGTATCCGCGAAACCAGCACAGGCCCGTCCGCATCCCTAGCACCGAACGCAGTGATGGCGAACTCGTCACCTCCAATGCGGGCAGCGATATCGGAGGCGCGTACGGATCGCTGGAGCGCCGTGGCGAACAGACGCAGGGCTTCATCGCCGGCCTTGTGTCCACCCAGGGTGTTGATCGTTCTCAGGTCGTCCATGTCCGCAAGCAGGACCAAACATGGCTTGGCCACGCGGTCGGCCAGCAACAATGCGCGCTCTGTCCATGCCAGAAACGCCCTTCGATTCGGTATGCCTGTCAGGGGATCCGTGTAGGCGGCTTCCTGCAGTTGGCGCGTGTAATCGTGCCTTGCCTCAGCCCGCGCGATGATGCGCGGTACCGATTCGGGCAACCACGCATCCCGAGCGACCACCTCGTCAGCGCCAGATCGCAACGCGCCCAAGGCACTTCGGCTATCGAGTTCGTCGACCACGACAATGACAGGAGCCGAAGGCGCCCAGCGCGTTCCCAGTTGGATGGCTTCAGCCAATGCGGACGGTTGCAGGCCCCCGCCAACCACAATAAGATCCATCTGCCCACGCTGCAGAGCGGCCAAGAAACTGGTCAGGTCCGGGCACAGAACGGTAGTTCGTCGAGCCCACTCCTTACCCGGTGCAGCATCCAGTACCTGAACCAGTCGCGTACATTCCGGTCCCACGACGGCCCACATGATCGAGCCTCCGTGCTTCCTGGCGGGCAGCCGTCGTCCCTTAGAGGTACGTTCCCACCCACGAACCAGGGTTACTGCCCTGCTTTGGTGGACGACTTGAGCACTTCCACCGCTTCCTCGGGCGTACCGACGATGGAGAAAACGCGATGCATACGTACCAGCTCGAAGAGCGAGCGCACGGGCTTCCTCATACGGCAAAGGACAAGATCGCCGCCCGCTGCGTTGGTCTGGCGGAGACACGAAAGGAACGAACCCAAGCCCGCGCTGTCCATGAACTCTACGTCCCCAAGATCCAGCACAATCTTACGGGACTGCGATAGCAACGGAGACATGCCCGCCTTGAAGTCGTCGGCGTTGCTGATGTCCAGATTTGGCCCTGGCACTTGGACGATGGTCACGTCATCGATCTGCCAGGTCTTCAGTGTAAGCATGTGCTGCACCCCTCCAAGGAAGCGTTGAACAGCGCCACGAGGGAAACCATACGCAACCTCCTGGCACGTTATTCGGATGTCCCGGTCGCCTCGCGCCCCATAGCGCGCTTCACCATCACCAAGTGGTTCCGGCCGAGATCGTCTCTATAGTACCTATGCGAATCCACTGACTGCTGTATGATATAGACACCGAAGCCCCTCTCGCGGGAACCATCGAACGCCGGTTGCTGCACCGCGTCCGGGTCGAAAGGCCTTCCCCAATCGGCCAAGTCTACGTGCACTTCGTCCTCGTACGCGCGTAGATCTACCTGTACGCGCCTGTGGCGTGTGCCCCAGTAGGCATGGTCGAGTATGTTCGTGGTGGCCTCGCTGACGGCCAGTACGAGTGTGGCAATCTCGTGTTCCGTGAATCTCGCTGGTGCCTGATCCCTGCAGAACCACTCGACGAGCTTACGCATAGCGTCCAGCTCCTTTGGATTACTATGCACCTCCATGGCGGAGTGAGCCACCGGTCTTGGCGGGAAAGCTGCCGCGATTTTCACCACAACACAGGTCACATCGTCCCTCAGGCCATTATTCACTGCGAACGACTTGGCGGCGTCACAGAGGTAGTTCGCCATCTCCTGTGCTGGTTGGTGGACGGACTCCTCGACGGCCTGGACAACCCTTTCTTCACCGAAGAGCTCTCCATCCGGATTGCGCGCCTCGGTGAGCCCGTCGGAGTAGAACACGAAAACATCGCCAGCTCCGAACGTAACCCGTTTCTGCGCGTAGATCTCGCCGAGAGCCACGCCAAGCGGCAGGTTGTCGCCTTGGAGAAGCTCCACTTTCCGTTCTGCTGCACAGTAGTGGACGGTTCGCATATGCCCTGCGTCAACATACGTCATGGTCCTTGTCGCCATGTCGAAGCGACTATACCAGAGTGTGACGAACGTATCTAGCTGGTAGAGGTCGCTGCTGGTGGCATGGTGCACGGCGGCAATGATCTCTTCCGGATCCGGCATGCGGCTGAACTCGCGCAGTGCAAGGATCAGGCGCCGGGCGCAACGCTGGAAGTGATGCTTGGTGCCGGCTCCTGCCAGGGAAGCAGGTATGCCCTTGCCCATGACATCCCCGATGAGCACGTCGAAGTGATCCCGATCGTACTCCTCGAATCCCCAAAAGTCGCCATCCACACTCCGTGATGGCAGCGACACCGCCCCGATGTCGAGCCCTTCCACGTGTTTCGGCGGCGCATCGATCAGCAGTGCCTTCTGCAGACACCAAGCCATCTCCTTCTCACGCGCCTGCAAGTGCTCGGCTCTTTCTTCTGCCCTGCGCCGCTGGAGAGCGTAGCGAATGGACCGCTCCAGAGTGACCGCATCAATGTCATGCTTCACCAGGTAATCCCAGGCGCCCGCCTGCATGGCGGCACGATCCACCTCACGGTCTTTCTGGCCTGTGAGGAAGATCATGGGAGTGGTGCATCCACCGCGAATGGCTTCGGTCACGAGGTCCACGCCAGTCCTATCGCCGAGACGATAATCCACCAGGATGACGTCGTGCCGGCCCTCCAAAGCGATGGCGAGCCCTTCGTCGTAGGTGCTGGCCCAGTCCAGGAGATACTCGCCGTCTTCGATCTCGGCGAGGCTATCGCGTGCGATGACGTAATCGTCGCTGTCGTCCTCGATGAGTAGGACGCGTACGGGGCTGTCGGGCAAGCTACTCTCCTGTGGCAGCGTTCGGGAGTTCGATAATCTCGAACCAGTACCGCCGGATGGTGCGCATTACCTCCACCAGACCTTCGAAGGTGACTGGCTTGATGATATAGGAGTTGGCGCCGACTTCGTACATCCTGAGAATGTCCTCCTCAGCCTTGGAGGTGGTTAGCACGACCACAGGAATCGTGTGGAGCTCCGGGTCCGTCTTGATGATTCTCAGCGCTTCACGACCATCCATCCGTGGCATATTGAGGTCGAGCAAGATGAGTCCGGGGCGGGGGGACGATGCTGGGTCACTGTACTTGCCACGGTGCTTCAGGTAGTCGATCAACTCCTCGCCGTTCTCCACAATGTGGAGATTGTTGGCGATCATGCTCTCCTCGAGAGCCTCCCTGGCTAAGAGCTGGTCGTCCGGGTCATCCTCCGCCATGAGGATGGTGATGGGTTTCGCTTGTGTGAGCATGGTGTCTTCCATGAGCCGGCTCCTTGGTCCGAATGCTGTTCTGGTCCAGGCGCTTCCGCGACGTCACCGCCTCATCACGGTAGTGATAGTCCGTAGCATTATACGCACGTCTCCTAGGAGGCAGCGTGAACGTATATACTGCAGATCGAGCTGCAGCTTAGCCGGCATAACCTCCTTGATATAGTAGTCTTCGATATTGTCGCGACCGGCGAGGAGCGCTTCCTCGTTTCGGTACTCTAGTTGCGTAAGGCCCGTAACACCAGGGCGTACACTGAGCACCTGGCGCTGCTCCGGCGTGTAGTAGGCCACGTACCTCGGGACTTCCGGGCGGGGACCTACGAGCGTCATGTCCCCGCGCAAGACGTTCAGGAACTGCGGCAGCTCGTCCAGCTTCCACTTCCGCATGAACCGACCGATCGGTGTAACACGAGTGTCGCCACCTGCGGTGACTTCTGGGCCACCAGTGGCGACGCGCATGGAGCGAAACTTCAGCAGGACGAAGCTCTTCCCGCACCGGCCCACCCGCTCCTGCCGGAATAGCACCGGTCCGGGAGATGACAGCTTGACCAGGACCGCCAGGACCAGAAACACCGGCGACAACAACAGCAGTATCAAGACGGATACCACAACGTCGAGCACGCGCCGAATGGTATCGCTGCAGTACGAAGATTGCGTGGCGACAGACGGGCCCGCGTCCATCATGCTGTCAGCACGTCTCTCGTAGCGTCGACCACGCGTTCGACGTCATCGTCGCTCATCCGACTGTAGATCGGCAGGCTCACAGCCCTGTGGAACGCGACATCTGCCTTCGGAAACATCTCTGGTCGCAAGCCGTATGTGTCTCGCCAGTAAGGTTGTCGGTGTAGAGGTATGAAATGCACGCTCGTCCCGATTCCACGAGATGCCATGGCTTCGATGAAAGCGCCTCGATCCACGGGCGCTTCCGGTCGTATTCGCAGGACGTAGAGATGCCAAGCATGCAGCTCGCCGTCGGGAGCGTGGGGCGGTAGGTCAACAGGCAGATCTGCGAAGGCCACGTCATATCGTCGCGCGATGGCCTCTCGCCGTTCGCGCATGGCACGTACCCGACGGAGTTGCTGCAATCCCAGCGCAGCCGCCACGTCCGTCATGTTGTACTTGAAGCCTGGCGCAACGACTTCATAGTACCACGCCGGTACCTGAGAGGTGTACCGGTCGAAGGCATCACGGTCAATGCCATGGAGCCGCATGATCCGGCATCGCTGAGCAATGTTGTGGTCAGTAGTGACGACCATGCCACCCTCTCCGGTGGCGAGGGTCTTCGTGGCGTAGAAGCTGAAGACTGTAGCATCGCTTGGCAGTGTGCCGACCAGACGGCCGCCCCATGTCGCGGGCAGCGCATGCGCGGCATCCTCGACGACCCGTATCCCATGCCGCTCAGCGATCGCATGGATTGTAGCCATTTCGCACGGAAGTCCGCCGATGTGCACGGGCATGATGGCACGCGTACGGGGACCGATAGCCGCCTCGACTGCAACTGCATCCATATTGAGCGTCCCTGGATCGATGTCCACGAACACGGGATGGGCGCCCAGGTACCGTATGACCTCGGCGGTAGCGGTGAACGTGTAGGTCGTGGTGATAACTTCGTCGCCAGGACCGATCCCACAAGCCTCCAGTGCAAGGTGCAGCCCCGACGTAGCGGAGTTCACGGCGATGGCTTCGACGCTCCCGCCTAGAAACGCCGCGAACTCTGCCTCGAAGCGGCGCGTCTTTGGACCCGTAGTGAGCCACCCCGAGCGAAGAGAGTCGACGACTTCCTCGATCTCGGCCTCAGTGATGTCGGGTAAGGCGAAGGGCAGAAACGGTCGCGGTGTTGTCATCACTAGTGCTGGGCACAACGGTGCGCGAAGAATGGTACCCCATCAGCGCTCACGGACGGCCGGGCTTCGCTCCCGTGGCGGCGCCGTAGGGTCGCCGAACGAAAGTCGCGACGTACAGCGCTGCGCTGGACAGAGTCATGCACGGGAGAGGACCTTGTCACTGGAAGCGCATGTAGTACTCATTCCTGAGGCGGCGGCCGCTCGCCACGAAGGTGCCCCTCAGGGTGAAGCCCGACGAAACGTGAAAGGCATTCACTGCGTCGTTGTCCGTGGCGTCGGTGAACAGGTACACGCCGGACACGCCGGCTTGCCTCGCCGCGGCAACAAAGGCTTTCGTGAGCTCGCGCCCCAGCCCACGCCCCTGATACGCAGGGTGTACTCCCACAGAACAGAGTTCGGCCTCCTCAGGATGGGGCTCCGGTGCGGCGCCCCGACCGCCAAAGACACCCAGAGCGTTCTGCACCACAATAAGTAGCAGGCCAGGGTTGCGGAAGAGCCCCGCGATCACGTGCGGTAGCAGCGCCAACGTACGGCGGCGCAAGTGACGCGAGAACTCCGTCGGTCTGGCGAAACCTGCCGCGAAACCTACCACCCGGTCGTCCGCTTCTGCGACGTACAGGATCCCGCCAGGGAAGTCCAGAACGGCACCGTAATACCCTCGCAGGAAGCCCTTCCCCAGGCGTGTCAGCACGAATCCTGGGAAAGCCTGTGTGTGCACATCCGCGATTGCATCCAAGTCCGCAGGCTCTGCCACGCGAACAGAGCGTTGTAGGGCTTGCGCTTGCATCGGCGTCATCTCGGTCCTATCACTGATTGCAGGATGGCCTCTACCATTGTCACGCACGCTGCTCGGGATAGGTGCCTCACAGCGTAGTCCCTGCCAGCATACCCAAGCTTGTGGAGAACGTCCGGTTGGTGCATGAGGCCCCTGACAGCGCGTGCCAATGCCTCTGCGTCGGCGGGTGGTACCACGACTCCCGCTCGAGCCTCTTGGATCACCTGCCAAGCATCGCCGACCGCTGGGATGGATGCGACTATGGGACGTCCGGCAGCCATGATCGTGGCGATCTTCGAGGGCACGGTCGGCGTCACGACCTCGGGGCGAAGCGTGACCAAGCACACATCCGCGGCGGCAAGCACCTCCGGGTACTTCTCCTTCGGCTGCATGGGTAGGAACACCGTGTTCGGGAGTCCTGCGGCAGCTGTGGCCAGCCGATCCCGTTCCGCGCCGCCTCCGACCATGACCCAACGCAGATCAGGGACGTCCTGCGTCAGCCGCGCCGCTTCGATGACGACGTCCAGTCCCTGGGAGAAGCCCATAGTGCCGGCGAATACGACCAGGAACTTGTCTCCCAACCCGTGTTCCTGCCGAAAGCGCCGCCGCGCCTCCTCGCTGACTGGTCCCACCGCGAACGCCTCCACATCCACCCAGTTCGGCACCACGTGCACCCGGTCCGGGTTCGCACCACGTCCGATGACGAACTCCCGATTGCCCTCCGACATCACGGTAATGGCCGACGCCGTTCGGTAGACCTTGGCCTCCATGCCTTCGAAGATCCGGATCATCCGCCTGCTGCGCAGGATGCCCAGGTCCACCATGCACTGGGGAAATAGGTCCTGTACATTCGCCACCCAGGGCACTCGAAATCGCTGCGCCACTCGGCGCGCTGCAAGACCCATCATGATGGGAGGCGTCACCGTGTAGACGACATCCGGCCTGCGCGCGAACATAGCCCGCATGGCCAATACGGGCGGCGCGAGGATCTGCACAAGCCCGCGGCTCAGGACGGAGGACCCGTACAGATTCGGACCGTTGATGCGCAACACGTCCATGCCGCCCATCTGTCCGCGGCAGAGCAACTTCCCCCGGTACTGCTGCGGCATGACCGGTACATTGTAACGCGGGAAGTTCGTCACCACGGTGACCCGGTGCCCACGCTGCGCTAAGGTCTCGCCCAACTCGTACGGGAGATGAGGACCTGAGCCGATCTCTGGCGGGAAGTAGTGCGTGAAGAGAAGGACGTGCATGGGCAACAGGCAGTCAGTGCTGATGCCAGACGGTTCGGTTCACATAGCCCGTGTACGAAAGGATGATCCGCACCACCTTCTCGGAAACGTTGGGCGCAGTGTAGTCCGAAACGATACGAAGAAGCCGCTGCTCCCCTCGTGGTTGCGCCTCGAGAATCTCCAGCCCTTGCAGCACGCTCTCCAAGTCCATGCCCACCATCATGACCGCGCCTTCTTCCATGCCCTCGGGGCGCTCATGAGCCTCCCGAATGTTGAGGGCCGGGAAGTTCAGGATGGAAGACTCCTCCGTGATCGTCCCACTGTCGGACAACACCGCGCGCGCTTCCGCCTGCAGTCGCACGTAATCCGTGAACGCCAGCGGCTTCAGGAAACGGACCCGTTCATCCACCTTGCGGCCCGACGCCTCCAAACGCTTTCGAGTACGCGGATGTGTGGAAACGATCACCGGCAACCGGAATCGCTGCGCCAGGGTGTTAAGGATCTCGAGCAGCTTGCCGAAGAGCACCGGCGAGTCCACATTCTCCTCTCGATGGGAACTCACGACGAAGTAGGAGTGCGGCGTTAGCCCGAGGCGCTCCAACGCCGTGGAGGCACGTATCTTCGGCATGTAGTAATGCAGCACCTCGAACATGGGGCTACCGGTCTTGATCACCGTATCAGGCGGAATACCCTCCCGAAGGAGATACTCCCGCGCGATGGAGCTGTAGGGCATGTTGATGTCGGCGATGTGATCGATGATCCGCCGGTTGATCTCTTCCGGCACGCGTTGGTCGAAGCAGCGGTTGCCCGCCTCCATGTGGAAAACGGGAATACGCCGCCGCTTGGCCGCGATGGCAGCCAGGCAGCTGTTCGTGTCGCCGAGCACCAGACACGCCTGCGGCTGGATTTCCCCCAGCACCCGGTCGGCGCGGGCGATGGTCTGGCCGATGGTCTCCGCTGCCGTCTCGCCAGCCGCGTCCAGATAGTGGTCCGGCGGCCGAATCTCCATGTCCTCGAAGAAGACCTGGTTCAGCTCGTAATCGTAGTTCTGGCCCGTGTGGATGAGCACATGGTCGGTGTAGCGATCCAGGGCCGCGATGACGCGCGAGAGGCGGATGATCTCCGGCCGAGTGCCCACGATCGTGGCCACGCGGAGCTTAGCCACAGTCTACCTCTTCGAAGTAGGTGTCCGGCTGCTCCGGATCGAACACCTCCGACGCCCAGAACAGGGTAACCATGTCCGTGGTTCCGACGTTCTCGATGCAATGAGTCCATCCTGGTGGAATGTCCACTACTCTGAGGTCATCACCGCGGACCCGGATCCGCTCGACAGTCTCGGTACCGATCCGCCGCAGCCGTATCTCCGCCTCGCCCGTCAGAACGAGGAACTTTTCCACCTTCGTATCGTGGTAATGGTTTCCGCGAACTACACCGGGTTTCGTTGTCGAGACGAAGATCTGCCCCGCACCGGCCGTTTTCAGGAACTCCGCCAGCACGCCCCGATTGTCAGCCCGCCGCTGCAAGGAATAACTCCACCCATCCTCCGGCAGGAACGCGTTGTACGTCGCCAGGAGCCGCCGGTTTAGCGGATCCCCAAGATCCGGCAGCATGAGAGTCTGCCGGCTTTGACGGATGGCCTCGAGGCGCTCCACGATCTCGCCCAACGTGATTTGGAAGACCGGTTCCACACGCCCGTAGCGAAATCCCCGCTCTCCCGGCTCGTCCAACAGTTGCATGAACGTGGAGACGACGTCGTCAATGTAGACCAGTTGCATCTCGCGTGCCGGGTCGCTGACGGTGATCGGTAGGCCGCGTGATCGGTTATGGCAGAAGGTGGCGATTGCCGAGTTGTAGTTCGGCCGCGACCACTTGCCGAAAACGTTCGGCAGCCGGAACGCCACAGCCGTCGCACCCGTCCGGTCGGCGTAGCGGCGGAGTTCGTCTTCCGCAGCGCGCTTGGATTGCCCATATGGATTGTCGAGTTCCGCCTGAATGGACGAAGACAGGACGATCAGGGGCGGCTCCGGTGCTGCGGCCGCGAGGTGGCAGACCTGAGCGGTCGAGCCGGTGTTACCAGCGGCATACTCCGCCGGGTCCTGGGGCCGATTGACACCCGCCAGGTGGTAGATGACCTGCGCCTGAGCCACCAAATCGGCCAGATCTCCGGGCGTTCCCAGGTCGTACTCCAGAATCTCCACATCCTTTCGGCGACGGAGAGCCACGACCAGGTTGCGGCCAACAAACCCCGCCGAACCTGTTACCAGCACTCGGGTCATGGCCGCTGCCATCCCTCCAACTGCTCTTGAACATACTCAAGGTTCATCAGCAGCCGGACCATCCCGTCCACATCCAGCCGTTCCGTGTTATGGCTATGATAGTCCTCCACCTGGCTGGCCTGAGGCATGCCCTCGGTGAAGTACAGGGCGTAGTTGAGATCCCGCGTATCGGCAGGCACGCGGAAGTACCGTCCTAGGTCCGCCGACCGGACGCGTTCTTCCCGCGTGAGCAGCGTCTCGTACAGCTTCTCGCCATGCCGTGTCCCGATAATCCGGACCGGATTGTCCACACCGAACACCCGCTTCACCGCCTCGGCCAAGGTTCCGATGGTGGCCGCCGGCGCCTTCTGCACGAAAATGTCGCCCGGCTCTCCGTGTTCGAACGCGAACAGCACCAAGTCCACCGCATCCTCGATGGACATCATGAACCGCGTCATGTTCGGATCGGTGACCGTCAGCGGCTCACCGCGCTTGACTTGCTCGATGAACAGGGGTATGACCGAGCCCCGCGACGCCATGACATTGCCATAGCGCGTTCCACACATGATGCAACCGCGCTCCGCAGCGACCCTGGACTTGGCGATCATGAGCTTCTCCATGAGCGCCTTGCTCAGCCCCATGGCGTTGATGGGATACACCGCCTTGTCCGTGCTCAGGACCACCACACGCTCCACGCCGCACTCCATGGCCGCCGTGAGCACGTTCTCCGCCCCCAACGAGTTGGTCTTGATGGCCTCGATGGGATAGAACTCGCAGGAAGGCACCTGCTTCAGCGCCGCCGCATGGAAAACGTAATGGACCCCCACCATGGCGTCATGGAGGCTTTGCGGCTCGCGCACATCCCCGATATAGAACCGCAGGCGCGGAGTGCCGTAATGCAGCCGCATGTCCTCCTGCTTCTTCTCGTCCCGGCTGAATACACGGATTTCCCGGGCGTCCGTCGCCAGGAACCGCCGCACCGCCGCGTTCCCGAAGGAACCCGTGCCGCCAGTGATCAACACCACCTTGTCGTCGAACATGCCGCCTCCTGCTTCGCCTATTCGGACCGCCTCATCCTACTGGGCCAACTCCCCCCACAACTCTACGAGCCGATGGGTCACCACTGGAGCCGCATACTCGGTTCGAGCGCGGCGCCTGCCCTCCGTCCCCATCCGCTCGCGAAGACAGGCGTCGGTTGTCAATCGCGCGATGGCACGCGCCAGTGCGTCCACATCCCTCGCAGGCACGCAGATCCCGCACGGGTCGCTGCCATCCACCTCCAGCATGTCACGGATCGCGCCCACGTCGGTGCCCAGCACCGCGCGCCCACACGCCATGGCCTCCGCCACCACGTTCGGAAACCCCTCCGAGTGGCTCGGAAGGGCGAACACATCCGCCCCAGCGATCATCCGCATGGTGTCCTCGTAAGATAGCGTACCACGAAACTCCAGCCGGACGCCTCCCTGGGCCATCGCCTCCAGCTCCCGGCGGTACCCCGCCTCCACCGGACCTGCCATGCGAAGCTCCACGGCCACCTCCGCCAACACGCAGGCCTTGACCAGGTCGCTCACCCCCTTCGACGGCAGCACATGCCCCGCATAGGCCACTACCGGTATCTCAGCCGATCGCCCAGGACCTACGGCCTCTATTGGCATGGCAGCCAACGCCGCCTCCACCGCCTCGACGTCCACCATGTTCGGCATCGTCCGCACGTCCGCGCCTGGGCAAGCCCCCTGCAGCACCCGCTCCGAGCGCCGGTCCAGTACCAGCGTCCGTGCCGCCGCTTCGGTGCAGCGTCGCAGCAACGTCCATTCCCGGTTCTCCGCTTCCCGGAGCCGCGGTATCCGGCCCATCCGATAGTGAATGACGGCAGGTACCCTCCGCGCTTGGCTCAGTCGGAGCATCCACAAGTCCCGCACGAGAGCCGGCCCAGCGCTCGTGCAAACATGCACCACGTCCGGCGCCCCCCGCGCCAAGAAACTGCGAAAGCGCACCACGTCCCGGATCGCCTGTACCGCGCCCCCAGTCAGCCGCACGGGAGCGGAAAGCTGCGTGACCCCGCGCCAACGGACCGCCGTATCCAAGTGCAGCACCTGGACACTCCCCCGCCTCTCCAGCTCCCGCAACAAGATGCGCGTCCACGTCGCGATCCCCCCAGGCGGCGGCGGGAGCGGGGAGACGAGGAGGACGGAGAGACCCGGCAACTGGCTCAGTTCTCCGTCTGCAAGTATGACTGCTGAGCAGCTTCGAGCTCAGCGCGGGACAGGCGCTTCTCTATGGGATATAGAAGCTCTTCGTGACGTAGCACGCCTTCGACGTCCCAGCGGAAGCGCAGAACCCTCGCGGGGCAGCCGGCTACTATCGCGTAGGGCGGCACATCGCTCGTTACCACCGCCCCCGCTCCAATTACCGAGCCGCGGCCAACCCTTACGCCTCGCAGAATGATAGCCCGCGCGCCGATCCACACATCGTCCTCGACAGCCACACCAAGGTCGTCATCGGGCCGCTTTTCCGTAACGTCCATCATGGCTCTGCCGATTTCGCGCGTATTGTGCCCACCCCCGATGATCATCACCTCCGGGCCGAGCATGACTTTGTTCCCAATACGGACGGTCGAGCGTGCCGCTATGATGGTTGGTCGCAATCCGAGGTTGACGTCGTCGCCGACATGGATGTTGCGAAAGCTGTAGCAGCCGCGCGGGTCGAAGCGGAAATGTTTCCCGTGACTGCCGAACAGAGGCATAAGCAGCCACATGGCGAGACGGCGTGCCAGAGCCGCGACGGCGATAACGCTCCAACCTACGAGCCGCATGGAAGTGACAACGTGGCAAGCGCAGTGTCAGGAACCTGCTCTGGCCAGTGGAGCGGAGGTCCTGGCCTACCCACCGCTGCCGACTCGAGGATCTTACTGTAAGACGTGAGTACCTTGTCCGGATCTAGCAACTGGCGCGCTCGCTCGAAGCTACGCCGTCCCATCTCCTGCAAGGCATCCACACCGGCTTCGACTAACGTCGCGACACTCGCAGCTATGGAGCCGACCTCCCGTGGATCGAAGAGCGTGCCGGTGACACCCTCTACTACGAGGTTGCCCATGTCCGAGACGGCACTGCTAGCGATTGGCCTACCCATCGCCATTCCTTCGCATACGACGTTCGGCAATCCTTCGTAGAGCGATGGCAGGGCAACGACATGCGCTTCGGCGTATCTACGAGCGATGTTCGTCTCCGCCTCATGCAAACGGACCAGGTTTTCAAGACCGTGCTGCAGGATCAAAGACTCGGCGGCCTCGCGCTCATCCGCTCCCCGGCCGGCAGACGCCCGCCCTCCATACCAGTCCGTCTGAACGTGTAGGTTAGGCCATCGCAGGCGGATCTCCTGCATAGCCCGCACCCAGCCGGTCACGTTCTTCAGGCGCTGGTAACTCGCTGCGATCGTAATGCGCAGGTTACCCCAGGAGCGCTCCGGCAGAGGGAGAAACGGGAACGCCTCGAAGTTCACCCCGTTGTAGATCGTCCATACACGTCCACGCAACCTCCGGTTCGTGTGTTCAATCATCAGGCGATTGGCGTGAGAGTTTGTGACGACGGCGTCAGCTAGGCTGTGCAACGCGCGCCGGAGACGCACGCGGAATGTCCTGTAATCGGGGGTAGAGGACCGCTCACCCACGACCAGTCCCCACTGCCGCCTAGGTATGCCAGCCAACTCCGCATAGAGGCTCGGCATAGGGAGAAACGCCAACACGACATCCGGGGATAGCGACCGAATTACCGTGCGCACTGCACGGACCTTCCGTAGGAGACTGTTGGCCCTGATCGTGTGTATCGGCACGCCGGCGTCGAGCAAACGTCCCGCGAAGTGGCCACCTTCGTGATATGTGAGCATCTCCGCATCCAGTCCCCGCCGGCTCAGACCCAAGGCAAGTTCCACCAGCTGTCTCTGTGCCCCGCCCGGACCAAGGTTGTCTATGAAGCACAGGACCTTCAAGTTGCCGCTACGAGGACGGAGGGGACGAGGTCGTTGCATCAATGAAGGATCGGCTCTGAGCCGATGGTATCTGCAATCGGCCGCCCGGACCCAGAACCGCACGCCTGCGACGGCTCACATTCGCCCCCGCCGCCAGCGCATAGCCGAATACGAACCACAGCGGCTTTCGACGGATCCAGTTGCTCGTCAAGGCTGCAGCCATCACCGCGACTGTAAGCATGATGGGCAGCATGCCATGTCTAGTGCGGCTCGCCCTCCGGGCCAATGCGAAGCACACTCCGACCCCCGCCAGGAACGGGACCATACCGACGACGCCTGTCTCTGTGAGGATGTACAGGTAGAGGTCATGGGGGTCCAGGGACTCCCGCCGCTGCTCTGTCGTTGGGGCTCGTTTGGCCAGCTCCCGTGTGTTCCCCTCCGGTCCCCAGCCCAGGACTGGGCGTTCCCATATCATCGCCAGAGCCGCTGGGTAGATCCGCTCCCGTCCCGCCAGCCGTCCAGCCGCCACGGCTTCTTCCCATCGAGCGCGGGAGATGAACACCGTGTAGACGGTGTAGTACAGGACCGTACCAAGCACGACGAACAGAGCCAGGTTGCGGAATCTTCGGGCCAGCGTCTCGCCCTGGAAGGCCAGCGTGAGGAGCCCTCCGGCAATACCGACGACCGCTCCACGGGACCCCGTACTCGCCATAGCGTAGAGGAGCACGAGCACCACCACCGGGGTTGTCCACTTTCCGAAGCGGCTACTGAAGCGGGAGGTGAAGGCCATGCCGATGTGTATGAGGAGACCCAGGGCCAGGGTCGCGCCGAGAGCATTGGCGTTAGCCCCTCCAAAGGATAGGCGGGCTCCGTGACTAGTGAGAACTGTGGTGCGACCGACGCCAAGCATCATCAGCACGGCAATGGACACGCAGCCTGCCACGAACGCGCGTAGCCCCAGAACTGCCGCCTCTTCGTCCCTCATGACGTTCGCCGTTATCCACATCATGCATAGAAGTTGCGCCACAGTCGTCAGCCTGCCAAGGACCGCGCTGGCATAGTTCACGGAGAGCGGCAGACCCATCAGGAAGGCCACCATGAGATAAGCGAAGAACCACCAAAACGCGGCCGGAGGACGCCGCAGTGTCACGCGCGGCTGAAGCAGGGCCGCGGCCAAGAACAGGAACCCGATGATCTTGGTGAGTGCGAACGTCTCACCGACTACCGAGAACATGTCGAACGGCAGGGAGCCGGCGAAGAGGATGAAGGCAACGCGAACGAATCGGTTGAGATGAACGCTGAGCCCCGGCTGCGGCTGAGCAGCGGTTGGCTGGACCTCGCCGGCTGTGGCGGCTATAGGGGTCGGACGAGCGTTCCGTATGTCAGATACGTGCACGGAAGCCATTGTACTACACGTGCCTGTCGGCAATGCGTGCGCCATCGGAAGCCAGCGCTGTGACGTAGATCCGGTTCTGTGCTAGCGACGCCACACAGTGCGGCATGGGAAGGGCTGTGAGGCACCGCTCCAACGGCAGAATGATCGGCGCGGGCAAGAGCATGCGCTGTTCCGAGAACGGAAGGAAGGCCACGGAATAGGTGCGGAGGACGCGGAGCCCGGCCGCACGGAGCATCTCCACGACCTCCCGATCAGACAGGATCCTGCCACCGACGCGTCGGTGAAGGAATCGCGCGACGCGGAGGAGACTGCTGTCCGAGTTCTGGTGATTGTTAAATACTAGGATTCCGTCCGGCTCCAGATGGCGGACAAGCACGCTGAGAACGCTCGAGCGCAGTTCCGGTTGCGCGTTGGCAAAGAAACGGAAGGCCGTGACGACGTCGAACGTCCGTCCGGCCAGTACGTCCTCTTGTGTGATGTCTGATTCTACCAGTTCGGCCGAGCGGACACGCTCACGAGCTACGCCGAGCATCTCGGCTGAGATATCCACACCAACCGCCTCGGCCACGTGGGGCTCCAGATAGGACACGATGCGACCTGTGCCGCAAGCGAAGTCCAATAGCCGCAGCGGTCGCCTCGGCGCATACCTACGAAGGACTTCGAGCAACACCTGTTGCTCGATCGCCCAGACCATGTTGCGATGGCGGTTCTCGGCGAAGCGTGCATCATATGCTTTCCCCTTGCCAGGCGTCATGTGGGACCGACGGTAATCCCGCCCCGTCATCGCGCTCTCGTCGTCGTGCTTGGGTGATGTACTCATTCGCGTTTCATAGTCGGCCAACAAGCCGCAGAAGCCTCAGGTCTCCCAGCAGCCAACAGACCCGTCGTCTCCAGGGGCTCATAGCATTCCGACGGCCGGCATCCACAGGCCATACTCGACGCATATACGCGCCCACATCCTTCATAGTCACTCGAACGTGAGTACTCTCCAGGTACGCAGTGATGAAACGTAGGCAGAACTCGTCAACTGGTTTGCCGTGGCGAAATATAATACCCGGCCGGAGATAATGCCATCGGACGAACCAGAACACATCGAAGAGGGGCGTACCCGTCGTCACCGTCTCGCCAACGCGCCACGATGTCAGCCAGTCGATAATGATTGGCGTCTGGTCCTGCACGGAAAGCAGGATGTTGGATCCCGTGAAGTCGCCGTGCAACCAGACCCGATCTCCCGTGCTGCAGTCGTAATCGGGAGGTAAGCTCGACTCCAGTTCCTGCGGCAGTGTAAGGTGCGTGTGAATGTGCGCCAAGACGGTGCCTAGCCGTTCGGCTAGAGAGTGATCGCGGTAGATGGCCTTCGGCGCGCAGGCTAGCGGAGCCGCGTTGTGGATCCGCTCGAACACGGCTACGCCTTCGGCTTCCTGAAACTCGAGCACCTGGGGCACGCGAAACCGACCCTCCTCCGATATTCCGTGGGCAGACCGAGTTTTCTCCACTTCGATTCGGAGCAAGTCCGGCCGGCCTCGCTTCCGGACAGTGTCGCCGAGAACAACGGATCTCGATGCGCGGTCGAGGTCATGGCGTCGTCGAAACTCGGCTGCACTACCAGGCACCACTCTCAGACCCCCAGAAGCTCAACCTGCACGTCTCGCGCGTATAGACTGCACCGCCCACGTGCCGGGTTCCACGAACACTCCAGACAGAATGTTACTCACCGACAACCGTGATGTGCGGCGATACAGCAAGAGGACCATGATGCCCGACAAAGAGTACGCCAGGGATGACGCGACCGCAGCGCCCACAATGCCCGACCGAGGGATCAGGAGAAAATCCAGCGGCACGGTCAGCACCAGGCCAGCGACGGTCGTGTATGTCAGCACCTCCGGATGGCCAGCGCCCGCGGCAGCGTGACACAGCACGCGGACGACGGCGATGGCGGCCATGCCTGGCAACAGCCACCGCGCCGGCGCGACGGATCCGGCGAACGCGGGGCCGAACGCCATGGGAATGATCCAATCAACGGCGAGTGCCCATACAAGGGCCAGCAACGCAACGACATAGAGTGTGGCACCGGTGGCGAGCATGGCCAGCCGGTCTCTGGCCTCGCCCTGGAGGGAGGAAACGGTGGGGTAGACGACGATATTGACGGCCGTCGGCACCAAGAGGAGCAACTCCGCGACAGCGACCGCTGTGGAATACAGACCCAACTGGGCATTACCCAGGAAGGCGTTGACGATGAAACTGTCCAAACGGTAGTTCAGAACCTGCGCCAGGAGGCCAATGTAGAATCGCATGCCGTAGCGCAGGAACTCTCGCGTGAACAACGCTTCCCCCGGCGCCCAGATGGGCGCGTGATGCTTCAGCGTCAAGATCGCCAGACCTGCACCCACGGTGAGAATCGATGCGAGGACATTCAGACCGACCACGATGTTCGCCGTGAGGCGAAACGAAAGGGCCATATTCACGACTAGGGCCAAGACTACGAGCCCAGGCATGGCTACCCACAGGGAGTTCCGGCTCCTGAAGTCCTTGAGACCCGCAAAGAAACTGGCCTGAGTATTGCGCAGGAACAGCAGAATGGCGAACAGAGCCGACAACCCGAGCAGCACCGGCGTCAGACCTTTGAGGAAAGGCACTCTCCGCAGCGCGAAGACGACAGCATAGGACAGGAGCCACATGGCCACTACGAACGGGACAAGGCGCCACAATGCGCCTACGGTATCGCGCTTGGCACTAGCACTGCCTTGGCCGCGCGCCACGAAGTAGTTGACCGACCATGGGACGCCGAGATGAAACGTCGCCTGGACTAGTGTGGCAACATTCAGCGCGAGGACCACCTGGCCGCGGCCCGTCGGTCCCAGGACTCTCGTAGCCAATACCGTGTTCGCAACGCCCAGCACTAGGACGCCCAGTTCAGTCCCGAACACGGACAGGATACTCCTCCGGAGCCTGGCCGGCGGCTTCCGGGGCGCCGGTGCGTCAGTCTCGGAACCGGCACCGGCGTCATTCATGGTGTGTGTTGGACCGTCGTCGCATGTTGTTGGAGTAGTGGACATTCGCAACGGGTATCATACCCTCTCGGCTCCCGCCGGTTGTGAACGAAGGGGGGCGGCCACCCGAGTTCCGCCAGACTAAGCTCCACCAGGGCCAAGGGCTGCCCAGACTCGCCTGGTAACGGCGGACGAGGTATCATGGCCCACGAGACCCTGCCGGAGGACCTGAGCACAGAGAAAGGACCGACCATTGCCGCCTCAAGCCCCTGCACCACAGCCGAATGCCCTTGCGGACTTCCTTGCGATCGCGTGCAAGGAGGGGCTTTGGAGCACCCCAGAGCGTCTGGCGCGCTATGCGGCCTACGTGTTCGCCCAGCCAAGTCTGGACGTAGCAACGATACGGCCACTGCGCCGATGGGCAGGGCGAACGACCAATGCTTAGCATTGCGAGGCTGGCCTGGCTTAGGTTGTATGCCTACCGGAATCCCGTCGGGCTAGCGCGGCGTATGGGGGCGACCATCGGCAAGGACTGCCGGATTCTGTGCAATCCACTCTCCTGCTTCGGCTCCGAACCCTACCTTATCACCATCGGCGACCACGTCACGATAGCGGCCGGCGTACAGTTCGTAACCCACGACGGCGGCGTCTGGGTGTTTCGACAGGAAGATCCAGACCTGGATGTGTTCGGACGCATTAGCGTTGGTAACAACGTCTTCATAGGAATACGGGCCATCATATTACCGGGCGTCGCGATCGGCGACAACTGCGTGGTAGGTGCCGGCTCGGTCGTGACTCGGTCGGTTCCCCAAGGCACAGTCATCGCCGGAAACCCGGCCCGCCCGCTGTGCACGATCGAGCAGTATCGAGCCAAGGTTGCTACAAAGGCAGCGCGAATACGGTCTATGCCCGCTGCGGAGAAGAGGCGCTGGCTGCTTGAGCACCTGGACCAGCTTCCGTAACTGAGTGCGAACGAACTCGGGGCACGGAGCGATTCCTCCATCCTCTCCACTCACTCATCTTGACCGAGAATCCGCGAAGGCGGGAGTACTTGGCAGGACCCATACCGAACATTCGCGAAATAAGTCACAATCTTGACGAGGAGGAGCGCGCATGAGCGAACGGTACAGATTGGCGGTGATCGGTGTAGGGCGACCGTGGAAAACAGAGGGCGCCACGGGCTTCGGGATGGCACACGCCCACGTCGGTGGCTTCCTCGAGACGGGCCGATGTGACCTGGTGGCCATCGCCGATATCAACATGGACAATGCGCATGCCTTCGCTGCTCAGTACGGCGGGCCGCGCATCTACGCTGACTACCAAGAAATGCTCTGCTCGGAGAAGCCAGACATTGTGAGCATCTGCACATGGCCCGATCTGCATGCTCCCATGACCTTGGCGGCCGCCGAAGCGGGCGTTCGCGCCATCCACTGCGAGAAGCCCATGGCGCCGACGTGGGGCGAGGCCAAGAATATGCACAGCCGATGTGCGGAACTGGGCGTCCAGCTTACGTTCAACCATCAGCGACGCTTCCTCGAACCGTTCCAGACCGCGAAGCGTTTGCTACGTGAAGGCGCTATCGGCACGCTCCAGCGACTGGAGGCCCAGTGCGGCGACATGTTCGACTGGGGTACGCACTGGCTGGACATGATGTTCTTCTACAACGACGAGACGCCTGCAGAGTGGGTCCTGGGGCAGATCGACGCCAGGAAGGTGCGCAAGGTCTTCGGCGTCCCCCTGGAGGAGCAAGGACTCTGCCATTTCAAGTTCGCCAACGGCGTCCGAGCGACGCTCTATACAGGCTACGAGATGGATATCGGGTGTGCCAACCGGCTCGTGGGGGACAAGGGCATCATCGAGGTGGGCTGGGGCGAACCGGTGCTCCGCCTGTGGACCGACCGTGCTGTGGGCTGGCAGATCGTGCCTACGACCGAGGGCATCCACGACGGTATCGCGCACGAGAGAGTGGCGGCGGACATTGTTCGGTGCCTCGATACAGGAGACAGACCGCTCCTGTCCAGCTACCACGCTATCCAATCCACCGAAGTCATCTTCGCGACGTACGAGTCGTGCCGCCGACGCGGGAGGGTGGACTTGCCTCTTACGACGGAGGATTCCGCGCTGCTCACCATGCTGAAGGAAGGGACCATCGGTCCGAGGGAGCGAGAAGCAGGTTCATGATCACGATCGAGATTGACTACAGCGCGCCCCACTGCCCTTGCTGCAAGGCGAGCCGCTCCGCCGATCCGGAGAGACATTGGCCGTGGAGATGCGCCTGTTACAAGGGCTGTCAGGTAGCGGCTATGGGACGAAGCTGCGAAGGACCCGGGCACTGCTGGGACGGATGCCCCTACAAAGCACCGGACGAGGCTTGCTTCGGAGGCGGATGCACTGTTGCCGCCTGAGAGTAGCCCACCGGCCGCTACTCCACCGCGCATGAAAGCAGCCACGCGACCGTGAGCGCGTAGCGCCATGTGTGCAGGCCTAGCCTACTTAGTCGAGACCCACCAGCATACCATCCGGGGTCAATAACCACCGGACGTTACTGTATAGCTCCCTCGCGCTCCGCAGAAGGTCGTTGTACCGCTGACACTCGTTGCATCTCTCGGCGTCGGTGTGAGCTTTGCCGCAAAGACCTTCAGCCGCGAAGGCGCACGGCACGTCTTGCCGGTTATGGAATCCCTCTTCGAGGGGAATCTCTGTCGTCATGTTGCGTGGTATCCTGTCATCTTCAGAGCAGAGCACGCCTCGTATCTGTGCGACTCTGCGCAAGCTACTATACGCAGAAACGGGGCGAAAAGCTCCCGAAAGCGCCGCACGACGAGGCGGCCAGAGTCCGGAGGAGTAACACGCGATGAACCAGCATCCCGAGATTGCCTGTGAAACACAGGTGGACCTGCCCGACGAGAGTCACGTGATGAGCACCTACGCGCGCCAGCCGGTTCAGCTTGTCCGTGGCGAGGGCACGCGCGTGTGGGATGCGGCGGGTCGCGAATACCTGGACTTCCTGGCCGGGATCGCCGTCTGTGGCGTGGGGCACTGTCACCCCCACGTGGTGCAGGCCATCGCTGAGCAAGCTGGGCGCCTGATGCACGTCAGCAACCACTTCTACAATGAGCTGCAGCCCAGGCTGGCTGCGCGGCTATGCGCCTTGACGGGCATGGAGCGTGTGTTCTTCGGGAACTCCGGGGCAGAGGCCAACGAATGCGCGATCAAGATAGCCCGCAAGTGGGGCAAGATGCATCGCGGCCAGGACTGCTACGAGATCGTCACCTTCACAGGTTCCTTCCATGGCCGCACACTGGCCACGGTCACAGCGACGGCGCAGGAGAAATACCAGGCGCCGTTCGCGCCACTGCCGCCGGGATTCGTCTATGTAGATGTCGGCGATGTGCAAGCCCTGGATGCTGCGATTACCGAACGAACCTGCGCCGTGATGATCGAGCCGATCCAGGGAGAGAGCGGCATTCGCATTGTCCCGACCGACTTCCTGAAGCTCATCCGCGCGCTGTGCGATGAGGTGGGCGCTCTGCTGATCTTCGACGAGGTGCAGAGCGGGATGGGGCGCACGGGTCGCTTCTTGGCGTCGCAGACCGCCGGTGTGGAAGGAGATATTGTGACGCTGGCCAAGAGTGTAGCCTCAGGAGTTCCCATGGGGGTCTGTCTGGCACGGGGCGATGCGGCGAAAGTGCTGGTTCCTGGCGACCACGGTTCGACGTTCGGCGGCCAGCCTCTGGCCTGCGCATCAGCGTTGGCGACACTGGACGTGATCGAGAGCGAGGCGCTCATGGACCGAGCAGCCAGTGTCGGTGGCTATTTCCTCGGGCGTCTGGAAGAGCTGGCAGCAGAGTATCCCGCCGTTGTCAAAGAAGCGCGTGGCGTTGGGCTGATGCTGGCCCTGGAGCTAGCTGTACCGGAGGCGCGAAAGGTGCAGCGTGGCCTTCTCACGCGTGGTGTCATCGTCAATGCCGTGGGCGACAGTATTCTCCGGTTTCTGCCACCGCTAGTAGTCACGGAAGCGGAATGCGCCGCGGTTGCCGACGCGCTTCACGCAGAGCTGGCGGAGCTCGCCTGACGACACAGCGGGGACTCGTCTAACCCGGGTGCTCGCCTCTGAAAGGGAAGCGCTCTACCAGCGAATACTCAGATCCTGTCGGGCGGAGTGTGCTCCGCATGAGTACCATGCTGTCCACGGTAATGGTGGCGATCTCGCCGAGGTTCAGTTGGGCAAGTCCATCGGCGGCAGCGGACTCCGCCTCGTAAGTCTTGATCCGCGCTATCGTCAGGTGGGCCGTCGGAACCTTGCTCTCGCGGCGGAAATGCTCCCGGGCAAGGGCATCGTCCATGAGCCTGGCCATGCGCTCGAACTCCTGAGCGCCGGATGTGGCCCCAATCCAGAGAACGCTCGGCCGACGTGGTGTGGGAAAAGCGCCGAGGCCGCCCAGCGTCAAACGGAAGGGTGCTAAATTGTCGCAGATCCGCTCGGCAATCTCCACAGCCTTCTGTGCCCGTGACATGGTCTGCTCGCCTAGGAACTTCACGGTGTAGTGGAACTGCTCGGGGCGGACCCAGCGAATGGACGGGCACTCCATGGCACGGCGTAAATCGGCTTGAACCTTCTCCAGGGCCAGGAGAACCTCCGGCGGTATCGTCACAGCGAAGAATAGGCGCATGCTAGTTCGTCAGTCTCCTTGATCGATCCCTGTGTTGCTCATCGCACACGCAGGAGGCGCACTTCTCCACGCTGTAGCGGGAGTGTCAGTTCCTTCCCTGAGGATAGCACGCGGCCAGTCAACAGATCTCGCACGTTTGCCGGTTTGCGGAGGTGAACGGTCAGAGGGCCAGTCTCCAAGGCTTCGATTGCCAGCACAGGTCCGCTGCTCCACACCCCAGCGTTGTGCTCTGTGTAGAGGTGGACACCGGCCGTACGGGCTGCAACTCGGAGCAGATCGGGCGTCATGCCCGGCGCACCGACGAACAGGGACCAACCGTCGACTCGCGTGCGCAAGGCCACGGCCACGCTGCCGTCCGGATAGGTTGCCAGCGTCTCCTCCGGCAAGGCGTCTTTGACTGCGAAGAGGGGTGCCACGCGACGGGGTGTCCCGAAAGCCGTTGTCAGACCCAGGCGGCGCCCTGTCTCTGTTGGAGTGGCGATGGCTTGCTCGGGCGAAACCTGTGCGCATTCGAAGCCAGTGAGCTCCCGCATGGCCTGCAACGAGATGCCGCTACTCTCGCATGCGCCAGGAGCGTAGCACCACATACGCAGCGCGCCCGCAGTTCGGTTCAGAATCTGTCTGCGCGTCTGGGCATCGAGCCACCAGGCGTTGTGGAACACGTACATGCGCGCCCGCACCCTGCCGGCTACCACGTCATCCAGGAGGTACTGCCCGTACGGCGCGCCCATGCGGCCTAGCTGGTGCCTGGCGCCATAGATGATGGGGAATGTTACGTCGTAAGCGCCCGGCGCGACGAGAAGCATGGAGCGTTCGTCCATGACCGACGCGACCTCGGGCCGGTACGGTATGGGCTGTTGGAGGAATACCCTGTCCAGTGGCTCGAGCCGCCTCAACAGGGCCCAGAGCTCCGGGTCGTCGAACCAACCTTCCATGCCGAGGTCCATCCACCAGGTCGCCATATTCCGGGTCGCTTCGTTCGCGATGTTACGCGTGAGGACCTGGGTTGTCTCGTAGAGGTTGGCGCAACGTGCGATGGCATCAGGAGTATCGGGGCTTTCGTGAGTACGGGTGTCGTCTTCCTGAAGCCACATCTTAGTGCCGGTGAGGGGAACGCTCTCTGCCGCGGACATAACGGGACCGGTCTGTGCGAAACCCCGGTCGCCATAGGAGATCGGCGAACAGAGAACGTCTATATCGGGACACTCGAGGACACGACGCATGGCGTAATGGCCTGAAGTGGCAGGGCCGAGGTGCACACCGCCGAACTCATAGGCGTAGCCATAGAAGAACACGACGAGTTTGCGGCCCCTGGAAGCCTGTCGCACGGCCCGGGCAATTTCGCAGACCAGATCAGCCATGGCATGCTGCTGGTACTCAGCGAAGTCTACGAGCATGCGCTCCGAAGCCGGATCTCGGAGCACGCCATTAGGAGCAGCCCTTCGGACAGCGGGTGGTGGCACCACCACGTCGGCAAGCCGCGCCTCAGGATCCTTCCAGGCAGCTTGCAGATTCGCGTCGGACCGGTACCGCCTCCTCAGCCAGTCACGGAATCCGGCCTGATCCGCCGGTGCATAGCCGTTCAGCAAACTGCCCCATGTTTCTTCATAGAACCACTCGCCCGTGTTCTGGCCACAGGGATGGTAGCCGGCCATGTGGTCGCCGTAGCGGCTCTCGAGGTGGGCCACCAGCGCAGCTGCTCGGGCCGCAGCATCCGTCCTGTACCTAGGAGATGCTGGCACAGCCGTATGACGTCGAACCCCATTCTCCCAGACCATCATAGCCTCGGGGTATTCCTGCGCCCACCAGGATGGCGGATCCAGTCCAAAACGCGGTAGAAGCAAGGCCCGCGGGTTGGCCTTCAGCACCCGATCGCATTCAGCGTCTACGGCGGTCCAGTCCTCGGCCTCACCTGGACGAGGCCATGGGGTGGGCACGATGAAGCTTACGAAGTGGACGTCAGCGTCAGCCGCCAGACGAATCTGGCTTTCGTAGCGGCTTGGTGGACCTCCGAGGTGAATGAACGTAGGGCCGGGGCGGTAGAAGTTGACAGATAGCATTCGAGGAGGATCGGCGCGGCACCAGAGAGAGACCTTGTAGGTACGACCACGTTCGATCTGCAGGTTCGGTATGCGATAGATGTGGAAGTCGGGCCATGGGCCGCTCACCGGTTCGCGCAAGCGGACGTGCATGGCAGCCGAATTGCCCTCGCCTCCATCGGCTGAGACCTCCACTGCGCCCACAGTATTCCGCTCACCGAACGGCCATACGACCCAGTCCTTGTCCAGCGATGTCCGACCGCTCTCGAACGTGGCGCGAGGTAGGACAACAGCGCCGGACTCGCCATCCCGCACCTCGACGTTGTCTATCCAGATGTCCCCCGCTCGCTGGCCGAAGCGGAAGTGCATCGTTCCATCGCCTGGTGCGCTGCTGGAAGCTACGAACTCGAATTCGATCCGCTTGCCCTCCGGTCCCACCGAGATAGGACTGCTCCCGGGACCTCCGAAGAACATCCTGGCCCGGACTGGCTTGCCATTCACCAGAATGCGCGGCGCACCGTTGTGGACCGCAACTCGTACGGTGAGTTCGGCACTAGCTGACATGGTCATGACTGCAACTCCCAAGCACGACAGAGCAGACCCTGCCGCACGTCGCCCCGTTGTCCAGTGCATTCGCGAGACCACCCCCCTACTCTCGCGGCATGCAGCCGCGCTAGTGGATAGTTCCGTGCCGCTGCACGCTTTCTCCTGCTGACGCGACACCGATTCGTCCCGGCGGGCGGCCCGACATTGCCCAATGGATATGAAGCAGGATTCCACTGGCCTGGTAGAGTACTGATAGACGGACTGCTCTGTTCGTGAAGGAACCGTGGCTCAGCCAACCGCGCATCCCTGGCCACGCGAAGCAGTCCGGGGAACTGTCCGCTGGCATTGCGCTGAGGAGTCTGTGCTGTGCGACGAGTAGTAGCCACGGTCAGGCTGCCGTTGGCGTTGGCAGCCGTCTTCTGCGTGCTCGTTGTGGGCACCCTCCTTGGCGCACGCCATTTCTACCAACGCCAACGGGACGCGATCCGCGAATCCCGCGTTCTGCAGGTCCAGGGCACGACGAACCTCCAGGCAGACCGTATCAACGGCTGGCTGGACCAAGCACGACAGGATGCGAGCCTCGTCGCTCTGGCCACGGCGCGGTTTCTGCGGGACGCTCCTGCGCAGGAGCGTGTGCGCCTAGTGCAGTCGGCTCGTATCTGGGCGGAAGCTCTCCAGGTGAACCGAGGTTACGTGTCAGTGCACTTGCTGGACGCCCAAGGCAACGTGCTACTGCACCAGCCGTCACAGCCTCACGCGGACCCGGTGGAGCTCAGATGGCTAGCTCAGGAAGCCATCGCTGCTGGCTTGCCGGTGAGCCACGGTCTGCAGGACGGCCCACGCGGACCATCCTTCAGGGTCGCGGCCCCAATCTGGCGCGCGGAAGCGCCCAGCAAGGTGGTTGGGGCGGTCGTGCTGGTCACAGATCCCCAACAAAGCTTGTTCAGATTGCTCGCCGGCCAATCTCAGACCAGTCATACGTGGGAGACGCTGCTGGTTCAGACACCCGACCTGCGGTGCGTCGTACTTCGCACGAGCGGGCCCCAGCCGGTCCGGCGCACCGTGAAGCCGATTCCTGCCAACGATACCATCTTGTCGCAAGCCGTGATGGGACGAACGGGTCACCTCTACGGCGAGGATGACCGTGGCAGGGTCTGCCTGGCGCAGATCGTGCCACTCGAACAACCCGGCTGGCTTCTCGTCGGTCGGGAAAGCATGGAGGAAACGGATCGGCTTCTCCGCGCCTTCATCATCCCGTGGATAACAGCGGTGATCGCTCTCATCATGGTGTGCTTCGCTGTTCTCTTGGCCGTCTGGCAGCGGCAGACGCGCCGATATTACCAGCAGCTACTCGAGGAGGAGGTACGCCGGAGCGCCATGGCCAACAAGCTGGCAGAGTCGGAGATTCTGCTCCGGACAGTCTTGGATACGGTTCCCCAACGCGTTTTCTGGAAAGATCGCAAGAGTCGCTACCTGGGATGCAATCTCCCCTTTGCCAAAGACGCAGGTCGGGAAAGACCAGAGGAATTGCTGGGCGAAGATGACTATGCCATGGCATGGCATGCTAACGCTGAGCTGTACCGCGAGGATGATCGTCAGGTGATGGAGAGCGGCCAGGCGAAGCTCGCCTACGAAGAACCGCAGGACATTCCTAATGGACGCCGTCGCTGGCTGCGCACCAGCAAGGTCCCACTGAAGAACGACCGAGGAGAGATCGTCGGCGTGCTGGGAACCTACGAGGACATCACGAAGGAGAAGCTGAACCTTGAGCAGCTCGAGGAGGCCAAGCGAGACCTCGAGGAGAAGAATCGAGAGCTGACCGAACTCCTCCACTTCGTGTCTCACGACCTGCGAAGCCCGCTCGTCACCGTGTCTAGCTTTGCGGAGGAAGTGGAAGCCGATGTCGAAGCGCTGAGGGGGCTCCTCGAGGGTCTCTCTGTGCCGGCGGAGCGTGCGAACAGGATCCGCGCGCTGACCGACAGCAATCTTCCACGGTCCACCACGTTCATCCTCGATGCGGCGAAGACCATGGGCAGGCTTCTAGATGGCGTCCTGACGATCTCGCGCTACGGCCGCGCGACCTATCGGTCCGAGCCTGTCGACATGGCGATGCTCGTGCGCAGAGTGGTGGATGCGATGGATCAGGAAATCAGGAGTGCCGGGGCAGCAGTGGAGGTTGGGGAGCTTCCCCCGTGCCTTGGCGATGCGGAGCGTCTCGAACATGTCGTCAGGAATCTTCTGTCGAACGCTCTGAAGTACCGCGATCCGAACCGGCGGTGCCAAGTCCGTGTTTCCGGAAGTCCTCAGGGCCGCTACGTGATATACTGTATGGAGGACAACGGAATCGGCATACCTTCAGACAAGGTCGAGAAGGTGTTCGAGATGTTCGTACGCGCGGCACCCGACGACATTCCTGGAGAGGGTCTGGGGCTCGCGAGTGTGCGGGTCATTGTCGGTAGGCATGGTGGACGCTGCTGGATCGAATCGCAAGAAGGCAAGAGTACACGCGTCTGCTTCACGGTGCCGGCAGTCAGCGAGGCAGATGAGGTTGCGCTGAGGGAGCCCAGATGAACATACTCGAGACGACGGTCCTTATCGCCGAAGACAACGATGCTCACGCAGCGCTGATCAGCTCCAACCTGCAGCGGGCTGGTCTCGTCAATCCTATGCTGCGGTTCAAGGATGGAGACGAAGTGCTGCGTTATCTCGACAACGATGCCGTGAGGGGCGGTTCCTACATCTTGCTGCTCGACATCAAGATGCCCAGAACGGACGGCGTGGAGGTCCTGCGCCGGGTGAAGGCTTCGCCAGTGCTCCGTCGCGTGCCCGTCATCATCTTGACGACTACGGATGATCCGCATGAGGTGGCACGCTGCCACGATATAGGATGCAGCAGTTACGTTACGAAGCCTGTAGACCCCGATAAGTTTCGGGAAGCCATCCAGACGCTAGGCCTGTTCCTCATGGTGGTGGAGGTTCCCGAGGTAGACGGGCAGGCCGGCCTGGCATGAGTCACCACGAGCCGCAAGTCCCTGTCAGCACCGCAGTGCCTGGGGCCGAAGGCGTTGTCGCCATTGTGGTGGACGACGATGCGGGGGTCCGTGCCAGCGTCATGACCCTGCTGGAACGACACGCGGTCACCAGCATGGCCGCCGCGACGTGCGACGAGGGGATGCGCCTGGCCGCGGAGGCTCGGCCCGAACTGGCGATCCTCGACTATGCGTTAGGCGATCGCACGGGATTCGAGGTGCTCGCATTCATGTCGGGCCTGTCCGGTCCGCCGGTAACTATCATCCTCACTGGCCACAGCTCCGAGGAAGTGGCGATCGAGGCGCTCAGGGCGGGCGCCTTCGATTACGTGGTCAAGGACCCGGCCACGATGGATGTACGCCTGGGCGCGGCAGTGCGTCGGGCGCTGCGGCACATTGCGGATCGGCGAAGAATCGAGCGGCGTCAGCAGGACCTCGAGATGCGGGAACAGCAGTTCCGATCGCTCTACGAGTTCGCGCCTCTGCCGACGCACACTCTGGATGCCGAAGGCCGAATCCTGCGTGCGAACCTGGCTTGGAGAGAGCTTCTCGGTTTCACCGATGAAGAAGTCAGGGGTCAGCCGTTCAAGGACTTCGTCGAACCTAGCGATCGGGAAAAGTGTCAGCAGATGCTCTGCGAACTGGTCCAGAGCCGCGGACGGGGATCGCTAGAACTTACCCTCACCGCCCGGAACGGTGCACGCAGAGTCGTCTCGGTCGTAGCATGCGCAGTGGTAGCAGGCGGCACTGTGTCCGTCCACTGTGTGCTCCGGGACCTCACGGCGGAGAGGGCTGCGATTGAGACAGCGGCGGAACGTTCTCGCGAGCTGCAGCAGTTCCTCGACACTGCGCAAGAAGGGATCTGGCTCTGCGATGTCGAGCAGCGCACCACGTGGGTCAACGAGCGAATGGCGCAGATGCTCGGCTACACGCCGGCGGAGATGGTCGGAAGGCGGGTCACAGAGTTCGTGGTGCCCGAGGAGCGGGAAGATCAACTGCGGCGGAGCGCGATACGCGAGTCCGGTCTCGCCGAGAGCTTCCTGCGGAGAGTAATTGCTAAGGACGGCACCATCCGCACGTTTCTCGTCTCCGTAACGGCCAGCATGGACGTGGGCGGCAAGTACCGCGGCTCCTTCGCCATGTTGACGGAGGTGACGCATCAGGAAGAGCTTCTCAGGGAGTTGCAGGCGCAGCGCGCTCGGTTGGCCAGCGTGCTCATGGCGGCCCCTGACGGCATTGGCCTTGTCAAGGATCGCGTTATCCTGGAGGCGAACGACGCCCTGTGCCAGATGGTTGGTCGAACGCGCGAAGAACTCGTTGGCAAGAGCGCGCGCATCCTGTATCCGACGGACGAGGACTTCGAGTACGTTGGGCGGGAGAAATACGCCCAGATCGCACGCGAGGGCTCGGGCCGAGTGGAGACGCGGTTCCTGCGGGCCGATGGAACCGTTCGGGACGTGCTGCTCAGTTCGACCTATGCCGATCCCGACGATCACTCCAAGGGTCTGACATTCGTCGCAGTGGACATCACGGACCGCAAGCGGCAGGAAACGCGCCTGCGGGAGATTCTGCGGCAACTGCAGGCGACGTTCTCAGCGGTGCCTGACTCGGTCCTGCTCCTCGACAGTGATCAGCGGATCATCCGGGCCAACCAAGCTACGGCTAACCGATTGGGGACCACAGTCAAAGAACTGGAGGGACGACACTGCTTCGAGGTGGTTCATGAGCTGCAAGGTCCCCACCCCCAGTGTCCGTTCTGTCTGTTAGGCCAGTCTGGCGCGACCATGGAGTGCCGGCTGCGTGAGCCGAGAATGGGCGGGTGGTTCGATATCTCCATCACACCCGTCATGGCTGATGACGGGACAGTCTCGCACTATATTCACGTGGCGCGCGACGTGACTCCCTTGGTACGCCACATACAGTGGCTCGAAGCCCTCCACGAGCTAGCCACAACCAGCTTCGAAAGTGACAAGGATCTTATCGGCTTCGCTTTGGAGCAATGCGTACGCTTGACCGAGAGCCGGTACGGCTACCTGCATTTTGTCGAATCGGACGAAGTCAATATGGAGTTGTTCGCGTGGAACGAGGCAGCTCGGAAGGACTGTACCGCGCCTGTCACTCGGAAGTACCCGCTGCGCGAAGCCGGCGTGTGGGCCGATGCGGTACGCACGCGGGAACCCCAGATCCACAACGACTACCAGGAATTGCCCGAGAAACACGGGTACCCGGAGGGGCATCCGCATATCGTGCGGCACATGAGTGTGCCGGTAGTGGAGGAGGGGAAGGTCGTCCTGGTCTGTGGCGTCGCCAACCGACAGACGGAGTACGAGGCGGTCCACGCTGAGGAGATGCAGACCTTTCTGCAGGATGTTTGGAACATCCTCTGCCGGCACCGTGCAGAACGGGAGCTGCGTGCGCTGAACGCAGAGCTCAACTTGCGTGTGGAGCAGCGCACCGAAGAGCTGCGGCGCACCAATGTGCAGTTCGATCTCTATGCCGGTGCAGTGGCGCATCAGCTGGGCAATCGCATCGGTGCGATGGACGGGTACGTGGCGGACCTCGAACGTTTCGAACCGGCCCTGGACGAGGCGGGAAGGAAGGACCTACATTTCCTTCGGTACACCACCGATCGCCTCAGGGAGATGCTCGACAGCCTCACCCGCTTGGCGCGTCAGACCCGTGGCGAGCTCGATCGGACGCCGACGGACCTCAGCCAGATGGCGATACGATTCCTCCAGCGTCAACGCGCGGAGGATCCCACGCGCGCCGTCGAGTGGGAAGTTGCCGATGGCCTGACGGCTCACTGCGACGGTGCCATGGCAAGACACGTGCTGGAGAACCTCCTCAGTAACGCTTGGAAATACACGAAGGATCGCTCACCTGCACGCATCGAGGTGGGCCAGACCCAGCGGAAGGGACGCAACTGGTTCTTTGTCAAGGATAACGGAGCGGGGTGGCCGCAGAGCTTCCAGCAACACTTGTTCACCCCGTTCAAGCGATACTATCGCACCGACGAGTACCCCGGCGACGGGATCGGGCTGACCATTGTCGAGATGATCATCTTGCGGCATGGGGGATCCATCGAGGCGGAGTCCGACCTTGACAAGGGGGCCACTTTCTACTTCCACTTCGGCGAGGAGGAGCCGGGCCATGGATTCTGAGGGAAGGCGATCCGACTGACGGGAGCAGAGGAAGAGAGTACGGCCACTGTCGTGACGGAATGGTGGGAGGACCTCTTCATCTCCGGAGCCTACCGGATGCTCGAAGAGATCAGCCCGGAACACACAGCGCGTCAGGTGGACTTCGCACTGGATGTGCTGGGCGTCCGCGCCGGCGATCGCCTCCTGGACGTCGCCTGCGGTATCGGGCGGCATAGCATTCCCTTCGCCGCGGCAGGACTTGCCGTAATCGGCTTGGATATCTCGCCGGCGTACCTGGCGAAGGCCGCCGAGGCGGGTCGCGCCTACGGAGCGGAGTTCGTTCGAGGGGACATGCGGCATCTGCCCGTCAAGGCGGATACCTTCGACGCAGCTGTCAGTCTGTTCACTTCCTTTGGCTATACGGCAGACGATTCCGACGACCAGCGCACATTCTGCGAAGTTGGCCGTGTGCTACGACCCGGAGGGCGGTTCCTCATTGATACGATGCATCGCGACGCCTTGGTCCGGAGGTTCCAGGAAAGAGACTGGACGGAGATTCGCGAAGGTGTGCTTCTGGAGCGCCGCCATTGGGACGCGCGCAGGGGGCGAATCGAGGCTGAATGGACATACCTGCGCGGCCAGGGCATCGAGAAGTACCCCGTCTCCATCCGGATCTATACGTGCTCAGAACTCGAGGCGATGCTGGCACGCGCTGGGCTGGTTATCCACAAGGTTTGGGGGTCCGTGGACGGCGAACCCCTCACCATGGATAGCTGGCGCATGCTCATTCTTGCTGGGAAAACGCTCTCGTGAGACTAGCCACTGCCGCGAGTGCGCTGCTGAGCCGCTCGGACTGTCTCCGCTGCCCTGTTGACAACCGCCAGCTCCTCCCCGTCGAGCTGGGAGAATAGGTCCTGTTCTCTCAGGTCGAAAGACCGCCACGGGCGTTCGTCTGCAGCGCCGCGCGTGGATCCATTGTGCAGGCACCATCCCGCTGCGCCACCTAGCACGGCTCCCTGCAAGTCGGTCAGGAAGTCCTGGGTCAGCGGTTGCCAGTCACCGTAGCCTCGGCGGAAAGGTTCCTGATAGTGGATCGGTGCCATCCTCCCCACGCGGCGCATGGCGTCCAGGCAGGAGCGAGTCTCCTTCTCCGTCTGGGCGGGCGAGCCAGCATGCCGCGGTCTGTGCGGGGCTACGAAATCGAGATCTGCTTCGAGGAGTGCCTGCCGGACGTAGTTGTCGTCGAGGTCGTGGCCACCGAAGGATGCCGTGACGAGAAGCTCCGGAAACATCTTGCGTGCAAGCTGCCGCAGTTGCCGGATTTCGTGGATCGGCACGAAACGGTCATCTGCCACATCCCTTTCGTTGGCAAGATCCAGGTACCAGTTCCGGTAGGAGCGGAGAGCCCCCACAATGGTCCGGACAGCCTGCTCATGGGAGGCTATGTCACGCAGACCGCCGGACGTGGCGCCCCTTTTCCTTGTGAGCGTGATATCTACGATCAGACCCCGACGATCGCACTGCCCCACGAGCTTGACAAGACGGTCGAGGTAGGGCTGCCGCGGCTTGCCGTACGCATCAACGGCGGAAACATCGGCACCTCGGAAGCTCCACGTGGCCCACACTCGCAGCCAGTTGAAGCCTCGTCCTCGGAGCGCATCGAGGTCCCGACGCAGCGTGTCGTCGGACGCACCGAGACCGCCATAGTAGCTGATCCCGAGTAGGAATGCGGGGCGGTTCTGCAAGGTGAACTGCGTGCCACGAATGCCCAACACGGTTCCAGCGGTGCCGATTGGTGCGAGCGGCGTGGCGAAAACGATAGCCGTCGCGAGCGCCATGCCAATCACGGGTGTGCCTTGACGACAAACCATGGAAGGGTGCCCCCAATGTACTGGAACTCCACAGTCGTTCGGATCCGGTTCTCTGTTAGGAACAGACGACCCTGAACGGCGACCGGTTTCGGCAGCCGAGTCGTGTTACGAGCAGGCGATTCGTGCTACAATACGGCGTTCCGGCTGGTTGCTGGAAGAAAACTTGGGGGAGAGCACGAAATGTGTACCAACAAGCAGGCGCTTCGTAGGGGCTTCACGCTCATCGAGCTTCTGGTGGTCATCGCCATCATCGCCATCCTGGCGGCCATTCTGTACCCGGTCTTTGCCCAGGCGAGGGAGGCTGCACGTAAAACCGTATGCATCTCGAATATGCGGCAGATAGGTACCGCTGTGATGATGTATGTGCAGGACTACGATGAGTACTATCCCATCCTGAAGTCGGTTCCTAATGATCCGGACGGCACTTCGCTTGTTCCCGTCGTGGTCCAAGGGGCCGCCGCTGGTGACTGGGAAGAGCGTCTCGTGAGCATTACGAACGTCCTGCAGCCGTACACCAAGAACAATGGCATTTTCATCTGCCCATCGGCGGTCGCTGGTTGCCCCGGACGCACGTTTACCATACCAACCTCGCCGGGAAGCCGTGCCCAATGGAAGCTGACGTACTGGGTGTGGGGGTACAACTTCCCTGGTGTGGCGGGTTTCAGTTACACACCGGGCACGGCAGCTTACAGCAACTTCTGCATCATGGACGGGCGTAGCATGGCATCGCTGGGTTCGTCGGGAGGTTCGATCTGGCCGCCCGCGGAACAGGTGATCATGATTGACCAGCGGATCGAGCTCTCGTCCACCAAAGCGCGGTTCGCCCATCGCGGTGGTGCGGCGCACGTGTTCGCTGACGGGCACGTGAAGTGGCGGAAGCGCGCTGAGGCGGACGAATAGGCGACAGGCACAGAACAAAGGGGGCCAGGGGGGTTGACAGAGAGCGACTGGCAGGTATTGCGTAGGTTCCATGGCCATCTTGGGCCGTGGCTGATACTGGGTATCAAGATCGGTCAGGCAGCTCTGGCTGCCGTCAAGGCTCGGAAGCACTTCGGCGTCGAGGTGGTAGCGGCGTGGCCAGATGCTCCACCGCCTTCGTGCGCAGTGGACGGTCTGCAGTGGGGCACGGGGGCAACTTATGGCAAGCGAAACCTCCGGCTGGAACCCTCGGAGCGGTTCGAGGTGCTCGTGCGGAATACCGATACAGGGGAGGCCGTCCGTACCGTGCTCCTGCCAACGACCCCAGGACTGCTCCGGCGACTGCTGGAGGCGTACGGCGACGAGGACAGTTCCATGCGTGTATGGGACATGGCGGACGAAGAACTGTATCGGATAGAGCGGATGGCGCAGTGAGATGAACGCTCAGCCCGACCGTGTCCCCTCCGTGCAAGATGATCCCATGCTCGCCCGAGCACGGGATCTTGCGGCAGGGGCATTGTTCTGCGCTCTCGGGATTACGGTGCCCATACTCTTTCACGTTATGGGCGTGGGGAGGGTCTTCCTCCCCATGCATCTTCCTCTGCTGCTGGGCGGCCTCTTCCTGAGCCCTGGCATGGCACTGCTGGCGGGTTGCGCGACTCCGTGGGCTTCGATGCTCTTTACGGGCATGCCTCCGCTGCCCATGGCCATCATCATGTCGGCCGAACTCGCTGTCCTGTCTGGCTCGGCCTCGCTGGGGAGGCGCGCAGGATTGCCGCTCTGGGCTGCCGTGTGGACCGCCATCGCGCTGCGTGTCTTGGTCACCTTCGTGCTCACCACTGCTCTGGCACGAGTGCTGAATCTGCCTCCAGCAGGTGTTGGTCTCGCGTCGGTTGCGGCAGGCCTCCCAGGCATCATCCTGCAAGCAGTTCTCGTGCCAGCGTCGGCCTATCCGTTCTTCATGCGGCGGCCGGCTCAGCGTCCGTAGCGAATCCGATCGTGAGCGATCCCCGCGTAAGGGTCTTGCTGAGCGCTGTCTACATTCTATGTGTTGCAGCCTCGCCGTTTCGACCGTGGGTGCGCATGGCGGCATACACTCTGGTATTGGCCGTGGCCGCAGCCGTATGGCGCGTACCCGCCCGTACGCTGATCGTTCGGTTGGTACCCATGGCCGGCCTGGTGGCCGCAGCACTAGCTGGCATGGCTTTCGGCTCCACACCGGAAGTGGCAGTCGGGCTGGCCGTGCGCCTGATACTCATGTCGGCGGCCGGGGTAGTCGTCAGCCTGTCTTTGCCAGGGACGCTTCTGCTGTCCGGCTTGCGATCTCTCGGCTCGCCAGCCACGCTTGTCACACTGCTGCTGCTGACAAGCCGGTACCTGCATGTCATCGGCGATGAGGTGCTGCGGGTTCAGCGGGCGTGGCGTTCGCGGGCATTCGGCCGCATTGGCCTGCGCCACGCACTGAGCCTCGGCCGGGCCGTTGCGGCTCTGACGCGACGATCCGCCGACCGATCCGAACGGATCGCGTGGGCGATGGTCTCTCGGGGATTCAGCGGCCAGATCCCCTGTCGGTCTCTGCCACCGGTGCGGGGCTTCGATGGCGCCCTGGGAATCCTGGTGGCGGCGTGCTTGGTGAGCATGGCGCTCTGGTAGCTCCACCCAATGCAGCCCGTGCCGCTTCTCATTCGTGACTTGAGTTTCCGCTACCCCAGTGGGCAGCTCGCATTGAATGGTGTCAGTGTTACCATCGCGGCTGGGGAGAGCGTCGCTGTGATCGGACCCAATGGGGCGGGAAAGTCCACCCTGTTGCTGCATCTGAACGGACTTCTCCGGGGTTCCGGTCGCATTCAGGTTGGCGACACGGAACTGCGCCGAGAGACACTCGGGGCCGTCAGGCGGCAGGTGGGTCTCGTTTTTCAGGATCCTGACGACCAACTCTTCCTGCCCACGTGTCTGGACGACGTGGCCTTTGGTCCGCTCAACGAAGGCGCCACCTGGGAAGCAGCCGTGCAGCGATCCATGCAGGCTCTCGCTGCTGTGGGCATGACCGAGCATGCGAATACGCCTCCTCACCAGCTCAGCATTGGTCAGCGCAAGCGCGTAGCTCTGGCGACAGTGCTCTCCATGATGCCGTCCCTGATCGCCTTCGACGAGCCATCGGCAGGTCTGGATCCGTGGGCCCGTCGCCAGCTCATTGGGATCATCCGCCATCTACCACAGACCCGTGTGGTTGCTACGCACGACCTAGCCCTGGCACTGGAAACCTGTCGGCGCACCATTCTCATGGATGCTGGAACCATAGTGGCAGATGGTCCGACGGCCGAGATTCTGACGGACACCGACCTTCTGTTGTCTCACCGTATGGAGCCGCCTGGATACCGTCCGCCGGCGGCATCCTGAGAGAGGTATCC
Source organism: Chthonomonadales bacterium (assembly GCA_037443035.1). GTDB lineage: Bacteria > Armatimonadota > Chthonomonadetes > Chthonomonadales > CAJBBX01 > JABWBA01. The sequence continues at coordinate 78,024 of JBBIPC010000010.1, forward strand.
CCCTAGGGAATCTCCTGCTGGGACGCCGACATACGTACTTCGACGCGACAAGGAAGGCGCAGCGACCTACGAACGATCTGGCCGCCATAGAGGACTGACACTCCGCGGAGCGCAGGAGCAACGCGGACACTTCCCGTCCCGGTTATGTCCACCACGAAGCGACCTGGACCCGTCCGCAAGGAACGGACCTGCACCTTGCCTTCTGCCGGTGCGATGGAAATAGGCAACCGATAGACGTCGAGGACATCGCCGGGTTGTAGCTTCGCCTGTCCCATGGGGACGACGCCGGTCTTGGTGAACGCCGTGGAGACAGGCTCGGCTGTGTGCTTGCCACCTCGCGACAGGACCGTCGCCAACGGGAACCCGGTAGCGGGCCAGGGATACGTCAGTGGCGTCTTGACGTCCGCCGGATGGTACAGGCGGATTCTCCAGAGCGGTAGGGGATCCCGGCCTAGTATCGTGGGCGTCTGCGGCCGTTGGACGGCCTCCGTACCCTTGACAACCTGCATCTGGAAGTGTTCGGCCGTCCGAGGCGCTGGCATGCCAAGGGCGGCCATGAGCGGACGGTACGCAACGAGGTTGCTCGAGAGTGTGTTGACCCAGAACAGGTTGCCCCTCTGCAGCACGACAGGGATTCTCTCTGGCTTGCCGAACGAAGGGGGTGCCCCTCGCGGAGGCCAAGCAGCCCACGCTAGCGCCTGAACTCCGCGCTGCAGATGGAACGACCGGCTGGACGAGTCGAGAGGCATGTCGGACGCGAAACGGGCCTTGAGCGTTAGCCGCAACGCACCCGTAGAGGAGTCGGTGCCAACGGCCGAGACGGGGAAGCCTGGCACGCCGGTGTTACTGAACGAGGCGCGCGGTTTCCACTCGACGGAGGCTATGGGAACCCGATAACCGACGTTGCCGTCTGCGTCTGCGAAGTAGGCGTCCGAAAACTCCGCCCAGAAGTCCCCTGGGATGTTCGTAGCGTTGACGATCACCACCAGGCCCGTGAACCGGACGACAGGCTTACCCGCGTAGGCGTCCATGACTGCCTTCATGTTCTCCCGACGCTCGACCCACTGCCCTCCGCTGGCCTTCCAGTCGAGTGGGCTGTTGTTGTCATGGTTCTCGTAGGAGGTTCCTTGGGCGTCCACTCCCAAGAGCCGTACGTGATAGAAGGTGTTGGGTGCATTTCGCACGGAGATGTGGAGATACGGGTAACGATTGGCATCCACATCCACTGGACATTCAGCGCCCACCCACTGATTCGCTGGTGGAGGCGGTGTTTTCACGAGTGGCAGCGTGCACGCGCCGCTAGCGAACTGGCGAATCAGGGGACCCGTCGCCGATGCGTTCGGTGTGTAGAAAACGACCCGTGCCCTGCCGCTCTCAGCGAGTCGTACGAGACGCGCCTCGTCCGCTTCCGTGCGTCGGCTTGTCAGAGCCAGCACGATGGGCCTCTGCGCCGGAAGTCTCCGTGGGATCGCCCCAACGGCTGCTTGTGCCTGCGGGAAGAGATACCGGAACGCCCCGGTCAGTGCGTGTATCTTTTCCGTGCTTCCCGGTCTTCGTATCTCTTCGGCATAGAGATCGTCCAGCAGGAGAACTGCAGGAGGTAGGGGCGACTTGGCTGGTTGCCGTAACCTGCGCACGATGGCGGACATGGCATCCAGGCGCCAGCGACCCCATGTACGATCGGGAAAAATGTGCTCACCCTCATAGAATTCGTTCCAACCGTAATTGAAGACGAAGCGTGGCGAAGTCCATCGAGCGAGCTGGAGGTTCTCCTCGAGGAACCTGGTGTCATACGTGAACGTTCTGGCTGCGCGTCCTCCCACTACAGCGCCAGCGTCGTCGTAGTGGACGACGAAGGTGACGGACTGGGCATTGACCTGCCTCTGGCCACCCCACCAACCGAACGAATAGGAGCATATCTCCGGGAAATGCTGGAACGCATAGGTTTGGCAGAGGGCGCCGCAATCGGTCCAGTAGATGCGCACAGGCCTCGCCAGGGCATGGCGCAGACCGTCGAGCAGTCCTCGGTAGAACCGATCCCAGACTGCCACGCCTCTGTAGCTCTGATCGAACTGATAGCCGTAGAAGATGAGAGGGATCCGACCGTCGTTCTCGACGAGCCAGAGGTGCTTGGGAACGCGATCGTAGAAGGAACGGACGTCGCGTATCAGCTCATCGCGAAACGCATCCGTCGGCTTGATGAACGCGGGGCGACCATTGAACCGGATCTCCTGGTCGTAGAACATAGCAACCCTAGTTCCCGTCTCTCGCAGTGCAGCAACGCACTCGTTGGACGGTTGCTGGCCGAACCACTCGTAGTGGATGCCGTCGAAGCCGGCTTGGCGTATCATCCGGAACTGGACCGCGTAGTAGCGCTGGGTTACCCCCACCTCGTTCGGTGACAGACCGACACCCTCCCAGTCAGGCCGGAAGGTGAAAACCCGTTGCATGACGTCGTACGATTGCTGGGGCGTGACCCTGTACCAGTCGAAGAAGTGGGTGGTGAACAACTGCGGTTCAGCACGGGGCCCCACAGTCAGCGTCACAAGAAGCATGGTCGAGAACATGAGTGAGCACGTGCGCCTCATCGCCTACCTCCCAGTTCAAGACGTTCGATGTACGCGGCATTGCGAACCCGCGTCGGTCAGTCCCCATCTGCTGTAGGGACGAGCATCACCTTGTACCAGCATCCATGTTCTGGTGGATGAGCCATGGAATCCTGCAGGAGTTTAGTATTACTGGGGGGAAACCATGATCGAAGATCTCGCCAGGAGCATGACAGCGCCAAGACTGTCAGAAAGGAAGCATGCGTATGCATACCCATCACCACTGCGATGGCTGCCTCACACGGAGGCAGTGCCTGCGGTTCATAGGATCGGCGGCCCTTGCCACGGGTCTGGTTGGAGAGGCCCTCGAACCGGCTTCGGCTAAGACAAAGGCCGTCGCGCCAGGCGACTACGTACCCGTCGAAAGCCTACGGCCGAAGCCTTCGGTGCGAATCACCATGGCGATCCTCCAGATGCCGCGGCCCTATTGGCTTGGCTGGCCTGGCACGACCTACGACCTCGATCGCTTCCAGGCACTCTATCGGAAACAGGCAGCGGAATCAGCCCAGAAGCTGGGCATCACGCTCGACATGGTTGCCGAGCCGGTGCAGGATGAGGCGGGATATGCGGCGCTGGTCAAGAGGGTGAAGGACCAGAAGCCAGATGCCTTGCAGGTCGTTCTTCAGCACATGAACTGCTGGGGTTGGGCGGACCGGCTTAGCCGCGACGCCGGCGTGCCGCTGCTCATCTTCTCGCCAATCGGTACATCGTTCACTGGCCATGTCATCGGCATCTCTCGGAGGCCCGGAGTCTACGTTGCTTCGACGCTCGAATGGCCAGCGGTGGAAGCTGGCTTCCGCATGGTGCGCGCCAAGAGACTGTTCGAAGAGAGTCGCATCCTCTGGATTCACGGTGCCAACTACCGTGGCGAGACGGTACTGGATCGCTTGGGCACCAAGGTTCGACAGATACCCAGGGATACGTTCAACAAGTACTTCGATACGGTACCGGTTACGGACGAGGTAAAGGACGTCGCTGCGGAAGGCCGTCGTCGGGCGAAGAGAATTGTCGAGCCCACACCTCAGGACTCGCTGAACTCGGCAAGGGCCTACGTCACGGCCAAGCACCTTCTCCAGCAAGAGAAGGCCAACGCGCTTTCCATGGACTGCCTGGGCATGGTAGGAGCGAAGCTCGTTCCGACTCCGCCGTGCTTCGCGTGGACGCGACTGCAGGACGAAGGTATCACCGCCGGGTGCGAGGCGGATCTGTTCGGTGCTACATCCCTGATGCTCACCAGCTACCTGCTTGGTAGGCCGAGTTACATGAACGACCCTGTGGCGGAGACATACAAGAACCTCCTGGTCACGGCCCACTGCACGAGCGGGACGAGGCTTGCCGGGTTCGACAAACCGCCGGCACCCTATATCCTCCGGAACCATTCGGAGTCGGCATTGGGCGTCTCGACCCAGGTTCTCTGGCCTGTGGGCGAACCGGTGACGCTCATCCGGTTCACGAGCCCTGGAGAGATCATCGTGGACACGGGTAAGGTCGTCAGCAATGTCAACACCCCGCCGGCCGGCGGCTGCCGCACGTCTCTGGAGCTTGCCATGGATGACATCGAGGATTGCCGGGACGTGCTGGGATTCCACCAATGCGTAACTCTGGGCAACCACCGACACGACGTCGAGGGATTCGCCCAACTCTACGGCATGCGAATAGTCCACTCGCCGCGACAAGCTCCAGCGGCCTCGGAGGTGGGAGCATGAGGTCGCACAAGAGAGGAGTAATGGGCTTGCTCGTCGTCGGATTGCTGATAGCTCTGCCTGTCCTCCGCGCCAATGCGCAGAGCGTGGAGTTCAGCTCGCCCGCAGCACCGCCGTCGAGGATGGAAGCGGACGGGAGTATCGTCGAGGACTGGGGGCGTCTGGCGTTCGTTCTGGACGGTGAGGGCATACCCGCCACGGGGAGCGCCAAGGTCTCCTCCGTGAAGCTAGATGGGCTCATTCCAGCCGCAGCCGCCAGGACGTTGCGTGGGCCACTCGAAGTCGAGACCACTGCCTTCCGGAGCCCTACGTATCCCTCCGGCACGGATGTCGTGACGCTGCGGATCCGGAATACAAGCTCCGGCGCAGTCAGGGCACACCTCGCCGTGCCTCTGCCCGACGGCGCCCGTGTGGGACGCAGAACCGTCATGTGGGGTGGACGCGTGATTCTGACGCTGCCCATGCCCGTCGAAGCTGAGGTCCAGCTGCGGGAATGGGGATGCGACGACGACTCCACTCCCATGCCTGGGTGGGCGAGACCCGATGTAGAGTGCGATCCAGCCTTCAAGAACATCCGTGCCGGGCTCGACGGTGTGCCCATCGTCTACAAGTTCACTGTTTCTCCAGGGTCGGCCCACGACGTCGTGTTGGGCTTCTGCGAGAGCCACTGGGAAACCGCTGGCCAGCGCCCCTTCGTCTGCGCCGTCGAAGGATCACCCTCCGTGACGCTGGATCCTCTGGCGAAGTGGGGACGACACAAGCCCGGCGCACTCTTGTTCAATGCCAAGGATGCCAACGGTGACGGCAAGCTGGTTGTCTCCGTTCTGCCCGGACCTGGTGCTCCCGATCCGAACCCGATTCTGAATGTGATTTGGATCTTCCCCCCTGGCACGAATCCGAACCTGGAACAAGTGGTGCTGGGACGGCTTAATGGGCTAGCCACACGCATGGTGGACGTGGGTGGTGCGAATGACCAATCCATCTACCTTCCGGGCAAGGTGGAGTACACGCTGACGATCCCTGCAGGGCAGGCGACAGAGCTGAGCTTTCTGGTGGGAACTGCGGGCGGGAGCGCTCCCATGCCTGGCAAGAGCGGCTGGACCCTGGAGACGCTGCGCAAGGCTGCCTACGACGTGAACCGAGACTGGAAGTAACGATTCCTAGCTCCGCGGGGTAGCTTCTGCGCGCCTTAGGGCAAAGCTACCCCGCACCTCGGCGCTGGAACCGTCCTCGAAGTAGTAATCGGTACAGGAAGAGGATCCGGCCGTCCCGGGAAGCGACCTTGACCCGCGGCAGACGAAATGGGTCGCTACCAGCGTGGGCGATGCCGCTACGGACCGTAACGGCGCATTCTAGTCCGGCCTTCTTCACGATCTCCGGCGTGCGCTGGTTCAGTTTGCCGTAGGGATACGCGAAAGTCCGCACTCGCGCACCTGTGGCTCCCGAGAGTTCCTCTGCCCCGACAGCGATCTCTTGCAGCGCCGCTTCGTCGTCGAGCTCCGCGAGGTTGGCGTGGGTCCGAGTGTGCCCGGCTATCTCCCAGCCGTCCCTGTGGAGCGAACTGAGGTCTCGAGCGTCCATGACCGCCTCCGGAGACCAGCCCTCGATCCCCGGCCAGGCGGCAGTTCCGCCTATGTACCCCGAAGGGACGAAGACAGTGGCCGGCCAATGGCGCTCGCGCAGTATCGGAGCGGCCTCGGAGAGCACGCAGCGGAATCCGTCATCGAACGTGATGCACACCGGCTTCCGCGGCAATTCCTTGCGCCGATGCCATCCATCCAGACAGTCGCTCAGTGTGATTCCTGTGTAGCCCAGGGCCGCTAGCATGCGTATATGAAGACGAAAGCGGGGCGTGGGAACGTTCAGTCGCCGGTCGCCGGGCAAACTCCCGATGAAGCCGACTTTGTGGTACATGAGAATGGGCACAGGTTGCCTCAGGGCCATGCTGCAATCCGTGGTGACGTGATGGAGACAGTTTACGCGGAATCCTGGTCCAAGGAGTACGACCGCCGATTGACACCCCGAAAGAGGTTCGGTATGATGGTGCTGATGAGACAGCATCGTGCCAGGATTCTCGTCGGTATAGCCGCTCTGTGTCTCATGCTCGCAACGTTGGGAAGCCACGCGCAGACCCGTGGCGGCACTTACGTTGTCATGAGCATGGAGGGGCCCATCATGCCGCCGACGCGGGACTGCTTCGAACGTGCGCTGAGCCGGGCAGTGCGGCAGAGATCGGTGCTCTTGCTGGTGGAGATGAATACGCCCGGTGGCCATGGCGAAGCTATGCGGCAGATCGCTCAGCTAATTCTCAATGCGCAAGTTCCCGTGGTGGTCTATGTCACACCCTCCGGGGCGCGGGCGGCCTCGGCGGGTGCTGTCATAGGCCTCACCGCCCACGTGCTGGCAATGGCGCCGTCAACGAATATCGGCGCGGCCCATCCTGTGCTCGCCACGGGTCAGGACATCCCCGGAGCGATGAAGGACAAGGTCATCAACGACATGTCTGCCTTCATACGCACTGTGGCGGAGCGTCGAGGCAAGAGTGTGGCATGGGCCGAGGACATCATCCGCAAGAGCGTGTCCAGCACGGAGAAGGAGGCGCTGAAGCTAGGTATCGTGGACCTCGTGGCCACGGATCGCGGCGACCTCCTCCGGAAGCTGGAGGGGAGGCGTGTCACACTCGGTGACGGTTCCAAGGTTGTCTTGCGTACCGCGAATGTGCGACCCGTCCGGGAGGATCCAACGTGGGTCGAGCGCTTGCTGCTGCTCCTCTTCGATGGGAACGTCGCTCTCATTCTCGGGGCGGTGGCGTTCTACGGGATCATCGCCGAGATCCAGAACCCCGGGTCCATATTCCCCGGCGTTGTCGGGAGCATTGCCCTGGTGCTCTCGCTATATTCCATGTCCGTGCTATCGGTGAACGCGGCGGGTGTGGCGTTGCTCATTCTCGCCGCGATTCTGTTCGTCGTGGACGTCTACGCGCCAAGCCACGGGGTATTGACTGCCGGCGGGATCACGGCGTTCGTTTTCGGCGCGCTCATGCTATTCAGGGATTCCACTACCGGAGCGAGGGTCTCTCTCGCGGTGGTAATCGCGTTGGCGCTAGTGACGGCGGGCTTCTTTGTCTTCATTGTCGGCAGCGTGATTCGCTCGCGCAGGATGCCGCCTGGCACAGGGCCGGAGTCACTCATCGGTGCTCGTGGACAGGCTCGAACAGACCTGAACCCTCGAGGCATGGTGTTCGTGGATGGCGCTCTTTGGAACGCTGTGAACAGCGATGATGCTCCGGTTCGGACAGGAGACGCCATCGTCGTGACGGGACGAGAGGGACTGGTACTGAGAGTGCGTCGTGTCGAGGAGACGCAGGCCGAGCCCGTCTACCGTGCTCGGCAGTCCTCGACGCGGGAAGGAGAGGCATAAGATGGCAGAGTTGCTCGGCTGGCTGCTGAACACCGTTGGAGCTGTCGGCGTCGTAGTGATCGTTCTTGCGCTCGTCTTGTTACCCGCCGCCATTCGGATTCTGCCTGCGTGGGAGCGCGCGGTCGTGTTGCGCCTGGGCAAGTTCAATCGCGTGACGGGTCCGGGGCCCATCATCCTCATCCCCTACGTAGACCACGCTTTGCGGGTGGATACGCGGATTATGACCATGGATGTACCCCGACAGGAGATGATGACGCGCGACAACGTACCTGTTACCGTAGATGCCATCGTCCTCTTCAAGGTTATCGAACCGCAGGCTGCGGTGCTGAATATCGAGGACTATATCCGCACGACGTCGCTCATCGCCCAGACCACGTTGCGCAGCACCATCGGCCAGATAGAGCTGGACGACTTGCTTGCCCAACGAGAGAAGGTGAACCAGCGGCTCCAGACGGTCATTGACGAACAGACCGAGCCATTCGGGGTCAAAGTCAGCACGGTGGAGGTCCGAGATGTCTCTCTGCCGGATACGATGAAGCGCGCGATGGCGGCTCAAGCAGAGAGCGAGCGCGAGCGGCGCGCCAAAGTAATCAACGCCCTGGGCGAGTTCGAGGCGGCGGAGAAGTTGACGCAAGCAGCAGCCCTCATCGCCAGGGAGCCGGCAGCTCTCCAACTGCGCTTCCTACAGAGCGTTCGGGAGATTGCATCCGAACGGGCGACGATGACCATCCTGCCTCTGCCACTGGACATCATCACCCCCTTCATCGAGTACGCTCGCCGCATGGCGAAGGAAGACAAGCCGAGCGAGTAGGTGCGCTGCCCTGCTTGCGATACCACGAACGATGATGGCGCAGCCATCTGCGTTGCGTGCGGTGCACCGCTCACGCCGTATGCCGCCACGGTAGTAACCGATTCCGATCCTGCACGGACCGCCGCTAAGCTAGCCGAACTCGAGGAGCGGCCGCCTCTGACGAGCGTTGTTGCCGTGGCAGACCTGGCAGCGGCCGTTGTCGCCATCATCACGGTGATTCGTGCCTTCGCAGCAACGCCCGAACTCTCAGCGGATGCCACGAACTACATGGGGCGCACTTTCGGTGGTCTGCGTGCCGCGCTAACTGCGGGTGTTATGCTACCCATGGGCCTCGGTCTCGTCATGATGGCGTGGGGAGCCGCCACCCAGAAAGCATGGGCCTGGAGCATTCACCTCGCCGCATTCGGGCTGATCGCGCTCGTTGCCGTGGTAACCTTACGGGCGAATCCGATCCTGTCCGTGGTAGAGCTGGGCATTGTGGGCGCGGCTGCGTGGCAGTGGCTGCAGCCGCGGGTCCGGCGTTGGTACGGACACGAGTGACACAATCGAAAGCAAGGAGATAGGTTCCATGGCCGAAAGACTACGCTTCGTGCATGAGCATCTGCGAGAGGTAGCGCTCGAAGCGCTCCAGGGCTCCGACCGGGAACGACCTGCGAGTGACCCGGCTCTCGCCAAGCTAGCATCGCTGGGAACGAGGCTCTGGCTCGACACAGGTCAACTCGAGGAAGCTGCATCGCTGTGGAAGGCGGAGTTCTCGGCGCTTACAACGAACAACACGCTGGCCAACCAGGTTGTTCAGACCGGAGTGCTGGATGATGTGGCAAGGGACGCTGTCCGGCGCATCAAGGATGCTGCTCCTGGTATCTCCGAGGCTGACCTGGTCATGGAACTGGGCTTCGTTATCAACTGCCACGTTGCGCTGCGACTGGTGCGTGCATTCGGTGCCTATGTGAGTGTGGAGCTCCATCCGAGTGTCGCCGAGAATACCGAGCGAACAGTGGAATATGCACGTCGATACTACGGGATCTGCCCGGAGCGCTTCATCATCAAGATCCCGCTGACGCCAGAAGGATACTGTGCAGTCGCGCGGGTGTGTCCTGAGGGCATCCCTGTGAACTACACGTTGGGCTTTTCGGCGCGTCAGAACTATGTTGCCGCTCTCATGTCCCATCCCACCTACGTGAACGTGTTCCTAGGACGGCTGAATGCCGTGGTTGGCGACAATGGTATGGGCGATCCGAAGTACATTGGCGAGAAGGCAACAATGGCCACGCAGATGGCCCTCCGCGAGCTGCGCGACGCTGGCCGGACAAAGACGCTGCTGATTGCCGCCTCCATGCGTTCGGCGTCACAGGTATGCGATCTGGCCGGCGTGGATGTCTACACGATGCCGCCTAAGGTCGCGCGGGACTTCCTGGAGGCTAAGCACGCACCGGAGACGATCGAGTCCCAGGTTGGGCGAGAGTTTCCGGTCTCGCTCGCCAGCGAGGAGGCCGCAGCAGCCGTGGAGTCGCTCTGGGCGATTCCGGATGCTACGCGGACCCTCGGCGAAGCGGTGGAAGGTCGCGGCGCTTCCATGACGGGCGACGATCTGCGGCAGGCTGACAAGGACACGGGCGCGGGGCTGTTCCATGCGTTCTCGCAGGAGGAGAAGGCCATCATCCGCGCGGATGGCAAGATCCCGGTGACGAGCAAGTGGATCGGTACCGGCATCGCACTCGACGACCTCATGACGCAGGCTGCTCTCCAGTCGTTCGCTGTCGATCAAGCCGCCCTGGACGCTCGTCTGCTTCGAATCGCCACAGCCTGAGGCGGTCTACCGGTCAGAGGGCTTCTTGCGGCGACCGGTTTCGGTAGAGTCGGGAGGGACACGGCATGGGGATTCTGCGGACCACGTCGCGTGCGCTCGCTGGCCTGTGGCTTTGCGCGGGTGCGCTGGCAACGACGAATGCTGCGCTCAGAATGCCACGAGGAGACGAGAGAGTGCTCTGGCAGGATGACTTCACAAGGCCGCGTGCCTATGAGCGACGTCCCGCCCACGCCTGGCCGCGTGGAGGCTGGATTCGCGCAGGTCAGGAGATGGCGATCCTTGCGCCAACCATGGCACCCATGCGCCAGGGCACTGTCGCAGCCGACATCACCATCCAGGAGCGCACTGGCGCATCGTGGACGTGGGCGGGCGTGTCGTTCTACCTAGAGCCCGGCAACTCCTGGCAGCTCCTTCTCGTGGAGGGGCCTGACGGCAACAGGTACATGGAGTTGCTCGAGGAGCTGGACGGTACCAGGCAGGCACAATCCCTTCCGAACAGTGCTTCGTTGCTGGCGGTGGAGGAGGGTGGCGACCTCCGATCATGGCAGCCGGGACAACGCTATGTCCTAGGGCTCACATTGGGTCATGAGTCGGTCGAGGGAGTAGTGCAGGACCCTGCCACAGGCGCGCAGTGGCGTCGGCTCTACAAGCTCGATTCGCGTCGGGCGGTGCGGCAGGGACGTCCCGTCATGGTGGCGTCGGGGATTAGCGGGCAGATCCACAGCTTCAGCGTCACTGGCCCGCAGGAGCATCCGGGAGATAGCGTCGCCGTTCGCAAGGGCAAGAATGGCAGCGTCGTGATCCTGCGGGACCAGGGCGGGACTGTGGGCGACAGGCTAGGTGCTGCCTTTGCCAAGGAAGGGTTCGGCGTAACACTAGTGGCATGGGAGGACCTCCTCTCGAAGCGGTTGCCGCAGGGCCGTTTCGACATCTTCGTGCTTGCCGATGCCCGAAGCCTTCCCGTCCAGGCAAGAGACGAAGTGGTCGGCACCCTGACAACGGGCGGCTGCGTGATGGCGATAGGAGCTCCGGCTGCCACGACGCTCGTGGCGCATACACCAGAGGGTTGGAAGGACCGCGATGGTTGGCTCCAGGTTCGCGCGCGGCACCTGGAGCGGACGCTGCTGAGAGTGCCCGCCGAAGGATGGCGAAGGACTGCTTTCAAGCAAGAGCAGTCGGCGAGTATCGCAGTGGATGCGACCGAGGGCGAAGCCTGCTGGAAGGTCACATGCAACCTTCTTGGCTGGGATGGATGGTACGCGGAGACTGGCGACGCGTTCTCCGAGGAGCGACGGCTGCTCGTCTTCGAGGGAAGGGGCGACTCGACTACTACAGATCTGGCAGTCGAGTGTGTGGAGGGCGATGGATCCCGCTGGATCGCCACAGTGCCGCTGAGCACAGCGTGGCGCTGGCACATTCTGACCCCGGCCGATTTCGCGTACTGGCCAGACTCTCCGACCAAGAACCGCGGCCACCCTGGCGACAAGCTACGTCCGGAGCATATCACCAGGCTCAGCTTCGCACTGTCGGGAAGTCATACACCGCGTGTGAAGCCAGGCCCTCACACCTACTGGATTCGGAACATCTCGACGGCCAGGGATGAAACATCCGAGGTGCCAGATTTCAGGATAACGGATGTCGAAGGGCTCTGGCCGGGCTACAAGCTCTACGCCATGGACAAGGTGGCCTTCCTGCGAACGGCCGCGGAACAGGAAATCCTGCCGCGCGGCGACCGGCGGCCCTGGAAGCATACCGCGTGCTCTCCGGTGTGGCGAGAGCGCGGTCGGGGCTTCCGCCGCGGTCGGGCCTGGCGATGGATACCGATTGTCGAGGCATACGACAGCGCTGGGACGAAGCGGGGAGCCGTCGTCTCGCTAATGGTGGGTGACGCGGTGTTTCCCAATGCCATGTGGGCTAATGTTTCCGTAGCGAGTCCGTCCGAAGCTCTAGGCCCCCAGGTCCTGCCTGCCGTACTGGCGACTGCCAAGGCGATGAAACGCGGCCTGTTCCTGCTGGAAGGTGGTGCAGAGTACTTCTCTTACAGGCGTGGGGAGCCGATGGTCCTCGGCGCCAAGGTACTGAACGCCAGCAACCAGCCAAGAAAGGCAGATGTGCACATCACCATCAGGGGTCCCAGCGGGTCGGTATTGTTCGAGGCACGGCGAACCCTGGTATTGCCACCCCGTGCAGCCATCGAAACCGAGTGGACAACTTCGGCCAAGAACCTGGATCCCAAGGGGCAGATTGTAAGAACGGTGTTGTACGAAGCTGCCACGCCGATCGACCGCATCGAGCACCGGATAGACGTTCTGCGCGACACGCCGGCGCGCCCCGAGGAGTTCGTCCGTGTCGAAGGGAGCATGTTCACCCTCGGAGGCAAGCCCTGGTATTTCCAGGGCATCAACTATTGGCCCACTTGGATGGCCGGGTACCCCAACCTCAACCAGCGCAGCCGCGAGTGTTACGATCCTGAGATCATCGAACGGGACCTGGCATGGCTTCAGGCTGTCGGCGTCAACGTCGTCAGCGCTATTGCCGCGATTCCGCCGCCCGACCCTGATGACGCGAAGGGGTACCGGGACCAACTGGATTTCGTCGAGCGCTGCCTGCGGCATGGCATCCGGTGCTACTTCACAGTTCCCAACGGGCGCGCCTATGCCGGCGCAGACTTCTCTCGCATCAAGGACTTCATCGAGAAGGCTGGACTCAGGAACCACCCAGGGATCATGTGCTGGGAGCTGGCATGGGAACCCATCGAGGGAGCTTGGGGGCACGACTTGGAGAAGTTCGGTGCAGATTGGAACCGTTGGATAATCGAACAATACGGTTCCGTGGACCATGCCGTTGGCGATTGGGGCTTCGATCCCCGGACTGCATCCGACCGACCCGTACCTGTTCCTACGTGGGTCCAGTGCACGACATCTGGGCCGTGGAATGGCTTCGTCGCAGCGTTCGCCCGGGCCTTCAGCGATCTGATCAGTCGTGAGTATGGCAAGGTTGCACGCCAGCTCCGAGCCTGGGACCCCAACCATCTCATATCGTTCAGAGGTGGCGCATGTGGCATTCCGTCGGGCGGTACGTTCGCGCACATCCACAGCGTCGGTGTGGCGCGGCACCTCGACTTCCTCTGTCCCGAAGGCTACAACCTTCAGACTGGGGGCTGGGCTAGTCCTACGCCCGCCGACGACATTCGGAAGGGCGGACTGGTGACCCTCTACTATCGGCATGTGTCCCGCGAGAAGCCCGTCGTGTGGATGGAGTTCGGCTTCACGGTCAACGGCTTCGGCGAAGCCTGGACCCCGGAGCGTTTTCGGGTGCGACCTGCGGAACTGGAGCATCAGCGGTTAGAGATCGAACGCTTCTACGCGATGATGCTGGAATCCGGCGCACGCGGCGGAGCACCGTGGTGGCTGCCGGGCGGCTTCCGACTGGGCGAGAACAGCGATTTCGGTTTCGTCGAGCCGGACGGCTCCGAGCGGCCCGTGTGCCGCGTCTTCCGTGAAAACCTCCCGCGGTTCGCACAGGTGCGCCATGCGACGCCGGATGCCTGGCTGACGATTGACCTCGAAGGCGAGCGCTGCCGAGCGTGGCAGTTGTATGCGCCGTCCTACCTCGACCTCATCAAAGCGGACAAGACCGTTGGTCTGCGCACAGATGGCACTGGCACCGACTCCGCGAACTGCCCTCTCGTATCTGTAAGTGGCACGCCCTGCAACGGACACAATCCTCCTCGCTTCCTGAACGCCGAGTTCGATAGGCTGGAAGTACAGCTTGGAAACGGCCCTTGGCGTGAAGTCCATGACGGGGATGTCTTGGATGTGCCAGCCGGTGCCGGCGTTCACTGCCGCGCGTCCGTGGGCAACATTGGCGAGGCGAAGTGGCTTGCCTCATCACCGGGAGGCGGAGCGGTACGACTAGCGGTACGGAGCGACCACGACTTGCTTATCTCCGCGCCCATCGCAGAAGATGTGCCGTATCTCGGGACGGGCGAAGTGCCGACGTTCACGCTGGTATCAGACCTCGAGCGCGAGGTTCGAATCTCGTTCGAGATGGAGGCTCAGGGTCGTACCAGGTTCGGTGAGCGGCGGACGATCACGCTCCGGCCGCGCAGATAGAGCAGGGTAGGGGCTGCAACAACGTCCTTCCTGGGTACCATGCGATATAATGAAGTCTCCGCTGAACGCGACCCCGCCTCAGGGGTCGCGTTGCCTATCCGTCTGCTCCGCTAGGCAGACGCGTACAGGAGCCAGGCCGAACAATGGACTATAAGAAGACGCTGAACATCACTTTGGGTGACAAGGACCCCGGGGCTATGCCTCAACGAGGGAACCTGCCGGCGCGGGAGCCCGAGATCCAGCGGTACTGGGACGAAATCCAGCTCTATCGCAAGTCCATTGAGAAGCCGGCTCCGAAAGGGACGTTCATCCTGCACGATGGACCGCCTTACTCCAACGGGGACATCCACCTGGGCCACGCGCTCAACAAGATCGCCAAGGACATTATTGTCAAGTACAAGACGCTCAGCGGATACTGCTCGCCCTACGTGCCTGGCTGGGACAACCATGGCATGCCCATCGAGAATAACGTAGCGCGGGAGTTCATGGAACGGGGCGAGCGGCCCGACAGGGTGGCACTGCGCAAGCGCTGCAGGGAATATGCAAGTCAGTGGGTGGATCGTCAGAAGGCGCAGTTCATGCGCCTGGGCGTTCGCGGGGATTGGGAACACCCCTACCTGACGATGAGTACGGACTTCGAAGCGAAGATTATCGAGGTCTTTGGCATACTTGCGGAGAAGAGCTACATCTACCGCGGCCTCAAGCCTGTGCTCTGGTGTCCTTCGTGCGAGACGGCGCTGGCCGACGCCGAGGTCGAGTACGGCGAGCACACGTCCAACAGCATCTACGTGCGGTTCCCTGTCATGAAAGACCCCTACCAGGTCTTTGGGGCAGGCGTAGGTTCACCGCCCAATGCGTATGTGCTCATCTGGACGACAACGCCATGGACGATCCCGGCCAATCTCGCCCTGGCAGTGCACGAGGACGCGGAGTACGTCGTGGTCGCCTTCGACGGCGATCGCTACATTGTTGCCGGACCACTGCTCGAGAAGGTGCTGCAGGACATCTCGGGCGAGGAACTCGCGTCGGCTGTCGAGCACCACGTGGTGCGCCGAGTCCGTGGTGCCGAGCTCGAAGGCATCGTGGCAAAGCATCCTCTCTTCGACCGGGAGTCGCCCATCGTCTTCGCGCCATATGTCACCATGGAAGACGGCACCGGCATTGTGCACACGGCTCCTGGTCACGGCAAAGAGGACTTCGACACCGGTCGGCAGTACGGGCTCGACGTGCTGTGTCCGGTGGACGCTTCCGGTGCATTCACGGCCCAGGCGGGTGCCAAGTTCGCGGGTGCACGGATTCTGGGAGGGGAAGCGGACAGGAAGGTGATGGACGCCCTCGGGGAAGCCGGCCATCTCCTCTCCAGGCGCAGCTACTCCCATAGCTATCCGCATTGCTGGCGCTGCCACAATCCGCTCTTGTTCCGGGCAACGGTACAGTGGTTCATGGATATTGACCACAACGACCACCGTCGGCGCTCCCTGAAGGCCATCGAGGAGACGCAGTGGGTCCCGCCTGTGAGCATCAACCGCATCAGCTCCATGGTCGCTAGCAGACCGCATTGGTGTCTCAGCAGGCAGAGAGCTTGGGGCGTGGGAATCCCGGCGTTCTACTGTCGAACCTGTGGCAAGGAGATCCTGGACAGATTCGCCATTGACGCCGTGCACGACCTCGTCCAACGCGAGCACTCCGACGCGTGGTACACGCGCTCTGCCTCGGAGATCTTGCCTGAGGGATTCGTCTGTCCGGCATGCGGAGGATCAGATTTCGACAAGGAAACAGACATCCTCGACGTCTGGTTCGATTCGGGCTCGACCCATCTCGCGGTTCTGGACAATCCGGCCTGGCCAGAGCTGCGGTGGCCCGCCGATGTGTACCTGGAAGGATCCGATCAGCACCGGGGGTGGTTCAACTCATCCCTCATGGTGTCTGTTGGGGTTCGAGACGCCGCACCATATCGGACCGTCATCACTAGTGGCTGGACCCTGGACGAGAGCGGGAAGGCCATGCACAAGTCTCTGGGCAACGTTGTGTCGCCCCTCGAGATCGTGGACAAGTACGGTGCGGACATCCTCCGGCTATGGGTGGCGTCAACGGACTACTTCGAGGATGTGCGATGCTCGGAGAACATCATCCAGCAGGTGGCGGAGGCTTACCGGCGCATCCGGAATACATTCCGGTTCCTCGTCAACAATCTCTCTGATGCGACGCGCGGGTACCGCCGTTTCGACCCGGCCACCGATGCGGTGCGGTGGGATGCCATGCTCGACCTCGATCGGTGGATTCTAGCCAGGCTGGATCAGGTCGTGGCGGCGTGTCGGGACGCTTACGAGACCTACGAGTTCCATCGTGTTTTCCATGCAGTGCACAACTTCTGCGCCGTGGACCTCAGCGCGTTCTACCTCGACGTGCTGAAGGACCGCCTCTACTGCGAGGCTGCGGGTTCGCTCCCACGACTCTCGGCACAGACCGCGCTCCATACCCTGGCGGAGACGCTGGCCATCGTGCTCTCGCCGATCCTGAGTCATACAGCCGAGGAGGTCTGGCGGTTACTAGTCATCCCGGGCAAAGCCGAAAGCGTGCAGCTTGCCGACTGGCCATCACCAATCTGCGTGGATGGGCAGGCCGTTCTGGACCGATGGACCCCGGTTCTGGCGCTTCGGGACGAGGTGAATGTGGCGATGGAGGCGGCCCGACAGGCCAAACGGATCGGGAACCCACTGGAAGCGGCGGTGCGAATCCGAACGGACGTGGCATCCAGTGTGGCGCTTGCACCATTCGCTGCCGATCTTTCGGCGGTTTTCAAGGTTTCCTGCGTCGAGATCAGCGGCGCCGAGGGATGCACCGAGACTGTCATCGAAGTGGCACCTGCCGAAGGGGTGAAGTGTGCGCGTTGCTGGCTCGTACGGAAGGATGTGGGAAGCGACTCGAGGTATCCGGACATCTGCGCGCGGTGCGCCAGCGTTGTAGCTGCGACGATGGGCTGAGTGGCAGCGAAAGGGGAAGGATCTCGGCGATGACCGTCGCAGCGAGCCGTTACAACCGCACAAAGGGGAAATGGGCAGCCAAGCTTCCTGCGGTTCCACCACCTTGCGAGCTTGGGAGGATGATCCCATGCGGCCGCTGACCTTCTACCTCATCGCGGCGGTCCTCGTGGCGGCCGACCAGTTCTCCAAGTGGAGTGTTAGCCGTTCCGTTCCGCCTTCCGGACAGCCCATCATCTATGGCTTCTTCTCCATCACTCCCACCCACAATACCGGAGGGGCGTTCAGCCTCTTTCAGGCGCACAACTGGGTCTTCCTGGCCATAGCCGCCGTGGCGATCGTGGCCCTGTTGGTGGCGTACCACTTGCGGCGTCATGACGACCTCATTGTCTGCGCAGCTCTAGCACTGGCTCTTGGGGGTGCCATCGGTAACCTGGTGGATCGGGCCACGTTCGGTTATGTCCGAGACTTCTTCCATCTCCACGACCTGAGCGGTCGCACCCTCTGGCCCATTTTCAACATCGCCGACTCCGCCATCACTGTGGCGGTCATCCTATTAGCCTATCGAGCCGTGCGCCCCAGGCAGCAGCTGGAAGAAGCTGCCGATGCATCGGAGCCCTCGTGAGCGATCGTCAGGCGCGCTGAACCCCATGCATCCCATCCTCTTCCACCTGGGACCTTTGCCGGTGCGGTCCTACGGCACTCTCATCATGATCGGGTTCCTGCTGGCGCTGCGCTATGTGATCGTTCAGGCGCACAAGCTCTACGGGTCCCCGACCGCGGAGCAAGCCGGGCAAGGAAAGGCCATCACTGCCGATCACATTCTGGACATGTCTCTGATCGGGCTGGCCCTCGGCATCGTGGGAACGCGGGTGGTCTTCGTCGTCCTCCACTGGGAGATGTTCCGCGACAATGTCTGGGACGCGTTCAAGATCTGGACGGGAGGTCTTTCGTTCGTAGGAGGGCCACTCTTCGGGTTCGCGTATGCGTGGTGGTACTGCCGCCGTCACCGACTCTCCTTCGCCGCCGTAGCCGACCTGGCCGCCCCCGGCTTCGCGTTGGCGTACGTCTTCGGCCGCATAGGGTGCTTCCTGAACGGATGCTGCTACGGGCACGCGTGCGAACTGCCGTGGGCTGTCCGATTCGAAGCGGACGGTATGGGAACCGTCTTGACGCCACCCTCCCATCCCACCCAGATCTACGCCGCGATCATGAATGTCGGAATCTTCGTCCTCCTGCACCGGATGCTGCGTAGACCTCATCGAGATGGGCAGGTGATTCTCGCCTACGGCATGTTGTACGCCGCCTACAGGTTCATCAACGATTTCTTCCGGGCTGGAGCGACGTCACGCTTCGTCGTAGGCTGGGTGACCGATGGTCAGCTTGCAGCCTTGGTAGCGATCCCAGTTCTGTTCCTGCTGTGGCGGCGGCTCTCCTTGCAGGTGCGCCAGACGAGCTAGCCGGATGACCTGACGATCCCTGACTCGCCAGGACGCCACTCCATCTCAGCTCTTGCCGTGACGTTCAGACGTCCCGTTTCCACCGTCACACCGACGATCCTTACAGGGATGCCAAGGCGTCGGACGTTCAGCGCCTCGCTCAGTCGGCCGTTCAGGCGCTCGCCGATCATCTGAGCGCTGAAGCCGGGCAAAGCCGCTCCGGCTACGGACACGTCGCCGACATCGAGCCGGATCCGCTCGCCACCTTCGACCTGAGGCACAGCCGTCAGCGTGAAGGGGATGGCGAACGGTCCCATGATCTCGTAGCGGCCACTGATGCGCACGCTTCCGCTGAGCAGCGCAAGCTGGGCGTCGCGCACGCCAAGGTCGGGCTGATTCGCCAGTACACGGTTCAACTCGCGCTCTGTGACGGTGAGGACGACAGTCAGCTCGGCAGCGCACGGTCCTGAGCCGATAGGCACGGTAATGCGAGCTGATGGCGTCTCCACACGGACGTGTTGTATGGTCAGTTCGTTTCCGCAAACGACGTCTCGAATGGTGAGCACGGTGTTGCCAGTGGTGATTTCCATGCCGCCTTGTACGGTCTCGCGGGCGCCGAATCCTGCGTCCGGGCGAGAACGCATCCACGCAGGGCGACATCCACCGCCCGTGCTATAATGCAGTACCCGGGCGCGCACCCGCGCCTGGTTTCTTGTCTGCTGAACCGGA
The DNA here is from genome assembly GCA_037443035.1 of Chthonomonadales bacterium. Lineage (GTDB taxonomy): Bacteria > Armatimonadota > Chthonomonadetes > Chthonomonadales > CAJBBX01 > JABWBA01. Next base: position 97,638 of record JBBIPC010000010.1, read on the forward strand.
GCTCGACTGCACCTATGAACTTCCTTCGCGGCTTCCTGGGGCACTTCTCCCGTGACATGGGTATCGACCTCGGTACCGCTAACACACTCGTCTGGGTGCGCGGACGCGGGATCCTCCTCCGCGAGCCGTCGGTCGTCGCCATTGACCGGGATACTGGTCGTGTCCTGGCGGTGGGCGCTGAGGCCAAGCGCATGCTGGGGCGTACCCCCGGCAGCATCGTTGCAACACGGCCGCTGAAGGACGGCGTCATCGCCGATTTCGAGCAGACGGAGCGCATGCTCCGTTACTTCGTCGGCAAGGTGAACCGCCGCGCGGTTCTTACCGGTCCTCGTGTCGTGGTGGGTATTCCTTCCGGCGTGACGGAGGTCGAGCGCAGAGCGGTGATTGACGCGACGCGTAAGGCCGGTGCACGGGAAGCCTATGTCATTGAGGAGCCCATGGCAGCCGCCATCGGAGCCAACCTCCCCATCACCGATGCGAGAGGGTCCATGATCGTAGATATTGGCGGAGGCACCACCGAGGTGGCCGTCATTGCACTCAAAGGGGTGGTGACGAGCCGGTCCATTCGCGTCGCAGGGGATGAGATTGACGAAGCCATCGCAGCCTATGTGCGACGCACGTACAACCTTGCCATCGGCGATCGGACGGCTGAGGAGGCAAAGATCGCTGTGGGGTCGGCCTACCCGAACGAGGAAGTCCGGAGCATGGAAGTTCGCGGACGAGACAACCTTGCGGGGCTGCCTCGGAGCGCCGTCATCACTTCCGATGAAATACGTGAGGCCATTCAGGAGCCGCTGAACGCCATCGTCGAGGCGGTCAAGGTCACCCTGGAGCAGACACCCCCCGAACTGTCTTCCGATATCATGGAGGAAGGGATCGTCCTGTCCGGCGGCGGAGCGCTTCTCGATGGCATTGACAGGCTCATCGAGCAGGAGACCTCCATCAAAGTGCGTGTGGCCGAGAACGCCCTGGACTGCGTCGTCATCGGCATCGGGCGGGTGCTGGAGGCCATTCAGGAAAACCCGTCGCTGCGCAAAGTCCTGCGCTCCGGCTGATCGAGCGGTGGCCGCGGTGGACGGCGATGACTGACGCGAAACCTGCCGGATGCTGGCGGCGATTCCTGCCCGTAGTCCTGTGCATGTTCCTGGGCACCGGTCTCGGCGTCTGGCATAACGCCGCCGTTGCTCGCGGTGCCAACGATCCCGTTACCAACGTGCTACGTACGGTCCTTGCCCCCATGGTGGCCGCAACCGATGCCGTTGCCGACTGGACCACCGATACGTTCACGATGCTGTTTCGGGGTAGGAGGCTGGCCGCCGAGAACGCCCGCCTGCGCCGCCAAGTCGCGAGGCTGACGGACGAGGTCAATCACCTTCGCGAGATGCAAGCCCGGGCGGCAAACCTGGAGCAGTTCCTTCCCTTCGTGCAGTCCAAACCACCCGCGAAGTTGGCGGCGCCCGTCATCGCCATAGGTCCTGGGCCAGGCATTGGCACGTTGGTGGTCGGATGCGGTATCCGGCAGGGTGTCCGAGCCGGCGCAGTCGTCGTTGCACCCCAAGGACTTGTGGGACATGTGCTCGACGTATCGCCGACGACGTCGGCAGTTCTCATCGCTTGCGATCCCCGCTCTGCCGTTGGCGCCATGGTCCAGAGACCTGAATCGAGGGCCATCGGTATCTGTCACGGCCTCGGCAATCGGTTGCTGCGGTGCTCCTACCTCACCCGGGAGGCAGACATCCGACCGGGGGACACGATGATCACGTCGGGCCTTGGTGGTCCGGGAGGTATCTACCCGAAAGGCATTGTCATCGGCACGGTGATCTCTGTGCAGGACGACCTCGCACGCTCAGCCAAGACCGCCGTCGTCCGCATGGCCGTGGACCCGGGCAGGCTCGAGGAGGTGGCTGTGCTGCGATGACACCCGTGCGCGCAGGAGTGCTCGGCGCTCTCTTGCTGATCGCGGCCTTCGTCCTCGACATGAGTCTGGGTAGTCGCCTGACCATAGGGGCTGTGCGCCCGGATGTCACCTTGGCGGCACTCGTTCCGCTCGCCATGGCAGTCAGGTCGGGACCGGCAGCGGGGCTGGGCCTGATGGCAGGTCTGCTGGAGGGCAGCTTCGTATCTCTATCCCTGGGAAGCCTTGCCGTCAGCCGGACGCTGGCGGGATGGGCAGCCGGACTCCTCGAACAGCGTCTGTTCCGAGACAACCTCGTTGTGACGATGGCGGCTGGTGTCATGGCTTCCCTCATTGCCGATGGCGTTTTCTTCCTGCTGGCGCCACAGCCGCTCGTAGCGCAATACGCTTCGGTTGGACTGGGGCGGGCAGTGTATGCCGGCTTTCTGGTGGTGCCCTTCGCGCTGGCCATGCGCAAGCTCTATCCGGCCACGCATCTCTGATCCGGCGCCACGGCTCAACTGAAATGGATCTGGTAGCTCTGGACCGCCGGATGGCCTGTCATGCCCAGCAATCCCCAGACGATGCCAGTGAAGAGGTACCGGCCCATGGCAATGCCCAGGAACAGTGGCACGAACCGGACGTAGGCCGCATGGCCGCCAAAGCGGAGAATCACGCCCTTCAGTACCCAGGCTGTCAGGAATGGAAACCAGAGGTGATAGCCATAGGCCGAAGTCATGGCGAACCCCACGGGATGGAGCGGGAACCAGAGAAACCTCTGGCGCGCCCAGTTCATGCCGAAGGCCAGACCCGCGCCGACCAGCGTTTCCATCACCAAGTCGGGCCGCCAGCCAGGAAGCGCGTCTGCCGGCGCAGCGAGCTGACTGGCGACCGTCTGGAACTGGCGGCGCATGAGACCTAGCTGATAGCCTCCACCGATGTTATCCGCACCCTGGCTGTAGCAGACGCTCATGTAGAGCAATCCACCTCCCACGACGCCTGCTACCGCCCCGAAGAGGAATCTGCGCATCGCCACTCGCTGGCTCATGCCCACCTGATGGGCGAGACTCATCCCTTCCGCAGCGTAAGCGGAAACCTCCGGGAATACGCCTCGCGAAAGACCGCCCACTAGGGCCAGTCCGACCAATCCCTGTCCATTGCGGCCAGCCAGGGCGTGAACTCCGAACAGGTTGCTCAGGAGAGACTGCTGCTGCCAGAACGGGAAGAGATACACGGACGGCGTTCCCGTCTCGCATCGTATCCGAGCGTACACGATGGCCACCGCCAACAGCATGCCCAGGTGGGCGCACGCCACCCACCATGGCAGACCCACGGCTCGGAGCCACACGACCATGACCAACGGCCCGCCCATGACGAGAAGCCAGGCCAACCTGGCTGACATAGGCTCGTCGCTGCCCCGGTCGGCAGGCGCTGCCCAGACGCTTCTGAGACTCGTCCGAAGCTGCGGCATGGCCCGGGCAATGAGGAGAACGAAGAGACAGAGGAACGCTCCCATACCCATCTCCTGGTAATCGTAGGGCGTGGAAGCGATCTGCGATCCAGCGGCCACGCGCGCAACCGTGGACAGCCGGAGTGCCACGTAGGACAACCAGGCGGTCAGGAGAACGTCCCGCGGCATCAGGTAGGCCAGACCGAAGATCTCCGGCCGGTACGACACCCACATGGGAGACAGGGACGACCACGGTCGGTCCGGAAACCACAGGCCCACATCATAGCCAGCCCCCAGCGCAGGCACGGACGGGCTGAACGCGTGGAGCATGTTCAGGCCGTCCAGCGATGCCGTCAGCCCGAACCCGAGCCAGAACAGGACGACGGATGCACTCCTACCCGAATCGGGCGAGCTCAGGATCCGTAGGGGGACTTGCACCATAGGGTAGCTAAGGCGCTCGTGTTCCATCCACGACCGTCGGAAGAGGCTCAGAGCGGCTGCCAGGGTGAGCATGAGCGTCCCTAGGAAGAGACCCCAGGCAGCCAATGGGAGCGCCCAGGCGTCCCAAGGGATCGCGCCGGTCCGGCTCCCATCGTAGAAACGCTGAACAACCTGACCCGCCGGTGGTGCAGCCCATGCTGGAACGCGTTCGAGGACGGCTGCCATCCCCGGTCGGTCCGCCTGTACCTGGGCTGCTGTCATCTGGCCGAACAGGTAGACCATAGACGGAGTGCTGGTGATGCCTGCGGCCATGACGAGGGCAAGATAAGCTCCTGCCACCACGAACCGTCCTGCGTGCCATGTCCGACGCAGCGCACGGATGCAGGCCATGCCGACCAGGAGAACGGCCAGGGCAGGTATGGCCGGCAGCGAGCTTCCTATCTGGATGCTGGCGTGCCGGTACTCAGCCTGGACCACCCAGACGGTGACCCCGATGCAGAGCACGGCTAGACCCATGAGAGCCGCCATGCGTCGGGAGACAGAATGCATGACAGGTCCAGATCAGCAGCGTGCCACGCCGAATACCACGTGCCGGCTCACTCCCACTCCTGCGAAGGCTCCTCCTCGCCGGCCAGTATCTTCTGCAGCCGATCCATCATGTCCCGCATACGGCCCGCCTTTTCCAGAACACCCACCACGCCCAGCTCCCGCTCGTGATCGCTGATCTTCACGTCCGCATAGCCTGTGTGATAGACGACAGGCGCGGTGTGTCCGGCGGCCCGGATCGCCTCCAACAGGCGCTCCGTGTTGGTCCCGGGGATGTTCATGTCCATGAGGATCACGTCGAAGGACTGCACGGCCAACGCCTCCAACGCCCGCTTGCCATCGGTCGCTCCGACAGCCGTGTATCCCCGCTGCTTTGCCGCTCTGACGACAAGCTCGATCATGGGCTCTTCGTCGTCTACTACCAGAATGCGCAGACCGGCTGGTGCCGGCGTCGTCTCTGGCGTCTGAAGCAACTCGCTCAGGGCAACCGCCAGCCCATCCCGCGTCAACGGTTTGGCCACGAAGGGCACTCCTGACTCGAGGACGCCATGATGGACGATGGCGTTGTCCGTGTAGCCCGACATGAAGAGAACCCGCAGCCCCGGCAAGACCTTGCGCAGCTCCTCCGCGACCACCTTTCCATTCATCTCGGGCATGATGACGTCGGTCAATACGGCGTCAGGCCGGAGCTTCCCTTCACGGACGAGCGCGAGCGCCGCTGCTCCGGACTCCGCCGCCACCGGCTCGTAGCCAAGGTCGCGCAACATCCGGACGACCGTCTCCCGCACCGGCTCGTCGTCCTCGATGACGAGTACCCGCTGACCGCTGCCCCGAATCACCGGCTTCGGAGGTGGAGCTTCGGTGAGTTTCTCATGCACCCGCGGTAGGTACACACGAAAAGTCGTGCCCTGGCCCAGCTCCGAGTAGACTTCGATGGAGCCACCCATCTGCTTGACCGCACCGAAGACGCCCGCCAGACCGAGCCCTGTCCCCCTGCCGGGTGCCTTGGTGGTGAAGAACGGCTCGAAAGCATGCTTCTTGGTCTCCTCGTCCATGCCGATCCCCGTGTCGCTCACGGCCAACATGACGTACTCCCCGACGTGCGTGTACGGGTGCGTCCGCACGTAGTCTTCGTCGTGGAAGACTACGGCCGTCTCGATGGTGAGCTTCCCGCCTCGGGGCATGGCATCCCGCGCGTTGGTGGCCAGGTTCATGAGGATCCGTTCTATCTGAGCACGGTCCGCCTCGACCACTACCGTCTCCTGCGCCAGTACGACGTCCAGCCCGATGTCTTCACCCAGCATGGGCCGAAGCATCGCCATCAGATCCGCAACGACTTGGTTGACGTCCAGCGGTTCCAAGCGCAGGGGCTGTTGCCTGCCAAAGGCCAATAGCGCCTGGGTCAACCGCGTACCTCGGTCCACTGCCGCCCGAGCACGCTCGATCTCCGGGCGCAGGCCGTCGTGCGGACCGAGGCGCCCGAGCGCCTCTTCGCAGGATCCGCCGATGATCGTCAGGATGTTGTTGAAGTCGTGTGCAACGCCGCCAGCCAGTGTACCGATGGCCTCCATCTTCTCAGCCTGGGCGAGCTGGGCCTGGAGCTGCTGAGCCTCCTCCTCTGCACGCTTCCGGTGCTCGATCTCCCACACAACGTCTCCCACAAAGCGGACCACATCCGCGTCCCGCTCCGTGTAGTCTGTGGGCTTGTTGCACACGCTCAAGATGCCCACGGTGCGTCCCTGGCGCTCGATGGGCACCGCGAGCTGCCGCACGAGCGGTTGATGGCCTTCGGGCAACTCCTTCCGATGGGGCAGCGCCGCAAAGTCGTTGTGAATCACCGGCCGTCGCTCGCCCACGCAATCGGCCCAGACGCCAGCGTTGGCGAGCACCATGTGACGGTCGCTATTGGTTGTAACGCCGCACAGCTCGGACGTGCGTGTCGAGTAGGCAACGATGGTCGCGACCCCGCGTTCTTCGTCCACCTCGTCGTAGACGGCTCCTGCGCTGTGTGTCAAGCGCTCGACAATGTCGAGCGCTTGTCGCAGGGTCTCCTGAAGCGAATGCCCGGCAGCGAAGTCCAGAAGCTGTGCACGCGCGTCGTTCATCTGTGCCATACGGACACGGTCCGTGACATCGGCGATAACACCGCCCACGCCGACGCTGTCTCCGAGAGCTACGGGGAACTTTCGCACCTCGTAGATGCGATCGCCCACCTCCTCCGTGGTAACGAGCACGTCGCCGGCACGTAGCGCGGCCTCGTCCGATGCGCGGCACGCGCGGGCGGCCTCCTCGGGCATCAGGTCGAAATCCGTCTTGCCCAGGATCTCCTCTTCGCGACGGCCGAAGAACCGGCAATTGGCCTCGTTGACGGACAGGTAGCGGAAGGAGGAGTCTTTGAGAAAGACCAGGTCGGGCGACGCGTTGGCGTAGGCCCTATACTGCGCCTCGCTCCGTGCCAGTGCGTCGGTTGTTCGACGCTGGTCCTCCAGGATGCTCAGGAGCGCGGTCCGCGAGTCCTCGCTCTTAGCGAGAAGCTCCCGAACGTTGGCTTCGCTGGCTTCGAGCCGGCGCAGGGCGGCGTTCCGCTCGGACACATCCACGAACACGACTGCGAAACGGCCTGGCTCCGTGCGGAACGCCGAGACGAGGAAATCCTTGCCCAGCCGCTCCGATCTTTCCTCGAAGACGACCGGCTCCCCTGTCTCGACGACTTCCCGGTACCGCTCCAACCATTGAGGCTCGATGCCGGGGAAGACTTCGCGGAGCGTTCGCCCTACCACATCCTTGGCCTGGACCCCGAGCATACTGCAGAAAGCGCCATTCACCTGAAGGAAGCGGTAGTCCACCGCCCGGCCCTCCGCATCGTAGACCATCTCATGGACCGCGCAGCTCTGGGGCATGTTCTCGAAAAGCTGCTCGTAGCGGCGACGGTTATCCTCCACTGTATGGTGCTCGTCGCGAATTCGCTCCAGCATGGCGTCAGCACGCCTTGCCAGGCCGGTCAGTTCGTCGTTACCGTCCAGTTCGACTCTCGCGGCGGACTCCGCTTCCAGACTGACAGCGAGCATCTGGTCCGAGAGGCGCTTCAGCCTTCGACTCACATAGCGGTGTACCCAGAGCGCCACAATGGCGGCTACGAGCGCTCCCGCGACAAGCACGAAAGCAGCCAGCGCAATCACAATGCGTGATGCCAGTTGCGGCAGCTCGCGTCTCGCAGACACCGTGAGTATGGCAACGGGTTTGCCCTGGGGATCCTTCAGATATCCATAGGCACGCCCCTGGGAAGCGGATGTCAGTGCGGTGTAGACCCCAGCGCCGCGCTCCAGGGCAATCCGTGCCTCGGCGCTGGCGGAGTCCGTGAGGGTGGTGGACAGCGGTGCCAGTGCGACGTCCACCTCGAGCCCCTGGGAAGTCCTTGCCAGATAAGCATCGTCGAGGAAACGACCCATGACGAGAGCCCCGCGCGGCGGTCCGCCTCGGTCGATCCGAAGGATGGGTGCCACGGCGACGCAGGCGAGACGACCCTGGACGTCCAAGATCCCAGACAGGCGTCGGCGGGTCCCGATCATCCGCCGTGCCGCGCCCCGGATCGCGGGGTCCGTGGCGATCTTGCCGCCCGTCTCCATGCGCTCGTGCTGTGCGTCGTAGGCTCCGCTCCACACTGGCGTCAAGCTGTTGTTGAGAATCACGAAGAAGTGGACATCCAACGTCCGCATGCTCTCGGCAGTCAGGTTGGACTTCGCATACGTAGGGCTTCGCGTCTCGACAAACGCGTACGTGTCGTCCCGGTAGGCCCAGTCTTCGACGGTACGTAGTAGGTCGGCGGCGCGTATCTCCACCACGGCCTGCGCCCTGCGAAGGTTACGGGCGAGAAGTCGCCTTTCCATCCGTTCCGTCTCGCGGACCACAACGGACTGTGACGCCAGCGCAATCACCAACCCGAGCACCACCACGGACGCGAAGTAGACGACGAGCACACGAGTTCCTAGTCTCACGCTATTGCTCCCTGTCCGGCTGTTGCCGATCGGCGCTTTCGTAGGGGGGCGGCATCCCCAGACGCCTCGCCAGCTCGTTCACCTCGGCCTTGAGTTCAAGGACACGCTTTTCGCGGTTCATGGTTGCGCGGTACCACTGCTCCAACTCGGCGAGCCTTCTCGCAGTCTCCGCTTGGGCCGCTTTGAGGTCGGAGATATCGGAGACGACGCCCGTGACACGTCTGGCAACACCGTCCACGTCGCGCGTCACCAAGAACCGAATTAGGACCGGAAACCACCCGCCGTCCCGCCCTTTCAGCCGCACCTCGCAGGTGATGGTAGTCTCGCCGGCGGATACCCCGTGTTCGAACCGCTGCCGCAGTACCTCCCGGTCATCCGGATGCACGAACCGCCTCCACTGGCTACGCGAGCGTTCCGAACTCGACGCCTCCGGCGTCAGCATTTCCAGCAATCGCGCCGAAGCGTAGATACGATCTGAAACCAAGTCGATGTCGAAATACCCGTCTCTCGTGCTTCGCAGAGCCAGCTCCAGGCGTTCGTTGGCCTCGCGTAGGGCCTGCTCCAACCGCACCCGTTCCGTGATATCCACGCCCAGGCAGGTCACATCCACGATCGCCCCGTGGACGTCCCGGGTCAGAACGTTGGCCCACTGTACCTCCCGCCGCTCACCGGTCTTTGTCAGTATGGGATTTTGATACGATGAATAATCGAACGGATGCCGGCCGGACATGGCATCTCTGAAGACACCCTGGATCCCCTCGCGGATATCTTCGGGGATGCACGTCTCGAACCAATCCCGTCCCAGGATCTCGTCCGCCGTCCATCCGGTGAGCTGCAGGAAGTAGTCATTGGCGAATGTGATACGCCCCTCGGGGTCCAAGCTGATGCCGATTTGCGGCATGCGCATCAAGACATTGCGCCACTTCAGCTCGGATTCTTCGAGACGGTGTTCCAGCTCCCGACGATAATGATTCCGTTCCGCTCCACTGTTCTCGATCATCATCGCGCTCCTGTGGTCGACACAGCCTCGATTTGTCGGGCACGGCCGGCATCCGACCTGCCTAGGCCCGCGCCTTTCGCAACCTTACCTTTCCGCCCGGGGGAAGTCATCGGGCAAGATGAATTCTGACGGGGAGGGCATGCGGTAGTCGGGCAAGTCCTCGTCCGTGTTGGCGATATAGACCCACCAATTATTATAGCCGTACCGCGTATAGCCCGGGGATTTGGGGATCCGCTCCAGCCACCACTTCATGTAGCCGAAGTGGCTGTTGCCCCACTCGTCGGAGCCGATTAGCCGCGGCTTGCCCCGCAGGTCCGGATAGTGCCGCAGGTTGTCGGCCCACGAGAGCACGCGCCGCTTGTTGTTGTAGTCGTAGCCCGCCTGACCGTTGGGTGGTACATGGCAGTTGCCCGCCATGGAGGGCGTGCCGGGGGTGTCCATCTCCAGCCACGAGAACACGTTCCAGGGGTCCCGTCGCGTCTTCGGATCCCAGATCCCGTCGCCGAAGGCCAGCGCTGCCATGCTTTCGACCCGGTGGGCGTAACTATGGATCATGTTGTCGGGCCCGACCTCGTAGTTGAAGCCCATGACCCACATGGTATGCCCGATCTCTGGCGGAATGTCGTAGGGACGGTAGAGCCAGGGATTGTCCGTGGGCCCGAAGCGCGCGTAGCGGTTGGGGATGTAGCCTGCGAACTCGTCGAAATGGAACCCAGGCGCGCCCCAGACCCATAGCTCCGTGATGTGCTCCCGTTTGCAGCGCTCCAGGATGCCGTTGTCCTCGAAGAACTTGCGGTAGGACGACGTGACCGGGTGCCATTGCTGGGTCCGATGCGCTTCTAAATAGGTGTCCTCGTCATAGCGCGTTCCGTCCAACCGCGTCGGGAATCCGTCCACTTCGATAATGTCCACGATCTCGTAGTTGAGATAGCCCCAGCTTGCCTGCCGCACGACGTCGGCCAGGATATGGGAATACTGCACCGGGTCGTTCCAGCCGAAGTGCTCGATGAGCGTCTTGTTGCCGTGTTTGGGCAGGCGGGGGTTGTAGATGAGCACGATGACCTTGGCCAGCTTCCGGCCTGTGGCCGCCCGAGCGTTGTAGACGAACTTGGGCCGATCCCACTTCATGCCCCGGCGGTTCGCCACCGTATAGCACCCCTGCGGCTGGAGCTCGCCCGTGGGCTTCACCACCGTCAGCGTCTTCCAATACGGAACGTCCACCTTCTTGGCCGGGGCCTTCTGCCCCCCGGCCATCACCACCGCCACCATCACCACACTCCACATCGCACCATACCTCCCTCGTCTGTAATGG
>JBBIPC010000011.1:0-23266 GCA_037443035.1 Chthonomonadales bacterium
CATCCGGCCCGGGTTCCCGCCCTTGCCAACATGCTCATTCACCGAGGCCAGAACGCCAGGCACGCAAGTCATGTCCGCGTACACCAACAGCCCCGAGAGCCCGCTGACCTTCGCCCCCTTCTCCATGACTTCCAGGTCTATCGGGAACACGCCGCCCTTGCCGGACCTCATGCCTTCACGTCCAGGGTGACAAGACGTTCGGCATGTCGGACAGATATTCGCCTGTTCACCGGAGATCGAGAAGGAGAAATGCGAGGTAGTTTGGTGGAGGATTGGGGGGCTCCCTCCTGCTGTGGAACGAGCAGGCGTCCGGTATCATGGGGTAGTCCGGTCTACCGCCGGGCGCTGATGGTGTGACGGGAGGTACCAACGATCAGCACCGGGGAACTCTCCTTCGGCTTCCTGACATGCCGTGAGTGGGGAACAACTTCTCTCCTGGCAGCCCTGCAGCAGGCCAAGGACGCCGGATTCCGGGGTGTACATATGCCCATCGGGGGCATCCAATGGCTCCGAGCCCACGGCGCGCAACAGGAGCGAGCGGCGGTCCGGGATCTGGTAGCCAAGCAGGCGCTGTCGCTCTCGGTGGAATGCGCTGGCTGCGGTGTTTCCCTCTGGACGCTTGCCGAGGAGCTGACGGAAGGGGTGATCACCTATCTGGGTCACATGCTGAGTGTGGCGGAGGAGATAGGCGTCCAGCGGGTGTTGCTCCACGCTGGGGAAGTACCATGGTGCGCACGTGGAGCCGGAGGAACCGGCCTGCTGCAGCAGTACCTCGAGTGCTTCCAACAGAACCTCATGCGCGCCGTGGGGCTTGGGATAGGGCGGTTCACGATGTGCATGGAACCCGGGGGGCTGCCGCCGGAAGCCGGAAGTGTGCTCGCGCCCCTCATCCAGGAAGGGTTCTTGCATCTAGCGCTGGATGTGAGCCCTGCGGGAAGTGCCTTGCGTGATGGTTCGTGGGCTCCGTTCCTCGACACCTACGCGGACCGGGTTCGGCTGGTACGCTTTTGTCGCCTGCCGGAGAGCGCGCAGGAGATGCAGGCTGCCGCTGCGCAAATTGCGCGCCTGGTGCAGCTGGATGTCCACGAATGGTGCCTCTTGTCGGACGCAGCAGACGACCGGTCCGCTCTGCAGCGCATGCGAGCACTTCTCGACACTGCCCTGCAACTAGCAGTCAACGGCGCGGTGCTGTGAGGCGGCCTAGTCCGGCTCGGAAGCGCTAACGCTCAGGACTCCCAGATCCCATGCGGGTCTCGCCGCGTTCACGTGGACAGCCGACGCTGCGCCCGCTACGTGAAGATACACACGACGGCTGTTGGCAGGAGCAGATATCCAGAGCACAGGAAGATAGCGCCCCTCTGGCATGCCACTGAGGCGGAAGCGGCCGGTGGGATCCGTGGCTGCCGCGCGGACGATCTCCCGAAGCATCATGGGGCTCAGCTCGGTCGGCTTGTCGGCGCGCATGAGGAGGGTTAGCTCGGCCGCTTCGGGGACTAGCCCGACCCGCAATCGCCAGCTAGGAGGCAGTCCTCTCACGCGACCCGATACAGCGGTATCGAGGAACGGCGTCAGACGCGCGGCTCTCTCCTCGGCCCGGGAAGCAGGCAGACCTGCCTTCCTGTACCAGCCCAAGGCATCGGGAATGCTGCCGTTCCTGGCACAGAGGTCGCCCGATGGAAGATGCGCGTCGTCGGTAAGGTAGACGACGGTGGCAGGGTTCCTCAGCACGTCGAGGGCATTGCGCGCTTCCGGAGAACCCGCCTGTGTCCATAGCTCCGCGAGGAAGAGGCGCAGGAACGAAGCATCGCCCAGGCGTGCCAGCGCCTCCCGGGCAACCTGCATGCGTCCGCGAGGATCGAAATCCCGGCATGCCGCCTCGTACAGCGCCATGTATGCACTGTTGCTCAGGGCCGACCGGAAGCGCCGGTGGGACAGATGCTCGCGAATCTGGTGAAGCGTTGCATCGGAGAGCGCCGCTTCGGAAATGCCCACGCTGGAGACGTCGCGAACCCTCCAGCTACCCCCCACGGGTACAGCAACCCACACTCGCAGGGCTTCCGAGTTAGGAAGCGCCGACCACCAGCGGGGAACGATGGCCTGTCCCGTACGCCATGAATAGTCCAAACGCGACGCTGCGTAAGCAGGCATGCCTCGTTGTGTACCTACACCTAGCACGAGGGCCAGGACCACACCTGCAAGGCCGTACCCAGCACGTCTTGTCCGATCCAGACCGGGAGTGCCGAGACCCAGAGCCGTCAGTACCGCCGACGCACCTGCGAGACCTGCTGTGCCGAGCCATAACGCCGCCAGTGGTCTCCAGCCTGCTTCGCCCAGTCCGCCGAGTGCTCGACCCATGCGCAGAAGTGCCGCTGGTTCGACTTCCATCACTGCGTAGATGAGGAGCCAGATCACTGCTCCAAAGGTACTGCCGCGCAGACATAGAGAGATCATCTCCGAGGGCGAGGGCAGGAGATAGTTTCCGCTCTCGCAATCACCCACGAATCCATTGCGGCTCAGCGCAAGCCACACCGATGCTCCAACAAGCATGGCTGTTAGCACTGTTGCCGCTGGACCGCCGGGCAACGCCGATGCCACGCCGTAGGCCAAGAAGAAGACGGCGACGAGCACTGGCACGATAGTCACCGTGACCTTGATGAGGGGAGCTGTGTGCATATAGGTCTTGAAGAGGAGCCACCTGTTCCAGTCCACACCCGTCGTCAGTCGAAAGCTCGGGTTGATGATGCGGAGGATGGTGTAAGCACCGCCGGCTGCGATGGCGATATACAACCCCAGCGCACCGGCAAGTGGGAATCCCCCGATGGCGGTGAGTACGCGATAGGTACGAGGATTCCAGACGAGCGCAGCCGGGATGGGACCGCTGTCATCCGGGTGGGGCTGGATGTTGATGGGCGAATCGCTCCAGAGGAGCATGGCGCACGTGTACTGGGCCAGCGGGATGAACGCAGCCGCCATCGCCAGCAGCGCTCCCGCGGCCAGCCGAGCCGCCACACTTCCCGGTGCCAGCGACTTACCCTGCAACATCTCACGAGGTGTTTCGTGAGAAGCAGACTGCGCTAGTGGCAGTAGATCACCGTCCGAGGTTAGTGGTGGCCCAGCGCCTCCTGTTGCATCGGTCACGCCAGAGGATTCCGATCCACCACGCTCTCTGTCTTGGGATCGAAGTAGATGACCTTGCTTTGCCGGTAGGCCATGACCGAGAGTGCAATGGGCACCATGACATGGTAGGCCTTCTGGGCGTCCATGGTTGGCTGCTTGCGAGTGCGGAGACACTCGAGCCAGTTCCCCATATGGTCGAAGCTGTACCGTCTGGGTACCACGATTTCGTCGAGAACGGTCTTGTCTCCGTCCTTGTGCGTGCGAACTTCAGCGCCTTTGTAGCAGTCCATGGTTCGGGCCATATCCAGCAGCTCGCTGCGGAAGGGACCTTGGGGGCGGATCACGAGTCCGGGACCGCCGGGCATGAGGACCGCCTTCTGGCCACGTACAACGTCGGGTATGGCGTCATCGCACTCCTGGCTGCCGATCATGAAGCACGTGCTCTGGTTGGGATAGTCGGCCTGAATCGTGAAGAGCGTAGGCACCTCACGCTTGTCGTTCTTGAGATTGTGAATAGGCTGGCCGCCGTTGGCGGTGACCCTATAGGGCAGGTCATGGCCGATGGCGATGGCCAGGTGGGCGTACACGTGATACAGGAGATCCGTGGCCAAGCCCCCGCTGTAGTCCCAGTACTTGCGGAACCGGCTGTAGCGCTCAGGGTCGTAGGGGCGCTTGGGAGCCAGGCCGAACTTGTGACCCAGCCAGAGATCCCAATCGAGATCGACTCCCGGCTTGCAGGGCTGAATGGGCCAGTTCCAATCGCCGCCAGGGTCATTTCGGAAGGCGCCTCCCTGGAGCCAGATGACCGGTCCGATGCCGCCGGCCTTGACAATCTCTCCCGCTGTCCACCAACTGCCGTCGGAGCCGGATCCCGCCCCGCACTGCAGGAGCTTGCCTGTCTGCTGGGCCACCTTCGCCACTTGCTTGGCTTGGTCCAGATAGAGCGTGAGCGGCTTCTCGCAGTAGACATCCTTGCCGGCCTGCATGGCGTCAATGGTCTGTTTGGAGTGCCAGTGGTCCGGAGTCGCTATGACGACGGCGTCTACGCCCGGCTGCGCCAGAAGCTCGCGATAATCACGGTAGCCCTTGGCCCTGCCGCCAGTATCTCGGACGCGATCTTGGGTACGCTTGTCCCAGACATCGCATACGGCCACGATCTCGATGGCATCACCGTTGCCGGCGCGGGCTTGGAGGTCGCGGAAGAGCGCCGTGCCTCGACCACCGACACCGATGATGCCGATGCCGATCTTGCTGTTCGCTTGTGTGGTGGCAGCGCTCCGCGTGGCAGCCAGGACCGCAGCGCTGCCCAGAGCACCCATGAAGAACGTTCTTCTGCCGAAACCTTCGGTTCGATCCTTCTGAGGATCGCTCATGTTCTCAGCCTCCCTTCCATCGGCGCCCCTACGAACCATCGCCGCCGATGATAGATCTATGGGTTCACGGGACTACTCTCACTACTTCTTCCTGCTGCCCCGCCGTTCCTAGACATCGTGGCCATGAGGATGGACTACCACCTTCATACCACGACGCGACCGCATGACCGCAAAGGCCTGCTCGATCTCCTCCAGGGCGAACCTATGCGTGATGAGCGGCTGAACAGGGACCATTCCCTTCTCCAGGAGCTGCACCGCCAGCTCGTGCTGGCGCGGCACAGAACCGTGGGATCCCGTGACGAAGCACTCCTTGTAATGGATCGTGTTGGAGAGCACGGACATGGGACGGGCGTCCTTGCCCAGTCCGCCGAAGAGATTCACCACCCCGCGATGGGCCACCATGGCAATGGCCTGCTCATGGGCTTCCACCGAGCCGCAGGTAGTCATGACGATGTCGGGCCCTTCACCACCGGTTTCTTCCATGCACCGGCTTACGACGTCCTCTTCTTCGGAGGCGATGTAAACATCGGCTTCATAGCCTCGGGCGATCTCCATGCGCAGGCGGCTCCGCTGGACACCGATGACCTTCGTCGCACCCATGGCCCGTGCCAGAGCGATCATCATGCACCCGATGGGACCAAGGCCGATGATGGCAACGGACTTGCCCAGGCTCATGCCTGCCAGCTCCATCCCGTTGATGGCGCATGCCAGCGGTTCTGCCAGGGCCGCCTCATCGAAGGTCAGCTTCTCGCTGAACGGTGTCACAGGCCCCTCTTCCAGCACCAGGCGCGGCAAGAGCATGTACTCGGCGAAGGCACCTGGAATCTGGTAGCCGATGGCATAGTTGATGGCACAGTTGTTGCCAAGCCCATTGCGGCACCATCGGCACTGGCCGCAGGGCACATCGGCACCAATGGCCACGCGGTCGCCAACCTTGACTCGCGTGACGTTCCTTCCTGCGGCAACCACGACCCCGGCGGTCTCATGACCTATGATCGCTGGGGGCTTGACCCGCGGGTTGCCGTGGTCGAGAATCCGCAGATCGGAGCCACAGACCGCCACGGCCTCGATGCGTACCAGCGCAGAATCGTCATCCACCACCGGATCGGGAACGTCCCTGTAGACGATGGTTCCTGGCCCTTGCAGGACTGCTGCCTTCATCCATGCCTCCTTCGAGAACGAGTGGTGCTCATGGTCATGAACCGGCGTGGCCGCCGATCAGGACCTTGCCGAAGAATCCTTGCCGATCGTGCATCCGCCGCAGCACTCCCAGCCCGTCCCGGAGAGAGACGCGATGGCTGATAAGCGGTTCTAGGTCCAGGCGTCTGTCTGCCATGGCTTGGAGCGATGTTTGCCAGTCATCGCCGGCGCCGTGCACATGGAATGTGGAGTTCCACACACCCACCACATGGGTCTCCTGGCGGAGCAGGCGCGATACGACAGGCTTCGGCAGCGTCACGTCGGCGGAAGGATTGCCCAAGAGGATCAGCGTACCGCCACCGCGCAGGCTCTGGCATGCCTGCACCACCGTCGTCGGCACGCCGGCAGCCTCGACGCATACGCCCGCGCCGCGACCTCCGGTGATGGCCCGAATTGCTTCTGTCGGGTCCACCGTAGCACTGTCCACGGCATGCCCGAAGCCCATTTGCCGGGCAAGTTGGAGGCGCTCCTCGATGATATCGAAGAGAACCACGGTCTCTGCGCCGAGCACCCGGGCCCATTGGGCCACGAGGTTGCCGATGGGACCGGCTCCGAATACAGCCACGGTCTCGCCAGCAAGAGAGCGGCCGACCATCCGCAGCGCATGCAGAGCTACCGAGGCCGGTTCGGTCATGGCAGCGTGGCTCAGGTCCACACCGGGCGGGACCTTCCTAAGGTTCGCGACGGGTGATACGACGTATTCGGTGAAGGCACCATTGGATCTCGAGCCGAGGTAATCGTAGTCGGCACACCTGGCGTATTGTCCTGTCTCGCATGCCTCGCACTTGCCGCACCATAGCAGCGGGAAGACCACCGCAGCTTCCCCGAGCCGCCAGCCTTCGACGCCGGGACCGAGCGCCGTCACGGTGCCGGCGAACTCGTGCCCCGGCACGATGGGATGACGGTGAGCGCCCGTGACGAATATTCGAGGCAGATCCGAGCCGCACACTCCGCACCAAGCGACCCGCAGGAGTGCGGAACCGCTGGGAGGAGCAGGTACCGGAACGTCCTCCAGCCGAAGGTCCCCAGGACCGTGCAGCACCAGAGCGCTCATCCGTTCCGGCAGCATGTCTGTTTCTTCTCCTTCCTCTCTCGCACTGCAGCTACCTGGCTCCGCTGTCCCTGCGCATGCGAAGGCCTTCGGCGATGGCCTCCTGCAGACGCGCGGCGTTGTCCCTGAGCGATCCCGGGGCGAACAAGGAGCTCGAACCGCACACTAGCACATCCGCACCGGCGGCGACCATTGCGGGCACATTGGCGAAGCTGACGTTACCGTCCACTTGGATGGGTATGGCATGTCCCCTATGCTCCAGGAACCGCCGGCAGTCAGCGATCTTGCGGATCGTGCTGGGGACCAGAGCCTGGCCTGCGAAGCCGGGGTTGACTGTCATGATCAGGATGAAGTCCAGGCGATCGAGGACGTGTTCCAGTGTGTGGAGTGGCGTGGCAGGATTCAGGGCGGCTCCGGCCTTCATGCCCAGTTCGCGGATGTGCATGAGGGTACGGTCGAGATGCCTCGACGATTCCACGTGCACCGATACCCACTCGACTCCCAGGCTAGCCAGTCGCTCGACGAAGAAGTCGTTGTCCATAACCATCAGATGCGCGTCCAGGGGCCTACTGGCTACCTTTGCCACCGCCTCGACAGTCGCCAGACCGACAGGCATGTTGGGGGTGAAGCTTGCATCCATGATGTCCAGGTGGAGCCAATCGGCGCCGATGGCCTCCAGCTCTCGGATGGCATCTTCCAGGTGGAGCAAGTCCGCGCACATCAGCGAGGGCGCGACGCGGACGGTTGACCGCTCCGTGCCTGCTGACGTTGGCAAGGGATGGACCGAACCGCCATCGCGCGCGAACACAGCCTTGCAATAGCGCAGAGAATCTCGCAGCATGCCTTCGAGCTGGCCATCGGAGTAGTCCCGACCTGTCTTCGGGCCACCGATCTCCAGGTAGCCAACCAGCTCGCTCACCGGCAGGCGCGATGTGTGAGCACGAAGCTGCTCCACGACGCGTGGGAGGTCCACGATACCCCGCCTCCGTTCCTCATCCGAGAACCCGAACGTCGAGCAGTACCGCCCATCGGTGTTCTTGAGGTGGAGCTCCGTTATGTAGGGGAGCGTCTCCTCCAGCAGGCTGAGATAGGTATAGACCACGCGGCCGTCCTGATCCACGTAGCCATGGGAGATGTCGGCACAGACGCCGACATCTGTCGTCGCATGAGGCTTCGTCGCGTGGTACGAGCGGAGCTCCTCCAGCATATCGCGTATCTCCTGGGGCGTTGCGGGAGGCTCGGCAAGGCAGGACATGGGCTCCAGCGTCAGGCGCTCCAGCCCTCGCTCGTGTGCATACTCCATCAACTCCTTCATGTGCCGCAGGTACGTGCGAACCCCGCGAGTCTTCGTCTCCATACGGTCCCGGAGAACGGAGCCAGGGTTGCTGCCTGCGGACTTCGCACCTACCAATGCGGCCACCTCGATGAGCCTCTCGTAGTTCCGGCGGGCGACATCCACCCAGCCTGGCTCGTCTCGGTAGAACCCGCCCAGCTCCCGGTGGGAGGTGAAGACACTCGCAATCGTAATCCCGTATCGAAGAGCCTGCTGTCGAAGGTCCTCGAAGAAGGAATCCCGCAGATGATAGAGTTCAAAGAACGAGCCGAGCTGAAGGTGGCGCACCTGACACTCGGCCATGAGCCGGAACAGCCACGGGTAGGAATAGCGGTATTCGATGGGGTCAGACTTGACGCCGACGTGAAGCTGAAGCTGGCTTGGGTTGTTCATGCGCGTTGGCCGGATATTGTAGCACCGGCGCAGGCCGACGCCTCGCGAACGCTGCATGCTATCATATCCAGAGAACGTAGCAAGGGGGAGCGTAGAGGATGCCACGTGGCCGGGTCGCAGTACTCCATACGACACCAGAAACCGTCCTCGAAGACTACGCCAGGCTCATGGATCTGGCCGGGCTCACGGAGACTCTGCCGAAAGACCGCGACACCATCCTGAAGATCAACATCTCGTGGCACCACTACTTTCCGGCATGCTCCACCACCGCCTGGCAGTTCGACGCCGTCATCCGCAAGCTGAAGGCAGAGGGCTACCGCAACCTCATCCCTGCGCAGAACCGCACGGTCGTCGTGGATCCCAAGGTCGGCGCCGATCGCAACCACCTCACGCCAGTCGTTCGCAAACACGGCATGGACTTCGTCTACCTCTACGAGCCAGGCATCGAATGGATCAAGTACGAGCCCAAAGCCAAGATGCTCGTCCTGGACAAGGTCTTCCCCGACGGCATCCTCATCCCCGCCATGTTCGTGGGAAAGAACGCGGTCCACCTGCCAACCACGAAAACCCATGTCTTCACGGGCATCACCGGCGCCATGAAGAACGCCTTCGGCGGCCTCCTGCGCGAGAACCGCCACTGGACTCATTCGGTCATCCACGAGACGCTGGTGGACCTCCTCGCCATCCAGCAGGAGATCCATCCCGGCCTCTTCGCGGTCATGGATGGCACCATCGCTGGCGACGGTCCCGGACCGCGGGCCATGATGCCCCACGTCAAGAACACCATCCTGGCCAGCGCCGACCAGGTGGCCATAGACGCCATCGAGGCGAAGCTCATGGGCTTCGACCCCATGTCCTTCAAGTTCATCCGCCTGGCCCACGAAGCTGGGCTCGGCGTCGGCGATCCCAAGGAGATCGAAATCGTCGGCGACGACATCAGTGGCATCAACTGGCACTTCCACGAAAAGCAGGAAACCCTGGCCAGCCGCGGCCAGAAGCTCATCTATTGGGGCCCGCTCAAACCCCTGGAGCATCTCCTGCTGAGAACCTGGATCGTGCCGTGGTCCTACCTGGCGTCCCGCGCCTACCACGATGGCTACTGGTACCCCTTCGTCGGTCGCAGGCGGGTCGCCGAGATCATGAAGACCCCGTGGGGCGATCTATTCCGAAAGTACGGCAGCGTCGAGACCATCCCAGACTGACGCCCGTCCCCCATCGCTCATGAAAGGAAATTCGAAGCCATGATCCGCATGGCCTTGGTTGGCTGCGGCGGCATTTCGCACCTCCACCGCAACGCCATTCTGTCGCTACCAAACCGCGTCCGAGCCACCGTGACCGTGGACGCCGTCGAGGACCGTGCCCGCGCCGCGGCCGAGGAGCTTGGCGCAGATCATTGGACCACCGACTATCGGCAGGCCCTGGATCGCTGCGACGCCGCGATCCTCGCCCTGCCCCATCATCTCCATCATCCCGTGGGCATGGCGTTCCTGCAGGCCGGCAAGCATGTGCTCATGGAGAAGCCCTTGGCGAACTGCGAGGTGGAGTGCCTGCAACTGATCGAGGCTTCCGCGGCGAACGGAGCAGTTCTGATGGTGGCCTACTGCATGCGCTACCACCCCCTCGTCCTGAAGCTTCGGGAGATCCTGAAATCCGGGGAATACGGCGCACCGTTCCATATGTCCATCTGGACCGAACAGCTCACGGAGGTCGAGCCGGACTCCTGGGTGGCTGACCCCGAGAAACTCGGCGGCGGCCAGCTCTTCAGCCACGGCTGCCATTATGTGGACCTGCTGCTCTACTTCCTCGGAGCGGCCGTCAGTGGTACGCACATGGGGACGAACTTGGGCACCCCATGGATGCAGCGCGAGGGCACCAGCGACCTCGTCCTCAGCTTCGAGAGCGGCGCCCTGGGGTACCACGGTGCGACATGGGGCGCCCGCGGTTCGCGGCTCGGCTATGCCATCCACGCCCACACGCCGTCCGGGATGCTGGAGGCCGACATCACCCACGGCCGACTCTCTCTCCTGCGCTGGGGCGCAGAGACGGTGCTGACCGAGACAGGGCCGACGGTCAAGTACGGCCAGGCACAGCTCAGCCATTTCCTGGATTGCGTCGAAGGCGGGCTCCGACCCATCACCGACGGACCGGACAGCCTCGCTGGCCTGCGGGTTATCTGGCACGTATACGAAGCCGAGCGTGAAGGACGCGTAGCCGACCTCCGCGGCCTCACCCTCGCCCAGGCGGACAGGAGGCCGTAGCGCAGGCGTCTGCGCCGGCATTATCGGAACTGGGGTGCAGCCGGGACGGCTGCGCTACGAACGTATCGGTGGCTGAAGGTCCTCGTGACGGGCGTCGAGAACGAGGTGCAGCCGGGACGGCTGCGCTACGAACGTATCGGTCGAGACTGCTGCGCTACTGGGAATCGCCGTCGCTCATTGTATGGGAGAACGGAACGCCCCAGGCGCGACCTTCCTGCCGTTCACTTCCGGTGGGGTAGTGCCGGTGGCGGCGAGGACGTTGCCGTTGGCGTCGAGGACGACCAGCGATGGCCAGGCGCCCACTTCGGGCCAGCGGATCGTATGACCCGAGCCGGAGAGGCGCACCGTGACGGGGAGCGGCTTGGGTTCTTGGTCCCGGCGGAAGACAGCGACGAGCGTTCTCCCGTTAGCGGTTCGCGCGGTGGCGCGCCAAACCCCTGCGGGTGCCTCGAGCCGGACCGGCGGTTCCACTCCCGCAATCGCAGGCAGCCGGAGATAGAGGTTTCGCTGAGGATCGGCCGTGATCTCCGGTTCGCCGACGAACACGTCGCGGCCAGGCATGGCCTCCCAGGCTTCCGGTGCGGCCAACACCCTGCCCTGCCCGACGGCCACGCGCATCCAGTCGGCGATGCCGGCTTGGGTCCCTGCCCTGAGTGCGTCGGCCAAAGGCCCGGATGTCGGGGGTATCGAGATGTACACTGTCGCGCCTGCTTCCGCCAAGGTTAGCAGCCTCGCTTGGACAGATGGCGGCATGCGCGAAGCGAACGGCGCCACCACCAGGCGAACCGATCCCGGGGCCATGTCGGCCACCTGCGCCTCACCGACGACGTCGAAGCGAACGTTCGTCGCCAACAGACATTCCAATGCGGTTGCGATGCCCTTCCAGGCCGCGGCCTCAGGTGCTCCCAGCCTCCACGAGTCCGGCATGACGAAAACGGTCTCCGCCGGCTGGTACGCGTGCGGCATCAGGTCCGAGACGGCGCGCAGGTTGCGCCAGAGCCGAAGGACAGGCTTGGGCCGGAGCGGGTTGTTGTAGGCCACGCCCCACGGGAACACGCCGTCGGGGTCGTCCGACCAGCACCAGTTCTGGATCTTCGTCACGTCGTAGGCTATGGCCGCATGCACGATCCACCAGAGCTGCCGACGCTGCTCCTCTTCGGTACGGGCGATATGGTAGTGGCTTCCGCCTCGTTCGACGGTCCAAGCATCGTGCGTCTTGACACCGAACTCGCCGATGTTCATAGTCTTGCCCGCCCGGCGCATGTCGTTCCACTTGATGGTGGCGAGGAGCTGCGCGATGTCCTCTCGGGGCGGGCCGAAGTAGCCAAAGTTGGCCGCATCCATGCCGTCCATGGTGAGCCGTGAATCGATACCCCCGGACGGCCGCTGGTAATACTCGCTCGTGATGGGATGCTCGGTGTCCGCCTCTCGAATGGCCGATGTCAAGGCAGAGACCCAGCGGGTCACGAGGTGCGTTTGGAACTCGCGAATGTCCCGCACGCGCACACTGAACGGTTTGGCAGAAACATAGTCGGCCACCGGCACCTGTCCCAGCGGCTCCGGCACGGCCTCGTCGCCCCAAGCCTCTCGAAAGGCCGCGTCGGAGCCGTAACGCTGGCGCAAGAAGTCGTTCCAGAGGCGCCGGATGTCCGGAATGTCCTTCATCTGGAGCTGGAAGTCGCCGTCGAGGTAGTAGATAAGGCCGGGCACGTGCCGGTACCGCCAAGCGAAGCTCCGGCACATCTCCGCCTGCGCTTGCAGCGTCGCGTCATCTACGACCACATCGTGCCCGATGAGCAACCCCGCCATGTACGGCAGTCCGAACCGCTGGGAGAGCTGGATGAGGGCGTCCATGCGGCGCCACTCCTCCTCGGTGTACCGATAGCCAGTCGGCGTATACTGGAGGTTCTCGAACATATGCAAGCCGTACTCGCGCATGGCGGCCAGGTCTCGGTACCACGTCAGCGGGCTGCGCGATGGCGAGAGGAACATGTTCGCGTAGGTGTCCGTGCCGAAGAGGGTGGCCCGCTGCTCAGGCCGACCTGGTACTTGCAGGGAAAAGCCGTTATCATGGTAGCGAATGCGGGGTCCGCGCTCCACCACGCGCGGATCGCGCACGCAGAAGCCGGTCTCGATCCAGTCGGATACGGCGCCTCGAGCATCGCGGATCACTGTGCGCACCCGCACAAAGTCCGGCGTGCCGCTTCGGACCTTGTAGGTGAACGTGAGCTGCGTCGGCAGGGACTGTCCGGCGGGGATGCGTCGCTTGGTCCGGTAGAGCGGTGCGGTGCTCCGGCCGGGAGCATCCATGATCACCTCGACATCGTGCGCTGGTGCCATGGCACGGCCGCGCGGCGACATGAGGTCCAGACGCATCTGGACGACTTCGCCTTGCTCGTACATGGCGTAGTTGGTACTCAGCGCCGCCAAAGCCACGGGTTGTGCCAGGAGGTCGACGGTGCGACGGAGGATCTCCAACCCTGCGGTCGTTGCGAAAATGTCCCGGTTCGTCACTCCGAAGAGGGCCCAACGGGAACCGCCGAAAGGTCCGCTGCGATGCGTCACTAGCGCTCCTACCGCTCCGGATAGGTTTCCTCGCGCGTCGCGGGCTTCTACGATCGGCTGCCATCTCGCGTTCTGCCGGAGCTGGGCAGTAGCATCGTAACCAGTTAGGCTGCCTGCGATCTGAAGTGTCGGCCACCCGGGCCACACGCCCACGCCTCGGACTCCGGACAAGGGCTGATCGGGGCTGAAGAGCGTCAGTTGGCCAGGAGCAACGCGGAGGGCATCGCCGGGTTCACCGTAATGGGCGTTGATCCGTTCCTCGGCTGGCAATGCGCCGCAGGTGACGTCGTCGATCCACAGGGTCCCGGATGCCAAGTAGAGACCAGCGTGAAACAGAACACGGGCTGCCTTGGGATGGATGGCGATGACCGCCTCGCGGCGCGTCCAGTCGTGGCTTCCGGTGATTTGCGCGAAGTCGCGGAATGTAAGCAGCTCACCCGCGGCGTCGTATTGATAGACCGCCAGAAACGCATAGTGCGAACCGCGCACGTTCTCGTAGCGTACGTTGGCTCCAACAAGGTAGGTCTTGCCGGGTTCCACATCGAGCAGGTGCGTCCAGCGGGCGCCTGTACCCGCGTCGAGGACAGTCACTCGCCCACTGTAGCGTCCCGAAGCTGCGACACTGTCGTCCACAGCGCACGCCGGCCCGCCCGTCTGCCAGTGCTCGGCGCCGTCCTCGAAGCCACCGTTTTCGATGAGCGTGGAGCGGGCACGCTGCGTCTGGTTCTCGATATGCTTGCGGTACGGGACCCACTTGCCGCCCTCCCGGAGCACCAAGTGGTCGAAGGCGTATCCTCCTGTGCAAAGGAGGTCGCCGCCGGCCGTGAGAAACGACAACAAGGCCCTGCGGCATGTCGCCGGGAATGTGGCGCCGGTCGGCACGATGAACAGGTCGAAGCGCTCCGGCGACAAGGCACCGTTTTCGATATCCGCCACGCGCAAGGACGTAAGGGGCACTCGTAGGGAGGCGAAGACCGTGCGGAATGTCCTGACCGGTGTCGCAGCTCCTCGAACCGGCAGCGACGGATCGTCCAGAATGGCGGCACGGTAAGGGAGGGGCCGTGCTGTCGGCAGACTGGGTTCGGACCACGGCTGGGGATGGTCCCCCGCGACGAGGTTCACGTCGTCGAACCAGGCGGTGCCCTGAGCCGCATGGATGCCGGCCCGCACCACCACATACTCGGTGGTAGAGGTCAACTTGGCCGTGTGCTCGTACAAGGTCCAGGGCGTCGTTCCGGTTACCTTGGCGAAGTCCACGAAGCGGACGAGCTGCCCCTGACGGTCGTACTCGTACAGCGCGAGAAAGGCGAATCCGCCGCGATCCGTCGCAATTTCGCGCGTGCGAATCCATCCCGAGACGGACACGGTCATTCCGGCTTGCACAGACCAGACGGCTTGTTCGGCGGCAGCGCCCCGGTCGCCGTCGGCTCGGAGACAGCGGTAACCGGAATGGGGACTTTCGGCGACAATGCGCGTGTACTGACCGATAGTCCAGCTACCATCGCGCTCGAATCCACCGTTGCGGAAGAGGGATGGCACAGCAGCTGCGCTAGTGGTCAGGCAGCAGAGGGCGAGGAGGCTGACCAGTAGGTTGATCGGTCTGTTGGCTAGGGACACGATCGGACGAGTTGCCTACTTCCCCATGGCACGGAGAGCAGCCAGAGCTCGCGCGGGCACATCGAAGCCCAAGCCGCCAGGGTCCTCCTGCTCGACGACGTACCACTCGGTGTTGTGGAGTGTCTCACAGAGGCGGAAGATCTCCGGCCAGTCTGCTGCACCCTCGCCCGGCACAGGATTCCCTGTGGCCCCCCACTCCTTGAGGTGAACGGTGCGGGCTCGACCCACGAACTCCCGGAGGGGCGCATAGGGATCCCCGCCGCCGCTGGCGCAGTTGCCGACGTCCATTTGCATGATGACGCTCTGATTCGTTCGTCGGAACAGATGATTCCAGGCTGTGTCGCCCTCGACGATGGCGAAGTCGAATCCGTGAGCATGGTAGCCGCAGAACATGCCATGTTCGGCGAGCCTATCGGAAGTATCGTTGAGAATACGAGCCAGGTCTTCGATGCCGGCCATGCTGGACATGCGTTCCTTGTCGGCGGCGACGATGAGGAAACGATTGCCCAGCGTCTGGTTCATCTCGACCGTCCGGGCCAGGTTATCACCCAGCAGCGCTCCGGTGGTGAGGTGCATGCCGCAGCACCGAAGGCCGACACCATCGTAGGCAGCTCGGAGTTCCGTCGGCGTCAGTCCCATCCATTCGAGCTTGTCTCCTGAGTAGCCCCAGGGTTCGGCGGCTACGTAGCCGATCTCCGCGACACGCTGCAGCGTGCCTTTGACATCCTTCGCGACCTCACCACGGACAGAATACAACTGCAGTCCGATGGGCACCTTGGCCATCTGCATAGCCCTCCTTCACGCATGTTCGCCGACGCGGACAACCCAGTGCGCCGCGTCGGTCTGGGTTACGATACCCAATGGGAGGGGTATTCGGCTGGCGGGTCGGTAGCCCTTCAGGGAGTCAGCGTGATGTTCACGGTCACGGGTTGGTCCAGACGCGTGACGTTGGCGTCCACCGTCTGCGTTTGGTACCCGGTCCGTTCCGCGCGAATCCTGTATTGGCCGACGGGTACCCAGAAGCCGTACGAGCCGTCATCCAGGGTGAGGACGGAGCCAAGCTCTGCCCCGTCCGAGGCGCGGATAAGCGTCACCGTGGTGCCTGTGTGCACCGACTGGCCCTGGAGCGTGACCTTCCCACGTATGGTGGTCGGGCCGCCCGGAATGCCGCCGACCGGAGGAGAGATGACGATGTCACCCAGGTGGTTCACGAGGTTATCGGGCGGTGCGGTGGCTCCCAGGGGGAAGTCAATGTAGATCGGCTTGTCCTCGAAACCTGTGGCACGAACGAGGCCGATCTGCACATCGGGGCCCCCCAGTCCCACCGGCAGACCTGTGATGGCGAACGTACCGTCGGCGGCCGAAGTGGCGACCTTGCCAGAGATCCGAATCATTGCGCCGGCTACCGGTGCGAGGGTATCAGCCCGCACGATGGTGCCGTCCACGTCGGCGTTGTAGGTCGAATCAGTAAGAAAGATATCGCCTAGGTCGTTGACGCTGTTGGGCGTCAGGGTCGGTAGTGTCTGGCGAAGCGTCGTCATGCCTGCGGCGGATACGACGATCTCTGTTGCAGATGCCGACGCGTTCCGGATGATGAACGTGCCGTCCGTGAGGGTCTGAACTGGAGAAGCGCCAGCGACGGAGACGGTGGCGGCAGGGTTCGGCGGTTGTCCCGTTGTGACCAGAAGGATGCGGCCGCGAATGTCCGCAGGCAGTCCTCCGCCTCCGCCCCCACAGCCCACGCTTCCTCCCATAGTCGCGCCGACAACAGTCCAGCAGACCGAAAGCGTCACTGCCCGCCGAAAGGTACCCATCCGCGTCTCCTTCGTCGCTCTCATCGCGTCACTACCACAGGAACCATGATCCGGGCAGCGTCGCCGGTATCTGTCCTTGCCGTGATGACCATGGAATACACGCCAGCAGGGACCGCGATGCCTCTGTCGTCTCGCCCATCCCAGAGCAGTGTGACCGCCCCTGCGGAGGCTGCTCGCCCGCGTTCGAGATTGCGGATGACCAGGCCGCTGGTGCTGCGGACGGCAACCGCCACAGCGGCCGCCGTGGTCACATCGAACGACACGCTGACGGCGCCGGGCGCTCGTGAGGGGGTTACGCGGGGATTGAGAATCCGGCAGACATCGGCTCCGCGCATCTCAGGGATCACGAGGAACCTGCGCGTCGGCGATTCGCCCGAGTTGAACACCAGGCTTGTGTCGGCGTGCATGTACCTCCGCCGGCCCGTAGCGCTGTCCAGAAGCACGAGCCTCGTCGTCCGAGGAAGCGTCGGAGGCAGAGACCATCGAAGCGTGTAATCGGTGTTCGGCAGAGGGGTGCTGACTGTGACACTCCACGCACGTCGGTCACCAGAGCTCCGGATGTCGGAGTAATAGCGGCCTTCCGCAGTTCCGGCTACAGGCTCCATCCAGAGAGCCGGCGCGTCGGCGGCAAAGATCGGCGGCAGT
Organism: Chthonomonadales bacterium; assembly: GCA_037443035.1. Classification (GTDB taxonomy): domain Bacteria; phylum Armatimonadota; class Chthonomonadetes; order Chthonomonadales; family CAJBBX01; genus JABWBA01. The sequence goes on from JBBIPC010000011.1 coordinate 17,367, forward strand.
TCTGCACGGCCCGTGGCCGAGGAGTCGGGTGACTGCCCGATGACGGCCACGGCGCCACGCCCTCTGGGGTCGGTCACCATCAACCGTACAGCCCATCCAGCGGCGGACGCAGCGGCCCTCGTCGCGGCAGAGCGTACAGCCTTACTCTGTGGCGACGGATAGGTTAGCGTCAACCCCTCCGACACTAGCACGCGAATCCAGTAGCCAGTCCAGGGGTCCAAGTTCTGCACCGGCATATAGCCGGAGGCCGGAGAGTACGCCCAGACGGCCGATTGGCCGACACCAGGAATGCTGTGGGCAACGACCCATCCCCGGGCGACCGCCGTGGCTAGATCCACGGGTACGTTGTCGGCCTTGTACTGAAACTGAAGGGAACTGGCCGGGATGACCGTCTCATAGGGATTGCCGATCTGATTCCATCCGTAGACGAGGCCCACGGTAACATCTCTGTCTCGAGAGGCGAGCCGTCCCCTGATCTTCACGGCTGTCGCCTGCGGGAGCGAGAGCCAGTAGCCCTTGCCAGGCATCAGGGGCTCGAGGTTCGGGTACCGCGCGTACTTGTCGTCCCCCGACAGGGTCTGGATCCAGCGGGCCATGAGCAGGTTCGTGTCGTTGAAGAGCGGCGCACCGGTTGTGGGATCCAGCAGAGCGTCTGCAGCACGCTGCTGCAGCGGTCGAACAGGGAAAGCAACCATGGATGGTCCGCCCGGGAGGGTGTAGACGCGCTCATCCACTCCTCCCTGCACTTCGAAGACAACCACATACTCTCCGTAACCCGTAATCACGCTCCGAGTGGTCACCGTCGAGTCGGAAGCAGTGAACGTGAGGGTTCCTCGGCGCGGCCGACTGAAGATGGTCGGATCTACAGCTGCACCGAAGGCGCCCTGGCGGACCTGTATTTCGCCAGTTGAGTAACCCTCGGCGTCCAGCCGAATGGTGCCCGTGTCAGCGCCCACAACCACTCCCCAGAAGTTGTTATCGGAGCCGATCTTGCCCGAGCTTCGAGGTGCGGTCTCGATCCGCAGCGATTCAGAGCCCACCGGGAAGTCCATGGTAATCCGCATGCGGCCCTGAAGTGTGGCATCGCCCCCGATGGTGTTGTAGAAGGTCGGCGCCACCGTGCCGATACCGTTACGTATGTCGACTTGTTCGTACTGCGCACCCAAGAAGAGGCGGTTGTCGAAGGTGTAGTCGCGGTAGATGGGGTATGCCGTGGCCGCCAAGTCCACTTCGTCACTATTGCCCTGGGCATCCAGCGAAGTCCTGTAGTACGTCAGGATCACGCCAATGCCGAAGTCGTCGTCGGCAGGATCGGGTCGCAGCGCCGATACTTGGGCATACAGCTTCGGACCCAGGGAAATGCTCGTATCCAGAATGAACTGGCGCCTGTACCAATCCATGAAGGGCAGCCCTTCGACTGTACTGCCGCCAGCGGCTGCCAGCGCCTGAGCAGCGATGTTGGCCAGCTCGGGCACACTGTTGCGGATGTTGGGGTTCGTCTGAAGAGCAGCGTAGTACAGCGAGTTGAAGTTGCTGAGGAAGCTGGGGGCCTCGGTGAGGACCTTGAGCCAAGTCGAACCGGACATCTGCAACCTAGGAACGAGCATGTTGGGCCAACCTGGCTGGTTGGCGGTGGCGTCCTGCTTGGAGACTGGGAAGAAGCGATCATTGGCCAGAGCTGGTTGGTTCAGCCATTCGTATCGGTCGAGGGCGTGCCAGAGCGGGTCAGCTACAGAGATGTCCCCGAGGGTTCCACCGAACACCTGCGACGGGGTGGCCTGGAGTTGCGGCAGCGAGTTCCTGACGGCCAGCAGCGTTGCGGCGCGGGCCATGCCCTTTTCCCAGGCGTCGTAGGAGACGAGCGCAGGGCCACGGAAGGCAAGGGCGAGCATTTGCGTCAGGTTCAGCACAGCCGATTGGGCCGAGTTGTTCTGCTGGAAGGTTATCTCGCTAGTGGATACGTTGTAGATCCCTCCTGAGAGGGCGTTCGGGTCGCTGATGATCGGGGACATGTTATCCCCGTTGAGGATCGTCACTGTTCCTGACCAAGCTGGAGAGCCGTAGACACTCTTGAGCTCAGGGTAGACAATACTGATAATGGCCCGCAAGTCGTTTTCCCACGCCGGGCTCCAGGATCCAGGAGATCCCTGAGCCGGGAAAACGAACGTTAGCTCGTTCGCGGCGCGCGTGGTTCGGGGCAAAGGCGGAAGCATCAGCCGTCCTGACTGTCGGAACGCGACCACCTCGGGAATCCCGGGCGTGCTCTGGGCTGGTAAGCGCGCTAGCCGCCGCATGGCCTGGAGGTAAGCGAGGACGCCGGCATCCCGACGTGCACGGAGTGAGCGCACGGCGGTAGCGACAGCGTCGCGGGCTGCCTCCGCTCGGCTGGAGGCGGGCAGGTCCACGACATGGACGCTCAAGGGGCCGGAAGCCACGCTCCGGAACGGCAGGTTGACGACATTGCGATACTGCTGGGCGGCCGCGCATACCGGCAGCGCCCCCACAAGCGCAATCGCGCACAGGAGCCTTCTCGACAACGCGCTCACTCCTTCTCGGTTCCTTGCCGTACCGCACTCCCCGATGGGTCGCGCTGGTCCGGCTACGTCGGTAACAGTACGGTACCCCAAGCGGAGGCCGTTCCCTGGAAAGCCTCTGGGGATGCGCGGCATACGGACAGGACGTCAATGGGCTGGTGGCGAAAGGACTCGCTGTGCATGACGGACACCCCGTCAAGACGGCGACTGTAATGACAGGTACTGCATGAGGGAGGGGCAGTCGTGGGAGATATGATGCGCAAGGTCATCATCACCGATACCCGTCGAGCGGAGGTCGTGGATGTACCTGCACCTCGGCCGAAGGAAGACTGGGCGCTCGTGAGAGTCTTGGTGGCGCCCATGTGCACGGAATACAAAGCGTGGCTCGCCGGTGGGCGCCACGAGTTTCTGGGACACGAGGCTGCAGGAGAGGTCGTCGAGGTCGCCCAGCCCTGCGGAGTAGCTGTGGGAGATAGGGTCGTGGTCATGCCCCAGTATCCCTGCGGTCGATGCGACCTGTGCCTTTCTGGCGAGTATATCCACTGCCAGAACAGCTACCCATTCGACGCCTTCACGGGTTCGCCCGAAGGCAAGGCCACCTATGCTCAGTATCTGCTGAAGCCCGCATGGCTCCTTCCGAAGATCCCCGACGACTTGACGACGGAAGAGGGATCTCTCGCCTGCTGCGCTCTGGGGCCATCCTTTGGTGCGTTCGATCGGATTCGTCTCGACGCGCAGGACACGGTGCTGATCACGGGTCTGGGGCCTGTGGGGTTGGGAGCGGTCATCAACGCGCGATTCCGAGGTGCTCGTGTGATAGGCGTGGAAAGCCACCCTTGGCGGGTCGAACGGGCGAAAGAGTTGGGGGCGGAGGCCGTTCTAGACCCCGGCGATCCGGAGTGCGCCCACCACATCCGATCGCTCACCGGCGGTATGGGCGTGAGTGCTGCCCTGGACTGCGCAGGCGTTCCTGCTGCCCATCGTCTGTGCCTGGATGCTACTCGGCGACGTGGAAGGGTTGCCTTCGTGGGCGAGTGCTGGGAACCGACGACGCTCAGAGTCTCGGACGATCTGATCCGGAAGGGACTGACGGTTGTGGGGTCTTGGCATTACAACAGAGCACGTGTCACTGCCGTCTTCGAGGTCATCCGTAGGATGCGTCGGGAGCTGCGGAGCCTTGTCAGCCACGTCCTTCCCATGAGCCGGGTGCAGGAAGCGTTCGCGATCTCGGCATCGCATGATTGTGGGAAGATACTTCTCCATCCCTGGGAGTAGGAGACAAAGAGGAGATACGTGCATGGAAGATTGCATCTTCTGCAAGATAGTGTCGGGGGCGATCCCCGCTGACATCGTCTACCGGGACGACGAGCACACGGCCTTCCGCGACATCCATCCGGCAGCGCCGATCCACGCGCTCCTCGTTCCAAACAAGCACTGGCCGACCCTGTACGACGTTCCGGATGCGGAGACCCATGGGAAAATTCTCCAGGCTGCTTGTGCGGCCGCGGCTGCCATGGGCCTAGACAAAGGTGGGTTTCGCCTCGTTGCGAACTTCGGACCCGACGGAGGGCAGGAGGTCATGCACGTCCACTATCACATCCTGGGGGGACGGATCATGGGATGGCCTCCGGGATAGTGGAGGCCCGCGCAACTGTAGCACCAAGCGCGTGACCCCGAGACCGTCTGCAACGAACACTCCCGGCATACGAAACCCAGGCGGCCGTGGGGCGTCGCAGGCCCACAGAGCTCTAGCGTTGGCGATATCAGCCTGGTGCCGTATGCGACTGCCTGTGGGCGTATACTGGTGAGACCACACGCGGGCGCAGCCACTCGAGGCTTGCGTCCTAACTGAGACAGGAGACCGATACATGCCAAGAGACTTCGCGCCCGATCGCTACGACCGTATGCAGTACCGCCGGTGCGGGCGTTCTGGTCTGTTGCTGCCAGCGATATCCCTGGGTGCCTGGGAGACGTTCGGCGGTTACCGTGGTGAGGACGTCGCAAGGGAATGCCTGTTTCGGGCGTTCGATCTAGGGATCACCCACTTCGACCTTGCGAACAACTACGGCACACCACCGGGCAACGCGGAAGTTGTCGTTGGTCGCATTCTCGAGGAGATGCCCCGAGACGAGCTCATTATCTCGAGCAAGGCAGGTTATCGCATGTGGCCAGGCCCCTACGGCGAATGGGGGAGTCGCAAGTATATCATTGCCAGTTGCGATCAGTCGCTGCAGCGGACGGGATTGGAGTACTTCGACATCTTCTACTCCCACCGTCCGGATCCAGATACACCCCTCGAAGAGACGCTGGGCGCCCTGGACACGCTAGTTCGTCAGGGCAAGGCGCTTTACGCAGGCGTAAGCAGCTACAGCGGGGCGCAGTACGCCGATTCCGTTCGCATCTGCGAGCGCCTGGGCTATGCTCCGATCACGATCCATCAGCCGTACTACAACATGCTCGGACGCGGCATCGAGAGCGACCTCCTGCCCCAGACGGAGCGTTTCGGCGCCGGGGTCATCGTCTTCTGTCCGCTGGCCAGCGGGCTGTTGACGGACAAGTATCTGAGCGGAACCATCCCGGCCGAGAGCCGTGCTGCTCAGAAGTGGGGCAAGGAGTGGGTCGAGAGGAACCTGACGCCTGAGCGAAAGGCCGTGCTCCTCGAACTGAACGAGATGGCGAAGCGCCGCGGCCAGACCCTGGCGCAGATGGCTCTGGCATGGATCCTCCGTCTTCCCACGATCACCAGTGCACTCATCGGGGCATCGTCTGTCGAACAGATCGAGGAGAATGTGAAGGCTCTGGACAACCTTGTGTTCACGGACGAGGAGCTGCGGCGCATTGACGAGCTGACCCGATGAAGGCTCCCGACGTACGCTGGCTGGAGAGCTTCGCCGGTGCGGTGACGGTGACCGACCGCGAGGGGATCATCCTTGCCATGAACCCCGCTGCGCAACGCTATTACGGCGCCTTCGGGGGTGCGAAACTCATCGGTACACAGGTGCTGGATTGCCATCCCGAACCCTCACGATCCAGGGTTGCCGGGATGCTGGCGTCGTTACCCGTCCACAACGTGTACGCCACCGAGAAGGCCGGACAGCGCCGTCTGGTCGTTCACACGACGTGGTACGAGAACGGTGTGGCTGCGGGTCTGGTGGAGATGATCCTGGACCTACCGGCGGAGTTGCCCTTGTTCTCAAGAGATTAGGTCGCAGCTCCGGTGGTAGAGTAGTCTCGGCATGCCGTTGTCGGGACGTATCGAAACCACCGGAGGGATGGAGCGGGCTGTCTTGTGAACCGGTTGTTGGGCCGGTCGTTTCGATACGCTCCGACACTTCGCGTCGGGCTACTCAACGACCGGTCGCGTCG
>JBBIPC010000011.1:23366-87916 GCA_037443035.1 Chthonomonadales bacterium
TACTCAACGACCGGTCGCGTCGCGGCAGTCAAGGACCGGTTGTGCAGCGGCACTGAGCGATGGGTTGCGTCGCAGCATTCAACGACCGGTCGCGTCGTGGCAACTGACGACCGGTTGCGCGGTGCCACTCAGCGACCGGGAACGTCGCTACAACACGTTCCTGTCAATCGAGACGTATGCGCGAGAGCGACACCGTTACGCCGGAGCGGTTGCACGGATCCAGCCGTAGGCTCGTGATGAGGCCGCGCCAGCGTCGGTTCGTGGAGAGGTCCACCCTGTACTCGTGCCATTGGCCGTCCAGCTTCACCGGAAACCGCACGCTGGCTGCTTCCGAGGTCGAGGTCGAACGCGTCGTCCAGAAGACCTGCGCAGTATCCTCCGAAGGCGAACCAGCAGGAGGTGTTAGCTTCATGCGAAGAACGAGCGTGCGGTGCGCTGTTGCAGCAACCTGCATGGGAGGTCCAAAGAAAGCCGGGTCGTCTCCTGTTGTCCTGGCGTGCAGGGCGCCATCCTCTGTGCGGAAATCGGTCAGGTTCATGCCCGCATCCCATCCGGCAGGGTCCCTCGTGAGATCCCAGTCGCCACGCATGGCCGCCACAACGTCTACCTGCGGCGGAGCGTGTCCTACGTCGGCTGGTGTCAAGTCCACGTGCGCCTGTGGTGCGTCCGTGAAAACCTCGCGGATGGCGTCCAGATAACCGAAACCGTAGTCCCGGGTCGGCTCGATGTAGGAACCCTCGCCGAACTCGTTCCATGCCTCGATGAGGGCGACCGGAAGGGCCTTCCCCGGATGCGTCTCGATGAAGCGCCTGGCGTCGAGAAGATGCCGGCGGAATAGCTCCGGCGTACGGCCCGACCGGACCATGGCAGTATCTCCGTGCCATGGTCTGCTGTCCCACCCTCCTGACACGGGTGTCATGATGGGCAGTGGCCCCGCAGCCGCCATGCGCTCCCAATGAGCGCGATGGGGCTCGAGCAGGTCGGCGTAGGGCGCCACTCGCTGATTGCCTGACATGCCAAGACCCGGCCAGTTGTATGCGGAGATGGCGTCGTATCCCTCCGCTGCCGCGGCCGCGTGTTCCGACGTGTCGCCACCCACACACGCGATGAGATAGAGTCCCGGCAGGCCGGCTTTCCGGCATTCCTCCCGCATTGCTTCGAACGCACGGCGGACGGCTTCCGAGCCCATGTCCGCGCGAAATCGGTGGGGGGTGAAGATGATCACCACCGGCTTGCCTTCGATCGTGTAGTACTCAGGGCGGCGGAAGTAGTTCTCGATCCAGTACCGCACCACTGCCATGAAGTCCTCATGGGAGGACGTACCTGGTGGATTGTGATTGGCCCAGAGAAGGCAGAACTTCAGGTACCGGCGGAAGTGTGCGTTGAAGAGACCATTGTGCAGCGCATGTTCCAGCGAACGCGCGCCTGCGGACCAGTACCAGTCATAAGCGAAGAACGTGATGCCGTGCTCTGCGGCCCACTTGATCTGCCAGTCGGCGACGGAAGGGTCCCCCTCCCGGTACCATCCGAGAACCGGCCTGCGTTCAGGGTAACGTGTGATAGGCGCCCACTGGCCAGCCGTGCGCCAGCCAGGGAAGTAGTAGACACCCACGTCGAGCTTACCACGGACCGGCCTCGGCTCCGGCGGAGCACCTGTGAGGGCGACAGTGGGTCTTGGAGTGATCTGCACCACGCACGTGGCGACGGCATTCGTTCGACCTCTATCCAGGACGCGCAGGGGTACGCGGTAGGTACCCGGTCTCGCGAACTTTATGGTGCATGAGACGGTGTGTTCCTCGCCATACCGCAGTGGAGGCACGGCCACGCGTACGGTGCGTCCTACCGAGGTGGCCTTGCCCCGCGTATCCGTCGTTCCCCCGTCAGGCAGGTCGAACGCAGCTTCAACCCGTCGCGAGATTTCGCCTCCGGCGTTCCAGAGACGAGCTGTGAATTGGACAGGTCTGCCTGCACGAGGGAGGGCCTCTGCCGCGTCGAACGACTGGATGCGGACGTCGGCAGGACCCTGGGGACGATCGGAAACGCGTAACGTATGAACCGTCAAGACACCAGAAGGGCGGAGGCCGATGCCGACAATGTGCCCCTTCCACGCGGGGTGACCGAGCCCATCGAGGTTGTAGACACGGCGTTTGCCGTCCGCCACAACGCTGAACGGGATTTCCTGAAGCCCGAAAGCGGCATCGGTAGCGAACACCAGTGACGGCCGTGCCGGCTTGCTGGCGGAGGCTTCCACCGATATGCACGTGAGTGCGTCGGCATCGAGGGATGGCAGCGGGGCCAGGGCGAAGCCATCTTCAGCGGAACGTTCGAGCACGAGACCATTGGTGGTGGTACGGGCCGTCACGTAATGGAGCGGCACCATGAGAGCCGCGTCTCGCGGCATGATCAGGGACGCGGACGACGGCTTCGGTACAGGCCATTCCAGAATCCGCATGGAACCCAACGCAAATCTCGCACCGCCGAAGGGATCGAAGCGCAAACGGATGATCCGCCCCGCTTTCTGCCAGAACGGGAAGACCCGATAGGTGTGCCACTTGCCGTCTCCTAGTACGCTGAAACGGCTGACCTTCTCCTGGGAGAATCCGCCATAGGGGCCTTCCCTAGTCTCGGTCCAGAAGATCTCGACGAGACCCGGCTGATCAGCCTGCATGGTTACTTCGAGCGCTTGCCAAGCGCTGGCGGGGATGCTGATGCTGGAGCGCAACACGAGTATCGGGTCTCCGCCGGTGGTGCGGAACTCTACACCCTCCGGCGTTTGCCGAACACCGGCGATCTGCTCGTTGGGGACCCAGGCCGAGAGGCCCTCCTTGCCCTGCCACTCCCACACCGTACGTACCTGCGCTGCACCCTGGCTGCCAGCCAGCGGCAGAACGGTAAGGACAACCGCCATGAGGACGACTCTGGTCATGCCCGTTGTCTCCTTCTCGGGATTCCTGGGTAACCATACCCTACCAGGGAGACTCCAACTCCCGCGTTGCGTATCGCTGTCCTCGTGCGTCCGAATCGTGATAGAATAGGTCGTCTGGCGTGACTTCGGCGAAGCCGCGCGAGTGTCACCTCGTCTTCAGAAAGGTGCGGATCATGGCCCAGGTCGTCGGCGGCACGAACAAGAAGTTCCGGCTGATCCTTCGCGAGGGTGGCGTTGCCCGGGAGATGGGCGGCGAGTCGCTGGCCCTAGGGGTGTCCATCGTAGACCGTATCTTCACGGAAGCGCTGGACGGGTCGGCATCGGACGTCCACATACAGCCCGAACGGGATCGCACGCGCATACGCTTTCGCATCGACGGTGTGATGCACCAGATCGGGTACTTCCCGAACGAACACGTCGCGAGCGTCCTGGCCCGGATCAAGCTCGCCGCCGGCATGCACATAGACGAGCGGCGGATCCCGCAAGACGGCCGGATTGACATGGAGTACGCTGGAAGACGGTTCAGCGCCCGTGTCTCGGTGCTCCCTAGCCTGAACGGCGAGAAGGTCGTCATCCGCCTCCTCGATCCGGCCAGCGTCCGTGTGGACATCAACCAGCTTGGCATGCCCGATGACATCCTCAAGCAGTGGCTAAGGGTGATCCAGACGCCGTACGGCATGATCATCGTGACGGGTCCCACCGGCTCGGGCAAGACATCCACGCTCTATGCTTCCATCAACCGCCTGGACCGACAGCGGAAGAACATCGTCACCGTGGAAGATCCCATCGAGTACGAGTTTCAGGACAACATCACGCAGGTGCAAGTCACCGAGAAGATGGGCTTCGCCCGCGTCATGCGCTCCTTCCTTCGGCAGGACCCGGACGTCATGATGGTGGGCGAGATGCGGGATCCCGAATCGCTTTCCATCGGCATCCAGGCGAGCCTGACCGGTCACCTCGTGCTCACGACGCTCCACACCAACAACGCCGTCGAAACGCTTGGGCGGATGATGGACATGGGCGGCGAACCGTACCTGGTGGCGTCCACGGTGCTATGCATCCTTGCTCAACGTCTCGTGAGGGTCATCTGCCCTGAGTGCAAGGAACGCTACGAGCCCTCCCTGGACGAGCTGCTCGCCCTTGGCATGACACCCCAGGCGGCCAGGGAGCACACGTTCTATCGGGGCAGGGGGTGCAAATCCTGCCGTGAAACCGGCTTCAAAGGGCGCACAGGAGTCTTCGAGCTGCTCATGAACACGCCTGCGCTGAAGCAGCTCATCGCCCAGCGTGCCACGGCGATGGACATGCATCGCCTGGCCCGCGGTCAGGGCTTCCGCACCATGATGGAGGATGGACTTCAGAAAGTGCTCGCTGGCGTGACCACGCCCGAGGAAGTCATCCACGCCGTGTACACCGCGGCCATGCTGGAGACCGCCGAGGCGCCGCCGTCTGAACAGACCGATTTCGCCGAGGGCGCCGACGGGGAAACCGTGACGGAATCTCCTATCACATCGGATGCTGCAGTCGCGAACTGAAGCGACAGTGAGTCTGCAGGGTTTCTCGGTCGGATGGGTAGACGAGGGAGTCCCTTGTCAGCGTAAATGAGGACGAAGGCGAATCAGGTCTGCGCATACTGCGGGTCATCCGAGGACATGACCGTGGACCACGTCGTGCCTCTGTCCCGAGCGCGAGAGTTCCACATTCGGCGAAGTGTGCTGGATAACAAGTCCAACCGCGTTCCCTGTTGTAGGGCGTGCAATGCCGCCAAAGGGAATATGCATCCTCGCGAGTGGCTGGAGGCGCATCCTGAGTACCGCAAACGGTTCGTCGTAGCGGCAAGGTATCTCTCGGATACCGTGCGCGCCATAGCGGGAATCGACTAGTGGCAGAAACACCCCTGCACGATCGGTACCGGTACTCGGGGACGTCTGCGTGGAGACCTGGCTGCCGGACCAGGGCTCGAACCTGGAACCTGCTGATCCAGAGTCAGCTGCTCTGCCAGTTGAGCTATCCGGCAACATACGTATAGTACCGCGGCAGACGGGGCCATTGTCAATGGCCGTGGCGCTGCGGTGCAGCGAGGGACGCTGACAGTGTACTGTGGGGAGAACAAGACGAGGAGGAAAGGTCCATGCGCAACCGAGTCCTTCTGGGGGTGGGTGGGGTGTGCCTGCTGGGGGCCTGGGCTGCCATCGCCAGGCAAGATCCCAAGGCATATCCTGACTATGCAGTCCCCCGTCTCGAGGGAATAACGATCGCGGGTCTGCCGGCGGTGACGGGCAGGATTCACGTGGACCAGTTCGGGTACCTGCCTGGCGAAACGAAAGTCGCTATTGTCAGCAATCCCGTTCGCGGTTACAACGCCGGCGACTCCTACACGCCTGGTGAGACGCTGGAAGTGCGCAGCACGGCCGGAGGGAAAGTGGTGTTCAGCGGGAAGCCCAAGGCGTGGCACAACGGCGCCATCCACGAGGACTCCGGCGATCGAGGGTGGTGGTTCGACTTCTCTGCCGTCAAGGCGTCCGGCCGGTATTACGTCTACGATCCATCCAAGCGCCTGCGGTCTCCTTGCTTCCGAGTCGGCCGCGATGTCTACGGTCCAGTGCTACGTGCAGCATGCAGGACCTTCTTCTACCAGCGACTCTCCTATGAGATAAGGCCTCCGTTCGCAGAGGCACCCTGGATCTTACCGGCCTACATGAACCAGGACCGGAGGGCGCGTGCAGTATGGGCCAAGAACGATCCTTCCACGGAGCGGGATCTATCGGGCGGGTGGATGGACGCTGGCGACACCAACAAGTATCCGCCGTTCAACGCGGATACCCTCAGCTCGCTCCTCTATGCCTACCGTGACAACCCGGCGGCCTTCCCGGATAACTGGGGCATACCCGAGTCCGGTAACGGACGGCCGGACCTTCTGGATGAGGTGAAGTACCAGCTCGACTGGCTTGTCAAGATGCAGGATAGCGATGGCGGTGTCTTCGTCAAGATGGGCGATATCGCCAACAGCGGTTCGGCGCGACCGCGGTATTACGGCCCCAAGTGCACGGGTGCGACCATTGCCACAGCCATGAACTTCGCCCACGCCGCACGCGTGTACGGCCGGTTTCCGGCCTGGAAAGCGTTCGCGACCGACCTTCGCCGGCGAGCGGAGCATGCCTGGGCCTACTATCGCACGCACCCGCGGACCTACAACTCCGACACTGGCGAGATACGCGCCGGCATCGCCAATCGCAACGCAGAAGAGCAGGATCGGTTGGAAGCCATGGCCGCCATCCATCTCTACGCGCTGACCGGCAAGCGAGAGTACCACGAGGCAGTCGTGAGCAAAGCGCCCAAGGCTCGACAGCTCGCTGAGGGCATCTGGATCCCTTACGAAGCGGGTATGGCCGAGGCGCTGACCGACTACCTATCGCTGCCGAACGCCGATGCGCAGCTCGCTCGACGCATTCGACGCCAGCTCAGCGTATCCGCCGTCCACGAACGTTTCGCTCCTCCGGCGGACGCTGACCTGTACCGCGCATGGATGAACCCCGAAGCCTACCACTGGGGTAGCAACACAGTACGAGCGTCCTTCGGATTCGCGGCTCTGCTGGCGGCACAGCACGGTGAGGTTTCCCCGGCGGTGAGGGGGCGACTACAGCAGCGTGCCCGAGACATGCTCCACTCCTTTCACGGGGTAAATCCGCTGAGTGCGGTCATGCTCACGAATATGAAGCGCCTCGGCGCGGAGCTCTCTATGAGCCGCATCTGGCACGAGCGGTTCAACTACGATACACCGTTCGCCAGCAACCCGCCTCCCGGCTACGTGGTGGGCGGCCCCAATCAGAGCTACGGTGGACGGAGAGGGGAGCGGGGCGGCGAAGTGGATTGGATCAGGCAGCAGCCACGGGCAAAGGCCTATGCCGACTTCAACGAACCATGGCCCAAGAATAGCTGGGAGCTGACCGAGAACGCCATCTACTACCAGGCCGCGTACATTCGCTTGCTTGCAGGGGTCATGAGGACGCGGTAAGTGCGTGGCCGGATCAGATACAGCCGCGCCGACGGAACCATGCCAGAAGCAGCCGCTCGAACGCCCGGCTGATCTTCGTGCCCACGAACTCGCGACGCGCCATGGGCCGGACCATGATCGTATAGAGGCCAAGCCTGTTACCACCGAAGACGTCCGTGAACATCTGGTCACCGATCATGACGGTCTCGTTGGGGCTGACCTCGAGCGCCTGGAGGGCCGCCAGAAACCCCCTCCTGCGTGGCTTCCACGCCCGGCGGACGAAGGGTATCCCTAGGCGTTCAGAAAGAAGCTCCAGGCGGTGGCCGTACCGCGTGTTGCTCACCAGATAAAGACGCAGACCTGCCTGCTTCAAGCCCTCCAGCCATCGTAGAACGAGTTTCGGAACATCGTGGCGCTGCCAGCCGACGAGGGTGTTGTCAAGATCCAGGAGTACGGCCTTCATGCCGAGCGACTTCAGCCATTCCGGATCCACGTCGGTGACACTGTCGCAGAAATGGTGTGGACAGAGGAGCATGAGCCCTCGGCGTCTGCTGGTCCGTTGTGCTCGCGTCATTGGCGGAGTTTGCGCATCTGTGCCACAGCGCGGTTGTGCTCCTCGAGTGTCCGGGTGAAGACGTGGGACCCGTCTGGCGAGGCAACGTAGTAGAGGAAATCATGTCTTGCCGGCCGGAGCGCTGCAAGCAGCGACGGAAGCCCTGGACACGCGATGGGGCCAGGCGGCAAGCCGGTGTGGAGATAAGTGTTATACGGCGACGGTGTCTGGAGATCCTTGTAACGCACGCGGTTCTTGTGTCTGCCCAGGGCATAGAGGACCGTGGCATCGATCTGAAGCCGCATGCCCTTTCTCAAGCGGTTCTCGATGACACCTGCGATGAGCGGTCGGTCTTGTTCGACCTCGGCTTCTCGCTCGATCATGGATGCGATCGTGACCAGTTCGTGGAGGGAGTGGGGACTGCGCGCTATCTCCGCCGCGTAGGGCTCTGCGAACTGCCGGCTGAACTCCCGCAGCATGGTCTGTATAACTCTATCTGGCCTGCTGTTCGGTTCGAAATCGTATCCCGACGGGAAGAGATATCCCTCCAGGCCAGTCGGCGGCGTTGGGAATGGCAGTTCCACGCGGCCACGGGGATTTCGGGCAATGGCAAGGAACGTCCCGGTATCCTGGATGATGCCTTCGGCTCGTAGCCGTTGAGCGATTCCTGTGATCGTGTAGCCTTCCGGAATGATGACCAACCCTTCGGAGTCCTGTCTGCCCAGGACGAGGGTGTCCAGAATCTGCGACGGAGTCATGCTGCCCCTGAGGCGGTAGCGCCCTGCCCGTATCAGGTTGGCATCTCCTCGCCATCGGGCGTAAAGCACGAAGACGCCGGCATGACGGATGAGTCGTTGCGACCGTAGCCGCCGCGCCACATCATCTATGGTGCTGCCTCGGTACACGCGGAACGCGACACTGGCCGATGTACCAACGGGCTGGAGCTGAGCACTAACCCAGGCATAGGCGAGACCCGACAGACAGCCGGCCACGATGGCGGCGTAGATGACTATACGCGCCGTGCGGCGTCCCGACGAACGAGCTGTCATGGCGATGCGGCGTCCTTGGCGGCCAGGTAGTCGCGGAGAATCATCGCAGCCGCCAGGGCGTCGACGTGCTGTTTCCAGTCCTGGCGACGCAGCCTGCCTTCCTTGAGGCATTCTTCTGCCTCGAAGGTGGTCAGCCTCTCGTCCTGGAGGAATACGGGCAGACGGAGGTGTGCCTTGAGCAGATCCGCGAACTCGGCGGCACGGTGGGCTTGAGCGCCCCACTCGCCGGCAAGTGTCAGCGGAAGCCCGACGACAATCTCCACAACCTCCAGGTCACGGACAACCTGTCGCAGTGCCTGCAAGTCCTTTCGGTAGCCCTTGGCCTGACGGGCTATCGTACGGAGTGGCTGTGCGATGGTCTGCGTCTCATCAGAAACGGCAAGGCCGATGGTACGCGTACCGACATCGAGCGCCAGGATGCGTCCGGCGGAGCTTCCCATCATGCGCGGCTGGTCCGACGCTTCGGCTTGGGTCGAACGCCGATCTGCTCTGCAGGCACGAACCGGCGCAAGTCGGCGATCTCGTCCCGCAAGCGGGCCGCTCGCTCGAACTCCAGCGCCCGGGCCGCTTCCTTCATCTGCTGCTCCAGTTGCTCGATGAGTTCGACGACCTGGTCGAGAGGCATCCGCTCGACGTCCACGAGGTCCCTGCGAGCACGATACGTAGCATGCTCCTCCGCCACCCTCTCGGCAGCGATGAGCTCCCGGACTGCCTTTTGGACGGTCTGCGGGGTGATGCCGTGAGCTTCGTTGTAAGCGATCTGCACGGCACGACGACGGTTCGTCTCGTCAATGGCTCGTTGCATGGAGCCGGTGATGTTATCCGCGTACATGATGACCTGGCCACTGACGTTGCGAGCCGCGCGGCCGATGGTCTGCACCAGAGATGTCTCGGAACGGAGGAACCCTTCCTTATCGGCGTCGAGGATAGCGACGAGGCTGACCTCCGGCAGATCGAGACCCTCCCGGAGCAGGTTCACGCCCACAACAACGTCATGCACGCCGACCCGAAGGTCTCGTAGCACCTCGGCTCGGTCCAGCGTCTTCACGCCGTAATGGAGGTAGTTGACCTTGATGCCCAGCTCTTCGAGGTATGCCGACAGGTCCTCGGCCATACGTCGGGTGAGTGTCGTGACGAGAACTCGTTCGCCTCGCTCTGCGCGCAGGCGTATCTCATGGATCAAGTCATCGATCTGCCCGTGTGTCGGGCGAACGATGATCTCGGGATCCACGAGGCCGGTGGGGCGGATGATCTGCTCTACAATCTGTGCGCTGTTGTTGCGTTCGAAGTCGGCCGGTGTAGCCGAGACGAATACGACCTGCTTCACGCGGTCGAGCCACTCGTTGAACTTGAGCGGGCGGTTATCGCGAGCAGATGGCAGGCGGAAGCCGTACTCGATCAGCGTATCCTTCCGCGCCATGTCCCCGGCGTACATTCCGCGAAGCTGGGGGATGGTCTGATGGGACTCATCCACGAAGACGAGGAAATCCTCTGGGAAGAAATCCAGCAGGGTATAGGGTGGCGTCCCCGGTGGGCGACCGTCCATGTGCCGGCTGTAGTTCTCGATGCCGCTGCAGTACCCTAGCTCCCGCATCATCTCCAGATCGTAGCGCGTCCGCTGCTCGATCCGCTGGGCTTCGAGAAGCTTCCCGTGGGCTGTGAACCACTCGACCCGTTCCCGCATCTCGGCTTCGATGTTCCGCATAGCCTCTTCCATCCTCTCGGCAGTCGTCACGAAATGGCTGGCCGGGAAGACGGTGACCTCGTTCCTGCGCATGAGGACTTCGCCTGTAACAGGACTCACCACCGTAATGCGCTCGATTTCATCGCCGAAGAACTCCACACGGATGATGACCTCTTCGTCGATCGGCTGGATTTCGAGCACATCTCCTCTGACGCGGAAGGTGCCGCGCTGGAGCTCCAGATTGTTCCGCGTGAACTGCATGTCCACGAGACGCCGGAGGACATCCTCCCTGCGAATGGTCTGGCCGACCTTCAACGAGCAGATGATGCTGGCGTACTCGGCGGGTGAACCCAACCCGTAGATGCACGAGACGGAAGCAACGACGATGACGTCCCGGCGCTCGAGCACGGCCTGAGTGGCCGAGTGCCTGAGACGGTCTATCTCGTCGTTGATCTGGGCGTCCTTCTCGATATAGGTATCGGTCTGCGGGATGTATGCTTCGGGCTGGTAGTAGTCGTAGTACGAGACGAAGTACTCGACGGCGTTATCCGGGAAGAATTCGCGAAACTCGCTGCATAGCTGAGCCGCCAGCGTCTTGTTGTGGGCGATGACGAGGGTTGGGCGCTGGACGCGCTGGATGACGTTGGCCATGGTAAACGTCTTGCCAGTTCCAGTGGCACCCAGAAGCGTCTGGAAACGATGGCCAGCGTTGAGCCCTTCCACCAGGCGTTCCACGGCCTGGGGCTGGTCTCCCTGCAGCTTGTATTCGGAGCGTAAGCGGAAGTCAGGCATCGTTCTCTGAATCATACGGTGGCGGTCGAATGGCAGTATACCTGTCGGTTCCTCTGGCCCCAGGAACAGGTCTGGCGAGCCATACCAACGGACGATCCCCAGTGAGAGGTACCCTATGAGCATGAGGGCAGAGGCAATATGAGGGGTGACGTGACGGGCGATATGACGCGCGATGAATCGCCCGTCTACGATGGACGAAACCCACGTTCGTGGGTTGGGCCTGTTCCGCGTGCGGGATGTGCTTCTTAGCGTGGCGAGTTGCTGGATGGCAGGTCTGAGCGATGGCCAAGGCGGCCGGGCGATGAATCGCCCGTCTACGATGGACGAAACCCACGTTCGTGGGTTGGGCCTGTTCCGCGTGCGGGATGTGCTTCTTAGCGTGGCGAGTTGCTGGATGGCAGGTCTGAGCGAGGAGGAGGCTAGGACGATGCATTGTTCTTGGTGGTCGGTTGCCATGATTGTATCCGTTGTCTTCATGGGAGTTTCTCTGTCGTCGGCGGCCGGCGGCGCACCAGGAGGGCAGATCATTCGTGTGCGTCCCAACGGCAGTTCCGATTCAGGCCCGGGCATCCGTGCTGCCATCGAGCGCGCCATGGCGGCTGGCACGGGCGCTACGGTGCTTCTGGAAGAGGGGACATACCGGGTGAGTGCCACCAGCCCTCGGGGCTATTGCTTCAGCATTCAAGGGGCCAAGGGGATCACTGTAGGCGGCGCCGGAGCGAAGACGAAGATTGTCGTCACGGCCCCGGATGCGGGCGCCTTTCTTGTCGTGAACAGCGAGAGTGTGACGCTCCGGGATTTCACGATAGATTACGAACCCGTTCCCTTCTGTCAGGGGCTCATTCGACAGGTGAATCCCGATGAAGGGTGGTTCGATCTCGATGTTGCCCCCGGCTATCCCACACCCGACGCGCCGAACTTCGTCGGTGCCATGGAACCCTACGGCAAATGGGGGATGATCCTGGATCCCGCAGTCCGTCGCATTCGTGCCGGAACCATTGACCATTTTATGACGCCCAAATGGGAGCATCGCGGCGACCGCGTGTGGCGCTTCTTCGTCAACGGTGACCACTACCGCTGGGGCCTGCGAGACATGCGCGTGGGCGATAGCTATGTTCATCTTGCCCGCGGCTACGGCAGCGCCATCCTGGCCCAGGGGTGCGATGGCGTTCGCATCGAGAACGTTACCGTCCACGCCTCGCCGGGGTTGGCGGTCGGACTCGTGGGCAACCGGGGCGCCATTGTCGTCAGGGGGCTGCAGGTCCGGTTTCCGAAGGGTTCCACCCGATTGCTGACGACGAACGCCGATGGGGTGCACTGCCAGCAGAATCGCTCCGGGCCGATCATCGAGAACTGCTACTTCGAAGGTATGGCCGATGACGCTGTGAACATCTACGCTCCGCCGAATGTGCTGCTGGAGAAGAGAACCTCATCGGAGTGGCTAGTAAGCTCTGGCTGTTCGATCCTTCCTGGCGACACTCTCCAGGTCCTGGACCCACGCACAGGGCGAATCAAGAGCGTCGTGAAAGCCACGACGGTTCAGCGCGAAGGCTCGGCGCTGCGTATCACGTTGGAGCAGGGTTGCGAAGACGCCATGCCCGGCACGAGTCACCAGGACGGGGATACGCTATACAATCTCAGTGCGTGCGGTGCTGGATTCCAGATTCGACGCAACCGGATTGTCGGCAACCGGCGATACGGGTGTCTGCTCCGTGCGCATTCCGGCGTGGTGGAGGAGAACGTCTTCGTGGACATGACGGGTGCCGGCGTCACAGTCGTGAACGAGCCGGACTGGCCCGAGGGGCCCGTACCATTCGGAGTCACGATTCGCCGCAACCGCTTCGTACGTGGCGGTACCTGCCGGGGATACGCCGACGCTGAGCACGGTCAGGTATTCATCCGGGGCGTCCGCATGGGTTTCGGCCTGGCATCCGAGCCGACCGTGCGGGACATCACCGTGGAAGCGAACACGTTCGAAGACTACCTCGGATATGCCCTGGTCGCCGGCGCCGTGGACAGACTGACCGTTAGGGACAACACGATGAAGGCTTCGCATGCCGAGCGTGTGCGACCCGGCAGCGCGATGGCATTCGAGCGTTGTCGGAGCGTTGTTGTCGCAGATAACGCGGTAGACGACCGTCGCTCGAACACCCTGTCAGCCGTCGAGATTCGTCCCGACGTTGTCCCCGGCGATGCAGGGTGCCGTATCACCGGCTTGCGGGCGGCATTGCCCGCGGACAAACCCGTCGTGGATGATCGGAGACGCTAGTACACCATGGATGCCTATCACTTCTTGAGAGGTGCGCTGATGAGACCCCTCCGCTTTGCCGCGTACATGTTCCTGCCCGCCCTGGCGGCAAGCCTCTTCGGGCAGTCGCCCAGCCTGAAGCAAACAGTGATGATCCCCATGCGGGATGGGGTACGGTTGGCCACAGACGTCTACCTACCCCAGGGTCAGGGGCCCTTCCCCGCTATTCTCGTTCGCACGACGTACAACAAGGCTGGTCTGCAAGGTCTCGGTGAGGACGGTGTGCGACGGGGCTA
This sequence comes from Chthonomonadales bacterium, assembly GCA_037443035.1. Classification (GTDB taxonomy): domain Bacteria; phylum Armatimonadota; class Chthonomonadetes; order Chthonomonadales; family CAJBBX01; genus JABWBA01. The sequence goes on from JBBIPC010000011.1 coordinate 36,909, forward strand.
TGCCGTGGTGATTCAAGACACCCGTGGGCGCTACGCGTCGGAAGGCGAGAACCTGCCATTCGAGACGGATGGATGGTGGGGAGGGCGCCAGGATGGCCTGGATACAGTGGAATGGATGGCCCGCCAGCCCTGGTGCGGCAAGATCGGTACTCTAGGCGGCTCGGCGCTTGGCATTACCCAGCTTCTGCTTGCTGGTACAGGTACGAAGCTGGTGAAGGCTCAGGTGATCCATGTCGGTGCCCCCCGAGCCTACGGTGACATGGCTTTCTCCGGCGGCGTTTTCCGCAAGGCCATGGTCGAGGACTGGCTGCGGATCACCCAGTTCAGTCCGGATGCCCTAAGGCGGTGGACCAGCTCGGATGTCTACACCGACGCCTGGAGGGAACGGGATCTGTCGCTGCGCTATGGCAAAGTCCATGCTGCCGCGGTACATGTGGGCGGTTGGTACGACATCTTCTCCCAGGGGACCATAGACGCGTTCCTCGGATATCAGACCAAAGGCGGAGCGGGCGCTCGCGGGACGCAGAAACTGATCATGGGACCGTGGACCCACGGGATCTTCCAGGACAAGGCTGGTGACCTGATGTTCCGGGACGGTCGCAATCCTCCTGGCATGGTCCGGGATCAGTGGGCGTGGTTCGACTACCACCTCAAGGGCATCCAGAACGATGTGGTAAAGGAACCGGCCGTGACCTACTACACCATGGGGGATACCAGCGATCCACGGGCGCCCGGCAACGTATGGCGCAGATCGTCCACGTGGCCGCCGCCCGGCACGAAGGGTCAGACATACTACCTGACGGCAGACCGGAAGCTATCCACGACGAGGCCCGGCGAGGAACGATCGCTGGGCTACAACTACGACCCTCGGAACCCGGTCCCCACGACTGGCGGTCCCCAGCTCACGTTGCCTGCGGGTGCTAGAGATCAAAGGGAGGTCGAGAAGCGGCATGACGTTCTCGTGTTCTCGACAGAGCCGCTCGCGGAGCCTGTCGAGGTAACGGGACGAGTGACGCTGAATCTCTACGTCTCCAGCGACTGCCCCGACACGGATTTCGTCGGGAAGCTCTGCGACGTGTACCCGGACGGACGTTCGTACAACGTCTGCGAGGGGATCCTGCGCGCACGGTTCAGGAAGTCCTTTAGCAAGCCGGAGATGATGGAGCGGGGCAAGATCTACAAAGTACCGGTGGATCTTTGGTCAACGAGCATTGTTTTCAATCGCGGCCATCGGATCCGCGTGCACGTGACGAGCAGCAACGCTCCAGGCTGGGATCCGAACCCGAACACGGGCGAACCCTTCCGAGCCTCGAGCCGCATCCGGGTGGCCCGAAATACGGTCTACTTCGGCGGCAAGCACGCCTCCCATATCGTCCTGCCTGTGGCGAAGGTGAAGCCCTGAGTGGTCCTTTGCTGTGGCGAAGATGCACTCCGGAGACGCCCTTCCGCGGGCCAGTGCCGGCGTCGCCCTTCGAAGCGTCGCCGTAGCCCGTTTCGGAACCGGCGCCAGCGGCAGCTGCCGAGCTCTCCCCGGTCGTTTCGATACGTCCCGACGCTTGGCGCCGGGGCACTCAACGACCGGTTGCGTGACGTTGGCGCAGGAAGAACCTGCGGCTACACGGCCTTCGGCCGTAAGGCATCGGGACGTTGCTTGTCGGCGTGGGACGCGCAGCGTGTAGCCGCCGCTTCTTGCGGCGCCATGGGCGGTGGTTGAGTAGTCCCGATAGCGATCGGGACGTATCGAAACCACCGCTCAAAGCCCTGATGCCCGGGTCGAGTTGCGGGTATGGGTTGCCGGTCGTTTCGATACGTCCCGACGCTTGGCGCCGGGGCACTCAACGACCGGTTGCGTGACGTTGGCGCAGGAAGAACCTGCGGCTACACGGCCTTCGGCCGTAAGGCATCGGGACGTTGCTTGTCGGCGTGGGACGCGCAGCGTGTAGCCGCCGCTTCTTGCGGCGCCATGGGCGGTGGTTGAGTAGTCCCGATAGCGATCGGGACGTATCGAAACCACCAGCGCCGTAGTGGAGGTAAGCGTGAAACTACCAATGCTGCTATGTGCGTGGCTCGTGAACACGGCGCTCCTCGCAGGGAATGAGCCACAGACCAAGCTGCGTCTGCTCTGGAAGGTGGAGACGCATACGCTGCTCGAGAGCGCGCCGACCCTGGCGGACATTGACGGTGACGGGCTCGACGAGATACTCGTAGCAGCCCGCGAGGAGCTGATCGCGTTCGACGGAGGCGGGCACCGCCTCTGGGGACATCGTACAACGAGAAGGTACTGCACGTATCCGGCGGTGTGGTCCGTTCGTGGGCGAAGGCCGCTGATTTACGTGGCAGATACAGGAGGGAACCTGACGTGCCTCGATGGCCGCGGCCGCGTCCGGTGGGAGCGGAAGCTTCGTGCAGGAGCTGAATGGGCTGCGCCAGTCGTCGCGCCATTGCTACCTTCCCGAACACCGGTCGTGATCCAGGCCGATGCCTCGGGCACCGTGAGCGCGTTCGTAGCAGAGACGGGAGCGCCCTTGTGGGCTGCCGATGTCGGTGCAGCCGCAGTGAGCCCTGCGGTAGGTGACGTGGACGAGGATGGCACCGCCGAAATCGCCGTGACCACGACCGCCGGACGACTTGTCTTGCTCGATGCCTACGGCAAACAGCGCTGGGAGCGCACGGCTGGCGCTCGCTCCCAGACCTGGTCCGCCTCGGCACCCGTCATGTTCGAGGCCTCTAGTGGCGAACGTCGCATCGTAGTGGGTGCCAACGAAGGAGCGGTGACGTGCTATGACGCCCAGGGCACGCTTCTATGGCGACGTGCCACGCGTGGTTCCGTGGCGTCCAGTATCTCTGCATGCGACATGGACGGTGACGGCATGACCGACGTCTTCGCGATCGCACAGACCGGCCATGTGTACCGATGGGACGAAGATGGCCGACCACTATGGGACCTGGACATGCAGGGCAGGACCATCGCGGCTCCAGCTCTCCTGGACATGAACGCGGACGGTCGCATGGAGTGCATGATCTGCACACAATCGGGACGGCTGCTGTTGCTGGACTCGGACGGGAAGTACCTGACCGGTAGGAGCTTCCCCAATCGGACGATCAATATGACACCGACCTTCGGCGACGTTTCCCGTCGGTGGTCCGGATACGAGATGGTCATCACCGGGGGAGAATCGGGGCGCATCTACTGCTTTGGCACCGGAGTGTCGTTGACGGATCCCCGACGCCGTCCATGGGTTGCGTACAGACAGAACGCTGCGAAGACCGGTGCGTGGTTCGGCATCCGCGGCCTGCACTGGACGGGGATGAGAATCGTGCCCGAGAGCTGGGCGAGCTTCGGTGCAGGCATGCCATTGCGGTTCGAGATTCGTGCTCCTGCCTGGGCCCGGCTGCCACTTGTGGCACGTGCGGTGTGCAACAAGCCGGATGGATCCCAGCAATCGGCCCTGGCTCCCATCCTCGGTCACACCGGCGCGATCGAGTTGCCACTCGAGGTCAACGCGAGCGGGACCTACCGGTTCGCCTGGACGTGCAGGGACGCAGGCGGCCGCATGGTCGCGTCAGGCCGTCGGGAGACCGTGCTCCGACCCCTGGAGAGGGAACGCGGCATGGCGCGGGAAGCTGCTGTCCGATTGCGGCATGCGGCGGGCGTCATCGGAAGTCGGCACGCACCTACGGCAGCGGCGCTGCAATCCGAAGCTGCTGCCGTCGAGACGGACGCGGAAGGCCTCATGCACGATGCCGACCCCTCGACTGTTCAGGAGCGTGCCGCGAGTCTGCTAAGGCGTTGTCTTCGCGGCATCAGAGTGGCCAGGGCAGTCCTGCGAGCATGCGCAGCGGGGGCGGACCCGTCGCTACTCGTCTTCGAGGGGGCGCTGTGGCGATCGGACGACGTAACCTCAGCAGTGCCGGACCGGTACGCGGCATCTCCGACCACGAAGCGGTGCGTGGTGGCGGGCGAGCACGATCCCGTGTCTGTCAGATTGCTAAACACGACGGACCATGACTTGAGGGTCCGTCTGAGCTACGCGACAAGCCGTGGGGGGCCCCAGGTGGCGCTGTACCGGAGTACGGCCGTGCCGGTTCTCCATGGTCCACCAGCCTGGGACGCTCTGGTACCCATTCGTGACGGGGAGGATGTCGTCATCCGGCCCCTCCAGGTGTGCGAGACCTGGCTCGATGTCAGCTTCGCCGCCTCATCGTCGGGAGCAGCGGAAGTGATACTTCGCTGTCAACCGGAAAGTGATGTCGCGCCGGTGGAAGCGCGAGTAACGTACGGTGTCCTCCCCTTCTCGGTGGCCCCCTCTGGTGCGTTCCGACTGTGCGCATGGGCGAATCTGGGAGCGGCGGAAATCACTGACCTGCTCGCTCACGGAAACAACGTCTTCATCGTGCCAATGCCACGGCCTATCTACTCGCCAGACGGTACGCTACAGAGGTTCGACTATGGGACGTCGGACGAGATCCTGTGCCACCTTCGCGGTTACGACGTTGTAGTACTCGTGTCGGGCATGCCGGCCCTGAAGGCCCTCATAGGATCAGCGACCTACCAAGCGCAGTTGGGTGCACTGCTGCGCGATCTGAAGCAGCACTTGCGCGAATACGGTGTGGACGCATCTCACTATGCGCTCTATCCCTATGACGAGCCTGGTGGAGCGGGATGGCCCACCGTCCAGGCTCTGGTTCGCTTCGGGCGCATCGTCAAGCAGGTGGACCCCAGGACACGGATTTACGTAGATGGCGGGGCAGATCCGGCAATGGCGCGCGCAATGGCTCCAGTCGTGGATATCTGGTGCCCCGGCATTCATCAGCTCTGCGATGACTCCCCGGAGATGGCGATCATTCGGGGGACGCGCAAGGCACTATGGTCCTACGACTGCGCCTACGCGTATTCCACATGCATGCGCGCCAGCCTCAAGAACACGCATATCGTGGCCGAATACCGCACGGCTGCGCTCTTCGCCATGAGGTACGGAGCGACCGGTATCGGGTTCTGGTCGTACAACATCGGGCCGGATCCTTGGCAGGCCCAGGACATGGACTATCCTCTCGTCTATCCTGGCCCGAACGGACCCATCACCAGTCGGAGATGGGAAGCAGTACGGGAGGGGATCGAAGATGTCCGCATTTTGCTAGCGTTACGCCGACGTGCGCCATCTGCTCCGCCTCCTCTCCGCAAGCGAATCGAGGCGCTCATCGGTAAGAGGCTTCCGCAGCTTCTCGACCGCGCACACCGGGAGATGACCATGGGTCTCGGTGCCGTCAGCTTCTACCACAGCCTGAACGAGGGAACGCTGGCGGCATTTCGGCGGGAGATGCTCGACTGCGTGGAACGGCTCTGCCGGACGCCTTCGACCGGCAACGGTCGTGCGCAGCACTGATGTCCGCAAGGGGCGGGCATGGCCCGCCCCTCCGACGCAATGCTAGAGCCGTAGGCTCACTCTCTCGGCGGACCGGATCACCACGGGGCCGAGCAAGCCGGATTCCTGCAGTGGCGAGTCCTTCGTCCAGAACCGCCAGGTTGTGAAGGTGTACCGCTCGGACTTCGGCCGCGGCTTGCCGCTCCAGACCCAGTCGGGCCACTTGGCGAGAGCGTTGCCGCGCCACTCGACCTCGGGGGGCTTCTGCTCGTCGCCGATGAGGCGATTGGGCCAGAGGTTGGTGACTCGCACGGAGAGCGTGTTGCGACCGGGCTTCAGAAGACCTGTCACCGAGACGCGGAAGGGCGCCTTCCAGAGCACGCCCAGATCCTTCCCGTTGAGGGTGACTTCTGCGAACTGCTTCACGTCGCCGAGATCGAGAACGACCTCCCGATTAGCGGAGCAGAGCGATGCGGGTACCTCGAATGCCTTGGTGTAGGTGGCCGATCCGGAGTAGTAGCGGATGCCTTCCTCCGCATGCTCCGACCACGAGATAAGTTCGGGGAACGTCGTCTGGGCGGGACCGCCCCACTCGGGCTTGAACCGGACCGTCCAGGGACCTTTCAGGGAGACTTCGTCAGCAGCTCGCTGGATGGACACGCGAGCCACCTTCCCCGTGGATGTGCTGAGGGAGTACTTGCCGGGCAGCCACGGGATCAACGTGTAGTTCCCGCCATCTGTCCGGAGCGTCCATTCCGGCGTGCCGCTAATGCTCCGTGATGCGCCAAGGACGATGGAACCGCCCTCATCTACGGTCTCGCTGCGCGGCTTTCCGTTCAGACTCCACTCGATGCGAAGGCGCTTCACTACCAGCGGCACTGGATCGCCGAAGATCTCATTGCTGGCGGCGATCTCCGTCTCGCCATGGGCCACCAGTTCTCTGACGCGCGCCGTCACATCGGCGCCGCGGCTACCGTCGCGGGCTTCGTATCGCGCCATCTTGACCTCGATGCGGTCAGGGAGTTGGAGATTGGCTCCAGGACCAGAGCGCGTGACGCGCGTAACGTATTGCGCTGGCACCGGCTTCCGGAACACTACGAAAACCGACTCGGCCGGGTCCAAGCGGAGCGTAACCACCGTCCGATTGGAGGACTTGCTCCATACGGGAGCGGGTTCCATGGTTCCCGTGTCTGCGTGCCAGAGCTCAGGAAGCTTGCCACTCACCCGGAAGTAGCAATCTGCTGCAACGGGCCGATACTGTTGATTCGAAACGAAATAGACATCGGAGTCGCCGATGCGCCGGTGGATATAGACAAGCTTGGCTCCGCCCTGCGATCGGTATTCGAAGTCCGGCCCAAGCTTGAGTGTCCGCAACACCTCGGCGAGAGTGACGCCCCACAGCACGCGACCCTTGCCGAACGTGTGCTGCTTCACCCGCTGCCCATCGCAATCACCCCAGACCTCCTGTCCGATAGCGCGGACCTCCGCGTCGCACTGGGGGTAGCTCTGCAGACTCGGCGACGACTCCGGACGTGGACCGATGACAGTGGCCCCATCGCGCACCAGGTCACGGATGCGCCGAGCCATGGGAGGCGTCATGAAGCGGCTGTTGGGCAGGACCAGCACAGCGTAACTCATACCGTCGGGAAGGACGATGCGCCCGTTCTTGACGCTCATCCGCTTCAGGACAACGGTCGCGTCGCATCCATCGTAGTCATATCCGGTTGGGATCGGTGGCTGGAGACCTGGACGGCCTGGTAAATCGTTGGGCCCGGCTTCTCCGATGAAGTAGCAGACATCTGCCACGAACTTGCCGGACTGCAGGAGGTATTGGCAGCGCGCGATGTACCGGAACCACGCATGCGCCTGATCCCACCAGGTGATCGTTCTCTCGAGATGCGTGCCCCATGGTCCCATCGTCATACCGGGGTACAGATTCATCCATGGTTGATGAGCGTAGCGGTGGAAGATGTAGCGGTTGATGCCCTGCGTGAAGACGTAGTCGCCCAGAGCTTTGATCGCGTAGGGATGGACGAGCCATCTTCCCCTGCCTTCGTCCGCTGTGAAGGATTCGGCGCCCACGAACCTGCGGCCATAGGTATGGGCGGCGGATGCGGCGATCTTCAGTGTCTCGCCTGCGCCGGCATTGGGCACCCAGAACTCGCCCATGGGGATATCGGCCAGTCCGCCGGCCTGGAGGTTGTCGAAGTTCCCGTTGCCATAGGGCTCGGTGGAGAACTGCAGCCCGTTCTTGTGGCACAGCTCTGCGAAGTAGCCATAGTAGTTTGCCGCCCACAACTCGGAGATCGTCTTCCGGAAATCCCACAGGAACCGTTCGCTCTTCTCGACGCTGTCCACCACCCTGCCGGTGACAACTGGTAGATAGGGAAGGGGATCGTAACCGCGGAGCCTGATGAAGTCCTCTCGGAAGCGCGGAGTCCAGTTCTGGTAGCCTGTTTCGTAGCTGTCTATAAGAGCATTGTTGAGCACCTTACCAGCATTGGGGCCTGCTGCCTCGATGACCAAGCCCATGAATCCAGGCCAGAAGGCGTCCATGGCCTCTCGGCTCAGCTTATCCACTTCGAGACCACGTCCGCTCTCAGGTGCTGGAGCGTTCTGGGCACCTGTGCAGGTGTGTCCCATGCGGAGGATGGTCCACTCACCAGCAGGCACGTCCCAGGTCAGCTTGCCTGCGGCATCCATGCGATTCGTTATCTCGAGAATGCTCTGCTGAGGGATGCCGGCCACCGGTCTAGCTGGGATGTCCGGATCTCGCATAGGCGGCCGGTCGTAGCCGGCCTTGGGGCCTATACCTGGGATGCGGTAGGCGGCTGCTGCTGGATCCGTGGGTGTCGGAATGGCAAAGACGGCGACGTCTCTATAGTAGTTGCGCCGAGTGGCCGGTTGGGGTAGTACGGCCGAGAAGGTCGTCGGGCCGGTAACTCGGGTCTCCGACCACGTCAGCATCTGCATGGCATGTTCTGGCTTGACCCAAGGGCCGCCACTGCTGGACCAGCCCGGGCAGTTGTGGACGCACACCTCCAGCCCAAGCCGAGCCGCTTCGGCGATGGCGTAGCGTATGTGTTCGCGCCATTCGGGGCTCATAACAGGAACGGGGCCGTCGGGGATGCCGCAGTCCACGTTGAAGATTTGCACACCGCCAATACCGGCTCGTTTCATGGCCTCCAGGTCAGCCGTGATGCCGACCTTGCTGGAGTTGCCGTTGAGCCAGTGCCACCACGTATGGGGTTTGGCCGAGTCGGGCGGATTGCGGAAGGCCTGGGCAAGGGCATCGGGGGCAGCAGTGGCGGGAGCCATGGCGCAAGCCACCAGCAGCGCCACTAGTGGGTGCAAGAGTGGACGCCTGCGGACCACACTCGCGATAAGAGTCATGTTGGCAGAACCTCCTCAGCGGGATCGCACGACGAAGTTCGTCATTCGATGCTTGGATTCCTGTCGCGGTGGACGTTGCCGGACCGGATTACCACAGCTACGTCAGCCCTAGCTCGGCACGGAGCCACGAGGGACGGTTGGACGTGATCGTATCCACACCCGAGCGAACCATGCGGCGTGCAATGTCGGGCGAGTCCACGGTCCATACTCCGATCTCGAGTCCAGTGTCATGGGCCAGGCGGACGGTGCGGCTGCTCACCGGGCCGATGAAATGCACGTTGATGCCACAAGCGCCAACGGCAAGGGCGCGCTCGATGAGCTCGGGTATCGTGGGCGACCATTGCCCGCGTGTTTCGCCGTGCCGGAACGATGCTATGAGGTACGTCCGGAGCCCCTGTAGCTGCAAGCCGGCCTCCCGTACTGTGGCGTCATCGAAACTGATGATATTGACCTGGTCTAGCGATATGCCGGACGTGTGCACAGCCTCGGCCAGCGGCTCGATGGTGGCTGGGCCAGACTTCACCTCTACCCAGAGCCTCCTCCCAGTCGGCAGGAACTGCAGGACTTCCTCTAACGTCGGCAGTCGTTCCCCAATCCATTCCCGCCCCTTCCAAGATCCGGCATCCAGCGCTCGCAGCGCTGCAAGCGGAGTCTCTGCGATGTCATGCCGCACACCTGTCGTGCGAAAGGTATCAGCATCGTGGCACACGATCAGCTGCCTGTCCGCGGTAAGGCGGACGTCCAACTCTACCGTCGTGCTACCTCGTTCCCAGGCCAGACGGAACGATGCGAGAGTGTTCTCAGGCGCGTCGTAAGACTCGCCACGGTGCGCGACGATCTCTGGTTTTCGGAAGTCGCTCATTTCCCGTGGACCTCATCATCCGGTGCGATGATCAGGGTCACCTCGCCTCTAGCGACTGGCTGCGGTAGTGCGATACCGATGCGTGTGGCGGTACGTCGGGCCGTGAGGTCCTCGCGTACCTCCTCGGCTGTCAAGACCGGCGTCATGCCGGCGGGCGTCTGGATGCTCACGCGCACCGCTGCATCACCTTCCCGAACCCGCAGTGTGGTTGCGTCCACCTTCTCCCAGGTGCCGAAGGTCAGTAGGGCAGTCTCGTACGTCAGCGGCTGATCGAACTCGAAGTCGTCACTCACAGTGAAGCGCCCGGCACCAGTGCGGTCGTAGGTGAAGCTACGCTCGAGCTTCTTCACTTCAGGCAGGCCGTATGCGGAACGGATGTCCATGCTGATCCGATCCTGCCCAGCGGAAAAACTCTTGGAGAGCACCCTGGCTTCGGCGTTACGACCCGAACGTTGGAGCTGGCCCCCGATGACCGGAACTGGATGACCCCACGAGTTCAGTGCCTTGCTCTCGTAGCGCTGCGCGCTAAAGGTACGCCTCGTATAGACCTCGGCGCCGATGTCTGCGAGGACAACCGTCCGGTCCACCAGCACCATATAGGTTCCCACGTCGTTGTGGTTGTGGTTCTGAGCGTTGTGGCCTCCCATGAGGGCGACGCTCAGACGGCAAGAAGATCCTTTTGCGGATCGCCCGATCAGCACCGAGTGCTCGGGGAACCAGGTCCGCAGGGGGTCGAAGCTTGGCCATGCCACCGTGGTGCGAACCACGGGCGCTCGAGCTGGGAACAAGGCCATGACCTGATTGCAAAGGTCGCCAGTGATGGGCCGTCGCCGGCGCAAGATAGCCCTGCCGGTGAAACGTCTGCTAAGGTAATCCAAGATACCGGGCGCGGGTGACGACTTCACGTCGCAGTCCGCGAACGCTGGACAGATGCCTGGGACGATCTCGATCTGGAAGCCATAAGCAGAGGGCATGAGCGCTTCCTTCCGGTTCATCAGGTCCACGAGGCCGTTGGTCGCACGACGAACTGTCTCGGCCATGGCGGCGTAGTGGCCAAAGCCATAGTTCCAGTAGCCCACTCCTTCGTCGCAGAAGCCATCCGGCGAGAAACCCTCTAGGGCGTAGCGTGAATAGTGCTCGGCAGCCAGCGCGTACCATGCGCGTTCACGCGGATCGTCCACTGCGGTCAGGGCCGCGCCGGTCACTCCCGCCAGGCACACGGAATTCCAGTTCATCCTGTAAAGGAGCCAGTACTGGTTCTGTTCTCCCGCACACATACGGTGGTACGGGCGGAAGATGCGCTTGTCGAGTTCGGCTCTGAGCTGCGCTCGCACCTCCGGCCGCAGCCTGTCGCCGAGCAGGTAATCTACCGTGCCCATGGTCCAGCCCAGCACTGACGACGCCAGGTCAATCGTAATCAGCTTGCCGGTGAAGGTCTGGAGGTTACCGTCGTGGGCTGGCAGCACCCACGACTTCTCCGCGCACACGGCCTGGATTGCCTCTTCGAGTTTGGGGAGGAACCGGCCTTTCCCCTCGATGCACTCGGCTAGTGCAAGTACGGGGATGCGGTTGTGCCGTTGGCCGAGGACTGCCTCGCACCGGCGTCGGTTGCCTGTTCTGGAGTAGTCGAGGTAGAGGTCATCGGGCAGATCAGGCATCGGCTCCTGCAGCAGAGCTTCAGCCCGCTGCACGGCCTCCCTGGCCTCTGGTCGGTCGGCAATGGACTGCCATGCCTTCCGATCGCTAGCTCGCGGCCCGAGACCGTCCGGCAGACGGGGAAGTTTGGCAGCTAGGCGATCCAATGTCGCAACATCCGGCTGGAAGACGTCGGCGGCGTCAACCCGGAACGCAGCGAGGCTCAGAATCGTCACACAGACGAGAACGCAGAGCCCATAGTTTGGCATCGGTATTCCTCCTCACGGCTACTCGCGCCGAGTATTCGTCCTGTGGTATCAGCGACGCAGTCACCATCTACAGGCAGGTCGAATGCGCGGACGAACCTGTCTCTAGGTTTCAGGCATCGCTATTGACACTCCTGCCATAAGGCAGAAAGGAGGAGCTGCATGATAACGAGTCACGCAGAGCCACAGGTGGCCATTTTCATGGACGTAGAGAACTTCGTCATTCACGCAGGGCAACAAGGACTGGAATTCCGGGTGGGGCCCATTGTAGATCGCGCACGTAAAGAGGGAAGAGTAGTGGTGGCCCGGGCATATGGAGACTGGGCGAGACCTTTCATGGAGGATGTACGGCGGGACCTACAACGGAGTGTATTCGAGCTCGGTCAGTTGCCAACAGACATCAAAGGTAAGAACACGGCGGACATGGTGCTGGCCATGGACGCCCTGGAGATGTGCTTCCAGAGATCAGCCCCACAGATCATTATCATCGGTTCGGGGGACAGAGACTTCGTTCCGCTAGTGCAGCGATTGCGGCGCTACGGCGCTAGGGTTATCGGTGTTGGCCTCAAGGGCACCATCAACCAGATGCTGAGGACGATCTGCGACGATTATTGGTATTACGAGGACCTGCCGGGTGCTTCTGCGAGCGCGCGGCCACGCCCTGGCGCAGTCAGTTCGACGGAGGACGTTCTCTGCGACGACCTGGAGGGCGCCATCCAGCGGTTCGTCGAGATCGTACGCGAGGTCGAGGCTGCCGATGGTCAGTGCTTGGCATCGCGAGCGTGCGAGATACTGAGGCAACGGTGTCCCGGTTTCAACCACGAAGCGCTGGGGTTCACGGCTTTCAAGGACTTCGCAGCCGAGGCCGAGCGGCGCGGCCTGGTACGTCTTGTCCAGCGTGCCACGAGCCTCTATGTTTCTGCATCCGAACTGTCCACGGCCATGCCCACACCTGGGCCTGAGACCAGCGTCGAGACGCTCCGAAATCACTACCGAACGGTGCTGGAGAAGAAACGCGTGCCTCTCGTGCCATGGCAAGACCGACGGAGTCTCATCGAGGCTCTGTGGGAGAAGCTGACGAGCGCCAAAGAGGGCATGACTATCGGCGAGATGTCCTACACGATGGAGGAAGCGGCGGCTGCGCAAGGCATCACCGTCACGCAACAGGCCATCTATAAGATGACGTACACGCTCAATATCGGACGCTGCTTCATGGTGGAAAACACGCCGTACTTCGTGGAGGATATCTTCGGGCAATCGGTATTCCCAGCCTGCGATGTGGAGGAAGCCCTGGATCGGATGCACGTTACCTACGTCCGCGGGATCATGCTCGACCGACCGGATCTCGAACTCCGGCCGGAAGCTGTAGCCAAGCTCCTCTTCGATGACCCCACGGAGACGCAGATCGTTCTCGCGGCAGACTACATTCGCAAGGCGCAGGCATGGCGCGACTACTGATCGGGTTCTAGACCGCTCCTCCCTCTTGCCGAGCACCGTCCTCCGTGCCACAATGTCCGTGGCAAGGAGGACGACTGGTCTTGGACTATGGTGTGATCTTCGATCTAGACGGAGTGCTCGTGGACTCGTCTCGGTTCCACAGGGAGAGCTGGCGCATCGTGGGCCGCGAGAGGGGCTTCGAGATGACCGACGAGCTCTTCTGGCGGACCTTCGGGATGCCGAACCGGCAGATACTCCCGCTGCTCCTGCAACGGGATCTCAGCGAAGAGGAGATGGAGGAGTTGTCGGAGAGGAAGGAAGAGGTCTACAGGCAAATCGCTCAGGGGCGTATGCAACCTCTCCCCGGTGCGGTGGAGCTTGTCCGTGGAGTAGCGGCGGACGGTTTCCGAGTGGCGCTAGGTTCTTCGACACCATGGTCCAACATCCGCGTGGTTCTCGAGTCGCTGGGCATTCTGGATTGTTTCGAACAGATCGTCTGTTCGGACGACGTTCTACATGGTAAGCCGCACCCGGAGGTATTTCTCAAGGCAGCGGAGAAGCTGGGGCTCCCGCCCCAGCGGTGCGTCGTCATCGAAGACGCGGTAGTTGGCGTCCAGGCTGCCAAGGCGGCAGGCGCCCGTTGTCTGGCCGTCGCCACCACGCATCCTGAAGAGAAACTGCGGGAGGCCGATCGGGTAGTGCCGGACCTGAAAGCTGTTACGCCAGCCGACCTGCGGACAATGCTGGACGGTTAGGGGGCATTCCGCATCCGTCGCCGCGAGATCGGCGACCCACTCCGACCGTGCGCCGGAGCGGAATGCACCGTGGCTATCAGGGCACGCCCATGCCACTTCTGTCCGGATACGGCGGGACCTTCACTGGCTCGTAGGGCTTGTCTTTGATAGCGTCCATCATGAGCTTGATGGCCGCGTCGAGTTGCGGATCCGCCCCGTCCTGCATGAGAGCAGGATCATCCACCACCTCGATATCCGGGTCCACTCCGTGACCTTCGATACCCCACTTCCGGTTGCTCTCGAAGAACGCGACGTTAGGGGTAGTCACCGCGGCACCGTCCATGAGGCGTGGGTAACCGCCGATACCCACAACACCACCCCAGGTTCGTGTGCCAATGAGCTTGCCCACCTTGGCGGCACGGAAGTACCACGGGAATAGGTCGCCACCGGAACCAGCCAGACCGTTGATGAGCATGCACTTGGGCCCACGGTGGGCGTCCGGCGGCCATGCGGTCGCCTGGCCATAACGCCCGACCCAGTAGTTCAGCAGCGGACGGTCAAGAAGCTCGACGAAACGATGCGGCACCTGGCCTCCACCATTCCAGCGCTCGTCAATGATGAGCGCATCCTTGCCTCGCTGGCCGACAAGCTGGCGCATCAGCTCGTTCTGACCGTCTACGCCTGTATTGGGCACATAGATATAGCCGACTCGGCCGCCTGTCTGCTTCTCGACGTACTCGCGATTGTGTTCGACCCATGCGCGGTACCGTAGATCGGCCTCTGACGACGCTAGCTGGACGACAACGTCCCTTGCGGATGCGTCCCTCGTGGGCTTATCGCTGACCGTCAGCGTGACGGCCTTGTCGCCCAGTCCGATGAAGGCCGCCCACGGATCCACGGAGGTGTCGACAGGGATACCGTTCACAGCGAGGAGGAAGTCGCCCTCTTTGATCTTGATGCCGGGCTGTCCTAGCGGTCCTCTGGCGTCGGCATCCCACGGAGCCCCACGATAGATACGCGCGATGCGATAGGCACCGTCCTGCAACTCGAAATCGGCTCCCAGCATGCCGACGGAGACCGACGGCTGTTGGGCGATGTCGCCACCGAAGTAATAGGCGTGGCCTACGTTCAGCTCGCCGATCAGCTCACCGATAATGTAGCTGAGGTCCTCGCGGCTGGAACAGTCGTCGAGCATGGCAGCGTAGTGTTCGCGCATCTTGTTCCAGTCCACCCCATGCATGTTGGGGGCGTAGAAGAACTGCCGCATCGTCCGCCACGCCTCGTTGTAGATCTGCTTCCATTCCACTCGTGGGTCTATGCGCGTGGTCATGCCAGACGTGACGACCGTCTCGCCGGATGCACCAGCGGATGCGTCCTGAATCGTGGCCGAGTTGCCTCGGACGACCAGGAGCTTCTTCCCGTCGGCGGAGATATCGAAACTACCGGCCGCCGTAGCAACCGTCTTCTCTTCCTTCTTCTCGTCCTTGATGTCGAAGAGCTTGATGGCTGGCGGGTCGCCTGATCGCCTGGCCGAACGTCGCACGAAGATGAGTTGGTTCCGATCGTTGACTGCCAATCCGCCGAACGCCCCTGGCTTGAGAGGCAGTTGTATTGCCCGTGCTTCGAATCCCTCGAAGTCAATGGTGACCTTCACGCTCTCTTTCGCGGGGCTCTGAGACGGCTTCGCTGAGTCCTTGGCAGGCTCGGCGGCTTGGCCACCTTGGGGCGTGGGGCGAGTAGGCGCTTCTCGCTTCATGCGGATCTGAAGGGTCTGGCCCTGAACAGTCGCCGTCCCCGTGGCTGTATCCCCGACCACTTTCAACACCACCGTCACATCCATACCCATGGGGAGTACGGCCGTCAGCCGGAGTTCCGACGACACAGGGTCCCACGTGCCGTTGACACCGGCTCCTCCCAACGGTGTTTCCATGGTTCCCGTCACCACGTTGTTCGGACCGAGCTTGAGGTCCGCCGTGAAGGCCATGCTGCCGCCGGAGATGGCATCGCCGGACACGGTGCCGCTCCACCGACCGGAGATTGGATCATCTGCTACGGAGGAAACCGTCGTCTCCTGCTGAGTGGCGAGGCTCTTGCCCTCTGGTTTGGCTTCGTCCGCCTTCTTCTGATCCGAGAAGACTTCCTCATCCACTTTGGGCAGGTACGGTGAAGGAGTATCGGCCTTGAGAGGACAGGCCATGAGTACCTCGCTGTCCGTGTAGACCCATGTAGTGCCAAAGTCCTCGTAGGTGGGGGCGAAGTTGCGGCGGCTGACCCAGTACAGGAACTCACCTTTGCGGTCGAAGACAGGTCGGCTATCAGCGAACATGCCGGACGTCAGCCTGTGCTTCTCTCCTGTCTGCATGTCGTATACCCAGAGCGCAGACTGGCTAGGGCGGTCGTCCTGCTTCGCGTAGACGAGAAAGCGACTGTCCGGCGACCATGAACCGTCTGGTGTGTCCGCCCATGGGTCGGCGTCCACGACCTTCGTCTGGCCGGTCTCGACGGTATGGACGAGCAACTGGCCGCTCTGATCGGTGAAGGAGATGTGCTTGGAGTCCGGCGACCACTGGGGTCGGTAACGGAACAGCTTGCCGTCTTTCGTGAGCTGCCGCGCCTCGCCGCGTCCGTCGGACTGGACAATGTACAGCTCGTACTCGCCGGTGGCATCGGAGAAATAGGCGATCCACTTTCCGTCTGGGCTCCAAGCCGGATCCCGCTCGTTGGAGCCATTGCTGCGCGTGAGATTGCGCGGCACTCCGTTCTTCGTGGGCGATGTCCAGATATCGCCGCGCGCCTCGATAACCGCACGCTTGCCGGTGGAGGAAATGCCCCAGGAGTAGATGAACTTCGAAACGTCCACGTCCCTCGGACTGAGATTCGGGCGCTCTCCCGGTATCCGAACGTCTACCGTTCGCACCCTGCCGGATGGAATGTCCAGCAGGCATAACTCGGCGCCATGCTGGAAGACGATCTCGCCTTCGCCTTTGGGGCCGGGACCATTGGACGGCCACTTCACATCGAAGTCAGCGTAGCGGGTGATCTGCTGCTTCCTGCCGGAAGTGGTGTCGTAGACCCAGATGTTGGCCCGGTGCTCGGGACCAGCGTCGGACACGTAGTAGACCTTGTTTCCTTGCCACATGGGGGCAGTGTCGACGCCCTCCCAATCGGTCATGCGTCTGGACTTCCGCGTCTGGAGATCGAACAACCATATGTCCGTCTGCATACCTCCGCGGTACCGTTTCCAGGTGGCGAAATCCACCGTATGAGGCGTGTAGGCTAGCCAGCGGCCGTCGGCACTGATGGAGGCAAGTGCACCGTAGGGCACAGGTAGCTTCGAGGGCAAGCCTCCCTTGGCAGGAACGGTGTAGAGCTGCGACTGCCTCGATAGACCGGTGATATTCGCTGCGAAAAGAAGCCGTCCATCGGGCAGCCAGGCACTCAGAAGCTCGCCGGAGGGATGATGGGTAACGCGGTAGGGAATGCCGCCCTCCACAGGCAATGTGTAGATGTCCCGACCACCTTCGTAGTTAGCCGTGAAGGCGATAGACTTGCCATCGGGACTGAACCGAGGGAACATGGGGGCGCCCGGTGGGGCTGCGAGAGGCGATGCCAAACCGCCTTCGCGCGGCACAAGCCAGAGACGGTTGGAGTAGCAGAAGGCGATATGGGTGGCGGAGACGGCTGGGTACCGAAGCATCCCGCCGTGGGGTTTGATCTCCTGGGCTGCCATACGCACACCCAGTAGACCGAGAGTGGCGAGAGTCAGATAGGCGCGGAGGAGAAGGGAGCTGCTAACCATGGCCAAGACACCTTTCTCAGGATCGCATGGAATAGAGGAATCGAAGCAAGGAGACGTAGCGAACGAGCGGGCGGTTTCATTGGGTTCTGCGGCAAGGGGCAAAGGCGAGATGCCGAGCGGCACCTGCCGTCATGGCTTCCCACCGAGCGCCCGGACGAGCTTCTCGGCGTCTTCCTCGATCCAGATCGGCTCGATCGTGAGGGTCGCGGTGTCCATGTGGCTCATCTTGGGGCAGGTCAGAATCTCGCCGTTAATGACAAAGACCAAGCGCTCGTCATCATGGTCACGCGAGTATTGCCAGTACCGAGAGCGGCCTTCATCGGTCAAGGTGACATGCACGCGATAGTAGCGCTTGTCGCGGAACGGCTCGTAGTCCTCGCTCATCGTGGCTCCCCGGAAGTGAGCGCCCGTCAGGACAACCGGACAGGTCTTCATGATCTCCTCGAGCGGCACGATCTGCCCTGCGGCAGCGCGGGACGCGACAGCCGCGGTGGGCTGGTAACTCGATCGTTCCTCTGCATCTTCCGTGTCTGTCTCGTCGTCGCCGGCGTCATCGGGCCGGCGGATCTGCCATGCGTGATTCGATTCGATGGCGACGTACTTCCGTGGGCGGCCAGGTCGGTCCTTATCCTGGAGGCCCAATACTGTGACGCCGTTGGGCACTGGCTTTAGCGAGGGCCATTTCACTTGCTGCATTCTGTAGACCTTGATGGCGCTGTACAGGTACCACGCACCGAACAGGACCAGAGCAGCGACGACGAGCCTTGCCGTGCCGCGCTCACGCAAGAGGCGAAATGGCACGCGGGTTGGGGTGGAAGCTTCGTCTGTCATCATGTCGTCCTGCCTTCCTGTGGGTATGGCGCTAGTCGGTACCTGGTGCAGTTACGAGTATACCGGTGTAACCCGTGCCCGGCATATAAGTATCTAATGAAGTGGACGGACTGGGTATACTGCGCGTCGAGACGTCCTGCAAGGATAATACGCTCTGAAACGGGGTGATAGCGAGCTTGGTGCAGATTGTCATTAAGCCGGGGGAGGGCATCGATGCCGCCCTGAAGCGGTTCAAGAAGGCTGTGATGAACAGCGGCATCACGAAGGAAGCGCGCATGCATGAGCGCTATGAGAAGCCCAGCGACCGACGCCGGCGCGAGCTGAAGGCGAGCATCCGGAAAATTCAGCGGGCTCGAGCCAAGGCTGCAGCGCGCGATCGCGGCTGAGGCAACACGGCAGGAAACGAACGAGGGGCGGTCCTACGACTGCCCCTCGAGCCTTTGTCATGTGCCGGAGAAGGGATTCGAACCCCCACGCGGTTGCCCGCAAGTGATTTTGAGTCACCCGTGTCTGCCATTCCACCACTCCGGCAGCTACATCATTAAGTATACGGGCAGGCCCCACCCCTGTCAACAGTGGGGCGGACATCGCCGAGAGGAAGAGCGCAGGAATCCCGGAAGGAGTTCCCGAAACTCCAAAGAAGGACCAGTATCATGGCCAGGGAGCAACCGACACTCATTGTCATTGACGGCTACAGCCTTCTCTTCCGGGCGCACCTGGCCTACGGATCGGCAGAAACGCTCCGGACACGGGACGGCAGACCTACCGGAGCCATCCACGGCTTCACCAGCATGCTCCTCTCTATCCTTCGCGAACAACCGGACGCCATATACGTCGCGTGGGATGCTCCGGGCCCTACGTTCCGCGACGGCCTGTTCGAGGAGTACAAAGCACACCGACCAGAGGCGGATCCTGACCTCAAGGCGCAGTTCGGGCCCGCTAGGACGATGGTGGAAGCATTCGGTATCCCTTCGGCCGAGGTGGAAGGGTTCGAAGCTGATGATCTGGTGGGTGCACTGGCCGACGAAGGCGTGCGGAACGGTTACCGCGTTATCATCTATACGGGCGATTCGGACCAGCTTCAGCTCGTGCGTGACGGCGTGATCGTCCGCATGACGGGTCGGGGCGTGAGCGAGACGACGGACTACAACGCGGAGAGGGTGGTCGAGAAGTACGGCGTGCGGCCCGAGCAGTTCGCCGATTTCAAAGCGCTGGTCGGCGATCCTTCCGACAACATTCCGGGCGTGCCCAACATAGGCAAGGTGACCGCAGCCAGGCTCCTGCAGCAGTGGGGTTCAGTGGAGAACCTGCTGGCACATGTCGAGGAGCTTCCGGAGAAGTCGGTGACGGAACAGAAGGTGAAGGCGGCCCTTCGCGAGTACGGCGATAGAGCCAGATTGGCACGCAGCCTCACACAGATACGGTGCGATGCGCCCCTGGAGCGGCCATTACGACGCTATGTCCCGACTCCGGAGACCTGGGAGAATGTCCGTCGGCAGTTTGCGGACCTGGAGTTCCGTGCGCTGGCGCAACGGCTCCCTAGCACGCAGCCCTCCGAACTTCCTCTGACGCCGCCGGAGACCGTTCCTGAGTTGACATGGGAGATCATCACCAGCGCGGAAACACTGGAGGCCGCCATCGCCGAGGTGCGTAGGAAGGGCACTGTGGCGATTGTCCTCGATACCGACGGCAACGGTGCCCTGGACGCACGATGGAGGGGTCTGGCATTCGCGGCAGACCCAGAGCGTGCATGGTACGTCCCGGTTCGGACAGCCTCCCCCGATGGTGGGGGGCTTCTCCTTAGCGACGACAGCGACGCCGCTTACGCCGCGGGTCCTTCCGACCTCGCGCCGCTCCTTTGCGACGCAGGTATCCATCGCCTTGCCCATGACGCGAAGTCCGCGCTGATCACTCTCGCCCGGCATGGCGTCGAACCCGGAGACTACGTTTTCGATACCGCGCTTGCTGCCTATCTCCTCAACCCGGGCAGTGGAAGGCTCGCCCTGGCCAAGGTCGCCGAAAGGTTCCTGCGTGTCGAGGAACGAACGGCCGCCAGCCGAGAGGAGGGGGCATGCCGCTCCGCTGCCTCCATCGCTGCATTGGAGCCCGTGCTGGCCGCGAAGCTCCGCGACGACAACTTGGAGGAAGTGTACCGGCTGCTAGATCTGCCACTCGTGCCAGTACTGGCCGGCATGGAGTTGAAAGGCATTCAGGTTGATCAGGGATGGCTCCAGACCCTGTCCGAGGATCTCGGACGACGCATTGCCGAGACGGCGGAAGCCATCTACGACATGGCGGGTGAGCGGTTTCTGATCAGTTCCACGCAGCAGCTTCAGCACGTGCTTTTCGACAAGCTGGGTCTACCGGCGGGCAGGCGCACAAAGACCGGACGTACTACGTCTGCGGACCACCTGGAATCTCTGGCAGGCGAGTATCCCATCGTCTCGCTCATCCTGCGCTACCGGGAACTGACGAAACTGAAGAGCACTTACGCGGATACGCTGCCGCGTCTCGTTCGACCCGCCTCCGGTCGCTTGCATACGAGCCTGAACCAGATGGTCACCTCCACCGGACGCCTGTCATCCAGCGACCCCAACCTGCAGAACATCCCTGTCCGATCGGAAGAAGGGCGTCAGATACGCCGGGCGTTCGTGGCGCCTCCTGGCAGGGTGCTCCTCTCCTGCGACTACTCCCAGATCGAGCTGCGCGTTTTCGCCCACGTCACCGAGGACCCGGAGATGCTCAGGGCCTTTGCAGCCGACGAGGACATTCACACAGCGACCGCTACGAGAGTGTTCGGTGTGCCTGCCTCGGAAGTCACGCCAGAGATGCGCCGGCGGGCCAAGACCGTGAACTTTGCTGTCATCTACGGTCAGAGCCCATTCGGACTGGCGCAGAACCTGGGCATACCGGTGGAGGAAGCTCGGAGCTTCATAGCCAGTTACTTCCACCAGTTTCCAGGTGTCCAGGCGTGGACAAGACAGGTCCTGGAAGAGGCGCGGTCCCGCGGCTATGTCGAGACGTTGCTCGGGCGCCGACGGTACCTCCCCGATCTGCGCTCCAACAACCGCAATGTGAGGGAAGCGGCCGAACGGGCAGCGGTGAACATGCCCATACAAGGGACCGCAGCGGACATCATGAAGCTGGCCATGCTGGCGGTGTGGCATGATCAGCAGAGGAACTCCCGCCCCTGGGATCTCGTCCTGCAAGTGCACGATGAACTGCTTCTCGAAGTGGACACCGACCGACTCGGCGAGGCAGCTTCGGTCATCACCGAGCTCATGGAAAATGCGTTTGCGTTGCGTGTGCGACTAAAGGTGGACGCCAAAGCAGGAACGAACTGGGCAGACATGGAAGCAGTGCAATGTCGGTGAAAAAGGAAGGAATCCGTTGCGGCATTGTCTAAACTATGGAATCAGAATGCCGCAACCCTGACGTGAACACTGCGGTGCCGACTCGAGACGCTGCAGCGAGTCGCGTCGTGACTGACTACGGGCGTGCGGGACGAACACAGCACGCTGCATGAGGAGAGTGGTTGGTATGTCTGAGGAGAATGTGAACCCGACGGGCGAGGAACGGAACGAACTGACAGGAGAGACGCCGGTATCCGAAGAGGTCCAGGAAGCTCCAGCGGCGGAACATGCGCCTGGTGATCCAGTGGAGCGTCCCGAACCTGCGTCCGTCCCCGATATCGAGGCTGTCGAGGAGCAAGAGCTGTCCGTGGCGGACCAACTGTCGGAGCCGCTCGCTAGTTCGGCTGATGCTGCCGCGGAAGAAGGGCCTCAACCTACCGATGTCTCCGAGGCGGCTGAATCCGCCACGCCCAATGAAGCTCCTCAGACTGGCGAGGATTACGAACGCAGCTTTCCGCAGCTCGAAAAGGGAGAAGTCATCAAAGGCACGGTGGTTCACATAGACCGCGAAGGCGTGCTGGTGGATGTGGGTGCGAAGTCCGAGGGCATCATCAAGCCAGGTGAACTGTCCAAGGATGCGAGCGCGCAGGCCGAGGATGTGGTCAGTGTTGGCCAGGAGATTGACGTCCTCGTTCTCGAGGCCGAAAGCGCTGACGGGAGTCTTCTCCTTAGCAAGAAGCGCGCCGACTTCGAGAAAGCGTGGGACCGGGTTATCGAAGCTAAGGAAACTGGCAAGATCCTCCAGGCCATGGTGACGGATCGCGTGAGGGGCGGCCTTGTGGTGGATCTTGGTATCCGGGGTTTCGTCCCAGCGTCCCATGTCGGCACTGGTTCTCTCAAGACGAACCTCGACAGATACGTCGGCCAGTCCATTCCCCTCAAAGTCATCGAAGTAGACAAGGACCGGCGCAAGGTGGTTCTCTCGCACCGACTGGCGGTAGAGGAGGAGAAAGTAACTAGGAAGCATGAGACGGCGGCGAGTCTCAAAGTTGGCCAGATCAAGCATGGTGTAGTCCGGCGGCTCACCGACTATGGGGCGTTCGTGGACCTTGGCGGCATCGACGGCCTGCTCCACATCTCCGAGATGGCGTGGACGCGCGTCAATCACCCGTCGGAGGTGCTCAAGGAAGGGCAGGAGATAGACGTCATGATTCTCAAGCTCGACCTGGAGAGGGAGCGGGTGAGCCTGGGTCTGCGCCAGATCTTGCCCGACCCCTGGACCGACATCGAGAAGACCTACAGGGTAGGGGACATCATCCAGGGCACGGTGGCTCGCATCGTACCTTTCGGTGTGTTCGTCCAGGTGAAGGGCGGTGTAGAGGGCATCATACCGAACGTCGAGCTGAGTTACCGCCGCGGAGTGAAGGCCAGCGACCTCGTCCACCCGGGCGAGGCTGTGGATGTCAAGGTTATTGAACTCCGCCCCGATGAGCGGCGGCTCACACTGTCGCTGCGGCAGGCGCGTCAGGAAGAAGAGACGCGGCGCGAGAAGAAGGCCGTCGAGGAATACCATGCGCGCTCGGAACGAGAAGCACCGCGGTACACCATCGGGGATCACCTGAAGTCCAAGGAGGAAAACGGCTCCTGAGCGTGCGGCTGGAGACAGTCCCTTGAAGGTCCTAGGACTGACGGGCGGCGTGGCCAGCGGCAAGACACTCGTGGCAGCCGCGTTCCGAAGAGCGGGAGCTGCTACCCTCAGCGCCGATGATATTGCGCACGAAGTCACGGCGCCTGGCACTGAGGCGGTGGAGCGGATCGCCGCCGAGTTTGGCCCGGGCTACGTGCGCGACGATGGTTCATTGGACCGAGGCGCCATGGCAGACCTTGTCTTCCAGGACCCCAGCGCCCGCAAGCGGCTGGAAGCCATTGTGCATCCGATCATTCTGGAACGCATCAGGGCGGAGATCGACCGATTGCGCAACCTTCCAGAACCACCTGAGGTTCTGGTAGTAGAGGTGCCGTTGCTCTACGAAGTGGGAATCGCCGAATGGTTCGACAAGGTCATCGTGGTTGTCTGCAGCCCGACGCAGCAGGTGAGGAGGTTGCGTCATCGTGATGGGCTGAGTCACGAAGCGGCCATGCGCAGGGTCCAGGCGCAGATGCCCCTTTCGGAGAAGGCCGAACGGGCCGACTATGTGATCGAAAACGAAGACTGCAGTGACGCCTATGTCACACAAGTCGAAGAGATCATGGCTCGGGTGCGCACGGATTGCCGCGAGAACGTGGGAGCCGTGACGTGATCCGATGGATACCACATCACCAGATACAGGGGATGCTTGCACAGGAACGAAGCTTGTGCTATAATCCGCGCGGCACAGCAGGGCGCTGCTCGTGGCTCGTTCATATGGACGGGCTTGCCACGACTGTGAGCGTGCTCTTCAGCTAGGAGGTAGGACCCGTCTTGAAAAGAGTGAGACTGACACACCTCTGCTCCATCACACTGGTCTCCTCACTGCTCGCCTCAGCCTGTCTGGCGTATGGCCAGACTGGCGGGCTGATGAGTGGACCTCGACCTCCTCGCGGCACGCCGTTTGTGGGTGTTACTGCGCCAATGCCGAAAGAGGTCACGCGCAAACCGCTCAGGAAGGGCCGGGCCGACGGCATAACGGCCGGTACCGTGGACATCACGCCGAACACTCCGACGGTGGTGGATGGATCGCCGTTCTGGACGGCCGACGAGCGCTACATCTACTTCCACTCCAACCGCTCGAATCTGGCCGGAACGTCGGCGGGGAGCCTCATGCATGTGTACCGGATGAACCCGTCGGGGGCATCCGTGGTGGCGGTTACGGGGCCGCTGGCCTCGCCACAGATCGGCGCTAACGCGTCCCAGACCGAGCCAGCCCTGAGCCCGACCGGTACCCAGCTCGTCTACATCGAGACGACAACAAGCGGCGTCGTGGACCTTGTGGAGCTAAACCTCAACTCCGGCGTCACCAAGTCGCTCGTCAAGAACAACCCCACGTTCAAGTTCGTGGCATTGAATGGTCCCGAATACGGCGCGTGGCCCGGTATGAATGCCGCAGTCATCTTTGCAGGTAAGACTAGTGCGGCCGGTCCCTTCAAACTCTATGCCGTGGATACGCAGACCGGCGTGATCGTGCAGATAACGACTGGCATATCCGACGACCGCAACCCCACGCTCAGCCCGCCAGACGGCACCACGCAGACGAATTCCATCATCGCGTTCGACAGCAACCGGGCCGACCCGAACGGTACGAGCGTCAAGGCAACCCGCGATATCTGGGTCATTCCCATCGTGAACACTGCAGTGGCTGCGACGCAGGTCACCAACTTCTCCGCTAATGGACAGGCAGCAGACAATGTCGAGCCTTCCTGGAGCACGAACAAGATTGACAGCAGCGGGTACATCAACGGCCAGCAGCTTATCGCCTTCGCGTCCACGCGTTACGATATGGACAACGATGGCAACGCCAACGGTATCAACCCGAATGGATCGTGCGATATATATTGGTTGAAGGTAACCATCGGCAAGGACCAGAACAACCAGTACACGGTCCTGACACCGGAGAGCCAGAGCAACGTTGCGCTGAAGCTGCCCACCGGCGACCCGAGACACGTATACGACGACCGCTGGCCCGTCTGGCCCCAGTTCATAGCGAGCTATCGGGTGACGTTCCAGTCCAACAGAACATCCTACGATCCCGTGAGCGAGACGTCCAACCCGGCCAACCCTACGCCGACGACTCCCACGGACATCTTCGCCTCCACCCTGATGGATCTGAATGCTCCGACGCTGGTTCGCTTCGATGAGAGCTCGGGCGAGGTGGTGCGCGTTGAACCCCGTCTGGCTGCTCCGGGAAGCCCTGTCAGGATCGCCGTGAAAGTTGCCGATTTGGAAACCGGCGTCCGCGATGTCTACGTGCAGATCAAGAACCCGAACAGCAAGTACCAATCCGCCGACGGCAGAGAACACAAGGTCTTCATCGGCGCGAGCATGAACCTGGACCAGAACAACATCGCCCAGCAGGTACCAGTGGAGTTCGAGAGCGAGCGCATCTATATCGGTGACGATCCCACGAACCCGCTCGTCGGCACCTATGCACGTCCTCGGTACTTCGCCAGCCTCTCGGATTACTACGCCTTCAGCGGTGGTGGCAGCCCGCCCGATCCTGGCTGGCTCAAGCTCCAGTTCGAATCGCGCGACCCCGTTACCGGCGTTGCGACGTACGCGGCCACCTGGACAACGGACCGATATCCCAGCGATTACTACATAGATGTCATCGCCTACGATAACGCCAAGGATCCGTTCAGCAACGATAGCATCAACTGGAAGATCTACGACAACGTTTGGGGGTTCTCTACTCAGCCATTCCAGGCAGGCGCTCACGGCATCCTCTTCGTGAGCGACTATGCCGCAGGGCAGAAGTTCTTCAGCAGCCGCTTCGGTCAGGCTGACCTGGTGAACGTGCACCATACCTTCTGGGGCACAGAGAGCTGGATGACGGACATCGATGTCAACCTGCTTCCACGCAGTTACATCAATAACACGACCGTTGGCGAGCTGGTGAATGTGCTGAACGCCCTGGGTGTCAAGTCGTACGGTGCTTACGACCCGCGGGATCCGTATACGGGCCTGGGGGCCGATGGCAGCGTGTTGGACGGAAGCGTGGCGGACGGCGTGGACGTTCCTGTCACGCAGCAGTACGATATCTGGCGGATCCTCTGCCGCGGACCGGTACCTGACTCCGTCCTTGCACAGTACCTTCCCCACGCTGAGCAGCAGCCCCCGGATATTATCAACGGCGAGACTCAGCCGCGGGTAGTGACCGTGGCCCGCGGGTGCGTCATCTGGCACGCTCCCTACACGGGCAACGTCTTCGCTGGGCCGGGGACTCTGACCGATCTCCAGACACAGGTGCAGTTGCAGGCGTTCCTGCAGGCCGGCGGCCGCCTGCTCGTGAATGGCCAGGACATCGGCTGGGCGCTGACGCTGGACGGCGCCGTGGCCAACAGCTTCCTGAGCACAGCTCTGAAAGCGCAGTACGTCCGCGACCATGCGGGAGCCAACCTGTTCCGCATGGGCGGCGGCGGGATTTTCATGACCTTCGGCATTCACAGCAGCTACCAGCTCACGGCGGCTGGCGCCTACAACCCGATCTCCCACGACCCGTGGGTCAACACGCCGAACAAGTATCTACCGTCGTCGCACCACCAGTGGCCGGGTCCGCCATTCCCGCCCGGCAACGAGGACTACATATCCCGGGATTCCAACTACTTTGCAGGCGGGAACGATGTCAACAATCCGCGGACGCTCGCGTGCCCGGGCGCGTTCTACCCGGACGTCGTGAACTCCATCGGTGGAGCGGTGCCTGACCTGACTTATGGAGGTGGTGGGACCGCTGTTCATCACTACCTCGATCCAGCCACGGGCAGCCGGATGGTCTATGTCCCGATGGGCTTGGAGGGACTGTTCCCGGACTGGTTCAATCCGCCGAATACCCAGAACATCATCGCGCTCAAGAACCGTCGGACCGAGCTCCTGCACAATTTCGTGTGCTGGGCGCGGACTGGAACCGTGAGCGGGACGGTACTGGATGTGGAAGGCGCCGGAGCGCCGCTGGCGAACGTGCTGGTTCGCCTCTCCAACAAGGCGTCCGGCGGTCAGCCCATCACTGCGTATACGGCGATGACAGCCGAAGACGGGCGGTTTTTCGTCAACGGTGTGGAGCCCGACGACTACGAGATTACAGCGGTCAAACCTGGTTACACTATCCAGAAGCCGACGTGGGTCACCGTTCATGGGGGCTCCAGAGACGAGATCAGCTTCCGGATGACGAAGGCCGAGCCGGCCGTGGTCCAGGGCAAAGTCACACGCATGGACGGTACGACACCGGTGGTGGGTGCTACCGTGACGCTGACCGACGTGTTGCCGCCCAACGCGACCTTCACAGCGACGACCGATGCGACCGGATCCTACACCATCAGCCGCGTGCCTTCGCAGACGACGTACACGTTGACATGCAGCGCTCCAGGTTACGGAGCCAGCGTGCCGGCCAGCTATCCTGTGCCCAACCCCAACGATCCCATTGCCGGGCAGCGTGACAAGGTTGTCATACCTGCGAAGGTCTATGTCGGCTTCGACTTCAAGCTGAAGGCCGAGCAGGGCGCAGCGACAGGTCGCGTGCTCGCCGAGGCTACGGACCAGCCCATCGCGGGCGCGACGGTAACGGCCACTCTGGGTACGCAGACTGTCACGGCTGTAACCGACGCCAACGGAAACTACTCGTTCAGCAAGACGAATACACCTGCGAACGGCCTCGATCCCGGCACATGGGGCTTTGTCGCTGCGGCACCCGGTTATCAGCCGAACACGCCGATCACCGTAACGGTGAACAGCAACGAGACGGCGAACGTGCCTGTCATCAAGCTCCAGACGGTGCCGCCGGGAAGCGTATCGGGGCTCGTTTCACGCACGAGCGACGGCGCACCGCAGGCTGGTGTGCGAGTCGAGCTACGAGATCCCGCTGGCAACCTTGTCGCGGAAGGCACGACCGACGCAGGCTCGAACGTCGGCGGTTACACGTTCAACTACAAGCTGGACAACGTACCGGCTGGTGTGACGTACACCGTAACGGTGTCGGCTCAGGGCTTCACTCCGATACCGGCGTCCAGGCAGGCCGCGGTGCAGAGCGGGACCGAGACAAAGAACGTGAACTTCCAGATGGATCCGCTCCACACGTTCTCCTCAGCGCTGTCACTGATATCCGTTCCCTATGACTACACGTCTACGGATGCGGGCGACCTGCTGAGCATACCGGCCGCTGATCGAACCAACGGCACCTTCCTCCTGGCGACATGGGACCTCCGGAAGTACCAGTACTATCCACAGCCGACCGTCAAGTCGCTCCAGCTCGGCCGCGGCTACTTCATGGCCTACCGGACGAACATCCCGCTCAGCACAGAAGGCGTTAGCGCAGACACGACTCGGCCCTTCGACATACCGCTGACGGTGGGCTGGAACCTGATCGGGAACCCCTTCAGGTTCGATCTCGACTGGACGAAGGTGCTGGTACTGGACGGCGGAGCCCTGAAGAGCTTCTCCGATGCCGTAGCCACGGGCGCCATAGGTTCGGCGCTGTACACCTACGTGAGTGGTAGTTACGTTCTCGATTACAAGCTCGTACCCTGGAGAGGCTACTGGGTGCGTGCGTACCGCAATGTGATCCTGAAGCTGGATCCCGTCAACGGTGGGTACGGGCGCGCGGCTCAGGTTCCCACAGGCCGGGCGGTGCTGCGTGGCTCTCACGGCTGGGCCGTGAATCTGCGGGCCGAAGCTGGCGGGCTGGTGGATGGAGACAACAGGTTCGGCGTGGCGTCTGGCGCTTCGGATGGCTTCGATGGCTTCAAGGTGGAGAAGCCGCCCGTGTTCGGCGACCGGTACGTGTACCTTACGTTCGATCATCCGGAATGGGCCGAGCGGGCAGGCGGTTACGGAGTGGATATCCGGGCTGCGACACCGTCGCCACGAAGCTGGGAGTTCACGGTGAGCACCTCTGGTGCACGGACGATGGCAAGCCTGAGCTGGCCGGATGTCGCCACGATCAGCCGAAACGTCAGCCTGACCCTCGTGGACCTGGCGACTGGCACGACGCGCGACATGCGGACGAACAGCAGCTATGCCTGGGCCGTACCGGAGGGCACTGCCGAGCGGAAGTTCCGCATCGAGATGACGCCGAGGGATGGCTCCGCGCTGAGGATCACGAGCGTTCGTGCGGCGCAGGTGGGTCGCAGTACGATGAGCGAGGTCACGTTCGTGACATCGGCGCCTGCCAATATTACAGCGCGGATCCTGAACAGCAGCGGTACGGTTGTCCGGACGCTGCCGGTGCAGACGGGTCGCGCGGCCGGAACGCAGCAACTGCGCTGGGATCAAAGAGATGCGCGCGGCGTTGTCATGCCTGCTGGCTCCTACCAGGTCGAAATCCGCGCGGTGACGCCGGACGGTAAGCAGAGCGCGCGTGCCATGGCAGTTCTGGTAGTAACGCGCTAGTGACGAATTAGGGCGGCAGGGAGGAAACGTCCTACCGCCCTAGCGAACGATGTAAGAGAGGTATACGAGCGAGAGGGCGATACGGGTATCACTATAGCCATGAGGTGATGTCCGCTCGCTGGAAGATCGCCTAGAACCGAGGTACGACGTTTGCCACGCGCCTGGCGCTTCGCTAGCAGCGTGGGAAATGTGATCCAGGGAGGAACTCTCAGAGTGAAACGGATCAGGAAAAGCAGGGCCGCCCGGTCCTTGAGCTGGCTGTTGACGGTCGCGATGCTCGCGCCGCTAGCGTGTCGGGTCATAGGTCCGGGTGCAGCGAACGCTCAGGCGGCCGTCAGCGGCAGCGTTCAGACTGTGATCGTCATTGATTTCGCCAACAAGCCGGGATTCCTGGGCGAAGCGCTCGCACGGCGAGCTACCGACGCAGTCGCCGTGGAACTGGCCAACTCCGCCCGCTTTGAGGTCCTCAGACGGGACGAAGTGGATCGGCAAGCTGCTACCCTGGGCCTGAAGAAGCCTTACGACATGGTGGCTCAGACGAAGCTTGCCGCGGCTCTGGGGGCTACCGTGGTGGTCACTGGCGAGATTGCCTTCGTGGCGCCTGTGGTAAAGTCCGAGCCCAAGCAAGTCGTTGCCGGCCTGAAGGTCATGATGAGGCAGCCGGGCTCGCCGGAGCTGATCAATGGCGCAGCACAGATCGGCGAGGCTCGGGCCAGGCCGGGGCTGAGCGATGACGAAAGCTTGGCTCAGGAAGCCGTTGACAATGCAGCCGTCCTCTGTGTCAAGCAGATGCTTGCCACGAATCTCCCCGAAGGGACCATCGTCAGCACCGTCGGTCAG
Source organism: Chthonomonadales bacterium (assembly GCA_037443035.1). GTDB lineage: Bacteria > Armatimonadota > Chthonomonadetes > Chthonomonadales > CAJBBX01 > JABWBA01. Next base: position 67,496 of record JBBIPC010000011.1, read on the forward strand.
CCCTCTAGTCTGCAGATATTGATCAACAGGGGATCGCGCGACGGCGTGCAGCAAGGTATGCAGATGATCGTTACGCGCGAGCGCCAGCGAGTGGGGAAGATCCAGGTGACGAACGTGTTCGCGGCAGACTCCGAAGCGAAGCCGGTGGAGAACACGTTGGGCATTCGTCCCGAGGATAAGGTCAGGGCGATCTTCCCGATGCCCGAGTTCCCCAAGCTCGCTGGTATCAAGGGCGTCAAGACCGGGCCGACAGCTCCGAGGGGCTCCCTGAGCGCTCTGGGTAAGGTGCTGGTTGTCCTAGCGGCAGGAATCGTCATAGCGGCCGCCGTGGTCGGAGGCAAGAACACAAGCGTGACGGGTGTCACCGCCGAAGCCGATGTGGATGGCGTGACTCCTGTCGTTCGCATCTCCTGGCGGGACAACTTCTGGGGCGCAACTACGTTGGAACACCAAATCTGGCGGAATCCGGACGCGCCGTACAACTTCCAGGGCGATCCCATCGCCTCGAAGCAGTACGAGCCACAGTATGTGGACCGCCCTGCTCCTTACAGCTACTGGGATGGGGCTCGAAGTTATCTGCGCGCTCCGTTGCCGGGTACGGGAGGAGGCGGCGGTGGTACTTCCGGCGGTTCCCAGGCTGAGACGGTGACGCCGGATGCTGGCGCTGTCCCAGGCTTCACCATCGGTCAGACGTACACCTACTCCATCACGGGCGTCATCCGCCGTCCCCTAGCCATCTCGAATACTGGCGGCCAGGGTGGTGGCGGCGGCAATAACCAGATCGGCACCGAGGATGTGGGCACCGAGCCGGTCACGTCCGGGCCGGTCACTCCGGTGGCTCAGCCGCAGCTAATCAATCCCGAGAACATGTACACCAACGTGGACCTCACCAGGTTCAACCCGACGTGGCTGAGCACGACGGGTGCGGATGTGTTCGTCGTGGAAGTGAGCACGGACCGTACGTTCAAGAACCGGTCGCTGATCCTGCAGCTTCCGACAGTCTATTCGACAGCGCCACTCGCCACGGGTGTGACGCAGGTGCTGCCATCGTCGGTGGACCTAACGACGAACCCAGTCCTGCTGCGAGACCGGAACTTCGCGAACTACGTCAACCGCGTGCCCAACACTCCCAAGCCCACTCTCTACTGGCGCGTGGGAGCGAGAAACGACAATGATCGCCCCGGACCCGTGCACTGGATCACGCGCAACCATGGCGATGGCGACAGGACATTCCGGTACGTCTATTCGGAGGTGAGGAGCTTCACGCCTGCCGACATGCCGCCTCCGCCTCCGTAGCGGTGGCACGGCAGCTCTAGGATGGTGGGCGTCACGTGAGGGTGTGACGCCCCACTCTCGGAATGCGTGAGAGGAGCTTGGAAGCATGATGAGATGGCTTCGAGTCTTGATAGCCGGTACCCTGGCAGCGGCGATGCTAGCCGGCTTCGGTGTTGGGGCGGCCCAGGCTGCGGACCGGCCGGCGTTTGTGCCTGGCGAGGTGGTTGTTTGGGCCCAGCCCGGGGTAGGGGAACAGGCCGTTCGGCAGGCGCTCGCATCCGCCAACTGCGATCTCGTGCGCGCAACGCTGATGGAAGGCGTCTACCTGGCGCGTGTCAAGTCTAGCGGACCGGTTAGCGACCAGGTTACTCTGGATACCGTCGCTGCCCTTCGGCAGAATCCCGCATTCCAATGGGTGGGCGCCAACAGCATCAAGTACGCACTGGACACCACCCCCAACGACCCGCGGTACCGGGAGCAGTGGCACCTGCCGCTCATGAACATGCCGCAGGCTTGGGACATCGAGAAAGGCTCCGCCAATGTCGTCGTCGCTGTCATTGACACTGGCGTCGATACAACCCATCCTGACTTGAAGGACCGCCTGCTTCCAGGCTACAACAGCAGTGGTTCAGGTTCGACTACGGATCCGACCGATACGAACGGCCATGGCACCCATGTGTCCGGTATCATTGCCGCGACAACCGACAACGGTGTCGGGGTCGCCGGTGTTACGTTCCAAGGCGTCAAGATCCTTCCGATCAAAGCTGGGGATGGTGGCTTCACACTCACGGCTTTGGTGGATGCACTGACCTTCGCGGAGAAGCAGGGCGTCCAGGTCGTGAACATGAGCCTGGGTTCCGCTACGACGAGCGACACGCCTCCTTCCCAGCTTCCTCCGGACGAGGCGAAGATCGTCCAGATGGCGAAGAACGGCGTTGTCTTCGCACTGGCGGCTGGAAACAGCTTCGATAGCGGAAACCCACCCTTCTCACCGGCTTACCTGGCGCAACTCGATGATCACATTCTTTGTGTTGCAGCCTGTGACAAACGGAAAGGACACGCCTACTACTCTGAGGCGAGGCCCTACACAACAATCGCTGCACCTGGCGGTGACCAGACGGCGGCAACCAGCGATGGTGTACTGAGTACGTACCTCATGTCAGCGGGTGGGTATGCCTTCGAGCAGGGAACTTCCATGGCGGCGCCCAATGCCGCTGGTGTGGTGGCGCTTCTCCTCAGCGCTGGGGCAGACGCCAGCGCGATCAAGAGTATTCTGACCACAACGGCCGATACCTCCATGATGACCAAGGTGCCGGACGACCGTTTTGGCTATGGCGTCATCGATGCATACAAGGCGCTTCTCGTCGGCGCGGTATCGGTGACCGTTGTCGAGCCAGATGGGACAGGTGGGAAGGCGTCGGCTGGTGGCATCGTGAGGAATCCTGACCCGGTGGAAACGCTCCGGCCCGTGATTCGGATCGCTGTTAGCCAGATTACACCGGACAACCTGACGGTCACCCTGAACGGGCAGGTTACCACGGCCTGGACGGTGGAGAACGTTACGAGGACTGCCAAGAATGCCGCAGGCGACGATGTGCCCATCGTTTACGAGGCAGTGCTCCGCGACATAGACATGCCCGGCGGGCAGAACATCGTGGAAGTCACGGGTGTCAAGCCGGGACCGCCGGACCGGGTGGTGACAGACTTGCGGCGGTTCGTCATCGTACCGCACCAGATTCCGTCCGGTCGGTCCATGGTGGCGTTCCCCTACTATCAGGATGGCGTCACGCCGGAGACCTATCTTGGGACAGACTTCCGATTGGCGCGGTGGCTTCCGCTCGAGAGCCGGTACGCCGTCTACGCACCGGCGATCGGTACCGAACCTGGCGCGTCCTTTGCACCTCCGGACATCGCACCACGGCCTGACGGCGAAGCGCTGCCGAAGTATCCGCTGGGTATCGCTTACTGGGCGGACGTGGAGTCGCTCAAGCCGGTCCTGACGAAAGGCCAACCCGTGGCCAGCAAGCCTTTCGTCATCCCGTTGAGAGGGCGAGGGGGTCTGGGCGTGCCGATTAGCTGGAATATGGTCGGCTGCCCGTTCCCATTCGACGTACCGTTCAACGCGCTGCTGGTGGACACGCCAGAGGGACGGATCAGCATCGGCAACGCGGTTTCCAGAGGCTACCTATTGCCGAACATCTACTCGTATGATGGCGCTAATGGCTATACGTTCCGCACCCTGCCGGACGGTGCGCTCAAGGCGTGGCAGGGGCACTGGGTCGGGGTGACCAGCGTCGCCGATGTGGCCCTAGTCGTCCCGCCGGTCAGGGTGAGCCGGGCGGCAGCGGCAACGACGGCGGATCGCTCAGGCTGGAAACTCCAGATCGCCGTGAGCGGCGCTGGGCTCAACGATGCGTGCAACTTCGTGGGCGTTGCGCCGGGCGCTTCTGACGGCAAGGATCTCAACGATGTACCCAAGCCGCCCATGGTGTCGCCCTACGTGGTGCTGGGCGTAAAGGATGCGGCCGACTCCCGAGGCGCCCTGCTGGCGCAGGACTTGCGGGCCCCAGGCGGACAGAAAACGTGGACAGTGATGGTGAGCACAGACGTGCCGAACACGGATCTGACGCTTCGATGGAACAGCGTGGGTACATGGCCTCGCGGAATGCGGATTACGATCACGGATACCGCCACAGGCCAGACCGTGGATATGCGCACTCGCGCCTCGATGGTGATCAACTCAGGCCCGGATGCAGCACCGCGGGAGCTGACGATTACAGCGACGCCTGGGGGCTCCTCCGCTCTGCGAATCACCAATGTGGCGGTCCGCACAGGACAATCCAGAGCATCGGGTGCGGTCCAGTTGGACTTCACCCTGTCCACAGCAGCACACTGCGACGTGAAGGTGCTAGGGGCCGACGGTAGGACGGTGAGTACGGTGACGTCGCGCGCGGGCCTTAGCGGGGATGTCCACCTCATCTGGAATGGCAAGGATGCGGCCGGTCGCAGCGTGCCAGCCGGCACCTACCTGATGCAGATACGTGCTGTCACTCCAGACGGCGAGGCGGTCCGAGTCATTCAGCCGTTCGCCCTGGTACGATGAGAATGCTCGATCAAGAGGGGAAACTCGGTATGGGCTGGTCTCCGAGGCGTGGGTATCGGAGCAAACGGGAGGAAAGACCAATGATGTGGCACGAAGCACACAGCACCGGCGCCAGACTCGCAGCCGGGTTGCTGGTCGCCGTGATGTGGCTCGGGCTCGTATCACGTCCTGTGTCGGCGCAGACCTTCGTTTCAGTGGAGAATGGCAAGATTGTTGCGTCGGTAGGGGTCGCGGACGATCTGAACAGCGTGAACGTGGCTGGCCGCTTTGGCATCGTCCAGGCCGGCCAGAACGGCGGTGTTCTGCTGCAGTTGCCCCGCTCGACCGATCTGAACCAGCTTGGCAGCTACGTGACGGTGCGCATTGACGGAGGCACGCCCTTCCTTCCCGACGGAACTGTGGCGGAAGGCGTCGCTGGTTGGGATATCGCGTGGGGGTACGAGGATACGCCCGACACAGACATTACTGGCGAATGGATCCAGCAGCCGACTGTAGTGAGCCCGACGCGAATCGTGGCCAAGTGGCATACCATCCCGGATAGTACAGCGACGCCGCCCATACCGGAGATCCAGGTAGACCTGGAGCTTCGGATCGTCTACGACATGGTGTTGTACAAGTTCACCGTGTACAACAAGGATACACGTTCGCATACGGTGGGACTACGGTTCGCGCAGGACTTCGCCGTACCCGGCGATGTGGATGGACCTGTAGTGACTCCAAGCACCGCTGGGATCACCAACGAGACCGAGTTGCTTAGCACGACGATCCCCGAGTACTGGCGTGCGGCAGGCGCACAAGCGACAGGGTCCGTGGGTGCGGTGCTCCTCCCGAGCGGGGTCTCCACATACCCAACGCGGCCTGACCGATTGGTGTTCGGTCTCACGGAGCATATCTGTGGTCCTCTCTGGGATTTCACACCGAACAAAGCAGAGACGTTCGTAGGAGCTCTGGTGGATGGAGCATCGGCCGTCTACTACAACCCGGCGTTGTATGCGCCTGGGCAGTCGCGATCCATCACGATGGTTTTCGGTGCAGCAGGATCCAGTTATGAGTTCGGGCAGCGCCTCGCGGCAGGGCTCGAGGGCCCCGTTTCGCTGCAGTACGATCCGAAGAAACCTGCGGACGAGCAGCTTCAGCCGAATCCCTTCAAGGTGACCGCGTTTCTGTACAACTTGAACTCGGTAGCCCTGAGCAACGCTCGGGCCGCGATCTCGCTGCCCGCGGGGCTGGAGCTGGCTCCTGGTCAGAACCCGCTGAAGACCGCGGCTACAATCGCCGTGGACGGAGAGGCCACGTTCTCATGGGATGTCGTCCCGACGGGTACAGCATCGGGGAGGCTGACCTACTCTGTGTCGCTCAGCGCCGACCCCGGCGGACAGGGCGTGAGCGTGGCGAGGCCCATTGACATCCCTGCACTGCCCACACAGGAGTTCGGTGGCGGTTGGCAAATGGTGTCCTTCCCGTACGTCATGGACGACCGGACACCAGAGGGCGCGATCAACCTCGATCGCGCCATGTATGACCTCGTACGTTGGAACCCTACGGCTGCGCATTACGAAGCGGCGCAGTTCCTGAACCCCGGGGAAGGCTACTGGTTGCGCCTGAATGGGACGAGTGCCATCACGCTGGCGAATGCGCAACCCGTGAAGCCGCCGTCCGGCGTCCAGGAGATCTACCTGCAGAACGGATGGAACCAGATAGGAAACCCGTTCCTGCTCGGTGTGCGGTGGGGCGACCTGAAGGTAATGAACCTGGACGCAACCGATCCGGATTATCTCAAGCCCCTGACGATCGCTGAAGCGTCCGACTTCACTCGGCGGTGGCTTTCGCCGACCGTATTCTACTATGACGTTCAGGCGGGTATGTACAAGTTCGACCAGGGCTACGCAACGGAGCTGAAGCCTTTCGTGGGTTATTGGGTCAAGGCGAACAAGTCGAGTCTCCTGTTACTAGTACCGCAGCCCACGGGTCGAGCTGTGCAGACCGCTCTGCCGTCTCGCGCACCGGCCTCGGTTTCCGGTGGCTGGTTGCTGCGACTCCAGGCGTCCGATGGGCGCACCTCCGACGGATGGAACTTCATCGGGGTTGCCAGGAACGCAAGCGATGGTCTGGACGTGTTGGATGTCGCCAAACCACCTGCAGCTGCCGACAGCGTCGCGGTTGCCATTGTGCAGGACGGCGCAACGGGTCAGGAGCGGTTCGCACAGGATGTCCGCTCCGCATCGGGAGCGGTCAAGACGTGGAGAGTGTCCGTGAGCAGCCCGGCGCCGAACACAGACGTCGTGCTCACGTGGCCGAATCTCGCGACGTTACCGAGGACGCATGAGCTGTACCTGACCGATGATGCCTCCGGAACAAGATATGCGTTGCGCCGGCTGTCGTCGCTGAGGGTGAACACGGGTCCATCTGGGATTAGGATGGTAAGCATCACCGCGGAGCCAAGATCGTCCGGAGGCGCGTTCCGGATAACGACCTGGAACGCAGCCCAGACGCGTAGCAGGTCCGCGGCGACCATAGCTGTAGCGGCCACACAGCCCGCGTCGCTCAGCATCCGCGTGTTGGCGCCGAACGGTGATGCGGTGCGGCGGCTGACGAGTCGAGCGGAAGGGACCGGCCAGTTGGCTCAGATCACGTGGGATCTGAAGGACAGCAAGGGAGTTGCAGTTCCAGCCGGCGCTTACACAGTGGAGATCAAGGCAATGACGGCGGACGGCCAGAGTGCAAGGGTAGTCGCGCCGCTCGTGGTGACACGCTGATGGTCGGATCCACCCAAAGACATGGTTCGATTGGGAGCAGGGAGAGGCTTATGAAATCCTTTCGGGGCACACTGACGTGGCTACTGGCCGCCATGATCTTCGCAGGACTGGCGGCGAGACCGGCCGTCGCTGCGCCTAATGTGACGGCGGAGTGCTTCGCCGTGCGGGTGGATGACACAACCGAGGCAGGCACGGAGCAGACCTGGTACGTCTTCAGGGCAGTGGTTTCGGCGAGCAGCGACACATCGGTGCTGACTGGAACCCCGCGACTGCACCTAGGAGTTCAGTTCGTGGATGCCCAGAACGGCATCATCATTTCCCGTCGGCAGATCACTATGGATCGCGATGGAACCCGGTCTAGCTTCACCGGCGAGCGGTTCTATATAGCGTTCGTTCGTGGCCAGACCATCCCTGACTTGGCGGATGGTCACACGGTTCCAGCCAACGGCACGGGCAGGACTGTGAACTCCAACTGGGCAATCGAGGCCTGGGAGGTGGATAGCCAGGGCAACGCATCCATGACCGCCAGCGACCAGTTGAACCTAGTCGTGTACCCGTCGGTGCGGGACGTGGATTCGCCCTACTGGGCTGTGCACCTGACACCGGTGGATCCCAACGGCAACGACGATACAGCTCCCGGGCAGGGACAGAACGGCAACGGTCTACGGGTCAATCCCGAAGACACCACTCGTCCGAACGATGGTGGTGGCTCTCATCGGTACACATGGCGTGTCCGGGTGAGGACCTACGGCGGCCTGCCGCCGGGGTTATTCCAGCGGCCCAGCACGTATGACCTCTCCATGTTTTGGTTCGCGTCGCAGGCGAGGTACGACGTGCTCCGAAGCGGTGTGCTGCTGTATCTCGTGGATCCCATGGGAGCCGTGCACGTCTTCCCCATGACCTCGCCCGACCTAGACCCCAACGCGACATATCCGACCGAAGGACCGTTCCTGCATCCGCAGGCGGTACCGGCTCTAGCTGAAGGATCCATCTTCTCCTTCACCATGGAGCCGACGGAGTTCTGGCCGGATGGCATGGCCGTCTTCTTCGGCGGGGACCTCCAGAGCATGGTGCCCCAGTTCCCTGTGCCCGACGGCGTTGCGACGATTCCCCTGGGTGGGTCCATCGGGCAGAGCTTTGTGGGTAGGCCCTTCGCGAACGTCTATGCTTCCTTCAACGAGCTGGACTCGACGATCCTGTATGCGGCATTCATGTCGCCGCCGCCGCCGCTGCCGGTCTACAGCACTGGCGTCGGTGGACGCGTCGGGCAATGGGGATACTACGTCCGTTCGTCCATTGACTTCAGGCCCGATCCCGCTGTCGGCAACGACCAGAATGTGGACAACTTCGTGGCGACTTCGACCGGGTCGCCGCCCAACCGTACGTGGACGAGCTACCGGGAAAACTGGGGCCAGACGGATACACGCTACCGCCGGCTGCAGGATAGCGACGATCCAGATCCCCGCAATGTGGATGCTGAGGTCCCGTATGTCCATCCCTACGTCACACCCATCCTCGTAGACGGTCATTGGACAGACGACCTGATCGAGAATCGCAACCTGCAGAAGCCACCCACGTACCTGCTGGGGATCGAGCCATGGCCGCCTTACGACGATCCAACGACGACCTACGCCTCCAACGCTCGTAGGTCCCGTGTGACGAACAAGACCAAGGTGCGCTTCCAGGTCCGCGTGGTCCACCGGCCTCAGGGCGACATTTCAGGGCCCCTGACGGTTCGAGTCTGGATCGGCAACATGACGGACGGCAGCATGCGACCGTACATGATGCAGGTCCTGCCCAACCAGGGCACGCTGGACTACACGCAAGGAGTGATCTACTACTACGACACCGTCTTCGGGCCGGGCAACGAAGGGCGCCATGTTATGTACTTCGAGGCCGACGATGGCGTGAACCGGTGCATCTGGCCGCGCCGGCCCGACGACGATCCGCAGGGCGCCCAGTACCCGAATCGAACCGATACGTTGTTCTTTGGATCGGTGACGCAGGTCGGCAAGAACTACATGCTGGAACCCTGGGTGAACAACCGGCCTGAGCTGCTTAACGGACGGGTCACACCCAGCTCCGGAGTGCTCGGCACCTCCTTCACGTACGAGGTCGTGTACCGGGACAAGGACAATGATCCGCCCATGGATGCGTGGGTCATTATCAACAACAAGCCGGAGCACTGGCGATACCGGATGACCGAGGCTCCCGAGGACGCGAACATCCCCTATTCGCAGGGCCGGCGGTATCGGCTGGTGCTGAATCAACTCCCGGGCGTGGAACTGAACAAGTACAACTTCTACTTCCAGTTCCGCGACAACTGGGCGCAGGCGGACCGACCGATCCGACGCGAGTACGGAGAGTGGGTGACCTATCCCGAGGGTGACGATAGCGGCAATCCCAGCAACGTCATCGAGGGGCCCACGATCATCGCCAACAGCGCTCCGGAGCTTCGGGAAGTCAGCATATCGGCCAGTGATACAGCCTACAACAGCGCAACCAAGTACGACTTCTTCGTACGCTATCGCGATGCCGACAATAACCCGCCGAACAACGTGAAGCTGTACGTCGAGCTGTACGACACCGCCACCAACCAGCGCATGACCGTGGATCCGGGCAAGACGCTGGTTCCGGCAGAGAGCGGCACCAACTACGCTTCCGGTGTTCAGTATCACCTGGCAGCGCCAATCCGGCTTGCTCCAGCTCCGCTCGGCCAGGAATACAGGTTCCGGTTCACGACGAGTGACGGTGTGGACAACTCGGCGGTCGTCACTGTAGGTACGGGCGCCAACTCCGTGCAGCTCAATACGGCCCGGGTTCTTCGCCGTGTCGCTCCGCAGGTCTACGATGATCCCGCCGGAACCCGCGCATGGCTGGTGGACACGACGCTGTTCGTGTGGCGCACGAACCAGTTCGGGCAGACGCAGCTTCTGTCGCCGGCGGACTACACGATAGATGCTGCCCTCGGACGGGTGACGATCCCGAGCGCCGCGGATACCGATGTGATCCGGGCGTCCTACCGTTACGAGCAGACCGTGGGACCGACAGTCAACGAGAATGTGATTCCGGTCCTCAACCTGCCAGATCCCTACGACAAGCCGCTGAACTACAAGACAATCTCTCAGACCGTGGGCGATACGTCCACAGTCTTCCAATTCAGCATCGACTATACCGATGCAGACAACCAGCCGCCGGTTCTCGATGACGGCGTGACGGAAGGTGTCTATCTCGTGGTGGACAACACGACCCGTGTTCCCATGACGCGCGACCCGAATACGCCGACGCCGGTGGATTACCGCACCAAGATCCGGTACATCGGTTCCACGTCTCTCCCGATTGGTCACCACGTCTATCACTTCGAGGCTACCGACGGCGCGGGAGTTGGGCGCAGACCGCTGGTGACCGGCGATGCGGACGGTAACGGCGATCCCATTCCCGCCGATCTGCCTGTCATCGTGACCAGCGCCGCAACGCTCAGCAACCTGGTCATCGAACCGTTCCCCAAGGGGCGGAGCAACCAGCTCTATCAGTTCACCGTGACCTATCGGAGCCCTGACGATCGGGCGCCAGAAGACAGCGGACGCGGCCGCATCGAGCTATGGGTGAAGGAAGCTGGCGGCAGCAACTACACGTATGTCGTGATGACGGCCATCGATCCCATCAACCCTGGTGCTTATGCCAATGGAGTCCGGTTCCGAGCGCAACTCACGGCACCGGCAGCGCCGCTGCAGCCTGGCAGCCACACGATCACCGTGGGCTTCGAGGGTGACAGAACGCAGAGCTACGTGCCCTTCGTGGATCTGCTGGTGAATGACAAGCCGGTCTTGAGCGAGCCGACGGTTACTCCGAATCCATCCACCGCGGCCCAGGATGTTGTCTTCAGCGTCAAGTACACCGACTCCATGCTGGGTGACGCGCCGACACGGATGGAGCTGCAGATTGACCGGAAGCCGGTTGCGGTGCAGCCGGTGAGCACGCCTACCAATCCGACAACGGCCGACTACAAGGCGGGCGTGGTCTATACCTGGACCATCCCAGGCGTGGACATCGGCGTTGGCAGCCATATCTACCAGTTCTTCGCCAAAGACGATGTGGAAGACGCCGATCCGGTTCCGCCAGCACCGGCCAACTTCACGGTCAATGCCGCCGGAATCCTGACACTGGAAGACGGCAAGGTTACTCCCACGCAGGGGAACCAGGCGAATCTTTACGTCTACAGCGTGACCTACAAGCACAGCGACAATATCGCGCCCTACCGCATCGAGGTCATCGTAGACCCCGACACGACGGCGACGAAGTACACGCTGAAGCCTGTGGGAACGCCTCCGTTCAACTTCGCCGGAGGAGTTGTCTTCGAGAGCGATCCAGTCCAGTTGCCAGCCGGCATGCATTCCTTCCGGTTCGAGGCACAGGACCGCTTCCAGACAGTGCAGCTCCCGCCCGCACCTGGGAAGTACGACGGACCGAAGGTCAACTTCCCGCCGGAACTCTCCAACGTTCAAGTCACCGTGGAGGGCGATCCAACGGTCTATACCGTGGGTGCTGGCAACGCGCTGACGCCGGCTCTGGTGGCCAACCTCACGAAGAAGTTCACGTTCAAGGTCACCTACAAGGACATTGACCAGAACAACCCGAACGTTCCGGAGCCGGATCATTACGTGCAGCTTCAGATAGACGGAATGTCGCCGATTGCGATGACGGCTACCGGTAACGACTACGCGAATGGCGTCGTCTACGAGGCGCAAGTCCAGGGGCTAACGGCTGGTGCCAAGCTCTTCCGGTTCGAGGCCTTCGACGGTCCCGGTGCGATGGGCGATACGGTCCACCTGCCGACGACGGGCTTCATCAGCGGCATGACGATCTGGAGTGTGCCTGAGTTGGTGGCACCAGCACCGGGCACTCCTGCCACGAACGACGGAACTTGCACTCCGCTGTCGGGCATTCGCTCGACGATCTATCAGTTCCGGATCGTCTACAAGCACCCCGACAACCGGGCACCTCAGAGCATCCAGATGGTGCTCGACGGAGGCACAGCATCCGAGCGGCGCATTGACCTGACGCCCCAGGGCACGGGGCCGCTGAACTACGTGAGCGGTGTCACGTACGGCTACGATACGTCGGTGGCGGAGCTTGCGGTCGGTACGCACACCTACCGCTTCGAAGCGACGGACAGCCTGACGCCGGTGCAGACAACCACGTACACCGGTCCGACGGTCTCCAACGCCATCCTGAACCTGAGCGCTCCGGTCACGGGAACCTTGGCACCAGCCTCCGGACCGCCGTCCACGACGTTCACCTACCAGGTGGTGTACAGCAATGCCGACAACAATGCTCCACAGCAGGTGCAGGTCGTCATTGACGGTGTGGCATACAACATGACCCGGGCGACGACGAGCACGGATTACCGCGTCGGTGTCCTCTACGAGTACAAGTTCCGGTTCTCCAAGGATGAGCAGCAGAGGAACCATGAGTACTACTTCCAGGCCAAAGACACGGTCAATCCGGACACCGTGCGCTTCCCGGCAAGCGGCACGCTAGCCGGCCCCACGCTGAACACGGCGTTCTTCGTGGTGACGGGGGTTTCCCAGCCGCCGTCGCCAGTGGGCGCCCCCATCGTTGTGGGTGGTACCGTTACGGTGACGGGTCGCCTCGATACGAACAACCCCGTCGGGGTCCAGTCCATCCCAGTCCAGCTCATTCGGCCAGACGGCAGCGGAGCGAACGAGTCCGCAGTTACGGCGGCCGACGGCACGTTCACCTACACTTCGACGACGGTCCTCGATCAGACCGGTCAGTGGAAGGTGAAACTGAGCTGGTCGGGTGTGACGGGCACCTACGATCCGACCTCGCTGGAGACCTCGTTCAACGTCACGGGTGTCACGGTGACACTGGAGAGTGGCGTGCTGGATCTCATCGCACTGCCCATCGTGCCTGTTACGCCTGATCCGAGCACTACGTTCAACCCGACGCGGGCAGACGGTTCCTCCGCGCCGGTGTCCGTGCTCGATCTGATCACGTGGGCGCCGACGATGCCGCCAAGCGGCAAATACGTTGCGCTGAACCGCGACGCCAACTTCCCGGGTGCCCAGGGCGGACGCGGCTACTGGACGTATCCTAGCGAGAAGGTTACGCTGAGCCCCAGAGGCAAACTCTGGAACCAGTCGCAGTCGTACACCGTGAGCGTCGCTCAGGGATGGAACCTCATCGGATCCGTCTTCAGCAAAGACATCGACTGGGGTGCGGTCCAGATTCGATATCAGGGCAATGTGATGCCGCTGGCGAGCGCTGGCACGATCCTCAGACCGTATGCTTGGGGCTATGACCCGGCATCTGGCAGCTACAAACTCATCCAGGCCGGCGGCGTTCTCAAAGCCGGTCGCGGTTACTGGGTGCGCGCACTAGAACCATGCGAGATCATCCTAAACCCGCCAACGACCAAGGCCGCGGCCGTAACGCGGGATGCTGACCTGACGGCGAACGCCCTCCAGGTGGTGGCGCGAGTTGGCGAGAGGCTCGACACGGACAACTTCCTACCGTTGACAGGCGCGGTATCGCGGGCCATTGTGGAGAAGCCTCCGTACGTTGGTAACTACGCTTCCATCCAGCAGATACCGGCCAGCGAAGTCGCGTCGGTGGTGCCAACACGGGCCGGCCAGCAGGTGCTAGCGTTCGAAGCCGTGACCAACGTGGCGAATGCCGATATCGCCATCACCTTCCCGAACCTCGCCACACTCGGCCGCCGGTATGAGGCGACGCTCGTAGACCTGGCGACGAAGACGACGCGGGCACTCGGCAGCGCGGCAACGTACACGTACAACTCTGGCGAGACCGCCGCGGCAAGGCGCTTCGCCATAGTCCTGACGCCGGTCACTGCCAACAGTCGGCTGGTGATCACCGATGTGCGAAGCACGGGGCGCGCAGCAGGTACGCTTGCGTTCACGTACACGCTGTCGGGTCCGGCGTCCGTGCGGGCTCAGATCGTGAGCACGGCGGGCACCGCGGTTCGGAACCTTGCACAGGGACGAGCTGCGGTGACCGGTGCGAACACTCTGGTCTGGGACGGCCGAGACAACCGTGGCATCGCTGTTCCCGCCGGTACCTACCTGCTGAAGTTGACAGCCTCGGATAACCAGGGGCGCTCGGCGACGGCGGTATTGCCAGTGACAGTGGTCCGGTAGACTGGATGCGAATGGTGTGGGGCGCCGTTCGCGGTGCCCCACAACCCATGGAGGTGACTCTGCCTGATGAAAATGAACCGAAAAGACGGGAATGCTGCCCGGTGGGCTCTGCTCTCGATGACCATGTTGTTGGCGGCGTCGGTAGCGTGTCTGGCGGCCCCCCAGAAGGACGATGGTCGGAAGACCCTCGGACACGTCATCAAGAAGACCGCGCTGGTATTCCCCTTCGACGTGCCGTCCACCATGGCAGCGAATGCCGAGGAGCTCTCCAGCCTCCTGACGGATGTGGCAGCCTCGAGGCTCGTTGCCTCGGGTACGTATGCGGTCACGACGTTCTACAAGGCCTGGCCGCCGGTGGCACGCCTGCACAACGACCAGCAGCTTGGTGAGGCAGATGTCGTAGCGCCGTTCGCTGAGGACAACCGCAAGGGGCTGAAGATAGGCAAACTGGTCGGATACGACGTCGTCTGCGTGGGTTCAGTGGACGACTACCAGTATGACGAGAGCGGCAAGCAGGTGACGCTCACGGTGAGCGCACGCCTTCTGTCGGTGGAAACGGGCCAGGTGCTGAAGAATGTCACCCTGTCCGCGAGCAGTTCGAAGGGTGGCGAGAAGGCCAAAGAAGAGGAGCTGAACCTCGAAGCGGGCCGGCAGGCTATGGACAAGCTCATGAGCCAGCTCGCACCTCTTAGCGCTGTGCCTACGGTTGTCGAGGCGCCGAAGCCCACGGTCGCCAAGAAGAAGCGGAACAATGACTGGCTCTGGGGTCTCCTTGCCATCGGTCTCGGACTCGGCATCGGTCTGTCCGGTGGTGGCGGCGGCGGTGGCGGTGGCATTGACACGCCTCCACCACCACCTCACTAGGGTTGCAGTATCGCTTGACGCCGGCAGCCTTTCCGAGGCGCCAGCATCCACGGTTCCACGGCGGGATGTCTCCCTGCACTCTCGGTGTAGGCAGACATCCCGTCCGTACTAGACGCGGCGTATTCGGTGCGGTCTCGGCACTGGGGCTGCTGTCGTGGGCGACACCATGCCGCGCGCTGGCGGGAGGGCCGCCAACCATAGTCCTGTCTAGCTCTCGCTTCGCGGTCCTCAGCGACGGGCGCGACACGGCGGAGATCATTGCCGAGGTGCGCGACAGCTCAGGTCGCTATGCCGCAGATGGCACGGTTGTCACGTTCTCTACGAACCTCGGTGTCTTCTCGGACGGTGGACCGGCCACGAAGCAGGTCACGCGGTCGGGCACGGCACGGGCAAGGCTGAGCAGTCAGCAGAAAGGGACGGCCACCGTCACGGCTAGCGTGCCGGGAGGAGGGTTCCAGAAGCTGGACTTGTTGTTCACCGATGATCCAGCCGAAACCGTACAGGGAAACGCCTACGTCTCCGTGGAGGCGACCGGCACTCTGGCCTATGCGGCCGTCGAGCGGACGATCGAGGCGACGTCGCGTCCGGGCGACGCCACGCCGATCTCAGCGGGCACGAAGCTCACCTTCCGGAACTTGACCATCCGGGCGGAGCGGCTTCAGGTAGATTGCACCTCCAATATCGTCCGGGCCATCGGCCAGGTAACCGTTGCGCGTGGCAAGCAGAACCTTTCCTGCGCGAAGCTCTACTACAACCTTCTTACCGGCAAGGGTTACGCCGTCACGGAGCAGGGTCGGGCGCTCGTGCCAGTCGTTGTCGAGGGGCACGACCTCCAGACAACGGTATCCGAGACCGGCATCGCGCCGAAGTTCTTCGAGATGACTGACCTGGCGGATGCGCGGTTGACCATCTTGGCACGCCAGATCATCCTATTCCCTGGAGACAAGCTCCAATTCAAGCGGCCCCGTTTCTACGAGGATGGCGGGCATCTTTTCACCCTAGGGTTCTACTCGCTCTCGCTCTACTCGTCGCAGCTCTTCAGCGATCAGTTCCTGAGTGTAGGTACGCAGGGCGTCGGGTTGGATCTGCCGCTCTACTACGACCTCACCCCTGTCTCCAAAGGAGTGTTCCGTGTGAAGTACGGCGAGCGCTACGGAAGCGCCTACGCCCGACGGCCCGGCTTCGCCATGGACCTCTTGCAGTCGTACAACGCTGCGCCACGCAGTGGTCGCTACTCGGGGGAATTCGGGTTCACGGGCCTCACTCGCGGAGACTGGGGCTTCCGTTGGACCCACAGCCAGGAATTCGGGGCAGATACCCTGACGGCTTTTCACCTTGACTTTCCCCAACACCGTAGCGTGTTCGGATCCGCTAACCTCAGCCAGCGACTGGGGGGCCTGCGGTTAGGGCTGAATGGCTCGGCCAACCGTTCGCTGGAAGGACCAGCCACCAACGGGACGCAGGCGGACATGTATCTGGAGACGCTGCCGGTACGGGTCAAGGGCACGCCCCTCATGACGTCCTTGGGGGGGAACGTGGCGACGCGAAGGACCGTCAGCGGCGAATACCGGACCTACAGCCTTACCGAGGGCATCCAGGTGCGAGCGTTCACTCCATCCATCAGGCTCGACTCCCTGACGAGTCTCAGCAACGCAGTCTCTGTAGGGCACATCTGGAGCAACACGAGTGCGCGTGGCGCCACGGTCTATGCATCGGTCAACGCCACACGGAGTCTCGGCGGAAGCCGCATGCTGCAGCTCGGCTATGACTATGTCCAGCAGCCCATCTCCACCGGTGAAGGTCGGCATCGTCTTGGGCTGAGTCTCGGTTCGTCGGACGCTCGTTGGGCGCTCTATTTCTACAACACGCTCATGGTGGACACGGGCGCCATGAGTCTGATCGGCGATCTTCAGTACAGCTTGGCCCCTCGATGGCGTCTGGGTCTGTCAGCATCCGTTCAGCGGTATCAGGATGGTAGCTACAGCGATATCATTTTCGCTCTAGCCAGGAATATCGGTGGACGGGACGTAGTGCTGTCCTACTCGACGTTCAACCACCGCATCGTGGTGGATCTGGAAGCCACACGGTTCTAGGCTTGCCTATCTGCCCACAAGGTCCAGGCCAGCTTCCACCAGAACCACCAGCATCGCAGCGATCGCGGCCAGTGCGCCGGCCGTGGTACCGCAACCCGCATTCGCGGGCCGATCGGTTCTCCGGCTCAGAACGAGCGGCGGAGGTCTGCGGCGGCTGGCGCGCGCAGTTGGATGAAGATCCGCGCCGCAGGCGTAGCACCGGTCCGTCCCAATGAGGTTTGGTTTGCCACACTGCAGACACGGCACGACGTACGTGGGCTGGACTAGCAGCACACCGCAGACCGTGCAGAAGGTAGTCTGGTCATCGTAACCAGCCCGACACTTGGGGCACCAGCGTGTGAACTGCGTCGAGACTGATCGCTCGGGTGTCGCGGACGCTGTAGCAGCGAGGGTCGCAGGAGGCTCGCCAGCCGAAGCGGGTTCAGGAATGGTGGTACGCTGTGCCGCGCCTGGCGACTCCTTGTCGTCCGTGGCCGAAATGGAATGCGCCGTCTGGACGGTAGCGGTTGGCTCCGGTTTCCCCGTATCATCGGTCTCCTGGGAGATCTCGGATGCCTGAAGGACCGTCACCGTCCCCGTGCCGGTGTCATAGATAGCACTGACGACCCGCACACGTGCAACGCGCTGCGAGGGCACGTGCGTGGCGATGGCGGTTCGAATGCGCTCAGCGGTCCGGGTCGTGTTCACCCGAACGGCGTTGTCCCAGTGCGAGCCGGGCATTGGCGCGCTGATCTCCACGGCAGGCAGAATGCTTCGGACCACTGTGTCGAGATAGGCAGGAGCCTCGCGGGCATCCATGGCGGCTCGAACTGCACCGCACCCCGTGTGTCCGAGGACGACGACGAGAGGAACGGCAAGATGATCCACAGCATACAGAACGCTACCCAGCGCCGTGGACGTGACGACGTGACCAGCAGTTCTCACAACGAACAGGTCGCCTATGCCCCGATCGAAGATCACTTCCGGTGGCACTCGCGAATCCGAACATCCCACGATGACGGCGAACGGAGTTTGGGCGGTGGCGACTGCGGCAACCCTCTCGATCCGGCAGTTCGGACGACGCGCCCGTTCGGCAGTGAAGCGGTCGTTCCCTTCGAGTAGCCTCTGCAGCGCGTCTTCGGCCCCCAGAACAGGTGGCTCGACCATGTCCTCAGTCATGGCTCCAGCGTCGGTGCCGGCTAATGGGCCGGCATCCAGCGGGAGTGGTGGTTCGGCTGGCGGAGGTATGGAGACCGCAAGAGCCGGAGGGACATCGGGTATCGGGGGCGGTGGAGCCGGAACCCGTTCTACGGAGACCGAAGGCACAGGTGCGGGCTGAATGACTGGCAGTTCGATCCAGATTCCCGCGCACTTGGGGCATCGGTATGCCACACCTGGCAGTGCGCCTTCCTCGTCGGGTACAAGAGACGTGGTCATGCAGGTCGGACACGTACGGGTGAGACCGGCGAACGCCATGCTGGCAGTCGCGGGTGCAGGCGCCTGCAAGGCCTCGTCTATCAGCGCACGTTGCTGATCGGGCAGAGGGAGAGTCACAGGGCCAGCGATCCAGAGGCCGCCACAACTGGCGCAACGGAGCACCGAGCTGTCCGGCGCACCGGAAGTTTCCAGGAAAAGCCGGCAGACAGGACATGACCTCATGCTATCGTCCTCCAACCTAGAATACTGCTCGAGTTCTCGGGGTTCCTGCTGCTGTGGTAGCGGACACGACGTTCCGCTACTTGCTACGCATGCAGGAGTCTGAGACGTCACACGGGAACTGGCACGCAATGGACGAGCGCCCCATGGGACCTTCGGTGGGCGAGCAAGCACAGGCTCGTAGTCACGATCTCAGCGTGCTCCTGGTACTCCGGCCATCCGCCGGGGGAATGCGTCGCCACGTGGCCCAGCTCTGTCGCGGCTTGCCGACCTTCGGAGTGAGGTGCGAAGTCGCGGGACCTGCAACTGCGTTGGAGGAGCTGGACGAACGTACCCGGCGCATGACGATCCCCATTGCCGCGGGAACGCGTCCGGTGGCCGACTTGCTAGCGGCGGCACGCCTAGCAGAGATCGGTCGCGGGTTTCATTTGCTACATGCCCATGGCCTGAGAGCTGCCTGGGTGTCGGCCTGGGCCAGCATGCTGGCGAGGCGTCCGCTTATCGTGACACTGCACAACGTTCCCGAAGCGGACCGACCACTTGTTCGCCGCGCGCTCTCCTTCTCGTTGCGCCGCGCCGCCTGCGTCATAACAGTTTCCGAGGCGATCGCGGCGTCGCTTGGGAGCAGGGCGCATCACCAGATTCCGGTGGTTGTCATTCCTAACGGCGTAGAGGTACCGGAACCATCAGCGCTGCTCGATCAGGCGGAGGCGCGTTCCACGGTTGGCCTGCGGCTGGACGTGCCCGCGATCCTGGCAGTGGGACGCCTGGAGCGGGAGAAGGGCTACGACGTTCTGATAGCCGCGACCCGCGAACTCACCCGGCGCACGGACCTGCAGGTATGCATCGTGGGTGAAGGCTCGGAGCGGACCGCTCTGGAAAAGCAAGTCCGGAGCTACGGCCTCAGCGGCGTTGTACGATTAGCAGGGCACCAGACGAACTTGATGCCTTGGTACCGGGCGGCTGACATCGTCGCGGTACCGTCTCGGTCAGAGGGCCAGGGCCTGGTTGCGCTCGAGGCAATGGCGCACGCGCGCCCGGTCGTTGCATCGGCTACCGGAGGTCTTCCAGAAGTCGTCGTGGACGGAGAGACGGGACTGCTCGTTCCGCGAGAAGACCCGCAAGCCATGGCACGCGCTCTGGACCTGCTCTTAGCGAACGAACAGCGACGACGGGCGATGGGCGGAGCTGGCCGCCGGAGGGTGCGGGAGAAGTTCCTCTTGGCCGAGATGCTTCGCAGGACGGCGGAAACGTACCGGCGTATCGCCTAGGGTCGGCGGGACGAAACGCAAGAGCGGTAGCGCAGGCGTCCTCGCCTGCAGTATCGGTTCGTTGTGTGCAGCCGAGACGGCTGCGCTACGAGTGCGAGGTGGGTGTTGGTGGTCGTAGCGCAGGCGTCCTCGCCTGCAGTACCGGCTCGTTGTGTGCAGCCGAGACGGCTGCGCTACGAGTGCGAGGCGGTAAGTAGCCCAACTCGAGACCGAACTACGTCTCAAGGAAGAGGGTCCCGCCGT
>JBBIPC010000011.1:88016-103586 GCA_037443035.1 Chthonomonadales bacterium
GGTAAGTAGCCCAACTCGAGACCGAACTACGTCTCAAGGAAGAGGGTCCCGCCGTGCGGCGGGACCCAAACTGTGGCAATGAGCGAAGCTACGGCGCGACGACGTTGAACGTGCCCGTGGCCGACCCAGGCGCGATCCAAGCATCGCCGGCGAAGATCGCCATGAAGCTGTGGCTGCCAATGCTCAGACCAGTTGTGTCCGGATAGGTGAACCACGCTATACCGGTCTCACCGGTGTCCGCTGTACCTACATCGGTGCCCTCTATCTGGAACGCAATGGTCTTCTGCGTCAGCCACTGGTAATCGGGCAGACGGCGCACGTAGGCTCGAAGCACGGCGGGCTGACCCTGGCGGACGCTGCGTGCGTACGGCCAGATGTAGACCGGTGCTCGCTCCACGGTGAGGCTGGCCGATGCCGACGAGGGACCGTATCCGGCGTCACCCGCGAATGCCGCACTCAGCGAACGCGTCCCGGCTCCCGTACCGTCGGGTATCCAGTAGCGCAACAGAGCGCGCCCATTCGCATTGGTCGGTGCAGTTCCCACATCCGTGCCGTCCACAGCGAAACTCACGGTCCTGTTGGCAAGCGGTTTCGACCCAGGATCGCTCCAGAGGTAGGCCTTCAAGTAGACGTCGCCACCGACAGTACCAGTGCGATCCGGCATGGACATCTTGGAACCACTTGTCGTTGCAGTCAGGGTGGCGCTTCCGGAACCGCTCTGGAAGTCGGCGTCACCGGCGAACGAGAAGCCAAGGGGAACCGCGCCGACCGGCCCCGGTACGACGTACGGCAGGCTTGCTCTTCCGCTCGCATCCGTATCTGCCTGGCCCACATCGGTTCCATTCACAGAAAACGTAACCGTCTTCCCCTCGAGCGGCGTCTGGCTGTTGAGCGTACGGACATAGCCGCGGAGGTCCACGGTCTCTCCGATGACGCCAGTACGATCCAGGCCGAACACGCGCACGGCGCCCTTCGCGAGGCTGAGGGTTCCTGATGCGGTCGAGCCCATGTAGGGCACGGATCCAACGAAAGTCGCGTCTACCGTCAGGTCGCCGACGTGGACCGACGGTGGTATGGAGTAGGTAACGGAGGCCACACCCGAAGCATCCGTCGTTCCGCTGCCGACAGGTGTGCCATCCACTGCGAAGTCCACAGTCATACCGGCGACGGGCGCGCCGCTATCCGTTTCTGTGAGTGTTGCCGACAGCGTCGCGCTACTATCTATGGCACCGGTGGCTGGCGAGACAACCAGCGCGGTGGCCTTGGCGAGCGACAGGAAGTCAACATCGTACCGGTGAGGACCGACAACGACGGTGGCCACGTCAGGAGTGAAAGGATGACCGGGCTTGCTGGGTCGGACAAGGTGCGTACCGGCCAGGCAGTCGGCGAAGGAGTACTTGCCGTCCGCATCGGTAGTGGTGGTGCGATCTACGGTACCGATGTAGCTCAGCGACAGGCCCCAACCATCGAGCGTACCAGTGTCGGCAATCGCCAGATCTCGGATCCTCAGCTTCCATGTGCCCTGGACCGGCTTGCCGAAGAGCGCTGAGAGCGGTTCGGCCGGCCGTGTCTCGTCGGGATAGGTTGTGTAGATGTTATCTGCACTTCCGCCCGTTCGGTTGTGGAGACGCACTCGCGTGCCGTCCGGATGGATGAGGGAGACCTCCAGGTCACCGATGTAGGGATGGGTGATGGCGACCCAGACGTGAATGTCGGTCACGGTCCCTCCATCGGTCACTGTCAGTGGCGCCTCGATGCCGGTCGTGTTGTTGTCAGGGATGGCCGTGCCGGGCCAGTCTTCCATGCTAAGGTTCTTGTCGGCCGGGCTGGTGAGTGTCACGGTAACGTCGGGCAGTCCAGACGAACCGTGGCGTACCGTACCTGCAATGGTGAAGCTATTCAACGCGAAGTTGACGCCAACCTGATCGGGTCCTACCGTGACATCTTGATATGTCGGAGCGAAGGCCGAAGTGCCGCGGCTCGGCACCACTCGCCAGGTGCCGGGTTCGAGACCGGCCAGAGCGTATGTTCCATCGGAAGCCGTGGTGGCCGTCACGGTCAACGGCGTTTCTCTATAGACCTTGAGCGTCCACGAGACCAATGTGCCTGTATCGAGGGCCGCGTTGTCGCTGACCCACAGTCGCCACGGGCCAGCCAGTGGCTTTCCGCGCAGCTTGTCGAGGCTCTCCGCCGGAGTGGTAAGTGTCGGATATGTGGTGACGATATTGTGCGCGCTGCCTCCGGTCATGTCATGCAGGAGGATCATGGTGCCGTCCGGGTGGACGAGGCCCACCTTCAGGTCACCGATCCATGTATGCTGGATATTCACCGACACCTCGACACTGCCCACTGTCCCGGAGTTCTTGATCTCGGCGACCGACTCAACGCCCGTCGGATCCCCGTCCGGGATGCTCAGGTTCGGGGTAAGGGATGCGGAGGCCCCGGCAAGCGTACCGGTGACAGTGACGCCCTCCATGGGTGCGCCGGAGTCGGTGACGCTACCCGAGATAGTGAACTGCTGAAGGATGTAGATCTTCGCCGATGATGTGGCGGGGAAGGCCTCCTCGTCGCCAGCCCAGTCAGCCGTAACGACGATCTCACCAGGCTGCGCGTCGGCCGGCACGGTGAACGGCACGCTGGCGACGCCATCGGCGTCGGTGACGGCCGAACCCGCATCGCTACCATCTGCTGTGAATGTGATAGTCTTGCCTGCGACCGGAGCGCCGTCCAGCGCCCGAGTCAGTGTGGCCTTGAGCGTTACGTCCTGGCCCGGGTAGGCAACGTCATGCGCTACGCTGAGGTTCGTGATACGTGGGTCAATGAGAATGCCGCGGTCTACGAAGACCTGCGTGATGGCTTGTCCATCGGCACCTCCGTAGAGATCCTGATTAGCGGCGATGATGGCCAACGCTCCGTCCTGGAAACTGGCCATCGGTGACAGGCGGAAATGGGACTCGAGGATGATGGTGTCGGCGCGCGTCTGGCCGACGATGCCACGTATCTGCCAGAGACAGGCGCTCCAGATCTCGCCGTCAGCGTGCACCTCGCCCTGCATGTCCTCCGGGTAATGCTTCGTACTGTCCAGCCGGCGCAGGAATGCCGGATTGCCTGGGTTGTAGGAGGTTGCATCCCACGTCGCTACGTACACATCCCAATCGTGGCCATGGGGGCCGATGCCGGTGAACGTCGTCACCGCCCAGTAATCGCCGAAACCTTCCCCCATGGAACCGCCTTCGTGGGTCTGGCCCCAGCCTGGTACCTGGTTATCCTGGATGGCGTGCCCGTATTCGTGGAGGATGACGTGAGCATCCTCGGCGTCATCCACGCCGCCGGTGCCCGTGGTAATGTTGCCAGTCCATGGCGAGTACCAGGCGTTGTCGTCGGTGGTGCCGTTTACGTCCATACCCTGGGGCCGATTGTTGACGTTCGTGAACCCCAGGCTCTGGATGTACCGCTGGTTGGTGTCAATGTGGTAGTAGCACATGACTTCCTCGAAGCGGTCATCCGAACGGAGGTAGTTGAACGACAAGGATGGCTCATTGGCTCGGGGCTGCTGGGCCGTGGGCTCCGTGGTGCAGAAGGGACCCTGGAGGTAACCCGTTCCGTCGAGGTCTTTGAGGGTGACCTGAACTCGCTCGTTATTCAGCGCAGGGTAGTCCGCATCGTCATTGTCCGTGAGATTGGCTTGTCCCGAGGTCATGACAGGGTTCGGCACGAATACCCAGCCGTCGCCGTCCACGAATCGGGCCCGGTTCACGATGCGCAGGACCTTGTTCTCAGGAATGCTGACGAGCACCTCCCAGGCGCCTGCCGGTTTCCGCGTGTCCACATGGACATTCCAGACCAGAATAGGCTGAGCATCCTGAACGAACACGGCGGGCGAGGCGGTCGGTGGCACCGTCGGCGGAGCCTGCGGTTTCAGGGCTTCCAATGCCTGGGCGATGGCTTTGGCTGGATCACCTACGATCGCCGTCTTGAGCTCGCCCTTGATCGTAACCAGGTCAGCGTTGACAAGGACCACGGCGCCCTTCTTGTTCAGGTGCACGGACAGATAGCCGCCCAGCACAGGGTAGCCAGCAAGGACCTGACGGAAGCGCACATGGGTACCCGTCAGGCTCTGACGACTCTCCAACGGCTGCAGCTCGCGCAGGTCGCTGGACAGCTCGAGGACCTTGGCGTTGGTTCGCAGGAACCGTACAGCAGCCTCTTCGGGCGTGCGCGCGCCTGCGATGGGCACCTCACCTCGGACGCGCACGACACGTCCCGTCGCCAGGTCTCGCTGGACCACGGCACCGCGCACGACCCCTGCCTCCGGTGGGGATAGTTTGGGCGTAGGGCCAAACGGGGAAGCGAGAACATCCTTCGGTATGTCCACTGCAGCGCCTTTCTGACCCGCCTGGGGACCGCTAAGCGTTGCACCCGCAGCGAGCACGAGACAGGCAACGGCTACGGGCCAGAGGAGCCCAAGCCTCAGAGAAAAGCCTTTCATGATGCGGTGTCCTTTCCATGCTGCATCTCGCAGCACCGATTCAGCGTGCAAGTACTGGTTGTTGTGTCCTGTGTGCGGACCCGCTCGGCGACGTCCGCATTTCGACGCACGGAACTTTACGTAAGATAGTCTCGCAGCTTGCGGCTTCGCCGAGGGCTGCGCAGCTTGCGTAACGCCTTGGCCTCTATCTGCCGGATTCGCTCCCGGGTCAGCCGGAAATGACGTCCGACTTCCTCGAGGGTACGGGACCGGCCGTCCTCGAGGCCGAACCGCATGATGAGCACATCCCGTTCGCGTTGTGTGAGCTGGTCGAGAATCTCCTCGATGCGCTCCCGGAGAATCAGGTGGGACGCCGCGTCCGCTGGAGTAACGGTCTCGTGGTCCTCCACGAAGTCCACCAGGGGACTCTCTTCCTCTTCTCCCACTGGGCCTTCGAGGGAGAGGGGCTCGGGCGCGATGCGCTTGATCTCCTCGACGCGCTCCACAGGCATCTCCAGCTCCCTCGCGAGCTCCTCGTCTGTGGGTTCACGGTGGAGTTCCTGCAGAAGGCGGCTGCTAGTGCGCAAGAGGCGATTGATCGTCTCCACCATATGGACTGGGATCCGTATGGTACGGCCCTGGTCGGCGATGGCGCGGGTGATGGACTGGCGGATCCACCAGGTCGCGTAGGTGCTGAAGCGGTATCCTCTCGTGACATCGAACTTCTCGACCGCACGCATGAGGCCGATATTGCCCTCCTGGATGAGATCCGGGAAGGACATGCCACGTCCGGTGTAACGCTTGGCGATGCTAACCACGAGCCGCAGGTTCGCCTGGGTCAGCTCCTTCTTGGCCTGTTCGTCGCCTTGCTTAATCCGGTGGGCAAGTTCGACCTCCCGTTCCATGGTGAGCAGGGGGATACGGCCGATCTCGCGCAGCCACATGCGCACAGAATCGTCCACCGCCATGCTCTCGGCGGCCTTCTGGTCCTCGTCATCGCGCCGTCGGCGAGCCTTGTCAGAGACGCCATCTGCGGCGCCATCCTCCTCGACGGCATGCGGGTTACGGCTGCAGACTTCGATGCCCTCTTCTGCTAGGTACTCCAGGATTTCCTCGATCGCATCCGCGTACACACCCTCCGGGGGCAACGCATCGTTGACCTCGTCGTATGTCACGTAGCCACGTTGTCTGCCTCGATCCAGGAGCCTTCGGAAAGCAGCAGAGCGTGTAAGCTCCTCGGTCGTCGTGCCACTCACGTCTTGCTATTCCTCCCCCTTTGCGGTACGAAAAGCGCACGCATCCAACTCCACCACTCTGGCCTGGCTCCTCTGCAGCTCAACTGCCAGACCCCTTCAAACGCGCCAGCAGCGCATGCAGCGCCTGCACCCGTTCCCGGTCGTCCGCCGTGAGTTCCGGCTTGGACCTGAGCAACCGACTGATCTCAGCACTCACTGTCTCGGCTCTGCGGCTTCGCACGATGCGGATGGCATCCTGCAAGACCGCCTCGTCAATAGGTTCGTTCGTCAGAGCGATCTGCGATTCCTGCAAGCGCCGGACGGCGGATTCTGCAACTTCGGGTAAGCACTCGGCACGGAGACGTCGCACAAGCTCAGCCTCATCTGCTGTAACGAGATCCGGCCTTGCGAGCACGAACTCCAGAAGGGCCCGGTCGCCCGGGTCGAGCAGATCATCAGGATGAACGAGCCGAACTACGATGCTCCTGTGAGGCGGGATCGCCAACGCGCGAACGATGAGCAGCTCCGCGGCCTGGACTCGCGAGCGCGGTGTCGGTCGCAGGTCTGTGCCTGCCGACTCGGACAGCCCGTCGCTGGTGTCGCCGGGTCCCGCGGCAGCGTCGGCAGGCCGGCCTCGTTGGAAAGGTTGTCGGGACGCGACCGTCGGCCTCGCCCTGCGGTGGGCGGCATCTTCGGCGTCCCGGTGAAGCTGCTGCTTGGCGACCCCTGGGCCATGGATACTGAGCGGATGGAGATGCCATACCTTTTCGATGTAGGCGTCCCTTTCCACCCGCGTCGGCACTGTTGCCAGGATAGCGATGATCTTGCGGAGGAGCGCCTGGCGACCGTGTTCTGTCTCGGTATCGGCCGAGGCGATGGCCAGGTCCAGCTCCATCTCCACTCGTGTGACAGCATCGGCAATAGCCCTGGCGAGACGCTCTGGGTGACCATCCCGCACGAGGGAGTCGGGATCCTCGCCTGCCGGTAGGCGAACGATACGGACTGCGACGGACTGCTGCTCCAGTTCGGTCGCTGCGCGGAGGGCTGCCTTGATACCAGCGGTATCAGCATCGTAGACGACGACCGCCGCAGGGGCAAGCCGTGCCAGGCGTCGAGCATGCTCCGCCGTGAAGGCAGTGCCAAGGCTCGCCACGGCATTCTCAAAGCCGTTCTGGTGCGCCGCGATAACGTCCATGTATCCCTCCATGAGGAGGGTGCGGCCCTGATCGGCGATGGCCCGTCTGGCGAATGGTAGGGCGTATAGCAGGCGACTCTTCAGGAAAACGGGAGTCTCGCCAGTGTTGAGATACTTGGGTGGCTCATCGCCCATGGCGCGTCCACCGAAGCCGACAATGCGCATCTGCTCATCATGGATCGGGAACATGATGCGATTGCGGAAGGCGTCCACATGGCGGCCCCCCTCGCGTTGGTAGAGCAGACCTGCAGCGACAGCGATGCCAAGGTCTATCTTGCGGCCGGTGAGGTAAGCGGCCAGTCCGCGCCAATCGTCGGGTGCATAGCCGATCTGGAAGCGTTCGATGGTCTCGGGAAGCAAACGCCGACCGTGCAAGTACTCCCGGGCCGCCGGGGCGTGTTCGAGGCACCTGCGGAAGTACGTCGCGGCGACGGCGTTGGCCTCGTAGAGGGCTTCGCGTTGGCTTCGTTCCTTGGGGCTGGTGAACTTGCTTCGGAACTCCAGACCTGCCCTGCGCGCCAGATACTCTGCGGCCTCGACGAACGTCATGTTCTCGTGACGCTGGACGAACGTGAAGACGTCACCGGAGGCATCGCACCCGAAACACTTGAAGGTCTGGGTCACAGGATCCACGTTGAACGAGGGCGTTTTTTCTTGATGGAACGGGCAGAGACCCACCCAGTTGCGGCCACGGCGCTGTAACTGGACCACCGAACCGATGACCTCGACGATGTCGTTGCGCGCCCTGATCTCTTCCTTGTCTGCTTCCATGCAACCTATTGTAATACAACGGGAGCCGGCATGCACCGGCTCCCGCAATCGAGGTCGTCGCCGAATCTACGCGCTTCTCGGAGTCACTCCGGCTTCTCGGGATTGGGCGGCACTGTCAGCCCGACGGTGATACCCACGACGCGCATCCCCTTGCCGCGGTCAGCGAGCTGGAAGGCAACGTTGGCCTTCTTGCTGTAGTCCAGCGTCCTCGTGTTGCCGCTGACGATCGTCTCCTCCGGGAAGCCGTAGATGGAGTAGATCTTGGCAGCCGTATCGCCGAGGCCAACACCATTCACGGTCCTTGCGCCAGCCTTGTAGCCGAAGGATTGGATCTGGATGACACGTCCTTCGTTGTTGAACAGGAACACATGCGTATCGGTGCCCTTCTCATAGACCCAGGCAACCTCACCAGGCCCTGTCTCGATGGCGGTTCCAGCACTGGTCTGGGTCATCGTGCCGGTCGCGCCGCCCGGTGCGCCCGGCATGCCGCCCAACATAGGAGCGCCCATCATGCCGCCTGGCATACCGGGCGCTGTCGTTCCGCCTCGGAGTCCAGGCATGGGTATGCCGCCACCTGTGTCGCCCATGGCACCCATGGGAGCGCTCATGCCGCCCGCCATGCCCATGCCACCCAGACCAGGCAAGCCGCGGCCGCCTGGGCTGGACATACCGCCCATAGCGCCGCGAGGCGGACCCATCATCATGCGACTCATGCCACGGCCCCCGGCACTGGACATTCCACCCATGGCTCCGGGCGGGGGACCCATCATCATGCTGCTCATGCCGCCCATCATCGGCGATCTCGGCGCACCCGCTGCACCACCTGCGCTGGACATACCGCCCATCATAGGGGCCCTGGGCGCACCCATGGCGCCGCCTGCACTGGACATTCCACCCATCATGGGGGTGGTCGGTGGCCCGGAGATGCCGCCTATGGAGGGCAGGCCCCGCGCACCCGTCATGCCGGCCATACCGAATGGCATGCCTGTGCCGCCCGGTGAGAACATCGCCGCGCCGCCGACGGTCGTGGTGGGAGTGACGCTCAGTTCTGCGGGTGGACCCGCTTCCACTCGCGTGGGTTGTCCATACTTAGCGAGGACGGCCTTCCATGTATCCAGTATGCGAACGCCGAGTAGGCTCTTGTCTGGTTTCGGAGCAGCGAGGGCTGTCGCAGACCAGATCACGCCCATTGCCAGCGTTGCTCCTGTTAGAATTCGTCGCATCAGAGGTTCTCCTCTCCGCAGGCCGTTGCCTGGCCCTAGCGTCGCCCCTCTGAAGGGGCTATGGTAATGCCGACCACCCGCATGCCTTTGCCGTCATGGCGGTCCAGCAGATCGAACACGACATGGAACTTCTGCGAATAATCGAGGGTTAGGGAATCGCCCTGCCGAATGGTCGTGCCTGCCCATCCGTACTTCTGATAAACCTTGGCCACCGGGTCACCGAGGGTAATCGATCGAGACGTCGCGCCCTTCCCCTTCGGCCCGAACGATTGGATGCGGATGACACGCCCGTCCTTGTTGAACATGAAGTGGATGGTCTGTTGGCCTCTCACGTAGACCCAGGTTTCCTTGACTTCTTCGCTCGGTACCGACGCCTGGACCTGCGACTGTGCGCCCACAGAGCCGCGCATGCCCCCGATTCCAGGCATGCCCATGGGCCCGCCCGCAAGTCCTGCCATGAGGCCGGTGTCGCCAGCCGCGGCACTGGTGAGGCCCGTGCCGCCTCCGTACATGGGAGGCATCATCATGCCGCCGGGACCTGGAACGCCAGCACCGCCCATGGGACCACGCATGGCGCCGCGTGCGCCTCCGCCGATGGGTGAGCCTGCACCAATATCGTCTTCATCCTCGCTCTTACCACGGGCTCCGCCCATACCGCCCGGCATCGGCGGTCCACCGGCCATACCACCGACTGTGGGCATGCTTCGACCACCGCCTCCCATGGGAGCGCTCATGCCCCCCATCATTCGGGGGTTGCCCATGGCGCCCATGCGCGGATTACCCATGCCGCCCATCATGGGGGCGCTCATGCCGCCGGCGCTCATCATGCCACCCATCATGGGTGCACCAGGAGGTCCGGCCATGCCCATGGGGGCGCCCATCATGGGGCCGCCCGGTATGCCCATGCTCATGCCGCCCGTCTGGGCCCTTTGCATGTTGACGTTGATGGATCCCACTCCCATCTCGGGCGGCAGCGCCATGCCCGGCACGACCCGGGTCGGCTCGCCGTGTACTCTCAGCACGGTGGCGTAGTCGCGCCAAATGCGCACCCCCAGCAGCTCACGCTCAGCAGGTTGGGCAGCCTGAGACATGATCGCCGCTGTCAGGAACCATGTCCCCAACATCCCGCCCAGCACGACGCGGATTGGTCGTAGCATTTTCTCCCTCCTGTCCATGTCGGCAAAGCCGAAGCCCACGGGCGTACTCTCTAACTACGCCCTGTGCGCGCGAGTTTCCTTCTATCTTCAGAATATCTTACGTCTGATCGCCTCATTGTAGCACGGGAACTGGGTGCAATTCCCGTGAACGGGCGTGCAGTTCGCTGATCGTCACGAATGTGTACCCCCGCCGGCGCAGCTCGCCAATGATCCGTGGCAGCGCTGTGACGGTGGGTTGACGGCCATTGTGGAGGAGAACGATGGCACCCGGACGGACCCCCGCCAGAATATGCGCAGTCAACGGAGCGCTCCCCTCCAGTTCTTTCTGCTCACCGTTCACCGTCCACATGCAAGCTTGGAGTCCCAGGGATGCAGCAATCCGGCTGACACGCTCCGAGAGATTACCGCCTGGCGGTCTGAACCACCGCGGCGCGATGCCTGTCACGTGTTCGACGCAGGCATTCGTACGGACGAGCTCGTGCCGGATGGTCGCATCGCTGGCCCTGGCGAGGTTCGGATGCGAGAACGAATGGTTGCCGATCTCCATCCCAGCCTGCGCGAGTCGCATCACGAGATCCGGGCTTGCGGCAGCATGTCGCCCGATGACGAAGAACGTGGCTGGCACCTGCTCGCGGGTCAGGATGTCCAGGATCTGCTCGGTGATGCCCGGTCGCGGACCGTCATCGAACGTCAGGGCAACAAGCTTCTGCTGAGGTGCCGCGCGCCAGAACGCCGGCTCGAAAACCGGCCTCGGACGAACGATGTGCTCGAGATCAGGCCAGACGGACGGATCCACTGCCAACGCCAGGCTCGACCACCGTCTGGCTGCGGATTCGTCACCGAGCTTGTGTGCGGCCTGCGCAGCCAACGCCGCGACGGACGCTCGACTCGGACGCAGCGCAAGCAGACGCCATAGCCGAGCTTCCGTCAGGCTGTCGTCCCGGTGCGCAGGTGCGCTGGCGTTCTGCGTGACGATCTCCTGACGCGTCGTCCGTATATCCTGTCCCGTGCCGTCGTAAGCAACGGTTTCAACAACGTGCACGCCGTTGGGGACTGTGGCGCTGTCCCACGCCAGTACGAAGGGACGCGAGTTCACCACGGCAAGGAACTTGCCATCCACGCGGAATGCAACGTAGCTCGCGTCGCTGTCGCCAGCACGCAACTGGACAGAGCCCGATACCGCGATACCCTTTGCTTTCTCCTGGACTGCCAGGAGGTTCCGTGGCAATGGCCGCAGTCCCCATCGGATGGGATGCGCTGGATCGAAGGTCATGAGGGCCGCTCGATAGTCTTCGTATCGCGCAACAGTGGGGTCGTTCAACACAACGGGTGCATCCTCCAGAACCCGCTGCCCATTCCCTTCGGCATGGGCGACGGCAAGGGCAATGGCCCGCCTGGCGGTATCCAACTCCATGGGAAGCGCGACACTTGCGGCGCCGCGCGAACCTCGCAGAAAGGCCACGTACTGACGTGCCAGCAAGCAGATGCCCGCGTCACCGTGCTTAGTGGCGGCTTCCAATGCAAGGTCGGCCTGCGCGAGATCGCCGGCTGCCAAACGGAGCAGGCCCATGCCGTAGCTGGCGATGGCGTTGTCCGGGACCAGGTTGTGCACTGCCTGGAACGCCTTCTCGCTACCGGATCTATCCCCGGTGAGCATCAGGATAGCTCCGGCCATGTTGTGAAGGAGCACACTCGACGGCATGGCCTGAAGACCTTGCCGCGTGCGCAATGCCGCTGCCTCGAAGTTCCCTCGTTCGGCTTGGTCCAGTGCTTCTCTCAGGACGGATCGTTCCGGATCGCTGTCCTGACGGGACTCCCGAGCCATGCTCGGCGTCAGCGCCACGCATAGGACGCCCACCACCAGCAGAAGGTTACACTGCGTCATCGGAAACAGGTCGCGTTTCTCCTATACTTTCACGCGCTTCCATTTGCCGTCACGGAATAGCAGGATGGCCAGGATACCGCTGAGGGCTGTTGTCGCGGACATGGCGATCCATGCTCCGGTAGCGCCGTAGCCCAAGCGAAGGGCGAGGAGCCAGGTCAGTGGCAGGCGGAATACCCAGAACGAAACGGCTGTGGCCACGGTGGGCCGAATGGTATCGCCGGCGCCTTGAAGACCGCCGGTGAGGATCATGCCGAAGGCTAGCATGGGCTCGGAGATAGCCATGATGCGCAGGTAGTGGGTGGCGATGGCAACTACCGCGGGATCGCGCGTGAACAGATGGGTGAATGGCTCTGCGAAGATGAAGAACACAGCACCCATGACGGTCATGACCACACAGCCCTGGTAGGTGGCGGCCCAGCCCAGGCGCTCGGCATGGCGTGCGCTCTTGGCACCCAGCGCTTGGCCAACCAGTGCCGAGGCGGCCACGCTGAAGCCAAGCCCCGGCATGAAGGCAATGGACTCGGCTGTGAGACCGATGGGCAACGCGGCGACGGCATCCATACCCTCGGGCGTCCTGGAGAGGATCCCCGTGAAGCCGAGCATGGCGGTTGTCCGCACAACGGCTGCGATGGCTGCAGGCACGCCGATCCGCAGGATGCGCGACGTCCATGCGACCGTCGGCCACAGGTAGGACCACCGCAGACAGCCATGCACAGGTGATCGGTGCAGGAGGATGAGATACAACACCAGGGAGACGAGCATGGAGGAAGACATGGCCAGCCCGCCGCCTGGTAGTCCCAGCTTCGGGAATCCCCAGTGACCGAGCATGATGGTCCAGTCGCCTAGAATGTGCACGCAGTTGGCCGCGAGCATGACCTTGAGTGGCGATCGAGTATCCCCCAAACCCCGGAAAATGGCGCTCACAACCGCCCCCACATTGCCCGGCACCAGACCGAGCAGGGCATAGGTGAGGAAGGCTGCGCACTGGTGGGCCGGACCACCGGAGACGCCCATGAGAAGCAGGAGTGGCTTCATGGATAAGTAGATGACGAGCATGGAGACGAGACCGATAGCGCCGCCCAGCCCGATGGATTTGCCGGCCGCACGCTCCACTTGATCCGCATCCTGCGCGCCAGTGAAACGGGCCACTAACGCCGTCGTGCCCACGGTGATGGCCATGGACACGGAGACTGTCACGAACATGATCTGCCCGCCGACGCCGACTGCCGCCAGGGCATCCCGCCCGAGTTGTCCCACGAACATTCGATCGAGAATGCTGTTGGTTGTCATGAGGACGGAGGTCAATACCGACGGCCAGGCGAGACGCCAGACAGCCGCGTGGGTGTCCCGCGTGGTCCAGTGGGCGAAGCGATCCGGCGCAGAGCCGAGGGCTGTGGGTAGTGCTCTTTCGTTCGATGCCATTTCGCCTATTCTACCTGCCCTATGCACGACGGGCCGAGCGAGGCATGCCGGGGTGCACGTAGGAGAATAGCAGCGCGGTGCCGAAACCGCGTTGCAGCGCCAACACGGAGGAGGTTCACCATGAGTGGTAAGGTGAGAGTGGCCATGCTCTCGTTCGCGCACGTGCATGCGCCAGGCTATGCCGATCAAGTAACGAAGAACCCCGAGGCCGAGATCGTGGCCATCTGGGATGAGGACCCTGTACGGGGCCGTATCGAAGCAGAGAAGCGGAAAGTACCGTTCGTGGACAAGCTGGAAAGCATTCTGGCGGATGCGCAGGTAGATGCCGTAGTCGTGGATACGCCTACGAACCTCCATGCCGAAGTGATTCTAGCCGCCGCAAAGGCCGGGAAGCACATCTTCACCGAGAAGGCGCTGACGATCACGACGGCAGATGCCACCATCGTCAGAGATGCCGTGAAAGCTGCGGGCGTATGCTTCATGATCTCGCTGCCGTCTCGCTGCAAGCCGGAGATTCTGTTTGCAAAGCGAGTCCTCGACGACGGTCTTCTGGGTACCGTCACCGAGATGCGCGCCCGCGTGGCTCACATGGCGGCGCTGGACAGGTGGTTCGGGCCTGCGGAGAATCACTCGGGGAACGCTTGGTTCGGCGACGAGAGAGCGGCCGGCGGTGGTGCGTTTTTCGACCTCGGCTGCCATCGGGTTGACGTCATGCGCTGGTTCTTGGGCGAGCCTGCGTCGGTCGTGGCGCGCATGAACAACATCAGCGGCGCATATGACATTGACGACAACATGGTGGCCGTGGTGGAGTTCCGCAACAAGGCGCTGGGTATTCTGGACGTGTCGTGGGTCCATCGGGCTGGTCCGAACCCGCTGGAGATCTACGGTACCGATGGCTATCTTTCTATGGACATGGGAATGGGTGTGAGGGTCTGGCTGGAGAGCACGAAGCTCGACGCCTCGGGCATCAAAGGACCTGTACTGCCGACGAACCTCCCGCCAGCGCTGCCGTCGCCCATGGAGCAATGGATCAGCGCTATTCTTCGCGGCACGGCCATGACCATTAGCGTGGACGATGGTTGGAACCTGACCCAGCTTCTGGACGGCTGCTATACTGCTGCGAGGACCGGTCACGAGGTCGTCTTCTGATGGCATCGGTGCGGGAGCTTGTCTTCCAGGCGGTCCGGCGCATTCCGCGGGGCAAGGTCCTCGCCTACGGCCAGGTGGCCGAACTTGTGGGCGGCGTGGCGCTGAGCGGGTACGAAGTAGGGCGTATTATGTCCAGCGCAACGCCGGACGTACCGTGGCAGCGCGTGGTAGCCCGAGACGGCTCGCTCGTAATCAGCAAGCGGAATCCCTCCTTGGCCCAGGAGCAGCGCCGGCTCCTGGAGCTGGAGGGAGTCACTTTCGACAGCGCCGGACGTGTTCGCATGGACCTGCACACATGGGTGCCGGGCGGCACCCTGTTCGAGGAGGAGTAGCGATTGCCTGCATGGCGGTTCGTGGGATTCGATTGGTCGCGGTACCATGCGCTGGCGCCCATGCTCATGGAGGCGGCCAGGTCGCGCGACTTCTCATCGCTACCGAATAGGGATGCGGCCGACCTCGTGTCATCCCTGGATCCTGGGCTATCGCCGGAGGAGATCTGCAACCTGGTCATTGCCGAGCTATGCACCGAAGGCGATGAAGTGGATTTCCGGGGGACGTTTCCCGATTTCGTTCGATACGTCCGCCGACGGGATCCGGAAGGGGAGGCCGCCGACCTCCTGGCCGAGGCAGCCTTCGCTGCGCCGAATATCGAGTCATGGTTCGAGCACGAGCCAGGCCTGGTGGGTATCCTGACCTGGGCGAAGTTGGACCATCTACGCTCTCACCTGGAGGGGTGTATCCGCGAGGGGCAACGAAGGCAACGCCGCAGCCGGCTTCAAGAGCTCGTGGACCTTGTCCGCCCCGCACCATCCCACGACGACCTCTTGCAGGACCTCTTCGATCTGGTGACCAACTGCCTGGAGAAGCGCCTGGGCCTCGCAGTTCTGATGACGGAAGGGTAGCAAGCGGGGGTGGGTGTGTGCCGTACCACGGCTCGCCTGGCAGTTTCACCTCTGCCGCGCTCGATGTACCGACTGCTTCCGGTGATCGTCGGCGTCATTCAAACCCACGAGCTTCACTCCTCCGTTCTGGGGTTGCCCTCACCCTGGCCCTCTCCCGCGCGCA
>JBBIPC010000012.1:0-100416 GCA_037443035.1 Chthonomonadales bacterium
TGGCCTCGGGATCGCCGGGCGGAACGAGGATGCCGGTTGCCTGATCAGGATCGTAGAATGGATGTTCGGGACAGAACGCGGGAGCAGGGCTACGCGTACCAGCCATATAGGGGCGACGCCGCGAACATCGACGCCCCTGCCGTGTCAACAATGCATGAACTCTACCAAGCGTAGCGCTCGTCTCTTAGCCTCTTTCGAGCAACTGAGAGCTTTCGTCTCCAGGATCCATCCTGAGTGTTGTCCACCCTGGCTCGTACCGCACCACGCTTGGCCAAGTGATCCCCCGCCGATCGAGAAGAGCTCCGGTCATCCCGAAGGTGATGCGCAGGGCTATCCCACGATAGTCCAGCACACCCTTGGTCGGATCGACCAGCGACGGGCGTAGTCCGTAAGTGCCCGGCCTCAGGAAGCCAGCAGGGACGGTAAGCACCGCTCGGTACCTTCCACGCTGCCGGTTACCGTATATGTGGGTGTCGGCGTCGTAGCGCCACCACACGTCGCCGCCGTCGAGGTCTATGAAGCCGCATGTAACGTACGCGTCTCGGTTTGAACGGTTCACCGCATAGTCTATCTCGATGACGAAATCCTCTGTCACGGGGACCTTGGCTCCCAGTATGGAACCATCGCCGCCGACTGCGCGTATCGCGAGCAATGTCATATCGCGATCATGCCGCGGCTCGAAGGTCACTTCCGCCGGTCCGGCCCCTACATCCGGCTGGTCGCTCACGGCGAAGCGCTCGTGATACGCCCGGATCATTGGCTGTGGACTGCCGTCTCCGACCCATTGGCCCGAGTGTATCAGACCGACGCGTGAACACAGAGTTGATACCGAAGCCATATTATGACTCACAAACAACACCGTTCTCCCCTCGCCGGCCACCTCGCCCATCTTCCCCAGGCATTTCTTCTGGAAGGCGGCGTCGCCGACGGCGAGGACCTCGTCCACGATGAGGATCTCGGGGTCGAGGTGGGCGGCGACGGCGAAGGCGAGGCGGACGTACATGCCGCTGGAGTAGCGCTTGACGGGAGTGTCGATGAACTGCTCGACTTCGGAGAAAGCGATGATTTCGTCGAGTTTCCTCGTCACCTCCCGGCGGCTCATGCCGAGGATGGCCCCATTGAGGTAGATATTCTCGCGCCCGGTCAGCTCTGGGTGAAAACCTGTTCCCACTTCGAGTAGGCTGCCGATGCGCCCTTTGATCTTGACGATACCCTCGGTCGGGGCCGTGATGCGAGAGAGGATCTTGAGCAGAGTGCTCTTGCCTGCGCCGTTGCGGCCGATGATGCCCAGGATCTCCCCTTGCTTGACTTCGAAACTTACATCCTTCAAGGCCCAGAACCGCTCGCCAATGCGCGGCTTATGCCCGTCGGTACCGACCTTCGCCAGCGGGTCTTCCTTGCCGCGCTTGAGCGCCCACCACCGGGAGATCTCCTCGCGCAGCGTCGCCCCGCCGATCATGCCGAGGCGGTATTGTTTGGAGAGGTGTTCGACGCGGATGACGGTCATGATAGCTGAGGGCTGAGGGCTGAGGGCTGAGAGCGGTCGGAAGCGGAGAGCTGACGGCTGACAGCTGAGAGCGGTCGGAAGCGGAGCGCCGAGGGCGGAGTGGACATGCTAGGGCGACAGCCTGCTTCGGCGCAAGGCTGACAGCATACGAGCGATGGTCTCTGCCTGTGAGCGCAGTTGGTCGTGATCATCGTGTCTCATATACCCCAGATTCCGGGCGATGGTAGCCTGACACATCGTCTCCATGAGCGAGCCGTAGGCTATCTCCATGAACCGGGCGAAGTCCGCCGAAGTGTAGCGCCCCACCCCCTCGGCGATGTTGGAGGCAACCGAGACTGCCGCTCGGCGCACTTGTGCCTGCAGGCCGAACCGTTCGGTTTCCCGAAACGCTGCGCTCACTATGTAGATGCTTTGAGCCCACTCGATCGCCTTCTACCATACATCCAGCCTTTCATGTCGAAACCCCGCCGCCTCCTCGTCCATGTGCTCCAGCCCTCAGCTCTCAGCCCTCAGCTCACACGGTATCCATAAACGTCCTCTCCACTCGGTGGAACAGGACGAGTCCCACGAAGAGGAGGACGGTGGCGCAGGCGGCGCTGTAGAGGAGCCAGGTCGGGTTGAAGGTGCCGGCGCCGAGGAAGGCGTAGCGGAAGGTCTCCATGATAGGCGACAGAGGATTCCACTTTGCGATCCAGCGCCAGCCTTCGGGCACGAGCGAGGTCGGGTAGATGACGGGCGTGGCGTACATGAGAAGCTGGACGCCGAAGCCGACAAGGAATGAGAGATCGCGGTAACGGGTCGTTGCTGACGAGACAATGATGCCGCCTCCGAGGCCAAACATGGCCAGAAGCAGCAATAGCGCAGGCGTGAGCAGAACCGCGGCGTTTGGCTCGACCTTCGCCCCGCGGAAGGCGAAGATGCCGAGGAAGATCAGGAAGAAGACGAACTGAATGCCGAATTTGACGAAGTGCGAGATGACAGTGGCGACCGGGATGGCTAGCCTCGAAAAGTAGACCTTGCCGAACAGGCCAGCGTTACCCGTGAAGGTCGCGGAGGTTGCCACCAAGCAACCCGCATAGAAGGCCCACACGACCGTACCGATCATGTAGAAGAGGAACTGCGGGGCGCCGTCCGTCGGCAGCCGAGCGATCTTGCCGAAGACGATGTTGTAGGCGAATGTTGTAATCAACGGCGTGATGAGGTGCCAAGCCGGACCGAACACCGTCTGCTTGTAGAGCGCTACGAAGTCGCGCCAGACGAACAGCATGATCAGGTCACGGTAGCGCCATAACTCGCCGAGATGCAGGTTCAGCAGACCTTCGTGGGGCTTGATGACGCTGGTCCAGCCTCCCTCGTCAGGACCGAGTTCGGGAACGGTCAGGATCTCCTGCGGCGCTTCTAGCGTAGTCAAAGCAGACTCCCCAGCTCCTCTACGCTTACCGTCGCCGTTCCCATCTTGCGGACGACGGCGCCGCCGGCGACGTTGGCCAGGGTGGCGGCTTCGGGCAGGCTTGCGCCAGCGGCGACTGCGAGGGTCAGGGCGCTGAGGACTGTGTCGCCTGCGCCCACGACGTCGAAGACCTCCACCGGTATGGCTGATATCATCAGGACCTCGTTGTTACCTCGAGCCAGGACAAGGCCATCTCCGCCGCGAGTGATGATTAGCCCTTCTACGTCCAGCTCGGAGCGAAGCTCGGTAGCCGCTTCGGCAATCTCCCCCTTGTCCGCAAGCGAGCGGCCGAGCACACGCTCTGCTTCATGTACGTTCAAGGTCAGGACCATTGCTCCCGCGAACCGCCGTATATTGGAGGGTTTGGGGTTGGCGAGGCATGGGGTCTTTCGGTGCTGACAGAGGACAACTGCATCCTCGGCTATGCTAGTCCTGTATACGCCCTTGTCGTAGTCGGACAGCGCAACGGCATCCGCTCCATCCTCGATGTGCTCTCGGAGCACCTCCCGCATGCGTCGGTACGTCGCTGGTTGGAGCGGTTCACGGCTCTCCCGGTCCACGCGCACAACCTGCTGTTGGTGGGCGACGATACGTGTCTTCAGCGTCGTAGGCCTGCCTTGTTCCACGACGAGCCCTTCCGTACCGATGCCAGCATCCATCATCATCTGGGTCAGTACATCGCCGGCGTGGTCGTCCCCAATGACGCCGATGAGGGCGACACGCGCACCGAGAGCACGGAGATTGCGTGCGACGTTGGCAGCCCCGCCGGGCACGTGGCGGTGTCGGTCGAGGTCCGCTTCGACAATAGGCACGGGGGCTTCCGGCGAGATCCTGGTGACGGTGCCGAAGACGTACTCGTCCAGCATGACATCGCCACAGACCACAACCCTATGCCCCTCCAGGCGGTTCAGAAGCGAGGCTAGCATGCTGCTGCGTTCCGTGCGGGTGTCCCGCGCGCGTTCTGACGGTGCGCATCCACTGCCTGCGCAATGACACTGGCCATGCGTTCCTTGAAGCGCTCTGCATCGAACTGACGTGCGTGAGCCGCTATAGCATCATGATAGAAGGTCATGGTCTCGAAGCGGTGGATGGCTTCACACAGTGCATCCACGGATTGTGGTGAGAACAGTATACCCGTGACGCCATCTACCTGCGTATCGAGGGCGCCGCCTGCTGCGTAGGCGATGACAGGCCTGCCGCACGCATTGGCTTCCACGGGTGCGATGCCGAAATCCTCTTCTCCTGGCATGAGAAACGCCTTGGCAGCTCCCATGAGACGCGGCAGCTCGGCGTTGTCCACCCAGCCCAGAAACTCCACCGTCGGACCCGCCAACTTTTTGAGCGCCTTGGCTTGCCTGCCTGTGCCAACTACCTTCAGCGGCCTGCTCAGTTTCGTGAGCGCTTCCACGGCCAGGTCTATGCGTTTGTAAGGCACGAAGCGGGACACAGCGATGTAGTAGTTACCGCCATCTCGACTCAGCATGAACCGTGCCGTATCCACAGGAGGTGGAACGACGACAGCTTCGCGACGGTAGAACTTGGCGATTCGCTGCCGGACCACCGATGAGTTCGCCACGTAATAGTCGACCCTGGCGGCCGAGACCTGATCCCAAAGGCGCAGGTAGTGCAGCACCGGTCCCATGGCACCCCGGAATCGCGATTCGCGCTCTCCTTTGAGGTACGTGTCGGTCATCCACGCATACCGCATGGGAGCGTGCATGTAGCAAATGTGCACCGTGTGCGGCAGCGTGATCACGCCCTTGGCGAACGCCGACGACGAGCTAATGACTAGATCGTAGCTGCTAAGATCGAAACGCTCGAATGCCCCGGGGTAAAACGGCAGCATGCACCGGTGGAGTCGTCTTCGCGCAGGCCAGCGTTGGAGGCGAGATGTGCGAATATCCCACTCGCGATAGGCTGCGGGCATGGCCCGAGGATCGTACACCGAGGTGTATACTGGCGCCTCGGGGAACATGTCGTGAAGAGCCTCCAGGACCTTCTCAGCCCCTCCCATCTGGACCAAGAAGTCATGAATGA
This sequence comes from Chthonomonadales bacterium, assembly GCA_037443035.1. Lineage (GTDB taxonomy): Bacteria > Armatimonadota > Chthonomonadetes > Chthonomonadales > CAJBBX01 > JABWBA01. The sequence goes on from JBBIPC010000012.1 coordinate 4,995, forward strand.
GGGCTACACGCACACGTAGTCACCCCGCGTAGACGGACGCAGGAGTCGTACGAGGTCCCCCTCGCGGTCAGCGCGAGGCGAACCGTAGCTCGGCCGAATAACTCCTCCGCGCGCCATACCTACCAGAGGAATGGCAGGCCGATATATCGCCACATGTAGATCGTGCTGAAGGTGTCGCTCAGCGTCAGACCGCGACGTCCGCGTTCTGGAATGAAGAGGATGTCCTCTGGTTCCATGGTCAGGTTGTAGACCATGTTGCTCTTCTTCAGGAGCGCGTTGAGGTCCAGCTTGATCATCTCCGGCTTCCCGGATCGAGACCGGATGATACCCGCGTTGCGCAGATCGGCCATAGGCGTCTGCCCGCCGGCTCTTCCCAGCGCTTCCAGTACCGTTACCTTCTTCTTTTCGGGGATCGTGTAGTAACCGGGTCTGGCTACCATCCCCATGACGGCGAACTGCTCCTCGATCTCGGGAATGTAGAGGATATCGCCCGCCTGTATCTTGAAGCTCTCTATGTACGGATCGTGCTTGCCTTCGATGAGGAGGGGCCGGAGATTCAGAGGAATCTCCTTTCCGTTGCGCAGGACGTAGGCACGAGAAAGCCCAGCCTTCTCCGTGGGATTGCCTGCCTGCGTGATGATGTCGAGCAGTGACATATCCTCGGATATCTCGATCGTTCCCGGACGGTTGACCTGTCCGAGAACGTTGATCAGGAGCTGCGCGCGCTCCACCTCATCGAGTATTACCAGGTCGTTGCGTTGCAGGTTGATGTTTGCTGCCGACTTCGGATCCTGCATCGCGGCCGCGACGTCCAGGTTGATGACCTCCGAGCGGCCGCGGATGAGACGGCCAGTGACGCGCGACGGCTTCGTTGCGAGACCGCCCGCAGCAGCGATGAGATCCATCAGCTTCCATGTGCCACGCATGAAGAAGACTCCGCCCGCTCGGACGGGTCCAAGAATGCTGACGCGATTCGCTCGCATCTCGCGTACCATGACGAGAACCTGCACGTTGTTCAGCGTCTTCTCGAGCCCGGTCTTGATGTCTTCGGCAAGTTGATTGGCAGTCTTGCCAGCTGCCACCACCTCTCCCACACGGGGGAAGGTGATACGGCCATCTGGCATGATCGTCACCACACGCTCCAACCCGGTGTGACTCGGAACAGCGATTTCGATGACGTCATCAGGACCGAGGACGTACTCGGGATCAACGTCAGGCTTGACCTGCCCAAGTGCGGGCATGATCAACATGAAGCTGGCGACGATGCTCCACAGGGTCCTCATGCGCTCTGCTCCTTATCCTCGTCCGGAACGATCGCCGTCGTGTCGGCCTCTGCTTCGTCGCCACCCACGGAGGTCTCACCAGCACTCGTCTGCGACTCACGCGCCGCGAGCATGGCTTCATACTCGGCATGGCGGCTCCTGCGGCGACGCTCCGTCGGAGCTCCCTCGATCTTGGGGCGATAGTCGTAGTAACGATAGTACCGATAGTAACCATAGTAATAGTAATCGTCTCGGATGCCGGTCAGCGTGATCTTGTTGAAGACTATCCCAATGATGTTGGCGTGCGCTTGCGCCATGAGATCATTCGCGTGACGAATCGCTGACTTCCGTGCCTCGCCAAACTGGACTACATAGAGGACACCGTCCACGTCTGCAGACAGGACCTGGGCATCCGCCGACGCCAGAAATGGCGGACTGTCGTAGATAACCACATCGGCTCGCTCACGAAGCTGGGCATGGAGCTGTCGCATGGCCGGTGAGTTCAGCAACTCTGCAGGGTTAGGCGGAAGGGGACCAGTTGCAAGGACCCGCAGACCCGGCACGGCAGTCTCCTGGAGAGCATCATCTAGCGATGTGTTCCCCACTAGTACGTTCGTGAGCCCCGGGCGTTGCGAAACTTCGAACTTCTCGTGAAGAGTAGGCCGCCGGAGATCCGTATCCACGGCGATGACACTCCTCCCATCCAGCGCCATGGCGACTGCCAGGTTCGATACTGTCAAGGACTTGCCCTCTCCCGGCACGGTACTGGTAACAAGGAGAGACGTGCTCTCGGCCCCGACTGTTGCAAACCGGACGTTCGTCCGGAGTACCCTATAGCTCTCGAGGAGTGACCCACCATGGGATTGCCGAATGAGCCGAGCCTTGCTCTCTTCCACTAGCGGTACAAAGCCCAGGACCGGCGCGCCCATGATGCGTCGAGCGTCCTCGGGCATGTTGACGCGATCGTCCAAGTACTCCTGCAGTAGCGCAAGACAAATGCCGACTAGCAGACCCACCACGGCAGCATAGATCAGGTTGCTGGCAGTATTCGGCGCAACCTTCCACGCCACTCGTGGCGCACTGATGACGCGCACCGGATCCGGAGCTGCCTTGGCCCGGACGCTCAAATCATCTATATTGCTACTGAACTGCGTGATCGCTTGTTTGTGGCGTTCAGCTTCTGCCTCCAACTTCGCCTGGCGGACGTCTTGTTCGCTGATATTCGCCAATCTTGCGTTCACCCTGGCCGCGTTATCTCGCGCACCTGCCAGCTCGAGCTGGGCAGCAAGGACATCGCGCTTCGCAGCAGCGATCTGCGCCTCCAGCGCGACAAGCTCCGGGTTCCGGATCCGCTTTGTCGTGGTGACCGTGCTCGGAAGCTCCCGCGCACGATCTTCCATCGCCTTGATTCGTGCGTCCAGTTCCTGCACCTCTGGTGCTGCTGGCTTGTACAGCACGAGAAGCCCTCGGCGTTGTGTCTGGAGTGCTGCGATGGCTTCCTCGTTCCGCGCGATTTCAGGATTCGTGATTGTCTCTTTTTCGTCCGTCCACTCCGGCATGGACTTGCGCTGCGCCGTGAGTGCGTCGAGCATCGCGCGCGTGGTCTGAACCCTGACTTCTGCCTTCCGAATGTCCACGACCGCCTGCGATTGTAGTTCGACCAGGCTTTTCGTGCCTTCCGTCACGTTGTACACCTTCGATATCTGCCGCAGTTGCTGCAACTCCGCCTGTACCGAGCGCAGCTTGGCCATCTCCTCCGCCACGCGTTCCTTCATGAACTCGATAGCATTGTTGATCTCTTCCTTGCGGTTCCAGGTCACATTCTTCACGTAGACTCGTGGGAGCACGTCGAGGAATCGCCGGGCTGCATCGGGGTTCTCGGACTCCGCGGCCACATCCAGTACATTGGTCTGACCAGCCTGGGTGACATAAAGAGTCACCGTTCCTGGGGGCACACCGGATTCCTTGTACGCGGCAGTCATCACACCTTCGCTGCGTATCACTTCGATCTGGGTGTCTATACTGCCCACATTGCTCTGCATAAAGAACTGGCTCAACACGGGATCTCCCGCATAGGGGCCATAGCCGGTGGGAGCGGTATCCACGAGCATGCGCGTCGTAGACCGGTACACGGGTTGTGTCCGAAACGTCACGATCGCGCCGATCGCGAAGATGACCAACGCTGTGATAACGATGACGAACTTCCGACGCCGCAGGATATTGAGGTAATCCCGCAGTGAGATCTCAGTGCTAGCCCAGGTGGTGGTCGTTTGCATAGTATGCCGTCAGCCCTTTCGCTTCACGGACGGAGAAGATTGCGATGGGCGCAGTCTACCACAGGTCAGCGTGACCCTGCGTCAACAAGCTCCACGACAGGTCAGCACCGCCGGGATGGTGCGCAAGAGTATGCACAAGTCGAGCCAGTAGCCTCGGCGTCGAATGTACTCCAGGTCGAGCTGAACCTGCTTGGCGAAGCACAGCTTGCTCCGCCCTTGGACCTGCCATAGGCAGGTGATGCCCGGTTTCACGCTCAGCCGCAGGTACGCTCCATCCGTGTACTTCTCCACTTCTGACGGTAGAGGCGGCCTCGGTCCCACGAGGCTCATCTCCCCGCGCAGGACGTTGTACAGTTGAGGCAGCTCGTCGAGGCTAGTCCTCCGCAGTACCCGCCCGACCGGCGTAACGCGAGGGTCGCGCTCATTCTTGAAAGTAGGTCCGCCGGTCGTGTTCAGCGGCATCACCTCATCGAGCATCGCTTCGGCACCGTCCACCATCGAACGAAACTTGTAGAAAGTGAATGGACGTCCTCCCAGTCCCACGCGCGTCTGACGGTAGATGGCTGGCCCCTTCGAAGTCAGCTTCACAAGCAGGTAGATGAGAAGAAAGAGCCACGATAGCAGCGCCATCAGCAGCACGCTTACGACAATATCAGTGACTCGTTTGGCGAACCGGTAGAGCGGCGGATCGGCTTCCACTTCCACCACGATCATCGCCATGTCCCGCTCTTCGCGCCGAATATCCTTCTCCGTGGAGATGGAGGGATCGTCCGCAATCGTCATCGTTGAGGTAACCGGTAGTCTCTGCTGTCCCATGGCTGCTCCGCTTCGTGCACCGCCATCCCTGCTGCCAGCAGCGTCTGGCTCGCGCGCGATCATCTCGTACGATGCCCCGAATGTGTCTTTCACTATTATAGGGTCCGCCCAGCGGAATGTCAAGGCTACGTGCTCGCATGCTTCCAGCACCGCGGCCGTCAGCTTGTACTTGTCCTAAGGCCATACGAGCGCGCGGCGTGCGCTGCTCCGCGAACGCGTCAGTGCTCGCGCGTCCGTCACGGTGGGGACAGGATGTCGGTGAACACACCGGCGTCAGCGTACGGCGCAAGTCGCTGGCCACTCGAGAGCAGCTGCGATGCCACGTCTCTTGCGCTGCGACCATCCGAGCTACGGAGCCATGGAAGGAGTTCAGCCAAAGGAACCAGGACGAATGCACGCTGCCACATCCGCGGGTGCGGAACAGTCAGCTCTGGAGAGGTCAGGGCAATACTATCGTATAGCAGTATGTCCAGGTCCAGCGTTCGAGGCTGCCAGCCTTGCGTTGCCGAGCGACCTCGAACACTCTCGACGTGCTGGCAAATTGCCAGCAGGGCTTCGGCGTCCAAGCAAGTTCGTACCTCGACAACGCAGTTCAAGAACGGCGGCTGAGGACCGTGGTCGTCGCCGACATACTCTGACTCGTACACCGTCGAAGCTCGCGCAATCTCCAGGCCAGCCCGTCGCATGGCACAAAGCCCCGCGCGGAGGTGCCCCATACGGTCTCCGAGATTCGATCCCATGCCGATATAAGCGGTATGATGCACTTTGAACTGATGAGCGAGCCATCTGCCAGCGCCCGTCGTGAGGCAGCGATGGCTTTGGCATGAGGAAGGTACCCTATGAACAAGCTCGCAGCGTTCCTGATCGGTCTAGCAGTGGGGCTTGCCCTGCTGCTCACGAACGTCCGGATCAGCTGGAACCCATTGTCTGGCATGGCCCAATCTCCGGCTGGACTGGGCGTGAGACCAGCGGAACCGGCGAAGGAGCTAGCACCCACCGAGATTTATGCCCGCGCCGCCCAGGCAGTGTATCGCTCAGTGGTGAACATCGATCTCACACAACGCATACGCGTTGGCGATTTCTTCGACGACTTCTTCTACGGCGGACCAAGGTACCGCGAGGCGCAGAGCCATGGCTCTGGTGTGATCATCACGCGAGATGGGTACATCCTGACGAACCAGCACGTGGTGGGCGACGTGGGGGAATCGGGCCGCAAGATCACGGTGTCTCTCACAGACGGTCGCCGCATGCCAGGAGTGGTCGTGGGTGCGGACCACCAAACCGACGTTGCCCTGGTGAAGGTCGAGCAGCAGAACCTACCGGCCGCGCCTGTTGGCACAGTGCGCGGTCTCGTTCCCGGACAGATGGTGGTCGCCATTGGCAACCCATTGGATCTACGCTTCACGGTCACGAACGGGGTGGTGAGCGCCCTCAACCGTCCTATTCAGGTCGAAGATCGGCTCTATTCGGATCTCATCCAACACGATGCCCTCATCAATCCCGGCAATTCCGGAGGTCCATTGGTGAACATGGCTGGCCAGGTCGTCGGCATTAACACGCTCATCCGCCCGGATGCCCAGGGCATTGGTTTCGCCATTCCCATAGACACAGCTCTCAGCGTTGCCGACGAGCTGAAGCGCTACGGCAAGGTCAAGCGACCATGGCTAGGCGTGGTCGTGAGCACAAACAATGCCTATTACGTGCGACGCTATGGTCTTCCCGATGTGGAAGGCGTTGTCGTCCGAGGTCTCTACCGGAGTGGCCCTGCGGCTCAAGCCGGCATCGAGGCGGGGGATGTCATCACGAAGGTCGGCAATCGTACCGTGAAAACCGAGGAGGATTTCAAGGCCGCTGAACGATCGCTCCGCATCGGCTCGTCCGTCGAGATCGAGTGGCACACGACGGAAGGGGTGACACGCCGCCGCGTGACTGTGGGTGAAGCCCCATGAGTCAAGCATGAGGTACAATCCTCGTGATTACGGTCCGGTCCTGAAGGAGGAGTATCATGATCGTTCCCACCCGCGATCTCTTTGCGCATGCCTACGGCAACTACGCATTGGGTGCCTACAACATCAACAATCTCGAACAAGCCATGGGTTTGTTCCGAGGTAACATGGATTCCCGCGCACCGTTCATTATCCAGATCAGCAAGGGCGCTCGATCCTACACGAACAAGCTCATGCTTGAAGCCATAATACGCACCGCGGACCAGATCTGGCCCGACGCTCTCTTCGCGGTTCACCTGGACCATGGCGACGAAGATACGTGCATGGACTGCATCGCCAGCGGGTTCTACTCGTCCGTCATGATCGATGGTTCTCACCTGCCCTTCGACGAGAATGTCGCTGTCACGAAGCGTGTCGTGGACGCCGCACACGCCAAGGGCATCAGTGTCGAAGCCGAACTCGGCCAGCTTGGTGGGGTGGAAGAGCATGTCTCGGTGGACGAGAAGGACGCCCATCTCACAGATCCGGTAGAGGCGGAACGCTTTGTCAAGCTCACCGGTTGCGATAGCCTTGCCTGCGCCATTGGCACGAGCCACGGCGCCTACAAGTTCACTGGCACGCAGGGCATCCACTTCGAAGTAATCCAGGAGATTCAGAAGCGCCTGCCGGGCTTCCCGCTTGTCATGCACGGTTCGTCGTCCGTACCGCAGGAGGAGGTCGACCGCATCAATGCCGCAGGCGGCAAGATCAAGGGCGCCAAGGGGGTGGATCCCGCGCAGTACCTTCCTGCCGCAAAGATGGGTGTCTGCAAGATCAACATCGACACCGACGGACGCCTTGTCTGGTGCCGAGTCCATCGCGAGTTCTTCCGCGACCATCCCGACAAGTTCGATCTCCGTGAACCCGGCAAGATCTTCATGCCCGAGTACGCCAAGTTCATCGCCAGCCGCAATGAGCTGCTCGGGTCCGCTGGGCAGCTCGATGCGGCTCGGGAGTTTATTCTCTCGCGGCGCAAGTAGAGGGGGTTCCAGACTCCAGTGGACATCACGAGGCGGGCACAACCCCGCCTCGCGTCATTCCGGTAGGAGACCCGGCGCTTCGCGGGGAATCTCTGCGCGTAGGCGACGAAAGCCCCACGAAACGAAGGAGGACGCCTCCCCATGAAGATTGGAGTGAATCGATGGACCATGCCGGCCGATTGGACGCTAGCAGAGTGTTTCGAGGCAGCTCGACTTGCCGGCTTCGACAGTATCGAGATCAATCTGGGTGAGAACGGCGAGCTGACACCCGACACCACAGAATCAGAGGCGCGCAAGATAGCCGAGAGCGCACGCCAGTGCGGCATCGAGTTGTCCAGTCTGTCCACCGGTCTCGGCTGGAGCTACCCACTGACGGACCCGGATGCGGCCAAACGGCGCAGGGCTCTGGAACTGACCGAAGCGCAAATCCGCATAGCGCGTTGGCTGGACACCGACGCGATCCTATGCGTGCCTGGGCTCGTAACTCCCGACGTGCCGTACGACGTGGCCTACGACCGGGCGCAAGCAGCGCTGCGGGACCTGGTGCCGATTGCCGCCGGGCATCGTGTCATCATTGGCGTTGAAAACGTGTGGAACAAGTTCCTCCTCTCTCCCCTGGAGATGGCTAAGTTCGTGGATGAACTGGCAAGTCCGTGGGTCCAGGTGTACTTCGACGTGGGCAATGTGCTCGTTTTCGGCTATCCCCAACACTGGATACGCATCCTGGGTCAAAGAATCAAGAAGGTCCACGTCAAGGACTTTCGGAGTAGCATCGGCAACATCCGAGGATTCGCGAACCTGCTCCAGGGCGACGTCCCATGGCAAGCGGTACGGGAGGCGCTCGCAGCAACTGGCTACGACGATGTCGTGACGGCAGAAGTCGAAGGCTACCCGGCCAACCCCATGCTTGGCCTGCGCCATATTGCCGACTGTCTTCGCGAGGTGTTTGCGCCATAGGTCCCATCGGTGCTATCATTGTTCCTGTCACAGTGCACGAAGGGGAGTAGCCGTTCCGAGCATTCGGGATGAGTGCGCCGTCAACACGGAGCCGTAGTGCTCCCGGCGCCTCTGGGCTCCAGGTTGGCAGGCCGGTTCGACTTCTGGCCAAGACAATCTGAGATAGCGTGCGAGACCTTCGGTCGGGAGCCGGATTCTGTCTCCCGACCGGAGGTCTTTTTCGTGCACCGCCAGATTCGGATCAGGGGGAAGTCCGTTGAGAGGCTCTCTGGGTTGGGCTCTATTCGCAGGTCTTGTGATTGCGGCGCTCGCTGCTGACTTGGGACTCTTCAACAGACGTGCGCACGAGCCCAGGTTCCGCGAGGCGCTGGGCTGGGCTATCGGTTGGATATCGCTTGCATGTCTGTTCGGAGGCTGGGTCTTCGTGCGTCGTGGAACGGAGGTTGCAGTCCAGTTCGCCACCGGTTACCTCATCGAACTGTCATTGTCGGTTGACAATGTCTTTCTCTTCGCGGTCATCTTTCGCCAGTTCGCTGTCTCGAAGCGGTATCAGCATCGGGTGCTCTATTGGGGCATCCTCGGAGCCATTGTCATGCGCGGTGTGATGATCGCTGCCGGCACCGCTCTCATCGCACGGTTTCACTGGGTCACCTTCGTGTTCGGAGCGTTCCTGATCCTGACAGGCATTCGAATGTTCCTGCACAGGGATCGGGAAGTGGGTGTGGCCGATATGGTCGTCGTCCGGTGGCTGCAGCGGCACCTTCGCCTCAGCCCACACTATGACGGACAGCGCTTCTTCACCAGGATCGGCGGCATTCGTTACGCCACGCCTATGCTACTCGTGCTGGTGGTCATCGAAATAACCGACCTTGTCTTCGCTGTGGACAGCATTCCGGCGGTGCTAGCCATCAGCCGGGATCCCTTCATCGTCTTTACGTCTAATGTCTTCGCGATACTGGGGCTCAGGTCGTTCTACTTCCTGCTCGCGGGGGCGATCGGAGTGTTCCATTACCTCTCCATCGGGCTGTCCGTCGTGCTTGTCTATGTCGGTTTCAAGATGCTAGGGATAGTCGCGGTACCGACCTCCGTCTCGCTCGGCATCATCTCGCTTATGCTGGCAGCGTCCGTTGCGGCATCGCTGCTCTGGCCACCGAAGCCAGTATCCCCTGAACCTCAGGGCCGACTTGCCGCGGAGCTGCACCTGGAAAGCGCTACGGCGCTCGATGAGGAGTCCGCCGATCCCTCATGCTGACAATCGCGTCGCCCCCTCGCGCGGGTGGATCGCCGTTAGAGCAATGACCCAAGCCACCAAGAGCATGCCCGCACACCCGATGAACGGCGCGTAGTGCCCGTTCAGCCACGGCATACCTGGTATCTGGAAACGCACTCGTTCGTACAGGGCCCCGCCGATCGGCACACCCACGAGCGCACCGGCTCCCTGCGCTGTGCCCACAGCCCCGACGATGGCACCCCGTTGCCCGGGATCACAGGACTCGGCGATATAGGCCATCCACGACGGAAACGCAATGACGAAGCCCACGCCAATAACGGCACCACCGAGCATGAGTGCCCAATGACCGGGTGTCAGGATAACCGCCCACATCGAGAGGGCGCACATTCCAATTCCGATGCGGACCGCGCGCGCTCGGCCGATGCGGTCCCCTATGCTCCCCAGTGGTACCGAGACCAGAGCAATGACCAGGCACGGCACGAGCAGGAGCGTGCCGAACGCAGACTCGGAAAGGCCGAACTCGTCCATCGCGAAAAGCTTGACGAGAAACATGACAAGGCCCACGCCAAAAAAGGTGACGAATGCCATGGCCAGCATCGCCGGTGACCTGCGCAGGGCCGTGACGATCGCCCCTAAGGAATGCTGCTCGCCTGTCTCCGCGCCCGTGCGCTTGTGATGCGGGGGAATGGCTGGTATGCGCAACCAAGCCGCTGCGGCCGTGACCAGAAAAAGGAAGCTTATCAAGTAGAAGGACGCCTGCCTCGGATCCAGCACCGTCACGTGCACATGACGCGCCACGGCATCCGGCGAATGGGCGGCCACGTACCGCGGTAGTTTCTCGGTAACGACTGCAGTGATATCATTGGCCGCACCTCCAAGTGCCGGTCCCAGAGCGACGCCCACGAGGTACGTAACGTTGAACATACTGATGGCCTGGGAGCGACGATCCTCCCTTACCACGTCCGCCATCATGGCCAGCGCGGCCGGCCACAGAGCGGCGGCCCCCAGTCCGTCCAGCACGCGCAGCACCACGAAAAAGTACCATTGCTCCCGTCGGACCATGAGCGTCAGCAGGGCAGTCAGGACGCTGATCAGTGGTCCCGCGATAATCAATCGCTTCCGCCCGATTCGATCGCCGATGATACCGAACGGCCCCTTCATGAGACCTTCGCAAAGGAGAAATGCCGCGCCAATGGCCGTGACCGACGTCTCGCCGTACCCCATGCTGTACTTTAGGTACACCGGCATGGCCGAAACGTTCATCATGGCGTACGCCAGCTCGGCGAAACCGGACACCAGCGCGATCGAAAGCACAGTGCTACGCGCGCTGGGAGCGAGTTCACGACCCGTGTCGGGTGGCTGATCCGTCATTGTCTGCGTAGGTGACTCGGCGGTCGCACAGGCGTCTGCCGAAGACGAGCAGCGACTCTTCAACTGCGCCGTAGCTACGAGACGACAGCGGCTTCGACCACTTGCAGCCCATGAGGCGCCTGCGGCATTCCAACACTCCACGACCAAGAGGAGCCGCAGGCGCCACTGCTTATCTGCGCAACGCCTGAGTCAGGGCGGCCTCTCAGAGGATGGTTACCTCTTTGCCGGCCTCTGACGAAGCGTAGATGGCGTCCATGATCTGCGCAACGGCCAGGCCATGCTCGCCAGTAATCAGCGGCTCCGTATCGTTGAGAATGGCTTCGCAGAAGTGCTTCATCTCAGCAGCGTGGGTGTTTATATTCGGGTTGGGTATCTCCGGCTTGAACACCTGCAGCGAGCGATGCTGCTCCCGCACGATGGTCAGTGGGTGCGTGACTGCTCCACCTTCGGTACCACACAGCGTGCTGGTGAAGATGTCCTCGGGAATGTTGGCCACGAAGCTCGATTCGAGGGAGATCGTCGCACCGTTGTCGAAACGGATGAGGCCAATGGCGAAGTCTTCTACAGTGAAGTTCTTGTAATCCCACTGACCCATGAACCCCACGATGTCCGAGCGTCTGCCAAATTTGGCGTACGTCATGCCAGATGCCGCCACCGGCTTGGGGTGTCCCATGAGCCACAGCGTCAGATCGAGGATGTGGACTCCGATGTCTATCAGCGGACCGCCGCCCTGCTTGGACTTGTCTATGAACACACCCCAGCCGGGAATCCCCCGCCTGCGCAGAGCTTGCGCGCGCGCGAAGTAAATCTCCCCGAGGTCGCCCGCATCGATGTAGGTCTTCAGGAGCTGGTTCGTCGGCGCGAAACGGCTGTTATAGCCCACCATGAACTTCTTGCCGGCCTCGTGACCAGCCGCCACCATCTCGGCGGCCTCCCTCGCGTTCATGGCGATAGGCTTCTCGCACAGGACGTGTTTGCCTGCCTTGAAGGCCTCGATGGTAGGCTCGTAATGGAGATAGTTCGGCGTGCACACGGATACGGCGTCAATCTCGTCCATCTCCAGCAGCTTCCGGTAGTCTGTGAAGACATGCTTCACATCGAACTTCTGCGCGGCGGCTCTAGCCGTTTCGGGGTTCACGTCGGCAACGGCGACGATCTCGCAAAGGTCGGGTATCGCTGCATAGCCAGGCATATGCGCGCCCTGAGCGATGCCACCTGACCCGATGATACCGATGCCGAGTTTCCTGTTAGCCACTGATCTCGTCCTCCCTCTGATACGTTCGCACCCTGACCCCCAACACACGACGGGGCGGTTCGACGACAAGATTGTACACCAAACATCGGGTCTCCCACTCCGCGCTGCGTCTTACACGAGATCGCAAGCCTCGGGCGGCATCCAGTGCGCCTCCTTGCCTTCCCACTTCACATTGCATCCGATGGGATTGGTCAATGGCGTCGCGACCGGTCGGCCCGCCAGGACATCATCGAGAGCCGCCTCTAGGTCGTTCGTCGTTGCCTTCTCTGGCTCGCGCGGGTTATCGAGGGCGCGTCCTGTGTACACGAGTCGTCGGTTTCGGTCGAAGACAAAGAAGTGAGGCGTCCGCAGCGCTCCGTAGGCCAGAGCGACGCGCTGACTCTCGTCGCGCAAGTACACCCAGGGGAATTTCTTCTCGTCCATACGCTCGATCATCTTGGCGAAGGAATCCTCAGCGTACGTCAGGACGCTGTTGGAGTTGATGCCGACGAACCGGACGCCTCGTGGAGCGTACTTCTCGGCCGTCCGTCTCGTGATCTCGTCGGAGCCTAGGACGTAGGGACAGTGATTGCAGGTGAAGAAGATGACAAGTACGTCGGCATCGTCGAAGTCTTGGAGAGAGTAGCACTTGCCGTCCGTAGCCGGCAAAGCGAAGTCTGGCGCTGTCGCACCGAGTGGTAGAGTAAAGGCCATGGATCTTATCCCGACTGAGAGTAATCAGGCGACTGCCTGTTGGCAGAATCTACGCACTACCGACGAAGGCAGTTGCCGCATGCGGCGAGGCCGCTTGCACTGAGGCGGTATGCCATTGGTAAGGAACTCCATAGCGCCTGGATCGCAGCCGTTCCACCGGCTGCCCAGGTCCTCCAGGAAAGGTGCAATGTGAGGCACAAGCCTGTTCCGATCATCGCAGGTCTCCTGATCTTGGCGGTTGCAGGTCTCTTGCTGCCGCGCTTCTTCCCTCGAGACGAGAACCCTGAGGGCCTTGTACGCGGGAGTGGAACGGTGGAGGCCACGGAAGTCGCTGTTAGCCCCAAGATAGGAGGCCGGTTGACCGAAGTACGCTTCCACGAGGGCGACCGTGTCCGCCAAGGCGACGTGGTTGCGCGGCTGGATACGGCTGAGCTAGATGCCCAGATCGCTCAAGCCGAAGCAGCTCTGAAGGCGGCCATGGCGCGCCTCGATGCCGCACGTAACGGATCCCGTCCCCAGCAGATCGCGGCAGCGCGCGCTGCCTTCGCTCAAGCCCAGGCTGCGGCAACTGGCGCACGCAAGAACCTGTCCCACGCCGAGTTGGCGTTCCGCCGGACGACGGAGTTGCGAGCTGCCTACGACTCTGCGCGCATGCGATCCAAGGCGGCCGAGGCACAGCTAGCCGATGCGCGAGAGGCCCTGGCCCTCGTCCGTGCAGGAGCGCGTAGCCAGCAGATAGACCAGGCGCGAGCGGCTGTGACGCAGGCCGAAGTAGCCCTCCGCAAGGCAGAGCTCGACAGGCAACGCACAGAAACCCTCTTCGAGGATGGTGCCGTCTCGGCACAGCAGCGGGATGCAGCTCACGCAGCCCGCGATGCCGCAGCAGCTCAGCTGGATCAGGCCAGAGCAGCGCTGGACAATCTTCTTGCCGGTGCACGACCTGAGGAGATTCGACGGGCCGAACTGGGCGTTAGGCAGGCTCAGGCGAATCTGGATGCCGCACGCCTCGCCGAGGAGGCTGCCCGGGAGGCTCTGACCGACCGCCTCGTAGCCGCCACGAACCTGGATGCGGCGCGCACCGCTGTGCGGAGTGCAGACGCCCAGGTGCGAGCAGCACGCGCTCAGCTCGATCTCCTCCTGGAGGGTACGCGTCCGGAGGATGTGCGCGCTGCACTCCAACAGGCTCGGCAGGCGCAGGCCACGCTCCGTCTTGCACGGAGCCAGCGCGCGAACGCTGTCGTGATCGCTCCCTGCGACGGAGTTGTCAAGGCGCGGACCGCAGAGCCAGGCGAAGTCGTTGTCGCAGGCAGCCCCGTCCTCGTCCTCGTGGACACCGCAAGCCCGTGGCTTCGAGTCTATGTTCCGGAGTCGCGCTACGGCCTTATCCGACTCGGCGACAGAGCTGACGTTACAGTGGACAGCTTCCCAGGTGTTGTGTTCAACGGAACTGTCATGGAAGTCGCGTCGGAGGCCGAGTTTACACCCAAGAACGTACAATCCTACGAGGAACGTGTCAAGCTGGTTTTCGGTGTGAAAATCGATCTCAGGAGCGCCGGCGACCGGCTCCGACCAGGCATGCCCGCCGATGCTGTAATCCACGTGAGCGGATCTCTCACCGGGCGACGCTAGGTACTGCGCAGAGGGTTCCCTGTGGACTGGGTGGTCGAGTGCCAGAACCTCACCAAGCGCTTCGGCGACAAGACCGTCGTGGATAATCTTAGCCTCCAGGTCGCTCGGGGCGAGGTCTTCGGTGTGCTCGGTCCGGACGGAGCTGGCAAGACGACTACCTTCCGCATGGTCATCGGCATAGTGGACCCAACCGCCGGCGCAGCCCGCGTGCTCGGCTTCGATACGCGAACCCAGACGCAGGTCGTTCGGGAGAGGATTGGCTACGTCTCTCAGCGCTTCAGCCTTTACGGCGACCTCACAATAGCAGAAAACGTTGACTTCTTTGCGGACCTCTATCAGGTCCCGCCTTCCGACCGGATAGAGCGCTCACGGCGACTGCTGGAGGCTAGCCGACTGACCGGGTTCGAAGACCGGCTGGCGCGTGACCTGTCCGGTGGAATGAAACAGAAGCTCGCCCTGACGTGCGCATTGATCCACACTCCTGAGGTCCTCTTCCTCGACGAACCCACGACAGGTGTAGATCCTGTGAGTCGGCGCGAGTTCTGGGACATCCTGTATCGACTGGTCGGCCAAGGTATGACTCTCGTCGTGAGCACGCCTTTCATGGACGAAGCCGTGCGCTGCGACCGGGTTGCTCTCCTCCATCAGGGGCGTCTGCTCGCCTGCGGAACCCCGGATTCCCTCGCCAAAGGCCGAGATGGCGATACAGCCAAAGGGCTTGAGCAGGCCTTCGTGGAGATGACGGGAAGCGCTGACCATGCCAGCGATTGAGTGCAGGGACCTCGTCAAGCGCTTTGGCACGTTCACGGCGGTGGATCACGTTAGCTTCGCCGTCGAGCCAGGCGCCGTTTTCGGCTTTCTCGGACCCAACGGATCTGGCAAGTCCACCACCATTCGCATTCTGAGTGGACTTCTTGCGCCGACAGCCGGGACCGCGGTGGTGGATGGCGTTGACGTAACGGAAGACCCGGAAAACGTCAAGCGGCGCATCGGTTACATGTCGCAGAAGTTCTCCCTCTACCTGGACCTGACCGTCAAGGAGAATCTGGAGTTCTTCGCAGGGATCTATGGGATCCCACGCGATCACCGCCTCCATCGCATTGGCGAGGTTATCGAGGAGGCTGACCTGGCGCAGGTTGGCGACGTGTTGGCAGGCGCCTTATCGGTGGGCATCCGTCAACGCCTGGCCCTTGCGGCAGCACTGATTCACCGGCCTCGCATTCTCATCCTGGACGAGCCCACTTCCGGGGTGGACCCGCTCAGCCGCAGAAGGTTCTGGAATCTCATTCACCGCCATGCGCAGGACGGTACGACAGTCCTTGTCACGACGCATTCCATGGATGAGGCAGAAGCGTGCAGCGACCTCGCGCTCATCCGAGCTGGTCGGCTCGTCGCCAGGGGTGCTCCTTCGGAGCTCAAACGTCAGCTCATGCCGTGGCCTATACTCGCGGTGACATGCACACGGCCCTACGACGCCGTCGCCAAGCTCGCCACCTTGCCCGGCGTCCGTGACGCGACCTTGCACGGACGTCGAATCCATACCATCGTGGAGAACACTGAGGAGGCAGAGCACAGGATCCGGGAAGAGCTGCCCAAGGCTGGGCATGACGTTCAGCGAATAGAGCGTGTACCGGCTACTCTCGAAGACGTATTCCTCGCCGTAGCGGAAGGGGTTGGCGAAGCGTGAAGCGTTCACGTTCCCGAACGGCTGCCATCCTCCGCAAGGAGCTCATCCACATACGACGGGACACACGGAGTCTCATCATCGCGGTTCTCATGCCCGTCGCCCTCCTCATCATCTATGGGTATGGCGTGTCGAGCGACGTCAGGAATATCCGCATGGTTGTGGTTGACTGGTGCCGAACGAGGGAGTCTCGCGCGCTCGTCAGCTCCTTCGTCCAATCCGGTTACTTTCGGATCGTCGGAGGCACAGAGCGGTACGCCGACGCCCAACGCATGCTCGACCTCGGCACAACGCGCACGGTGCTGGTCGTACCTACCACCTTCGCCCGGGACTTGGCAAAGGGAAACGTAACACATGTTCAGTTCCTCGTTGACGGGAGCGATCCAACGACCGCGAATGTGGCCGCCGGCTACGCAGAAGCCATTGTTGGCCGCGTGGCTACTTCCGCGGTCCGACAATCGCTTGCCCGGCGCGGACAGCCACGACCCAGGGGAGTTCCTCCCATTGACGTTCGTGTCAGGGTCTTCTACAACGAGGAGTTGCGTAGCACCAACTTTATCATTCCAGGTCTGATCGCTATCATTCTCGCCATGACCGCCGCGCTTCTCACGTCTGGCACCATCGCCGGCGAACGGGAACGAGGCACCATGGAACAACTGGCTGCTTCTCCCATCCAGTCCAGG
This sequence comes from Chthonomonadales bacterium, assembly GCA_037443035.1. Classification (GTDB taxonomy): domain Bacteria; phylum Armatimonadota; class Chthonomonadetes; order Chthonomonadales; family CAJBBX01; genus JABWBA01. The sequence goes on from JBBIPC010000012.1 coordinate 21,817, forward strand.
GAGCTCATGCTCGGTAAGATCGGCGCCTACTCGCTCCTTGCCGCGGCGGATGTCGTCCTCGTCATTCTGGTCGGCACATTCTGGTTCGGCGTACCCCTGCGTGGTAGCGTGCTGCTCCTCATGGTCGCCTCGGGCATTTTCCTCATGGCTGCGTTGGGTCTCGGGCTCCTTTTCTCCGCAAGGATGGCCACTCAGCAGACCGCCTTGACGGCAGCCGTTCTATCCACTATGGTCCCAAGCATACTTCTCTCAGGGTTCTACTTTCCGATCCGGTCCATGCCATCCGTCATTCAGGTGCTCACCACCCTCATTCCGGCGCGCTACTTCATGGTCATCACGCGGGGCGTCTTCCTCAAGGGGGTTGGCTGGCGCACGCTCTGGCCCCAGATAGCCATGCTCGCGCTGCTGGCAGCTGTGATACTCGCCGGTGCCATCCGAGCATTTCGCAGGAAGCTGTAGGTGTTCGCGGGTATGGACCGTGTCATCGAGCTCGTGCGCAAGGAGGTGCGTCAACTACGGCGTGATCGTCAGATGCTGCCGTTCCTTTTCGTCGTGCCAGTACTCCAGCTCCTGCTGTTCGGCTTCGCCATCAGCACAGACGTGAAGCACCTTCGCGTGGCAATCTGCGACTTGGACAGCTCCTACACGAGTCGCACGATGGTTCGCGAGCTAGGCGCTTCGGAATACTTCGATGTTGCCTCCTATCTGGCAAGCATTCAAGAAGCAGACGCTACCCTGGATGATGGAACAGCGACGATCGTCGTGGTCTTGCCCAGAGGTCTGGAGCGAGACCTGCTGGCCGGACGCACCGTCTCGGTTCAGGTCCTGCTGGATGGCTCCGATGCTACATCCGCCACCGTCGCCATGGCTTACCTCACCCGCTTCGCCCAGCAGCATTCTGCCAGGCTCATGGAGTTTCGTCGTATCCATCAGGGCGCCGCGGCCAGGTCGGTACCGGACATCGTGACGGAGACGCGATTCTGGTACAACCCCCTTCTCGCCAGTTCAGTTTTCTTGGTCCCAGGAGCCATGTGCGTCATCATCGGCATGTCGGCGACGATCGCTACCGCACTGGCCATCGTGCGTGAGAGGGAGATTGGCACCATCGAGCAGCTCATCGTCACTCCGATCCAACCATGGGAGTTGATGCTCGGAAAGACGATTCCCTTTCTGGGCGTAGGTCTCTACAACGTGTCCATGGTTCTTGCCGCCAACGCTGCCGTGTTCCACGTGCCGCTGCGGGGCAGCATTGGTCTGCTATACGCCTCATCGGCGCTGTTCCTCGTGTCATCCCTGGCAGTCGGTCTGCTCGTATCCACCGTCTCGCGCACTCAGCAGCAGGCGATCCTGACTGCGTTTTTCTTCCTGATGCCGAACTTTCTCCTCTCGGGGTTCATGTTCCCCATCGAGAACATGCCCGTACCCCTCCAGTGGGTGACGACTCTCTTGCCACTGCGCTATTTCCTCGTCATTGTGCGTGGCATTTTCCTCAAGGGTGTGGGCATTGCGGAACTGGCCGACCAACTATGGCCGCTAGCTGCTCTCACGCTCGGTATCATGCTCGTCGCCGTATGGCGATTCCACAAGCGACTGGACTAACACAGTCACCGAATGACACCCTTGTAGGCGGTATCGTCCCAGCTCTGGACACCCACAACCGCCTTGTACCGCTCGAACACCTCGTCTTCCCGATCCGTCCCCATGGCCTGATAGACGTACCAGATGGGTTTCCTGCCCCATGGCTCCTCGGCATCATCCGGGAAGCGGCGCAGACCCAGCCGCAGGCCGAACTCGCCGCGGTTGTCGACCCAGGCATGGTACTGGAATGCCTCGATGGCTTCCAGTCGTTTCAGTTTCTTCCAGGCGTAGGCCATGCCAGCCGCCTGCTCCATGAGGGACTTCTCCGAGTAATCCGGTGAGTTCAGCCCCTGCTCGGTGCAGTGCACCGTTCTAGGAGTGCGCCCGAGGAACCAGTTCTCTTTCCGTTTCGCCCACGCATCCAGGACTTCGAGGTTGCGGAACGTTATCTTGGGCGTGTCCAGGGCGAAATCGGTATGCCCGTCTTCCCAGGTTCTTGGCACGAGCAATGAGTCGGGGTAAGGGTGGAAGGCTAGCCCCCAGTCAAAGTCGCCTTCCGCCTTGCAGTAGCTCGATAGGAGCTCCAGCAGACGTCTGCCCCTGTAGAACCGAGGCTCGGGAGTGTAGTTCCAGTGATGCTCCAACGAGATGAACGCCTTGCTATTGGAGTCATACTGGCGGGCGATGAGATGGGCCAGCCTCATGGACCGATAATACAAGTCCATGTAGAGCACATCGGTCTTCTCCCCGGCATTCGTCCAGATCCAGCCCGCGTTGATCTCGTTATGCAGGATCCAGTGATGGATGCGCGGGCCGTCTGCCTTGCAGTAACGGCGTGCCAGGTAGTCCATGGCAGCGGCGTATGCGAGGACGCCGTCGCGGCTGTCCATGTCCGGCATCACGAAGATGCCAGAGGGATGGGCATCGCGATGGGCGACCAGACGCGACCAGCTTCCTTCCGGCGCGTTGTAGCCTTGAGCCACGAGGATGATGGCAGATACAACTATCTTCCGCCGTGCAGTCTCCGAAAGAAGCCTGTCGTACCCCTCGATAGCCTTGTCGTTGACGTAGTACGTCCGATTCGCGTACACGAACGGTGACCAGCCCTCTCCGCCGGTAGTCGAAAAGACGTTGTTCAACAGGATGTTGACCGTAACGGCGGCGATGCCCAGGTCATCCAAGTCACTCAGGATGTTCGTGTGCATCCAGAATCCGCCCAGACCCTTCTTCGAGCGTGGCTTCTGGGGAGGCACACTGCGCTGGGCTGCCACCTCGTCGGCAAAGCGCGCGGTCGAGCGGAGCTCTAGCGCGTCCTTCGTCCGCGACACGACGGCCCACCTGGAGAGGAGTCTGTCGCGCGAACCATCGAACCGTGGCAGTGTAATGGCGAACGGCCCCTTGTCTCGAATAGCCACGAGAGCCGGCGCGCGGGCCAGATCTGTGGGATCCTCCCACAGCGGTACGTCAGCAAGCCAGAGATCGCCACTGGCGTTCGCCGTGTCGCCGCGGATCACAACCCGATCGCGTTCCAACCCTACCCGCGTTACGTGCGCTGGGTAGCTGCCCCGGAGATACGCCTCCAACCGGGCATGGCGAGCTGTCAGGGCCGCCTGGCGCGCTTCTGCCTGAGCCGCCAGTTCTCTTTCCCGAACGTTCGGAGCCCGAAGGTGAATGTTGCGGATGCGAATGAACTTGCCCGGGTGATTACCTGGATCTATCCTGACTCCCTCTAGGCGACCAGCCAGCTTGGCCAGAGCAGGCCCGATGTCCACCGAGTGACTGCTCCATCCTTCGCTGAGGGCCAGCCCTGGACCTGTGACACTCGTGCTTTCGCCGAGTGGAGGAAACACATAGACTTGGAGGTTGTCCGTTCCCTGGGGGCTTGCATACTCGAACGCAAGCATGTGCAGACTTGGACTTGGCTCACCGGATAGGATCTTGAGAAAGACGTACGGGTCCGGACCAGTTGTCACAATCTCGTAAGAACCGTCGCCTGCGTCTTTCAGCGTAGCGTTGTGGATATTGTCCGCTACCGGTGTCAATCGCACAATCGCTCCCGATTGCGTGTGGCCCACGGAGCATATCGCGATTGCGCTCAGAAGTACCAAGACGGTCACTTGCCCTCTCCGAAACTACCGTCGGTCATGTCGGACGGAGATCAGCGTCGAGTTGCCGCAAGTACTGAATATCTCTCCGTGCTCTGTCCAGCATCTCGCGATCCGTAATCCGTTCGTACTCGCTATGAACGCTGACAGGACCTGCGAACCCTGCAGCATGCAGCGCGCGCCACCACTCCTTCCAGTTCACGAATCCTTGGCCGAGCGGCATACACTCGCTCCGCCGTACGCGGTCGTCGCTGCTCCTGACCCACATGAGGTCTTTCACCGCCACAAGGGCCAACCTTGGCCCTGCCATAGCAATGGCCATCTCTGCAGGTTCACCGTTCAGCGCCAGGTGACCTGGATCCAGATAGAGTCCAATGTGCGTCGGATCTGTACCCTGGACCAGGAGCGTCGCGGCGCTCGTGTTGATACTCAGGAAGGACCCGCTGTGAATGTGTACGCAGCACCGCACGCCGAACCTCTGTGCCAGCTTCTGCCATCCGTCCAGCTGTCTCCGTGCAGCATCGAGTTGCGGCTGGTACGGTCCAGGCCGGAAGCTCCAGTAGCCGGGCTTGAGGTAGTGAACATCGGCATCGTGGCAGCCCGCGAATAGTGCCTCTGCTGCAGGGCTCGAAGGGTCGTGCAGGTCCGTTGGAGCCGAGACCATGGCGATGGTCAGATTCTCACGCCGGAAGAGCTGCACAGCGGCCGGGAGTGCCGTGCGCACATTATCGGGATTTACGGGGTAACCATCCCGGACACATAGGTCCGCGCCGTCGGCGCCGATACTCCCGAGCGTCTCTGTCAGATCGGGAATGCTGCGGTCCTTGAGGGTTTTTGTGAAGAAGACGTACTGCACTGTGCTACCTCCATGCGAGCGAACGTTGCTGCTTCGACGGCGTTCTATTCCGCGGACCTGCCCAGATCACCTCCGACCCAGCGAAGGAAAATCCACGCGCCCACGATGAGGGAGGCCAACACGATGGGTCCTGCGACGATGGCGGGCAGCTCCAGCACGACGAAGGCAGCGATCAGGAACAGGGGAACGCCTATGATCCATCCGCGCAGAATGGTCTTCGGTCCTCCCTCGATGCGGATACGCCGACGCATCTCCGAGACGGTACCGAAGTACGCACCGCACTCGGAACACTGCGTTGCGTTGGCGGGCTGTTCGGCGTGGCAGATGTGGCAGAAGATCGTCTGCGGCGTTTCCTCAGTTCTCAGTTCGCGTTTCCACGAGTCAAGCGTGGCCTGATGCTGCATGGACAACTTGGGATACTCCGCCAAGGTCCACTCCAAGTGCTCGATGGCCTGAGCCAGGTCTCCGCGCTTGGCAAGCTCTTCGGCCAAGGCGATGCGCGCTACCGGATCCCTCGGATTGCGCTCCAGAGCACCCACGTACGCCTTCAAGCGTTCTTCATCGATCCTGTGGAGGTCACGATCGGCGCTTACCTTACTGAGGACCGGCATCATCACAGCCGAGAAGATGATGAGAAGGAGGGCTCCGATCTTGATAGCGGATGGTCCCGTGGCCACCGCGACGATCAGGACCATATACAGAAACAGAGCGATGAGCACCTGCCCGAACTCGAGCTGCCCATCTATCGCCATATGAACCAGGCGGACCGCCGGTATGGCCGCAATAACCAGCCCCAACACGGCCGCCTGAACGGTGAACATGGCACCCATTGGTGGGCAGGCTCCCTACGCGGCGCCCCGGATACCGACGAATGCTTGGCAAGCACTACCCGCGCTCATGCAGCTCCCTTGCGGCCTCACGTTCGACGTCACGTCGGGCGATGGCTTCACGTTTGTCGTAGAGGCGCTTGCCCGCGCCCAGGGCCAGCTCGACCTTCGCGTAGCCGTTCCGGAAATACACGCTGAGCGGAACCAGCGTGTAGCCCTTTCTCTCGACTAAGCCACGAAGTCGCTCGATCTCCCTACGATGGAGCAACAGCTTGCGCGGCCGGCGTGGATCCTGGTTCCATCTCGATCCTTGTTCGTATGGGGCGATGTGCATGTTGTGCAGCCAAACCTCCGCACCCTCGACCTTCGCAAATGCGTCCCGCAGACTAGCGTTGCCACTTCGCAGAGACTTCACTTCCGTACCGACCAGCGCCAATCCAGCTTCGTACGTCTCGACGATGGTGTACTCGTGTCTCGCCTTGCGGTTCTGCACAACGATACGCCGGCTGTCTCCCGCTATCTTCTTCTGATGTTGCTTCTTCACACGGCGATTATACTACGCGCGCCTCACTCGTGTCGGAGGGCTTCGATGGGATCCAAGCGAGCGGCCCGAACCGCCGGATACAGGCCGAAGAACACGCCAACGCCGGCTGAGAAGAGGAAGGCACCGAGGATGGACCAAAGCGGCAGGTGTGTCGGGATACCAGGGTCTGCGCCGACACCACCTTTCATGAACTCCTTGGAGATGGCGGAGACGAGAAAGGCCACGCCCGCGCCGAGACCGATGCCTACCAGCCCACCCGTGCCCGAGACGGTCGCGGACTCGATGAGAAACTGCGCCAGGATGTCTCTCCTGCGCGCTCCGACCGCCTTGCGCAGGCCGATCTCCTTCGTCCGTTCAGTTACCGATACCAGCATGATGTTCATGATGCCGATCCCACCAACAAGCAATGCAAGGCCGGCGATGCCACCCAACACAAGTCCGAAGATGCTCAGCACTCGGCCAATGGCGCGCTGGATGTTCTCCAGGCTGTCCACCTGGAACCCCGGTGCGTTGTCGTGGCGGCGCATGAGGCATTCCCAGATCTGGTCCATGGCTGCTTCGACGTTCTCGGACGAGTTCGGAAGCGCCCAGATGAGGCCCACGATCTCGCTCCCGACGAAGCGCTTCTGAATTGTCGTGATGGGGACCAGAACCATCTTGTCGGTGTCCTCATCCCCCGAACGCCCCTTCGGCTCTAGAACACCCACCACCGTAGCCGCCACGCCCTGAACGTCAATGATCTTGCCAATCGGGTCGCTCTTGCCGAACAGAGCGGTCCGCACCTTGGAGCCAATGACGCACGTCTTCGCCCAGTTCTCGACATCCTCATCGCTGAGGAAACGGCCCGCGGCTACTGTGACGTTGCGAAGCCGCTCGAAGTCGGGCTGCACACCGCGAACGTTGGCAGTGGTCTCGGCATCTGCGTAGCGTATGGTGAACTCCTGTGGCACAGGAAGCTCGGCAGAAAGGCCACTCACGAGGTTGCATTGCTCGCGTATGGCTCGTACGTCGTCCATGGTCAGCCCGCGCAGGAGGCGCGTAGACCGCTCCTCACGCACCTTGCGGGGGTCGTACGCCACGATGATCAGGCTTGACCCCAGCCGTTCGAACTCCTGGACGATCTTGTACCGTGCGCCCTCCACGATGCTGACCATGACGATCACGGCACTGACGCCAATGATGACACCCAGCATGGTGAGTGCCGAACGAAGCTTGTTCGCGCGAAGGTTGGCTAGTGCTGTGAAGAGGCAGTGCAGCAGCGTCATTAGTTCGTGCTAGGCTTGTGGCGCTTCGGGCGGTTCTGGAGGACACGGGACCTCGGGCGGCACAGGTGGTGCTGGTGGCTCAGGCGGTGCGGGCGGTTCCACACCGCCATCGGCTGACGTCGCTTCCGGCGCGGGCGCAGCCTGAACGCGAGACTGTAGCCATGCGAGCACATCGCCGTACGTCCGGAAACCGCCTAGATCGTCCGCGCCGAGCTCGAGCTCGAACTCTTCCCTCACTGCATACCGAAGCACGTCCCGCGCCGCCTCATCGAATCCCAGGCCTTCCAGCGTCGTGTCAGGTCTGATCTCGTCGGCATCGGCAAGCCCGTGATGGAGGAAAAGCTGCCGCAGCCTATCCTCCACGGGCATCTGTGCACGGCGCTGACGTCGGCCCTCAGCAAGACGCTCGGCAAAGCGGTAGTACCGCAGCCATGTCGCTCGCCGCTGCCGCTTGCCGGCAAGTTTGAGCGCCCGCACAATGGCCCGCACGATGTCCGGGACATCCGTCCTGCTTGTGCACGTCCACTGGCGGCTTCGCGTCTCGGTTCCGGCGCCGCCTGCTTCCCGGAGGGCGCGAATGAGGCGCTCGGCCTCTTCGGCCGTCACCTTCCCGTCCTCGAGCATCTTCAGAATGCGTGCAATCTCGTCGTTGCTCATCCTAACTTCCTCCTGGTAGGTTGTATCTCGCCAGGGTCGCAATGGAAAGTCTCCGTGCTGTAGAGCGAAAGGAGCCCATCACTCGGACCTTGCCTCACCTCCGAATTCCAGTTGGACACCCTTTCGCTTCGGCCCAGTGAAGATCCCGGCCTTCACCTTCTGGCCAGGCTCTAGACCGGATAGGATCTCCACGAAGTTATCTCCACGAAGGCCGGCAACGATCGTCTTCCGCTCGAACCGCACCGTCTTCTTCCCGTCTTTGGAGGTCTCCGTCGCCACCTGCACACTTGCGCCAGTGCCGTTACCTTCGACGGCATCCGCCGGAAGCCGAAGGACATTCTGTTTTCTTGCCACGATAATGGAGCACCGGGCGCTCATGCCCGGTCGAAGTGCTTCTGTCGGGCGGTTCACCTCCACTTCCACAGCGAACCGGACCACGGCGCCCTCACCTCGTTGTAGGGCTGCCGAGCCCTCGACACCAATGGACGAAGGCGCCACCTTCTGAACTCGACCTGTGAACACGACGCCCCGGGCGCCATCCACGGTAATCTCCACTGGCAGACCGATCCGCACCTTCTGGACATCTACCTCGTTCACACTTGCCTTGATGAGCATCCGCGACAGATCCGCCACCTGCAAGACCGGAGTACCGGAGGAGAACGTGCTGACCCCACTGGTGATCAGTTCACCCTGTTCCACATAGCGCTTCGTTACCACACCAGACATGGTCGCCACGAGGCGCGTATCGTGCTGACGTACGAGCACCTCACGGAGCTGATTCTCCACCTGTGTCACCGCCGACCGCGCCTGCGCCACGTCATCTTCGCGCATCTTGTCCTGCCGTCGTCCCGAAAGCGCAGCGCGCAACTGAGCGCGTGCTTGCTCGAGCGCTGCCTTCGCGGCCTGGACATCGTCATCTCGCACACGGACTAGGCGCTCGCTGGTCTTCGCGCGATCCAGAGCCGCGCGTGCTTGCGCGACCCGTGCTTCGGCTTCAGCAATCTCCATGCGTTGTTGCTCTTCCAGCAGTTCCATGCGCTTTTTCGCCTGCGCCAGTCGCGATGCGGCAGCAGCCTGCTCGGAAACGGCAGCATCCACCGCCTGCTGAGACACAAAGCCTTTCTTCAAGAGTGAGCGCTGGCGCTCCAGGTGACGCTCGGCTTGCTCATAGGCCGCCTTCGCCTCATCGAGGCCAGCCTGGGCCTGGACAAGAGCCTGGGGCTGGGTTGTCGTCTTCAGCAGGTCCAAGTTCTTCTGGGCGCTTTCCAACGACGCTTCGGCCTGTCGTACGTCACTGGACACAATCGCAGGCTGGCTCGCGCGCTCCGTCTCTGCTGACCGCAGCCGCGCTTCCGCCGACGCGACTGCCTCTTGTGCCTGCCGAATGAGGGAATCCGTCTGCTCCTTCTGATACGATACGTTCTTCAGGGCCTGTGCGAGACGTGCTCTGGCGCCGTACACCTGCGCTCGGATCTGCTCCACTTGGCTGTTGATTTCCGTCGGATCGATCTCCGCTAGCACTTGTCCCTTCACGACACGATCCCCCTCGTCCACGTAGAGCTTCGCCAGCCGGCCGGCAACCTTCGACTTGATCTCCACCTTCTTGAGAGGCTCGATGGTTCCGGTTTCCACCACCTTGACCTCCACCACACCTCGATCCACGACGGCTAGCCGCTCCGCTTTGGGGGGTTTCGCAGTCAATCGTCTGTAGCCCCAGTACCCAAGCCCACCGACTACCAAGACTGGGACAAGACAACCAATGACCAGTTTCGCCCTCATACTCACTCTCTGATCAGGATAACATGGCCGCTCCAGCGAGCACCATGCCCGCACGCATTACGGTGCCGCTCGCAGCCGGGTTTCGAGCATCGCTGGAGCGGTATACGACGGCCGTCGCGGTTCTCCTGCCATCTCTAGGGAACGGCGTATCACGCTGACGCTCGACGGCTGGCGTCGGTGCTGATGTATGTAGCGGCGCGACATGGCGCTCCCAGTGCGGCAATCATGATAAGCGCATGGGTCGCGCCAAACGAAGACGGCCTCCAGGACACCAGCATCTGTCCCGGTACGGATATCGTCGACAACCAGCCAACCTTCCCGGGCACACACGATCCACCAGTCTGAGCTGCCCTGGCGATGCCTTCCGCTATCCGACACAAGCTGGTGGGACCACTCCTTCGTCCTTGACGCACCTTGCATACGTTGACTCTGCGGGCGCTCGCGGGCTATGATAAGCGGCCCTGAGCGAGAGAAGATGAGATTGAGACTTCGATACTTCAACAGCTTCATACTGAGCGGCATTGCCCTGCTGGGTATTGCTATCGTAGGCGTGTTCAAGGGCAATCGCTGGCTTTCGGAACCTGGTATGCCCGAGAATCCTTACGGCTGGCAGATATATCTGCTAGCTTCGATCATCATGTTCATCAACGGGTTCGTATCTATTCGCACGGCTCGACAGGCGGAGGCAGAACGCGCTGCCGCATCCGCGGTCGCAGCTCAGGATTCCAAGGCAGCTAACGCGGTCCAACGGAGCGACTAGACCATGCCGAAAGAGAAGGTCCATAGAACCCAGGTCACATGTGAGGAGTGCGGCAACCCCATACCCTCCATCCCGTCGTGGCTGAGTACCGCTCGTGTGCAGTTCGAGTGCGAGGAATGCCGCCAGCGACAGGCAGGAAAAACGGCTTTCCACGAGGCACCGCCTCTTGCAGACGACATGCCACCCGTACTGCCCGACGAGGAGTTCCTGGACGAAGAGGAAATGGACGAGGAGGAGCTGGACGTCGAGCCAGCAGAGACTGATGCGGAAGTAGAGCCGGACCTCGCAGAAGAACCGTTCTCAGAGTAGCCACAGGCCCTGCTCAAGGGCCTTTCGTCCGTTTCTCGCGCGGAGGTCGTTGCTCGGCGTAGATCTCCGCAAGCGCCGCATATGGATCCAGGGGAGCACCCTTGCGGGCTTCCAGCTCCTCTTCGAACTCCGCGATTCTACGGTTCAGCCGGCGGACGGAATGGGCCACGAACCACAGGCACACGGCGGTTAGAACGGTTCCTACGCCGAGCACCACGTAGCGGAGCCAGCTTGGCACGTCCACGATCTACCTCGCACTAGAGTCCCAAGTCCGCCGCGACGCTGCACATCGCCGTGATGCAGTGCTGGATGTGCTCATCCAGCGGAATGCCTAGCTCCTCGGCGCCCCGGACAATGTCTTCCCGTGAGACGGAACGTGCGAAAGCCTTATCTTTCATCTTCTTCCGCACGGACGTCACCTCCACATCGGCGATCTTCCTCGAAGGACGCACGTATGCCACGGCTGTCAGGAAGCCACAAAGCTCGTCCACCGCATAAAGCGTCTTGGCCATCAGGTTCTCCCGTGGGATGCCCGTGTATTCCGCATGGCTGCCAATAGCCGCAACGATCTCCTCGGGCCAACCCCGCTCCCGTAGTATGGCCATGCCCTGGTTCGGATGGTCGGGCGCTTGCGGCCATCGTTCGTAGTCGAAGTCGTGGACAAGGCCGACGGCACCCCACAGTTCGGGGTCCTCACCGAACACCGTGGCGTAGTGGCGCATGGCAGCTTCCACCGCAAGCGCATGCTTGATCAGACTGTCGCTCGACGTGTATTCCGTCAGGAGCTGCCATGCTGCCGTTCGATCAACATTCATCTGCGTTCGTCCTTTCGACAGGTGCGTGCCACACGAGACGCATCACATGCCCATGATGTTGTAGCCCGCATCAACGAAGAGTGTCTCGCCGGTAATGCCACGCGCAAGCGGACTGAGGAGGAACATGGCTGCATCACCGACCTCATCGGCGCTTACCCGGCGCCGGAGCGGGCAGCGCTCGGCGACCTGCTCCAGCATCGAGCTGAACCCCTGAATGCCCTGGGCCGCCAAGGTCTTGATGGGCCCGGCGGAGACAGCGTTCACCCGAATGTTGTCCGGTCCCAGATCATAGGCAAGGTACCGCAGGCTCGATTCGAGTGCGGCCTTGCAGACGCCCATGACATTATAGCGAGGGACGACTCGCTCGCCGCCAAGGTAAGTAAGCGTCACGATGGCGCCGCCCTCTGCGGCCTTCATGAGATCCCGCGCACCCCGGGCTAACGTAACTAGGGTATACACACTGCTCTCCATGGCGACTGCGAATGCTTCGCCGGAGGTCGAGATAAAGTCGCCGCTCAGAGCTTCGCGTGGTGCGAACGCAATGCTGTGGACGAGACCATGGAGCTTTCCGCCAAACGTCTCACCTACCTGTACGAACAGGCGGTCCACGTCTTCGGGTTTCGTCGCGTCGCACTGGAAAACGGGCACCGCCGGCAAGCCGGCATCGGCAACGAGGTTCCGTACCTCCCGCTCTTCCCTGTCACCGAATACGGAAAAGGCCAGCACAGCTCCTTCGCGCATCAGGGATTCGGCGCAATGCCAACCGATGCTGTATCTGTTCCGCGCGCCTGTCACCAGCACGCAACGACCATCCATCAGTCCCATGGGTATTCCTCCTGTTCTGAGTCAGGCTACGTCGGGCGTTCGACGCATCCTCGGCGCTAGCCCGAGTTCCGCCCTGTACGGCGCACGTAGCGCGTCCAGGCGCTCGGCGACACGCTGAACCACCGCATCGTCATAGGGCGGCGTGCCGCTTCGGTCGTACGGCAGGATCGGATAGCCGCAACGAGCGAAGTACTGCTTCAGGGCGACAGAGCTGTCCAATCCAGCTGTAGCGCGTAACCCCTCCCAAACGTCTGCCATGGCCAGTTCAGCGCCGTCACAGTCGCCGGCGCGTTCCCGTTTCTCCGCAACAGCCAGGATCTCGGGGTAACCATTGCATCCCTGACCAATGACGCCCACGGCACCCTGTCGCAAGCCGGCCACATAATACCCCTCGTGCCCGCAGATGAGCGCGAAAGGACGGCGGCGAGCTACCTCGGCAATGGGACCGAACACTGCGTCGTCCGTGGTCGAGAGCTTCAGACCAGCGATACGCGGCAGCTCGAGGAGCCGTTCCATGAGACGGGCTGTGAGACGGTAGGGTTCAGGGATGCCGCCAGGCTGGTAGAGGATGATCGGAAGGTTCGTGGCGTCGTGGACCGTCTTGTAGTAACGCAGGACGAGTTCACTATGCGGTTCGGAACCACGCGGCCGGATGGCAGCAGGCAGTACGTGCACAGCTCCATCGGCACCTAGCTCGCGTGCAAAGTCCGTTAGCTCGATAGCTTGGCTCGTGTAGGTGTCTTCGTCTGCGTACCCGCCTTGCTCTCGATTCCGCCATTCCCCCCCAGCTCCCACTAGCAGGCCCATGCGGCCAGCGATGGCGCTGTGGACCAGGCGGGCGAACCGCTCGACCTCCTCCACCGTGAAAGTGAACATCTTGCCCATGCCACTGCGGGCGAAGACCGTTCTGACGCAGCCGCAATCCGCGAGCCACTCCACCATCGCCCGCGTGCCGGTTTCGTCGAGGGAACCATCCGCGTTCACGGGCGTGTACATTGGCGCAATTACACCCGTGAACGCGGACAGAACCTGGCTTGCTTGACCTGTTTCGGATCGCATGGGTATACTCCTATTCGTTGTGCCGCGGTAGCTCAGTTGGTAGAGCAGTGGACTGAAAATCCACGTGTCACTGGTTCAAGTCCGGTCCGCGGCACTGGATGGGCCGACGTGGCTCAGTGGTAGAGCAGCTCACTCGTAATGAGCAGGTCCGCGGTTCGAATCCGCGCGTCGGCTGGATGCACCAGGGACACGCGCGTGCGTGTCCCTTCGTCATTCTCGCGCTCAATGCGAGTCCACCAGAGCTCGAACGATCTTCTCCATCGCCATTGCCCGAGATCCCTTGACCAGTACGATATCTCCGGCCTCCAATAGCTCGTCTAGCACTTGCGCGGCTTCATCCGTCGTCGAGCAGGCATGCTTGGTTGTCACCGGCGCAGTTTCCGCGATCCGACGGGCGTCTGCACCTACTGTCACCAGGACCGCGATAGCCTCCATCTCGGGCAATCGTCCCAGCGCAGCATGAGCGTCGGCTGCGTAGTCTCCAAGCTCTCTCATGTCCCCCAATACCGCAACCGCGCGTCGGCCGCCGGAAGATGCCATGCTCACTAGCGTTCGCAGGGCAGCACGCACAGAGTCTGGCGCGGCATTGTACGTATCATCGAGCACAATCGGGCCTCTCGGCGTCTGGCGGACGGTCATGCGCTGCTCTGGTTGGACCCAGCTACGCAGTTGGTGCGAAGCTTCCTCCAGGGTGACACCTAGGGCGTAGCCGACAGCACACGCGGCAGAAGCATCCACGGCCAGGTGGAGTCCAGGCGTCTGGACGACGAAGGGAACGCCATTCACGGCGAACTCGGTCTGAGCAGTCGAGGAGATGACGACGCCGTGACACCGGAAGTCGGCGTCCCCTGCCACGCCGAAAGTGATCACCCTGCGTCCAGGTACAGCGGACGCACGCAGGCACAGGAAGGTGCGGTACGCATCGTCGGCGGGTAGGATCGCCACTCCCCCATCTGGAAGGGCGTCGAAGAGCTCGGCTTTCGCGTCAGCGATAGCGTCCTGGCTTCCCAGCAACTCCATGTGCGATACGCCGACGTTCGTGATGACGCCAATCTCTGGTCTCGCGATGCCCGCCAGATAGGCGATTTGTCCCTTGCCCCGCATCGCCATCTCGAGAACCGCAGCTGTGTGCTGTCGCTCTACGTTGAGGATGGTTAGCGGCAGTCCGATCTCGTTGTTGTAGTTGCGAGCGGATTCACACACCGTGTACCGGGCCGAGAGCACGGTGGCTATCATGGACCGCACGGTCGTCTTCCCTACGCTACCCGTCACAGCCACGCGAGCTGCCTGCAGGCGCCCGATATACGCCCGGGCCAGATCGCCCAGCGCCTTCAAGGTGTCCTGCACAACGAGTTGCGGCAACTTCGTGGCGCCGACGGGATGGTCTACGACGACTGCCGCCGCCCCGTTCTCTTCCGCCTGTCGGACGTAGAGATGTCCGTCCGTGCGTTCTCCCCGTAGCGCAAAGAAGACGCGTCTTCGGCACTCGCTCCTCGTATCCGTGCACACCCCTTCAACCAAGGGGTTCTCGCTCGGCACGACGGCCACACTTAGAGCGGCCGCTATATCGCGCAAGGTCATCGGTTCCATGGGCGGCCTTCGAGTGCTACCATGAGAAAGGCACCAGCAGGCAAGTCCTCGGTGCCAGCGAGTTTCCTCGGAGGAAGTATGTTGCCAAAGCTACGCGTAGCAGTGCTCATGGGTGGGATTTCCGGCGAGCGGCAGATCTCTATCTCGACGGGTCGTCAGATTCTGGCCGCCCTCGATCCCGATAAGTATATCACGGTGGCAGCGGACCCGGCATCTCTCCAGGTCAGTGGTCGCAGCCTTCTGCCTCAGGACGACGATGCCATTCCACCTCTTCACATCGAGGACTGGATATCCGGCGCCAATCGGCCGGACGTAGTCTTCATTGCTCTTCATGGTCGCGGAGGAGAGGATGGAGCGATCCAGGGGCTTCTCGAGCTCCTGGGAATCCCCTACACCGGCTCGGGAGTTCTCGCCAGCGCCATGGCGATGGACAAGGTCATGACGAAGCGTGTACTGCGCAGCGACGGCATACCTGTACCAGAGGATCTGGTCATTGGCCCCGGGCAGCAGCACCCCGTACAACTGACGCAACGTGTAGGTGACACGCTGGGGTACCCGGTAATCGTCAAACCAAGTCGCGAAGGAAGTACCATCGGCTGCTCCATTGTCCGTGCTCCCGACGAGCTTGCGCCTGCTGTGGACGAAGCTTTGCGATACGACAGCGACGTAATCATCGAGACCTACCTGCGCGGCGTGGAGATCACCGCCGGCCTCATCGGCAACAGGAATCCCGAAGTGCTTCCGCTCATCGAGATCGTGCCAAAGGGTGGCTTCTATGACTTCGAGGCCAAGTACGCCCCAGGTGGCAGCCAACACATCATCCCTGCGCGGATCTCCGGCCAAGCCGCGGAGTTAGCTCGCGATTACGCCAGACGGACGCATTGCCTCTTGGGTTGCCATGGCATGTCTCGCGTAGACATGATCGTCGTCGGCGATCAGCCCTATGTGCTGGAGACGAATACCATCCCTGGCATGACACCCACGAGCCTCCTGCCAGATGCAGCACGTGCCGCGGGTATCACGTTTCCCGAGCTCCTCGACAGGATCATTCAACTGGCCATCGAGAACTGCGTGTCGGATGCAGGCTAGGGCGCGACGCGCCACAGTGCTATCCAGTCCACCGTGAGTCGCCCATGGCCGGACCACTGTACGCGCGTCTCGACTGGGCCGCCAGGATGAGTGAACACGAGCGGGATGACCCTATAGCCGTTACCAGCAAGCTCCTCCTCGCGCACCTCGCGGCTCGAAGTGATGGGGTGCCCCCCTCCCACGCACGTATCCACTAGACCGAGAACCCCGGCACCTTCCCCTTTCAGACGGTATAACGCGACGTACTTGCCTGCGGGGAGAGACGCGTAGGGCCCGAAAACGATGTAACCAGCTTTCGCGCACGTGGCATCGGCCTTCCAGGCCACGGAACCCGCGGCCCCTGTGTCTGCCAACGCAGCTCCTGACCCATGGGGAAGAGTCTCGGCCTCATAGCGCCGGACAAAGCGCAACACGCCGTCGGGGAGCACGGCGTCGCCGAGTTCCACCCCCGGAACGCGGCGGATGGGCAAGGCGTATCGTCTTTCTCCGAAGGGTGCCTGCACGAGAAACGCGACCTCGTCGGCGTCGGGACTGCCGGTGAGAGTCACTTCCGCGGACTCGGATGGTTCCAGCAAGACCGTGGAAGGTGTCAGGCTCGCGTCCTGCATCCCGCTTAGCGGCTTGAGTTGGACGCTCATCGGTTGGCGAGTGACGTTCTGGAGCATCAGGCCCACACTCACGGGACGTCCCTCGATGGCCATCGTCTGTGTCGGCATGCGCACGAGCAACTGCCGCCAACCAAGGTCCTGCCGATACAAGGCTGCCAGGTGGTCGGGACGAACTGCCACGTACCCAGGACCCAACCGTTTCATTACCTCCGGGTACACGCTCATGTCGGCACCCCAGTTCCAGATGAACGCATGCATGAAGGCAGGGCGCTCTGAGGGCGTCATGGAGCGGATTTCCTCCACCATCTGCTTGATCTTCTGCTCTCGTGTGGCATTCTCCGTCCAACCTGACACCGCATGAAAGACCGGGACGTTCCTAGCTGAAGGATACGTCGCCTCGCCATAGTCCGAAACGCGCTTGCCGTAGTCCGGGAACAGCGCCTCCAGCGGGCCGATGCGTTCTGCATAGCGTCGGATCTTCTCTGGCTGAGTTGCGTTCATGATCCAGAGGCTGCGCAAGCCCGCTCGGTTCATGTACGTCTCTGTCTGGGTAAGGAAACCGTCGAACACCGCCTGTCGCTGCTCGGCTTTGTATCGTAGGCCATACGAGTCCGGGTACGTGTAACCTACGCCGGACACGGCCCCCAGAAAGGCGTCGTTCGGAGTCGCCGTACTGTAGTAATACTGGACGACCGCCGGAATGAGCAGACTCGCCGAAGGGGATAGGGTCCAGCCCATCGGCACCTTCCCTCGGTTTGGATCGGTCCATAGTTGTGGGAAGTTGCTGATCGTCAGCACCGGCAGATTGTCGCCGTCTGACATGATGAACGACAGGTAGACCTTGTTCTTGTCGAGGCGCGGCACCGGCGCCGATCGCGGCTTCATGAGCGACACCTTGAATCCCGAATGGACGCTCAGGTTCGTGCAGTTGATGGACCCAACCAGGTACTTACCAAACTCGGCAAAGAGCGTCACGCCAGGGCCCTCGCCTATGCCAACATCCTTGGCGGCCCACGGGTAGCTCATGATCGGGCTGTTGGGCGGCATGCGGGCAAGCAATTCCTCAGCTACCCTTGCCTCTGCAGTCGGATTCGCATACGGCGCCGCGCCGTCAATGGGACCGGAGATCCAGAAGATGAACGCCCGATGCTGAGTGAGGTAGTCGCGAAGACCAAGGTGTTCCGGGTACGAGCACGCCGCCAGATGATGGTTCAGTTTCGGCCACAAGTGCTCCAGCGCCCACTTGTAGGCATCAGCGCTGGTCTGCCACCGTCCGCGCAGGTCCGCCTTGATGGCCAGGCCCGCCCACTCCTTGGCGAACGTCCGGAGCATCCTGGGTGACACGACAAGGCAGTCCTCCACAGACGCCACCATGTTCGCTATGTTCTTCGTAGCCGGGAGCGCAGGGTCTGTGACAACCAGCCCCCGATACCTGCTCCGAAACATGGGCAGTAGCGCGGTCCACCTAGCCACGCTCCGTGTGGACTTGATGTAGCCGTTGCGACGTATCCAGTTGAGCCACATGGTATCCGTCGAGTTGTACAGGCAGTACAGAGCCGGTCGCTTCCGATTGGCCAACCCTTGCAGGACGAACACACAGAGCTGCACGTCCGGCGTCTCCCGTGTGATGTCGCAGACGAGCAACGGATCGGTGGGCGGATTCGAGACGGGGAAGATGTCCGGATACGGGCGTCTCTCCGCGGGAGGATCTAGATCCGCAGGTCTGCCACTCGGGACAGCCTCCGGCGCCCTTCGCACGCCGGACCCCACGGAACCGCCCACGAGCCGGTAGAGTTCCACAGTGTCTACCAGCAGCGGCGTGTAGCCCGACCAGTGCACGCGAATCTCCAGCTTGCCACCCGGGCAGCGGAAGGCCAGAGGAACACGCCGGTACTTCCCCACACGGAGCTCGTACCCCGGCAGCTCCATTGCCGTGCAGACGGTCTGACCGTAGTCTACAACCGCGTCGAGGTCGGCGACACGTTCTGCACCCACATCTTCCGTTACCTTCATGCGGACGAACGCCACGTAATCGCCAGAAGGAACCTCCAAGTAAGGACCATACACCAGGGCTTTGCCCACGACTGCTCTGCCTGGCCGAGCCTCCCAAGCGCGCTGACCGGCAGCATCCAAGTCGGTCACCGCACGGCCGGTCGTGTGTTGAGCCCCAGTTACGACGCTCCACCGACGGACCAGCTCGTACGTTCCAGCAGGCAGCGCCGTCGGTTCGCGCACTTCCTGCAGCACCGTCGCCGGAAGGCCGACGGTACGGTCTCCTTGAAGAGCGAAAGGTGTAGCTCCGTATGCAAGGGCCAGATATACAAGAAGCGCTCGTAGCACGGTCATAGACCTCCTAGTGCTGCTGGACTACCTGAAACGAAAGACGCCGAAAGCCGTCTAATCAAAGCGAAAGGAGTGGTGTTCATTATGTACCGCCGCGAGGAATCCAGTGTCTTCTACCGTGCTGTAGCGCGCAGCGTATGGGAGCGCTATCGGCCCCGCGCGCTCGAGCTGCCGGTGGGGCTATCGCTGCTTCGCGATCCGGAGGTTGGTGTCATGGCGAAGGCGAAAGCGGTCATCAGGGGTCTAGCCATGGTCGCCTTGCTCTTCGGACTGCAAGGGGTCCTCGCGCACGTCTTCGGCGTCCGCGCTCCGCATACGTCCACGCCACTTACCATGACGGTGGCAGTCGCGACGCTCGTCATCGTTGTACCTCTTGCGCTACTTCGCATCGCTGAGCCGGAGCACGTTGTTCGAGCGCGGTTGCGCAGAATGGCCGTGATCCCCCTGCGACGGAGAGACGAAGGCAGCTAGAGGTACTCCGGCGCAACGACACGGACCTGAGACATAGCCGGCGCCTTCGATCCATCGGGGCGCCGGCTGTGTTTCCTGGTGACCTTCGTTCGCCTCGAGCCGCTCCTACGCTTCAGGCAGGACGCCCCTTGCTGCGCTGCGGTCGCGCTTTGCTTGGCGGTGCTCCCTTCGGGGCCGGTGTTCGCAGTCTCTCTTTCTGTTCCGGTGTCAGCAATGCCTCGATGCGCGTCCGGACGCTCCGCCGGATCTCTGCGAGCTTGGCCAGTCGCTCGTGAGGCTTCAGGTTCGGGTCGGTCATCAGCATCACCCGGTCTCGAACCGCTGATGCCAGGATCTCCGCCAGTTCCTTCCGCTGCGCCTCGGAAAGTCCGAGTCTGGCGAGCGGAACGCGCGGCCACATGCCCGGTGCCGGAACCGGCATGCGACGAAGCCACGGGCGTGGCATACGCGGAGCGTACCATACAGACGGGCCACGGCCAGCCTGGGGACCAAACCAGAACGCACCTCCCCAGCCGTACAATCGTCCTTGACCGAGCACGCCTCGCTGCCGCAAGTTCTGCAGCACACGATTCGCTACTGCTCCGGGATCGGGGACCCGCGCCGAGGGTGCAGGCTGACCCAGTGCGCTCGTTGGCATCATGACTAGGAGCGCAGCCCCAGCCGGTATCCATCCAACTCGTGGGTTCACTTGTCACCTCCGTGCATCGTACTTGTGCGGCGCATTGTCCATCGCCACTAGATACGACGCAGCGAGCCGTCGAACGTTCACGGTAAGGCGGCCCGAGGAGCTACCTCGACAGGCGGTGTCAGGTCTCTGCGAACCGGTCCGCTGTAGGCGATGTGAGGGTGGCAGGGAACCGCTCGGAACTGCGGATCTTCTCCTCGATCTCGTCCAAGACCTCGGGATTCGACTCGAGGAACGCCCGTGCGTTTTCCCTGCCCTGGCCGAGGCGGGTCTCGCCGTAGCTGAAGTGTGAACCACTACGCGTGACGATATCCATCTCGACTGCCAAGTCCAGAACCCCACCAGCGCGGGAGATGCCCTTGCCGAAGATGATGTCGAACTCGGCTACACGGAATGGTGGAGCCACCTTGTTCTTCACAACCTTGACGCGGGTCCTGGCTCCGACAGCCTCCGTGCCAGACTTGACTGTCTCCACACGGCGTACATCGAGACGCACACTGGCCCAGAACTTCAGAGCGCGCCCACCGGGCGTCGTTTCGGGATTGCCGAACATGACACCGATCTTCTCGCGGATCTGGTTGATGAAGATGGCGCAGCAACTCGCCCTGCTGAGGTTCCCGGCTATCTTGCGCAATGCCTGAGACATGAGGCGCGCCTGCAGTCCGACGTGGGAGTCGCCCATCTCTCCCTCGATCTCCGCTTTCGGGACTAGAGCGGCCACGGAGTCCAACACCACAACGTCCACGGCGCTCGAGCGTACGAGCGAGTCCATGATCTCCAGGGCTTCTTCGCCAGTGCCGGGTTGAGAGACGAGCAGCTCGTTGATGTTGACGCCTATGGCTGCAGCGTAGTCAGGGTCAAGGGCATGTTCCGCGTCCACGAACGCGCACGTGCCCCCTTGGCGCTGGGCCTGCGCCACCACCGAGAGAGCGAGGGTTGTCTTGCCAGACGATTCCGTGCCGAATATCTCCACGATCCGACCTCGCGGCACCCCTCCGACACCGAGCGCCATATCGAGCGCGATACTGCCCGTCGGTATCGCCTCCACCGCAAGCTTCGTGGTGTCGCCCAGGCGCATGATGGCACCTTTGCCGAACTGCTTCTCGATGGTCGTCAGCGCCATCTCGAGCGCGCGCTGCTTGTCCATGTTCGTGACCCCTCCTCCTGCCGTGCCCGACGAGATCCTCTGCACCTCTTACTATGATAGCCCAGCCCGCGCCGGTTTGCTGCAGCCCGTCGCTCGAGCGACAGCAGATTCTAGGCACGACAAGTTAGCGTAACTACCATCGCTCTTGTCGCCGCAGGGTACACGATACGCTAGTGTGCTTGGGCATCGTCGCCATCCTCCCAGCCCTTTCTCCCTACGATCCATGGTGTTGGCTGCTCTGCTAGCCCCAGGAGTTGCCTGGTTCAATATCTTGGTCGTTGCTATTCGATATGCGGGCCAGCCCAACACAGTCTCTGTCTTTCCACACATCCTCTTCCTGCTACTGCTTCTGATTGTCGGTGGGAACTTGGCCGGCGGTCTACGTCCTGCTTGGCGTCTGGCTCCAAGAGAAAGACTCGCCACCTACTTCCTGAAGCTCATGGTGGCAGTGATGTCGTCCCATGACCTGATCGAAGTGCTCGTACCGATTCTCAGCTACCCCCATCGCTATGCGACACCAGCAAGCAAATGGACCGTGCAGATCACACCGCACTTGCCGAATTGGCTCGTGGTGAGCAACCCACAAGCCGTGGAACGCTGCTGGATCGGCGGCTCGGACTTCTGGCGGTCGGGTGATTGGCGTTGATGGCTGCGGCCAGCTGTTTGCTGGACTCTCTTCCTTGGCTGCCTGGTGGTTTGCGAGCCTATCCCTAGTCCCTTCCCCTTTTTCTTGGGATAATGCTGGGCGGATGCTCTGGTGGGACTGATTGGATGCTCGTGAGCGCCATCCTGGGCACCAAGACATTCATCGTATGGCCCTATGGCTAGGGGGTTGCCTCGTTACCTTACGGTCTGCTCGAAAGTCGTCTTCAGTTCCTGAACTTGGCCAGTCTCCGCTGCACGATAGCCAGCTTCGATAATCTCGATGACATGGCGAGCATGTTCCGCAGTCGCAACCGACGGAGTTCCGTAGAGCACCCGGTCCACGAGCTGCATGACATCTTCGAATACGTGGGCCTCTTCCAGCTCCCGATGCGCGCCGGTTACGTGGGGCAGCAGCGCAGTCTCGCCTATGGGAGACGAGGCGGCAACGTCGCGTCCCTCATAGGGGATCGGCTCGCCATTCAGCATGTCCCCCTCGATGGACCCCTTCTCGCCGAAGTAGCTCGGCGCGCCGAACCTCGTTACCATGCCCGCGAACGTACCGTGGACAAACGCGTAGAGATCGTTCCCGAAGTCGAGCAGGAGGACGGTATTGTCGTCGGCATCGCACAGGTAGGTTGTGCCACGAAAGTGCCGTTCTTTGATTGCCGTACCGGAGAAACCTGTAACACGTTTCGCAGGACCCAACACCCCCGTAAGGCTGTGAAGACCGTAGACGGTCATATCGTACATCGGACCTCCGCCAGGTTTCTTCCAGTACCAGGCCGGATTCACGTTCGATAGAACATCGTCACCCTGGCGGACGGTCTCGTGCTCGTGATATGCGCCGAAGGCAGCGCCCGTTGCTGCCCAGGAGATTCGACCGATGGCGCCCTCTTGAATCAGACGCCGTATTGCCCGGTTGGATGGCCGGAGCATCTGTCCGGGGCTTGCCACAAGCTCGACGCCGCGTCGAGAAGCCTCTTCGATAAGGTGCGTGGCCTCGGCCGTCGTGGTTGTCATCGTCTTGTTGAAGTGCACATGCTTGCCAGCGCGGATCGCCGCTAGCCCTTGCTCATAGTGTAGGCCAATGGGCGAACACAGCGTCACAGCGTCTACAGCGTCGTCCCCCAACATCTCTTCGAACGTCTCGTAGGCGCGTGCCACACCGTAAGCCTCGGCAGCAGCCTTCGCCCTTCCCGGCACTGGATCGCAGACGGCAGCCAGATACACGCGATCCTGGACGTCGGCCAGACTCAGGTGTCGTAAGGCCCCACGGATGCCGATGCTGCCTGCACCCACGACTCCAACACCCAGGCGTTCTTTCATAGCCTATGCTCCCATCTGCGTGATGCGGCCGCCCGTGACAGGTAGGTACGCACCCGTAACGTATTCAGCAAGGTCACTCAGGAAGAACACACAGGCCTTGCCGATCTCCTCCGCACTACCGTGACGACGTAGAGGCAGGCTCTTGCCGAAGTTCAGGGACGCCTCCGACTCTGTGTTCACCTTCTCGTCTGCCATCCAACCCGGCGCTACCATGTTGACGGTTATGCCGTCCGGCCCGAGCTCGCAGGCCATACTGCGAGAAAGGCCCACCATGGCACCTTTGCCTGCCAGGTAGGGTGCCCAGCCTGCTGGCGCCATGTTCCACAGCTCGGTGACGATGTTCACGATGCGACCTCCGCCTTGGGCGCGCATGTAGGGGAGGGCCGCGCGTGTCGTATTCAGCACGGCATGGCAGCCGAAGTCGAACATGTTGTCGAAGTCGGCGACGGGCGATTCCGCCGCGGTGCCTGGTTGGCTGCCGGCGATGGCATTGTTGACGATTCCATCTATCCTACCGTAGTCCCCCACGATGGCAGCCACCATGGCCTCCACCTGTGCGGCATCCCGAACGTCGGCACAGTAGGCAGTCACCCGGCCACCTGCCTTGTGCATCTCTTGCGCAAGTGCCTCCGCCCGCTGCGCGCTGGCTGAGTAGTTGATGGCTACGGTTGCGTCATGCCGGACCAGTACGCGAGTAATACAGGCACCTATACCTCGCGCACCGCCAGTGACAAGCACGACTTTCCCGTCGAGCAGCATCGTTCAATCTCCTTCTCCACCACAAGCCCACCGCTGATCCGACACAGCGATACTTGCGGTCGTTGTGAACCACGTATTCCGTTGGAGACGCGGCGATTCCTGTCTGTCTGTCGCGGTGCGGCTAGCCCTGCATCTCCTTCAGATACGCTGCCGCAGCCCACCCGGCAACCGCACCGGTGGAAAACGCTGCTTGCAGGTTGAACCCTCCTGTCACGGCGTCGAGATCGAGTACTTCCCCCGCGAAGAAGAGACCGCGGACAAGGCGGGACATCATCGTGCGAGAGTCCACCTCACCCGGAGCTATGCCACCCGCCGTGACGATCGCCTCTTCCACCGGCGCCACACCGGCAACCGAGAGACGGAGCCCCTTGAGCACCTCGATTAGCCTGGCCCGCTGGGTAGCGGTGATATTGCTCAGTCGCATCTCCGCCGGAATACTGCACAGTACCGGAAGCAGGGCTGCAAGGCTCCTGGGAACGAGTTCGCGCGCGTATGTGGCGAACTGACACGGTCGCCGGAACTCACGCAGGAACCGCAGCCGCAATTCCTCCGGGGTCAGCGCCGGCTTCAGATCCACCAGCAAGTCTACTGCCCCCTGCACGAAACGTAGCTTCCGGCTCAATGTGAGGATGATCGGCCCGGAGGCACCTTTGTGGGTGAAGAGCATCTCCCCGCGTTCGGATGCCAAGACCCTCCCAGTGCTCCGGTCGGCGAGCTTCGCTTCGACGTTCTTCAATGTCAGCCCACTGAGATCTGCAACCCATGCTTCATCCGTAAGGATTGGCGCGAGCGCAGGCGCCGTTGGCACGATCGTATGGCCCACTGCCGCCGCAAGGCTGTAACCGTCACCGGTGCTTCCAGTCCGCGGGTACGACAGACCGCCCGTTGCTACCACCACTGCTCCGGCGTCCATACGACCGTAGTACAGGTCCACCGCCGCGATGCGATCGTTTTCCGTCACCAAGCCCCGAGCCCTCGTGTTCACGCGGATCTCGACGCCGCAGTCCCGCATCCAGTGCTCCAACGCTGCGGCGACTTCCAGCGCTGAGTCCGAAACCGGAAAGATCCTTCCGCCACGTTCGGTCTTGGTCTGCACGCCATACTGTGCGAGAAGCGCGAGTAAGTCATCCCGGAAAAACCGGGAGAACGCGCCATAGAGGAAGCGCCCGTTCGGTTCGAAGGCCTGGATGAAGACGTCGAGGTCGGCGGCGTTGGTGAGGTTGCAGCGGCCCTTCCCTGTCAGCCGGAGTTTCCGCCCGGTCCTGGGGCCACGCTCCAACAGCGTCACCTTCGCGCCAGCCGTAGCTGCCATTCCCGCGGCCAGCATGCCGGCTGGACCACCACCGATGACGACGACGCGGCGTCGCGACACTAGCGGGCCGTTCCCGCCGGTACACAGCGGGCTATCACTGCGGTTCGATGCGCTCCAATCCACCCAGATAGGGTCGAAGGACCGCTGGTACGGTCACCGAGCCATCCTCATTCTGGTAGTTTTCGAGGACCGCAATGAGCGTTCTGGGCAGGGCAAGTCCGGAACCGTTCAGGGTATGGACGAATTCGGGCTTCGCTCCGGGGGATGGACGATAGCGAATGTTGGCCCGCCGCGCCTGGAAATCTGTGAAGCAGCCGCACGAAGAGACTTCGAGCCACTCTCCCCCGTTCTCGCCGCAAGCTGGCGCCCACAGCTCCAGGTCGAACTTGATAGCCGACACGAAGGAAAGATCCCCCGTGCACATTTGCACCACTCGATACGGGATCTCCAAAGACCGACAGACGTCCTCGGCATTGTCCACAAGGCCGTCCAACTCAGCTCGAGAGGTTTCTGGGGTGCATATCTTCACCATCTCCACCTTGTCGAACTGATGTCCACGCTTGATGCCGCGGACGTCCCGTCCTGCCGACATCTTCTCCCGCCTGAAGCAAGGCGTGTAGGCGACGTACTTCAGAGGCAACTGGGACGCCTCCAATATCTCGTCCCGGTGCAGGTTCGTCACAGGAACCTCGGCAGTCGGAATAAGCCAGAGGTCATCCTCGACGTCACGGTACAGATTGTCGCCGAACTTCGGTAGGTTGCCGGTGCCGACAAGACAATGCTCGCGGACAAGTGCCGGAGGATAGACCTCCGTATAGCCGTGCTGTCGGATGTGGAGATCCAGCATGAACGTGATCAGCGCCCTCTGCAACGCTGCTCCCGCTCCACGCAGAACGTAGAATCGGGAGCCGCTCAGCTTCACACCTCGCTCGATGTCCAGGATCCCGAGTTGGGCGCCAATCTCCCAGTGAGGTTTGGGTTCGAACGTGAAGCGACGCGGCTCGCCAACGGTCTTCACCACAACGTTATCGCGTTCGTCCACGCCATAGGGCACGTCCTCTGCCGGCAGATTGGGGATGTTGAGGAGTAGGTCGTGCCGCTGGTTCTCCAGCTCGGTGAGCTGCGCCTGAAGTAACGCAATCCGGTCGCCAATCTCTCGCATCTCCGCCTGCAGCTTTTCACGCTCAGCCTGATCGCGCGTGCGACCGATCGCTTTGGAGCCGGCGTTCCGCTGGGATCGCAGTGTCGTGACCTCGGTCTCTACTGCCCTGCACCGTTCGTCCAGTTCCAGGACCTGATCCGCGAGACCTGGGTCTGCTCCCACCTTACGTAGCCCCTGCCTAACGAAGTCCGGCTCTTGCCGAATCAGGCGTATGTCGAGCACGTGCCCATCCTCCCCAGCTAAGCGTTATGATACGTATAGCACACCTGGCGCCATCCGGAAGAACGGCTTCGGCACAGGTCTGCGCGGCCACGCAAGTCGGCACGCGCCCATGATGATTGCGATTGCCTCGGGCGATTCACAGCCAACCTATTGACAAGTCGTCAGGACGTGGCTATAATAAAAGTACTTTACTGATGTACTTTACTAGCCATGCGTAAGAGAGCGACCGCACGAGACGTAGCCGAGAAGGCTGGGGTGTCCTTGACCACGGTCTCCTTCGTGCTCAACCGCCGCCGGAACGTCTCGATCCCGGAAGCAACACGTCAGCGTGTGCTTCAAGCCGCCCGCGAGCTTGGTTACAGGCCCAACAGCCTCGTGCGAGGTCTCGTGCGAGGGAGAACCCAGACGGTTGGCGTCATTGTTCCGCGGCTGGATAGCAGCTTCCACGCGTCCATCGTCCACGGGATTCAGGAGGTGCTCAACGAGCGAGGCTACCGAATCCTTCTTGCGGACTCCGAGCACCGCTTTGCAGACGAGGAGCACGAGGTCGAGTTGCTCCTGCAACATCGAGTGGATGGTCTCATCTCCGTGGCGCTTCCCGACGACGTCCCTGAGGAGACGCTCTTGAACTGGGTCGGATGCCTTGTGGCCGACGGCATAGCGATGGTGGTCGTGGACGATCACACGGCTGTGCACCTAGCGGATTGCGTCACGGCGGATGACGCTCTGGGAGCGAAAACTGTGGTCGAGCATCTACTCGCGTTGGGTCACCAGAGGATCGCGCATTTGAGCGCAGGTCACGCCATGAGCACATCGAGAAGCAGGAGGGAGGGGTACGAACACGCCATGCGATCGGCAGGAATGAGCGTGGATCCACGCATGATCGCTGGCTCGTCCTACTTCATGCCGCCAGACCATGTCCGCAGCATCTTCGCGACTTTGATGCAGATAGACCCACCGCCGACCGCCCTTTTCGCCGCCAACGACGACCTGGCAGCAGAGTGCCTCGCGGCAGCGCGAGAAGCCGGCATCCGAGTGCCCGACGAGCTATCCGTGGCAGGATTCGGCGACACAGCAGCCGGGCACTATCTCGATATCACCACCATCCACCAGGACCCGGTTTCCATGGGACGTCGGGCCGCTGCAAGGTTGTTGGAGCGACTCGACAACCCAGATCTTGAACCGAGGCACATCGTTCTACCCGTGCAGCTTGTCGTGCGGGGTTCCACCGCTGCACCGCGATCCGCCTCTGACGACGTCACCGCTTCACGAAAGTCAACGCGCTAGACACCACGCAAGGAGGTAACCACCCATGCAAGCGCGCAAGTATGGCTTCACCCTCATCGAACTGCTGGTCGTCATCGCCATCATTGCGATTCTGGCGGCCATCCTGTTCCCTGTGTTCGCCCAGGCTCGCGAAAAGGCCCGGGCGATCTCCTGTGTGAGCAACATGAAACAGATCAACCTCGCCATGCTCATGTATGCCCAGGACTACGACGAAACCTTCCCCATCAACCGCCGCTTCGGTTTCGACACGGAGCTGTATTACTACACGTGGCGGTGGGCCGTCCAACCCTACATCAAGAACGAGGGTGTGTGGTTGTGCCAATCGGCGCCCCGCCATCTGAACGAGTTCTGGTGGCCAGAGGTCATGGGTTCGCCGTTCATTGGCGGACGTGGGTGCATCGCTGATGTGACCATGACACTCGACGACTTCAATGCCAATCCCCGGCGCTGGAAGGGACTTGCCAACTACGCGTCGAATGGTCATTGGAACTGGTATGACGACCGCCTGAGTCTCGCCTACTTCCAGAAGCCCGCTTCCATCATTTCGCTCCTGGAGACGCGTGACCCGTGGCCGGACATGGAGGCCTGGACCATCCCATGGGACTTCGGCGACGGTTACGGCGGCATCGGTTGTTTCCACAACAAGGCAGGCAACTGGGGATTCGTGGATGGCCATGTGAAGTGGCTCCGCATTCAGGCGACCCTGGCACCTGAGTTCTTGTGGGACAATGATGCAACCGTTCCACCTGGACAGCCCGCGTTCACTGTGGAGGGCCTATTGAGCTCCATACCGCCTTGTTTCCGCTAGGGTGGTACGGGGTGGGCGTGCTGCACGCCCACCCCGACACGCAAGGAGAGCCATATGCGAAGAGAGATCCCGCCTGCTGTGCTCATCGTTGTGCTTGTCATCGTCATCGGCATCGTCGGCTACCTCTTCTATCGGTCCGGCAGGAGCGTCGAGGGGGCCGGCGTCACTCGCGACGAGCTGAGGCGTGAGTTCCTCAAGCGAGCGCAGTCCGGCCAGCTGCCTGCCTCGCCGGAACAGCTCCAAAGGCTCAAGCAACAACCTCGATGAGGATGAGGTAACACCAGTGACCCCTACCTATGTCGCGCAGGCTATACCCGTCGTGTTGACAACGGACTGCGGAACGGAGATGGACGACCAGTGGGCGCTCGCCCATCTGCACCTGAGTCCGTCACTGGACTTGCGGGCGGTGGTCAGCACACATGCACCGAACCTCACTCCGCCTGCCGCGGATTCCTCTGCTGCCGCGTGCCGCGAAGTGCTTGGCAGACTGCCTGGCGGCGACGCGGTGCCGGTCCTCCCTGGATCCAGTGAGCCGTTGCCGGACTGCCGAACACCGCTACCGAATGCCGGCGTGGAGCGCATCTTGGAGGAGGCACGCCGTGTGGCGCCGTCGGAGACTGCCGACGGCGGCCCACGGGCGAGGCTGATCGTTCTCGCCATCGGAGCGGCGACGGACCTCGCCTCGGCGCTGCTTCTGGCGCCAGACATCGCCGCATCCATCGAGATTGTCGCCATGGGCTTTCAAAGCCGCGAGCATGGAGGCGACGAATGGAACGTTAAGAACGATCCGTGCGCCTGGCGTGTCCTTCTGTCGTCGTCCGCACCGCTCACTGTCGGTTCTGCCGCCGTCTGCAAGGAACACCTGTGCTTGACTGCAGCGGCGGCCGCGGCCATGCTGTCGTCGGCGGGTCGCGCCGGACGATACCTAAGCGACCTCATGGCCGGATGGCTCGCAGCCAACGCTGAGATTGCTCGTGTGGTGACAGGCCGGCCGGACCTTTGGCCAGTCTGGGATGAGATTGTCGTCGCCCACTTGCTAGGATTGACGCAGTGGGCCGAGACCCCCCGCCCGATACTGCAAGACGACTTGGCTTTCGCCGAATCGCATGACGGCGCGAGTATGCGATGGATTACGCAGGTGGATGCCCGTGCTCTGTGGCAGGACCTCGTCGTCAGGTGCCTCGGCACCTGACGAGCGGTCTCCTCGGACTTTGGCATCGCCCGACGACGGGCCACACGCGGCTGGGGGTCCGCGTCCGAGCCTCTACCTTGGCGCAATCACCGGTATCGTGTTGGCTCCGCTCGTCTGTATCTGGGTCTTTCGGAGTGAGATTCTCTACCATTCGGCGGATCTAGCATCCAACGCCCTCAGTCTCGCAGCCGTCGGCACGCTGCTGGGTCTGGTACTTGTTCGCAGCGTTCTCCCTCGCGTGAGCCAACGCTTCGTGCTTCTTGTGTACGCCGCCGTGGCCGGCACGGTGGGCATTTCCACGATGGGTATGGTGCAGTTTCTCATCACCACCTTGGTGGCGCCCTTTTGGTTCCGGAATGCCGGCAATCGGTGGGATGAGTTCCTCCCAAGCATTCCATCGTGGGCTGCCCCTCGGTCGCCTGATATTGTACGTGGCTTCTTTCTTGGTCGCTCCAGCCTCTACGCGCCTGAGGTGTGGCATGCATGGATCGCACCGGTTGCAGTATGGAGCACGTTCATCGTTCTGCTTCTGGCTGCGCAGTACTGCCTCGCCCATATCTTCTACCCGAGGTGGGCGCATCAGGAACGCCTGGCTTTTCCTATTGTTCAACTTCCGCTCATGGTCGCTTCGCACCGGAGCGAAGGACGCGGGGTTCTGCTTAGCGGAGCCGCCCTCGCCGTAGCCGTTCAGACGCTCAATGCAGTCCACTACGCGTACCCTTCGGTGCCAGAGCTTCGCGTACTCCCCACTGAGCTGGGCAGCATGTTTCCACCACCGTGGAACGCCATCGGCAGTTTCTGGATCACTCTCTATCCGTGTGCCATTGGCGTCGCGGCGCTTGTCCCGACGAATATCCTTGTCTCTTGCATCGCCTTCTTCTGCCTATCGAAGCTGGAGCTAGTGGCGGCACAGGCGTGGGGGTTGCGAAGTACGGGATCCACGGGAGGCTTCCCTTATCCTGGCGAGCAGGCACAAGGAGCTGTCTTGGCCCTTGTGGCAACAGTGCTGTGGGGCGCCAGGTATTGGCTGCGTGCCTCGTGGCGGCGTCGAGAGGATCTTGCGGCCTGGCTGGGCCTTGGTCTCGCTGGCCTTGGTCTATGTACCTTCGGCGTCGCGTTGGGCATGCGCGCTGATGTGGCCGTTCTCTTCTTCGCGCTGTTCCTCCTCTTCATGATCGGCTTGGGATGGCTTCGAGCGGCCGTCGGGCCACTCTGGAATCCCGGGAATGATGTCGCCTGGTGGGCACGAGCTGTCGCCGGGGATGCGGTACCCACCGGTGAGGCCGTAGGTCTGGCCTATCTCCGGTGGTTTTCGTTCGGCGACTTTCGTGCCCATGCCCTCCCCACCTACGTAGACACCATGCGCATCGCCGACGTGGCTAGGATCCCACGTCGCACGCTCCTCGTGACACTGGCCGTCGGTTCGCTACTGAGCATTGTGGCGAGTCTGTGGGTCGCATTGGATGTGTACTACCGCTACGGCGCAGCTACGGCTCTTACCGACCAATGGCGCACCTACCAAGGACGGCTGGCTTTCGACAATCTCCGTTCGCTCCTGGACGGTACGATACCGAGACCCCGTGTGCCCGAGTTGAGCGCGGCGGGCTTTGGCTTCCTGCTCGTCGTCGTCTTGTCCACGGCCAATCGCAGGCTTCTGGGATGGCCACTTCATCCGGCCGGTTACGTCATGGCGCAGACCTGGTCCCTGGAGTGGTTCTGGTTGCCTATGCTCATCGCCCTCGTTCTGAAGTCCATCATCCTGCGTGCTGGCGGCCTCCGGCTTTACGAGCGATCGCGGCCATTCTTCGTAGGGCTGATCCTAGGAGACTACACCATGTCTGTCGTGCTCGCGCTCTTAGGTACCCTGTTCCGTGTGCCCATGTACAAACCATTCCCCGTCTAGCGTGTCCAGGAGCGTGTTATTCCTCATGGCGCTATTGGTGTCACCGACCCTCTTTTCTGCATACCTCTCCCCGAACGAGCGGCTCGAGCCGGCCTTCCAGCCACCACAGAGAGTCTACAACTACACTCCGTGCCTGGTGCAGACGCGTGGCGTCCTGCACGCATGGTACTGCGCCAATCGAATGCCCGGGGATGTCACCGATTATCTATGCCACCGAACGGCGAGAAGGCGCGGCGGGTCGTGGGTCTGGAGCGATGAGAACGTCGCTCTCGAACCAGCTCCACGAGGCAAGTGGGACAGTCGGCACGTGTGCGACCCTGAAGTGGTAGCAGGTAGCTTCCGATACCAGTCCAGGGAGTGGCAATACGCCATGCTCTACCTGGGCTGCGACGCCGAACGTTCTACGCATAACCAGATCGGCGTGGCATTCGCCAATTCCCTGGAGGGTCCCTGGCACCGATACCCAGATCCGATCGTACGCTACACTGCCGATCCCCAAGCCGGCATTGCAGCGGAGCACCTGGGTTGGCCGGTGTACAGATTCTGGGGCGTCGGCCAGCCGGCAGCTATCTCCCTCGATCGCCGTGGGAAGCTCCTCCTTCTCTTCTCCCGAGGCGAACAAACGTGGGGAGAGCAAATGGTAGAGCTGAATCTCTCCAACATGGATCGAGGACCACAAGCGAGCGTGCCCCGACCCGTGCCGACCATCGGTCTGCACGGGAAGGATGGGCGGACCGACGTCACCATCGTGAATGTCGGCGTAGCCCTGAACGAGAAGCAGGACCGGCTATACATGGTCCGCGAGGAGCTGCCGCCCGCAGATAACAGGTTTCCTGGCTTCATCTCGGCTTCCGTGCAGGTGGCCAGGATTTCATGGTCGGCTCTACGGAGCGGACAGGGTCGGTGGACAGTTCTCGGCCACGTGGATAGCACCCTCACAGGCTGGCCACGGAACCACAATGCCTCTATCGTCAAGGACCCGTTCGGCCGGATCACCGACGCGAGCAGCCTGACCCTTGGCGTTTCGGTGGCCGAGTCCTTCGCAGTACCGCCACCCGATTTCGCATGGCTCTGGACCTATCGCATCGGCCTTTTGCGATTCCCGTTGCCTCGCACGGAGTAGAGACGTCACCACCCTTGGTGCCGCAAGGTCAGACGTGGCATGTCCGTGGTGCGGGCGGACTACTCTCGCATGCTACTCGATCTTGCGATAGACGCCACCTCCGAACACGAACCCCTCGACTTGCTGCAGCCATCTGCCGTCCTGGTCGCGGCGCAAGCGTAGCCGAAACGCACTGGCTTCCGGGTCACCGGCCTTGAAGTACGGGCAGTCTGGCCCGGTCCGCAGCAAGCCGACCGAGAGATCGGGGCGCAGCAGCCAAGACACACCGGCCTTGTTGGTCCACCGGAGTGCCGGATGTCCGTCCGCAGTCTCCCGAGTGAGCCTGCCCACGTGCCAGTCATTCTGCATCGGCTCGTGGCGGTACTCGCCTAGGAGATCGTCGAGCCTCAACCGGCGGAGGAGGCGGGCCGGCGGCGGCACGTACTTCAAGGCGATGTGCAGAGGTCGCTCCGCTTGCACCTGAATGCGCTTCCGGATGGCCTCGTCGTAGTAGTCCGGTTCGATGAACCCTACGAAGTCACCGGGCCAACTTTTCCTGTCGAACCACTGGTGATCTTTGGCTTCAAGACCGAACTCCGGGTAGATGCGAAAGATGTGATGCATGAACTCGTGCTGCAGCCACTGGGGCAGGTACGCCCGGCGCTCGATGTCGGTATACCGTCCTTTGCCCAGGTGAGGCGGCTTCCTGGTGAGCCAGCGATCGTCAATGATGAAGCAGGGCGAATCCCCATCGGGACCGGTGCCCATGCCACCTGTGATGAATTCGGACCGGGCGAAGTCGGGATACTGCTCGGGCACACAGGAGGGATAGAGGATCCACCACCAGTCTGTGGACGATCGAACGGCATCCGGCACTGCGTTCCAGATGCGCTGCCAGGCATCGCCAGCGAGTCCGGCGAAATGCCCATGCACGGCTACTGGTACCTCGAGCATCGGCATATGGAGGACCTTGACCTGCACACCCAGCGTGCCGCCCGAGGCAGCCCGTACCCATTCCGTGAAGAGCCACAGGGAGTCCCGGATAATGGCCTTGCCTGCTGTTACCAGCGACGGTTCGAGGACGTGCAGCGACTTCTGCCCTGAGCCAGCATCCAGCTCCTTCGCGGTGGTCGGCTCGATGCCACTGGACCTGCCGACAAGGATCACTCGCAGCGTTGCAGTTGCCAGAGGCCGTAACCGGCGATTGGAGGAGGTGCGCCAACGGACGCATTCCGTCAGCATGCGCAGAGCGTAGTAGCATGGCGGCGTGCCCACGTTGATGCCGTGGCTGCGTCCAAGATCCCACGCCTGCCGGTAAGCTCTGGCCCATTCCTCCGTAGCAGGCGGATGCGCGGCCCAGAGCCTATCCAATGCCTGTTTCGCGCTCGCGTAGTTGCCCTTGCGATATGCCGCCTCGGCCGTCATGAACGTGTCGAGAGCGTCTCGAAAAAGCGCTGACGGGGAGTCCAACCCCTGCGATGCGTAGAATCGTTCGGCCGGTGTGCTCGCGCCCGGAGGCGCTGCAAGCACACTGTTGCTCAGAGCAACCGACAGCAGTCCCAAGCTCGTGAGTGCCGCGAAACGCATAGGACGATTCTCCTGGAGTGGACTCTCCGCCAGCATGAACCTGCGGCCGCGGCGCGCGTCTATGCCTGTGAAACCCTGCCTCGGTGCAGGCCGACGGAGGTTGATGATGATAGCACCGCGCTCCGCACTGCTGCTGACCGCGTTCACTGCTCTGAGTGTAGCATGGCTGTCCGGACATCGGCCTGCAGACTACGATCCTCTGAATGTCCCCAAGGAGCTGACGATCCGCAAGGTGGATCTCGTCGTACACGATGGGGCGCGACGAAGGGACCTACCTGTGCTCGTATACATGCCCGCGCGCGAGACTCCTCAGCCTGTCGTGCTATTCAGTCACGGACTTGGGGGATCTCGTCACGGGAGCTCCTACCTTGGCGAACACTGGGCGAAACGTGGATACGTTGCGGTTTTCCTGCAGCACCCTGGTAGCGACACCCAAGTCTGGCGGGGTGTTCCTCTTGCGCAGCGCCGAGAGGCCATGAACCGAGCCGCGTCGCCGGAGAATCTGCGCTTGCGGGCAGAGGATGTCCACGCAGTGCTCGATGCATTGGGCCGCTGGAACAAGGAGAAAAGCCAGCTCTTGTATGAACGTTTGGACATGAGCGCAGTCGGCATGTCGGGACATTCCTTCGGAGCCCGAACGACGCAGATCGTCAGTGGTGAAGTGCACAGACTGTGGGGAACGAAGTTCCTGGATACGAGGATTCGGGCTGCCGTGATTTTCAGTCCCAGTAGCCCGCTGGGCATGGCTCCAGCCGAGGCATTCGGAAGTGTCCGTATTCCGTGGCTTCTCATGACCGGCACTCGCGACGTTGCACCCATCGGCGGTCAGGATGTGGAGTCGAGGCTCCGTGTCTTCCCTGCGTTGCCACCGGGAGATAAGTACGAACTCGTGCTCCACGACGCCCAGCATTCCGCCTTCACCGACGCATCGCGCCTGGATCGTGGCTTCCGCAACCCGAACCATCATCGGGCGATCCTTGCCATCTCGACTGCGTTCTGGGACGCGTACCTCCGCCATGACACGCAGGCTCAGCAGTGGCTCCGGGGAGATGTGTGGCGAGGTGTTCTGGAGAAAAAGGACCGCTGGCAGAAGAAGTGAGGTGCCACGCCCCATGGGAATGTCGAGGGTAGAATGAAAGCGTCCTCCTTGCTCGCACAGACCGGCATTCGTGCTGGGAACTCCCTGTGCGTGCCTGAGCGTAACCTCAGGTGTATGATGAGGACGTCATGGAAGCGGGGTTGAGAGCCTCAGCGACGTCGCGATGGTGCGATGCTGAAGAGTTCGATCAGTATGTCCGGCGCTATCACCGGCAAGCTTACAACATCGCCTATCGTTTGGCCGGGAACCACGCAGACGCCGAAGACATCACGCAGGAGGCCTTCATCCGTGCGTTCCGGTTCTTCGACCGCTACAACCGCTCCATGCCGTTCGAGAATTGGCTGTACCGCATCATATCCAACGTATTCATTGACGAAGTTCGACGGCGGCCGAAGCTCAAGATGCAGTCGCTGGATCAAGCTGTGACAGCCAGGAGCACCTCGAGCGAGATGTCCTTCGAAGTGCCCGACCTTGCCTCGAACCCCGAAATGATGATGATGGAAACCACGCTGGATGAACCGTTGCAGCGGGTGCTGGACTCGCTGCCGCGGGACTTCCGCCAAGCCGTCATCCTCGCGGACGTCGAGGGGCTGTCCTACGAGGAAATCGCTGAGGTCATGGGCTGTTCGCTGGGTACGGTGCGATCCCGACTGCACAGAGGGCGGAAACTCATGCGCAACCGTCTACTGGGCGAGAGCTACGTCCCTCCGGGTCGCCAGGGAGGAGCAGAGTGAGTTGTAGGCGAGCTGCTTCTCTGATCAGCGCACTCATAGATGGTGAGCTGTGCGGCAACGAGGCACTTCGGGTACGTGACCATCTTGAACGTTGCGAGTGCTGCCGGCGCGAATACGAGTCGTTGCTGCGGACGAAGCGCCTGCTTTCCAGCCTGAAACCGGTGGAACCTCGACCGGAGTTCGAACGGGATATAGTCCTTAGAGTCCGGCAGGCATGCCAGGAACCGGAGTGGCGCAGGAGAATCGGGGCATGGTGGGCGACGACGGACGCAGGCACACGTGTGCGTGCGGCGGCTCTGCTCGCCGCGTTCTCTTTGATAGTCCTGGCCCTCTCCATCCGGTTTACGCTCACCAGCAGCTCTACGCTACCCCCTCGAGCATCAACCGGTACGCTCGCCAACGCCGATGCCCTGCCGCTGCCGGAGCAAGACATCGCCTTTGCGCACGAGACATTCGATCGGCCGCAACCTGTGAGTTACCTGCCTAGTCCGGAGCCCCAGGTCAAGGGCGAAGGTGCTCGGCTGCAGCCGCTCCAGCCCTGGCAGACGTACAGGCCGGTTGCCTCGGCTCCCTGAGGAGCGTGGAGGTGGACTACGCCATCCTCCGGCAGGGGTGCCTACGCCTGATTGCCGGCGCAACCATCCTCGGTCTGACGTGCATAGGGTTTGCTGCTCCGTTGCCAGACGATGTCGTGGAGCTGTACGTTCGCGCCTCGAGAGGCGTCAATCTTCGCGGCAAGGTCCTGACCGTACACCCTACACCCAATGCAGTCCGAACCACAACCCGGCGCGTCGTAAGACGAAGCGACGGCAGGAGCCTCACCGTGTTCGAGGCGCCGGCATCGCAAAGAGGTGTGATCCTTGCCGATGATGGTGTCTGGACCTGCCGTTACGACCCAGCCGAGCACATCGTTCGGCGCAAGCGCTCCCTGGAGTTGCTCGATCGCGACGCCGACCGCCGATTGACGCGCCTCATTCTACGTAACTATGTACCCCGGCTCGAGGGAATGGAGACGATTGCGGGACGCGCTTGCTACCGCTTGTGCCTCGAACCCCGATCTCGCTCCGGCCTGACGATCCGGCTGTGGGTGGACAAAACCACCGGTGCGGAGCTGCGGCGCGATGAGTTGGACGCCTGCGGGAGTACTGTCTGTATGACGCTCTACATGTCCGTCTCTTTTCCCGCCAGCATCAGTCTGGCCGAGGTGACCCCTCGGTATCCCCGCAAGGCGCGTGTCGTCACGCTGAGTCGTTCCGCCGTGCATGTCGACATAGCTCAACTAAGCAAGGCCGCTGGCTTTCCTGTACGTGCCCCACTCATGACACCGGCGGGCTTCGAGTTCGTCGCGGGCACGGCAGCCACTGTGGCAGGTCGGCCGTCGGCGTTCCTACGCTATACCGACGGTCTCTCGGACCTCACTGTCATCGAAACGCGAAGGTCTAACCGTGGCAACCTTCCCTCGCGTGCGGCCCGTGTCCTCGCTAGGCCTTATGGGGAGACGGAAGTGGATTACGTCCTGGACGATCTCCAGGTTGTTGTTGTAGGACGCGGCGATCCCCGCGAGCTGCTGGCAACAGCCGAGACCATGGACGGCAATCTCGAACGGCGATGGCGGCAGGACGTCGAG
Source organism: Chthonomonadales bacterium (assembly GCA_037443035.1). Classification (GTDB taxonomy): domain Bacteria; phylum Armatimonadota; class Chthonomonadetes; order Chthonomonadales; family CAJBBX01; genus JABWBA01. The sequence continues at coordinate 59,894 of JBBIPC010000012.1, forward strand.
CGTGTCTTCAACGGCCGATCACAGGCCGTGGGAACCATGCGCAACAGGGGCCTAACAGGCGACGTCGTCGTTGCCCTGTTATCCGTATCTGCGCAGGCCGGGAAGCCCCCGCAGACCGCCGTTGATTCCTACCTTCAAGGGTCATGCTGGCGAGATCTCGCCAGAAGGTGGCGCGTGCCGGAGACGACTGTGTTGCGCCAGATCCAGACGCTCTGCGGATCGCGGTAGCATCGCGTCTCGGCTCGAAGCGGCATTCCACCACCCCAGACGTCTGACATCTCCGCGACCCGACGGCCTGTGCTCCCCACACCGCGCTAACTCAGCGGCCCAGTGCTAGCTACGTCCCCATGCGCTTTCCTCCAACTTCCGACCTGTCCGATCCATGCGTCAGACAAGAATCTTTGTCGAATGTAGGAGAAACTACTTGCAACTGTAGGACGTACGGTGTTATAATGCCTAGGTTCGCAGGCAGCGAGCAGATCATACAGCAAGCCTCTATCACACGTCCGTGGCCTATGCCACATTAGGAGAACAATGCCAATGAGAACCCTGCTTCGAGGGACCGTCGCCGCTGTGGCTGTGCTGGTCCTCTCCGTCAGCACCTTCGCCCAGACGTACTACAACACCATCGAGAAACCCCTATACGCCGGTCAGAGCATTCTCATCGGCAAGCTCGTTGTCCAGCAGCTCAAGGAGAACGGCCAGAAGTACTTCGTCATCACCTACGACACTACCAGCGCACCTGCAGGATATGATGGCTACGTGCCGGGTTGGACCATGCAGACAACCCACCTGTACGTCGGTACGGCGCCCCCAAAGAAGTCCGCGCCCGGCCGCTTCCCGTTCAAGCATGAGGGGCTGGACAACGTTACGGTAGATACGTACAAGATTCCCTACAGTCAGTTCTTCGGCACGCAATGCAGCGGTAGCAAGAAGCTCTACATCGCTGCTCATGCCGATACGTGCGAAGCAGGCGAGTGCGTGCCGGACTTCGCCAGCTTGGCGGCAAGTCTGGCCGCCGCTAACGGCTCGACCGCTAGCCTCGATCAGAATACACCCGCGGCGTTCGCCGAGCTACTCTCCAGCGTGTTCGGTCCGATCCTCGCATGGTGCGTTCAGGAAGATGCACCCCTCTACATAACGAACTACACAACCCAGTTCCTGCTAACGTACAACGCCGACGGAACGTCGAATACCGCCGCCCTAGCGTGGATGGGTACCGGCGCACAGGCCATGGGCGTCACGGCCATCAACTACCTGAACTTCCTGATCAACCAGCCGTACGTGGTCAATTGCGGAAGCGGGGTACCATTCCATTTCGGCGTAATCCCGAATGTCGCGTTCGATCAGGGTGGTCCTCCCACGGACTACGGCGATCTGGTCATCACGAAGGACGATATTCAGGTTGCCATCTGGCACATCACGAACAATACGCCTCTGGACGAGTATGGGAATCCGGGCAATGGCTCAGGCATGTACGCTCCCGCATTCCATGTTCAGGCTATCGTGGCGCACGTCGCCGCCAACGGAGCGAACTTCGTGCCAGGCTGTGGTGACTACGTTCTGGCGCTAGTCGATCCGACGTACGCGCCGAAGCCGACGCTTGTTATCCAGAACTTGGGCTTCGCACTGCCACTCTCCGGCACGACTGGCACAGGCAACTGTGAGACGGCGTGGGCCAAGGGAACCACCCGGTTCTGCACAGGCTGGGGATCCTACTTCGTGTACAATGTCAAGTAGCTGTCATACACCCGGAGGTGATCGCAATGTCCAATGACGGCAAGAGGACTCCATACCAGCGGCCCCAAGCACGTCTCGTGATGGTCAGACCTGAGGAGCGCCTCATGAGCTGCAAGAAGACGTCGACAGACGCGCCGCCGTGCGCGAGCCCTCAGGAACTGAGCTAGGGGTTTCTGCGTATCCGAATACACTACGTGCCATCCCCGCGGTAGGAGAGATCCTACTGCGGGGGTGGTTGTTGGTTGTGCGTGGGGGAAGGAGGCACGAGGATTCGTCAGCGGTCCCAAAGGGCAGTCCTCAATAGGCAACTACCTTCTATTAGGAGGCGAGCGCAATGATGAGTACAGGTAACAGGCTTCCGTATCAGCGTCCACAAGCTCGTCTCGTGAAGCTCAAGCCTGACGAACGCCTCATGGCGTGTGGAAAGCACCCCGCTGGGGGCGGGGCTTGCGTAGGTAAACCTCACTATAGCTAGTTGGTGCGGGGCCGCGAGACGTACTGGCCTTTCCCCTCCGAGAGCGACGCAGATCGGCGACTTGGCGGTTAGTTCAGTTCAGCCGGCGCTGGATATGCGTCGTTGATCCAGACTTGCGGTTCAGCCTTCCGAGCCAACGCTACGTCGCGGTTGTTTCTCCCGTGTCTGTTTCTGACGGCTGGCTGTCCTGGTCGCTTCCCATACCCGGAACGCGGCGGACGAGGTCCTGGAGCTTGATGCCGGTCATGGCTTCGAGTACGGGTGGTACCTGCGCCATGATGCCCGTCACCTCGGAGGTTATCTTGCTGGCGCCCACTCCGTCTCCGCCGCTGTTGATCATGACGATCTTGTCCACCTTTGCCAGTGGCGCAGCGATCGCCTGGGCGATCTCCGGCAGACGCTCGATGATCATCTGCGCCACCGCCGCCTCGTTGTAGGCTTTGAACGCTTCGGCCCGCTTCATCATCGCCTCTGCCTCGGCGAGACCCTTGGCGCGAACGGCTTCGGCCTCGGCAAGACCGCGTGCCTCGATGCCAGCAGCCTCCGCCAGCGCCTTGGCTTTGGCCACCTCAGCGTCGGCCAGGCCACGCATCTTATTGGCCTCAGCCTCGGCCTCGCCAGTCTTCTGCACGACGTCAGCCTGTGCGAACCCGGTCATCTTGGCGGCCTCGGCCTGGCCGCTCGCTGTTGTCCGGAGGCGGTACTGCTCGGCTTCCGCGATGGTCTGAATGCGGTTCCGCTCAGCCTCGGCGGGCTTCTGCACCGTCGCGATGAGTTCTTTCTCCTTGCGCAGGATTTCCTGCTGTTCCAGCTCGGTCTGTTTCAGTTTCTCGACGATCTGGACCTGGACTTCTTGCTCCTTCACCTTCTGAGCAGTGGTGAACTTCTGCAGATCGTAGGCCAGATCCGACTCGGCCTTCTTCTGGTTCACGGCCGCGGCGTATTCCGCTAGTTTGAGCTTGTAGTCGCGGTCCGCTTCCGCGATCTTTGTATCGGCCAGATACTTCGCTGTGGATGCCTCCTGGGCCGCCTCGGCAGCTCGTATGGTGGCATCGCGGTTGGCCTCGGCCTCACCGATCTGCGCGTCTCTCTTCACCTGGGCGATTCGCGTCTTGCCAATGGCCTCCAGGTAGCCGCGGCTGTCGCTGATCTCCCGGATGGTGAAACTCACGACTTCGAGGCCCATGTTCGCCAGGTCACCGGCGGAGACTTCCGCCACGCGCTGCGCGAAGGCCTCATGGGCCGCGTAGACCTCCTCCACGGTCAATGTGCCCAGAATCGCGCGCAGATGCCCGGCTACCGTCTGGTAGGCGATCTGCTTGATCTCTTCCCGACTCTTGTTCAGGAACTGCTCAGCCGCGGTGCGGATAGAGACTTCGTCACCCTTGACCTTGATCTGCGCTACGCCATCCACTTTGATGGGCACACCCAGCTTCGTATACATTTCCGGCGTTACGATGTCCAGGGTGATTAGCTCCAGGGACATGACTTCGACCCGCTCCAGTACCGGATTGATGAGCGAGCCGCCGCCCTTCACGATGCGGAAGCCCAGGCGTCGGCGAGTACCATCCTCTTCGACTACTGTCTCGCCACGGCCGCCAGAGATGACGAGGACTTCATTGGGCCCAACCTTGCGATACAGCTTGCTGTAGATCAGAACGATGACGACGCCGAGACCAACCACCGCGGCGGCAATCGAGCCCAGATAGGTAAGCAATCCCGATTCCAACATGTGTCCGTTCCTCCAGTGTTCCGTCAGAGCGTGTTTCGTTGAGAAGTTGCAGGCGGCCCCTGACGCGAGCTCGAGAAGGCATCTACTCGCGAGACGATCACCGCGTCCCGTGAAGCATGGCGTATCCGCACCGCGCTGCCCACGGGTATTGCCATCCCATCACTGCTGACCGCACGGAAGGTCTGGCGGCTCCCAGCGATGATGAGAGTGATCATTCCTGGACGTGAACCTTCGATGGGCGCTATCACTGTACCGCAGAGTCCCACCAGATCCGCGCGACGGGTGTGACTGGACGCCTGGGCAGCACCGAAGACTCGTACGATCAGCCAGCGCGCGTACCAATAAAGGAGGCTGCCACTGACACCGGCGCATGCCATACTGGGCAGCACACCGGCCCCGGAGACACGGCTGAGGACGCCGCCGCCCCCAAAGCCGATGAGGAAGCTGCTAGCCATCGTGGGATTCAGGAATGCGAGCAGGTTGAAGTGCTGCCCATGACCGTGGTCCGTCGTATGGGCATGGTCCACGGCGCCGCCCATGTCGTGCCCAGGAGTGACATGCGTGGCTTCACCAGTTGCGACACCGCCATGTACCTGGCCAGGGACATCGCCTCCCGCATCGCCAAGGTCGGCGCTCCCACCGTCGGCATGACCGAAACCCATGGGGCCGTGATCGAGCTCCACGTGCCCGAAGTCGGAATGCCCCAGGTCAGCGGGTCCGGCATCCACATGTCCCACGTCCGCCTGGACCGAGTCCACGTGGCCGAAGTCGCCATGGCTCGCATCGAGCTGGCCGACATCGCCCACTGACGCGGCGTCGCCACCAGCGTCCAGCGCGTGATGGACACTGCCGATGACGTGCGATAGCCCTCCCAGTGCCAGGGTCAGTCCGATGTAGGACAGCCCTAGGAACAGTGCGAGCCAGTACAGAACATCCAGAGCGTACACAATGTGCCTCTGTTGCGTAAGCCACGCCCATTCTAGTACAAACGACGGAAGACTGCAAGGGGAGGTTTCGAGTACTCATGGAACGCCCGATCCTTGGCGTTGACATTGGCGGTACGAAGTGCGCCGTCGCCCTGGGCACAGACCGTGGGCGCATCCTGCACCGCGAGCAGATGCTCACTTACGCAGAGAAGGGTCCGGAAGATATCATGCGCAGGCTTGTGGATCTGGCAGGGGCGTTCGCCGCTCGGCACGTGTGTGACGACACACGTCTGCGCGGGGTTGGCATCTCCTGCGGAGGACCGCTGGACACGCGAACCGGCCTTGTCTACAATCCGCCGAACCTGCCTGGCTGGAACGGCATCCCGGTACGCACGATGTTCGAGCAGGCCTTCCGTGGCGTCCGCGTCGTGCTGGAGAACGACGCCAATGCGACCGCCCTAGCAGAATGGCGCTGGGGTGCCGGGCGTGGTGCGCGGAATATGGTCTATCTAACGCAAGGCACTGGCATCGGGGGTGGTCTCATTCTCGATGGCCGTCTCTATCGCGGAACCAATGACCTAGCAGGAGAGGTAGGCCATCAGACAATCCTCCCGGACGGGCCACTCTGTGGTTGTGGGAAACGGGGCTGCCTCGAAGCGCTCGCGTCGGGCCCGGCAATCGCACGCTCTGCCCGGATGCGGCTGGAGCGTGGCGAGGCGAGTGCCCTGCTGCCGCCAGACAACGTCTCGCTGGAGGATCTCACGGGGCGGCATGTGGTGGATGCTGCTCGAGCCGGCGACCCACTTGCCAGGGATGTTCTGGCTGAGGCCGGAACTTACATGGGGATCGGACTCGCAAATATCATCCAGATACTGAATCCCGAGCGAATCATCCTCGGCACTATCACGGTGCACGCTGGTGATCTCATCCTCGAACCCATCCGCCGCACCGTTGCGGAGCGGGCATGGGCGCGAGCCGTGAACGTCTGCACGATCGTTCCTGCCGCTCTCGGGGATCGAGCTCAGGACCTGGCTGCCATAGCCCTCATCGCCGCGGAGGAAGCTGTGTAGATCACCGCCGCCGCATCATCCGCTCGATGGAGGGTATATCGCTTGGCAGCGCAGCGCTCAGTCGCTCGACGCCAGCTTCCGTGATCAAGTAATCGTCCTCGATGCGAACACCGATGTGCTCCGACGCGATGTACAGCCCTGGCTCGATGGTGATGACACTTCCCACCGGAATGGGTCCCGACATCGCCCCGACGTCGTGCACATCCATGCCTAGCCAGTGTCCGATGCCGTGGTTGAAGAACCGATCCATGGTGCGCATCTCGCCTGAGCCATCAGCCGCCCGAAGGGGGCTCTGTAGAAACTGATCCCGGGCGAACCGCTGGAGGTCGGACCAAGTTGTCTTTCCAGGCTGGATGTGGCGCTCGCACGCCTGTTGGACCTGCCGGACTAGTTCGTAGATTGCCCTCGCTCGAGGCGTGAATCGTCCGCCCACAGGAAAGGTACGGGTGAGATCTGCCGTATAGTAGTTGATCTCAGCACCGATGTCCACGACCACAGTCTCGCCTTTCTCCATGGGGCGGTTCGTCGGATCGTTGTGGAGGATGATGGAATTGGGGCCGGAGCCAATGACGGCCGGGAAACCTTCGCGAGGCGCTCCCGCTTCACGGAAGCCAGCCAGAATCTGTCCCTCTACCGTCAATTCCGTCACGCCAGCCCGAATGGACGGCGCTGCTCGTTCGAAGCCCCTGACCGTCGCACCAACGGCAGCGCGCAGATTCGCAATCTCACCCGGTGATTTCTTCACACGGAGATCGGCCAGCAGCGGCAAGAGCGGGCGAAGAGTGGCGCTGGGATTGATGCTGCGGACCCGATCCGCGAGCGTGGTGCTGGTTCCGAAACGTTCACGACCAACCGCACCACCCTGGACGTAGACCGTCTCAGCGCGCTCCAGCGATGGCCTCAGCTTCTCCCACATGTCTCGCTGGTCGAGTACCGATTCCACCCCGGTCTGGTTCCTCACATCTTCCGGGTTGAAGCTGCTACCCCATCCGCGCCGGAGGAACACAGCGCACGGAACCCCGAGCGGATCCCCCTCGGGCAGCAACGCGACGACTGCCCCAGGGATCTCTACGCCCGTCAGGTAGACCACGGCATTGTCGGCACGATACCGCTCGCGGTCGCTCTGTTCGTCGGAGGCAGCGATGAGCACCACTGCGCCATGCGCGGCCTGCCGAAGGTTCTGCCGGCGCGCCGCGAACTCCTCGAGCGACTGTCCTAGGAGCGTTCGCGGCGGGGCTGCGTGGCACAAAAGTGCCAGGCTCGCCACCGGAGCAAGGGCGCCTAGAAGTGCTCTCCACGCCAAGCCCGAGCGTCTCAGGCCGTGCATTGCGCTACACCTCCATCCACCAGGAGCGACACGCCAGTGATGTAAGAGGCTCGCTCCGATGCTAGGAACGCCACGGCGCTGGCGATCTCACCCGGGTCAGCAAGACGGCGTACTGGCACCGCCATGGCGCGTCGTTCCAGGGCCTCGTCCATGCTAATCCCCTGCCCTTCTGCCTGAAGCTTCGCCAGTTGTCGTGCGCGGTCCGTCAGCGTGTGTCCCGGAAGCACAGCATTGACGAGAACGCCATATGGAGCCAGTTGATTGGATTGCGTGCGAGTGAGCGCGGAAAGCCCAGCCCGGAGCGTCGTCGAGATCGTCAGTTCATCCGACGGCTGCCTGGCCACCAGCGAGGTGAGGTGGATAATCCGCCCCCATCGGCGTCGCTGCATGTCGGGGATCACTAGCCTACAGAGCCGGACGACATTCATGACCGTGCTCTGGAAGCCAGCCTCCCACTGGGCATCGGACAACTCCATGAACCTTGCGGCAGGCGGTCCCCCGGTGTTCGTGACAAGGATATCCACAGGGCCGAACGTTTCCACTGTAGTGCGGTGCCATCGCTCCAAGTCCTCTGCCTTGCTCACGTCGCATGTGCACGCATGAACGCGGCCCAATCCGGCTACTGCTTCGAGCTCCGCTCGGGCTCCTTCCAGGGCATCCTCGCCTCGAGCGCACACGGACACCCTGCACCCCTCCGTGGCTAGCTCGCGAGCCACCGCTAGGCCGATGCCCTTGCTTGCGGCTGCCACCATGGCCACCCTATCATGAATGCCGAGGTCCATTCCTACTTGATGTTCCCCGGTTTCTCGCACCAGTTGAGAAGATCCCGAAGCGCTCCCACACGTATCGTCTTGCCGTCCGGAGGGATAATGTAGAACGTCGGCGTAACCTGGACGTTGGCACCTGCTGCCGCCTTGCTGGACCGCTCTAGTCCCTTGGCGATCTTGGGGTCCTTCAGGTCCGCCCCGAAGCGCAGCATGTCCAGCCCAATCTCCCGCGCCAACCCCTCGATGATGGCCAGAGCATCTTCCTCGGGTACGCCCTGGAACAGCCTCTGGTTCTTGAACAGCCGCTCGTGCATCTCCCAGAACTTGCCCTGGGCGCCCGCTGCTTCCGCCGCCTGGGCCATGAGCATGGTGTTCTGATGGGTGCGCTGTATCTCGATACCATGGAAGACGAAGCAGAACTTCCCCTTGTGTTTCTGCAGGAGCTTCTTCACTTCCTCGACTGACGTTGCACACAGGGGACACTGGTAGTCGGCGAACTCCACCAGCAGGTAAGGGGCTTTCGGGTCGCCCTTGTACCAGGAGCCCTCGGGAAAGAGGTCCTGTCGCGTGACTTTTTCCTTCACCGGATCCTGGATGACGACAGGACCGGCAGGACGGCGACGCGCTTCGACAAACGAGGGGTAGATCGCGATGCCGGCCAGGATCACCGCCACGACCAGCACGCCGATGAATAACTTGATCTCGCCAGAGTTCATGGAGCTTCGGTCTCCGATCGGACAGGTTTCGTCAGCAAGAGCGTCGGTAGCATGAGCACGGTCACCAGCGACGACGCGATGCACCATTGGCACCACGCACGGATTACAAACGCTTCCAGATACGTCAAGTAGGCAAAGACAAGTACCGCGAGCAGTACCAGTATGAGTTGTATTCTCGCCGCCAAACTCGCAGCATGTTTGCCTGCCGCGGCAGCGCGCACGAAGCTGAGCGCGGCCAAGGTTAGGTAATTGAGCACTCCGAATAGGGCCGTCGGCACGTACTCCAAGCCTGGTATGCCGAATCCGCGGGAACTAGGATGTGCTGCCACCTCCTCGCACCCGCGTATCTCCCCGCAGGTGAGCGAGAGATAGTTCCAGTGAGCTAGTGTCAGGTAGAGCGCGATCGCCGCACCCAGAAGCGCTAGGAGGAACATGATGCGATTAGCGGTTGTCTCCGACAATCTCACAGAAGAACCAGTATACCGTCCCGCGATGCGCCTCGCCGCCTGATGTCACGAGGAGCCGCGGCCGGATTCCTTCCTCTCTGGCGGGGTTGGACGCTCGGCTGGACTGGCCGAGGGTCCCTCGTTTTCCTCCACAGGCATGGAGTACACGCCTTTCTTCAGCCGGATACCCTCTTTGCCTTCTCGCGTGAACACCTCCACATCCTCGGGCGACTCCCCTTTCCGCCCCTTCGTATCCTCCAGTTTCACAGGACCTTTGAGCACGACGCGTTCCTCTCGCCCGAACCACTCGGCTCGTTCGGCCAGCAAAGTACGCGTGTAGTCCTTGAGCTTCTGGACCGCACGGAAGTTGCCTGTGAGGACTGCGTGCCGCTTGTCCCGAGCATACTCGTATTCCACACGATCGCAGGTGACCTCGATGGGATAGTCCCGAAGGTGAGCAGAGTCTTCCGACGCATCGCCCGAACCAGCTACCGTCTGGCTGTCCGTCGCGGTTGATTTCGAGAACGCACCACCTTGGCCCGCGTTCTCCTTACCCGCACTGGTGGCTTCCCCACTCTTCTTAGGCTTCAAGGTCAGCTTCACATTGCCAGTGAGAACCATCAAGCGCTTGTCCCGCTGGTACTCGATGTCCACCCGATCGGCAGTTCCCTCGGTCCTGTCATCGGACATGTGCAGGTTCCCGGTCGCATGCGCGATCTTCGTCTTGTCGTTCCACGCGAAGCGGTCGGCACGGATCACCGTGTCCTGGTCCGAAGTTGCCACCACCATAGTCGCTTCGCCCTCCCCAGTGGCGTCGTTGTGGACCAACTCGTCAAAGGTAATCTTCCACGGACGACTCCGAGAGGTCTCTTGCGCGGGCGGTGCCGATGCGGTTTTCGTGCCATTCCCAGACTGGCGCGCGCCGGCCCATGGCAGCAATGCCGTTGCCGCGAGTACGACCCACGCTATGAAGAAAGACGCTCGCATCCTTGATGGCTTACGCTCGGTGGCTTGGTCATGTCTACTGGGAATCCATACGGAGTTCCAGCGCCCCCTTGTTCACGTGAATGGTCCGCGCGCGCAGATCCAGCTCGGCCCGCTCCGCAACGAACTCGATGTCACCTCGAGTACCCGTGACCGGACCGGAGCACTGAATGCGCTTGTCTTCCACATCCCAGACCAGCGTTGCCGCCCTGACTGTCTGCCTGCGGAAGCTCGCCACTGCACCCCGTGGACACTGGACAACACGCAGCCGCGTAGAGAAGAGCATTTCAGGAGCAGTCAACGTATCGCCATTCAAGACCGCCTTCGCACCGTGGGGGAACCGCGCGAACTCGTCCTGCTCGGTCCAGACGCACTCCTCGCTCTCGAATCTCTCCCCCTCGGGCGTTTCCAGCTCGATGTGCCCCGCCACCTCGAGCCGTCGCGGAACGCGTTCGTACGTCGCCCGATCCGCAGCGAAGGTGGCTCGCGCCCGACCGCCGCTGAAGAAGACTCCCTGTTTCACTCCGTCGAACACAGCCGTGTGGTATTCCGTCAGATCGGCCTCTGGAGATCGTCGGAGGTCTATACGGCCGACATGCACAGTCCATTGGGTTACTCCGCGAAGCCGGCACGTCATCCATGCTTCTTCGGCGCTCAGCGCACTGTCCTCCATTTCAACCTGAGCGCTCACCGCGGCAGGATCGTAACGGCGCACGACCTGGAAAACGACTAGCAGCACGCCCAGCACCGTGAGCGCTGTGACAACCGCCAACGCGCGGCGTGCCGCTGTCAGCACGTGTCAGGTCTCCTGCCGCCACGATACGGCGATCCAGAAGGCAAGGGATGTTCGAGAAACCAGCCCCCTCGCCCGGCGGTCGCTCTTGCGAAGGGGCTGGACAACAAGCGGAGATTACCGCGGGCAACCACCTGCCGGTGGCGGAGGCGGACTGGAGTTGGGGAACACGTACAGGACACCGATATAACGGTCACCCGCTGTGACGCCTGTTCCGATAAGACACTTACCCGTACCGGCCTTGTTCGGCAGGTCGAAATCGTAGATACGGCCCTCGTACCGAACCATGGAGGTCGCGTACTCCGCCGGAGAAGGACTGACTTCGAGTTGGGTGCCATTCGTTGCCGGCGCGAACTTGAACGAGCCATCGGCAAGGCTGGTCGTCCGCTTCAGCTCATTGCCGGCATTGTCGCGCAAGATGACCTCGACCCCCGCTGCAGGGTTCGATGTGAGATCGACCATCACCTTGCCGCAGACGACTGGCGTCGTCGAACCCTCCGGGCTTCCACATGGGCCAAGTGTGCCACCGCCGCCACCACCGCCGTTGCCACCACCTCCCCCACCGCATCCTACCAACGCAGCGGCAACGCCGATGAGCCCCACGGCCATGTAGATAGCGCCTCTACCGCTACCATGGCCGGACCATGTCCTACGAGTCATAAAGGTTCCTCCTGATGGTCGCGAACCTGCCGGCGGGACCACGCGGGCGACCCGCTCTTCTGGACCGACATTATACATATCTCGCGCGCAGAACGCAAGCCGTCTACAACCGGAAGTACCCAGCGCAAGCGTTCTGAGTTACCTTCGGCAGACCGACCTGCTCAGCTCGTACACCGTGTCGAACGCGAACAGCAGTTCTTGAATGCTGCAGTGCTCCTGCACGAAGTGACTTGTACAGAAGATCAAGCCTCCGTCTGCGCCGAGCCTGAGGACCCGCTCGATCTCGGCACGCAAATAGTCCAGCTTGCCGAAGCCGATGGTCGTTTGGACGTCCAGACCGCCCATGACGGTGAACTGGGACCGCCACCGTTCGTGGTGTTCCGCCAGGCTCATGCCAGCCGATTCCTGCCAGGGGTGCACGACGTCGTATCCCAGCTCGACAATTCCCTCGATGACGGCGCTGATGTTGCCGTCGCTGTGGAGGCTGAGATATGCATTTCGAGACTTCACTGCCTGGCAGGTAACCAAGTGTGCGGGGTATATGAGCTGTCGCCACGTCCGGGGAGAGAACAGAAGGCCGTTCTGCGATCCCCAGTCGTCGGATACATGCACCATGTCCACGCCGAGGTCGAGGCAGTTCATTGCGAAGCGTCGATTCCATTTGGCCTGCCGAGCATAGACTTCGGCGAGTTCCTCAGGATACAGGCCGAGCCACGTCAGGTGGTTCTCGATACCGAACACACCATTGAGACATTCGAAGATGCCGGGCGTCTGAACGTACACGAAACGGCCCCGCTGTCTCTGATGGTGCTCGATACCTGCCACGATGTCGGCATAGGCCGTCATGTCGTCTGGGTCCGTCATGGGCAAGCTCAGCGCTGCCTTCGGCTCGATGGGTCCTCGAGCGAGAGCTTGCTCTAGCGCGCTCTGGACATAGGGCTGCGGGCCGCCGAAGAGGTGAGCCAGATCGAACTCGTAGTGATCCTCGAAGGCGTCGCAGGACCCAAAGGCCTCACGAATAGGCTCATCCAGATTGGCCCGAACCCAGCCGTAGATAGGCACCCTGTCCGGCTTGCCCCCATCTATGACGTGCTGGACTCGTTCTCTCGAGGTCATCGAGCTTCCCTCATGCTTCCGCAGCCGCCTCGTACATGGCGATGATCTTCTCTGGGGGCACTTCGGCCAGAAGGTTGTGGATATTGCAGAAGACGTAACCTCCACCCTGCTTCAAAGTCCGGACTACCTCGCGAACCTCGCGCCGCACGTCGTCCAACGTGCCGTGCGGTAACGTGTGTTGTGTATCCAGACCACCGCCCCAAAGAGCGAGCCTGCCCGCCACGCGCTCCTTCCATTCCTTGTAACTATGTCCCCCTGCCGGCCATTGGACGGGGTTCAGAATGTCGAAGCCGCTCTCTGCGATCAAGTCTAGGATGTCGTAGATGGCCCCACAGTTGTGCATGAAGATCTTGACTTCGGGGAGGATACTGTGGATGACGTCGTTGAGCCGCTTGTAGTAGGGCAGGAACAGATCTCGATAGGTTGCGCGAGAGGCGATCAGAGTGTTCTGAGTGCCCCAATCGTCAGCAGTGGTCATGATGATGTCCACACAGCCGCGGATCTCTGGTAAGAGAGCCCGGACATTGTAGATGGCGTGCTCGATGGTCATGTCGTGCAGCTCATGAACGTAATCCGGCTCTAGCTTGCAGATGATGGGGAAGATGCCGATCCCGCAGTGCCCCCCGATACCGATGCCAGCACTGCAGTAGTCGGTGAAGAACACAGCCCGATCCGTAGACGCGCGCACGCGCTGGGCGAGCTCGGCCGTTCGTCGAACCTGTTCGTCGGTGATGCGCGCGGCGTCCAGGCGCTTGCGATGCTCTTTCAGGTCCAGAAGCGGCAGATGTTGGTCCAGATCGAGCAGAGGCTGCCCGCTGTGATCGGCGTTGAAGACGTAGGACGTCGGCGGCATCCGAGTGCTTTTCCACTGGACAAGGGTGCCGTCAGGCTCCCGCTCGAATGCTTCTGGATGCTGTACTCGCGCGGGCAAACGTCCGCCGAAATCGTACTCGTGCCACTTCGCCGGCTCTTCGAACGCATTCGTCACGCCACCATCTATCGTAACGATATCGCATCCCAACGCATCCAGGACATCCAGATCCGGCAAGGCCAGCATCTGACCGGTATCATGAACGCGTGGTCGCCGCGGCGGTAGACCGAGCGCATCCACCAGCCGTGGGTACGCGAACGCACTGATACCTGTGGACTTCATTGCGCCAAGATCACGAGGCACCATGCTGGTCTCGCTGAACGACAGGGATGCTAGTACGCGGTCGCGAGGCGTCATGCCGTTCCTCCCAGGGTCTTACCATAGCAGCCGGATCAGTGTACCCGGGTCATCATGAGCCGGAAACGGCCACATCACTCGTGCAGTATAATCATCTGTATTCGGGATCCTGACGCTTCACCCTCGGGACCTAGGAGGATGGATGACGACCCTCACGCAACTGCAGCCAGCAAAGCTCGATAAGAGCGTGGAGGCACGCTACGAGCGTCTTCGCGACATTCTGGCCGAGATGGGCTCGGTGGCCATTGGATACTCTGGCGGCGTGGACAGCACCGTTCTAGTAGCCGTTGCCAGGGACGTTCTTGGTAACCGCGCGCTGGCGGTCATTGGTAACTCGCAGGCTTTCCCCCAGGGCGAGGTCGAGAGCGCTCTCCGCGTGGCAGAAGAGATCGGCATCGAGGTCGTTCAGATACCAACCCATGAGATGTCCAATCCCCTCTTCCGCGTCAACGCACCTGACCGGTGCTACCACTGCAAGACCGAACTGTTCAGTGTCTTGCGCAGGGTGGCCAACGAGCGAGGACTTGCGTGGGTCGCCGACGGTTCCAATGCTGACGACGTGGGTGACTATCGTCCCGGTATGCGTGCCGCACAGGAGCTGCAGGTGAGGAGCCCCCTCCGCGAAGCTGGCCTTGCGAAGTCGGACGTTCGCGCGATCGCCCGGGCCATGGCACTGCCCAACTGGGATAAGCCATCCTTCGCGTGTCTATCTTCGCGTTTCCCCTATGGGACAGAGATCACGCCAGAGCTCTTGGCCCGCGTGGATGGGTGCGAGAAGTACCTCCGAGAGCTGGGCTTCCGCCAGTTCCGGGTGCGTCACCACGACACCGTGTGCCGCCTAGAGGTGGACCCATCGGACTTCGGGGGCGTCTTGCAGGCACGCGAGGATATCCTCCGACGGTTCCGCGAACTGGGGTATCTCTACGTCGCACTCGACATCGAGGGATTCCGCTCCGGAAAGATGAACGACGGCCTAAAGCTCGGCCAAGCGCCACGCAAGACAGGTTCCAGCGGTGGAGGCTGAGCGTCTGCGGGCGTTGCTGGAGGGAGTACGCCGAGGCGAGACCTCGGTGGACGACGCTCTCGATCAGCTTCGGGATCTCCCCTACGAGGATCTAGGCTTCGCGCGTGTCGACCACCATCGGTCGCTGCGCACGGGTGCGCCAGAGGTCATCTATTGCCCCGGCAAGTCAGTGGAACAGATTGTGGCCATCGCCGAGAGAATGCATTTGCGCGGAGCCAAGGTCCTTGCAACGCGTGTCGGGGCTGATGCAATTGATGCCCTGCGCCGGCGTTTCCCTAAGGCGCGCCATCATGAAACAGCTCGCATGGTTGTGGTTCCGGCCGAGCAGAGTCAGACGGGCGACACACCTGGTCCGTCTCGCATGGAAGGCAAGATCCTGGTCCTATCTGCTGGCACAGCAGACATCCCCGTGGCCGAGGAAGCGGCGGTCACCGCTTCCGAGCTCGGCTCGCCTGTCGAGCGCCTCTATGATGTTGGTGTAGCGGGTCTCCATCGTCTTCTGGACAGGCTGGACCTGCTGTTCGCTGCAAACGTCCTTGTGGTGGTGGCCGGCATGGAGGGAGCGCTCGCTTCGGTGGTAGGTGGTCTCGTGCGCCGTCCGGTTATCGCAGTTCCCACCAGCGTGGGCTACGGTGCGAACTTCGGCGGCTTGTCGGCGCTCCTCACGATGTTGAACTCATGCGCTGCGGGCGTGGCCGTGGTCAACATTGACAACGGTTTCGGCGCAGGTTATTTCGCACATCTTGTGAATTCAGAGACGCCGGACCATGGCGGAAGAACCTAGCACACCTCGGCCGGGCGACGGCACTGAGACGCATGCGGTATCGCCACAGAACGGGGATACCGCTCGTTGTGCCTCAAGAAGTACCTCCAAGCTGAGCCGGTGGCAGATCCTCGTGGTGCTGGTGGGTATTGGCGCCCTGGCGTTCCTAGCATATCGTGCACTTGCTCCGGGCGACTGCGGTTGCGGTGGAGATCGGCGATTGACAAGGGACGTCCAAGCTCTGACACTGACCTCTAAGTTCGCCGTGCTCGTTCTCAGGTATGCGACAGATGACATTCAGGACGGCCAGGACAGCGACAGGAACGGCCAAGCCGCGGACCGAGCGGACCTTCTCAGCGAGCACATCACGTCCTTGAAGACCGGCGGCTATGCCTTCGTTTCGCCGTCGCAGGTCGTGGCGGCCGTGGCCCGAAAGGAGCGGCTTCCGTCTCGGGCTGTCGTCATCACGTTCGATGAGGATCGCAAGGCCGTGTTGGCGCCCTTCCTGCAGACCGTGGTCGCGCATCGTGTAGCGGCGGCCGTCTTCGTCGATCCCGACGGGGTGGGTCGTCCTGGTAACCTAACCTGGCAGGACCTCGAGGGCTATTGGAAGCTCGGCGTCGAAGTACATTGCCGTTTGGGCGCCGGCGAGCGTCATTTAGCGAGACCACGTGAACTTCGCCAACTACTGCATCGGTTTTCACAACGTCTCGACGACCCGAGCGCTCCTTCTGTCGCCATCACAGGAAAGATTCCGTCGGGCAGCGCACGGCAGCTCCTTGCATCAGGTGCTGCGGCAGTGTGGCTGTCATCGGATCAGGCCGTGACGCCCCGGTCTGCGCTGTTCGCGTTGCCGCGTTGGGATGTGCCGCTCGGCCTCTCGGGCGTTACGTTACCGCCCATGGTTGCCCAGATGATCGCGACGGCGCAAGCGAAACTAGAGGCGCCCCGGACGGAGGCGCGAGGACAAGAACACCCCCGGTAATGGGTACAGGGAGAATAAGATGAGCAAGGACGTGCGCTGGGTGGTTGTCGGCTACGGGATGGGCTGGCACCACGCTCGCTTCCTGGACGCCGTGGAAGGTCTCGCACTGCACGGCGTATGTGACATTGCCGACGACCGGCGCGACAAAGCACTGCGAGAACATCCAGGCATAGAGACCTATGCGCGTTACGATGATGTGCTGGCAGACCCCGACGTGGACGGTGTCGTCATCGTGACCCCGCACAACACCCATGCTTCCATGGCCATCCAAGGCATGAACTCCGGAAAGCACGTTATCACCGACAAGGCCATGTGCCTCTCCGTCGCTGAGGCTACAGCCATGATCGAGGCACGGGACCGGAATGGAGTTCTGTTGACCGTGTTCCACAACCGCCGGTGGGATGGCGATTTCCTCTCTGTGAGGAAGATTCTGAGCGACTTCGAGCTCGGCAGGCTTTACCATATCCAGTCGTGCGTCACATACTGGGGCAGACCGGGAGGATGGCGCCAGGACCGCACAGCCATGGGAGGCTGGCTCTTCGACTGGGGAGCCCACACCCTGGACCAGATTCTGCTCCTCGTGAACTCGACGCCGCGAAACGTGCACGCTTTCGTCCACTATCGCTATGACGAACCGTCTAGTGTCGAGGACTTTGTCCAATGCACCATCACCTTCGAAAACGGCGTGACAGCGACTACCGTGATCGGCTACCTGAACATGCTGCCCATGCCGCGCTGGTACATCACGGGCGAGTTCGGTGCGCTCGAGTGCAAGGGATTCGAGACGCCCGTCAAGGTGCGCAAGCTCTGGAACGGAGAAGAGACAGAGCGCGAGGTTGCTCCCATCGCGTCAGATTGGCAGGCGTTCTACCAGAACATCGCGGACTACCTTTCCGGAAAAGCGGATCTTGCCGTCCGCCCTGAGCAGATCGTGCCGCAGATCGCCATAGCCGAGGCTGCGTACAAGAGTGTGGATACTCGCCAAGTCGTCTCCCTGTAGCCAGCTCCACGCGCTCCAGTCCTCGGGCAAGAAATCTGCATTCGGCGCACCGTTCTTCGAGAAGAACGCGTCTCGACGCGCTTCTGCCCAGACCACGAGTCTAGCGATCGGCCCACGGTCAGCAGTCTACAGGTGCTGGCTGCGAGATGGGTACGATGGCCACGCGCATTGACATCGAGGAGCTTGATGCGCTACTATGAACTAGCTGCGGGCCCGCCGCTCTTGCGGTGTGGCTCGCTTCTTCTATCGGGCCGTTGCAGTGTCCCCGACCATCGGTCGTGCTGCAGGCCCCACGAGGCTTGAACCTTGATGCTTCTTGGAACCCAGCGGATCAATGACAGTGGCCATCTCGAGATCGGCGGATGCGATGCGGTGGATCTCGCCAGAGCGTTCGGTACACCGCTCTACGTCATGGACGAAACTGCCATCCGAGGAGCCTGTCGAGCTTATCGCGCTGCCTTCGAGGGACGTTACTCGCGCAACGTCATCCACTACGCCGGGAAGGCGTTCCTCTGCCTCGCCATGTGTCGCATTGCACAGCAGGAAGGACTGGGTCTGGACGTCGCCTCAGGGGGCGAGCTCTATACTGCCTTGCACGCTGGCTTTCCCATGGAACGAGTCAACCTCCACGGGAACAACAAGTCTGTCGAAGAGCTGGAGATGGCCGTGCGGCATTCCGTCGGCCACATAACGCTCGACAACTTCGAAGAGATAGACTTGCTCGCCGCCATCGCGGCATCCTGCCGCCGGCAGCGCCCTCAGAACGTGCTCGTCCGGTGCGCTCCCGGGGTCGATCCCGAAACGCACCGTTTCATGCGCACCGGCCAGGCAGATACGAAGTTTGGATTCAACATCGCCGACGGCTCGGCGCTGGAGGCAGTACAGCGCGTTCTCGATCAGGCCGGGCTGCGGTTCCGGGGTATTCATTTCCACGTCGGATCCCAGCTCAGTGACACAGAAGCCCATGAGGGCGGCATCGAAGCGGCGGTGGAGCTCATGGCCTCTATACGTGAGCGGACCGGCACTATCTGCGAGGTGCTGAATATCGGTGGCGGGCTCGGCGTACGCTATGTAACCGGCTCACCGTATCTCGCGGTGGACGAGTTCGCTGAGCGCATTGTCGCCAAGCTCCGGGACGCCCTCGCTACTCACGGGCTACCGGAACCCATCCTCGCTCAGGAGCCCGGCCGCGCCATCGTCGGCGAGGCAGGCACCACACTCTACACAGTGGGGGCCGTGAAAACCGTGCCGATATTCGGTGACGACGGTCGCCGCACCTATGCGTCCGTAGATGGAGGACTTTCCGACAACCCGCGGCCACAGCTTTATGACGCCGTGTACGAGGCTATCTGTGCCAACCGCGCCGCAGAACCTCACGACACCGCTGTTGCCATCGCAGGCAAGCATTGCGAAACAGACGTGCTCGTATGGAGAGCCCTCTGCCCACCCCTGCGGCGCGGCGACATCGTGGCGGTTCAGACGACGGGCGCCTACAACTATTCCATGGCCAGCAACTACAACCGGGTGCCGCGTCCGGCCGTAGTT
Source organism: Chthonomonadales bacterium (assembly GCA_037443035.1). Lineage (GTDB taxonomy): Bacteria > Armatimonadota > Chthonomonadetes > Chthonomonadales > CAJBBX01 > JABWBA01. The sequence continues at coordinate 79,191 of JBBIPC010000012.1, forward strand.
CTTGTAGCAGATGGACGGGCCGAACTGATCGTCCGACGCGAGACGCTTCGGGATATGATCCGGCGTGACATACGTCCGGCGCGTCTCTTTGCAGAGAGCGAGGTAGTGGCCACCTGAACGGCAGAATCGAGGAGTTCATCATCACGATGGCGGTACTCATCATCGCCATCACCATTCACGAGTTCGCGCATGCATTCACCGCGGACCGGCTTGGCGACGATACGCCGCGGCGTCAGGGCCGGATATCCCTGCTGCCGCCCGACCATCTGGACCCACTGGGCACGATCATGATGGCGATCACGGCATGGTTCGGCTTCGGCATTGGTTGGGGCAAGCCCGTCATGACGAACCCCGCCAACTTCCGAAGCCCCAGGCGAGACCAGGGCATCGTGGCAGCAGCAGGTCCGCTATCCAATCTGCTGCAGGCTGTCGTGTTCGCGGGTGTTGTGCGACTGACGGGAAACGAACCTTTCAGTGGCACCATCACGCCGTTTGGCCTGTTTCTCGTTACGGGCGTGATCGTGAATCTGGCCCTCATGGTCTTCAATCTACTGCCGCTCAAGCCCCTGGACGGCTCGTGGATTGTGACGGCCATGTTGCCCGGGCAGATGGCCTACCGCTACGAAGTCTGGATGCTCCGGTACGGCCCCATGGTGTTCTTGCTCCTGGTCGTCGTGTTCCGTGGTGCCCTCGGCGCCATCATAGGGCCACCAGTACGCTTCTTGAGCAGTCTGCTGCTCGGAACTCCCGGAATGTGACTATCTCGGAGGTCGACATGGAAGAGAAACGCATCTTGAGCGGAATGCAGCCCACTGGGGCGCTCCACCTGGGAAACCTCGAGGTACTCAGGACATGGGCCAGGCTCCAGTACGCGTACCGCATGTTCTGCTGCATCGTGGACTGGCATGCGTTGACGACACTCTTCAACAGAACCGAAGAGATAGGCCCCGCGGCACGTGCAGTCGCCGCCGACTACGTCGCTGCCGGGCTAGATCCGAACCGCTGCAGTATCTTCATCCAGTCGCATGTGAAGGAACACGCCGAGCTTCACCTCCTCTTCTCTATGATCACGCCACTCGGCTGGCTGGAGAGGGTACCAACCTACAAGGAGAAACGAGAGAACCTCAAGCTCAACGAGGAAGCGACTTCTTACGGCCTCCTGGGTTATCCTGTCCTACAGGCCGCCGACATTCTCGTCTACCGTGCCCATGCCGTACCCGTTGGCAAGGATCAGCTTCCTCACCTGGAACTGACGCGAGAGATCGCACGTCGATTCAACTACCTCTACGGTGAGACGTTCCCAGAACCGGAGTCGATCGTCAACGAAGCAACGGCTGTCATACCCGGCCTCGACGGAAGGAAAATGAGCAAGTCCTACGACAACGCCATTTACCTGTCGGACGACGCCGACACCGTGGCGCGAAAAGTCATGGACGCATTCACGTGCCCGACGAAGATCCGCAAGACCGATCCCGGCATCCCCGAGGAATGCGTGGTTTGCCAGTTGAGGAAGGTCTATGATCCTGAGAACTACAGGATATCGTGGGAGGAGGACCGGCGGGGCGAGCGTGGATGCGTGCAGAACAAGCGGGAGCTCATAGACATTCTCAACTCCGTCCTGGAACCGCTCCGACAGAGACGCAAGGAGCTGCTCAGCGATCCTGGGCAGATAGAGCGTTACCTGCGCGAGGGTGCCGACCGAGCCCGAGCGGTGGCATCCGAGACGATGCGGATGGTCCGCGCTGCCATGCACCTGGACTGACTGCTATAATCGCGTAGTATCTGCATTGCCCATGCGGGCTGCCTCACGCCACATGCGGGTCGCTTCTGCGAAGCGACCCTCCCGCTCATAGACCTGCGCAAGAAGCTGGTAGCGCTCGGCTGTGGGGGCTATCTGGATTGCCCTGACCAGGTGTGGCTCCGCAAGCGCATAGGAGCGCTGGCTTGCGTAGCACCAACCGAGACCATGATGGATATCCGCCTGGTCCGGATGCCACACGAGGGCGGTTCTGAAGGCCCGGATCGCCTCGGCTGTATGCCCCTCGTTCATCAGAGCGAACCCAAGATGACGGAATAGCGTCCCCACGAAGCTTCCTGGATCCCCCCTGGTACCTTGGTTCTGCATGGCTCGCATCCGCACCAGCCTGTCGGTCCGGAGACGAGCTACGGCTGTCTCAGGATCGCGCCAGTCCGCTGAACCATACAGATAGTCCAGGATGCGTGAGAGCTGTTCGGCAGCCGTACCGTGATCTCCCACATCGGTAGCGATCTTGGCCAGCATGTAGCGCGCAATCACGGAGTCCGTGTCGTACCGAACGACGGTGCCGAAGAGAGCCGACTCACTTTCGAACGTCGGTATTCCCATCAGGGTCTGCATGCAGCACCACGTTGTAATGCACGCTAGAGCTGCTGCCGCAGGAGCGCTGCGGAAACCTCCCAATCTCCAGCGAAGGTTAGCGAGCTTGCTCGCAAGAATGGCGGCGAGACCGATGGATGCCACAGCGGCTCGGTACGGTGCATAGAGAAGGAATGGCATGGGGAGAATGTTGCTGACTGGAAGCACGGCAAGCAGCGTCGAGGCTAGCATCCACGCAAGTCGCCGATCGCGACGGTACCACCGGCACAAGACCCAGGTCAAGGTCAGCACTACGCAGTAGCCGGCCACCACTGCCCAATTTCCTAGTCGTTCCCACGGACCGAGGCTCAGAGCATGCATGGCGCGCTGGTTGGGAACCATGAGCAGCTCAGCATAGGCGAGTGTCGCTAGACCGACCCGGCTGAGTTGCTCCCATACCGTGACTCCCATGGGCTGGGGCCCCGGCATGCCGAGGAAAACACCAATGGCAAGATAGAAGGCTGCCACCACAACGAACGGCAGAAGCGCATACCACCGATCGCCGGGCAGCGCAATGCCTCGACGCGGCTCGAAGCAGACGAACGCCAGAGGCACGAGCGGAAGCAGGAACAGCGTCTGCTCCTTTGTGAAGACGGAAAGCGCATACGTAACGACGCTGCACACGAGCCACATGGCACGGGCATGTCCAACGCGGTGAGATGCTGACACCAGACCTAGCATGAACAGTCCCGTCCACAGGCATCCCAGTGCATCTGTTCGCCCGCCGATCCAAGCAACGGCACCCACATGTACAGGGTGCACGGCAAACACCAGCGCACCAATCGCCCCCAGCGCCCTGGACGCGAACGCCTCCCGTACCAGCAGCCCGACGACGATCGTTGCCAACGCATGAAGAGTGATGTTGACCCAGTGGTAGGCCCAGGGGTTGTTGGGCCAGAGAAGACGATCGACATAGAACGACGCCGACACGAGCGGCCGGTAGAAGTGGTCGAGGAACGGGCTACGGAAGCACGCCGCCAGGCTTCTTCCGCCACCGATGCCGCTACCATCCACGAGCACCGCATCGTCCCACACGAAGCCACCCCGCAGTGCGCCGAGATAGAGTCCGATGGATATCGCAGCGGGAGCGAAGAGCGCCAGCGCAGTTCGATGCCACGACGCCAACGTCCATCCGCCGCGTGGTGGGCCTGACACGGCTACATCCATAGAATCATCTGGAGAACTCTTATTGTTAAATCTCTGTAAAGGGCTTGACATGGTCGTCGGGACAGGTCATAATACGAACAGATTAGGACTGACTGGTAATAACATATTGGCAATGGCGACACGTAGACTGAACAACCGAGAGCGCATTTTGCACACTGCCGGCGAGTTGCTCTATCGGAGGGGCTACAACGGTACTAGCGTTGACGACATCGTCGAAGCCTCAGGTGTCAGCAAGAGCAACTTCTACTACCACTTCCCGAGCAAGGAAGACCTCGGCATTGCCGTCCTCTCCATTCGGCGGGAGGAGCTGGAACGCATGCTGCGCGAGACCCTGGGTGACCCGAGTCGTTCGCCTGCATCGCGCCTTGCAGCGTTCGTGGCGGCCGTCCTCGACCACCAGGAAACGGAGCTGGACCGCTGCGGCTGTCCGTTCGGGAACCTCGTCGCCGAGATGACAGAGCACAGTGAGCGCATCCGGTGCTTTCTCAGTGGCCTGTTCGCCGATATTACCAGAGAGCTGGCGGAAGTCATCCGCATTGGCCAGGCGTCGGGTGAACTGCGCCGCGACGCAGATGCTGACGAGCTCGCCACGCTCATTCTGCAGACGCTCCAGGGTATGCAGCTCATCATCAAGTGCGACAAGGACCCCCGGCCAGCCCGCATGACTGGGGCCCTGCTCGTGGATCTGATGAAATCGCCGCGCCACCTATGAAACGCGCAGGCAGCCATGACGTCTGATACAGTAGGACCAGTCAGTACAACAGCTCGTACCATCGCTCTGAAAGGAGACACTACCGACATGAGCGCAACCGGAACAAGCAGAAGCACGACCACAACGCGCAACGATCACGCCGAGTTCGAAGCCCTCATGGCTCGCACGAAGCGTCAAGCATACAATCTCGCCTACCGCATGACCGGAAACCGTGAAGCCGCGGAGGACTTGACACAGGAAGCGTACCTTAGAGCCTACCGATCCTTCGACCGCTATAACCGGTCGCTCCCGTTCGAGAACTGGCTGTTCCGCATCCTCACGAACTTGTTCGTGGATAGCCTGCGCCGCCGACCGAAGCAACAGCCGCTGTCGCTCGACCGTGCTCTGGCATCAGCAGAGGGCGAGGACGAGTACGCGTTCGAGATAGCTGATTACGACGCGGACCCGGAGCAGATCGTCATGCGCGAAGTCATGGATGAACGCCTGCAGAAGGCCCTTGAGGCGCTGCCGACGCATTTCCGCACCGCGGTTCTCCTCTGCGACGTGGAGGGTTTGAGCTACGAGGAAATCGCACGCGTGATGAATACCAGCGTAGGTACGGTACGATCGCGCATACACCGCGGGCGTCGCATGCTCCGCAAGCATATGGACGCTGCGCGGACCAAGCCCGCCATGAGTAGTCTGAACCCCGTCATGGCAGCCTGACCGGCGTCATGCACCGGGCGTGCCTAGGAACCATCAGCGCCGTGTAGGAGCGTAATGGAATCGTCCCGCGATCGGGGTGCGTCGCCGCTGCGAGGAGGTGCTGTCCATGCGTCACCCGCCGGACGTCAGCATTACCACGGCTACGCCGGACGATGTCGCTGTAATCGCGGATATCGTCCGGCACGCCTATGACTCCCTGCCGCCAACGCAGGTCCCCGCTGACATGCCTATCTACCACCCGGACTACCACGCAGAGGCCATGGCGGACCCCACCACACGATGGCGGCTGCTTGTGGACCGCGAGGGGCCAGGCGGGATTGCCATGTGGCGAATGCTTGGCGACCTCGCTCACCTGCACCTCCTTTTCGTGTCCGCTGAACGGCAGGGGCGCGGCCTTGGCTCTCTACTCCTCAGGCACTTTCATGACTCTGCACTCGAGGAGCGTCCGTCGCTCCGCCTGCTGACACTTCATTGCCTCGCCTCATCCGCAGGTGCCCTCCGCTTCTATCGCCGCCACGGTTACAGCCTGTACGAACCGGGTCTGGAAGGGCGGATACCAGACCTCTACCTTTGGATTGACGCTAGTCGCAGGGAGGACACGGCCTGGCCCCTAAAGAAGGATAAGCTGTTATTCTTCAAGTGTGTCCGATAGTGCACAGGGGGCCGAATTGCTCTCATGGCCGACGAGAGTTGGCAAAGCGGTTGCCTAATCGCCGAAACGTGTGTCACGCGGCGACACCTTCTCGCCTGCGCAGTTGCCAGCCCTGTACTTGGACACTCCGGCGATAGTACGTCTATCGCGCAGCAAGCCGCGTCAAGAAAGGCCAGCACCATGCACCTGGGACTAGTGACTTACAATGTCGCTCGCGACTGGGACCTTGAGACCATCCTCCGGATATGCAAGGAGGCGGGTCTCGAAGGCGTCGAGTTCCGGACAACGCACCGTCACGGTGTGGAGCCCAGCCTTGGAGCCGCGGAACGCGCCCAAGTCCGGGCCCGATGCCAAGACTCCGGCCTGAAACAGTGGAGTCTGGGCACCACGTGCGAGTTTCACTCGCCCGATCGAGCTGTCGTTCAGCGCAACATCGAAGAATGCCGCGCGTTCGTGTCCTTGGCTAAGGACATCGGTGCGCGCGGTGTCAAGGTGCGACCGAACGGTCTCCCGCAAGATGTTCCGGTCGAGCGCACCCTGGAGCAGATTGGTAAGGCGCTTGCTGTATGTGGTCAAATCGGTGCCGATCATGGGGTGGAGATCTGGATGGAAGTGCACGGAGGCGGCACATCCATCCCTACCAACGCGCGAAAGATCATGGACGCATGTGGCCATCCGAATGTGGGCGTCACATGGAACTCGAACGGCACGGACGTGGAGAACGGCTCCGTGAGGCATGCGTTCGAGCTGCTCAAACCCTTCATCCGGTGTTGCCACATCACGGATCTTTGGAGTGATTATCCGTACCGCGAGTTGTTCGCCCTTCTCAAGGCTGCTGGATACGACCGGTTCACTCTTTGCGAGGTCGGCACAGCGATCCCACCTGAGGCCGGTGCAGCGTTCTTGCGCTGCTATCGAGGCCTATGGAAGGAGCTACAGCGATGACGCATGCTACACGCCGTGAAGTTCTGGGGGCAGCCCTCGCAGCCAGGGTGACATCGATGGTCCCACGCGAATCCATGGCCGCGGACCCACCACAACGGCACGGGCGTCCGGTGATCAAGGCGGGAATCGCAGCGTATTCCTATCGGGATCGCCTGACTGGCAAGAAAGCCCCGGCCATGACGATCACGGAGTTCGTGCGTGTGGCCGCAGAGACTGGTTGGGACGGCGTCGAGCTTACCTCGTACTACTTCCCCAATCCCATAACCGCGTCCTTCCTAGCTGACCTAAAGCGTTTGTGCTTTGTCAATGGCCTTCAGGTGGCGGGGGCTTCAGTAGGCAACGTTTTCACGCATCCGTCTGGTCCAGCACGAGATGCTGAGATCGAGCGGGTTCGCACTTGGTTACACCACGCGGCAGCCCTCGGTGCGCCGGTTCTGCGTGTCTTTGCAGGAGCGCCGCAAGCGGGACAGCGCTCGGAGGATGCGGAACGGTGCTGCATCGAGTGCCTCGAAGCGTGTGCTCATACTGCCGCAGAAACGGGCGTCATGCTGGCGCTGGAGAACCACGGTGGGATTGTGGCGGAAGCCGAGGGCATCCTTCGGATCATCAAGGCCGTCCGTTCTCCCTGGTGTGCCGTGAACCTCGATACGGGTAACTTCCGAACCCCCGATCCTTACCGCGACATTGCACTGTGCGCACCGTACGCAGTAACGACCCATCTCAAGACGGAGGTGCAGCCTAGAGGTGGCGCGCGTGCACCTGCGGACATCCCACGCATCGTGAAGATCCTCGCCGACGCTGGTTACCGCGGCTATCTAACCCTCGAATACGAAGCCGCGGCGCCCATCGAGGAGGAGGCGCCTCGCATCTTGTCGGCCATCCACAGAGCAACAGCAAGCCTGCGTTAATAGCAGTTGTACTGCCAGCTCCAGCGACGCTCGGCATGGCGCTCTTGGTCGGCTCCGGGCTGGCTATCTGTCTCGGTGTCTATCGGTCTGGCACCAAGCACATGCGATCGCCCAGCATGACTACGGCTTTGGCCAACGTCTCGGGCAGCAGTTCGATCGTTACGTACCCGCATCTCACCGGACAGACCAGACGATTGGGCTGGACCTTCCCGTGAATGGCTAGGACCGTCAGATCACGTCCGAGGACCATCACGGCGATGGGATAGCGCACCAAGAAGGTGTGAACACCATTGCATGGTTCCAGCCACAGAGCCTCGTCTGCCTGCAGGGGCTTCCTTCCCATCAAGCCGACCATACGCTCCCACAAGCTGCGAGCGACATGCACACGCCTGCAGATCGTGGCACCTGTGCGGCGGTTCACGAGCTCAGAGGTGTGCGCGCTGGGTCTGTGGCTTGACACGTGGTCTGTCCTCTATCATAATATGCGATTGCGGTCGCCGAGGTGCGATGCCGGAGGCGGGTTTTCTCGCGACATCCACCTAGGCGACATCGGTCCACAGCCCCACTACCAGAGAGGAACAGAGTACCAAAGATGAGCAAGATATATCCCCTGCCCGACAAACTCGACAGGGTCAGCGGCAAGTACGAACTGGTCATCGTTGCGGCGAAGCGTGCGAGGCAACTGGCGCACAGGGCCGAGAGCTTCGTCAGCTCCGAGTCGAGCAATCCCCTGACAGTAGCCTTGGAGGAGATTGCTCAGGGTAAGGTCATCCCGATTCAGACTGCTCCTCCGGAAACGCTCATCGAGGCTCCGCGACCGATCACCGTGGCAGCCAGCGTTGCCTTGGTCCCCTCCTCCGCGGTGCCCACAGGCGAAGCGACGGACTTTGCCAGCGATGAGCACGACGAGATACTGCATGGAGACGAGGCAGAGAAAGAGGAGGTCGAGACCCTCGACAAGGAGATCGCCAGGCACTTTCTTGGGGAACCGGAGGAAGGTACTGCTGACGGCGAGTTGGGTGAAGACGTACTGACCGATGGTGTCGGCATGGCCGACGACACCGATGATGCCATTCTCGATCTGAACGGCGAAGCCTTCTGATCGGCCAGCAGTCAGGGGCGCATCCGACGGAGCTTCACTGTAGAGGGAGTGGACCGGTCGCACCGCTCGGGCGCGCGACGAATGGAGCAAAGCACACAAGAGCATGGGACGCGTAGTCGGTATTGACCTAGGGACGACGAACTCCGTCATAGCCGTGATGGAGGGTGGCGAACCAACCGTCATACCTCTGTCGGACGGCAGCCGGCTATGCCCGTCGGTGGTCGGCTTCAGCAAGACGGGAGAGCGCCTCGTCGGTCACCTTGCCAAACGGCAGATGGTGTCCAATCCCGACCGCACGGTTGCGAGCATCAAGCGACAGATGGGTAAGCAGTATGAAGTCGCAATAGATGGTCGTGTCTACACGCCCCAGCAGCTCTCAGCCATGATACTCGAGCGTTTGCGGGACGATGCTGCTGCGTATCTTGGCGAAGAAGTGACCAAGGCCGTGATCACGGTCCCGGCCTACTTCTCGGACGCCCAGCGTCAGGCTACGAAGGATGCAGGCGCTATCGCTGGCTTGGAAGTGCTCCGGATCATCAACGAACCGACGGCTGCGGCTTTGGCTTACGGCGCTCACAAAGAGCAACTGCACACGGTGCTCGTGTGGGATCTCGGCGGCGGAACCTTCGACGTCAGCATCCTCGAACTGGATAACGGTGTGTTCGAGGTCAAGTCTACAAATGGCGATACTATGCTCGGCGGTGACGATTGGGATGCCGCCATTGTCGAATGGTTGTGCCGCCAGTTCGAGACGGAGCATGGCGTGGACCTTCGCCGTGATCGGATGGCCATGCAGCGGCTCCGGGAAGCAGCCGAGAGAGCCAAGATCGAACTCTCCTCTGTCGTGTCAACGAACATCAATCTTCCATTCCTCTCGTCTTCTCCCGAGGGACCGTTGCACCTGGATGTGAACTTGACGCGAGCTCAGATGGATGCTCTGACGACCGATCTGCTAGAGCGCATGAAAGGTCCCACCGAGCAAGCCCTGGCGGACGCGAATCTCACACCCGCGGACATCGATCGCATCCTGCTCGTTGGTGGCATGACGCGAACACCGGCAGTGCAGGCGCTCGTCGAGTCCATGTTCGGCCAGGAGCCGTTCAAGGGAATCAATCCGGATGAGGTCGTAGCCCTCGGGGCTGCTATCCAGGCGGGTGTTCTGGCTGGTGATGTGCGCGATATTGTCCTCTTGGATGTCACGCCACTCTCCCTTGGAGTGGAAACGCTGGGCGGCGTCATGACGCGCCTTATCCAGCGCAACACGACGATACCCACCAGCCAGACGATGACATTCACCACTGCAGCAGACAACCAGAAGACTGTAGAGATCAAGGTCTACCAAGGAGAACGGGAACTGGTCGCCTACAACAAGTTCCTCGGGAACTTCGAGCTAACTGGCATCCCCAGCGCTCCGCGGGGCACGCCAAAGATAGACGTGACGTTCGATATCGACGTCAATGGCATTGTCCACGTCTCGGCCAAGGACCGTGCAACGGGCAAGGAACAGGGCATTACCATCACCGGTACTGGTGCACTCTCCAAGGACGAGATCGCCCGGATGGTGCGAGAGGCAGAGGCACATCGCGCTGAGGATGCCAGGCGGCGCGAGCTGCTGGAGGTCCGGAACCGGGCGGATGCAACCATGGATCGAGCTGAGCGTGCCCTCCGCGACTGCTCGGAAGCACCAGCGGCAAGCAAGGACGCGCTTCGGGATGCCCTGCGAGAGCTTCGCGCGACTGCCCACGGCGAGGAACTCGCAGCCATCCGCAATCTCACAGATACGGTGGCCGCAAGGACGCGGGAGTTGCAGGAGTTAGCCATGCAGGCAGCAGCGCAGACAGGGACGACGGAGACCAGCTCGGACAACGAGGGCACAGGGGAGACCTCGACCGAGACGGAGAGGACCACACCGAACGATGCCGAGGACGTGGGAGCCGATGCGCATGGCTGAGAAACGCGACTACTATGAAGTCCTCGGCGTTTCGCGTGACGCAAGCCCAGATGATATCAAGCGGGCCTTTCGGTCCCTGGCGCGCCGCTATCATCCCGACGTCAACAAAGATCCCGATGCTGAAGCGCGATTCAAGGAGATCAACGAGGCCTATGATGTCCTGAGCGACGAGGAACGCCGTCGCACCTATGACAGATTCGGTCATGACGGCTTGAATGGTAGCGCCAGCGCCGGAGCGCCGGACTTCGGCGGATTCACCGACATTTTCGATATGTTCTTCGGTACGCGCTCAGGACCGTTCCATCCTGCGGCCACGGCAGTTCGCGGCGATGACCTTCGCCAGGACGTCGAGATCACGCTGGAGGAAGCTGCCGCCGGCATCAACAAGCGCATACGTTACACGCACCTCGAGACTTGCGACATCTGTGACGGCCACGGAGCGGCTCCAGGCAGCCGAGCGCAGGTTTGCCCGGTGTGCCGGGGAACAGGCTACGTCAGACACACCCAGAACACCTTGCTGGGCACATTCCAGACAACGGCGCCGTGCGGCCGATGCCGTGGCGAAGGACGCATCGTCACCGAACCGTGCCCTCAGTGCGCTGGCGCGGGACGCGTGAGGAAGACACGGGAACGGACTGTACGAATTCCAGCCGGCGTGGACACAGGCACCCGCATTCGTCTTTCCGGCGAAGGTGATGCCGGACTCAGAGACGGGCCAGCGGGCGACTTGTACCTGGTCGTTCATGTCAAGCCGCACGAGTTCTTCGAACGTAGAGACAATGATCTCTACTGCGAGGTGCCAATCTCCTTCACCGTAGCTGCACTTGGCGGCCAAGTGGAAGTCCCGGTTATCGGCGGCGCCGAGAAGGTCGAGATACCTGAGGGCACCCAATCGGGGACATCCTTCGTCCTCCGTGGGAAGGGCATGCCGGATATGAATGGCGATGGCCGCGGCAATCAGTACGTCATCGTACGCGTCGAAGTACCACGCAAGCTTAGCGCCGAACAGCGCCAGGCGCTGCGAGCCTTTGCCCAGGCGATGGGCGAAACAGTGCCAGAGGAAGAACGGGGCTTTCTGGGCCGCATCTTCAAGGGTGAACGCTGAGGTCCAGCCGTGAAATGGGCTGAGATCTCGGTCACTTGTCCAGTCGCTTCGGAGGATGCCGTGGTCGAGTGCATGAACCGCCACGGTTGCAGTGGCTGCGCATCGAAGCCCGCTCAGGATACATGGGATGTTGTCGTGGTCCAGGGCTGGCTGCCACTCGACGGTGGGCTGCAAGAGCGCCTTCAAGCCCTGCGCGAGGAACTGACCGGGGTGGGCGCATGCGGGCTGGCTACGCCGCAGGATTTCTCCGTCCGCGAAGTCGAGGACACAGGATGGCTTGACGAATGGCGGAAGTACCATCGGCCGCATGCTGTGGGTCGCAGGCTGTGGATCGCTCCGCTGACAGACGCCACCAAACCTCCTGAGGGACGAATCCCTGTCATGATCGATCCGGGCATGGCCTTCGGCACCGGCTCGCATCCTACGACCAGGCTCACGCTCACTTACCTCGACAGACTTCTCCAGCCGGGACAGACGGTAGCGGACGTTGGAACCGGCTCTGGCATCCTGGCCATCGCCGCCGCCAAGCTCGGGGCAAGCGTTGTCTACGCTTCGGAGTGCGATGCTCTCCCACGCCAGGTCGCCGCCGACAACGCACGTCGCAACAGAGTTGCGGAGCGCGTCCGTATCATGGGCCCGCAGGAATTCGAAGGGCTCTGCCCACCTTGCGATCTTGTTCTCTGCAACATCATCGCCGAGACCATCGCTGAGTTGGCACCCACGCTGGCCCGAATCCTCGCACCTGATGGCTTCCTGGTCTGCTCCGGCATCGTGGCAGAACGCCTCACCATGGCCCTGCACGCTCTGCGGAACCAGCGCTTGATGCCCATCGAGATCGCCAGCGAGGACGTCTGGCGGACGGTTCTCCTCAGGAACCTAAGGGGGCCTTCATCATAGAGCCTTCGCGTCTTCGGCACCTGCTCGTGCCCTGCGTGCTTCCAACCGCGGGCTACCTGCGTCTCGACGGTGACGTGCATCACCGCCTCGCCAATGTGCTCAGGCTCCGCATTGGCGAACAGCTCATTCTACGCGATCCTCGAGGTTCCTCACGGCTGGCGGAAGCTGTGGAGATTACCGGTCGCTACACGGCTTTCCGCATACACCATTCTGTGCCCTCGCCTCCACCGCCTCCGGCTCACGTCACTGTCGTTCAGGCACTTGGAAAGGGTGATCGGTTCGAGCAGGTACTCCAGCATGGCACCGAGCTCGGCGTATCGGCCTTTGTGCCAATCATCACGCTTCGGACCATTCGCCGTCATTCCAGGGACGAGACTGCTACGAAGCTCGTGCGCTGGCGGCGGATACTGGAGGCCGCTGCTGAGCAGTCGGAGCGGGACCGCGTACCGGAAATCACAGCGCCGTGCACACTGGAGGAGGCCGTCGGGATCACGAACGCATCGCTCCGCTACGCACTGGAGCCCTCTGCGGTCTATCCTCTCCAGTGGTCCCCCTTCGGAGACCCAACGCCAAGCATCGCTGTCTTCGTGGGTCCGGAAGGTGGGTTCACCACCGACGAGTTGGATCTCCTCACGGACGCGGGTGTACAGCCGCGGAGCCTCGGACCTTACGTGCTTCGCACGGAGACCGCCGCGCTGGCGGCCGTCTCCATCCTCCTTTGGTCAGCACCACAAGGTTGACCCTCCACACAGCTTGTGCTATTCTCTCCGCACACAACGGAGGATAGCACCACCATGGCGAGCCCTCTCGTCGCTGTTGTCGGCCGCCCCAATGTCGGCAAGTCCACACTGTTCAACCGCCTCGTGCGCCAGCGTCTGGCGATCGTCGAGGACACACCTGGGGTTACGCGCGACCGACTGTACGCCAACGCTGAGTGGTGCGGCAGAACGTTCACTCTCATTGACACGGGAGGCATCGTTCTCGACACTCAGGATCCCCTTGTCGCCCAGGTCCGGCGCCAAGCGGACATTGCCATAGCTGAAGCCGACGCTGTACTCTTCCTCACGGACGCCGAGACCGGCTTGCTGGCGGCAGACTGGGAGATCGCCGACGTGCTCAGGCGCGCGTCGTGCCCCGTGCTAGTCGTTGCCAACAAGGCCGACACCCGCACGTTGGAGACCGACGCCATGGAGTTCCATGCCCTTGGGCTGGGGACGGTTCACCCAGTATCCGCCATCCATGGTCATGGAGTTGCCGATATGCTGGATGCCCTTCTCCAGGTGCTGCCACCTGTACAGGACGAGGAGTACTCCGACGAAACAGCGCGACTCGCAATTGTCGGTCGCCCCAATGTGGGCAAGTCCTCGCTGACCAATGCTATCGTGGGCGAGGAGCGCGTCATCGTCAGCCCACTGCCGGGCACAACGCGCGATGCAGTGGACACAGCGCTGGAGCGCGACGGCCAGAAGGCTGTGCTTGTGGACACGGCTGGCATTCGGCGTGCCGGGAAGATCCAGGGCAGCGTGGAGTACTACACGTTTCTGCGTGCCAGCAGTGCTATCGAACGTGCCAATGTCGGCATCGTCGTCATTGATGCCACGGCGGGTCTCCTGGACGGCGACAAACGTGTCGCCGGCATGGTGAACGAGGCAGGCAAAGGACTTGTCATCGCCGTGAATAAGTGGGACCTTGTGGATCTTCGGTGCGGCGAACACGGCAGGCCGACAAGCTCCGTCGTGCGCCAGTTCTCGGCGCACCTTTCCAGAGAGATGCCGTTCCTGTCGTATGCTCCTCAGGTCTACTGCTCGGCGCTTACCGGCATGGGCGTGCTCGACGTGCTCGATACGGCGCTCGAAGCGGCTGCGAACCACTCCTTTCGAATACCCACTGGAGAACTGAACCGCATCATCCATGCCGCGGTCGAGGAACGCCCCCGAACCTTTCACGGGCGGCAACTGCGCGTCTATTACGCCACCATGCCACGAGTCCAGCCCCCGACGGTGGTCCTCTTTGTGAACGATCCGGACCTACTCCATTTCTCCTATCTGCGCTATCTGCAGAACCGTGTGAGGGAAGCGTATCCGTTGCCCGGCACTCCGATAGTCTTTCGCGCCCGACGTGCCACCGGCACCCTCGACCCCGACGCACCACCCAAGCGAAGATGACCGAGCCGTACCGACCCGCGGATCAGCTTACCAATGACGAACTCGAGCGAGCGGGCTTCGCAGATCCAATGCGGGCAAGACGCCTCTTCCTGGGCCTCGCGGGGCAGGGTGTCACGGACGACGACGTCGCCCAGCTTCTGCCGTCTCTGCTCTCGGCGCTGACCGAGTGTCCCGATCCCGACCGATCGCTTGCCAACTTCGCCCGCTGGTTCGATGCTCTAGGCAATCGAGCCACTTATGTCCGCTACCTACGGCATCATCCGGCTGGCGTTCGCATTCTGATCCACATCGGAGCCACCAGCCAGTTTCTGGCGGACATCCTCGCCCGCAACCCCGAGTACGCCGAGATCCTCGTCAATCCTAGCGTCCGGAGTGGTGCCAAACCAGCGGACCAGCTCCATCGCGAGCTTTCGGCCCTCGTGGGTCGCATCAGCCAACTCGAGCTGAAGCTGGAAGCCATGCGGCGATTCCGGCAACGGGAGGTCCTCCGCATCGCCTCACGGGACTTGCTGGGTCTTGCCGACATGCCGACGACCGCCGAGGAGTTCTCCAACCTCGCGGACACGTGTGTCCAGATATGCCTGCAGCTTGCCGAGGCTGACGTGCACGAGAAGCGCCCCGATCTTCCACATGCGCGGCTGGCCGTCATCGCTCTGGGTAAGCTCGGAGGCTGGGAACTCAACTACTCGAGCGACATTGACCTCGTATTCGTCTGCGAGGATACGCAGGACACGGGCCCGAACTCGGTTCTGGAGACCGCCACGCGCACCGCCGAACGAGCGATCGCCTTCTTGGCTCGAGAGGGGCAGAGCGGACACTTGTTCCGGGTTGATACACGTCTCCGTCCCGAAGGACGCTTCGGGCCTCTCGTGCGCACACTGTCATCGTACCGCACCTACTACGAGAACTGGGCGGAGACCTGGGAGCGACAGGCGCTCCTGAAAGCGCGCTTCGTCGCTGGGGATAGCAGGCTTGGAGAAGCGTTTCTGGACATGCTCGTTCCCTACGCGTTTCCGCGGCTTCTGACCGAAGCATTACTCACCGATATTCGCCATAACAAGCGACGAATGGAGGAGCCCCATCGCCGGTCCCACAATCCATCCTCGAACGTCAAGACGGGGCTGGGCGGCATTCGGGACATTGAGTTCACGGTACAGCTTCTGCAGATGCGGACAGGCGCTCGCGATCCACTGGTTCGCACACCGAATACGCTTACGGCGATCTCTCGTCTGCGCCAGGCGGGACTGCTCACCCACACCGATGCCACTGCCTTGACAGACGCCTACATCTTTCTCCGTAACGTCGAGCACCGACTTCAGCTCCTGTACGACCGCCAGACCCAGGAACTGCCGGCCAATGCCCACGAGATCACACTGCTCGGTCGCAAGCTCGGCTTCCCTGACGGCGACGCGTTCCTCGCGCAGTATCACGGCACAGCGACGGTTGTGCGCGAGATTCACGAGCGGATCTTCTACGGAGCCCCTGAGAGAGATACACCCGCCGATGATGATTGGCGCGCCGAACTCCTGGCGCTGGGAGCACCAGATGACGAGCTGGCGCCCAGAGCGGCACGTGATGCTGCGGCGTTGGCTGCGAAGCTCCAGGCGGAGGGCTTCCTGGAACCAGAACGTGCGGTCCAGTTCATCGGCGCTGCCCTGTTCGGCACGGACCACGGTCGCGAGGCACCTGATGCAGTCCAAGCCTTTCGTGCACTCGCCCCACGTCTGTTACAGGAATGCGCTCACTCTCCAGACCCCGACTCGGCTCTCATGGGCATGAGCCTGCTGGCCGATACCAGCCCCAACCGAGCGGAGTGGTATCGTGCCCTTACCGCAGCGCCCGATCTTCTCCGGCGTCTCGTGAGACTGGCTGCCGGTAGCCGCACTCTCATCCAGACCGTTGTCCGACACCCGGAGTGGATCGATTTGCTGGCCAGCGAAGAGATCGCCGCCAGAGAAGCCAAGCCCCGCTCGGCCTTCTTCGAGGAGCTGACAGAACGCCTCGCTTCTCGCGGTTCGTCACGCGTTCGCGGGGCGCAGCCTATCGCTGGTAACCACGCACGCGCCTCGCAGGATGAGTCTGTTACCGAGCGAATACTGGATACGTTGGCCCTCTACTGTCAACGAGAACGCTTGCGTATCGGTGCCAGGGATATGTGGGGCGAGACATCGGCAGCGGCCGTGTCTGCCGAACTATCCTATCTCTCGGATGCTGCGTTGGACGTTCTCTTGCATCACGCGGCTCGCACCACCGCGAGCCGTCTCAGCGCCGATGCCGCGACCATTATGGATAACCTCGCAGTGTTCGGCCTCGGCAAACTAGGCGGTCTGGAGTTATCGTTCTACTCTGACCTGGACGTGCTCTTCGTCTGCAGCGATGCGGTTCTCACACATGACCGGAGTAGCGCCAGCACCGTGTCACTCTACGATCTCGTGACTGCGACGGCGGAGCAGATGCTCGAAATGACCCATCTCCTCAAGCAGCGTGGCCTGCCGTTCGACGTAGACGTTCGCCTGCGTCCCGAAGGCCGCTTCGGACCGCTGGTGGCGTCGCTTTCGCAGTTCGAGTCCTACTTCGGCACTCGGGCGGAGACATGGGAGCGGCAGACGCTGGTGAAGGCACGGTTCGTTGCTGGAAGCGCCGGTGTTGGCGCTAGGTTCCTGACGCTGTGCCATGGGTTCGTCTTCGACAGCCAGTTCGGCGAACAGGACCGCGATGCCATGCGTAGCATGAAGCAGCGACTCGAGAACGAACGTCTCCGTCCGGATGACCGCTGGGTGGACATCAAGCTGGGCCACGGTGGACTGAGCGACATCGAGTTCTTGACGCAGCTCTGGCAACTCCGCTTCGGTCGGACATATACGGATGTTCGAGCAACACGAACCATAGATGCACTGGACGCACTCGCTTCCGTTGGGGCGATAGCGGCTCCGGATGCCGAACGGTTGAGCAGCAACTACAGGTTCCTGTCACGCCTAAGAAGCCGCCTGGCGCTCTTGTCCGGGCAAGCTGTCGACAAGTTTCCCGACGACGCACGACGTGCCCGTGCCCTGGCCATCGGCTTCGGAGCGACGGACACGCGAACGGAGAAAGCCGAAGACGTCTTCCGCCGGAGGTTCTTGGCTCGCATGGAGGAGTCCCGCCGGATCTTCGAGCGGCTTTTCTACGGGGAGTCTCGGGGAAAGGGGGCACGAGGGTGAGCACTGTCTCGCTCGGCACAATCGCTTGCCTCATCGGTTACTTCTTGGGGGGAATCCCATTCGGACTTCTCATCGCACGGCGAGTGGCCGGCATTGACGTCCGCGAACACGGGAGCGGCAACATCGGCGCGACCAATGTCTATCGTGTCGTCGGTTGGAAAGCCGGTTTGATAGTATGGATTCTCGACGTGGGCAAGGGCGTCTTGCCCGTAGTCCTGGCTCGCTGGTTCGGTGCGGGGTTGGCGTGGCAGGTCGGTAGCGGCCTCGCAGCAGTCGTCGGCCACAGTTTTTCACCCTTCCTGAGGTTCAGGGGCGGCAAGGGCGCAGCCACAAGCCTTGGCGTCATGCTTGGCATCATGTGGAAAGTGGGCGTCGCCGCATTCGGTGTCTGGGCGGTTGTCCTGTTGCTCTGGGGTTATGTGTCCCTGGGAACGATTATAGGAGCTGCCGCCCTGACACCACTCACGCTGTGGCTCTACCCCGCTGACTCCGGCCGTCTAGCCTTCGCGATCGCTGCAGGTGCCCTGACCATCGCGAGGCACCACGGGAACATTCGCAGACTGCTCAGTGGCACGGAAAACCGCTTCGGAAAGCTTGGGCTACTGCGCCGGCGTACGTAGGCGCGGACAGTCAGGCCACGTTGCCGCTGGGACTCGGATGCTCATTCTCTCGGCCTGCCCGAGAAACACTGGAGGGCCGCCTCCCTCTATGGGTGCGACCCTCCGTTGCTACGGCCTCGAGCGAATCTCAGTACATGCCGCCCATGCCGCCGCCGGGATTGCCTCCAGCAGCAGGCTTCTCTTCCTTCTTCTCTGTCACGAGACACTCGGTCGTGAGAAGCATGGCGCCGATAGAAGCGGCATTCTGCAGCGCAGACCGCGTCACCTTCGCCGGATCCACGATGCCGGCCTTCACCATGTCCTCGAACTCACCAGTCATGGCGTTGAAGCCGAGATTGCCGTCCTGGGACATGATCCGCTCCACGACGATCGAGCCTTCCATACCGGAGTTGGCCGCGATACATCGTGTGGGCTCTTCGAGCGCCCGGCGTACGATGGATACTCCGATGGCCTCGTCGCCCTCAGCCTGGACTTTGGATACAGCGTCAATGCAGCGAAGGAACGCCACTCCACCGCCAGGTACCACGCCTTCCTCGACAGCAGCACGCGTGGCGGACAGCGCATCTTCGAATCGATGCTTCTTTTCCTTCAGCTCCGTCTCGGTAGCGGCGCCGACCTTGATGACCGCTACGCCACCTGCCAGCTTGGCCAAGCGCTCCTGGAGCTTCTCGCGATCGTAGTCACTGTCGGTCTCTTCGATCTGCTTCTTGATCTGCGCAATGCGCCCTTGAATGGCGGCACTGTCGCCACGTCCCTCGACGATGGTTGTCTCTTCCTTGGTAACGGTCACGCGCTTAGCGCTGCCGAGCATGGAGAGATCCACGTTCTCGAGCTTGATGCCCAGGTCCTCGGTGATGAACTTGCCGTTCGTCAGAATGGCGATGTCTTCCATCATGGCTTTGCGCCGATCACCGAAACCAGGAGCCTTGACTGCGGCGACGTTGATGGTGCCCCGGATCTTGTTGACTACGAGGGTAGCCAGGGCTTCCCCATCCACATCCTCAGCGATGATCAGGAGCGGCTTGCCCATGCGGACAACCTTCTCGAGGACGGGTATGAGATCGGCTACGGCGCTGATCTTCTTCTCGAAGAGGAGAATCAGCGGCTCATCCAGGACTGCCTCCATTCTCTCGGGATCCGTTACGAAATAGGGCGAAATGTACCCTTTGTCGAACTGCATGCCCTCGACTAGCTCCAGGCTCGTCTGCGTGCCCTTGCTCTCCTCCACGGTGATGACGCCGTCTTTGCCAACTTTGTCCATCGCCTCGGCAATCATCTCACCGATCAGCTTGTTCTTGGCGGAGTTCGTAGCCACCTGAAGAATCTCATCCTTCGTCTCTACGGGAATGGCCAGCTTGCCGATCGCCTCCACTGCGGCGTCAACCGCCTTCTCGATGCCCCTCTTCACAAGCATGGGATTGGCGCCCGCGGCCACAGTCTTCATGCCCTCACGGACGATGCTCTGGGCGAGAACGGTCGCCGTGGTGGTGCCATCACCTGCAACGTCGTTCGTCTTGGATGCCACTTCGCGAGCGAGCTGGGCACCCATGTTCTCGAACGCGTCCTCCAGCTCCACTTCCTTGGCGATGGTGACACCGTCGTCCACCATGGACGGCGAGCCGTACTTCTTCTCCAGGACCACATAGCGGCCACGCGGTCCCAGGGTCACCTTGACGGCCTCGGCTAGCGCATTGACGCCCCGCTCGAGTGCGCGCCGAGCCTCTTCGTCGAACTTCAGTATCTTCGCTGCCATCGTTCAGCCTCCTATTTCTCGAGAACGGCGAGCACGTCGTCCTGCCGCAGGATTACGTACTCCTCTGCGCCGATCTTGATCTCGGTTCCGCCATACTTGGCGTAGTAGATCGTGTCACCGACTTTCACATTCATTGGCTCCACCTTGCCGCTGTCCAACAGCTTCCCGGGGCCGACCGCGATGACCTCACCCTTCTGGGGCTTCTCTTTCGCGGTGTCGGGGAGCACGATGCCACCGGCCGTCGTTTCCTCAGCCTCCATGGGCTTGACAACCAGACGATCTGCCAGAGGTTTCAGCGTCATCCTTGTACCTCCCTTGAACGATGTGATAGGATCTGGGGTAGTTTCCCCGTCTTCTTGCCCGCCGGGCCGGTTAGCACTCCCGGCTGGCGAGTGCTAATCGGTGCGCAGTATACACCCCTGCTGCCAACTATTGCAAGGGGGTGGACGGGTGCGTCCGCATCTTACTACGCAGACCGGTGAGACCTAGTGCCTGAGCGATATGGCCCGCGCCAGTTGCGTAATTGCTATTGACACACCATCGTGCCCTGTGCTATAGTTGCCGCGATACTCGGTGGTGCATGTTCCCACCGAGTGTCAGTTTGTATGAGCGCCCGTGGCGCCCACTGTGCCGGGTTTCCCGAGTGGCCAAAGGGGGCTGACTGTAAATCAGCTGCGGAACGCTTCGGTGGTTCGAATCCATCACCCGGCACTGTCCAACAAGGAACCAGTCCTACCACGCAGAGGGGGACTGTGCAGGCCCACGTAGCTCAGAGGCAGAGCACTTCTTTGGTAAAGAAGAGGTCATGGGTCCGATTCCCATCGTGGGCTCGCGAGCCGGTTTACGAACGCAATAATCGAGAGGGATGGCGGCTGAGGGACAGGGTGCCGCACTCGGAGGTTAAGGAATGGGAAAGCAGAAGTTCGAGCGCAAGAAGCCGCATGTGAAC
>JBBIPC010000013.1:0-73735 GCA_037443035.1 Chthonomonadales bacterium
CGGCACGGCGCATCAGGCGGTGGCGTTGCCGGCGGTACATTGTGTCCATCGCCGTCCATGGAGGGCAACGATGCGGTTCGGCAAGGTGTGGATCGGCGAGCCGGACTTCAGTCCCGGCCACTCTCTCGAGGTCACGGTCGTGGAGGTCGGGAATCCCTGATCGGGCGACAGCCGTCCGCAGTTACGGAACGAACGGCGGCTCGAAGCACACCTCGCTGAGCAGCTTGTCGGCTGCCTCCATCTGTTCGCGCGTGCCGTCCACACCGAGCCAGACGCTGCCTTCGGCTCCGGCCACGCCGCCGCCCGCGATGAGTTCCGCCGTAGCGCCCGTGAGCATCTCGATGGCTTCCAGCTCGGTGACCACCTCGCCGACGAGGGGATAGAGGCGGGGTCCCGACGACCCGGGCGCATCGAGGCAAGCCGCAAGGTCTCCTAAATCGGCTTCGACGCGCTTCTCCAGGCCGACCGGCACGATCAGCCGCGCGCGCCGACCGATCACCGCCTGCATGGCGGCGCCTGCGGTTCCTGCCCTGGGATCGCCGATCAAGACAGCGGCGCGCCGGTTGGTCAGATCGAGCGCGTTGGCCCCTTTGAGGATCACGTCGCCTTCGCCGAGGCCGTCGGCAACGTCGAAGATCGTCTTGCCGGTCTGCATGCGGCCGTCCACAATGATCACATCGCCCGGGAACGGCTCGGGGCTCCCCGTTGGAGGCGGCGCGTCCGGGCGCACCGGCGGGAGCGTGATGCCCCTGTAGAACCGGCGTCGGCTGAACGCCGGCGCATCGGGAAGCGTCCGCAGCACCTCTTCGGCGACATATCCGTTCGTCGTACCGGCCACGATGACCAGCGTGCCCGACTTCAGCACCGCTCGCACCGCTGGGTGCTCTGCCACAGCCTTGCCGATCAGCCGCTTTCCGGCTGCGGGAGTGAGGGTGTATGGTTTCATGGGTTGTCTCTCAGATGGGGGGATGTGTCCTTGGCGAATGACGCCAGTTGTCTCAACCCTCCCCAACGGCCTCGGCGGACTGTCTAGCACCACCTAGGGAGGCGGGGGTGCCTGCGGCGGGGCGGAGGGCGGCGTCGCGACGACCGTATGGACGCTCTGGATAAACGCCCGGCCTTGGTGATTCTCGATTATCTTCATCGCGCCCGTGCCCGCAAACGTGTGGGTCGTGGCGTGAAAAACCGAAAGAACCAGGTCCTGCAGCACCTGATCCTGCTCAAGGCACTCGATGGTGAGGCCCCGGCGGATAAGCTCCTCACGTGGAATGTGGCGTCCATGGCTACCAAACCGGCTGTGGTCGGATAGCCAACGAGCGATCATCGCGGATCGCTTGACTCCGTCTGGGTGGCCCGCGAACATGTGTGCTCGAAGCCACTCGCGGGCGAGGCGACGAGACTTCCTTGATGCATTCCTGCACTGGATGAGCATGTCGGGACCGAACATGCTCAGCATCGGGTACCACGTTGCGAGGCGGGTCGGGTCCTTGCACTGCTCTACGGCCAATTCGAACTGCTCAAGGATAGCCTAGGCAGGCACCATGCGCAAGCCGAGCGGCGTATTCAGCACAAACTGCGGGTCTATTGGGCCGAGGAACGAGTGCTTTCCCATCAGGATGCGGTTCGCCGCACAGGCCAACATGGTAGCCGCCGACATGGCCAGATGCGGCACGATCACCCGTAAGTCGCGCACCTTGGTGCGCAGGTAAGCCACCAGCGATTCCGCCGCATCAAGGGCTCCACCCGGGCTATGGAGAATCAGGTCTAGCTCGGTGCACTTCAAGCCATGCAGCGTCTCCATGAGCCCCTGCATGTCGCCATCACTGATGCTGTACAGATCAGGATGATAGTCCGAGGGCGTCGGTTGCGTAAACTTCGCGGCGTACAGGACAGTCTCGCGGCCCGTGTAGGCTGCGAGCTTCGCGAGATACCTGCGTCGCACGCGATCAAATCCCGCGGGGATGCCTTCCGCCTGAATCTCCGCGCCGATCTCGCTCCAGATGGGCATCGGTTACGGTCCCGACGATGAGACGCCGATGTGGACGCTCGGCGCAGGTCGCATCGGACGTAACCGCTGCAACTCGGACTCGATGCTCCACCACGCATGCAGGACAGGCAGCGCATCGGCAACGCCGGGCTGAGCCTGAGCCTGCTCGATCAGCTCTCTGATGCGGGCGGAGTCGGCGTCCATGGCGCTCGCACGTTGATCGGCCATTCGGGTTCCTCCTGTTGCAGTAATACTCGTGCACCGGCGGCGCATTCGGAAGGGCCCCCGGAAATCCCAGGGTGATGCCCTTCTCGACGCACTTCCTGACCATACATACTGTACGGACATGCGGATTCCTCCCGTAACAGCCGCACATTGCGGCGCGGCCCTCCACGCCGTCACGTCACCACCCCCTCTCCACGTCCAGGTATGCGTTCCATGCCGCGGCCTCGGTGCCATCGGGCACAAGCTTGCCGGTGCGGCGGGCGTCGTCGGTATAGTCGTGGCCGGCGGCGCCTCGGCCGCAAACGTGACGGGGACGAATAGCGGGATCATGGTGGGATCATACTGAAGATGCACGCGGGACGGCTGCGCGACGATGGTTCATGAGATGCAGGCGGGCCGCCTGCGCTACGATGATTCACGCGGGACGCCTGGGCAACGCAACACGAAACCTCCCTGCATGGGTTCGTCCTATCCCGCTCGCGGGATTCGTCTTCCCAGCCCGACGATTCATCGTCGGGCCGCCTGCGCTACGATGATTCACGCGGGACGCCTGGGCAACGCCACGCGAAACCTCCCTGCACGGCTTGGTCATATCCCGCTCGCGGGATTCGTCCTTCCAGCCCGACGATTCATCGTCGGGCTACGTGCATTAGCCGGCGTTCGCCGAACCGCTGGCCTCAGGTGCTGGATTCCAGAGCCCGAATCACCTCATCTACGTGGCCTGCGACCTTCACTTTGGGGAACACGTGGCGAACGATGCCATCCTCGTCTATGACGAACGTCGTCCGTTCGATGCCCATGTATTCCCTGCCGTACATGCTTTTCTTCACCCACACGCCGTATGCTTGCGCCACACGGGCGTCGGGATCCGCCAGGAGCGGAAACGACAGCCCGTACTTGGCCGCGAACCTCCCGTGGGACTTCACACGGTCAGGGCTCACACCCACAACGACCGCACCAAGGTTCGCTATACGTTCCAGGTTGTCTCGAAAGGAGCACGCCTCTTTCGTGCAGCCCGGTGTATCGTCCTTAGGATAGAAGTACAGCACGACCTTGCGGCCTCGGAACTCCGAGAGACGACGGTTCTGGCCAGTCGAGTCCTGGAGCTCGAAATCGGGGGCAAGGTCGCCTGCTTCCATGGCCATGGAAAGTGTCTCCTCCTTACGCTATGCCTGGTGGCCGTCGAACGGCCGGTTACTTCGTACTGTACGCACAGGCGCCCCGCGTTGTCGCACTGTCAGCTCGCCTGCTTGACACTGCTCGCTGCCCACGGGTACACAGCAAACCACTAAGACTCCGTGTGGAGAGATTCGCCTTGACCGAACGTGTCGCCCGTCTGCGTGAAGCCAGCTTGAGCGCGATCCCGCACATCACGGCAGAACGCGCCGAGATCATCACCCGCTTCTATGCCGAGGCGCCAGAGACTTCCGCTCCTGTTCGACGCGCCATGGCATTTCGCACACTCCTTCTCGATAAGAAGCTGTACATAGGAGATGGTGAGCTGATCGTCGGCGAGCGAGGGCCAGAACCCAAGGCAGTACCCACGTACCCGGAACTGTGCTGCCACAGCTTGGAGGACTTGGAGATTCTCCATACTCGGGAGAAGGTCTTCTATAGGGTCTCAGATGATGTCCGCGAGACCTATCGCGACCGCATCATCCCCTTCTGGCGTGGTCGGGCCATGCGGGACATCATCTTCGCGCACATGACGGAGGATTGGCTCGCTGCGTACGAAGCCGGTGTCTTCACCGAGTTCATGGAACAGCGTGCCCCGG
Organism: Chthonomonadales bacterium; assembly: GCA_037443035.1. Taxonomy (GTDB): domain Bacteria; phylum Armatimonadota; class Chthonomonadetes; order Chthonomonadales; family CAJBBX01; genus JABWBA01. The sequence goes on from JBBIPC010000013.1 coordinate 3,988, forward strand.
GGCATACCGTCCTCGACGACAAGATCTACCATCGTGGCATCGAGGATTTCCGTGCCGACATCCGCAAGAGCATGGAGGCGCTGGATTGGAACTCGGATCCAGAGGCGTTCGACAAGTACGAAGAGCTGCGCGCCATGGACATCTGCGCGGAGGCCATCATCCTCTACGCCCGGCGACATGCGGAGCTGGCCAGGTCTATGGCAGACGCTACCCAAGATCCCCAGCGGGCGTCAGAGCTCCGACGCATCGCCGAGATATGCGAATGGGTGCCTGCCCATGCGCCGCGTACCTTCCACGAAGCGCTGCAAGCCTACTGGTTCTGCCATCTCGGCGTCATTACCGAGCTCAATACTTGGGACTCCTTCTGCCCAGGACGCTTGGATCAGCACCTCTACCCGTTCTATCGAAGGGAGACCGCCGACGGCACCCTGACGGTGGAGAGCGCCCGTGAGCTCCTGCAGTGCTTCTGGGTGAAGTTCAACAATCAACCAGCCCCGCCGAAAGTGGGCGTTACCGCAGCCGAGAGCGCGACCTACACGGATTTCTGCAACATCAACCTCGGCGGCCTCCGAGCCGATGGATCGGATGGCGTCAATGACATGACCTATTTGCTGCTCGAGGTGATAGACGAAATGCGCCTCCTGCAGCCCAGCTCCAATGTCCAGGTCAGCATCAAGAACCCCGATCGGTTCGTCCATGCCGCCGCCCAAGTAATCCGCAAGGGCTGGGGACAGCCGTCGGTCTTCAATGCCGACGCCGTCGTGGCCGAGCTCCTCAGGCAGGGCAAGTCACTGGCTGACGCCCGGTGCGGAGGGACCAGCGGCTGCGTGGAAGCCGGCGCGTTCGGCAAGGAAGCGTACATCCTGACCGGCTACTTCAACCTACCCAAGGTGCTGGAAATAGCCCTCCACCAGGGGTGGGATCCGAGAACCGGCAAACAGCTCGGACCCGTCACGCCCGATCCGCGCTCCATGCACTCCTTCGAGGAGCTCATGGCTGCGTTTCGAACTCAGGTCCAGCACTTTCTCGATATCAAGCTCCGCGGCAACCATGTCATCGAACGACTCTATGCCACTCGCATGCCAGCGCCGTTCCTCTCATTGCTCATAGATGACTGCATCGCCAGGGGCCGGGACTACCATGCTGGAGGCGCCCGGTACAACACGAGTTACGTACAGGGGGTCGGACTCGGTACCACGACAGACGCACTCGCAGCGGTCAAGCACCACGTCTTCGACCATAAGGACCTCTCCATGGACCGATTGCTGGCAGCCATGGAGGCGGACTTCGCCGGCCACGAGGATGTTCAGGGAGTACTCCTCCATCGCAGTCCTAAGTACGGCAACGATGATCCCGAGGCGGATGAGGTCATGGTCCGCGTGTTCGAAACCTACTTCGAGGCGCTGGACGGGAGGCCCAATACCCGTGGCGGTCACTATCGCGTGGACATGCTCCCCACGACATGCCATGTCTATTTCGGTTCGGTGACGGGAGCGACACCAGATGGACGCCGCGCAGGTCGTCCGCTCTCCGAGGGCATCTCCCCCGTGCAAGGTGCCGACCGCCATGGCCCCACGGCGGTGGTTCGATCCGCTGCCAAGTTGGACCACGAGCGGACGGGAGGCACGTTGTTGAACCTGAAGTTCACCCCAGGATTGCTAGAGGGCCAGGATGGCATCAAGCGTCTTGGCGATCTTATCCGCAGCTACTTTCGGCTGGGCGGACACCACGTCCAGTTCAATGTCGTCTCGGCGGATACTCTAAGGAAGGCCAAAGCAGATCCTCAGAGCTACAGAGATCTCATCGTCAGGGTGGCGGGCTACAGCGACTACTTCTGCGATCTGACTCCTGCTCTTCAGGATGAGATCATCGCTCGCACTGAGCACTGCCAGTTCTGACCGCGTCACCCCATGAGCGCTGGAAACACGGACGGACGCGGCCGAACCCTCATCCTCGGTATCGACTCGGGTGGCACCAAGAGCGAAGCGCTGCTGACCGACGCTGCCGGACACGTGCTGGGACACGGGATCTGCGACTTCATGCACCCGGAGAGTGGACGAGGGCCAGGCGGCAGCGGCCGTACTGCCCGCACCGTCCTCCGGGCCGTCGCAGCCGCCCTCGACGGAGCCCCGCAGTCCGGTGTGTCGGCCGTATACGTGGCAGGAAGGGGGTCCCTGCCGCACGACTGGGCCCCTGAACCGCTGCAAGCAGTGGCAAGCTTCTATCCCGTGCGAGAACCGGACAGCTCCTTGGCGCTGGCCGGAACCGTCGCAGGCATTGTCGTGCTGGCAGGAACGGGCGCGTTTGTCTACGGACGAACCGAGGACGGACGGGAGCTTCATCTCGACTCGCTAGGGCCCCTGCTCGGTGACGCGGGCAGCGCTTTCGAAATCGGTCTCCGAGCAGTGCGTGCCGTTGCTCGAGCGAGCTGGCATGAACGACATCGCACGACGCTGGTCGAACCGATCCTCGCAGCCTGCCGATCCTATGCCGGCAGCCCCCACCATTTCTCGTTGGTGGATTACATGCTGCAGTGCCGCGACAGGTCGGAGATAGCGTCCCTAGCTCGTATCGTCAGTGAGCATGCGGAACACGGCGACGCCGTGGCGCAGCGCATTCTGGAGCAGGCCGCCGATTCTCTCGCCGACACGCTCCGCGATGTTGTGGACTGTCTCGGTATGGCGCAGACCGACCTACCACTCATCGCGGCAGGAAGTGTGGCGCGCCGCTCGAAGATCTACTGGGCACGTGTTTGCCAGCGGGCAGCGGAGATCGCACCGCATCTCCGACCCATCGTGCCGGAACATCGAGAGGTCGTGGGCATCGTGCTGGCAGCCTCCAGACGAATGGCGAATCTGGCACCGGACTTCGAGCAGACTCTGCGCCAGCAAACCATGTCCTTGGATGGAGGTGGGCAGTGACGTTCGAATACACCAAAGCAGTCCGGGCGGTCCTCAACCACCTGGAGAGCAGCCAAGCAGAGGCCATCGAGCGGGCCGCCGATCTTGTTGTCCATGCTCTGCGCCACGGTGGAGCAGTGTTCTGCAGTGACATAGGCCACGGCATCCAGGGAGACTTTCTCAACCGCGCTGGAGGTCTGGCGGCGCTCCAGCCCTTCAGCTTCGGATTCTCGCTGCACGACCCCGTGGCGACGTGTCTGAAGGACCGGCCGACTCCATCGGGCGTGGATCGAGAAGCGGAGACGATCCGGTTGGCAGTACGAGGCGGAAACCTTCGGCCGGGAGATGTGGTGGTCATCGGTAGCGTCTCCGGTCGTAACCTACGTCCGGTTGAGCTGGCACTGGCGTGTGGCGAAGCAGGCGTCCGGACTATCGGCATGACGTCGCTGGCTTACACATCGCAAATCGAATCCGCACATCCATCCGGAAAGAAACTGTGTGACGCCGTGGACGTCGTCATTGACATCGGGGCGCCCTACGGCGATGCTGCCGTGGAGATTCCTGGCGTAGAGATTGCCGTCTTGCCCGTCTCGGGTGTGGCCTTCGCCATAGCAGGCTGGATGCTTTGGGAGCGAGTCATCGCTCGTATGGCAGGGGAGGGCGATCCACCGACCGTCTTCATGAGCGTCAACCGACCAGGAGGAAAGGAATACTACGAGAACGCGCGGAATCGCTACAACGAGCGAGGATACTGACCCGCGGCCGTCTTCATCGTTTGCCTGAGGGTAGAATAGGCCCCACCAGCCGGTGACGGGCCATGCCTCCGTCGAAATCGCTCATCGGGACCTGTACCATACCCAACCTGAGCTATCGCAGCCAACCAAGCTACCGTGCGTGGTCACACATAGCTGCAGCCTGGACGTTCCTATGTCTGGTTGCGGCCGTTGGCGCTCAACTCCCACCACCACCGACCATTCGAGCTTCGGCTGCCATCCTCGTGGATGCAGGTACCGGCCAAGTCCTCTTCGCACACAACCCAGACCTCCGTCGTCCGCCAGCCAGCACCACCAAGATCATGACCGCCATTCTCCTCCTGGAGAATCTGCCGCTCGACACCCTCGTGGCGGCAGACAAGCAAGCCTCCGAGACCGACGGGAGTTCTCTATACATGCGGGTGGGCGAACGAATCTCTGCCGAAGACTTGCTCTACGGCATCATGCTCAGGTCGGCCAACGATGCATGTGTCGCCGTGGCGAAAGCCGTGGGTGGTTCCATCAACGGCTTCGTCGCGATGATGAACCGTAAGGCCGCCGCACTTGGAGCCACCAACACCCATTTCGCCAATCCTAATGGACTTCATGCGCCGGATCACTATACGACGGCGCGTGATCTTGCGCGGATCGCGTGCTACGCCGTGCAGAATCCGACGTTCAACGAGGTCGTCCGCACACGCTACCGTGTCATCGCACGAGATCCGGCGAACAAGGACGTCTACCTGAAGAACCATGCGAAGTTCCTCTGGTATTACCCAGGTGCGGACGGCATCAAGACGGGTTACACGGTGCCGGCGGGTCGGTGCTTCGTCGGTTCCGCCACTCGGAGAGGATGGCGACTGATCACCGTTGTCCTGAACAGTCCGGACATCTACGGCGAGACGAGAGCGCTGCTAGACTATGGCTTCGCTGCTTACCATCCGGTGGTCGTGCTTCCATCGGGCGCTCGAGTTGCCGAGGCTCCTGTAACGCACGGGCTGCGGCGGGTCGTACCTGCATTGACCGTCTCCGAGTTGCGCTACGTCGCTCCCCGCGATGAAGTCTCCCGAGCCGACGTCCGAGTGTCCTTGCAGCCCCTCACGGCGCCCGTGCCTCAGGGAATCCGCATTGGTTCGGCCGAAGCTGTCGCAGCAGGTAAGGTGGTGGCACGAACCGACTTGGTGGCATCTGCACGGGTCGAGTCCATGCCTCGCACGCCGGCCCGTTCTGCTCTTACATGGCGTGCGCTCGGTACAATAGTTGCTGTCGGACTTTTCCTCTATGGATCAGCGCATTCAAAAGCTCCTCGCCGACGCGGGCGTGGCCTCGAGACGGGCCTCCGAGACGTTGATGCGCTCGGGGCGTGTGACGGTCAACGGTCGGCCAGTAACGGAGCCGGGAGCCAAGGCGGACCCGGAACGAGATGAGATTCGCGTTGACGGTCATCGGCTGCCACGTATCTCCCGTCGTACATACCTTCTTCTCAACAAGCCAACCGGGTATGTGACGACGGTTCGCGATCCCCACGCGGCGCACACGATCATGGAGCTCCTGGGTGGCGTGAAGGAACGCGTCTATCCCGTCGGGCGTCTGGACGCCGATACAGCAGGGATCCTCATCTTGACGAACGATGGAGATTTCGCCCAGAAGCTCCTGCACCCGTCTCACATGGTCTCGAGGACCTACCGAGCCGTCGTTCGCGGCCTCATGGACGATTTCTCGATCACCGACCTGCAAGCAGGCGTCGCGCTGGAGGACGGACTCACGGCGCCAGCCAAGGTCGTCGTAATCGAGCGGAACCTGCACAACAGAACCACGGTCCTCGATATCACCATCCGTGAGGGCCGAAACCGTCAGGTCCGGCGCATGCTGGACGCCGTCGGTCATCGCGTGCTCGCCCTCACGAGAATACGTTTCGGTCCGCTCACCTTGTCGGGACTAGCTCCAGGTACGTGGAGGAAGCTGCGCCCTGCGGAGGTAACTGCCTTACTGCAAGCCGCGGCCACTGAACCGACCGAGCCCGAGGATGGAGACTAGCCTTCCTTTGGGACGGAGACGCCGGACCCTGCGCGCGCTTGCAACGTTCGGCGTGCTGCTGCTCGCGCTGCTCGTAGCCGGTCTCGTCCTGGGCCCCGCTGAGACGGGCATATCGCCCAGAGATGTCGGCTCCGTGCTCCTCTCCCACGTCCCGCTGCCGTCCGCACTCCGTCCATCTCCGCCCGAAGAGACGGCCCAGGCCATCGTCTGGGACGTACGCCTCCCCCGAGTCTTCACCGCGGCCCTGGTCGGTGCGCTGCTGGCTCTCGCCGGTGTCGCGTTCCAAGGGTTGCTGATGAACCCGCTGGCCGATCCCTACACTGTCGGTGCGTCAGCCGGGGCGGCCGTCGGCGCTGCAGCGGCCGAAGTCCTGGGCGTCGGCATGCTCGTTGGAGGTCTTGTCGGCACAATGGCTGCGTTCCTGTCGGCAGTCGCGGCAGCAACGCTTGTGTACGCTCTAGCGCGTGTGGGAGGGCGCGTGTCGGTACAAACGTTTCTCCTCGCCGGTGTCGTCGTTGGGACGATGCTGTGGTCTCTCATCCCCTTGCTAATGGTGCTCGCCGGACGCGCCGATGACCTGCAGCGGATCTACTTCTACTTGATCGGAAGCCTCCAGGGCGCTGACTGGACACGTGCTGTTCTTCTGACACCGTTCGCTCTCATCACCGGCGGTGTACTGTGGGCGTGGTCACGCGAGCTGAACCTCATGACGCTGGGTGAGGAGAGTGCTTTTCACCTGGGTGTCCCTGTGGAGTCCTACAAACGGCTGGTTCTGGCGCTGGGTGCCCTCGCCACCGCCGCAGCCGTGTCCGTGGGCGGCATCATCGGCTTCGTAGGACTGGTCGTGCCCCACGTCGCCAGGCGTTTCGTAGGACCGGACCACCGACAGCTCTTGCCTGTGGCCGCGCTCGCGGGTGCCTCCTTGCTTGTCGCTTCAGACTTGGTAGTCCGGGTATGGCTCAACGATATGCCCGTAGGAGTCATCACAGCCATTGTGGGCGCACCGGTGTTCTGCGTGCTCATCCGGCGTCGTCAAGCTGCCGCTTGGTAGCTCCTACCTTGCCACAGCAACAACGTACACTTGCGCTGCCCCGGCCTCCTTTAGTACGCGACTGCACTCCGCCACGGTGTGCATCGTCGTCAGAACATCGTCAACGAGCAGAACATGGCGTCCGCGAACCACATCAGCATCCACCACGGCGAACGCGTTCCGCACGTTTTCTGCGCGTTGCTCCGCGCTAAGGCTTACCTGCGGACGTGTGCGCCGAATGCGCTGCAGCGCCTTCGTGTCCATAGGCCAAGCTCGGTCACCCACGAACGCCCGCGCAAGCAGCTCGGACTGGTTGAAGCCCCGTTCGCGCAACCGGCTCCGGTGCAGAGGAACCGGCAGAACCACATCAGGCTCATGCGGAAGACGTATCGCTCCCGGTCCAGCCTCTCGCATCCATGCGCCCAGGACCGCAGCGACGCCGCGCCTACCATCGTACTTGAGCCGATGGATGGCGATGCGGAGCGTACCGTCGTAATGACCCCGGGCGCGAGCCCAGTCGAAGTGAAGCGGCGCCAGGAGGCGACAGTCCGTGCACAACCCTCTCCCGCCATCGCCCTCCCCCAGGGGGACTCCGCAACGCCTACATACCGCATCGGACTGTCTGCCGAAGGATTGTAGGCATTGTGCGCACACAACGTCAGCACCCAGCTCCCCGCAGACAGCGCAGCGCTTTGGATAAAGGAGCGACAGAAGGCCGTCCCATAGGAAAGAAAGGTGGTCTCTCGAGTACATACTGCGCCCTCGTGGTTTTTCGTCGTTGTGCGGATTGCCTGCCTTTAATTGCCACCTTCTTCGGCTTTGGTGCTCCATTGCCCTTGACATAGGCTCGAAAGAGTGTTACTATAGTGCACTCGTGCGTTCCGCGCGGGAGAGGGTTGGTGAGTCGCCGGCCCAAGCTCACTGGAAGGGAGTTTCAGGCTCATGATAATGAGACCGGCTATGAGACGCTCCAGCTGGAGCAGCATACTCGTCGTTGTCGCATTCGTGTTCGCAGTGCTTCCTGTGCGTGCAAAGGCTATTGGACCGGCGATCGATTTCACTCAGATTGGCAGCCTCATCAACAACTGGAACCCCAACACCAATGGTTTCAGCCTGGGATGGGAGTTCGACGTCCTGCAGCCTATCACGATCGCGCGGTTGGGATACTTCAACTACGGTCCCAACGGCCAAGGCATCACGACACCCCATCAGGTTGGTATCTTCGATGCCAACGGGTTCCTACTTGTCTCGGCGACTGTGAATCCTGGCGACCCTGTTCAGGGACTCTGGGCATGGCATAGCCTGGCGTCACCGTTCACACTGCCAGTCGGAACAGGATACCGTATCGCCGGCCTCACGGGTCCGACCGACCTCTACACGTATTCGGTGCCGAGCATCACGGTGGATCCGAGCATCATCTACGTGCGCAACCGCTATATCCGGACGCCCACTGGCCAGCTGATCAACCCCCTGTACACCACCAGCGCTTACCCGGGCTACCATTTCTTCGGCCCCAACATGGACATCGTTCCGGAGCCAGCGCTCGTGCAGTTACCGTTCCTTCTGGGGATGGCTGGCCTGGGTTATTGGAAGAGACGCCGCACCGCGAAGACGTAAGAGCCTTACGCGGTTACCAGAAATCGAGGGCGGACCCTGCCGGTCCGCCCTTCGTCGCTTACGAGAGTTCGGGCGTCAGCTCCTCAGGGCTTCGGCGCCGCCGACGATCTCCGAGATCTCCTTCGTGATCGCAGCCTGACGTGCTCGGTTCAGGGCGAGCGTCAGACCCGAGATCATCTTCGTAGCGTTGTCCGTGGCGGCACTCATGGAGGTCATACGGGCTCCATGCTCGCTGGCGGTCGATTCCAGCATGGCGTAGTAGATACGCGCTGCGACGTACCTCGGCAGCAATGCCTCCACTAGCTGACGCGTTGGCGGCTCGCTCAAGTACTCGACAGCAGCCTCCACGGCCTGTCCAGTGCCTGGCGGCATAATGGGCAGCAACTGCTCGATGGTCGGCCTTTGCGTCAGAGGGCTCACGAACTGTGTGTAGATCATGTGCACTTCGTCCAGTTCGCCCCCGAGGAAGGCTTGCCGGAACGTGTCCGCCAGGGCAGCAGCGTTTCGGTACTCCAGTTGGCTGGAGTCCTCCACAGGCCCTTGGAGCATCTCGAAACCGCGCCTTCGAAAGAACAAACGCCCGCGTCTGCCAACCACCATGAGACGGACGCGGTCAGCGCCAAACTGCCCGACGGTCTGCTGAGCCAGCCTGATGACGCCTGAGTTGTACGAGCCGCAAAGCCCCCGGTCCGCCGTGATCACCAGCAACCCGACGTGCGAGCTGGTCTCCCGAGACCTGGCAAGTGGCGGCAAGGAGTCCGGCTCCCGGGTGCCTAAGCTTCCCAGGAGACTACCCACAAGCTCCGCCATATCCTCCGAATAAGGGCGGGACGCCATCAGTCGGTCCTGTGCCTTCTTCAGGCGGGCCGCGGCGACCATCTCCATGGCGCCAGTGATCTGTGCTATGTTGCCTGCGACCCGGATTCTGTTCCGGATCTGACGCATGGTTGCCATCTTGGATACTCGTCTTCCGTTCTATGGACTGTCGTTGTGGGCAGGCGTCAGTATACCTCCCGACCGCGACAACGACTTCTCGCTCCTTTCGACCCCCGGTCGTTGAGTGGCCCGGCGCGAAGCGGACGGGGCGTATCGAAACGACCGGCACAGAGAACACCCCGCTGCATACTACCGGTGGTTTCGATACGTCCCGATGGCCATCGGGACTACTCAACCACCGGATCCACAGCCCCCACCTGATGCAGACGGTTGCCGACTGCCCCTGTGCTACCGGTCGTTGAGTGGCCCGGCGCGAAGCGGACGGGGCGTATCGAAACGACCGGCCTACGAGCGTCCTGGCGGCCTTCTTAGCAGAATCCATGAAAGTGATGAAGGATTCCGCCTTGCCGCGGCGTATTGCTAGCTGTCGGAACGCCATGCCGTCCGATGGACCATCCAGGCGGCAGAGCGACCTAGCGACGGCGCGAGACCGCCATGCACGGTCGCGCGTGCGAGTCGTGCACAAACCATAGGAGGTACAGGAGCAATGCGGAAAGGCTTCACACTGATCGAGCTGCTGGTCGTGATCGCCATTATAGCGATTCTGGCAGCCATCCTCTTCCCAGTGTTCGCCCAGGCACGTGAGAAAGCCAGGGCCATCAGTTGTATCTCGAACATGAAGCAACTCGGGTTGGCATTCCGCATGTACGCCCAGGACTGGGATGAGCGGAACGTCATGGGCTGGCATGGTTACCACTACAACAAGTACAACGAGGGACCCGGCCGCTTCTGGTGGCAGCATGGTATCTTCCCGTACGTCAAGAATGTCTGGCTGTTCGCGTGTCCCAGCGTCTCCAATCCAGTGTTCGGTGGCGAGACGGGGCCGGTGAGTAGCTGGATCAACCCCACCGACTCCAGCTATCGGTATGAGTCCGGCATCGGCCTGAACTGGTACACACCCCAGTGGACCGACGCTGGCCAGTGGGGCTTCGGACTGAGCGGGCAGCCGGTGGGATCCCAAGCGTTCGGAGGCGTGACCGACGGAGCAGTCAACGTGCCAGCTGAGAGAATAGTGCTGCTCGAGACTCAGAACGCTGTCGTTGGCGGGCCTAACCCCGGGCTGGCCAACTGCTGCGGCTTGCGCACGAGCTACGCCGACTGGGCGAGCGGTGTCGAAGAGGCCACGTACGGTGGCTACTTCGGCAAGGCCCGACACCAGGAGATGATGAACCTAGCGTTCTATGACGGCCATGCGAAAGCCATGCGCCCGCGCAGTATACCCGAGGCCTACTTCGACATCCAGGACTGCTATCAGCGCAGTGACTTGTGCTGGTCTTGGCGGTAACGCTTCGGCGCACCTGGGCTAGCACCTGACCGAAGGGGGTCTGTGCGCACCGACCCAGACCCCCTTCGGACACGCCGAACGGAGAGCGCTTTGGCTATGGAGATCCAACGATGACGATCAAGATCAGTCTGCCGGTGGCCATCACCGTGGCCGTACTGGCAGTTGCCATTCTGGGCTTCGTGGCCTGGAAGTACTTGGCGCCTGAGTCTATTCCGCGGGACGAGAAGGGGAACCCGACGCAGGTAGCGCCGCGGGAAGCACAGTCGGGCTTCAACGCCATGCAGAATCTGTGGAAACAGGGCGTCAGGCCATCTGCCAATCAGACGCAGCCACCGCGATGAAGAGCCGGGTTCACCCCATAGTTGCTGTTCTTATCATTCTGCTGGTCCTCGGTGTTGTGGCTTTCCTCTACACGAAGGTTTTCACCGGACAGGTGGAGGGAATCGTCGGGCCACCCTCCAACGTCAGTACGCCGCCTGCGCCTTCCAACCCTAACGAAGGACCGATGAAGCCCCGGCCCAAGGGGGACTCCAAACCGGCTACTTCGGACCACAGCCAAGCTGCACCTTCTCACAGCAGCCATCGCTAGACGCTTTCACGCATCAGCGGGCAATGCCAGGCGGGCGGTGGAGTATGCATCTCCCGCGAGGAGGGAGGTAGTCTCGTCGCCTCGGCCGGACTGCACCGGGAACGAACGTTGACTCAGATACGTGATGGGCAGTAGCATAACGGTCGAGCATTACGGACGCCGACCATCCTAAGGAGAAGCTATGAGGGAAGTATCTGTCAGTCCAGAAGGTCAGCAGTTCCCGATTCCCGCGGCGGAGGACTACGGTCCCGAGTACGCGCGGCTCGAACGGCTCGCATCGGAAGCTCGAGAGCAGGGCAGGGAAGTCGTGGTTGTCATGGGGGTAGGCTTCGTGGGAGCTGTCATGGCAGCCATCATCGCCGATACTGTGGACAAGAGCAGCGGCCGGCCGAGCAAGTTTGTCATCGGTTGTCAGCGCCCGAGCACCCGGAGCTACTGGAAGATCCCCATCCTCAACCGAGGCCTCTCGCCGGTAACAGCCGAGGATCCCGAGGTGGCGCCCATGATCGCCCGATGCGTGCTCGAGAAGAGGACCCTGACGGCCACCTACAACCCCGACTGCCTGAAACTCGCCGATTGTGTAGTCGTGGACGTTCAATGCGACTACACGAAGAACGCCCTGGGCAATCTCGCGGACGGCACAGTGGAGATGCGAGCGCTGGAGGAAACCCTTCGTACCATCGGTGAGAAGATCTCGCCCGAATGCCTCGTGCTCATCGAGACCACCGTCGCGCCCGGCACCACAGAGTACGTCGCCTATCCTATCCTCAAGAGAGCTTTCGAGAAGCGCGGCATCGCGGCGTCACCACTGCTCGCCCATAGCTTCGAGCGTGTCATGCCGGGTCGTAACTACGTCGCGTCCATTCGCGATTTCTGGAGAGTGTGCTCAGGATGCACGCCGGAAGCTCGCGGCCGCGTTGTGAAGTTCCTCAGCGAGGTTCTCAACACCGAGGACTACCCCCTGACGGTCATGGATCGGCCCATCGAGTCCGAGACTACGAAGATTGTGGAGAACTCCTACCGGGCGACCATCCTGGCCTTCTTGAACGAGTGGAGCCTCTTCGCCGAACGGAATGGGGTGGACTTGATCAAGGTGATCAACGCTATCAAGGTCCGACCGACCCATAGCAACATCATCTTCCCTGGTCCCGGCATCGGCGGATATTGCCTGCCCAAAGACGGCGGACTGGGCCGGTGGGCCTACGAACACATCCTGGGCTTCGAGGACGATATCTTCACGATCACCACGCAGGCCATCAACATCAATGACACGAGAGGACTGCACGTCGCTGCCCTGACGCGGGACGCCCTCCGTAATATGGGCCGATCCGTTACTGCGGCACCTATTCTCCTCTGCGGCGCCAGCTACAGAGAGGACGTGGGAGATACGCGCTATAGCGGCTCGGAGTTGATTGTACGCAAGCTCACGGAGATGGGGGCCGATATGCGCGTCCACGACCCCTATGTCGAGCACTGGTACGAGCTGGAGAACCAGGACACGTATCCCGCCGTCGGGCACTCGCTCAAACGGTTCTTCCGGAATCAGGACATCCTGACCGAGATCCGCGTCCAGCATGATCTGAAGCAGGCCCTCCATGGAGTCACAGCACTGATCCTCGCTGTGCGCCATGAGCCGTATCTCGAGCTGGATCCCGACACGGTGGTCCAGGATGCTGGCGGACCGTTGGCCGTCATTGACTGCTTCGGCATCCTGTCCGATGACAAGATCCGCCGCTATTTCGAGCTCGGATGCGAGGTGAAAGCCCTGGGGCGCGGCCACATCCAGCGGATCAAGGAAGCCGTGCGCGCATCCCGATCGCGCTAGCCTATGCCTGACTATCGGCGTGCTGCTCGCGAACTGGCCTTGAGGGTTCTGTTTCAGGCGGATGTGGGTCAGCAGCCGGTCCGTGAGGTTATTGGCGGCGCCTTGGATCAGCTCACCGCCAGCGTTCGCTCTGGCCTGACAATGGCCGTGCGCCAGGCCGAGCGGCGTATGGGTGCAGCTCAGGATCCACCTTTGGTTCTCGTCTCCCAAACGACGAGACGGGAGCGCACGCGGGTACGACGCAACGTAGCGAAACAACTGCAGGCCGCCGCCGATGAGCTCGCTGCCCTCGTAGAACAGGCGCTTCAGCTCCATCCGTCCTTGACCGCCGACGAAGTCCTCGGGAGGTTCGATGGCGTCGTGGCTCCGTCTCTGAGGAAAGCGGAGCGTATCCTGGCCCGAGCGTTGCTCCCCGCAGACGAGATTAGCGGTTACGAGGACTGTGTCCGAGAAGCGGTGCGGGCCATGCGAAGGACGATGGAGAAGCGGTTGCCCGTTGCCAGAGCAACGGCTGATCTGCTCATCCGTCTGGCTGGTGGTGCATCGCGTTACCGCGAGGAGCTGGCCCGCCGTCTCAACGTCCTGACCGGAGAATGGCCGCTGGACCGGCAGGCCTCCGCCGACCGCAACATCCTGCGTCTGGCCGCGTTCGAACTCCTGTACTGCCCGGAGACGCCGCCCGCCGTGGTCATCAACGAAGCCGTCGAGCTTGCCAAGCGATATGGAACCGAAGAGAGCCCGCGTTTCGTCAATGGAGTGCTCTCCGCACTGGCAGCGCAGGAAGACAGAATATTGCCGGGAGGTGCGCCGTGAGTGTGCTGCTCGATGGCCGAGAGATCGCCCGGGTCGTGCGGGCCGAAGTGAAGGATCGCGTAGAAGCGCTGGTCCGGCAGGGCTATCCGGCTCCGCATCTCGCCGCAGTCCTGGTGGGCGATGACCCCGCATCCCACACCTATGTCTCCATGAAGAGCAAGGCGTGCGGATGGGTCGGCATCCGATCGTCCGTCCACCTGTTGCCGGCCACGGCGTCTCAGGCTGACGTTGCAGGGCTGGTGGATCGACTCGATGCCGACCCGAACGTGAACGGCATTCTGATCCAGCATCCTCTCCCCGGACACCTGGACGAACAGGCCATCCTGGACCGAGTCAGTCTCGGAAAAGACGTGGACGGCCTGAGCTCGGCCAGTCTTGGCGCGCTGGTGACTGGACGGCAGGCGTTTCGCGCATGCACCCCGCTGGGCATCATGGAGCTGCTCAACCGCTACCAGATACCGATAGAGGGGAAAGAGGCCGTCGTCGTGGGCAGGAGTATCATTCTCGGCAAGCCTGTGGCGCTACTCCTGCTCGCCAGGCATGCCACCGTAACGCTATGCCACTCGCGAACGACCCATCTAGCGGATGTCACGCGACGAGCGGACATCTTGGTGGCGGCCGTGGGCAAGCCAGAGCTGATCAAAGGCGACATGATCAAGCCAGGTGCTGTCGTTGTGGACGCTGGGTACAACCGCGTGGAGGGACGCAAGGGCGACGTCGGTGACGTGGAGTTCGCGACGGCGGCGGCTCGCGCGTCCCACATTACGCCGGTACCGGGCGGCGTCGGCCCCATGACGATTGCCATGCTCCTGAGGAACACATTGGCGGCAGCCGAGGCCGCATACGGGGTCACCACGTGAGGCATTGGTTCAGTCAGGCGACGTGGGAGCAGTTCTGGGCATCGGCCGTCCAGGCGCTAGCTACCACTGGCCTTCGACTGGCCATCATCCTCATCGTCTACTGGCTTGCGAAGCATGCTCTCTTTCGAGTCGTTGATGCCACCTTGTCGCGCCTGTACAATCGCAGCGCGGAAAGGCTGGGCGCCGAGGATCGCGCCAAGCGCATTCTGACCCTCCAGACGCTCGTGCGCAGCCTCATTGGCTACGTGCTGTTCTTCGTCCTCATCCTAACGGTGCTGCAGACCCTCAGCGTGAACATCACCGGTATCCTGACTACGGCGGGAGTGGCCGGCGTTGCCGTCGGTTTCGGCGCCCAGAAGCTCGTTCGAGACGTCATCAGCGGCTTCTTCATCGTGACGGAAGACCAGTTTGCGGTCGGCGATTATGTCACCATCGGCCAGGCCACGGGAGTCGTCGAGGAAATGGGCTTGAGGACCACGCGCATTCGCGACGATAAGGGCCGCGTCTGGGCGATTGCCAATGGGGACATCAGCGTCGTTGTCAATCACTCCAGAGGCCCCGTGGTTACAACGCTGGACATCGTTCTACCAGCGACAGCGAATGTGGACGCTGTGTCTGTTGCGATCCACGAAGCGGGAGCGAACCTCGCCCAAGCCAAACCGGACCTGCTCACAGCGGCGCCCATTGTAGAAGGCGTCGCGGCATTCGACGCTGCGAGTATCACCTTGCGGGTCCGAATCAGCGCAAGGCCGGAGAAGGTCGCTGCCGCCGAGATGCTACTCCGGGACCACATCCGGGACATTCTGACAGAAGCTGGCATTCTCAGCGCACCGCAGCCGGCGTCCTGATACCTCGGATGTAGCGGGAATCGCGGGCGTGGCACCTCCGTATTGTCATGTTGTGCATCGCCTTTTCGCGGTTGCATGCTGGCGCAGCAAGCTGCTAAACTAAATAGTCGTCCCAGACTTGTCGCTTTAGGATCAGCGGGGAGCCCAGGGCTCCCCGCTCCGCACGAAGGAGCCTCGAGAATATGGCCATTGGCAAGATCGTCCAGGTTCAGGGACCGGTAGTGGACCTCGCTTTCGCGCCGGGTGAACTACCGCCACTCCTGAACGCCATCACCATTGACGATCCCACGCGCAATATCCACCTGACCGTGGAAGTCGCGCAGCACCTGGGCGACGACGTGGTTCGCTGCGTGGCCATGTCTTCTACCGATGGCCTCGTGCGAGGTATGCCAGCGGTGGACACCGGCGGTCCCATCACCATGCCAGTCGGTCGCGAAACCCTCGGCAGAGTGATGAACCTCCTCGGCGAGACCATTGACGACAAGCCGCCGTTGGAGGCTGGAGAACGATGGCCTATTCACCGACCTGCCCCCGCGTTCCAGGATCAGGCAGCCACGACAGAAATCCTGGAAACAGGCCTCAAGGTCATCGATCTCCTGACCCCGTACCTCAAGGGGGGCAAGATCGGCCTCTTCGGCGGCGCGGGTCTAGGCAAGACCGTCTTGATCCAGGAACTCATCACGAATATCGCCACCGAGCATGGCGGCTTCTCCGTCTTCGCCGGTGTTGGTGAGAGAACCCGCGAGGGAAACGATCTTTGGCTCGAAATGACGGAGTCGGGCGTGATCTCCAAGACCGCTATGGTCTTCGGCCAGATGAACGAACCGCCAGGAGCGAGACTCCGCGTCGGGCTTTCAGCACTGACCGTCGCCGAGTACTTCCGTGACATCGAAGGTCAGGACGTTCTCCTCTTCATTGACAACATCTTCCGCTTCGTGCAGGCAGGCTCCGAGGTCTCTGCTCTGCTGGGCCGCATTCCGTCAGCAGTAGGCTACCAGCCCACCCTGAGTACGGAAATGGGCGCCCTCCAGGAGCGCATCACTTCCACCCGCAAGGGGTCCGTGACTTCGGTGCAGGCTATCTACGTGCCAGCCGATGACCCGACAGATCCGGCGCCGGCCACGACCTTTGCGCACCTCGATGCCTACACCTACCTGGACCGGGCCATCGTCGCCAAAGGCATCTATCCCGCTGTGGATCCGCTGGTCTCCTCCTCCCGCATTCTCGACCCGCACATCGTCGGCGAAGAACACTATGCAGTGGCCCGAGAGGTACAGCGCATCTTGCAGAAGTACCGAGAGCTCCAGGACATCATCGCCATTCTCGGCATTGACGAGCTATCCGACGAGGACAAGATCATCGTCGCCCGGGCCCGTCGTATCGAGCGGTTCCTGTCACAGCCCTTCCGCGTGGCTTCTCAGTTCACTGGTATCGAGGGCAAGTACGTCCCGCTATCCGAGACGGTGCGCTCGTTCAAGGAAGTGGTGGAAGGCAAGCACGACGACCTACCCGAGCAGGCATTCTACATGGTCGGCAACATAGACGAGGCCGTCGCAAAGGCCAGAACCCTCCGAAACTAACGCCATGGCCACGTTCCGATTGGAGATCATCACGCCGGACCGAGTCGTGTTGGATGACAAAGTTCAATCTGTACGCCTCCCCGGCGTGCAAGGCTCCTTCGGTGTTCTCGCTAATCACGCGCCACTGGTCGCCGAGTTGACGGTCGGTCCCATCCACGTTGTCCATGCCAACGGCGATCGAGAGTACATCGCTGCATCCGGAGGATTCGTCCGCGTCGAGAACAACCGGGTCACCGTTCTGGCCAATGCCGCTGAGCGCGCTGAAGAGATAGATATCGCCCGAGTGCAAGCAGCAGTAGAACGAGCCAAGGCTCGCCTCGCCGAGGCCGGTGCAGGTGGCTATGAAGAAGCCAGGGAGGCGCTGCGGCGCGCCATGAACCGGCTCGATGTGGTACGCAGGAATGCGGATGCCTGAATCGAACTAGGAGCTGCTCGCCTTCATTCTTTCCGTGCGTGGCGGGCCACCATCTGCAAGGCAAGGAGTTCACGCATGGTAGGCATCGTGTCCGCCGCTCTGGCTGTCACACCCTCGCTGCAGTATCCTCTTGCGACAAGGGCTGACTTGCTCCTAGCACGTCGCTGGGCCATGGCGAAGTTCGGTGGCAAAGTGGAGACTGGGATCCGTCTGCCGGGACTGTACGTCCACGCCAACAACGATCCTGTGCAGAAGAACTCCCGCGCCGGCCGGCCCATGAACATCGCGGGCAAGCAGTACCGACGCGGGCTCTACTGCCATGCCACGAGCCGAATCGTCGTGGAGCTTCCAGGTCCGGGAAGCCGCTTCGAAGCTGTGTGTGGCATCGACTCCAATGAGCAGACCAGCGGCGGACGTGGTAGCGTGGACTTCGCCGTCCGTGTGGGAGACCACGTGGCATTCCGTTCGCCGCTCATGCGCGAGGGCATGGCCGGTCGCCCGGTCCGCGTGGACCTTGGAGGAGCCACTCAGTTCGTTCTGGAGATCAGCGATGGAGGCGACGGAATCGCATGCGATCAGGCCGATTGGGCCGACGCCTCCGTCACACTCGCCGATGGCAGCACGCTCTGGCTGGCAGACCTGCCCCTATTCGGACCAGAGCCACCGGCGGTCGATTCGGCAGCGCCTTTCTCCTTCGTGTATGGCAACGAGCAGTCGAAGAACCTCCTGCTTCATTGGACGGTATCCCGTGCGATGCGGACAGCCGAGGATGGACGGGTCCACTACACCGTCATCTACGACGAGCCGACCGGCCCGCTGCGAGTGCGCTGCGAAGCGGTGCTCTACGCGGACTTCCCCACCGTCGAGTGGACCCTGTTCCTCTCCAACCGAGGCAACGAGAAGACACCCATCGTGGCTGACGTGAAGTCGCTGGACATCGAGTATGGCGTCGGCCAGGGCCCTGCGGTCCTGCATTACTTCACAGGCAGTCCGTGCACTCCGACCGACTACGAACCCCACCAGACTCGGCTCGATGCAGGAAGCGATGTGGCCATTGCCACCAGCGGCGGACGGCCAACGAACAGCAACCTACCTTACTTCAATATTGAGTGGAATGGAGGCGGTCTCATCGCTGTACTCGGCTGGCCAGGCCAGTGGTCCGCCAGGTTCCGAGGGGGTGATGGTGGCTCTGTCCACGTGAGCGGCGGCCAGGAGCTAACGCACTTCACCCTCTTGCCGGGTGAAGAGGTCCGCACCCCTCGTGTGGTCCTCCAATTCTGGCACAGTGACCGCGCGACGGCGCAGAACGTATGGCGGCGCTGGATGCGTATGCACAATTCTCCCCACCCTGCCGGCAAGCCCGTAGGACCGCAGTTCGCCGCGTGCAGCTCCCATCAGTTCGGCGAAATGATCCATGCCAATGACGCCAATCAGAAGCTCTTCGTGGATCGCTACCTCGAGGAGGGACTGAAGCTCGACTACTGGTGGATGGACGCTGGATGGTATGTGAACAATGGCAACTGGCCCAACACGGGCACCTGGGAAGTGGATCGGAAACGGTTCCCGGGTGGACTCCGGTCCATCACGGACCATACCCATGCAAAGGGCGTGCGATCCATCGTCTGGTTCGAGCCTGAGCGTGTCAACAGTGGAACCTGGCTCTACGACACGCATCCGGAGTGGCTCTTGACCGCCGGTGATGGCGACCGACTGCTGGATCTGGGCAATGACGAAGCCCGAAGGTGGTGGACAGACCATGCGGATCGGCTCATCACGGAGGAGGGCATTGACCTCTACCGAACGGACTTCAACATAGATCCACTCGCCTTCTGGCGTGCCGCCGATGCGCCGGATCGTCAGGGCATCACCGAGATTCGATATGTCACCGGCTTCCTGACGTACCTCGATGAACTCCTACGAAGACACCCGAACCTCGTCATGGACACCTGCGCCTCAGGCGGACGCCGTAACGACATCGAAACGCTTCGTCGAGCCGTACCTCTCCTGCGGAGTGATTACATCCTGGAGCCGGTCGCCCAACAGCTCCATACCTATGGCATCGCCCAGTGGATACCGTTCTTCGGCACAGGCGTCAACTCCAGCGATCCCTATGTGTTCTGGAGCCAAGCGTGCCCGCATATCACGGGTTGTTGGGACGTCAGGAGGAAGGATCTGGACTACCCGACCATCCGGACGCTCATCCAGCAGTGGCGGACCGTGGCGCCGCTCATGCTCGGTGATTTCTATCCGCTAACGCCCTACGACATCGGCACGGCCGGTTGGATGGCCTGGCAATACAATCGGCCTGAGGACGGCAAAGGCATGATCATGGCCTTCCGACGTCCGAACAGCGCGTACGAGGTGGCGCGTTACCCTCTCTTCAGACTGGAGCCTAAGGCCACCTACCGCCTGCGCGACGTCTCCGGCAAGGATCTGGGTACCCACGCAGCTACGGAGCTGATGGACAAGGGCCTCAGGGTGGAGATTCCCGAGAATCCTGGTGTGGCTGTGGTGTTGTACGAACGGCTGGCAGCGCGAAGGTAACGCTCGACCGCGAGACGCACGTCGGTGCCGACTGCGACGATCCGAAGCGGGGGAACCTCGCAGACATCCGTAGCAACGTAATCCACCATGCCGACCCGATAGGTCCGTCCATCGTCGGTACCCACTCTCTTGCAGCTTGGATGCGATGTGAGATTCTCCAGCCCCGCGTCTGCGGATACTTCGCTGACCGTGGAGCCGTGAGCCCCAGGACGCCTATACGCAGCGGACCACGACGTAGGATGACGTAGGACCGGATTCCCGGTATGGTTCTGCCGTGACCATCCGTCAAGTTGGCGCATACCCATGGAAACCGTGACGCCCTGACGACGCGCAGCAGTGCCCGCTGAGAGCCTGCCGCATCCTCGGCATCCACTGCGTCCTTGGCCTTGAACTCGTTGTTGCCCACCGCGGCCACTTCGTAGCCCATAGCATTCATCGCGGCTACGTCAGCCAGACCTTCGTACGCGTTCGTGAGGGCTCCCCGGGTGAAAACGTCGCCTGCGTCCATCGTCAGGACGAACCCTTCGGAGCGGTTGCGCAAGCGCCGCAACAACGTCGCACGCCTGGCAGCGCCACCAACCCATTCCCGCTCCGCTCCTCCGCGTCCCTGTTCCGCATATGTGAATGGCAGAAGACGTCCGTGCAGATCATTGGTGTGTAGGATGGTTAGCCGAAATGTCGGCGTTGCAGGCGCGGCTGGTCTGGGCACCGACATGCCCACTAGCACCACCAGCGCAGCGACGAAGGGCATGGTGCGTGCGAAGCGGACAGTATTCTTCACAGGATACTGTACCCGCTCTCCGGCAGACGCGGATGCGCTACTCGGTAGTGCTAGAATGTACGGAAAGCACGTGCCACAAAGCAAGATGGAGGCCGACGGACGCCATGGCAGATCGCAGCAAGGGTGACGCAACGGGGAGGATCCTCGGAGCGCTCGTCTTCGTGCTGGGGATTGCCGTCATCGTCATCGTGCTGCTTCTGGCCTACCGGCTCTTTCTCGATCCATCGGTGGCCATGCACGTGCCGCAAGGTCGCGAACCCACCTTCGTCCATCTGGCAGCCGGTTTCGCTGATCTCCTCATCCGCGTGCTCCTCCTGACGGTCGGTAGCATCTCCGGAGCGCTCATCGCTACACGCGGTATCCGGATGTACGAAGCTTCCCTCACGCCCTCTGCAGCTTCCGACACGCCCAAGGAATGACTTGGAGATCGGACGCTCCTATCGCTCGCTCACCGTCCTCAGGAACGGGCGTGGCTAGCTTCGGCCTGTCAGTCGGATTTCGAGGAGCGTTAGGTCATCGGGGAGCCGGATGGCGCCGGATTTGATAAGGAGAGTCTTTTCGATCGCCTCCAGCGTCGTACCCGAGTTGGGATAGCCTAACTCAGCCAGCAGCTTGCATAGGCCAGCCCTGCCCAGAGGCGTCCCATCCGCGGTGGGGAATTCCACTGCTCCGTCGGTGTAGAAAAGCAGACAATCGCCAGGCTGAAGTCGGAGCCGCAGGACTTCGAAAGGCGCCTGAATCGCGAATCCCAAGGGCGGTCCTCCGACGTCGGCCTTAGGGGCGAGGGCGCCGTCTCCGTTGTAGAGAAGCGGCGGAGGTCCTCCGGCTGATACGAGCGTGATCGCCGGTTCCGTGAGGTCCAAGAGGCCGTACACCAGCGTAGCGAAGGCATCGTCGCCACTTTTCGTCTCTATGAGTCGGCCGTTCACGGCGTGGACGAACGCCGGTGGATCAGTCAACTTCTCCGCTAACTCCGACCAGAAGCATCGGAGCTGCATCGCGTACAGAGCCGCCGAAAGACCGTGCCCCATGACGTCGCCGATCCAGAACGCGAGGTGATCTGCATCGGGCTGAATCAGTGCGTGAAAGTCGCCGCCAATGACATCGTGAGGAACATAGCGTTCGCGCACGCTGACGCGCGGATCCACGATGTCAGGGTGTGCCAGCGCTGCGGCCTGGACACGCTGCGCTCGAAAGAGGTCCTTGTACTCGCTACTGATATCGCGGAACGTCTCGACGCCGCCGATGATCCGACCATCTCCGCTGCGCAGTGGGGCCGTGGAGACGCGCATGGGAATGCGGCGCCCACTTGCCGACCGAGCGAAGACGACCACCTCTTGCGGGCTCCGCATACCCGTTACCATGGCACGATACAACGGACACGTCTGTTCCCCACACAGTTGGTGTCCGTCCTTGTCCGCATGGCAGAGGATGCCATCGAGGCATTGCCGGCCCACGACGTCCTCGGCTTTCCAGCCCGTGATCTCCTCGGCCGCAGCATTCCAGTAGACGATGCGCCGCTCGAGGTCCGTCACGTAGAGGCCATCCGCCAGCGAGTTCAGCACTTCCTGCACTTTGAATTCCATAGGCCACCACCTTGCACCCCCGCCGCACAAACTGCAATCGCTAGCTCGCAACAGTCAGACCTAGCATACCATAGCCGCATGGATCCGTGAACTCACGCGAACGACTGAGGTACGATGGATTCGCCTTGGCACGCCAACGACGCTGTGAAGCGAGGAATCGCTGATACTCCCGGCTGTCGAGGGCGATCTGTCCTCCGGGAAAAAGGGGGTCGAACCATGAGCTGGCTTGTTCTCCTGTACTTGGTGGCCGCTGGCGGCAACCGAATCCACTCCATTAGCGACATCTCCCACGAATTCACGTTTTATATGGACGGCCGCTTCTTCGCTCAGTACATCACGGATGCGAACGGTGCGGATGCGCGAAACTGGGGCACGTTGTACAAGCTCGACCTGAGCAACGCCAATCTCCTGATCCTTTCGAGCGGCCCCGGTCCCGTGGCCTATCTTCCCCGCTCTATCGCCCACGTGCGGCAGTTCGCGGAGCAAGGAGGAGCGGTCCTCATCATGTCCGACGCCTCTGGCACGACCACCGACCGCGAACTGCCCATCCAGACCCTCGCACGGGCGTTCGGAGGGCAGTTTGCACGCAACAGGGCGCAGTTGCCTGCCAGAGCCTCCCCCCAACTCGGCGCGGCTTCGGTAGAATGTCGTCCAGGAGGTACGCTGCACCTTACTGGGACCTGGGAGACGCTGGTCACCGACTCTGTCGGAGTCCCCTTGATGGCCTTGCGCCAGATTGGTAAGGGCTATGTACTCCTATCGGTTCGTGGACTGTTCGGCCAGAATCCGGATGCCAGCGATTCCATCAATGCTTCTTGGATCACACCACTCCTTCAGCGGATCGTTGCTAACCGACCAGTGGACCCGTCCAGGCCGCCAAAGCGCCAGTTCGCCGAGCTAACGAAGAAGCTCGATGGCCTTACCGTGGAGTTCAACGAGGGAACCCGCCCGTTCGCCGACGCCATTGCCAAGGAGTACTTCGTCGTTCGGGAACACCTCTGCGAGATCACCGGCGTGCAGCCGTCCAAGGGTACCCTGACCAATCTGCTCATGCTGCCCACAGGTGGGGGAGGCTTCTCGAGCGGTGATCGCATCGGCATTGGCGCCTGGTGGGGTGGCTACCCGAAAGCGCGCTATCCCATGATCGAGCTCATCGGCCACGAGGCTGGCCATTCGTGGGTACTTCCGCACGCCGAGCCCGTGTGGAACGAGCCGATCGCCACCTACCTGGGCATCCAAGTGGGCAGGCGTATGGGTATGCCCGAGGCTGATGCGACACTCCGGCGGAACATCGAAGCGGCACGGAAGCTGGACCCGGACTTCACCAAGATAGACATATCGGCACCGAATGTACCGTATGCCGTGGTCTGGGGAAAGTCCTTCTGGATCTTCGAGGAAATGGAGCGCATGCATGGTCCTAGCGCCATGGCCAAGTACTTCCGGACGAAACGCGCCATCGTGAAGCCCGAGCGGCCCCGCTACACCATGGACGACTGCGTGGCGGTGTGGAGCCGAGCTGTCGGCCGGGACCTGTTTCCCTGGTTCCGCGAGCATGGCATACCGGTGGACGCGACCAAGACGGACCTTGCCGACGGTCGTCTCAGCCCGTAAGGTCCTTATGTCTGACGCCGTGAAGCTTCCCTCAATGGTCCGTGTTCCATAGCCCCAGTGCGTCGGCCATGAGGCGAAGCTCACGGATGTAGCCGTAGTCCGGCCTCACCAGAAGCTCGGGGAACTCCTTCGCTCGGAAGCACGGGCGGTACTGTGCCATGATGTTGATGCCCGTTCCGGGCGCAATGCGCGCCACAGTCTCGACAACCTTGCGGCTTTCGGCCAGGTCTCCTGGCAACACCAAGTGGCGTACCAGGACACCGCGCGTGGCAAGGCCATCGCGATCTATCGTCAGCGGGCCGACCTGCCGATACATCTCCGCCAGCGCTGCCTCGGCTATTTCCGGATACCCGGGCACGCCTGAGTACTTGCGGCCGACATCCTCATTCGCGTACTTGAAGTCAGGCATGTAGATCTCGACAAGCCCCTCCAACCGCCGGAGCGTTTCGACCGACTCGTATCCTCCGCAGTTGTAGACAATGGGCACCTTCAGACCGCGGATTCGTGCTAGCGAGATCGCTGGCGCGACGACGTGCGCGACATGCGTCGGCGTCACGAAGTTCACGTTGTGGCATCCGAGCCCCTGGAGCCGCAACATCACGTCCGCCACCATGTCAGGCCCCGCCTCGGCTCCAACAAGACTGTGACTGATATCGCTGTTCTGACAATAGACACAGTCGAGATTGCAGCTCGAGAAGAAGATGGTGCCGCTTCCGCCACGACCCACGAGCGGCGGTTCCTCCCCAAAGTGCGGACCGGCTGAAGCCATCAGGGCCTTTTCCCCCAGACCGCACCAGCCGCGCCCGCCCTCTCGTCGGCGGGCACCGCACTGACGCGGGCATAGCCGACACGGCGAGATGAGATCGTCGAGCGTTGTCCTCATCGTGTCATGTCCTCGCGCGTCTGACGTTGCGTCTGCAGGACATCCGACGGCTTCCGACGAACCAGCGGTCAGCGTGCAACGTGGGAGTGTTATCGTGTCTCTCCTGGATACTTACCTCGGGTGGACCGTGGAAGTCCACTACTTGTCCTTCAACTCGGCGACGGATCGAGGAGTTCTGGCTGCCGTAGAGCCGCCATGGCTCCTCCTGGAGCTGCCGAACCGACAGTTGGTCATCCCCATCTCGGCTATCAGGTTGTTGAAGCCCATGGCACCTCCCGACAACGAGCACATGCGACTCTTGAGGCCAGTCGAGAGACCCGAGGAAGCCGCCGGAGTGGAACAGCAATGACACCAGAGGCCATGGCGTGGACTGTGCTGTTGGTCGCCGTTGGTCTGAGCATCCTGCCAACCTCCACCACGAGCGGCGACGAACTTGCTGCTCTCGACGCGATCGTGGAACGAGGCATGGCGGAACAGCGGTACCCTGGCGCCGTGCTGCTCGTGGGTATGCACGGGAACGTCCGCTACGCCAGAGCGTTCGGTAGACACACCTACGAACCCAGCAGCCCGCCCATGCGCATGAATACCGTCTTCGATATGGCCTCGTGCACGAAGGTAGCCGCTGGCACGCCTGCCGCCTTGCTCCTCGCGGAAGACGGCAAGCTGCATCTCGACAAGCCTGTAAGCGCCTATTGGCCGGAGTTCGCGGCGCATGGCAAACAGAACGTTACGCTGCGCGATCTACTGACCCATGTCTCCGGCTTGAAGGCCTATGAGAACTACACGGTGGTGGAAAACGCTCGGCAGCCTGGTGAGACCCACGCGGAAGCCCTGTACCGCCACTATGCGGCCCTGCCCCTGACGTACAAGCCACGCAGCAAGGTGCTCTACAGTTGCCTGAACCTTCAGTGTGCGGGCTATGTGGTACAGCGGGTTGCCGGAGAATCGCTAGAGGACTTCCTCCGCAAGCGCCTGTGGGGCCCACTGGGAATGCGGGATACGACCTTTCGTCCACCCACGAGCATGCTCAAGCGCTGTGCCCCGACGGCTGTGAGCGACGATGGTCGGCCAGTTCGCGGCAAGGTCCATGATCCTCTGGCTGCTTACCATGGTACCGAGAGCGTCTGCCCGGCGAATGCTGGGCTGTTCTCCACAGCGGGCGACCTGGCTCGCTACGTTCGAATGCTTCTCGGTCGTGGTAGGTGGCGTGGCAGGCAGATCCTCAGCCCGGACAGTGTGGCTCTCATGACCAGCGTACAGACGCCGGCGCGAGTAAAGACCTTGCGGAGCATCGGCTGGGCTGTGTACGGTGACTCACCTTTCCTTGGGCCGATCCAGAAAGACCCAACGCAGAGAACGGTCGGGCACACGGGTTACACCGGTACCTGGATCTGGCTGGACCCATCCACGGGGAGCTACATTATCTTCCTCACGAACCGCGTGTTCCCCAGCCCTGCCACGAATGGCAACGAGGGACCTTCCATAGATGGCGTCCGGGCCGATCTCGCTAGAGTGGTGGTGCAAGCCCTCGAGGCCGATGCCAGGGAGTCAAGATCTAGTCCGTCAGCGAAGTGACCCTCCGCCGATGGGCCGACGGCGGCACGGCGAAGGCAACAGCGTACTGCACGCCCGCCTCGCATCCCCGGACGCGCGCTAGAGCACGATAGTAATCCACGTAGGGGAAACGCACAACCTCTCCCCTGAAGAGGGCGTGCTGACGTGCTGCCTTTTCCCACAGCGCCATGTCCTCTTCGGTGATCTCGAGGAAGATCTCTGGCAGGAAGCCGGACTGGTCTTCCCAGTTCTCCGCGTAGTAGAGCGACCGCACAGAATGAGGCGGCAGTGGTCTTTGGAAACCCGCAATGGCTGCGAAGAAGAGAGCGTCAGGCGTCGCAAGCCCTGCGGCCGTGTGATCCCGATGCATGCTTCCATGCCAGTGCGTAAGTACAACGCTTGGACGGCATTCCCGTATGACGTCGGCAATCTCCATCTTCAACGCATCATCGGCAATGAGCTCACCGTCGCCGTGATCCAGAATATACAGCCGTGCGCCGTAGACGCCAGCGGCAGCCTCCGCCTCCTGACGTTTCTGGATGGCGTACTCGGCCGCAGGCACCGCCGGATGCCCCTTCTCGCCCGTCGTGAGATGCAGCATGGCAACCCGCTTCCCTTGCCGTACGTGAGCCGCAAGCGCCATGCCGCAGGCGATCTCGCAGTCGCCGATGTGCGCTCCGATGGCCAGGACGTCCACTGGTTCGTTCATGGATGCAGATCCTTGCGCAGGACAGCGAACCGGCGACGCACTACGAAACCAGCCCCAGCATAGAGCCGCCGCGCAGTAGTGTCATCGGACCACAAGAACCACGCTGTGTGCAGCCCCTTCATCCGCATGGCGTCGAGCGTCCGATACAGAAGAACGTGCCCGATACCCATGCTGCGATAGGCTTCAGCAACACCGATGGGGCCGAACCGCTCTCCCTCGTGGTGAGAATAGCCGACAACCTCTGTGGCATGTCGGGCTACCCACAGACGATCCGGCCGGTCGCCCGTTTCGATCGCCGCGATTGCCGTCCGTGCGAATCGTTGCCAGTCGCCCGGAAAGTGCTGACGCAGGAACGTCATGAGCGCTGGAACGTGCGAGGGGTCGTAGTGTTCCACCGCGATGCCCTGCCCGCCAAGCTCGGCTTCCCGCGCTTGTACCCAGCTAGGCGTCCGAAGGCCGCCCAGATCGCATTCCATGGAGATGGGCCGGGAGTACACCACGTATCCACGCTTGGTCAGGAAGGCGAGGCCTTCGGCGTACGCATGCATATCCACGCCAGGCGTGAAGTAGCCTGGCGCATACGGGGAAACCAAGCATACACCAGCCCCTCGCGAGCGGATATATGCCTCAGCGCGTTCCAACAACGCACCCCCGATACCACGCCGCCGCACCGAGGGGTGTACCGCCAGTAGCGTCAAGTACCCCCTGTCGGTGTCCATCGGGGCGTCCTCCAGCGGCACCCTTCGGACGATCGCCAGGGCGAATCCAACTACCCCCGAATCGTCCGTTGCCACCGTGGCACCTTCCGGCTGGAAGTTCGGGTCCAGCAACACCTTCCTGACGAAGAGAGACTGACCTATAGCGTCCGCTGGCAGTGCTTCTGCCAGGAGATCTAGCACCGGAGCTATATGGGCGCCGCGGTAACTCTCCAGGCAGCAACGTGCCATCAGCGTCCGTTCCCCGCAGCCGCCTCGACGAACGACCGAAAGAGGCGGAGGGAGGCGGTGCAGTTCTCCACCATTTCCTCCGGATGATACTGAACGCCGACGACGAACGTACCGTCCGTCGCCTCCACGGCCTCGACGAGACCGTCTTCGGCGTAACCGCTCACCCGGAGTGAGGGAGCTGGCTCGCATACTGCCTGGTGATGGAACGTATTGACCTGAAGGCTGGTTACGCCGAGGGCACGAGCGACCAGGGAGTCGGTCTCCACGTCGAGGCGATGCGTAGCCACGTTGCGTGCCTCCGATTGACGATGCGCGACGGGACCAGGACGCTCGGTCGGTAGATCCTGGTAGAGAGTTCCCCCCAGGGCAGCGTTGAGAGCCTGGATGCCACGGCAGATACCAAGAATGGGTATGCGCTGAGCGACGGCAGCTCGAACAAGTCCAAACTCCGTTTCATCCCTCGGCAGGTCCACTTCCGTTGCTGGATGATACTCCGCGACGCCGTATCGCTCCGGAGCCACATCCCGTCCGCCAGACAGCAGCAGGCCATCCAGGCTCGCCACCAGCGCTCCGATATCCGACAACGATATGTTGGGTACGATGACCGGCAATCCGCCGACCATGGCGACGGCGCGAGCATACGCCTGCCCAAGCCGATCCGAGAGCGATGACGTAGAACTGGCATCGGTGCCGCATGTGATGCCGATGAGCGGTAGAGCCATAGGGCGCGGATCCTTT
Source organism: Chthonomonadales bacterium (assembly GCA_037443035.1). Taxonomy (GTDB): domain Bacteria; phylum Armatimonadota; class Chthonomonadetes; order Chthonomonadales; family CAJBBX01; genus JABWBA01. The sequence continues at coordinate 32,888 of JBBIPC010000013.1, forward strand.
CTGGTCGGTCAGGATGTATTGTATACCGTCAGCAGAGCATACGGGTGCTGCCATCTGGCCTGCGCCCACAGTGGTATACTCGACGAGTGCGGGGATGCAGAGCGGTGCAGCATGTCCCGCGGGAGCCACACCATGCGCATCAACCTGGACGAACCAGTTCCAGACGAACCGTTGCAGCCTGCAGGGGCAAGCGAAGACGAGACGGACGACGAAGCCAGTGCCGAGAGCATGGCTTCGGACGAAATCATCATCCGCCGAGATACCCTGACCAAACGCCGGCGGCGGACCGGACCGAAACCGCTCACACCCCAGCAGCAGCGCGCCATCGTTGCGTTCTTGGTATTGGTGATCGTTATCGCCGTGACAAGTCTTGGCGTTTACGTGCGCAATGTCCGAGAGACGGCGCGTCGGATCCCCGTCGTGCGAACCCCACCCTCGCCGGCACAGCCGCTACAGGCTCCCCGGCGGGTCGTGCCTCAGCGTCCCGCGGGACCTCCGATCTACCAGGGGCCGCCACCGCGCAATGACCAGCCGCTGGAGGAAGGAGCGGACTCCGACACATCCACGCCAGCCGAGGGCATCCATTGAGCGCGAGAGAATACGCACGCGCCGATCCTCGCGGCCGACTACGGCAGGACGGATCTCGGCACGTTGATCCGCGTCCCTGGTTGCATGGCCAGGGCTTGCTGAGCCAAGGGATGATCCTCGCTCACGGCCACTTCCCGACGACCTGACGGACCTTCCACCGTAATCACAACCTGGCCGTTGCGGTGGCTCGCTTCCACGAACTTCACGGGGACGCCCCCCGCGCCAGCAACCACGACAGTCTCTTTGGGGAGCACGGACCGGAGGATGACCGTACCCCCCAGCACCACGAGAACGGCTACAACGACAACAATGCCGTAGAGGATCCAGTCGTTGGGTCCGTAGCGACTTGGCAGGCTATGGTACATCCACGTCAGACGCGACCAGTGGGCGTGCGGATGGTGACGCCCGCGGGACTTCCGCCAGGAGTGTCTCCGATGACGCAGCCAACGACGAAACCGCGTGAGCACCGCACTTCTCCGTGACCTCATTGTACCGCACCAGACCGTCTCCCGCCTTCGGCCGTTGAGTAGCCCGACGCGGAGCCCTGCCGGTCGTTGAGTAGCCGAGGCGTATCGAAACGAACGGCTTGCATGGCGACGTCCAGACGTTCGGTGGTTTCGATACGTCCCGATGGCCATCGGGACTACTCAACCACCGATGCATGCGGCTGGGCGGCACGGATACCGAGCTAGCAGACTTTCGATGCTGTCTACCACCGCTCGCCCAGAACGCTAGAACCGGAGCGGGGCGCCCCGCATGATGAAAGTGATGCGATATCTTGGTACTGGCCCATCTCCGGCGCCACACGCGAAACGTACCTCGGACGCTCCCGACGGCAACTGCGCACGAGCGCTCCCGCTCCGAGAGGCGCCAGAGCCGGTCGAGTGGCTCGGTGGCAACTCGGCTCTCGACGTCAAGTCACTCGCCACGGTGGTCACTCTCCCGATAGGCTCGTTCTCCGCACCGTAGACCATCGCCTCGCCCGATGGCTCCAGCTCCAGGTACTGCCCGCTATTCAGCTCCACACGGAACGTGACGGTCCGTCCGGCCACCGTCACCTTCGGATCGCTGATCTTGCTCGCTGTCAGACTCAGAGGGACGACGTCTCCAATGAGGATCTCCGTGCTGTCGCCCGCAGGTATTTCGTTCACCCAGATCGCGAGAGCGGCCACGACCTGGTAGTTGAGCCACGGATGGTATGTCTTGTACGCCGATGTGAAGGCGAGTCCCGGGTTGTGCTCCCATTCGCTCCGATGAGCGGCATACGGCCACGAATACGCGCTCAGCCGATCGGACTCCGGCTCCACCATCTCGACGTACCGCCAGCCTTTGAAGTCCACCACAACATAGTGTTCTGCCACACCCGGACTGACGTTCTCCGCATTCCGCAACTGGAAGTTCAGTACGGCCCCTTTTCCGTCGCCGTGGATCCAGACGCCCATGCCCTTCCGCGTCATGTCCATCGGCGCAGCGAAGACACGCTCCACCATGGCCCACGCGCCACGTCGCGCTGATCGAGTGCTGGATGCAACGAGTCGCAGGCAGGCGGAGTCTGGTCGGCCTGCAGGTCCGTCGTCATCCTTCGGAACGATGGCGGAACTTACGCTCAGTCGGACTCCCTCCGCACATCGTGGTGCGGACAGGCTGCCAGCGTCATGACTACCCAGCAACGGAGGCAAGGAAGGCGCATCGTGTGCCGGAGCCAGCAGCGGTTCGATACGCAGAGACAGGGGCTGTGTACTGAACGGATTCGGCACTCTGTACTCCGACGCCGTGCCCTGGCCGAAGCGCTTCTCGTACCGCACGGGCACGAACGCCCGCCTTCCTTTCGGTCCGTCCACCAGCGTGAACTCCAAGCCAGGCTGGCCCAGCCGGCGCCGCAGTGCTGCTGGTACTGCTCCGGATGCCCGTAGTCTCTCGTAACGTCGGACCATCTCGGCGTACCGCTGGGCGCCGGCGGACCTCCCGAATGTCTCCGGTGCAAACCCAGCGACGAAGGACACGCCTGCATCGTCCGCCAATGCCTTGCACAGCAGGTACTCCAGATCGTCCGAAAGGGTACGGTCAGGCTGGATGCCGTTCCACGGAAACACGCCCCACCAACCGAGGTGCGAGGGCAGGTACATACGTTGGCAGTCCCGGTTCACGACCCGGTGCATGTCCACGAACTCCTTGTAGCCGGTGTGCGGAGCGTCCCAGGCACCCATGCGAGCGCGCACACACCAGAGGTGGTGGTGGAACGTGCTCATCTCCATGATCGCCGGCTTGCGGAGACGGCGGACAAGCTCGTACACGAATCGGGCACCGTAGTACCATGCCCACTCGGGACCGGCGAGAATGTACGAACCATCCAGTGCGTCCAGGTAGATCATGTCGAAGCCGCACTCGTTGTAGGTGCGCGCCGTGTTCTCCACGATTTCCGTGAACAGATCGCTCTCCGGATCTGGAGCGAAGAGCCCAAACAGCTCCTTCAGGTGATCGGCCCGCTCCCCAGCCGCATGACTGGATGCATGGGTACCCAGAGCCCCGCGCGTACAGCCCGTGAAGCGCCACGGTGGACCCTGGGACGCTTCCGTGAACGTCACCAGCTCGTCTCCGATCCGCAACGTCGCACTGTTGTTGACGAAGAAACCCGTCGTAGCATGGACGCCGCTCGTCGGTTCATTCACTGTGATCGTGGTGCTTGTGGAGTCGAGCGGTTCGGCGAGCGTGAACGTCCGGAGGGCGGCTAGACGACGATCGGGCACGGGGGTGACGTACCTACTGTTCTTGGCAAGGAAGAACGAATAGGTGTGCAGACCTGCCTGGAGACCAGCGGCGTGAAGGGCATCCACAGTGGCCTTGAGGTCGGCGATGCCGTTCGGGTACGTCTTCGGGTCAGGTACGAAATCGCCAAATCGGAACGAGACGCCGCCATGGAAGTCAATCTGTCCTGCACCCAGCGCGTGGGCAAGCTCGATCCACGGGCCGCACGTCGTCGCATTCAACCCACCGAAGTTGAAGAGGTAGGACCGCCGGTTCGGCTTGGCGTCCAGCGCCCAGGGACCACCGATGGGCGAGCGGGGCAGCTCCGGTGCCGTTTCGACAGCCTGTTGCAGCAGCCGGCGGAAGGCCCGCATGGGTCCGGCTACAACTGCAACGGAGGATCCGTTCAGCCCCAACCGCCCGTACGCGAAGGCGTGGAGGCTCGAAGACGGGCCAGGTAGAGTCCACACGTTGGTGCGCAGGTTGCGCGCGAGCGAACAGGCAGCGAAGGGCTCGCTGCGATCACCCTTCAGGGCGAGCTCCGCGGATCCATACCGCAACTCCTCGATTGCCTCGGGAGCCTGCTCGACGCTCAGCACAAGGATGTCACGTCTCCTTTGTACTTGCAGACGCACCGAGAGGTCATCGGAGTCGCCCGGCATGCGGAAAACAAGCACGAGACGCTCGCCCTCTTGCCGTAGCACGCTGCACGCTACATGCGCATCGCCCACACGGGCCGTAGCGAACGGTACCTCACCCGGTTTGGCCGCATAGTCGCGCCCGGAGGTACGGTCCACGAAGCGCAGCGTCCTGCCTTCAGCGCTCAGGACCCACTGCACATAGCGTGTCTCCAGCGCGACGGTCCCGGCCGGCACCTGGGCCGTAGCTGCCATACCGAATGCGATCAGACCCACCATGCGTGTCTCCTCATTGCGGCTGATCTAGCCGACGCGCTGTAGAACTTCCTGCAGCTGGCCACGGGTTCCTGCGTGCCGCAGTTGATTCATACCTTGACGCACCGTATCCGTGCGTTCTATCATGCTCTCATGAGCTTGCTGGGTGTGGACGTAGGAACGACAGGGTGCAAGGCAGCTGTATACGCGGTCGAAGGTGCTTGCCTGGCCCGAGCCTACCGGGAGTACCCGACCCTCCATCCTGCAGACGGATGGGCCGAGCTGGATAGCGAACTCGTGTGGCGATGTGTACGGGAGGTCATTGCCGAAGTAGCCGCAGCAGCACGCCAAGATACGATCACAGCCCTCTCGGTAAGCTCCATGGGCGAAGCGATGACGCCTGTGAGCAAGGACCGGCGCATCCTGGGCAACGCCATCCTTTGTTCCGACATCCGCGGTGCGGAGTATGCCGAGGCATTCCTGAGAGACCCCGGGCAGGAACGGTTCTACGCCACCAATCCTAACCTCCTCGGCATAGCCTATTCCATGCCCAAGCTCGCATGGCTCCGGGACAACGCCCCTGACCTGTACAAGTCCGCTCACCGCTTCCTGCTCTGGAGCGATCTGGTCGGCTATATGCTCGGCGGCGAACCGATCACGAGCTATTCTCACGCGAATCGAACGCTCCTGTTCGATGTCTACCAGGAAAAGTGGTCCGAGGATCTCATCGAGAAGGCCGGACTCGAGCTGTGCAAGCTTCCCGCTGTTGCTCCGAGCGGATCTGTCGCTGGCACCGTCAGCCACGCCATGGCAGTGGAACTGGGACTTCCAGCCGGTACCGTGATCGTCGTTGGCGGCCACGATCAGTGCTGCAATGCCCTCGGTGCCGGCGTGATCGAAGCTGGTCGAGCTGTGTGCGGCATTGGCACCTTCGAGTGCTACGCTCCAGCCTTCGCCATGCCCGCGAACCCCTTGATGATGCTGCGCCGTGGGTTGAACATCGAACACCACGTCGTGCCCGGTCTCTATCTCACCTTCGCTTATAATCAGAGCGGTTCGCTCGTTCGGTGGTTCCGCGACACCTTTGCGCAGGCCGACAAGCTTGTGGCGCAACAGGGTGCGGACATCTACGACATACTGGCAGCCGAGATGCCCGCCGGGCCGACGGACCTGCTCGTCCTGCCGTATTTCGAGCCGACCGGACCGCCGGGTTTTGTGGCCGACGCCTCAGGGGCTATCGTCGGTCTCAAGCCGACCACCACCCGCGGTGAAATCCTCAAAGCGATCATGGAGTCCGTGACCCTCTACTTCGTAGAATCCATGGATTCCCTGCACGAACTCGGCCTGGGTTCCTCCGAGTACGTCGCCACCGGCGGAGGGGCAAAGTCCGACGCCTGGCTGCAGATCAAGGCCGACGTCTTCGGAGTGCCCTTCATCCGCCCCCGGGACACCGAGGGAAGCACTCTCGGTGCCGCCATGCTGGCAGGTGTGGCGAGCGGCGTCTACAGCTCGTTCGAAAGCGCTGTATCGCTCATGGTGAGCCGGGAGAGGGTCTTCACCCCCGATGCGGCACGCCATGCTCGGTACCAGGAGAAGGCGGACGTCTTCCAGCGCCTATATCCGGCGCTCGCGGACATCGTTCGTGATCCTCGCCGCTAGGGCCAGGCTCCATGAAGAGCCCTGAAGCGCGCCGAAGCAGCGAGCGCTTCCGCTGGTGGACAGTCCTTCTCGGCGTGGTTCTGATCCCCGTCAACAGTCTTTGGATAGCTCGTGCCGAAGCGCTGGATTATTCTGGCTTCCCCACGTGCATGTCCCTGTTCTACAACGTTGTCTTCACGCTCATAGCACTCATCGCCGTGAACGCTGGCATCCGTTACTGGTGGCCGCGGGCAGCCCTCAGCCGACCGGAACTGATGGTCGTCTACGGCATGACCGCGACGGGTTCTAGTCTCGTCGGCCATGACTACATGCAGATGCTTGTGCCGACTATCCCTCATGTAGCCTACTTCGCTTCGCCTTCCAACAACTGGTCGAGCCTCATCGCCCCGCTGCTGCCGCCGAAGCTTGCCATGACAGAGCTGACCGACGGCGTTCGCGCCTTCGAACTGGGGCACTCGACCCTTTATACGGCCGAGCATCTCCGCATGTGGCTGGAACCCATCGCCTATTGGAGCATCTTCCTGTTGTCCGGCGTTGTCGCGACGCTCTCCCTCTCCCTGCTGCTGCGTCGGCAGTGGGTAGAGCACGAGCGGCTGACCTATCCCATCGTCCAATTGCCGGTGATGGTGGCCGAGAACGGTGGGGCCAACGCCATCTTCCGCAGCAAGCTCTTCTGGGGAGGGTTTAGCATCGCTGCTGGAATCGACTTGCTCAATGGCCTCCAGTTCTTCTATCCTTCCCTGCCCTCTATCAACGTGAAGCTCCAGGATGTCGGCACGCTCTTCGCACCCTATCCCCCCTGGAACGCCATTGGCTGGCTGCCCGTCTCCTTCTATCCCTTCGCCATCGGCTTGAGCTTCTTCATGCCCACGAATCTCTCGTTTTCCAGTTGGTTCTTCTACTTCGTGCGCAAGGCGCAGAACGTCGCTGTGGCAGCCATGGGATACAGCGAAGGCGATCCGTGGTATCCCTATCTCAAGGAGCAGTCGTTCGGTGCCTGGATACTCCTTTTCGCGGCAACTCTCTGGCTCGCTAGGGGATACCTCTGGAGTCTGTTCCGCACAGCACTCCGAGACAGGCACGCAGGAGATGGTGGCGTCTCTTACCGGCTCATCCTGGCGGCGCTAGCAGCCGGCACGGCCGGAATGGTGGGCTTCTTGATCTGGTCGGGCATGCGTCCAGGACTGGCCATCGTCTACGTGCTGCTCTACCTCATGTTCTGCGGAGCCGCGGCGCGCATTCGTGCAGAACTCGGTCCACCGTCCCACGAGGTCGGGTGGGTTGGCGTAAGCTACATGATGATCATGGTCCTGGGCACGGCTGCGGTCGGCCCCAAGAACCTGGCGCTCTTCTCCCTCCTCCACTTCCAGAACAGGATGCATAGGGGTCTCCTCATGCCACAGCAGGCCGAGTCGCTCAAGGCGGCGTCCGAGTCCGGCCTTCGTATGCGGACGATGGCAGCGGCTCTGGCCATTGCAGGCGTTGTGGGGATCGTCGCCGCCTTCTGGGCCATGCTCCATCTCTCCTACGGTCGTACGTACGCGACAGCGGTCCACCCTGCCGCACCCGGGTCCGCGTTCGCTGCGGAGCATTTCAACCGCCTGGCCCAGTGGCTGAGCACGCCTGTCTTGCCGAATACAGCTGGGCTCCTGGCGATTCTCATCGGGGCGGTCGTTGCCATGATACTCGCCTGGCTATCTGTGACAATCCAGGGTTTCCCCTTCCACCCAGCGGGCTATGCCCTGGGCATGTCCTTCGGCCTGGATTACATCTGGACGCCCGTATTCCTTGCCTGGCTGACCAAGTCCGTCATACTCCGCTGGTGGGGCCTCAAAGGTTACCGGGCCGCCATCCCCTTCTTCGTCGGCCTCGTCATCGGAGAGTTCGCGGTCGGAGGCATGTGGAGTTTCGTACGCGGTGTGGTCGGAGTCAAGACGTACACGTTCTACATTTGGTAGCGGCTAACCGCCGTCGGCACGACCACCTTCACGTTCATCCATCATGGCTACGACGACGGCGGCGAACTCGGTCAGCGCGGCTATCTGCTCCGGCAGCAGGTGATGCAAGTCGCGTGCGTCAACCTGCCAGTAGAGGCGCACCATTCGGTTCCTCAGTCGTGCCGACCGTTCCAGAGCTCGCGCCAGAGATGATGAAATGAGCTTCGCCTGCTCGAGGGACTTCGGCACATCCGCGTAGTCGTTGGCGGCCGGGAGTCCCAGGCGCGCGATAAGGTGGCGTCCAAGATCCATAGCCGCCTCGATGCCTCGCCTCAAGTGGTGCTCGGCAATTGCAGAGTAGTCGGAATCGCCGATGAACGTAGCTTGGGGGAGGTCGGCTAGAGGCGTGAGACGCGCGATGGCACTCCGGATATGACGGAGGCAACCGGCCACCGTACGTCGATCAACGGCGGCGAAACTCATCCGCCATGGCCTCCATCATCTCCCGATCCTGAGCATCGAGGAAGGGCCGCAGGTCCCACCATATCCGCCATGTCCGCTCGACGAAATCCGCCCGCAATCGCTCCGATGCTGCGTACAGCAGAACTCCATGGCTGGCTGCATTGCGGATCGCAGGCGTCGCGTCTTCGAGGAAGACGAGATCGACTTCATCTCCGGGGAATATCTGTCGAAGGTCCCTGTCCATGTCGAACCACCGGCGCATGCGATTCCTCGGACGGCGGCGTCTATGGAAGAGTATACCGACGTCCCAGTCGCTGAAAGCGTCCGCGTAGCCCTGGCACCGCGAACCAAAGAGGTAACACAGTGCAACGCCGTACTTCACGCACCAGGCACGGATCGCCTCCCTCTGCTCAGGCGAGAGTAGCACGTCCAGCGAGGGTGTGCTCCCCGCTGGTCCAGCAACCACGCGATCGCTCTCGGCGGATGCACTTTCGTCCATGAATCGCATGCTACCATGCCAGGGCGCCTGGGTCAAAGCAGATCAGTCGCCATCAGAGCTCCCAACCTTCTTCTCGGCCATGTTCCGGATCTCCGTAGCCGTCACGGCACGAGCCCAGAAAGCGAAGTCGTCTATGCAGCCTGCGAAGTGCTCACCGCCTGCGAAGAAAGGGTTGAACCCAAGCCCGATTTCGGCGGCCATGGTCCGTACGCGCTCGGGCACCGTGCATGACCCAACCTCCTTGCCGTCCACGTACAACCGCAGTACAGGGCCGTCCTTGACGGCAGCGACATGGTACCAGCGCCCAGCCTGGAGCTTCACGCCTTGCGTCCGCCACGCTCCACCGGCTTCCATGCGCGCAGTGAGCTCTCCCCCTTCTAGCGTTACTCTCAACGGATCGTCCATGCCCCGACACCACGCCGAGACGATCTGACCCATGCCAGCCTGCTCTTGCGAGGGCTTTACCCACGCCGTGAAGCTGTAGCTCGTTTCCGGGAAGTAGGGCAGCCGGTACCGCACGCCGCTTCCGGATCCGCGAAACTGGATGGCACCCTCAGGGCTGCCGTGGCGATCTGCTGCCGCCGAGACTCCTTGCGCGAAGGTAAGCATGCCAACCGTCGGTTCGGGGCTACCGTCTAGTCGCGATGCAGCCATGCATCCGTCAGCGCCGACAACTAGGAAACGGTCTGGTGCCTCCTTGTCCACCACGAAGGACCGCGGACCGTCTCGATTCTCGGTAGCACCGTAGGCGTTGCGCGCGACAACCTTCCAGTAGAAGGCGCCCTGCTCCGCCAAGCCATCCACCACGGTCGTATGCGTCTCGCGGAGGTCATCCCGCCGTAGGATCGGTTGGGAGAACGCTGCGTCGCGCGCGATGACGAGGCTGTACGTGTCTGCAGCGCTGCCCGTGGATGACCAGCGGAAGAGGATGGGGCCGGGCTTGCCCCGAGCGTCGCTCTCCGGCAGCTCCAGTCGAACAGCCGCAGGCGCAGCATGAGATGCCGGTAGCCATGCGGCGTAGTCAGTGCCGCGCGCACCTGCCGACGCGAAGTCACAAAGGAGGACCTCCGGTCCGCCATCCGTGGCGACACTCCAGAGCCCCATGGGTCGGAAGTCCCAACTCGGAGCATCCTTTGTTCGTTCAGGCCGGATGCGCCGGAGTATCACCCGACGCACATCCAGGGGTTTGAGTTCTTTCGTCTCGATGGCATTCAGACCAGCGTCGAACGCCAAGAGAAGCGGCCCACGATGGATAGCAACCTGACCGCCTCGGTCGGGTCCCTGGCCCATCGTCAGCCGCGGCGCGAAGTCGAAGGTGAGCTTCACCGTATCACCGCGAGACCACCGGCGTTTCAGAACGAGATAAGTGCCAGGCCGAACAGGCCGTCCAAGGGGCCTTCCGTTCACCGCCACGGATGTACGGGCCGACCACGCTGGGATCCGGAAGCGAAGGTCCACCTGCCTACCATCCGCTTCGACAGCCACCGTTACCGTTGCGCCGACCGGATACTCCGTTTTCTGCACGATGCGAAGCTGGCCGTGGTCCTTCAGCGGTAGTTCGATGGCACACGGCCCGTAGAAGTTGACGCAGTACGCATCGCCGCTCTGCATGACTGCCCAGTCAGGCACCATACCAAGGGTTCGCGGAGAGTTGACCGAACAGCAGTTCAGCTCCGGAGATCCCGGCCGGTACTGAAAACTGATCTGCTGATACGACGGCGCCCGGACGCCGTTCAGTGGCGTGTCGTACGTGCACCAGCTCCCGGAGGGATGCTGTGCCGCGAGCGCTTGGTTCCAGAGCGTAAGCTCCAGTTCATCAGCCACAGTAGGATCGCCTGTGAGGCGGAGCACGTCCACGCTCAGCGCCATCCATGCCACACTGCAGCACGTCTCGATGGACCCGTTGGCGAAGATGGTTCCCGATGCCTGCTCATTGGTCGAGAACGCACCCGATGGGTGCCTGTCCAGGTCCCGGATACTGCGCCAATGGTTCAGGACCGCCTTCCGGTATTTCTCGTCGCCGGTTGCCTGCCATAGAGTGACGAAGCCCTCCAGAATGTGGAGCGCCTCCCAACGAGGTCCGCTTCCCGGCAACCGCCAGTAAGGGACGCCTTCCACCCCTTTCCGGAGCCAATCACCGTCCTTCGGCATGTCCTTCTCGATCCTTCGGATGAGGGCAAGATACTCTGGCTTGCCGCTGCGCCTGTATAGCTCCGCCATGATATGGAGGACGGACATGTTGAAGCATGGATTGCCGGCCTCGATGGGTCTCCGGCCGCCTTCACCGTACACCTGGCAGATGAGCGTCGCGGCCTTCTCCACGCACTGCAGGGCGTCACGATCCCCCGTAGCATCGGCCCACAGGAGTAACCCCAGCATACAGTGGTAGTGCCCCCACAGATCGCAGTCTCCCTTGAGCCGACGGTCCCGTGGCCATGGACCGAGGTAACCGTCGGCGTCCTGGGTGCCGATGAGGTCGCTCACGAACCTGGCCACGTGCGTGTGCAGGTCCGAGTCAGCGCTCAGCCGACAGGACTGCACGGCGGAGATCAGGTACTTCCCGGCGAACTCACCTGCCCACGGCGTGTGCTCTGCGTACGGCCAGTAGCGGTCCCTGCGGCGGAACATATCGAGAATGCCAGGATTCGCTGCCGGCGCTCGGAGGATCCAGTTGCGAATGTTCCGTTCCATGCGAAGCCCCAACTCCCCGCGAAACTGCCACCGACCTTCTGGGAGCGTCGAGCACACCATATGCCCCTTGTCGCCAGGTGCAGCGGAGGCGGCAACAGCGAGCAACATAGCCAACATCGTGACGACCGCGACAGCTATCATGGACCGACCTCCTGGAGGTGAAGCGAACCGCAGCATGCGCCGTTCTTCCACAACCATGGTGTACCTCCCTGCATACTCAGGGTTCCGCGGACGTGCCTCACGGTCTATAATGGAGAGGACCGGCGACGCGACCAGCACGCCGCCGGCGCCCGTTACCTCCTACCATCGCTCACAGGAACGAAACCACAGTGACACTCAGATTCGGATTGCCCAAGGGAAGCCTCCAGGAGGCCACCTTCGCGTACTTCCGCAAAGCGGGGTTCGACTTCCGGCTCTCGTCCGGCAGGTCCTACCATCCCTCCGTTGATGACCCCGAGATCGAGCCGCTGCTGATTCGGCCGCAGGAGATCCCGCGGTACGTGGAGCTGGGCATTCTCGACGCTGGTTTGACCGGTCGCGACTGGATCGAAGATAACGGATCCGACGTCGTGGAAGTCGCCGAGCTCGCCTACTCCAAGGCTACCATGAACCCCATCCGTGTCGTGCTCGCAGTTGCCAGGGGTGGCGCGGTCAGAAGCCTGGCCGACCTGGAGGGCAAGCGGATCGCCACGGAGTATGTGCGGCTCACGCAACGCTATCTCGTCCAGCACGGCATCCACGCCGAGGTGGAGTTTTCCTGGGGCGCATGCGAAGTGAAAGTGCCCGAGCTGGTGGACGCCATTGTCGTCAATACGGAGACCGGTAGCTCTCTGCGGGCTCACGACTTGGAGGTGCTGGACACGCTCCTGGTCTCCACCACACGCCTCATAGCCAATCATACTTCCTACGGCGACCCGGAAAAGCGGCGGAAGATTGACGATATGGCCATGCTCCTCCAGGGCGCCCTCGAGGCCGAGCAGATGGTGGGGCTGAAGATGAACGTGCCGCGCACGCTCGTACCGAAAATCACCGCACTGCTGCCTGCGATGCGCCGGCCCACTGTTTCGCCCTTACTCGACGATGATTGGGTGGCACTGGAGATCGTCGTGGAGGAGAAAACGGTGCGAGACCTGCTTCCGGCGCTCAAGCGGGCAGGAGCCGAGGGCTTGGTGGAGTACAGGCTCAACAAGGTTGTGCCATGATCGCCCTTCTCACCGGCACCGTGGCCCGGACGGAGGCCAATAGCGTCATTCTTGACGTCAACGGCGTCGGCTACCGGGCCTTCGTGCCTCTCAGCGTATTGTCAGGCTTACCCACCGACGGCAGCAAGGTGACCCTGCACACCAGCATGGTTGTGCGGGACGACGATATTACCCTCTACGGCTTTCGCACCGAGCAGGAGCTGCACGTTTTCCAGGCACTCACCAGCGTGACGGGTGTGGGGCCCAAAGTTGCCCTCTCACTGCTCAGTGTTCTGGAGTGTGGTGAGCTGGTAAGGGCCGTTGCAGGCAGCGATGTGAAGGCGCTGACCCGTGTACCAGGCGTGGGAGCCAAGCTGGCCCAGCGCATCGTCCTCGAGCTGGGTGATCAGATGGCCAGGTTCTCCTTCGAGGAACGCATCAGAGACGTCGAGAACATACCCACGGGCGCTGCCGGGGGCTTATTCGAGGACATCGTGGACGCTCTTGTGAACCTGCAGTACAACCGGGCTGACGCACGACGGGCCGCAGAGCAGGTCGTAGCCGCATCGGGTGGCTCCGCGGACGTGCCTTCGCTCATCCGAGATGCCCTGAACATCCTTTCTGGCGCTGGAAAGCGGTAGCAGCAGCACTACCAAGCCTGCTGGGCGAACCACTCCAGATAGTCAGCCAGCGCCTGAGCTGCTTCCCGCGGAAGAGCATTGTAGCACGAAGCGCGAAACCCCCCGACCGAGCGGTGCCCTTTGAGGCCGACCATACCCCTCTCCTCGGCCCCACGCAAGAACTCCGACTCCCGCGAATGGTCGCGCAGGCGGAAGGTGATGTTCATTTGGGAGCGATGGGACCTGTTGCTGACGGTGGGTTCGTACACCTCAGGGTAAGCGTCCAGTGCTGCGTAGACGAGGCCGGCTTTCTCGGCGTTGCGACGCTCTATCTCCTCCAGACCGCCCAGGTCCTCCAGCCACTTGCATACGAGGCCGACAACGTAGACACCGAAAACCGGCGGAGTGTTGTAGAGCGAGTCCTCTCGTGCCTGCACTTTGTAGGACAGCATGGGAGGCAAGTCGTCCGCGGCCAAGTCTACGAAGCTTCTTCGTATCACCACGACGGTCACACCGGCTGGTCCTGCGTTCTTCTGAGCTCCGGCGTAGATCAGGCTGAAGCGCCCATGGTCCAGCCGACGCGACAGGAAGTCGGAAGACATGTCGGCAACGAGAGGTATTTCTCCTGTATCAGGAATCGCGGGCCACTGCGTTCCTTCGATGGTGTTATTGGTGGTGATATGGACGTAGCACGCTTCGGGCGTAACATCACCCATCGGCGGCAGGCAGGTGTAGGCACTTTCGGAGGATGAGGATATCACGTTGACCTGGCCCACCCGCTGCGCCTCCCGGATAGCCTTCAGAGCCCAGGACCCTGTGTCTACATAGTCAGCCGTTTTCCCAGCCCTCAGGTAGTTCCACGGCACCATGGTGAACTGCAGGCTGGCCCCGCCCCCAAGAAACAGGACGGTGTAGTCCTCACCAAGATCCAGGAGCCGGAGGAGGCCTGCCTTCGCTTCCTCATGGACCCGTCGGTAGTGGCTCGCGCGGTGGCTCACCTCCAGAATGGACATACCGGATCCATCGAGTTCGAGCACGCCTGCTGCCGCCTGACGCAGCACCGGTTCCGGAAGGATGGCAGGCCCCGGGTTGAAATTGTAGGCCCGCCCCATCAGCGCCTCCTCGGCCCGAGCTGGATATCGTCCAGATAGAAGATCCCCGGACCGTCGGCATCGGCCACGAAACCGTACCAATAGAGCGACCTGAATTCGGGATTGCACGGGAGTCCCGTGAACCGAAGCGGCGCCGTGCGCCCGGGCAGGCGGATCACCAGATCCCATTTGCCATCTGCGCTGTTCCCCAGCTTGCAGGCGATCTCCACCTGGAACCAGACCCCGTAGGGAACGCTCAAGAGCTTCTTGCCCGCGGCCAACAGCGAACCGTCTGCAGACACCCGGAGCGAGGGACCGACGCGATAGGGACTGGCGTTGTCGCGCCATTCGTGATAGAAGACCGTGCCTGGTTCCAGGCGAATGCTGAAACGGCCGAGAAGTTGGCCAGACGTGAATCCGGGTGTATAGAAGAAGTGCGGATTGTAGTTGGCTGCGAGTCCGGCTGCATCCACGACTTCGAGGGAATGCCTACCGCTGGCGGCAGTCTTGTCGGTAACCCGGATCTGCGCCGGCGCCTTCTCCTCGAACACCATGGCTCCAGCCGGTTTCGATCCCACCGGGTGATCCTCGAAATCCTGAGAAATGGCCTGGGGACGCACCTCGGCCGCCGTCGGTGGGTACGCGCGGGGAAGTACCACGGCCTCGCTCTTGCTCAATCCGATGCCGATCCTGCCCGCTTTGGTGTAGTCGAAAGGCACGAACCCAATCTTATGAGCGGGCGAACCATCCTTCAGTCGGAAATCCAGCTTTGCGGGGTTCACGAACAGTGGGTCGGCCACGATCGAGTCCACGTCTTGCCCCTTGGCGCGCCACGCGTCCAGGTTCATGCCGGCGAACGTGAACGGTTCGCCATCCGCCCTCCAGTAGAGGTTATGGTCGAGTCTGAAGTTATCCCCCGACCAGTTGGAGGCCAGCAGCTCTCCCGTGGTCCAGTAGACGATGTTGCGCTCGAAGGTGAACGAGAGATGCTCTTCCGCACGCGTACGCATCAACTGGCTCTCACGGTTCAGGGCGAAAATGTTGTTGCGGACGATGTTGTCGCGGCCGTAGTGCTGATGGAATCCGGCGCTCTTGCATCTGTAGACGAGGTTATTCTCCGCGAGCATGCCGGTGGTGCCTTCGTCGAAGTAGATCCCCCAGCCGCCGTAAGTAGCGCTTTCTACATCGTGAAACACGTTGAATCGCTGCACGGAACCAGGCGCCAGACCCAGGGTGTAGGTCGCGCCCATGTCGCTCAGGACGCCCTGCCCAATATCGTGGACGTGGTTGTACTCCAGCGTGTTATGATGCGAGTCGGTCGGTGCATAACCCCAAGACCAACCTACCGAGATACCCGTGTAGTAGAGATCGCAGATTTCATTCTGCGCGACGGTGTTGTAAGGAGACGCACCGATCCACACCCCGATCCCTGCCGGATGCAATCGTCCTCCGTGAGCGATGAGGCAGTTCCTTACCGCATTCCACCCCGGGAGCAGATCCTGGTCTGGATGGCCGCTCGTCTCCCCCAGCTTCACGCCACCAGCCCCCATGTCAATGATGGTGCAGTTCTCCACGACATCGTGTTGACAGCCGCGGCCTAGATCGATGCCGTAGCCACCGACGTGCTTCAGTGTGCAACCTTCCAGCCTACAATGCTTCGCGCCAGTCCCGCGAATCGCCCCACCGATGGGCCACTCCGCCTGGGCAGCTTGATAGCCCTCCGGCGGTGTGACCCAGTTCGTGTGGGCGAACGTGAGCCCGCGGATCTCGACGTACTGCACCCACTTCTTCGCTTGGACATCACCTCGAAACTCGAGCAAGTACTCGAGACGCGGTGCCCAGACCTCGGCCTTCGTAGGCTGCTCACCAGCCTTGGGCAGATAGGTCAAGACCCCGGACTTGCGGTCCAAATACCATTGGCCCGGCTCTGTGAGTGCCTCCTCGACGTTTTCTACAATATAACGCTGCCCGGCCTGGAAGGCGAAGTACCATTGGTCGCTCAAGGTTGGCGCAACGAACCGCACAGTCTTCTGCTCCGCCTCCACCTCGGCGATCCGCATGCGCGCCATGGTCCAGCTCTGGAAGCACAGCACGTGGACGTCGTCGAGGTTGTGCCAGTCCGGTCGGATGTCTTGGCCGGCGAACCGAAAACGGTCGAAGCCCTTGCCCTGAGCCGCAGGAGAGGGCGGCACGGCAGCTTCGATGAAGTAGTAGCCGTTCTTCGGCAGCCGCGGTCGGTATCGGCGCTGACCATTGACGAAGAGCTGCTCGAAGTACCACTTCCCATCCCGGACATCGGGCAACGTGAGCATCCACTTCCCACTCTGGACCTTCCAGCCAGAGAGTTTCACGCCGCCGCTGAATACGGGCTTCTCCCCTGGGTAGGCGGCTATGACCGTCGGGTTGCCCTCGGTACCGCTCATGGATGGGTCCACCACGATCGGCCGTTCCAGCACGTATGTGCCTTTCCGAATCAAGATGGTGATGCTTCTCTGGCCACCGACCTGACTCCGCAGGGCTGCCGCAGCGTCCACAGCCCTTTGCAGCGTGCGAAACGGTCCATCCGTACGATCTCGTTTCGGCGTCGAGAGTCTGCCCGACCAGGCGTCGTTGCCGCTGGGAGATACATAGAAGTCCGCCGTAGGTTGCTGTGTTGGGAGTGAGTTCATGAGTAGCATGGTCAGGATCGCCGTGTGTAACAAAGGCTGTCCTCCTCTTTGCAGTTCCGAACGATGTTACCTGAAGTACCCGCGCCTCTGGGGAGATGCCTGGGACGCTACTTGTGAGCTACGTTCAGATGATGCTCGCGGTCGCCTACCATGACTTTGACGGTCCGGACCGACTGGAACCCGGCGTTCGTACACGCCGTCACGAAGTCCTCCCAGGTCCACTCCATAGTACTTCGGATGGCGGCGGTCTCCAGGCGCACGGCATGGTTCTCGTGGATGACGAAAAGAAAGTTCTCGATGATAGCCAGCTCTTCACGATCGCGGGCTACGACGAGCGTCATGTGAATACCGCCATGCCCGTAGTTGGCACGTATCTGGAACCGTGGCGCGGCCGTCCAGGCATGGTTGGCACGTTGGACGCGGTCTTCAGGACGCGACCACTGATCGATTCCCGTGAAGACCACTATCCCTCCCGGCTTCAGCACCTCTGCGAAGTGGCGGAAAGAGAACCGAAGCTCGTTGATGCTGGTGATCCACGCAGTAGCATCGGTGACGACAGCATCGAAGGTACCAGGAAATCGGTCGCTGAGATCGTCCCATGGGCAGACCTCGAGCCGAATGGGCGCGTTGCCGAACTCGGCCAGCTCCTTCGCATGCTTGATCGCTACAGGGCTGATATCGGTGGCGGTGACGTCGAAGCCGGCTTCTTGGAGCAGGATGGCGCGCAGTCCCAGGCCGCAGTTGCAGTCGAGAACGCTGCGGACGTTGTACTGACGTAGGAGCTCGCGCAAGATGGGCACGCGACGTGCCGGGCGCCCCTCCGGGTGTTCGGGGTCGCGGTAGTGCGGCTGCCACAATGCCCGACGGAACCAGTGCCACTTCCAGATGACGTCCCAGTCCTCACTCGAGTTCATGGTAGGCCCCTTTCCACGAGTCTACACCATCTTCGATGCAGACCACATGAATCCTCCCTTAGCATCGCGCCGAGGGGCCCGAGCAGGTATCCTGGAGGGGCTATCGCACATGGAGTTCTCGGCCTCCCAATGGGTGCTCGGCGGAATCGCCGCACTCTTCATCGGTTTCTCCAAGACGGGCATGCCAGGAGCTGGCATTCTCGTCGTCCCATTGTTGGCAGCGGCGTTCGGCGGCCGTCAGAGTGTCGGCACCATGCTTCCCATGCTCCTGATGGCGGACATCTTCGCGGTATGGTGGTACCGGCGTAGTGCTCAGTGGGACCGCCTCCTTCTTCTGGCACCCTGGGTCGCCGTGGGAATGGTCCTGGGCGCCGTCGTTCTCAAGCTCACGGGTGACGCTGGTCCCGGGAAAGACCGGATGGACCAGCTTATCGGCGCCCTCGTGCTCCTCATGCTGGCGCTGCATGTAGTGCGGCTTCGTATGGGAGACCGGCTGACGCCTCACTCCAAGGGCGCAGTGGCTGCGGTTGGCACCAGCGCCGGATTCACTACGACGGCATCGAACGCCGCTGGCCCGATCATGACCATCTATCTTCAGGCAATGGGCATGCCCAAGGCACAGTTCATGGGCACCACGGCATGGTTCTTCTTCCTCGTGAACGCAGCCAAGCTGCCGGTCTTCCTCGCTCTAAGTATCGCCAATCCAGCCAATCCCATCATGAATGGCCGAACGCTGACTGCCGACCTCTTGCTGAGCCCGTTCATCGTCCTCGGCGCAGTATCCGGCAAATGGCTTCTGCACCGGATTCCGCAGAAGCTGTTCGATACGCTCGTCCTCGTCCTCTCGGCCGTGGCAGCCGTCCGGCTAGTCCTCCGCTGAGGGTCCACCCGTCGGTCAGACAAGATCATCCACATCGAACAGTTCGAGCACCCCGGGCAGCAGGATGCCCTTGATTCCGCGGGAATCGTAGTGCCGGTCGCGAATCCACTCCGCGAAGCGTGGGAGGGGTCCTTCCACGTCCAGCCCGCCAACGCGGTCATCAACGAACGCCGCCAGGATGCCGTATAGGCACTCCCGTCCCGCTTTGCCGTCGGCGAAGATGCGCACATCCGGGGCCAGGTCGAACTCGACAAGCAGGTCCACGGCCCGCAGTACGTCGTAGGTTCTGAGTGCGGCCAGGCTATCTCCTATCCACGTCAGGTCGTCCGCGAGCTTGTGGATGACGCCGTAGAACTCCAGAGGGGCGCAACTTGCCAGCAAGGAATGAGGGGCGAGGGCGCCGACACCAGCAACGTCCAGCACCAACACGCTCCGGCCGTCTCCGACGGTCTTCCGTATCCACGCAAGATGGCTCTGCAGGGAGCACGTTCCGCCATCCCACACCGCCAGTGTGGTAGGCAATCCGACTCCGTCGGATCCCATCGGCCGGAACTGCACGCCATGGCCCATGAGATCGGGCTGGGACCACCATATCCGCGCATCGGCGTGCAGGTCGCCCACAGTGCCGGACCAGTAGGTTCGGGGGTTGAGATCGCATGGCTTCCGATGGGACCGGACGAGGTGGAGAATGTAATCTCGCGCGGCTTGGCGGCGATCCGCCAATGACTGGGCTGAACGTGCTTGCTCCAAGGCCGCCAGCCGTGCAGCGCATGACTCGAAGACCGCAGAGGCAGCCGGAATATCCGCGCGAACCTGCCCTGACTTGGTGCATCGCACGTCGGCTTCTGGGAACGGCGTCGTCGCGGCGTAGTCTGGCTCCACACCGCGACCCTGCAGATGCTCCGCGAAGAAGCGTGCCGCCGCCATAGCCAGAGTCGGTGTGTACGCATGGTCCGACCGATCCTCCACGAGCATGGGCTGGTCGCTCACGCCGAACGCTTCCCAGATGTGCCGGCAACGCTGCACGGTCCGGCGCGTACCCTCGATGGGGAAGAAGTCGTCGGTGACAGCCAGGACACACACCGGCCGCGGCGCCATGGCGATGAGCACGTCCTCATGATCGTAGCCAGCAGCCGTGAAGCCTGGCCAGATCTGCTCGGCATCCTGTGCTCCGCCGCTGTACATGTACGTCTGCCGATTCATGATGAACGTTCCTGGCGCCGCAGCAGCGATACGGGGGTCCGTGAGCATGAGCAGGCAGGATTGCGTCCCTCCCCCCGAGTTGCCCGTAAGACCGATGCGGCGGGTGTCTACGTCGGGACGGCTGCAAAGATAGTCCAGGCTCCGCATCGCGTCATGGAGCAAGAACCGCGCGAGAGACCACCCGAGGGGAACGCACTGTGCCCCGGCATGGTCGTGCTCCAGAGTGCATGCTCCCACCGTTGCACCACCGATGCGCGGATCCCAGTAACTCAGCCGTTCTCCTTGCCCGATGGGATCCTGGGCCAGCACGATGAAGCCCGTCTTCGCAAGCAGTTGGCAGACCCGCTGGTATTCCGGGTACGCCTTCCCCTGGACCGCGTGACCGCACAAGAACAACACGGCCGGTGCTGGTGTCTCGCAGTCATTGGGAAGGTACAGGAGGCTCGTGACGAAGTGCCCTGGTCGGCTCTCGTAGATCAGCTTCTCGATGCGGAAGCCGTCTCCCTTCAACTCGCCAGTCACTCGGGGCTCGATGGCCCCCGTGTCATCAGGCAGGCCACCGATGGAAGCAATGAAGAACTCGCGCAGACGCGCCTGACGTTCGCGAATCCCGTCCGGCGATGTCAGCGAGTCCCGCTGGGCATCGCCTATCTGGAAACACGTCTCCGCCCTTCGATAGATGTGCCACTTGAGCTGGTCTCGAACGTCGAAGAACCAGTCACCCGGCGATAACCGTTCCAGTTGCTCGATCGTCATAGCCCTCGTCCTCCTGACAAGCTTCGTCCCTTCGCGCCATGTTTCGGCTCTCCGTGACACACTACCTGCCGCCCTCGAGGACTCTGACGGGACCTAACTGCGGTTCTGGTAGAATCTTCTCGAACATGAGACTGAACAACCCGTGGCACCAGACAGTGTGGGGCTGGACCCTTGCCGCGACGCTCTGCGCGCTGTGGCTCGGCACCGCCGTCGTGGCCCAGACAAGCAGACAGTCTGCCGCCCCAGGGGCCCAGAATCCTGCGCAGTCCACCGCGGCGAAGGCGGACCGCCTATTCGAACGTGCTCTTACGGCCCATCGGGCAGGCGATGCGGCCACCGCTATTGCTCTGTACAAGCAGGTCCTGGGGCTCATGCCCAACTCCTACGCAGCGCATCTCAACATAGCCCTGCTGTATCGAGCTCGGAATGCGAACAAGGAAGCCGAAGACCACTTGTTGAAGGCGGCAGCCGCGGACCCGAAGAGCAGCGTCCCACCATCCCAACTGGCCGTCCTCTATTTGGAAACGCGTCGTCTCGCCGAGGCTCGTCGTCAGGCCCAGCGCGCCATCCAGCTCGACCCAAAGAACGGTCAGGCCCACTTCGCTCTTGCCGGATGTCTCGTCGCTGCTAAGGACCTGACCGGCGCAGAGAAGGAGTACCGGCTCGCAGCGCGCTACGCTCCGAACAGTGCACCCGCCCATTACAACCTCGGCACCGTACTCGCGGCCAGGGGCAAGCTGGACGAAGCGCTCGATTCGCTGCGCGATGCCATTCGCCTGGATCCGCAGATGGGAGCCGCCCACCTCGCTGTGGGCAGCATCCTCTATCGCAAGAAGAACTACAAAGGCGCCATCACAGCTTACAGCCGAGCGGCCGATCTCATGCCGTCCAGTGCAACCGCGTACTACAACCTCGGACTCGCGCAGCAGGCACTAGGCGAAGCTGGCGATCGCAGAAGGACCAACGATGCCATCACGAGCTTCCTCAAGACCCTCGAGCTCGCGCCGAAGTCGTTTCCTGCGCGCTTCAGTCTCGCGCGCCTGTATTACACGATCCGGAACTACCCGCAGGCTGTCGTGCACTTTCGGGAAGCCTTGAAACTCGCGCCCACGGATGTCAAGCTTCTCGTGGATACCGCCATCGCCGAGACATGGGCATCCCAGAGCGCGACCGACCAAGCGCGACGCAAGGAGTACCAAGCTGCAGCGGAGCGGCGGTACAAACAGGCCTTGTCCAGCAACCCGCCACGCAACGCCTATGTGGGGCTGGGATTCCTCTATGAGCAGATGGGCCGCACGGACGAGGCCGTCAAGGTCTACACCGCATGGACCCAGAAGATGCCCAGGGACGCCGGCGCTTATTCGGCCCTCGGCCGTCTGCTCCAATCGCAGAAAAAGGAACAGCAGGCCATCGCCGCTTACGAACGGGCCATAGCGCTGGCGCCACGAGATCCTGCCGCCTATACGGCTCTCGGCTCGCTGTACGAAGGCCAGCAGAAAACGGACCGAGCCATCGATGTCTACCGCCGACTTGCCGCAGCCACGCCGGGCAAGCCCGACGCCGACCGGCTGCTGGCACAGCTCTACCTCAAGACGAACAAGACCCAGGAGGCCATCCAGGCTCTTGAACGCCTGAAGAAGTCGGCACCCACGGACACCTATCCTTACTCCGCCCTGGCCGGCTTGTACGAGCGGGATCAGCAGTACGACAAGGCCGAGCGAGAGTACCGCGGTTGGCTCCGTGTCGCACCCAAAGACATCTACGTGAAGTCCAGCGTCGCCCGCATGTTGGAGCGCCAGGGCAAACTGGACGAGGCCATCACCGTCTACAGGGAACTGGAGAAGGACCATCCCGACGATACGGTGTACGTAGCGAACATCCCGCGCCTATTGGATCTGCAGGGCAAGACGGATGAGGCAATCGCAGAGTGGCGGCGCCTATGCGAGCGCTCTCCCCAGGCTGTGTCGTTCCGCAATGGCCTGGGCATGATGCTGGAAAAACAGCAACGATGGGCAGAAGCCATCGCTGAGTACGCCAAGGCGGTGGGTTCGACACCCAACGACTCATGGCTCTGGCTGAAGATCGGCAACGCGTATATCCAGATGAACAACCTGCCGGAGGCGCGCACCGCCCTGGAGAAAGCACTGGAGAAGCAACCCGATAATGCCGAGGCTCTCTCCAAACTCGCTACCGTCTACGACCGGGAGAAGCGCCCTGATCTCTGGATCAACTACCTTCAGACGCTTCTCGAGAAGCGCCCAGACAACGCTGGCGCGCTGACCCGCTACGAAACGGCCTGCAGTGCCGCGGGACGCCAGGCCGATATGCTCGCGTTTCTCTCCAGCCTGAAAGACCGGCCAGGGACGGGGCGGACCTTCCTCCAGGGATACGCCGGCATCCTAACACGCGCTGGCAAGCAGGAGGAAGCACTGGAAGTGCGCAAGCGCATCGCACGAGAGAATCCCGACGATGTCTCCACGCGCCTGCTCATCGCCGACTACTACGCAGGAGCCGGGCGGCTTCCCGAGGAGATCTCCGTCTACGAGGAAATCGTCAAGGCTCGTGGCCTTCCTCCGGCGGGGATGGCGATCCACCGGATGAAGCTTGGCTCCCTCTACGAGAAGAACGGTCAGAAGGCCCAGGCCATCGAGCAGTACCGGGAGATCCTCAAAGCTGACCCCAATCACGCAGCCGCCAAGGAAGCGCTCCAGAGGCTGGGCGGTTGAGAATCAACAGGGATCGGTAATCCTCAGGGAGGAAGAAGTGCTGCACTACGCTAGACCTCTCGCAAGGCTCATCGGCGAGCTGGAGAAGCTCCCGGGCATCGGCCCCAAGTCGGCCCAGCGGATGGCCTACCACATTCTCCGCGCATCACGGGCCGACGCAGAGGCCCTGGCCGCTGCCATCCTCGAAGTCAAGCAGAAGATCCGCTTCTGTAGCGAGTGCTTCAACTTCGCCGAGGAGGAGACGTGCGAAATCTGCCGGGACCCGAAACGACAGACCACCGCCGTATGCGTTGTGGCAGAACCGCGGGACATCCTGGCCATCGAACGGACCAACGAGTACCGCGGGCTCTATCACGTGCTTCAGGGGGTCATTGCCCCGCAAGACGGCGTCATGCCCGATATGCTGCGCATTCGCGAGCTGATTGGCCGGGTCTCCCGGCTGGGGGTGCAAGAGGTCATCGTGGCCACAAATCCCACCGTGGAGGGCGACGCAACAGCGCTGTACATCGCGAGTCTGCTCAAACCTGCTGGTGTCAGAGTGACGCGATTGGCCCTGGGGCTACCCATCGGCGCGGAGCTGGATTACGCTGATCAGGCTACGCTGAGCTCCGCCCTGCAGTGGCGGCGCGATCTCTAAGGCGATCCGAGTTGACGAGATCCTCCAGGATCCACGCGACCGCCTCGCTCAGGTCGGCGCACACGTGATCGGGCGCGACGGGAAACCGCTCTGGCACGTACGCCGGCTCCAGCCCCGATAGAACGAGCACCGTCTTGCATCCGACTGCGGCACCGCACTGGATATCCGTGGGCTTGTCCCCGACGAAATAGCTAGCACACAGATCCACGCCCAGCTCCTCGCGTGCTCTCAGGAGCATGCCTGGCAGCGGCTTGCGACAATAGCAACCTTCCCAGGGCGCGTGGGGACAGTGGTAGATCGCGTCAAAGTGGCCACCAGCCTCCGCCGTCTCATGTCGGAGTTTCTCGTGGATGCGGCTCAGTCCCGCTTCCGTGAGAAGTCCACGGCCGATACACGACTGGTTTGTCGCCACCACCACACGAACACCGGCTCTGCACAGCGTAGCCACGGCACGGGCGGCCCCCGGCAGCATCTCGAGTTCGTCTGGAGACGTGACGAAGCCGGGACCGTCCTTGTTCAGAACGCCGTCGCGGTCGAGAAAGACGGCCTTCACGCCGCGGCTGCCTTCGGGCGAAGCCTATCCCGGAGTTCAGCGAACACTAAGTGCAGCACCACCATGTGCACATCCTCTATCTGCTGCATGTTCGTGGATTGGACCACCAGACACTCATCGGTGACTGCAGCGAGCTCTCCCCCCATGAAGCCTGCCATGCCGAAACAGTAGGCGCCCCGGCCTCGGGCAGCCTCCGCCGCACGAAGAATGTTCGGAGAATTGCCACTACCGCTGATGGCGATCAGAAGGTCCCCGGGTTCGGCCCAGCACTCCACCTGCGGTGCGTACACGTTCTCGTAGCTCGTGTCGTTGGCCCACGCGAGAACGAGAGGGGTGCAATCCGACAGGCACATGGCCTTCAGAGGCTTGCCCGTATCCAACTGAATGCACTTCTGCAGGTCGTTGACGATGTGCGATGCCGTGGCCGCGCTGCCTCCATTCCCTACCAGAAGCACGCGTCTGCCTTCCCGCCAGCACTCCTCCAGCAAGTCCGTGAGATGGGACAGTTGCCGTGTGTCAAGGCTCGATAAGAGTGCCTGGAGTTGCTCTATGTAGGCGGCTGGCGTCGGCATAGGATTCACCTCCTCGAGTATAGCGTCTCCATTATACCGGCACTCGGGGGCCAGTCCTTGGCGGCCGCTGACGCAGACGACGCATGACTGCGCTACGGCGTCGTAGGTCGAACGACTTTCACCTTGATGATGGCCGGTTCGCTGGAGCGGACGCCATCGAGCACCCAGAGCTTGTATTCCAGTTCTCCGGGCTCCTTCGGAGCGGTGAGCTTCAGCGTCGGCCCCTGCGAGAGGGTACCCATGAGCCATCCCACGCTCACGTTCCACCGATAGAGAAGTGGCTGTCCCTCGGGGTCGTAGCTCTTGGAGCCGTCAATGGTGTACTCCTCGCCGCAGCGCACGATCAACTCTTTGGGTGCGACCGCCACTGGTGCCTTGTTGATCTTCCGAATCGCTTCGGGAACAGGCTTCCTCACGATCGGTGTCGGCTCGTCCGACGGCGGAAGACTGGTCCGTACGGTGTAGATGCCACAGACCCTCTGGCCTGACAGGAACGCAGTGTTGAACTGCGTGAGGTCCATGAACCGCCACTCGCTGCGTTTCCCTGAGACGATCCGCAGAAGCAGTAGCCCCTGCACCTCCCAGACGTTCGGCGTGAAAGCTGTTTCCTTAGCCACGGTCCCGAAGGGATTCCAGACCGGCTTGGAACCGTCCACCACGTCCGTGTCTGGATCGTCCCAGTCCTCGTCCGTATCCGTCGGAAACACGAATCGTCCTTCTTCGTCCGTCTGTCCCACGAACTTGGGCCGGTCAGCGAAGAACTTGGCACCACTGTCCTGAACAGGTGCCTGCGTAACATGATAGACGTACACGGCTGCGTTCTTCAGAGGTCGGTCCATGGCGTCCGTGATGACAAGCCAGTTGGCCCTCACCG
This sequence comes from Chthonomonadales bacterium, assembly GCA_037443035.1. GTDB lineage: Bacteria > Armatimonadota > Chthonomonadetes > Chthonomonadales > CAJBBX01 > JABWBA01. The sequence goes on from JBBIPC010000013.1 coordinate 59,038, forward strand.
GTATGAGGCGCCCCTGCGTCCCCCAGAAGCGGTCCCGGCGGTACCCTTTGAAAAACATAATATGCCCCGCCTGCGAAGGCTCTAGCCAGAGTTGGCAGCCGTCCATGAGCGAAGGATAACCCACGTAGCACGGCACGTTCACGCCGGGCGACGCTGGAAGGATATCGTTCCCGAGTACCACGGGCAACTCGGGAGAACCGGCCACCGGCTTGCCGTCCTCATATGTTATCAGCACGTTGTGTGCGCTCACCGGGTAGCCGTACAGGTCCGGTTGGCTGAGGATGGTATGGCCGAACTCATGGATAATGGCGCAGTCAATGGCCATCATGTCCACAGGCTCGTTGACCGGGAAACCGCCGTCGAAGTAGACCTCCTGCTTCCGATAGGGCTCGTTGTCCCAGTCCTTGCCTTCGTGTTCATAGGCAGTGAACGCGTCGATCCGATACGCTTCCTCCACGCCGTTCGGACCGGTCGTGGGATAGACCGCTTGGCGCAGCATCCAATCCATGCGCAGCTTCTCGGCACGTAGCCAGTCGTAATAGCTGAACGAGCCGACGTGGTTGATCTTTCGATCGGCGAGACACGACGCGAGCACCTTCGGGTCCAAGCCGAATTGGACGGGGCGGGCGTCGCACAGTTCTGCGATGGTGTTGTTCGCCTCGCATATCTCCGCCACACGGTTGGCTGGGTCCAGCTCCAACTTCATCCAGGTGGGCTTCTCCGGAAACGGGAATCGAAACTCCACCGACGTTTCCTCGCCAGGCTCCAGGCTCCGTTCGAGGGTCGCTGTCATCGTCTGTATCGCCTTCTCCGAGGGATCCAGCCGGTAGTTTCGTATGCTGTCCGGGAGGAGCGAAAACCGAATGACGCTCCCTGGTCCAAGCCTCGCGGGCCCGAAGTTCCCCAGTCTCACGCGAGCCGTTGTCGGTTCGCCGGCAGCGGGACGGTCCTTGAGAGCGTCGTTCCGATAGCGAGGGTGCAGCTCGATGCAGATAACGCCGAGATCCGGTCGTTCCTGGGGCACAACCTCCAGCCGATACGTGGCGTCCATGCCGCGAAATGCCGCCTTCAATGTGCACATACCTGGTTGGAGAGCCTTGACTCTGCCGTTGGCGTCCACCGTCGCGATGCTGGGATCACTGGTCGTCCAGCGGATCAGCGGCTTGGCGTCGAAGTAGGCCCACTGACTGTACCGGACCACGTTCTCCACCATCGGCTCCCACCTGCCATCTTGCCGCCCCAACAGACCGAACTGCTTCTCGCAACCCGCGACAGCCCGCCTGTCGGAGGGCGTACGCGTGGGTTCCGGATCCACGCGAATGGCAGTATAGGGAGCCGTTCGGAAATAGTCGCGGTAGACACAGGCCACCATCCCTACCCGCCCCTCGGCGTTGATGTCAGGACGCACGATCAACTCGTCGAATGCGGCGTCGCACGTAGCGTCGCCCAGCGTCAGTGCAGCAGGCATGGCGCCGGCATCGAAGACCCCATACGGCGTTACAGGACCGTCCTTGGCCCATCGGTCAATCCACAGCGCCAGTCCGACATTGCGTCCGCCGTGGCTCTTCCAGCCGACTGCCACATGGTGCCACTGCCGTGGCTGCCAGTCGGCCACATCGGCACGCGCCACGGTCATACTGTGAGGTGTCGTCAGCTCCGCCCGCAAGAGGCCGTTGGGGGCCTTCTCCAGCGTCAATTGCCGACCACCAGCGCTCTCCGTGGACCAGAACCGATGACGCCTCCCATCATCCCCGCGCCAGTTCGGCCGCACCCATATCTCGATCAATCCCTCGACCGGGTTCAGCTTCAGGCCGCTGATCCGCACAGGTCCGCGCGGCTCGATCCCGCGGCCGTACGTCCCCGCGCCAACGGGCCAGCTCTCCAGGACAAGCTGGTTGACCTCGGGAGCGGGTGTGGCGTCGGTGAATGGCGCCTTCTGCACGGCATAGGCTGAGCTACGCTGGAGCACGCAGAGAAGCATGCACGCAATTGCCGATTGGAGCATGGCGGTGTCCTCCCTTCCCCATGCTTATTCCCAGGCAGTACCGCGTGCTCCTGCTGTTCTTGCACTTGAACGCGAAGGCTCGTCGAGGTCAACGCCACGTGAAGTGGTAACTGCCCGATTCCACGTGCACAAGGAGCGAGTCGTCTCGGGGTCCGATCAGGTTCACGCACGGCGCGTCCGCCACAGGACGGCCACCTTCGAGGACCGTCTTGCCATGCGCGCCTGGGAGTGTCACGTCAGCGCTGCAGTTTGGGGGGACGCTGATGTCAAGAGCGAACGCTCCCGGTCCGGCCTTCCAGGCAACTTCGATCGGCCCGTGAATCGAACGATAGGAGCCCTTTGCCCAACCGAGACCACCACCTGGGATGGGTGCAATGCGGAACCGTTGCCATGCCGTCTGGGCCGTCGCTTCGGGACCATCGCCGGGTTCCAGACCGATGATGGTCCGCATCATCCACTCTCCCACGGCTCCCAGCGCCCAGTGGTTGAACGAGTTCATGCCGGGGTTCTGGAAACCGCGACCCTTGACGTACCCATCCCATCGTTCCCAAATAGTGGTGGCGCCGTTGTCAATGCTGTAGAGCCAGCTTGGGAACGTGCGGTTCAGCAGCAGGCGGTAGGCGACGTCGCTGCGACCTGCTCGGCTCAGCTCCAGCATCATGCGGTGTGTGGACTGGATGCCTGTAGAGATGTGCCCACCGTACGCCTCGATACCTGCTAGCATGTGTTCGACAGCCCTGGACCGGAGGTCTGGTGGTAGGAGATCGAAGTGGAGGGCCAGTGCGTAGCCGGCTTGCGTGTTGCCGAGGATGGTGCCATCGGCTTGGACGAACTCTCGGTTGAACGCCTGTCGGATACCCTCGTGCAGTTGCTCCAGCCTTTCGGCATCCTCGTCCTTGCCCAGCACGCGGGCCATGCGAGCCGTCAGACGCGTGGAGTTAGCCCAGAACGCCGTGGCGAATACCTCGCGAGGCACCTCCGCGCCCTTCGTGGGCCACCCTTCGGCGATGAGCGTATCTCCATTCAGCCAATCGTTGTAGTCGTTGCCTCGGTCGTTCCGCCATGTGAGGTCAGGGTTGTGCTCATGAATGAAGCGAATCCAGCGCAACATTGAGTCGTAATGCTTCTCGAGAACGCGGCGATCGCCGTAGTTCGCGTAGACCAGCCACGGTATCACTACCCCCGCGTCTCCCCACGCAGGAGTGCCCGAAAACCGTTTGTTGGAGTCGCCAGGGTTCGGGGCGAAATCTGGATAACGACCATCCTCGGCCTGCGCGTCCCTCACATCCTGCAGCCACTTCGTGAAGAAGCCGGCCATATCCATGTTGAAGCACGCCGTCTGCCCGAAAGCCTGGATGTCGCCCATCCAGCCCAGCCGCTCGTCCCGCTGGGGGCAATCCGTCGGTGTGCTCATGAGGTTCGCTCGCTGCGTCCAGAGAATGTTCCGCCATAGACGGTTCAGGCTAGGATCCGAGCACTCGAACGATCCAACCTCCGGCGCCGATGAGTGAAACACCTGGCCCGTCAAGTCTTCCAGCTTCGGCCTCAACGGTAGCCCCGTAACTTCCACATAACGGAAACCGTGGTAGGTGAAGTGAGGTTCGAAGACCTCCGTACCGTCGCCCCGGCACGTGTACCAGTCGCCCTGGGCAGCCCCTCGCAGGTTCTCCGTATAGAGTGTGCCGTCCTCATTGAGCATCTCGGCATGGCGCAGTCGCACCACCGTACCGGCTGGCGCACGCAGCCTGAACCTCACCCAGCCCACCATGTTCTGGCCGAGATCGTAGATGAAAACCCCGGGTTTCGGCTCCGTGAGACCTGTTGGCTTCAGCTCACGGGTCACTCGTATGGGCTCGTTGGGCTGGGCGACCAGGCGAATACCAGGATGCACGTAGGTCGCGGCTTGGGTCCATTGTCCGTCATCGAAACCGGCAGCATCCCATCCCGAGAACTCCATTCGCGCATCGTACACCTCGCCGTCGAGGATATCGCTGATACGGATGGGACCCGACGTCGAGACGCGCCATGCGCCATCGGTCATCAGTACGGGCTTCGGGTCATCGTCGGCATGGAGCTGGGCAAGGAACTCAGGCCGCCGACCGTAGTGGCCGCGCCCAGGGAACAACCCGATACGACCGGCATACCAGCCATCTCCGACTACTGCCGTGATGACATTGCGACCTGCCTCGAGCAGGCTGGTCACGTCGTAGCCCTGGTACTGCACACGCATGCCATAATCGGTCCATTCCGGTGCCAGGATGTGGTCCCCGACCCGCTTGCCGTTGATCCGCACCTCGTACACACCGAGCGCCGACGCGAACAGTGTCATGCGTGACGGCACCTTCGAGAGCGTGAACTCCCGCCGTAGGTAGATTGGCGGAAGCGGCTCGACTCCTTCGGCTGGATGAGACTGCCGGTCGCCGTCCGTCAGGTTCGCGGCCGCCCACGGGCCGGTCTCGATGCTGTCGAGCGCCGTCACCCGCGCGCCTGCTGTGATGACTTCGTCTCCGTGGAGCCCCTCCATTTCCGCCAACGCCATACCGAACCGGCCACGGTCCCTCTCCCGAAGAGCCGTGACCACAAGACGAAGCCGCTGTACGGTGGCCGGAGGGAAGCGAACGGTGAGGGGACCGGCTGCTGGCGCAGCACAGTCCGCTGCAGTCCTATCCACGAGCACGTGGAATGGGCCTTCCCCGGAATTCGCCCCCTCGATCCGAAACCGAAGCGGAAACAGGAATCCCGGGGTATCGGGCTGCCAATCGTAGGGTCGAGCCGGCCAGAGCCTCACGCCGTCCATGGTGGCTGGCGCATCCAGCTCGATCTGAACCCACTTCTCCTGCTCCGGCCGATTAGCCAGCTCAGTATGGTATCCGTTCCGCGCCGGTCGTGCCTCCGGATAGTGCTGGGGGTCCCCTATCCACTGCGCCGACCATACTCCGACAGGTCCGCAGGTCCAATGAGCAGGCTCGCTCCAGCCCGAGGCGCGATCCTCCTCGTCCCATACCTGCACGGTCCACCAAACTTGCCGGAGGGGGCGCAGCACGTTGCCAGCATAGGCAATCTGGCACGTAGCAGCGGAAGCGACCTTGCCGCTGTCCCACAGATCTGCCTTGCCGGGCGCCAGAAGGCGACGTTCCGACGCGGCCAAGATCCTGTACGCCGTTTGCCGAAAGCCCCGCCGGGAACTCTGCAGCTCCCAGCTCAGGCGTGGCGCAGGCTCGTCCACGCCGATGGGGTTCGTCAAGTACTCGCACCTCATGTGGACGATCTTGACGGCTGCAGCTGGCGTCGAAGCAGAAAGACTACCGAGAAAGATGCACAACATGTGCGACAATCTCCTCACGCGGCGATGCGGTAGACTGTACCACGAAGTCCCTCCTTGCGGTAGCCCAACTCGGTAGGAGCGCTTGCAGGTCCCAGCCACGTCGAGCAGCTGAAGTCTGGCCAGACGGCGCCACATCTTTGGGAGCGAACGCTACAATAGCCCGGAACAGCGCCTTCAGGTCGTGGGTTCTTGAGAGGATCGAGTTCGCGCTCGAAGGGAACCATCCATGCTCTTTCATCTCGTGTTCGCAAGCATCGTGACAGCACCGGCACAACAACCCATATTCACGCCGGAAGAGAGAGCGGCCATCGTTTCCTACTGGTCCGTGCCAGGCCGGTACACCATGGGCCTTCCTCCCACTGCCTTGAAGAACGGTCCCTGGCAGGTGCGGCTGACGCCCGACGGCTCCCGCTGGTTCTGGGCGTATCAGAGAGCCATCGCCGGTCCTGGCAAGCCCCCGCCGAACCTGGACATCAAAGCAACGGCTCCAGAATGGGAAAACTGGGTCCAGGCGAAGCTCGACTACGACCGGTGGTGCGCTCAGACAGTGGCGGACGCTGCCAATCGAGCCCTGATGCCCCAGCTCGCGCCCGTGGCGGCACAATCCGGGCCGCCACCTCCGGGACCCGCTCCTGCTGACCTGGTGGAGAAGGTAGGCAATCCCCCTGCCTTCGCCTCGGCAGTCGTCCCCATGCAGTTCTCGGTGACGTTCGACGACGGCGACAAGTACGTCTACACGGACAATCCGAACATGCGTCCTCGCTACGCCTACTATCGCTCGCCCAATGGAGTCATGGATCCTGGCAGGTCCCTACGCTCCATGTCTGATGCCGAGCTCGACCCGCTCTTCGCAGGTGCCGGCATGAATCCATCGGAAGCTCGGGCGGCAAAGGCAGTGTCACGGTTAGAGGGAGGCTTCGACGCCGTGAACACCTACGATACGGGTTGGGTCAGTATAGGGTTCATTCAATGCATCACAGGCGAGCGGGGCGATGGTTCCCTCATGGAGGTTCTGGCCCGCGAGAAGGCTGATAACCCTGACGCCTACAACGCGGATTACCGCCGCTTCGGTATCGACGTCAATGCAGCCGGTGTGTTGGTGGTGGTGGACCCCTCCACGGGCGCCGAACTTACCGGCAACGAGGCCGTGCGGAAGGTTATTGATGACAAGCGGCTGACTGCCTGCTTCCAGAAGGCCGGACGCCGCAGCCTTGCATTTCGTACCGCACAGATCGCGGTCGCTCGGTCCCACTACTGGCCAGCGAACGACGTTTTCCGCGTATCGGTGAATGGCACGACGCTGGAGGGTCGTGTATCCGATGTCATCCGCTCCGAGGCCGGCATGGCAACGCTCTTCGATCGTAAGGTCAATCGAGGCACCATTGCGCCCTTCGCTGAGGTACTGGAACGGATCATGCGTTCCCACTCCTGCACAACGCTGGAGGAAGCACGACGCTACGAGCGGGAGATTATCGCTGAGCTGAAGTACCGGGTGGACTTCCTTCAGGATCCCACTCTGTCCAAGCCCGAAGGATGAGCCTTTCCATGGGCAGAGGCGCGCGTCATGGCCGGACATAGCCCGGAATCTGCCGCAGCGATCCTCAGGGCCCTTCTCAACAGCATGGAGTGCGGCGGCCGCATTCGTCAACAGATGGCGCTCGCGTTCTGGCCCCTCGCAGTCGGCCCTGTCGTCGCCCAGACCTGCACAGCCGAGGAAGTGCGCGATGGTGTCCTCTACGTGCGCACACCCGGCTCGACATGGTCTCAGGAGTTGAGCCTGCTCAAGCACACTATATTGCCGCGTCTCAACAGCATGATCGGTGCCAGCGCCGTCAAAGATATCAAGTTCCGCGTCGGTGGCAAGCGACAGTCCGCGACGCCGCCTGCCCCCACTGCTCCAACCGAGGAGGAGCTTGCCAGGGTGATGCTGAGGGAAGAGGATCAGCGGGAGATGCAGGTTGCCCTCGAGGAAGCACTCGCGATACGCGACGAGGCCGTCCGAGAGGCGACCATCCGACTGATCCGTAAGGCCTACCGCCTCAGTCGCTGGCGGCTGGAGCATGGCTGGAGGCCATGTCCCTCCTGCGGGGCCCTGTTTCCTGACGACACTCCCAGGTGCACGCTGTGCCAGTCCAGCCGGTGAGCACGACCAGGACGCTTGCCCACCTTCCGCGCGAACCGGCAGCTCCCAAGCAGCGTCCTACATACCGACAACCTTCTGCTATAATGCCGACAGATGGCTAGTTCAGCGTCAGGCAATCGCCGAAAAACGTACCGACGAGACACGACCGTGAGGCGGAAACGAACTGCCGCAGCAGCGGACGCCACGCATCCTGGCCGATGGCACGATATCATCGGCCTGACACTCGTCTTTGGCGGCCTGGCGTGCCTCTTGTGGCTGGTCTACCGGCAAAGCGCACCGCTACCGGGCATGCTCGTCACAGCGCTGCGCTGGCTCGCCGGTTCTGGTGCCTACGCGCTGCCTCTGGTGCTGATCTTCGTAGGGTCCATGCTCCTGGTCGGATATCGGCGCTTTTCGTTTTCCCATGCCACGGCAGGGTCCCTCCTAGCATTCCTCAGCTTTCTCGCGTTCAGGCACATTTCCGGTGACCCCAATGCGGTGCCCGAGGTGCTCCGCACGACTGGCCCCTTCGACTCCTACGTGGGCGATCCCCAGTGGTCCTCGGCTTACGTGGAGACCGCCGGAGGTTACCTTGGAGCGGCTGTAGGATGGGCCCTGACTTCACTGGTCGGATCCACCGGCACCTATCTCTTCCTTGCCATGTTCGCCCTCATGTCACTGGTCTTGATGCTGGACAAGCCTTTTCGGGACATTCTCCAGGCACTGCAGCGCCCTGCCGCAGCAGGTGCATCTCTTGCTCGACGCACTGCGGCCGCCGTCAAGGAGCGAAGGACGAGAGAGGGTGAACAAGGAACACCCGCCGCAACGGACGAGGTGGCAGCGTTGCCGACACCGGTCCGCCGTCCCGAGGTCGTAGCGATCCTGGAAGGCGACGCCGGAGACGCCGAACCCGATGTCCCCTCGGCAATGCCCGCTCCCAGCACGACTCCGAAGAAGCGGAAGCAGCCCGATCTGATCCAGCCTCCCCTCATCGAGTCGGAAGTGCCGGCCGGGCCGGTTCCACCGCCCATATACCAGCCCTACCGCTTGCCGCCGATCTCGCTCTTGAGAGACGCGCCGCCCGTGGTGAACAAGAAGGCCCAGCAGGAGCTGGCCGAGAAGATCCGCATCTTGGAGAAAACGCTCGAAGAGTTCGGCATCGGCGCCAACGTCGTAGAGATTGCCCACGGCCCCACCGTGACCCGCTACGAAATCCAGCTTGCCCCGGGCATCAAAGTTGCGCGTATTACATCCCTGGCCGACAACCTGGCCATGGCCCTGGCCGCCATCAACGTGCGTGTGGAAGCCCCTATCCCGGGCAAGGCGGCTATCGGCGTAGAAGTACCCAACTCCAACAAGGCGGTTGTAAGCTTGAAGGAGTGTATCGAGAGCCCCGTGTTCCGCGATGCCCCCTCGAAACTCACCTTCGCCCTGGGCAAGGACGTGGCTGGCGAGATCAAGGTGGCCGATCTTGCCGCCATGCCGCACCTCCTCATCGGCGGCGCCACCAACTCCGGCAAGTCCGTCTGCCTGAACACCCTGATCGCCTCCATCGTCTACCGCGCCCGCCCCGACGAAGTCAAGTTCATCATGGTAGACCCGAAACGCGTCGAACTGACCATGTGGGATGGCATACCCCACCTGATCCATCCCGTCGTCCGGGACGTGAACATGGCCGCAGGCATCCTCCGCGCCGCTATCAAGGAGATGGATCGCCGGTATGACATGCTAGCCGATGTTGGTGCGCGCAATATCGTGAGCTACAACGAGAAAGTGCCGGAAGGCGAGCGCATGCCCTATCTCGTCATCATCATAGACGAGCTGGCCGACCTCATGGCTCAGGCGGGACCCGAGATAGACTCGTCCATAGAACGCCTAGCGCACCTGGCCCGGGCAACCGGCATCCACCTGGTCATCGCAACCCAGCGGCCCTCGGTGGACGTTATCACCGGTACCATCAAGGCGAACATTCCCTCGCGCATCGCCTTCGCGTGCATTCAGGCAGTGGACAGCCGGACCATCCTCGATCGCAACGGGGCCGAGCGCCTTATCGGACGTGGGGATATGCTCTTCCTCCCCATAGACGCCGCAAAGCCCGTCCGCATTCAGGGATGCTACCTCTCCGAGGGCGAAACTGAAGCCATCGTCGAGTTCCTTCGTGCGCAGGATACACCCGAATACACGCTGAAGCCCATCGAAGAACCCGTACAGCCGAACGATGGTATGGAAGAACCGGTGGACGATGTGCTCTTCGAGAAGGCCGTTCGCCTGGTCGTTAGCACAGGCCATGCCTCGGCCTCCCTCCTGCAGCGTCGGATGCGCATCGGCTATGCTCGTTCGTCCCGTCTGGTAGACATCATGGAACAGCGCGGCATCGTGGGTCCCCAGGACGGAGCCAAACCACGCGAAGTGCTCATCACGCGGGACGAAATGGAGCGCATGTTCGGCGGCTAGACCACCTCCACACTCCTCGACGCGCACCATCCACGCTGCTGTGATCCACGTCCAGGTCTCGTCAGCGCCACGTCTTCTGCGCCGACGGCAAACCATCCTTCGCCGAAGCCGGTAATATAGCGGGGAGGACAAACGCTTGTCTCGTGTATGGTGGTTCGACAGGCCCGATGGACCGGAACCGGCGCGTGCCTCGGAGACTGACGCGGCGGCCATCGAGCGCTTGACCAGCGAACTGGAGCAGGAGATTCGTGAATACCGTCGCTGGCGGTGGCGTCGGCGCCTGCGGCAACTCATCCGAATGCTCTTCCTGGCCGCCATCTTCGCAGCCTTCCTCCACCGGCAGTGGGGAGCGTTCATGTGGATGATGATTCTCTTCGGTGGAAGCGAAGTGCGCGACCCGCGGGCTAACCAGAGGCGCCGTACAGCCGGACTCGTGGCCCGAATGCGAGACCCACGCGTCGTGAACGTGCTCGCCATGGCCCGTGCGTCCAACGACCCGGCGACACGAACCGTGGCCACAGAAGGTCTCATCGAGATCCTGCCCACACTCAAGGCCAGTGACGCCCGCTTTATCACGAACGACGGCATGCGCGCCCTCACGGCCATCCTGAACCCAAGCCGGGTGTCCGACATTAAGCTCATGCTGGCGGTCTTGGACGCCCTGAAGCAGGTCGGCTCACCAGCGTGCATTCCGGCCGTCGAGCGTCTTCTCACCATGCCTCTCCCAGTACGCCAGCTCGTCAGGATTACGGACCGATGGTACTATCCGCGGCTAGGCGAGAACGTGCGGAGGCTGCAGATTGCTGCTGCAGAGTGCCTCGAAATCTTGCGCGTCCGGGAGAAGCAAGAGCGCGATCGGAACACACTCCTCCGTCCCGCAGAACGCCCCGCAGATGAGGATATGACGCTGCTCCGTCCGGCGTCGGGAGCACCGCAGCCGGACGATATCACGCTCGTCCGTCCAGCTTCGGACCCTGAGAATGCGGACGGTCTCGAAACCGCCGTCGCGACGACAGCGGACGCCGAACCGGAGCTCCGCCAGATGCAAAGGAATGCCGCAGAGGGAGACGGATAGGCCCGTGGCAAGGATCAAACTGCAAGATGCCAGGACCTTCTGGCGGATCATGCGCAGCATCTCCCTGAAGGAGATCGAGACCGAGGCGCACCGGACGTTTGCCCTAGCCCTCGTCGGCGACGAGAAGAAACGCAGGGAGGTCCTGCAGCGTCTCTACCCGGACCGCGCCACCGACGCGGCGTATCCGCTTGTTCGAAGCTTCGACTCGGTGGCTGCAGAGGATGGTTTCCCCCAGGAGAGCGGTTCCTTCGACATCATCCTCGATGCAGGCGGAGGATGGGCCCCCACCGACGGACGGATCAGTACCTTCTCCCTCGTCGAGCTCGGCGGATGGGAAGCGACGGTAGAACGCATCTTGGATGAGCATTCCGAGCTAGCGCTGGCACTCGCTCGGCGGTTCCCTGGCTTTCGGCAGGCAGTGGCTCAGCGGATCATCCGCGAGACCTCCGTCGCCAATGCCGAGTTCGCCATGCTCAACGCGTTGCCCGGCCTCGTGCCCCTGCTGGGCATCCTGTTGCCCACTGCCATGGTTGGCGACATGCTCCTGCTTGCCAAGAATCAAGCCTTGATGCTCTATCGCCTGGCCGCCTGCCACGGCATGGACCTGGATCTTCGCGCCAGGGCGCGGGACATCATGCCGCTGCTCGGCAACGCCTTCGGATGGAGAGCGTTGGCACGGGAGATCGTCGGGGCCGTGCCGGGAGGCGTCGGTTTGGCAGCACGTGGCGCCATCGCTTACGCAGGCACCATGGCGCTCGGTGAAGCCATGCGCCGATTCTACTCTCTTGGCGAGCAGCCGACCCGCGCGTCGCTGGCTCATCTCTATCGCGAGAGCCTAGAAGAAGCTCGGCAGGCAGCGTCTGCGCTCGGTCGCCGGGTTCGTGCTGCCAAACCACCGCGTGGACTGCTGTCAGGCCGGAGGAAACGAGGCACGGATGATGAGAAATAGGGCCGTGGGGTTGCGGGTACCTGCCGCACGGGCCGGCTGGGCACTGGCAGCATGCGCGTGTCTGCTCACGCTGGCTGGCGCCGGTTTGACTACGTCCGAGGACGGTCGTGGTGTGGACCGGACCAGCCTCTGGAAGCGCAGCGGTCGCAACCTGATCTATGGCTTCGGCAACATGTACAACCTCCACGTGCTGGACACGCCCGAGCGCCCCTATCGGTACCGTGGCTGGTTCTTTGGATGGGCGGTGAAAGACTGCAACCGCCACATCCCCGGCTACGAAGGCTGCGATGCCATCTTCGCAGCGCGAGCACGCAGCTTGGACGGTCCGTGGGAAGTCTACTGCGGCGACGGGAAGTGGGACGCAACTATGACAGCGGCGCGATGGCGCCCCGTTTTCCATCCGCAGAAGGAGATCTACGACTCTTGGCACAACGGAGACCCAAGCGTCGTTCGCGTGGGGAAGCGCTACTATATGGCCTACAGCTCCGTAGGCCATAACCAGGACGGCGTCCCGTTCGGCCTTCCGGGCGATCGGGACGGAAGCCTGCTCTGCATCATGGGTGCCGTCTCCGACGATGGCCTTCGCTGGACGCGCTCCAGGGCTCCCATCCTCATGCACGCGCAGGACGTCGGCGCTCCTCACGTGACCGGCGGCGAGGCCCACTTGTATGGGTCCTACCACCGTCCGTCGTTGCTCTACGAGCACGGGCGCTTCCGCCTCTGGTTCGACTACTGGGCTGGCGACCGAGATGGGACCTCCATGGGCTATGCGGAGTGCAAAGGCGACTTCCTGAACCCATCTGACTGGCGAGCGATACGGGCCGGCGCCACGCCGGTGCTGCGGCAGTTCCCTAACCCTGACGTCGTGCGTGTCGGCAACCTGCTCTATGCGTACGGGGATCCCCCCGAAGGATCGAACCATCCATGGCTGGCGCGAAAGATCACGGAAGCTGTATCGCAAGATGGCCTTAGCTGGACGATCCTCGGTCATGTGAAGCCCGAGTCCGATGCTGCAGCTCTCCATGTGCCTGAGGCATTCGTCGAGCGCGTTGGGCTCGGCTGGAAGATCCACCTCTTCTACGCGTGCCAGATCGGTGGTGAACCCTACGACTACCGCTACGACCGCATCCGTCGCATGGAGAGGGTCGTCGGTCGGGAGACCGAAGCACCGGCGAGAGCGCGCTGACAGCCTCCCCTAGTTGGTTCCGTTACCGGTATCCGCCGATCGCCTGCAGTGACGGCTCGTGGAGCCGCAGTGCGACCGGCGGATACGCAACGCAATGCCGCTCTACGCTTCCGGCTTGACCCAGGAGCGATTCTGAGCCGAAACCTCCACCGCTTCCAGCACAGCCTGGTTCTTGACACCGTCCACCCAGTTGGGCGAGGCGGGCTGGCCAGCGGCCATGGCGTCCATGAGCTTCTTCACCAGGTTGATGAACGTGTGTTCGTAGCCGATGATGTGCGCTACGGGCCAGTAGTCGCCGGTGAACGGATGGCAGCCGTCGGTGGTTTGGACCAGGCGGAAGCCACGGACCTCCGGCGGATCGTCGTGGAAGTAGACCTCCAGCTCGTTCATCCGCTCCAGGTTGAAGACGATGCTTCCCTTGGAGCCGTTGATCTCCCAGCGCTGGTGGTTCTTGCGTCCGGCGCAAAAGCGGCTGGCCTCGAAGGTGCCCACGGCGCCGTTGGCGAAGCGAGCCATGAAGATGGAGCTGTCGTCCACGGTCACCTCGGCCATCTCCGTGGAGGCTTTGCCGCCCAGCCGGTCGTCGAACTCGGCCAGCTTGGGGCGCTGCTTGATGAACGTATCCAGCATGCCGTTCACCTCGGCGATCTCGCCCACCAGCCAGCGGGCCGTGTCGATGAGGTGCGCCGCCAGGTCTCCGTGGGAGCCTGAACCCGCCACGCTCTTGTCGAGGCGCCAGACCACGGGGAAGTTGGGGTCCAGAATCCAGTCCTGCAGGTAGACCCCCCGGAAGTGGTAGATCTTGCCGATCTTGCCCTCCTCGATGAGCTGCTTGGCCAGGGAGACCGCCGGAGCGTAGCGGTAGTTGTGGCAGATGGCGTGGGTGATGCCGGCCTCCTCGGCCGCCGCGAGCATCCGCTTGGCGTCCGCCAGGCTTGTGGCCAGCGGCTTCTCGCAGAGGACCGCCTTGCCCGCTTTGGCAGCCGCGATGGCGATCTCCGCGTGGGCGTTATTGGCCGTGGTCACGTCCACCAGGTCGATGTCCGGTCGGGCGATGACCTCTTCGTAATCCGTCGAGTACTCCTGCCATCCGTACTTGTCGCGCATGGCCTTCACGCGCTCTTCGGTGCGCCCGCAGATGACCTTGAGCACCGGTTCGTACGGCGTATCGAAGAAGCGCGCGACCTGGCGCCATGCGTTGCTGTGCGCCTTGCCCATGAACGAGTAGCCGATCAGGGCGATGTTGAGCTTGGGTTTGGCCATAGAGCAACCTCCTTGCCATGCGTGCGATGATGTCTTCTTCGCACGGTTCTCTACGACGAGGACTTCGCTACTTATGTACCACGTCCGCCGCCACAGTTCCTTCCGGGTGTACCCGGAACAGTGCAGGGGTAAGTTCTGGGCAGGCGCGGCGTTCATGGGCAGGCGCGAGGACCAGGGCAGGCACAGGGGCCTGCCCCTACGGTGGGTTTATCGGTCGTTGCCGACATCGCAGGGGCGGCCCCCCGTGGCCGCCCCAACAGGGGGTCTGGGCAGGCGCGGCGTTCATGGGCAGGCGCGAGGACCAGGGCAGGCACAGGGG
>JBBIPC010000013.1:73835-82558 GCA_037443035.1 Chthonomonadales bacterium
TCTGGGCAGGCGCGGCGTTCATGGGCAGGCGCGAGGACCAGGGCAGGCACAGGGGCCTGCCCCTACGGTGGGTTTATCGGTCGTTGCCGACATCGTAGGGGCGGCCCCCCGTGGCCGTCCCGGCAGGGTTGGTTGTGTACGGATTCCGTAGGGGCGGGTGCAGAGCCCACCCCCACATTCGGGATGGATACAGATGACTGCACGGCCGACCGGGTCGGACATCGGGTCGCATCGGGATGTGCGCGCCCCGCAGGGTTCCGTGGATGGGCAATGCAGGGTTCGGCAGACACGGCGAGAAAGGATGATTGATCAATAAGATGGCCAGTGATAGCATATTGGGGCGAGTTAGCCATGACCTACGACCATGAAAAGCACCACCGTCGTAGCATTCGGCTACGGGGATACGATTATTCGCAGGTGGGGGCGTATTTCGTCACCATCTGCACGCAGGATCGGGTGTGTTCGTTCGGCGATATCGCGGATGGTGAAATGCAGCTGAACGACGTGGGTCGGATGATCCAATCGGTGTGGAACGAACTACCTGTGTCCTATTCGGGTGTGGAAACGGACGAATTCGTTGTGATGCCGAACCACATTCACGGCATCGTGATCCTGGTAGGGGCGACCCCCCGTGGTCGCCCCGAAACGGGTTCAGGGAATGCATGGGATTGTGGGCAGGCACGGGGGCCTGCCCCTACGAGTGCGGCAATGTCGTTGATGGACGTGGTTAGCCGTTTCAAGACGTTGACGACCAAACGGTATGCAGACGGCGTACGCCGACTGGGATGGCCAGCTTTTCGCGGCCGTCTTTGGCAACGGAACTATTACGAACACATTATCCGCGACGAGGTCTCCCTGGCACGCATTAGGGAATACATCGCCAACAACCCGGCGAAATGGTCAGAAGATCGGGAGAATCCGGAATTCAAGGGCAACGTTGCGAATCCGGGTCTGGTCCCGTCGGGTGGTGTAGGGGCGAGTTCCGAATCCGCCCCTACGGATGGACGGGGCGAACCATGGCGCGTGTGATCGGAGGGTGCCGTCGTCACGAATGGCCAGGTGGCGTTCTGAAGGCGGGTACGGCCGGTATCGGCGTTGGATAGCGGGCATGCACAGGGGCCTGCCCCTACAACGGGTTTGTCGGTCGTTGCCGACGTCGTAGCAGCGGCCCCCCGTGGCCGGCCCTCCTGGTTGATGTGGGTTCGGTAGGGGCGGGTTCCGAGCCCGCCCCTACGGACGCGATCGGCCAGGCACAGGGGCCTGTCCCTACGGATGGGGGCGGGTTTGTGGTACAACGTTCGCGTTGTCAGTACACGTTAGAGAACGGCCATTGACACCTTCTGCACTCCACGCACTGTTCGCCAATCCCCCAAACGCGTTCCGGGGCAAGCCCTTCTGGTCCTGGAACGGACGCCTCCAAGAAGAAGAACTCCTTCGGCAAATCCATGTCCTCCGACGCATGGGCATGGGCGGCTTCTTCATGCACTCCCGAACGGGCCTCGCGACCGAGTACCTGGGCGAGGAATGGTTCCGGCTCATCAACGCCTGCGCCGACGAGGCCGAGCGGCTGGGGATGGAGGCCTGGCTCTACGACGAGGACCGCTGGCCCAGCGGCACCGCCGGCGGCATGGTGACGGCGGAGCCCCGCTTCCGGATGAAGTACCTCCGGATGGAGGCACGGCAGGACGCAACCGTCGAGTGGACGCAAGACGTGGCGGCGGTGTTCGCGTGCCGGCTGGATGGCTTGGCATGTCGAGCCGTTCGGCGGATCCCATGCGGCCAAACGCCAAGACTCGCTCATGGCGAGACGCTCCTCGTCTTCCGGGTCGTCACCCAGCGCTGTAGGTCGGTGTACAACGGGAACACGTACGTCAACACCATGAACGCCGAAGCCACGGCGCGGTTCCTGGAGCTGACCCACCAGCGCTACGCCGAGAAGTGCGGGTACCGGCTGGGGCGTTCCATCCCGGGGATTTTCACCGACGAGCCGCATCGAGGCGCTCTCATGGATCCGTTCAGCGGGGAAGGGGACGTGGCGGCGTTTCAGGTGCCGTGGACCGACGACCTGCCGCAACATTTCCACGAGGCGTTCGGATACGACCTGACGGATCATCTGCCTGCCGTGTTTCTCCAACCGGACGGCCAGGCCGTGTCCCAGGTGAAGTGGCACTTTGTCGAGCTGCTCATGCGGCTGTTCCTGGAACGGTTCGCGGCGCCCTACCACGAATGGTGCCGACGGCACGGAATCGCGGTCACGGGTCATGTGCTGCACGAGGATAGCCTCAGCGCGCAGACTGCCATGTGCGGCTCGGTGATGCGCTATTACGAGTACATGGACGTACCCGGCATCGACCTGTTGTCCGAGGGAAACCGCGCCTACTGGGTGGCCAAGCAGCTCCAGTCGGCCGCCGCGCAGTTGGGCCGGAAGTGGCTCCTCTCGGAGCTGTACGGGTGCACGGGCTGGCAGATGCCCTTCAAGGGGCACAAGGCCGTGGGCGATTGGCAGGCCCTCTTCGGCATCAACCTGCGCTGCCACCACCTCTGCTGGTACACCATGGAAGGTGAAGCCAAGCGCGATTACCCGGCCAGCATTTTCCATCAGTCGGCTTGGTGGCGACTCTATCGCTATGTGGAGGATTACTTCTCGCGTCTGGGGGTGTTCCTTAGCCAGGGCGAGCGCGTGTGCCGCCTGCTCGTGCTCAATCCTATCGAGAGCGTCTGGTGTCAGGTGCACGCGGGCTGGGCGCGGTACTTGGGCGCTGCGACACCGGCCGTGGCCGCGCTGGAGCGGAAGTATGCGGAGTTGTTCCATTGGCTCCAGGGCGCGCAGTTGGACTTCGACTACGCCGACGAGGCCATGCTGACTTCCATGGGCCGCGTCACGTCCGAGGGGAAGGTGCGCGTAGGGCAGGCGGAGTACGATGCCGTCGTCGTCGGTGGCATGACGACCATCCGTTCCAGCACGTTGCGGCTGCTCGAAGAAGGCGTCGCGGCCGGGCTTCCGGTCCTCTTCGCGGGCGATGCGCCGGAATACGTGGATGCGTCACCTGCCGAGGACGCACGCCAACTGGCCCGTTCCGCGACGCAGGTGCCGTGGGAGCGCGACGACGTCGTGCAAGCGTGCGAGCGGGCCGTTGCACGAGTCGTCGAAGTCCGTGACGCGGCAGGCCGGCCGGCGGATCGCGTGTTCTGCCATGTACGGCAGGACGCCGTGGGGAACACGTTCGTCATGGTCCTCAACACGGACAGGGAGAACGGCGTGGCGGGCGCCAAGATCCGTGTCCGCGCCGAGGGTGTGCCGCTTCTGTGGGACTGCTGGACCGGGAGGCGGCATTCGGTGGCTTTCACGGTGTCCGGGGATTGGGTGACCATCGAGACCGACCTCGAACCTGCGGGCGAGCGGACGTACGCCATACAGCCATCGGTTCACGATGATGCGCCCGTCATGCCAGTCCCCGTGGCCGAGCCGGTGACCACGCTCTCAGGTCCCTTCCGCTACCGCCTATCGGAGCCGAACGTCTGCGTGTTGGACATGTGCGAGGTTCGCATCGGGCAGGGCAACTGGGGCCCGCGCATGGAGGTTCTGAAGGCCGACCAGGCGATTCGCAAGGAGTTCGGCCTAGCGCCAAGAAGCGGGGACATGCTGCAACCGTGGTACCTCGCCCGTCAGCCGCGCAAGGTCTTGGGGACGGTGTCCGCCCGTTTCGCGTTCGATGTGGACGAGTTGCCTGCGGGGTCCTGCAGCCTTGCGGTGGAGCGTCCCGATGTCTTTCGCGTATCGGTCAACGGCGTACCGCTGGAGTTCCCGGACGAACCGGAACGGTGGATAGACATCTGCTTCGTTCTCGTTCCCATTCCGGAGGACTGCCTGCGCCTGGGCGAGAACGTGGTCGAGGTGACCGGCACCTATGCAGAAGACGTGGGGCTGGAGGCGGTCTACTTGCTGGGGCAGTTCGGCGTGCGGGTGGAGGGAAGTCGCGTCCGGCTGAAGCGTCTGCCGGAGCGGCTGGAGGTGGGCGATATCACGGCCCAGGGCTTGCCCTTCTACAGCGGGGCTATCGCGTACGAGCTGGAGTTTCCGGCGAGCGCTAACGGGCGGCTCGCGATCCGTACACCAGACCTGGGAGCGGCTTGTGCGGTGGTTGCGCTGCCCGATACGCCCCTGCCGGACACGTCCTCGCTGGAGATCACCGACCAAGAGACGAATGTGCCGCCCGAGCAGGTGATCGCGTGGTACCCCTATGAGGGCCGCATTCCCGCCGAGGCCGCTACGCAGGGTCGTGCCGACTTGCATGTCTATCTGACACGGCGGAACACCTTCGGACCGCTGCATCAGGTCCCCCTCCAAGCGTCTGGTTACGGGCCGGGGAACTGGGTGACAGAGGGGGAGCACTTCAGCGAGTCCCATATGCTATGGCCTTGTGGACTGCTGAAGCCGCCAGTGTTGCTAACGCTCGAGGAAGATTACGCATAGGGAGGATACGATGACGAAAGCACAGGAAGAGCGTGTTCTCGCAGCGCTCGACGAGTTCAAGATCGAGCTGCCCAGCTGGGGATTCGCGGATACCGGCACGCGTTTCGGCAAGTTCTATCAGGCGGCGGCTGCGTCCACTCTCGAGGAGAAGCTCGCCGACGCCGGGGAGGTGCATCGCCTCACGGGGGCGTGTCCTTCGGTGGCCGTCCATGTGCTCTGGGATTTCCGGCCCGACCAGGACCCGAAGGAAGTCGCCCGATTGGCCGAGTCGTTCGGCGTGCGCATCGGTGCCATCAACCCGAACGTGTTCCAGGACCAAGCGTACAAGCTCGGTTCGTTCTGCTCGCCCGATCCGGCTGCGCGCAAGATGGCCCTGGACCACACCCTCCACAGCATCGAGATCGGGAAGGCGGTCGGCTCCACCCTCCTGTCCATGTGGTTGGCCGACGGGACGAACTACCCCGGGCAGGACAACATCGTTCGCCGGAAGCACGACCTGCAGGCCGCGTTCAAGACCATCCACGATGCCATGCCGCCTGGGATGACCCTCCTGGTGGAATACAAGCCTTTCGAACCGGCCTTCTACCACACGGACATCGCCGACTGGGGTATGGCCTACGTCTTGGCCAAGCACTCGGGCCCCAACGCGAAGGTCTTGGTGGACACGGGCCACCACCTTCCGGGTACGAACGTGGAGCACATCGTGGCGTTGCTCTTGGACGAGGGGATGCTGGGCGGGTTCCACTTCAACGACAAGAAGTACGCCGACGACGACCTGGAGCTGGCGTCCATCGACCCCTATGGCGTGTTCCGCATCTTCAACGTCATCGCCCAGCACGAGTTCGACACTGGCCAGAAGGCGGAAATCGCCTACATGGTGGACCAGTCCCACAACCTCAAGCCGAAGATCGAGGCCATGATCCAGACTGTGGACGCCGCCCAGGTTCTCTACGCCAAGGCGCAGCTCGTGGATCGGGAGAAGCTGGCCCGGGCGCAGCAGGCGGGGGACATCATCGAGGCCGAGAGTTGCCTGGTGGATGCCTTCCAGACCGACGTGCGGCCGCTGATCCGCGAATGGCGCCGGAGCAAGGGCCTGCCCGAGGATCCGCTAAAGGCCCATCGGGAGTCCGGCTATGTGGAGCGTGTTGCGAAGGAACGGACTGCAGCTCGCAAGGCGCGCGGAGAGAGCCAATCCAGCAGCTACGCGTGACGCCACTTCAGGCCGCCGGCGCCGGCCCCCTGAAGGTAGGTGGCGACGGCCTGTCCTTGCTGTCAGAAGCGATGGCGGGGCGTTCACGACGGAGTGCCGGCGGTTGTCTCGCCTGCCTGGCAATTCTCCTCGTACCGCGATGTGCGGCGGGTGGCGTTCAGAAATCGGTGGCCGATCTGGACAGAGACGGCAAGCCTGAACTCGTGAAGCTGGACCCTGGTCAGGACCCGTCGCTAACTGTTTCGCAGCGCGGGAAGACCATCGCCCAGGCGGTGCCCAAGAAGTGGAAGCCCTGGAAACTGGCGATCGTAGATGCTGAAGGCGACGGCCACCTGGACATTGCCGTGGGTGTCTACAAGAGTACTCGGTTCTTGTCCCAGCCTCATAACTGCCTGTTCCTCTACCGGTACCGACGCAACCGTCTGGAGCCTCTCTGGTTGGGTTCCGCGTTGAGCCGGCCCTTCACCGACTTTCTGTTCGCTGAGGGAGATCGAGGACGTAGCTGGATACTGTATGCTATAGAGAAGACCTCGACCAATCGTCGAAGCCTGGGGGAGTACGCATGGAATGGCTTTGGGTACACGCTCGTGCGGCGAACCGGCGATTGGAGCGACGCGCGCCTGCTTTCTGCTAGCAGCCGGGGCGTGGTGGTATTCGCGAACGGACGCCGCAGGGTCATTCCCCGAAATGGCCAGATCGAGCGTCTAGTGCGACAGGGAGGAGAACGATGAGAAGGGGGCGATACTGGCTGCTCGTCACCTGCATGCTTGTGGCGGCATGTTCTTCTCACAAACGGAAGGCAGCGGAGCCCGACCGTCGTACCGCCACCCCCGAGGTCGTAAAGACGCAGCCCCAGCCGACGCGTCCCATGCCCTCCTCAGGCGCCCTCCTGGTAGAACGTCCCACGTCGCACAAACCAGGCAAGCTGAAGCCGTACAGCGTGTCAGCGGACCTTCACGAGGTGACGAATCTCGCGGCGTTCCAGCACGCCCTTCCGCTCACGTCATCCCAGAAAGAGCTCCTGGCAAAGCAGCTCTTTGTCGCTAATCGCAGCCAGTACAAACAGCTCTTCCACGTCTATGAGAACAACGCGTATCTGAATCTCCCATCCTTCGTAAGCACAGACGTAGCGCTACACCTCTACCACTGCTTCTTCGACTTCGCCCTTCGGACCATCGAACAGAAAAAGCTATTGCCAGTACTCGCGCGCATGACTTCCGCGGCACTCGCAGAGACCAACGGGCAGCGTGCGAAAGCCCGCAGACCTGTCGTTAGAGAGGCACTGCTCAAGAATGCTGCGTATTTCGGCGTTGCGGTTAGGCTCCTGGGGCTGCCCGATAGGATCCCCGCTGAAGCCTTGCCTCTGGTGAACCGCGAGCTGGCGCTCATCCAGAGACATACCGGCTTCGCACAGGGAGCAGTGCTTCCCTATCAGATAGACTACTCGCAGTTCGTTCCTCGCGGTCATTACACGCGTTCGCCACAGCTTAGGCGGTTCTTCTTGGCGATGATGTGGTATGGCCTCACACCGTTCGCTACCCGGTTCGGCGACGATACGCCGTGTCCGGATGCGGTCCGCCAGGGCATACTCCTCGCACGTGCTCTCGACGATGCGGGCGCACTGCTGGACTGGGGTGCTGTCTACGAGCCGACAGCGTTCTTCGTCGGGAAATCCGACGATCAGATACCACCGCAGTGGGTGGCGATCGCATACCGCGTTTTCGGTCGCACAACGATCCCCGACGCTGTGGCCGACGCCAAGCGCCTAAGCTATTTCACGGACGAAGTGGAGAAGTTGCCCCGCTCACGGATCCGTGCCGAGATGATCGCTGCCAAGGACATGCCATCGCCTAAGTACCAGCTACGGTTCATGGGACAGCGCTACATTCCCGACAGCGAGATCCTGCAACGACTATCCAAACCTCTCGTACGTCCGTTCCCGTCGGGACTGGATGTCATGGCAGTTCTGGGTTCCACCAGAGCCGTGCAGATCCTCGACGACAGCCCTAGCCTGTACAATCCCCAGAACTGGGCCGATTACAAGCCCCGCCGCGCCGGGCTCGTGGACGAGTTCGACGCCATCTCCCCACGGAAATGGACATCCAGCCTGTACTGGAGCTGGCTCCATGCGCTTCGTCCGCTCCTTGACACTCTGCCCAACGGTTATCCTTCCTTCATGCTCTCGCGCGCCTGGCGCGACAAGTCGCTTCAGACCGCTCTCGCCTCGTGGGCCGAACTTCGTCACGACACCATCCTCTACGGCAAGCAATCGGCCGCCGAGAGCGGCGATGGCGAAGACCGACCGGTGCCCACCGGCTATGTGGAACCTAATGTGCCTCTCTACGACCGACTTCTGAAGCTCTTGCGCGACACACAGGACGTGGTGGAGAAGAACGAACTCATGACCTCGGAGCTGAAAACCGCCTTTGAGGAGTTCGGTGGCCTGTTGTCATTCCTCAAGAAGTGCTCTGAGAAGGAGCTGCGGGGCGAGTTGCTGAGTGACGAAGAGAATCAAGAAATAAGTTTCATCGGAGGCAAGATCGAGTTCCTGACCCGTTCCACCATCGAGGGTGCGCCGCAATTCTGGGAATTGGTAAACAAGGACGACCAAGATATGGCCATCGTGGCCGATGTGCACACCGCTGCTCCCAAGGTACTCCAGGTAGGAGTGGGCCGCGCGGCAGAGATCCTCGTCATCGTTCCCATCGGTAAGAAGCTGGTGCTTACCCGCGGTGCCGTACTCACCTACTACGAGTTCACACACCCCATGGCGGACCGCCTCACCGATGCCGGGTGGCGGGCGATCCTCGATACCGACAAGGCACCAGAGCCACCGGCCTGGGCTAAGTCGTTCCTCTTGCCTGCCGTCCCCAGCGACTCCACTCGCGACCGGAGGGAGCCCTACTCCAGCGGTTGCTGATCCAGACGTCCACAGAGTACGCCCCGACAATGCCAACCCCGACGTCCCAAACCTTCACGATGGCAATCCCGACGATGAATCGTCGGGCTGCGTTCACAAATCCCGCCGACGCGGGATCA
>JBBIPC010000013.1:82658-98323 GCA_037443035.1 Chthonomonadales bacterium
GGTCGTGCATTGCCGGCTCAACCCAAACGATGCCACACACCCGACGCCGTGAATCTGGCGGTCTGCCCATGTCAGCCAACTCGTGCCATGGTTCTCTCACTTCCGGCCTCTCCTGCCTCGGTGTACAGGGGTCAGAGCCAAGCGGTTTCGAGCCGCGCACCCCGGAAGCCGTGCTCCTATCGAACGGTGACGTA
The DNA here is from genome assembly GCA_037443035.1 of Chthonomonadales bacterium. Taxonomy (GTDB): domain Bacteria; phylum Armatimonadota; class Chthonomonadetes; order Chthonomonadales; family CAJBBX01; genus JABWBA01. The sequence goes on from JBBIPC010000013.1 coordinate 82,853, forward strand.
AGGACGGGAGACTGCCTGGTAGCGCTCGTCGAGCACCATGATGTCTGCCTTCTGCACGAACTCCGCACGGGCTTTGGCGATGGCCTGTCTATTGCGAGGTGCAGTGGAGTAATCAAGCGGATGGTGTGTCCTATGCCTTCGGAAGAGCGCCATCGCTACCGACGCTACTGCAACTCCGGCAAGATCCCCTGCTGCAACCGAAGCATCTCTTCCAGCATCACAACTGCATTTCGGTAGCTGTTCACCGTCGGCTCCAACAGGAGTGCCTGCAGCAACTTCGCCTTCGATCGCTCGGCGAATGCTTCCACCAGCAACTTGTGGATGGAACCCTGGAGCCGGAGCATGGCCGCGATTCCCTCGGGAAGCGGTTCCATGCGGCACGGATGGACTCCGTCGGCATCGCCAAGCGCCGGCACCTCCACGACCATGTCATCAGGCAAGTTGGGTATGGCACCACGGTTGGGCACGTTGACGGCCGCAAGGTCGTGCCGAATGCCGCAGCCAACCGCCTCCATGATGGGCACGGCAAGCTCTCCGGACGGCTTCAGTGGAGCGTCTTCCAGGCGAGTCGGTTCATCCGACGGCTTCCGCCATGGTCGGGTAGTCTTGTCGCCGCTCAGCGAGTAGACGAACTCCGGTACGTGGCCTGTCTCCCACGGATGACCGTCGGCCGGATCGTAGAAGTACTGCAGCTCGCTTGCCACGAACTCGTCCGCCCAGCCAATGTACTCGCCGTAGTGATTGGCGCCAGGGGAAGGCCACAGACCGTACCGCCGGAAGAGAATACGGGCCAGTCCGATCTCGTGCCAGTCGGCCAGCCAGTCTCCTTCCGCCTCGGCCTGGCGGAGCTTTGGATAGAGGTCCTCGCCGGTTCGCCGGTCCCGGATGTACTGGAAGAACGTGAAGTGGTTGATCCCGCAAGCCGCTGCGTCCAGATCCGTGGGAGCCATGCCGAGAATGTGCGCCACCTGCGCCAGGCCGCCGAACACCCCATGGCACAGGCCATACACCCGAATGGAGGTCAGACGACTCACTGCCTCGCAGAGCTTGTGCTCGGGATTCGTGAAGCTGAGCAGCAGAGCGTCTGGGCAGAGTCGTTCCATGGTACGCGCAATCTCCACGGTCGGTCCCATGTTCCGCAGAGCATGGAAAAGAGACCCAGGCCCGCCGTTCTCGCCGAAGACCTGCCGAAACCCGTAGTGGCGGGGCACATGGAAGTCCTGGCTCCAGTACAGGAACCGGTCCACCTCGATGGCTTTGACTACGAAGGACGCACCGTCCAGGGCCGCTTCCAGATTCGTCGTAGCTTCGATGCGGACTGCGCGCCCGAGACGGTCGGCGACATACCGCGCGTACTGCTCGGCTCGGTCCACAGGTTCCTCCAGGCGATCCATTAGCGCGACAGTCAAGCCGGTCTCGCAGAGGGCGTCGCTCAGGAGAACGTCTCGGATGCTCGAAGGACCGAAGGAACGGCTTCCGGCACCGACGATGGCGATCTTCATCTCCATCACCTCACGCGTGGGGACATCCCGCCTGCACCAAGTAGGTACGAACCTCCCACGGGCGCAGGCTCACCTGGACTGCATCGTCGTTCAGTGGCACCGGGCGAATCGGTTCCTCGACAATGTTGGCCAACCAGACGGCCTTGGCACCCTTCAGCCGCATGCGAGCACCAGCCACTTGCCTGCCTGCGGTCTCGGCAACCCGCACCACAACATGATCCGACGCACATTTCGCCGGCTTCAGTGCCGTGATGGTAGCGGAGCCGCCATCCTGCAGGTAGGCGCCAAAGCTCACGTCGCCGTTCTCGAGCGGCATTGCATTCGGACAGGCGATGAGTGGCTGATTGAAGCCTGCTGCAACTCGCATGACCCCCGCGTCGCGCCAGTTGCCCGGATGTGGGAGGAACGAGTACCGGATCACATGGCGTCCGACGTCGGAGATGGCGTCGGGATCGTAAGCACTGCGAACCAATGTCATGCGCAGGCGGCAACCCATAGCGTCGTAGCCATGCTTGCAGTCATTCAGGAGCGCGAAACCGTACGTCGCTCCGCCCACATCCGCCCAGCGGAGCGCTGGCACTTCCTGCCCATCGGAGGGTCGCTGGACCGCCGCATATGGTGTCTCGAACCACGCCTCGCATTCCGGCATGCGCGCCGTGAACGCTACCTTCAGCCCCGGCACTCCCTTCTTGGAATCTCCTACCTCACGCCAGTCCAACACCGTCTCGAAATCCACCCGAGGTAGGTGCTTGTAGAAGACCATATGCTGGGTAATCGCGGAACGACGTATGCGGTGCTTGACTTCGATGGTGCAGTGGACCGGCCCTGTCTCGAGAACACGGCAGGTAGCGCCAGTGAGGAGGTTGTGCACGGCGGCCACCTCCTGGACCTCCCAGGCAGTCATGGCATGGGGTAGCTCTTCCGTGAGCTGGAACACATTCAGCGCCAGGTCCGGTCGAGCGGTGTCCATGTAATCGCTGGGCTTGCGCATGCCAAACCCGACCAGCTCGCGATGGACTCGCTTGTCGTAGAAGCCGACGATGATGCCACAGTCGCGACGGAGGTAGGCGATGTAGTAGGGAGTCTCGATACGCCAATAGGGCGCCGTGGCCGCGGCCTCCGGTGTATCGGCGCGCCGACCATCCGTGGGGGCGTAGGCTGGTTCCGGCACGAGCGGAGCCTCCTCCGGCTTCCGGTCGGTAATACGATAGACGGTACTGTCGAACGCCGGCACGTGGGCAACGAAGGCGAGCCCGCCTGCAACGTATTGCCCCACGGTCGTCCTGCCGAGACTGTCCGCCAGGGTCACGGCGCCTTTGCCACGCAGCCCAGGCACGAAGACCCAGTCTTCCCGCTCCCACCCCAGAGGGTTGACGACGGTGACATGCCCTGGTCTCCGTACGGGCGCGAGGACTTGCGTGGCTCTGGAGATGGCCTGTTGGGCGGTCCGTTCCACCTCCTCGAAGTCTTGGCGGTTCTTGTTGTACACCTCGTGGATCGCCGAGCCGTCGAAGATGTCGTGGAACTGATTGAAGCAGACCGTGCGCCACGCCTCGGTCATTCCTGTATCTGGCAGGAGACCAGCCATGGCGACGAGCGCCTCCGCCGTGCAGAGGAGATTCTCTCCGTGCCGGTTGTATCGCTTCGTATCAGCATGGGTGCTGTAGCAGCCCTCGAAGATGGTGGAGGATTCCCCACGATGCACAGGTAGCGGCACGCCGCTGTCCAGCAGTTCCCGCGCGTAGGCTGCCGTGGTGGAGCATCGCGCCGAAGGCAGAACCGGGATCTGCTGGAACCGCCGCAGAGCTTGCAGATTCTGACGCGACGGACCACCGCCGTGATCCCCGATGCCGTGGAAATGGAGGGCGCAAGGATGCCCGGCCCTGTACGCACGGATGGCCGCCGCCACGAGGTCTCGCGCGTGGATCTCCCCATTGTAGCTCGGTGTGGAGATGGCCAGTAGCCGCGTGCCGTCCTGCCCTTCCCACCAGTACGCTGGCCAGAGATCAACGCCGCCTGGGTTGGCTCGGTGGTGGTAATAACGTTCCGCACCTGCTGAGACCGCTAGCTGCGGCAGATTGCCCGCATGCCCGAATGTGTCCGGCGCGTGGAGCGTTGTGGGCGTGAAGCCCAAGACTTCCCTGGAGTACGTCACACCTTCGAGAAGTTGGTGTGCCAGCGCCTCTCCGGAGGCCATGTTCACATCGCCCTCGACCCACGTCATGCTGATGGGCTCCCAGCGCCCCTCTCGGATACGCTCTAGCACCTTTGCGAAGAGCTCTGGATCTTGCTGACGAACGACCTCGTAGGTTGCAGGCTGGCTGTGAGAGAACGTCAGCTCCGGGAACTCCTCCATCAGGCTGATCACATTGCGAAAGTCCCGTTTGATCACCTCCACGGTATCCGGCCAGGTCCAGAGCCAGTTCATGTCTATGTGGCTGTGGCCAACGCAGTGCACGGGCACCTGCTTGGCGCGCTTGTCCAGGGGCAGAAGCGTTTCCGCCATTGCTCGGAGTGCCGCACCGAGCGAAGCCTCGTCCTCCGGTAGTGTTTCGAGAAGATCGGAGGCCGCCTTCTCGACAAGGGCCCGCTCGTCAGGAGTCATGGCTAGCGTGTCCGCCCATGCCAGTTGGGCCCAGGCGACGTCCAGCGCCTCGAAACGAGCCCGCAGCCTCTCCGTAGTGAACTTCATCTGGAACCAGGTGGTCGTCTGGTTGTTCGGGATGTGCAGCGTCAGTCTCAGCTCCCCGTTCGGGCCTTCTGCGAGCGAAGGGATGACGGTGAACAGGCATGGGCCCGCCGCAACGGGCACCCCGCTCTCGGAGAAGATGGACTTCCCGTTCCATTCCACATCCGCAGGATAGAGGCTGAACATGGTCGCCTCCAGGCGGTCTCCTGTCAGGGGAACGCCTGCCACCTGAGCCGGGACGGACAGACGGCACGTAAGTGTCAGGTCCTTGCCAGGCTCCAGCGTGAGACCATGGAATCCCCCGCCGCCGTCCTGTACCAGCGTGTCCGGACCGGGTCCTGCCTCCTTGTGCCACACCGTATCGGGAAATGCGTTGAGGGCGCGGTCGGCAGCCGCACGCAGCCTCGCCAGGGCGGACTGAACCTTCTGACTGGACATGGGAACCTCCGATGTTGCGAACTTTCCGAACGAAGTTTCGCTCTCGGCAGGCCCGCTTCCTGCGCGGATGCCTGGTGCGAAGGAAGACTGCTGCTACTTGCCCTTGCGCACCGTCTCCGGCCCCAGCGTGGAGGACTTATCTACGAAACGCATGCGCCCGCCACGCTTGATCATCTCGAACGCATCGTAGAGGGTTCCGTCCGCAGTGCGAGCCTCGTAGGTCAGCCGATCGCCGTCGATGCCGATGATCTGATAGAGCTGCAGGTCCTGGCCGAAGCGTGCCGCCCATTTTCGGTCCCCCGCATCGTACTGCTTCGTACCAGTCACCGATGTTACGTAAACAGTACTCCCGGCCGCAGGTCCGGAGGACGGGTTGCTGCGACCGTACACATGGTCGTGGCCAGTCAGCACGAGGTCCACCTGGTGCCGGTCGAGGACGGGCTTCCACGCCTCCCGGAGCTCCTTGTTATCTCGGTTCTTCGCTCCGGAAAAGAGGGGGTGGTGAAACATCACCACTGTCCACCGGCATGGGTTGCTCGTCAGCAGTGTGCCCAGCCACGAGGTCTGTTCGGCGATCTTCTCCATGGAGTTGAGAACTACGAACCGGACGCCTTGATAATCGAAGGTGTAGCTCGATTCCTCCACGCCCGCCACGCCGTTCGCCGGCAGCGTGAATTGGGCGCGCCAATAGGGGGTAAGGCGGCGCGCCGTTCCTTGGGGATCTACTTTCTCGTATTGGTGGTTGCCGATGGCCGGAACCTGGAGGATCGAGGCCGCTGCCCGGCCACCCATGCTGAACCACTCGCCCCACTCGCTATCGCTGGATGCCGTGTTGGTGAGGTCGCCTGCATGGAGAATGAGCCGGGCATCCGGACAGTCAACCAGTGCTTGCCGTAGCACCCTCGAGCACCGGTCCCGTATTGCAGTCTGTTCATCGCCGAGATAGATAAAGCGGAACGGCTTCGGCGACGTCGAGGCAGTTCGGAACTGGAACCACTCGGACCATGTGGTGCCATTGGCAACGCGATAGGCATAGGTTGTCTCGGGGCGTAGGTTGGCGAAGACCACGCTGTGCTGCATGTACTTCGCCGTGCCGGTGGCGAAGAGCGTCGATGACACCGACAGAGTCTTGGCGACTTTCTCGATATCTGGACCAGCAGGTGCGACGGCAATCTGGGCGCTGCCGTTCCTTGCACCCTCCGGCGAGCGCCAGGTTACCGCTGCCGTAACGGTAGGGTCTCCCACCGGCGTAAGGACGATTCGGTCCGGCGCAGGATCCCCAGCCCTGGCCATGACAACGGCCACAAGAGCCAGTCCCAGAGCACCTGGGACGGCCACGGCCAGCCATCGTGCTTGCTTTGCTGTCATTGATTGATCCCCCGTACCTCCGATGCGCGCTGCCATGCAGGGCTATAGCGCATTGTAGCCGACGCCGGTTCACGAGAGGTTAGCACAGCGTAAAGATTCTGTTGTCTGTACCCAAGCGTTGGGTGGCAGGCGTCTCAGGGCTTGTTCTCAGGAACCGCCTATCGCCATCGCGCGTATCTCGTTGGTACGAGCTTGCGTCTGGGCAAGCACTTGCGGTCAGGGGGATTAGCATGTCGCAGCACTCGTTCCAAGCGAAAGTCGTGGTCTCGGGTAGCCGGGCCTACGTGGCCATTCCCTTCGATCCCGACGAGGTCTGGGGCGAGCGAGCGCGACATGATGTGACGGGAACCGTCAAGGGTCGCGACTTCCGCGGACGGATTCAGAGCATCCAGGGCGCGCCGGCCCTGTCCCTCGGACCGGCATGGCGTAGGGACAACGGCGTGCAGGTTGGTGACCTTGTGCAGGTTGTCCTGCGTCCCGAAGGACCTCAGGTATCCGAAATGGCCGCAGACATCGCCGCAGCGTTCGTTGCCAATCCCGAGGCGCGCGCTGTCTTCGAGGGGCTCTCGACGTTCTGCCGGAAGAACTACATGCGGTGGATTGACAGTGCCAAACGGCCCGACACACGAGCACGACGTATCACACAGATGATGGGAATGCTCCGGGCCGGCAAGAGTGACCCCACACCCTGAGAAGCGCTAGCAGGCGCGCAGAGGGTCATGGCGTCACCTTCTAGAAACGAAGAGCCGCCGGAACGTCCTGGCGGCTCCGTTGCGCCGACTCGTTGGGCAGGGTTAGCTCAGCGTCTTGTCGCCGGGCTTCCAGTTGGCCGGGCATAGCTCGCCCGTCTGGATCGCTTGCAGGACCCTGAGAGTCTCCTCCACGCTACGACCCACGCTGAGGCTGTTGATCACCGAGTACTGCAGGACGCCATCCGGATCAATGATGAACAGACCGCGCAAGGCAATGCCCTCTTCCTCGATGAGCACACCGTACTTCCGAGAGACTTCCTTGGTGATATCCGATGCGATGGGGAACCTTACGCCGGCGATGCCGTTCTGCTCACGCGGCGTCTGTAGCCACGCACGATGCGAATACACCGAGTCCGTCGAAACACCCAGCACGTCGGCGCCGAGTTTGAGAAACTCGTCGTAGGCGTCCGACATGGCTGTGATCTCCGTGGGACATACGAACGTGAAGTCCAGCGGGTAGAAGAACATCACGAGCCACTTGCCCTTGTAGTCGGACAGCGATGCCGTCGAAGAGAGAGTCTCCATGTCCGCCGTCGTCTTCATGGTGAAGTCCGGCGCGGGCTTGCCAACGCGCGCCGTATTGGCGACGTTCTGGCAGCAGTTGCACGTACACTCACAAGACATGCCTTCTTATTCCTCCTCAGTCGTTTGGGATGGTAGCGGCTGAGCGGACTGGCACCCCGGGCAGATACCAGTCCACCGCATTTCGCAATCCTCGATCACGTATCGGGTCGCACCCTGGATCCGGTGCCGCGTGTGCTCGTATTCGCGGAATGGCACGTCGGTTACCACACCGCACCTGGAGCACACGATGTGGGCGTGCGCCCGCACGGTGGGATCGTAGCGCCGAGGGCCGCTCGGAGACGCGATGACGCGCACCCGTCCCGACTCTGCCAGTGACCCAAGAATTCGGTAGACGGTCCCCAGGCTGATACGTGGGAGCGCCTTGCGCGCCTCGTGAAAGACCCACTCAGCGGTAGGGTGGTCCGATGCCGAGAGGACCGCCTGCATGACGGCCTCTTTCTGCTTCGTAAGGCGTGTTGCGAAAGCCCGCTCGCGTTTCATAGTAATCGTAATAGCTCCTATTACGAGATTGTCCAGGCGCTGGTTCCCAACAACTCACTGCTATGACAGATGCTACGAGACCACATGCCGTCCTCGTTCCTCGAACTGGACCAGTGCAGCCGTCACCGCCGCTGTAGCTCTATACCGAAGCCCAGGTGCCGCGGCCCTCTCGGACGCACCAGAGTCGTATAGCAGCCGCCCCCGGCTGCGTATGCGTCCACCGTCTCGGCTGCAAGATCTCGCCCTGGTATCGTAACCAAACGCCAGCATGGAGCGTATAATAGTGTGCACGGGGGTGAGTGGTGTCGACCTGGACGACGCCGGCCCTGGTTGCGAGCCGAGGCGCCGCTGGCCTCGTAAAAAGCGGCAAAACAACAAACGCGAACACTTCTCAGTACGCGTACGCGGCCTAATTAGGCTGCGCGTCCAACCGCTCCCTGTCGGCTGGAGCGGAAGAGGGCGTCACCCGAGCCGACTTACCGCCGAGGGCCAGTCCGTCGCCTGACAGCGGGACAACCAAGACGGAAGGGTGCGCGAGGATCCTGTCTGCGGGAGCTTCGAGCACGGGATCAGAACGCAGACTACGCTCGTAGACGCCGGGTGAGGGTCTCCGGGGACCGGGGTTCGAGTCCCCGCACCTCCACCATTTTCGGGAGGCCGGCCGCGGTAGGTCGGCCTTCTTGCTTCTTCCTACGCTACGACCTCTCTGACATTGCTACGGTGACCGGTATCGCCCATTGCCGTGTTTCGTAGTCTGCCTCTGGTAGCGCTGGTCGAGGCCAGCTCGATGACGGCCACGGATGGCGCCGCCCCCTGAAGCTAAGCTACCCTTTCAGCCCAGTAAGGACGACGCCCCGTACAATGTGGCGCTGGAAGAGCAGAAATGCGACGATCACCGGTACCGTCGCCACGGCAGCGGCCGCCATGACCAGTCCGTACTGCATGCTGTACCGTCCCAGGAAGATCATGAGTCCCACAGGCAGCGTGCGCATCTCCGTCTCGTTCACGGCGATGAGGGGCAACATGAAATCATTCCATGCGCCGAGAAACGAGAAGATGCCCAGGGTCGCCAGCGCCGGTTTGCCCAGCGGCAGGATGATCTGACGGTAGATGCCGCCGGTGCTACAGCCGTCGATGACGGCCGCCTCTTCCAGCTCCCTCGGTATAGTCAGGAAGAACTGACGCAGGAGAAAGACGCCGAAGACCCCCGACAGCCCGGGCACGATGAGCGCATAGTACGTGTTGAACCAGCCGAGCTTCTGCAAGATCAGGAAAACGGGGATGATGGTCACCTGGCCGGGGATGACGAGCGTCGCTAGCACTGCGAAGAAGACGGCATCCCGACCCGGGAAATCCAGCCTGGCGAAGGAATAGGCCGCCATGGAGCTGAGCAGGAGATAGGCGAAGGTCCCCACAAGTGAAACGAGAACGCTGTTGAAGAACCATCGGGTGACAGGTGCCTCCTCGGCCCGCTGCAGCAGTCCCAGGTAGTTGCTGAGTGTCGGATGCTGGGGCCACCAGTGGGGTACCGGCTGAAAGATCTCCGACTCGGGCAAGAAGGACATCACGAGCATCCAGACCACAGGCGCGATGAATAGAACGGCCGCAGCTGTCATAGCGGCGTACAGGAGCACACGAGCCAGCTTCATGCGCTGAAGTCCTCCCGGCGACCTGCTACGAGGCGGTACTGAACAACCGTCAATCCCAGCACCAGCGCAAAGAGCACGTAGGCCACGGCACATGCATAGCCCATACGGTAAAGGCTGAAGCCTGTCTGGTACATGTAGAGCACAACGGTCAGCGTGCTGTAATGGGGACCGCCGCCGGTGAGAATGTAGCTCTGTCCGAACACCTGGGACGACCCGATCAGCGACATGACCAGGCAGAAGAGAAGCGCCGGCCTAAGAAGTGGTAGCGTCACATGCCGAAACCGCGCCAGCGGCCCGGCGCCGTCTATGCGTGCCGCTTCATAGTATTCCTCCGGTATGCCCCGCAAGCCGGCCAGATAGACGAGCATGTTGCCCCCTGCACCCCACCAGATGCTCATGAGGGCCAGCGACGGCATGGCGAGCTTCGGGCTATTCAGCCACGCCAGCCTCGGTGCACCCAGGGCGGAGAGATAGTAGTTGAGGATGCCGAACTCGGTGCTGTAGAGCCACCGCCAGATAATAGCCGTGACCGCGACCGACAGCACCACGGGCAGGTAGTAGACCGTCTTGAAGAGTGTCTCGCCTCGGATACGACTGTTCAGCCCCAGAGCCAGGAGGAGCGATACGCCGTTTCCCGGCACCACCGTGAGGAGCGCGAAGTAGCCGGTGTTCAGGAGAGCACGGTGGAAGAGATCATCGGCTAGCAACGAACGGTAGTTGGAAAGGCCGATGAACGGCCGCGACTGGCCGAGAACGTGCCAGTCGTGCAGGCTGATCCAGAACCCGTACACGACTGGCAGGGCCAGGAAGCCGATGAACAAGAGGAGGTACGGAGCGAGGAACACGTAGGCCGTGAAGCGCTCCTCCCAGCGTCGGTTCATGGCCGTTCCATCACCTGGCTAATCCGCCGGTGGGCCTCCCCCAGCGCCTCTTGCGGGCTTTGGAGACCGAGGAGTGAAGACTCGACGGCCGCATCATAGAATGGCGTGATCTCCGTCGCCTTGTGGGACGCCGGCTCGAAGACAACGTAGGGCAGCTCTTTGGCAAACTCCCTCTGCACGCGCATTGCCTCGAAGCGAGGATGGCGCAGTAGGGACTGACGCACAGGGATCTGACCGCCGGCCGCCCAGTCGAGACTGGTGTCGGATAGATACCGCATGAACCGCCAGGCCAACGCTGCCCGCTCGGGAGCGATCTTGGCGGGCATGCAGAGCATATGGGATCCGCCCCAGGCAGCCTTCCGACGACCGAAGAGCGGCACCGGTGCGCCGGCATATTCCAGCCCTTTCTGCTCCTCCAGACTGGAAAGCATGTAGATCCCTTCGATGGCCATGGCCACCCGTCCCTGCCGAAAGCCCATCCACGAGTCGAAGCCCTCGGGTTTCGGAGCGATGCGGTAGCGGGAGATCATGTCCGCCATGAGCTGGGTGGCTTCTACGTTGGCAGGTTGGTTGATGGCCGAAGCGCGCAGGTCAGGCGTCAGGATGGACCCACCGAACTGGCTGATGAACGTGATCCAGTTGGTCCGTAGCCAAGTGAACGCGAAGCCCCATTGGTCCGGGCGTCCATCGCCGTCGCTGTCGCGGGTGAGCTTCCGAGCCGTGTCGAGGAACTCCGCAAGCGTGGACGGCGGTCGGGCTCGGCCGGTGGCGTCCACGATCCCGGCCTGGCGGAACAGCTTCTCGTTGTAGTAGAGTCCCTGCGGGTGGCAGTCCAAAGGGAGCCCGTACTGCTTACCTTCGTAGCGCGCCGCACTCAGGATGTTGGGTATGATATCGCTGAGCGGGAAGCTCCTGTCTCCGGCAACGACATCGTCCAGCGATCGCATGACGCCGTAACGGGCGAACTCCGCAAGACGATTGGCATGGCAGATGAACACGTCCGGAGCGCCCCCGTACGCCAGCGACAGGGTGAGCTTGTCGTAGTAGGTGGCCCAGGGGATGATCTGCATTTTCACACGGAGGCCAGTATCCTCCTGGAAACGTTTGACGATCCGCTCCATGGTGGTGCCATCTGGTCCCGTGAAACCATTCCAGAATCGCAGGACGCCCGGCTCGGCCACCACGTGTGGAGGACGCCGTCCGCAGCCACCGACCACGAGAACTGCCACGGACACAAGCAGCGCTGTTCCCGCGCTCGCTGCCGAACCGCCGATTCTCCGCAAGGACAATCCCCAGCCGATTCCCCTACGGCGCCGTCTGTGGCGTTACTGTTGGGCCCAGCATGTAGGGTGTATCCCCACGCCAGAAGAGCCGGTCAATGCGCAATGTGCGGCCCAAGGGATTGGACCCGTACATAGGCTCGTTCTGGTCGTCCCAGCCATGATACGCCATCCACGTCTGGCCGTTGGGGAGCGTGATGATGCATTGGTGGCCTGGCCCATAGACCTTGCCAGGCACGGTCTCGAGGAGGGCGCCCGGTGACTTGGCGTAAGGACCTCGTAGCGAACGCGCCTGGGCGTGGAAGACGGCGTAAGACGCGTCCCTCTTGTACGACTGGAACCATCCTCCCGAGTAGAACAGATGGTAGATACCCCGACGGCGAATGAGCGTCGGCGCTTCTGTGACGCCCTTCTCCTCGGGCCTATCCGGCTTGATCAAGGCCGACACATCATCCTTCACGCTCAGGAGATCTGGCGCCATGCTCCGAATTACGATGCTTCGGGGGTCTTCTTCGGAGTAGACGAGGTACGGCTTACGGTCGCCATCGAAGAACACGGTTGTGTCAATGACCCCTACCCGGTTCGCACCGGCGCGCACGAGGATGGCCTTGTGCACGAAAGGACCCAGCGGGTGCTCGGCCACCGCGATGCCGATGTCGTGCTTGCGCGTCTCGGGGTTCAGGGCGGAGTAGGTCATGTAGAGCTTGCCCTTGTATGCGATAACTTCGGGTGCCCACAAGTGCTCCTTCGACCATGGCGGTTCGAAACACCCGCCTCGGTGGGTCCAATGCACCAAGTCGGGCGACTCCATGACCTGGAAGCCACCTGGGCCCGAATGGGTCGCATAGGCGTAGTACTTCCCCTCCCAGCGGATGATGAACGGATCAGGGAAATCCCGTGCCCAAACGGGGTTCGTGTAGGTGCGTGCGCGTGGACGCGGCCCACGCGAAGATGCGCCTTGCGGGGCGGCGCTCATTGCCATCCACCCCGCAAGGCCAGCCACTATCAGCAGACCTGCCCTATGGAAAGGCATGGCACAGGTCTATGGCACGTGGAAGTTGCAGCGGTCGTCCCAGCCGCTGAAGTTTTGGCGCCACATGGTAGGCGTAACCGTGTGGCCACCCTTGACCACATCGGGGCCGATGCGGCGCCAGGTTGCCGCCCACTGGAGGAACTTCGCGTGACCGTCCAGGAAACCGTAGTTGGCCCCCCCGGTACCATTTGTCGCAACGTCGTCCCGGTTGGCGACTTTGGAGTGTCGGTCGAAGGCGACATTATGGCCGAAGTCCCTGCATACGTAGCCCTCGTCGGCCTCCCAGGTTGCCACCTGATGCCACTCCGCGTTGTTCCAGCCTGGTCGGCTTTCCACAAGCTGGATCGACTCGGCCACCTGGTCAATGGAGGAAAGTTTCAGCGCATTCCATGGACCGTTCGGATAGTCACTGATGTTCAGACGGTAGGAGCCAGGAATGTTATCGGCCGTGGGGGCGTCCGGCAGCCCGCTCCAACTGTCGTTCCAGAGCCCTCTGGTATAGCTCTCGCTGTCCGAGGGACACTGGTACAGGTTCTTGTTCTTGATGTAGGCCTGGATGACATAGTCCCAGCCCCACATAGGGTCGCGCCACGGCCAGCAGTAGCGCCCGCCGTTGGGGCAGCCGTTCCAGCTCGGCTCGTCGTTGAACCATGCCTTGGGCATGTACTCATCGTAATCCTGCGCGAACATCTGCAGCGCCATCGTGAGCTGCTTCATGTTGGACAGGCAGGAAATGGAACGTGCCTTCTCCCTCGCCTGGGCGAAAACGGGGAAGAGGATGGCTGCCAGTATCGCGATGATCGCGATAACCACCAGCAGCTCGATCAGGGTAAAGCCGAGAGATCGTTTCACAGAACCCTCCTTCTTGGCCGAATCCGTCGGCCTCGGTAATGGCGCGCCGAGGTCCGCTCTTCCGCGGCACCATCGGCGCATGTCGCGTAGTGTGCACCGCTCGTAACTTGTGTCCTTGCCATGTGATCGGCCACCTATCGGCCACCAGGTCGGCTGCCGTAGGCGCCACTGTAGGGACTAGAACCTGGCTGACCCTGGCCCGCAGGTCCCCTGCCGTAGGCGCCACTGTAGGGATTACCGCCGGATAGTTGACCGCTATAAGGTCCGGCGCCTGCAGATGTCCCGGGTCCTGCTGGGCGCTGGCCGTAGGGATTCTCGCCCCGCTTGCCGTAGCCAGGGGGTTGGTACGCTTCCTTGGGAAAGGTCCGTGGGTCCCTGGGACCACCAGCCGTGAGCGCTCGGAATCCCACCACCGCCAGCACAACCACCCCGATGGCTATGACGACCCATAGCGCCCAGGGAGGCAGTTCCGGCCCACCCTTGAGCCCTTTCAAGTTCCTGTTCCTCCTTCGTCAATGCCCCGCCGTGGAGCATGGTTCCTCGGTACGTAGTGGAGACGCACCGTCGGGTCCTGATCGTAATTGCCGAATCCCCTGCCGAATAAGTTGAAGCCTCCCCGATGCTGGGCGTCGGCCTTGATGCCAATGCGGACGGAGATCGGTCCACGAGGCTCCATGCCGATCTCCGAAATCGTCGGCCCTGGCACCGACAGACCGTCCACGTAACAGCCTTCCCTGTCCACCGACCAGACCTTCATCATCCCGTACTGGGTCATGTGGTCGCTCCACCAGGGAGGGTTCAGCCGTCCGCGCCGCCCGCCCAAGTCCCCCGGTGAGGTCCACGTTCCCACCTCGGCACCGTTCAACCACACGGTAATGTCCGAGGGGTGATCATTGTCGTAGTCCGGACATTCGGAGCAGACCTCGGCAAGGAACTCGAACCGGACCACCTCGACGGAGGATGGGAGCGTGTTGGGAAACACGTACTCCACGAACCCATCCTGCATCCAGAGGAGACGGGCCGTGCCCCGATCCGGGTGATAGAACGACTGCGGCTCGTCCAAGAAACCGATGACTCGTTCGGAGTTGACCAGACCGCATGTGGGGACAGGTCGGGCCTGAGTGAATAGCCCGACCGGCATGCTTATTTCTTCCACGCAATCCTCAGGGGAACGGAAGCCGTTGAGCGCGATGACCACCCGCTCGACGGCGATGTGACAGCGCTTCTGCATGCCCTGTACGCCAGGCATGTACTCACTCTGCACCAGCCCAGCCTGCTCGAGGATCTGCATGTGCTTCGTGACCGTCGGTTGGGACAACCCGAGCGCGGCACCGATCTCGTTGATATTCCGGTCACCGTCGGCGAGCAGGTTGAGAATGCGCAGGCGCGTCTCCGAGCCCAGCGCCCGAAAGGTATCGGCGCTCGTCTTCACGCTTAGCTGAAGAACGCCTGAAGGCATGGCACGTGCCTGTGCTCGATAGCTTACTCGCTATGAGTATAGCAGAACGTGCAAGAAAACGCAAGCATGCCGCGTTGCTTCACGCAATGTCTAACTCTGGACGGCGTGTTGCCTTAGATAAGAACCTGACTGTGTGTCTCCGATTGTTGGGGGACGCGCAGGACGAAGTATGAGGCACAAGATGAGTATGTGCGCAAGGCGGCAGCTGGTCTGGGCTCAGGCGAAGCGCTACCGCAACGCCAAGAAGGAGGCAAGGGGCGGATGCACCCGAGCCCTCCTGCCTGGTCGGCCCCACGCCGATGCCTCCTCCGACGGGCTTCTGGACGTTCCCGCCGCATGTGGTTCGAGCGGCAACCCGGTCAATCGTCGCACGTAGGGGGGAGCTCCAAACCCGCCCATACCGATGCCAACGTGGTCAATCCGAAACCGACGCACGGCCGCACACGGGCAGCCACCGGGGGCTGCCCCTACGAACTGCGTCTCCCCTTTTGCGGGGAGGGTCG
>JBBIPC010000014.1:0-96699 GCA_037443035.1 Chthonomonadales bacterium
CATCGAGGCTAGGGGCGGTCCTTTGCGGATCGCCCCCTCCCCAACCCTCCCCGCAGCGCCGCGGAACGATGAGCATCGCGCTCGACGGCGCCCGCACTCCCACCTGCGCCGAGGGATGGATGATCGGCGCGGTCACGTCGCATTCCCTCCGCCCTTCGGCGGCCGTATTCGCGGCCTACCTCCAGTTGCGGAAGTCGGGCCGGGGGCGGCCGCTGGGGCCGAAACCGGGCGGTCCCTGGAAGATCGGCGGCGCCGACTGGAACCCAGGCGGGCCCGGAGCTGGGCGCTGGATGCCGGGCGGTTGGCCAAACGGGGACTGAGGGTAGCTGCCCGGGAATGTCGGCCCCCGGAACCGCATGAGGCCCGCAAGAACGCCCCCCAAGACGATCGGGAGGATCAGGCTGAGGGCGAACATCGCGACGCCCATGAGCACGAAGGCACCGAATGCCGCCCAGCTCGAAATGTCGTGCAGGATGCCCAGGCCGATCACAGCCGCCACCAGGGACCAGATGGCGCCGATTAGCATCAGCAACCCCACCAGCAGGACCAAGGCGGGCACGAGGAGCATGGCGACGATCGACACCACGTAGCAGCAAACGGCCGGCATCGCCGAGTAGACGAGGGCGCGATAGGTCGCGCCGTACGGCTGGCGCCCCCCGAGCAACCGTACGATGAGGTGCAAGAGGCCCGCGAGCCCGAACTGCAGACCGATGCCGAGCACGAACCCGACGATGCCCTGGACGACGACCTCCGCAGTGGTACCTGCCATGGCCGCTCCAGCGTTCGCCGAGGCCCGGGCGTTGCCGACGAGTAGGGCGGTCAGCAGGGCCCCTCCCACGAGGAGGCCGTTGATGATGGAGAAAACCAGCGGCTTCACGATGCCGTGGTGCCCTCGCTGGCCGTAGAAGAACTCGGATGGCGAGAAGAGGATGGCCATGACGTTGCTCGGCGACCATCCGCCCGGATCCTCGCCCAGGGCGTTAGGCATTGCGGTGAGTTCCGACGTTCTGCCCGCGCCGTAGCGGGGCCGAGGCGGTGGCTGATACACCGACGCAGGTCCTGGTTGCCCATAGGCTGGTGCCGACGTGGTTTCGATCGGCACGGGGTTGCCGGCAAGGTCGTAACGCACGTTGGCCGGTGCTGTGGGCGGCTGGGCGGGCGTGGTGCTCGGAGGCGGCGTACTCAGCGGAGACGCAGGCGGACGGCCGGTGGCCTGTTGGATCTGCCATTCGACCACGGCCAGCGCCCCTCGCGCCTTGGTGTTGTTGGGGTCCAGGGCAAGGATCGCCAGCCACTCGGCTCGAGCCGCCTCGAGATGCCCAGCTTGCTGCCGAGCCGTCGCGAGGTTGGATCGCGCAGTAACATTGGCCGGGTTGATCGTCACCGCACGGCCGAGCGCCTCGATACCCTCGATGTACTTGCCCTTCTGACAGAGAGCGATGCCCAGCAGGGTGTGCGCGTCGTCGGATCGGGGATCGAGCTGGACCGCTTCCCGCGCGGCCGCCTCGCCCTCTTCGACGCGCCGCTGCTTCAGGTGCTCCCGCGCTTCCTCGCAGAGACTCGCTGCCGTCCGCTCGCCGTTGGCTTGCGGTTCGGTTGGTTGGGCATCCATGACTGCCTCCCGCGTTCTCCGTGGCTATTGGCGCTTGTCAAGGACCCTTCTACCCCGACGGTCATCCAGCACTGCCGAATGGACCATATGCATAGCTATAGATTCGCGAAGAGTCAAGCGTGCTCGAGTTCAGCTGCAACTCGAGCTCCTTCGTTAGTGTGGTTGCGCGACGACTCCGGTTGTCTGTAGCGTATGGATGACGCTCTCGAAGATAAGCCGGCCGTCCTGGGAACCCAGAATCGACTCGGAGGCCCGCTCCGGATGCGGCATCATGCCCAGAACGTTCAGGTTCTCGTTCATGACGCCGGCAATGTTGCCCATGCTGCCGTTGGGGTTGCTGTCTGGCGTCACATTGCCGTCGGCGTCACAGTACCGGAAAGCGATACGACCGTCCGCTTCCAGCCGTTCGATGTCGGCTGGATCGGCGACGTAGCAACCTTCGCCATGGGCTATGGGAATCTGCAGGACCCGACGATCGCCGACCTTGCACGTCCACGGGGTGTTGGAGGTTTCGACCTTGAGCCAGACCTGCCGACATCGAAACTTCAGTCCCGTGTTGCGGATCAGCGCTCCAGGCAGCAGATGGGCCTCGCACAACACCTGAAATCCGTTGCAGATGCCGATAACGAATCCGCCCCGAGCAGCGTGATCCTGGACGGCGCCCATGACCGGCGAGAAGCGGGCCACGGCACCCGTGCGCAGATAGTCACCATAGGAGAATCCACCGGGCAGAATGATGCAGTCGTAACCCTTCACCGATGTATCAGCGTGCCAGACATACTCCACTGCCACGTGGAAGACATCTCGCAGCACGTAGTAGGCGTCCTGATCACAATTGGAGCCGGGGAAGCGAACGACGCCGAACTTCACTCGTCTACCTCGAAGCGGTAGTCTTCGATGATCGGGTTGGCCAGGAGCCGGTCGCACATCTCTTTGACATCCTTGGCAACGCGCTCACGATCGCCTTCCATGTCGAGGACGATGTACTTACCAATGCGGACGGACTTCACCTTGTCATACCCAAGAGAGGTCAGCGCGTTCTGGACAACACGACCCTGCGCGTCGAGGAGCGTGGGCTTGAGGGTGATGAAGACCTTGACCTGGGGCATGCTGGGCTCCTTTGGCACTGCTAGCGCGTCCGCAACAACCACCATGATAGCACAGCCACCGCTGACGCGACAAGCACGCCCACGAGCCACATACTCGTGCTGAGGCCACGCTCATCGCGCTCGGCTTCGGAAGGGGGCAACGGCTGGGGATTCGCACCCACCACGCGTGGAGGGCGTCGTCGGACACGGGACTCCTTGCGCTGATGCGAACTCAGGGTTCCAATCATTCGGCCGGCCGCGCGAGCAAGAGGAGGAATGAGCCCTGGTGCCAAAACGAGGATCGCGATGGCAAGACCGACCACCCACTGCACCGGCGACGTTATCATCGCTGGGTCGAGTGTTATCACGGCTTGCTTTGCCTGCGTGAACGCCGACGATTGTCGTCATCTGTCGAACGTCTCAGCCGGGTCAGCACTTCCTCGGTCGTAAGACCCTCGACCTCCACCACCTTGCTGCGTCCGATCGCTCCAGCGGCAATACGTAGCCTGCTACGCGGCACGTTCAGGGCCTCCGCCAAGACCTTGATGACGGCTGCATTCGCCTCTCCATCCACTGGTGGAGCGTGGACCCGCACACGCACAGTACCCTCAGCATCCACGGCCACTTCGTCAGTGTTCGCCCGAGGCGTGACCCGTATATCGAGCCGTGCCGGCGCCATGGCTAGCTCCCCAGGTACAGCGCTATGTACGCGAAGACCATACTGTTGTTGATGGCATGCGCGATAATGGACGGCCAGAGAGACCCACTCAGTCCGTACAATGCGGAGAAGATCATCCCGAGCAAGAAGATACTCAGAAACCCCATCGGTAGCTGTGGGTGGAGCAAAGCGAACAATAGCGACGACAATACGGCGGCACCAGCGAGACCATGAACCGGCTGAAGGGCCCGAAGCAGTATCCCGCGGAACACGAACTCCTCGGCGAATGGGGCGATGATGCATCCCAGCACAATCAGGAGGCCACGAGGCATCGGTCCGCTGGCCAGTGCAAAGTCCAGCGCCGCGGGATTCACGCGACTGGTTGTCGGCTCGAACACCCGAGCAGAGAGCGCCACCGCCAACACGACAAGAGGTAGCCCTACAGCGTAGCCTCCCAGCCCCATGAGGACATGACGAAGCAATCTTGGATGCCCCAGTCCTAGGTCGGTGCCGGTCAGGCCGATGCCTCGGCCCCGCACTACGAGCAACAGGCAGGGGGCCAGGAGAGAAAGTAGCGCCGTGCCTGCATTCACAACTGCGCGCAAGCTGATGGCCCACTGATCGGTAGGGGAGGCCTGAAGTATCGGGTTGGCAACATATGGGACCACCAGCCGCAGCAGAGCCAGACCTCCAAAGTAAGAAGCGCCTGCGTATGTCAGCACACGCGCCGCTACTTCCGGCAGAGGAGCGAGCATGCTGACCGGCCTTCCGGACCGTTGGCGGACAATGAGGACGACCGTCGTTACGAGCAGCAGGGCAGACCCGACAAGAGCCACGAGCATACTACCCACGACGAGGCCACCTAGACGGTCCGTGGGCCGCAGCGCGATCCGTCTGTGCCTCTCGGCTTCTGCCTTCTGACCACACCGATCGAACAGAGCCGCGAGGGCCACATGGCGGTACCAGCCTATCTCGAGCGAGCGCAGGAATCGGGCGGACCGCTGGCACTCGCCGGCTGCGAGCGTGGCGTCGCCCAGTGCGGCATTCCACGTCGCCAACTCCTCATCCACATCGCACAGCGTCCTCTTCGGCAGCGTATCGCGCAGCCTAACGAGTGCTTCGCGCCAGTCATCGCGTCCCGAAGCGTAACGAGCCACTGCTAGAATGCGCTGGGCGTCCGGCGTTCGTTTGAGCTGAGCGAACTGATGGAGCTGATCCAGTCCGTCTGCACGTTGTGCTTGCGGGAACGCCACGCCCATGTAGGTGCGCCAACGCCAGCGCAACCAGTACTCCGAGCGAACCTTGCCCGTACCTTCGATCAGCAAGCGTATGGAACCGCTGCTGGTGGTAGATCCGCTGCGGGGGAAGAAGCCAACGAGCGCCGCGAGTCCGGCCGCCAAAGCCAACGGAATCCATCTGCGGAGGCCAGTGGCGCTCCCCCGACCGCGTTCACCATCTGCTGGTCCGTCCGGCAACCGATTCCCTCGACATCGCCTAGCCGCCGGCCGAGCGGAGCACGTCGGCGACGAGCTGCAAGAGGAGAATAGCGATCATCGGGCTGATATCCAGTCCCTGCAGCATACGCGGCGGCACGAGTCTCCGAATCGGCGCAAGGACCGGATCCGTCATGCGATGGAGAGCGCGGACCCAGGGCTGATAGGGGCTTGCCCATCGCATTCCTAGGTACCAGGCCCAGGAGACGATGACGTCAGCGACTATCAGTAGACTCAGGAGGTGGAGAAGCGAGGCCAGAAGACCTGCCAAGCCAACCCCGGGACCGGACATGGCAACGATCCTCCTACTCCTGCTTACGGCCTTCCAGTGCCCGGCGCACGCGCTCTCGGTTCACGCGGGCAGCGGCACGCCCAGGGTTGGCAGGGTCCTCCGCGGCCCGAGTCCACGTCTCCAGCGCTTTCTGGAGTTGGCCGTCCTTCTCGTAGGCATGGGCAAGAGTGTGGAGTACGATCTTGGCACAGTCACGCTTGGAAACGGCTTCTTCGAGTAGTTTCAGTCCGCCCTTCAAGTCCTTCTTTCGGTTGATGAGGTAGAAGCCCTTCTCGTAATAGAGCTCGTAACTATCGGGGTTGGCTGCAATGCCCTGATCGTACAGCACTTCAGCGTCCGCATTCCGGCCCATGCTCCATAGGAGCCAGCAACTGTCCACATAGGGATCTGTGAAGCGCGGCCACGCAGCAACGACCATGCGGTTCAGGTTGACAATATGGGCGTACTCACCCTTGTGCCAATGGCGATCCGACTGGACATAAAGGAGACGAACGACCTCACCGCTGATAGCATCGGCCACGTCCGGACTGCTCTGTGCCGACGCGGCAGGACCTACCGCTAAGATCGAGAACACCACGAGCCATCGTCTCATGCATTGTACTCCTTCTGCAGGCGCTCCAAGAGGATGCGCCTTGTCTCCTGGGGATTGGCCTTACCCCGCGAGACTCTCATAATCTGACCCATCAGGTAGGTCAACTTCTTCTCGTCACCTTGCACCAGCGCCTCCCAGACATCCGGCTGCTCGGCGATCACCTGGTCAATGAAACTACTGATCGTCTCGGCATCGGCGATCTGACCGCCTTCTCGTGCCGCAAGTTCTCTTGCCGACACTCCCGTCTCGAACATACGCTCGAAGAAGCCCTTGGCCATCTTCCCGCTAATGCGACCCTCGGTCACGAGCCTCAACAACTCCGCGAGTGCTTCTGGTGTTACTCTAGACTGGTCCAGCTCGGTTCCTGTGGCGTTCAGCAGCCTGGCGAAGTCGCCCATCATCCACGCTGCCACCTCCGACGGACGACCTCCAGCCTCGACTGCTTGGAAAAAGTACTCGGCATGACGAGGCGATTGCGTCAACCACTCGGCCTCGTTTCGTGCCAGTCCGTAGTCGCGCATCAACCGCGCACGCGCCTGTGCCGGTAGCTCCGGTATTCCCGTCCGGACGCGTTCGATCCACGCATCATCAATACGCAGAGGCACTAGATCGGGTTCAGGAAAATACCGGTACTCCTGCTCCTCTTCCTTGGTCCGCTGCGGCACAGTCTCCTGCCGGTCATCATTCCAGCCGCGCGTCTCCTGGACTACGGTACCTCCACGCTCGAGGATCCGTACCTGACGAGCGATCTCGTATTCGATCCCCCGATAGACCGCTCGGAACGAGTTCAGATTCTTGATCTCCGTCTTCGTACCATAGGAGGAGGATCCGACAGGCCGCACGGACAGGTTCGGCTCACAGCGCAGACTGCCCTCTTCCATGCGACCGTCGGATACGCCGATGTACGTGAGAATGGAGCGGAGTTCCATGAGATAGGCCCTGGCCTCAGCCGCCGTACGCATATCCGGTGGGAACTCGGTCACGATTTCCATGAGAGGCACACCGGATCGGTTGTAATCCACGACACTACCACCACCGGGGAGGTGCATCAGCTTGCCGGTGTCTTCCTCGAGATGGACACGACGAATACGCACGCGTCGAGTGACACCGTCTACCTCCACGTCGAGCCAACCATGCACGCCGATAGGCTGGTCGTATTGCGAGATCTGGTAGCCCTTGGGAAGGTCAGGATAGAAGTAATTCTTGCGGTCGAATCGGGTCGTCTTGTTGATGGTACAGTTCAACGCCAGCGCCGCCCGTATGACGAAGTCCACCGCCTGACGGTTCATCACAGGCAGCGCGCCCGGCATTCCAACGCACACCGGGCAGCAACGAGTGTTCGGTTCGCCGCCGAAGGCGTTCTGG
Organism: Chthonomonadales bacterium; assembly: GCA_037443035.1. Lineage (GTDB taxonomy): Bacteria > Armatimonadota > Chthonomonadetes > Chthonomonadales > CAJBBX01 > JABWBA01. Next base: position 7,101 of record JBBIPC010000014.1, read on the forward strand.
CACGAGCAGAACATCTTGCTTGCCGTCCTGAGTTCCGCGTGGACCTCCATGCCGATGAAAGCTTCGTACTCTGCCATTTCTCTAAGGCCTCACAGCTCCGGGCTTCGTCGCCACCAGTCTGTAGCCTGCTCATAGGTGTAGGCAGCACGGAGTAGCGTTACCTCATCGAAAGGCTTCGCCATGATCTGGAGGCCGATAGGTAGGCCGTCATGGAAGCCGCACGGGACGGAAATCGCAGGAACCCCGGCCATGTTGGCAGGTAAGGTACAGGTGTCCGCGAGTTTCATAGCCAGGGGATCTTCGGCCCGCTCACCAAGCCGGAAAGCAACCGTCGGCGATGTCGGAGTGATGAGCACGTCGTAACGTTCGAATACGCGTTCGAAGTCGCGGCGAATCAGTGTACGTACCTGCTGAGCACGTTTGTAATACGCCTCGTAGTACCCTGCGGAGAGAGCATACGTACCCACCATGATGCGCTGCTTCACTTCACGGCCGAAGCCTTCTGCCCGCGTCCTCTCCGCCATGCCGATATGCCCGCGGCCTGCCGCGTGTGCTCGGAAGCCGTACTTCACACCGTCGTAACGCGCGAGGTTGCTGCTTGCCTCTGCTGGTGCGATGATGTAATAGGCAGCCAAACTCCAAGAAGTACTGGGCATCGAGCACTCTTCCGCGATGGCACCCAGGTCGCTGAGGGTGTCGACAGCAGTACGTACAGCCGAAGCCACTTCGGCCTGTACACCGGACGCGAAATACTCCCTGGGAACTCCGATACGGAGCCCTCGCACGTCCGCTATGCAGGCAGCTTCGTAGTCGGACGCCGGCATGCTGACACACGTCGAGTCCTTGCGGTCTCCACCGGCGATCACCTGAAACAGCAACGCCACATCTCGTACCGACCGTGCCATCGGTCCGATCTGATCCAGTGAAGAGGCATAGGCAACGAGACCGTAGCGGCTCACACGGCCGTAAGTCGGTTTGAGGCCGACAATTCCGCAAAGGGCGGCTGGTTGGCGAATAGAGCCACCTGTGTCCGATCCCAGAGCCAGGGGAGCCTGTCTGGCCGCCACGGCAGACGCGGAACCGCCGGACGAACCTCCCGGGACGCATGCGACGTTCCAAGGATTCCGCGACGGGCCGAACGCGCTGTTCTCAGTAGACGAACCCATGGCGAATTCGTCGAGATTCGACTTGGCAACGACAATGCCCCCAGCCTGCTGCAACCTCTCGACCACGGTCGCGCTGTAAGGGGGCACCCAATCGGCGAGCATACGAGACGCGCATGTCGTCTTGATACCGGCCGTGCAGATATTGTCCTTGACAATGACAGGCACGCCGGCCAGCGGTCCGCGCGTCTCGCTTGTCCCACTTCTGTCCAGTTCTCGTGCGTGGGAGATGGCCTGTTCTGGACAGACGGTGAGAAGTGCCTGCAGGCACGGCTCTGTCTGCTGGATGCGCTCGAGCGTCGCCATGACAGCTTCCTCAGCGCTGACACCGCCCTGGGCTATAAGGTCGGCCAGTTCCTTGGCTCCCATCTCGGTCAGAGCCATGGAGACTCAGTCCTCTAGGATTCGTGGCACAGCGAAAAAGCCTTCTGCTGCCTCCGGCGCATTGCTGAGGACCGCTTCCTGTGACAGCGACTCCGCTGCCACGTCCTGTCGCAAGAAGTTGTACATACCGATCACATGGGACGTAGGCTCCACTCCCGTTACATCTACCGTCTGCAGGACCTCGAACCATCGCATGAGAGCGTTGATGTGTTCATACTGAGCGGCCATTTCCTCCTCAGGCAATGCGAGCCGCGCAAGCCTCGCGACAGTCCTTATGTCGGTATCGGTCAGGGGCACTCCTGTCCTCCGATCTGCATGGATTCCGCCATGGCCCTCCGCCAATATGGCGGAAGGCGTTCGATCACGAATGCAGTGTACCGCCTCGAGCAGTGTCCCGCCATTCGCGATCTCGAAGTCTGCGATGTCGAGCCTCTGCCAGAGCCGCTGCACTGAGCGGATCCTCCTCCGAAGGTGGAGGGGCGGGCAGGACAAGTCGGTGTGCGAGAAAGGCTGCGACGAGGCTGCACAACCCCGCGATCAAGGCAGCCAGCGATAGGGAATTCGGCATCGTCACCAGACCCACCACGCCGTGGCCGATGAGGAACACCGCACCTGCCCCGAAGAGCAGCCGCTTGGCAAGCACAGTGCGCGGACGGATGATCTCCGTGGTCCCGGCTGCTGCGGCCATGGCGAACACAACCGCCCACCCGAGCGAATAAAGGCCGGAGAGCGCGGCGAGTTGTACAGGTGGGCCGACCACTCTCGCTCGGTACATTCCGAGCAAAGCCATGAGCGCGGCAGCGTATGCTAGCACGACGAGGAGCAGGCGTCGCAGAGGTTGGAAACACAGCGCCAGCGCAACGGTCAGAATGGCTAGAGCTAGCAAGCCCGGATGCTGAGCAGCCGTTTCTCCGAGCGGCTCCGAGTGAATCGCGGCGAGCACTGCCGCTGGAGGAACGAGGATAGCCACGACAACGCGGGCGATCTGCTGGCGGGTCGGCCGGGGCCGGTGCCGCACGGAGTCGGATGACGTGCTCCTGGGCGGATGGTCCATGCCGTAGTCCCAGAGAGTTCAGCGCTAAGGTAGGCGACAGCCTAACGAGCGGCCTGAGCCCGTGTGTGCTCCAGGAACCACTGTCCCAGCGGCTCCTCGCGATACGCTTTGTCCCACGAATTGTGTCCTACACCGGGGTAGATTGTGAGCTTCGGATTGCCTCCCGCTGCCTTGATCACCTCTACCATCTTCTGCGACTGGGCCACCGGGACGGCCTGGTCTGCGTCGCCGTGGAAGCACCAGATCGGCATGTCCTTGAGCTTTGGAGCCAAGGCTTCAGGATCGCCATAGCCACATATGGGTGCGATGGCAGCCCACCGCGAGGCGTGACGCGCGCCCAGGACCCATGTGCCGTGGCCGCCCTGGGAGAGACCTGTCAGGTACTGGCGTGCCGGATCTACTGCGTATTCGCGCAGGACAGCGTCCACCATAGCCATGACAGCCTCCTCGTGGTCTTCCCACGCATCGCGAACCTGGGGCTTCTGAGGGAAGATGACGATGAAAGGCCACTTCGCACTGTCCCAGAGTATGGCCGAGCCAATGCCCTGGGCGACCTGCTTAAGGCCATCCGAGCCACATTCGCCGGCACCGTGGAGGAACAGGATGAGCGGCCACTTGCGGGATGGATCGTAGTCGCGGGGAACGTAGACGACGTAGCGATACGTCTTCTCCGAGAGACGCAGTTCCTTGAAAAGGAAGCCCGTTGCTACGTTGGCCGGTACCTGGGACATCGTTGTTCCCGAGGAAAGCATCAGTGCGGCGAAGGCCTGGAACATGGAGCCACTCCTCTTGGTATGTCTGGACCACACCCGGCTCAGGAGTCCGCATATGGTGCTGCACCGGGAAAGGTCTCGTTATGGGCATAATGTACCTCAGAGACTGCGCCTTGGAACGGGCAGCGGACCGGTGCCTCCGGCGCATGGAGACAAGTAAGTGCTTGGAACCCTGAAGAGCTCGGGACGATGGCTCCTAGGAACGGCGGCGCTCCTCATAGCTGGTGTCGCCTGCGCTCAGACACGGAGCACCGCAGCGGGCCCGCAACTGCCCTTGGGCGCTAGGATCGACAGCTTCAAGGACATTCTCTGGACACCTGCCGACAACTACTTCCGGTCGCCCGGACCCGTCCGGATAACGCTGAGCGGTCTGGAGACTGGCGAGACAGTGATTCTCACGGCGGATGACGCCGAGGGGAAGCCCGATGGCGAGATCATTGTACGAGGCAGATTGTCGCTGCGGCGATCCGATGCCGTGCTCAGCGGCACCTCGCTCAGGCTGAATGCCGCCGATCTGACAGGTTCCCTTTCCCATGCAGAAGCGCGGGTCGGTGCGATCCGCTTGCGTGGATCGGGCATTACTATGGCGAAGGACCGCACGCTGATCGCGAGACAGGGGCGGTTCACAACCTGCTCCAAGGAGCATCCCGATTTCTGCATCACCGCCCAGGAGCTCCGACTGAACGCTCGCGGCAAGGTCGTTGCTCGTGGGGTCGCTCTGGAGTTGGGTGGCCGACGCGTCCTCGTTGTGCCATACCTGGAGAAGACCTTTACCACCAAGGTGGCGAACCCGTTTCCGATTCCGAGTTACAGTAAGGAGACGGGGATCAAGTACCGGTTGGCTACCGAGTTTCTCTCCAACGCTCGTTCGTCGTTGAACCTAGATCTGGTTGCCTCTGTACGGCGAGCGCCGTTTGGCGCAGTGACATGGGAGCTGGACCCCGGCCGACCCAATGCCGACGCGGTTCCGCCTCTGCTGCGGAAAAACGCCTTGTCAGATCCGACGCCGGACGCGCTGGAGCTGTTTCCGGCCTCTGGTGCACCGCCTGTGGACTACGTCGCCCATCCAACGGTCCTCTTCGCGGCCTTTGGGGCCAATGAGTACGCTCACCACCGACTGCGCACGGACCTGCGACTGAGCCGGCTTCCCGAAGCCGGCATCGCGTTGTACCACCCAGCGCTGAGGGCGGCATCGGAACGGGACGGCCAAGCCCTCCGGCTACGGACGGACCGGGCGTCGTTCTATGGCGTTGTCGCGGGAGGCTACTACAAAGAGGTGACGACAGGCGTGACCGACTCGCGAGCGTCCTTGAGAGCTGGTGCAGTAGCTCCGTCCATCCATCTTCTTCCATCGGTAAGCCTCCGGGCCGGTTTCGATTGGGAGGGGGCAGCCTACGGTAAGGGCGGTACCTACTCGATCAGCTCGCCCCAGGCTGAGCTTGTGTGGCAGTCGCGCGGAGGAACAGCGCTCAGCGCGGGCTACCGCTATCGGGCCGAGGGGGGAAGGACGCCGTTCGCATTCGACCGGCTGGCTGTGAAAAACGAGGTGAGGCTGAGATACGAAGGCGACTACGTGCGATGGGGCCTCGACCTCATGGTGGCATACGATGCGGATCGGTGGAGAGCCTATGACACTGCCGTCTCCGTGTTGCACCGGCTCGATTGTCTCGAGTTCGGACTCTCTTATCGCACACGATCTCAGGGGTTTGGTGTAGTGCTGAACCTGCTACCCGGCTCCGTCAGTGACTCGCACGACAAGGAGGTAGCACCCCGATGAACAAGACCGCATGTGTGATGGCAGCCTCGGTCACCATCATGGCCATGCTGATCCAGGCCGGTTCACGGCAGTCTTCTCCCGGTTCCCTCCACTTCCGCAAGACCGTGCTGGACACGGCGTTCCGCTCGGAGGGCGTGTGCGTGGCCGACTTCAACCGGGATGGGCGACCGGACATCCTTGCAGGTGACCTCTGGTACGAGGCGCCGTCATGGAAACCCCATGAGATAGCACCGGTCAAGAAGTACGACCCCGCCGCTGGTTACAGCGAGTGCTTCGCAACGTTCGCGGCTGATGTTGACCGTGACGGATATCCAGACCAGATACGTATCGGCATGCCGGGAGGACCAGCTGACTGGCGGCGCAACCCGGGCAAAGCCGGAGGGCCGTGGAAGAGCTACCAGATCTGTGGCAGTGCCTGCAATGAAACGCCTCTCTTCGAGAAGCTTCTCGGTCCTCGGTCCCAGCCTGTTCTCGTCTTTCCGAAGGACGAGGCGTACATGGCATGGTACGAACCCTCGCCAGATCCTACGAAGGAGTTTATCGCGCACATTGTCAGTACCGCGAAGTCTCCGGGCACCCAACGGTTCTCTCACGGGCTTGGTGTGGGCGATGTGAATGGTGACGGACGAGCCGATATTCTGACCACCGAGGGCTTCTATCAGGCACCGCAGGATCCTCGTGCTGCCGGTTGGAGCTTCGTGCCCGCCAGCCTGGGTCAGCCGTGCGCGAACATGGTCGTTTACGATGTGAACCAGGACGGTCTGCCCGATGTCGTAAGCAGTTCGGCCCACGGCGTGGGCGTGTGGTGGTTCGAGCAGAAGCGTACGAGCAAGGGAGCGGAGTTCGTCGAGCATCTCATTGACAAGTCCGTCTCCCAGACCCATGCACTGGTCATGGCGGATCTCGATCGAGACGGTGTCATGGAGTTCGTCACCGGGAAGCGCTTCTGGGCTCATGGTCCCAGCGGCGATATAGAGCCCAATGCTCCGGCCATGCTGGTGTACTTCAAGCCTGTTCGGAGCACCGGCCAGGTGCAATGGACTCGCCATGTTGTTGACGACGACTCTGGAGTAGGCACGCAGTTCACCGTGGCCGACGTCAACCAAGATGGTAGGCTCGACATCGTCACCAGCAACAAGAAAGGCGTGTTCTATTTTGAGCAGGTGCGCTGATGCCAACTCGATGGTGAGAATCGGTGTGCTCGCCCTTCAGGGCGACTACGAAGCGCATTGCGCCATGCTCGGTCGTCTGACGACTGTGACTCCATTGCTGGTGAGAGACACGGAGGATCTCGACGGCCTCCACGGACTCGTCATTCCGGGCGGCGAGAGCACCACCATTGGCAAACTCATGGTCAGGAGGGGTCTCCTGGATCCCCTGCGACATCGCGCGACAGAGGGGATGCCTGTCTTCGGCACGTGCGCCGGCATGATTCTCATGGCCCAGCGCATCAGTGGAAGCGACCAGCCACGCTTGGGGCTGATGGACATCACCGTAGCGCGAAATGCCTTCGGACGACAGATCGATAGTTTCGAGGCGGACATTCCCTTCCCAACCCTTGGTCCTGATCCCATCCGTGGAGTGTTCATCCGTGCTCCGCACGTGACCGAGGTGGGAGTTGGTGTGGAGGTTCTCGCTCGCTACGAGAACGTCATCGTCGCGGTTCGGCAAGGGCGCTTGCTGGCTACAGCCTTCCATCCGGAGCTGACGGCAGACAGTCGCGTTCATGCGTGGTTCGCAGAAACGTGCCGAGAGTGTGCTGACCAGTGAGCCCGTGCTGCCGCAGCCTCTCGTCGGGAATGCACGTCCTGCTCGGCTCCTCATCGCGCGGTCGTGGTGCAACCGCTTAGTCCCGGGTGCCGTATGGCTTGATGACGAACAGCGGGTAGGATGTTGGCAGGCATGACTGCAACCAGCAACTGCGCGCAAGAGTCCATTCCTTCGTTGGCATCGTGACTTTGCACAGGGTTAGCACCGAGCAACTAGCACCATGGCCACCGAGGTCATAGCCGGCAAGTACCGCATCGTACGGGAGATCGCCCGATCCAACGACGTCGTCTACGAAGCCGTGGACACGACGATGGGCCGACGCGTGGCGGTCAAGGAACTCGTGGTCCCGCCGAACCTGACGGGTGCCCCTAGAAGGGAGCGTATCGAGCGATTCCATCGTGAAGCTCGCGCCGCCGGCAAGCTGACTCACCCCAACATCGTCACGATATACGACTACGGGGAGGACAACGGCCGCTACTACATCGCCATGGAGTTCCTCGAAGGAGGGACGCTACGCGACCGTCTTCAGACCATCGGCGCTCTAGCCGTCCACGAGGCTCTGGATATCGCTAGGCAGGTTCTGTCGGCTCTGGCTCACGCCCATGCCCACAAGGTCATTCACCGGGATGTGAAGCCAGACAATATCCACATCCTGCCGGACGGGCAGATCAAGCTTACCGACTTCGGTATCGCTAGGCTCACCGAGGAGGCCTCCCTCACGGGCGATGGCCAGGTTTTCGGGACACCGAGCTATATGTCGCCCGAACAGATCGAGGGACGGTTCATCGATCATCGGTCGGACCTTTTCTCGACCGCAGTCGTTCTCTACGAGATGCTGTCGGGGCGAAAGCCCTTCACCGGCGACAGCGTGGTGACCATCACTTACGCCATCATGAATGCCGAGCCGCCACCGCTCGTGGGAGTGCCTTTCACCATCGAGCAGGTCGTCCGTCAGGGGCTGGCCAAGGATCCTGCCCGCCGTTTCCAGTCGGCCGAGGCCATGCGCCAGGCACTTGTGGAGGCAGCCAGCACTGCATCGTCTCCGACTTCGACTGGGCAGCAACCACCGTCGTTGTTCCTTCCCCCACCTGTGCCTGGACCACCGTATCATCAGCAGCGGGCCCCGTCTCCTTGGCAGGCTGCCCATCCGCCTCCGGACCCATTCGCGAGGTCGTATCCACCGGCTGTCACACCAGCTCTGCCACCTCCCGTAGCTGCCCTCCCACCTGTGTATCCTCAGCAGCCCGCGCAGATGGCCACGCAACCAGGGCAGGGCGGCACAGTCGTGGGGCCTTTCGCAAGTTGGGGTTCGCCAGCGGCAGCCCAGGGACAGGTTGGTCACGCGCCGGTTCCCCAGTATCGAGGTGCCGGCGACTGGTCTGTGCCGGAAAACGTCCGCGCGTTCGTGAAGGTGCTTGTCATCAGCTTCGTCCTGGCGGGTCTGATTCTGGGAGGTGTGGTTCTCTTTCTCCGCTCCTGGGAAGCCCATCAGCGCACGGGCGAGACGCTCGCGATCCAAGCGCAACTACGAACAGCCAATGCACTAGCCCAGTCAGGGGACCTCGAAGGTGCGGCCAGGGCATACGAGCAGGTCCTCCTAAGAGCGCCCGACTCTGTAGAGGGTATCGTCGCCCGCACGAGCCTTGCGGAGGCGATGAACCGCCTTGGCGTACGCGCCGCCCAGTTCGGGGAATACGGACGAGCAGCGCAGTGGTTCGCACGAGTTCTCGAACTGTACGAGCGGTATCCCAACGGCATGACGCAGCAGGACCTGTCCACACAACAAGTGGCCCGGGAGAATCTTGATGCGCTCCGCATGCGTCCGGGAGATGCGGTGCTTCCGGAAGGCTCGAGTGCAGGTGAGGAGCCCCCGGCCTCGACGACGCCCGATAGCTTCATGGAGCAGTTTTCGGAGAGGGAGGCTCAGGCGGAAGCCTATCTCGAGCAGGGCGATGCTGCGTATCGTGAAGGGCAGCTAGCCTCGGCACGTCAACTGTGGAACGAGGCCGCAAAGACGGCACCGGGCTCCAAGGCTGCGCTGACGGCGCAGGAGCGGCTGGCTCAGCATTCTGTACCTCCTCCATTCTGAACCGAAGGGATAAGAGATTGACTGATCCGCCTGGAGACCTGAAACTGCCGGCCGATATGCCGGAGGATATTCGCGCCATAGCGCTTCGAGCGACGCCTGAGGCCGCCAGCGAACTTGGACTCATTGGTGAAGGGCCGGACCGTAAGCGGGCGAAGGCCGCTCGCCGGGCGCTGTACCTGCTTCGTATTCGGGGCATCGAGCCACTTGCAGAGGAGGTACCCAAGCCGCTCGCCAGTCCAGATGAGAAGCTGGAACCGAAAGTGGAGACGTTCCTCGGCTTTTCCATCCGGCACGGCAGTCGCTTTCTGCACATCTGCCCCTACGGTGACACCGGTCCGCACACTCTGGTAGAGCTCGGAGAAAGCGGCGAAGTCCTTGCTTGCGGCGGTGGCGAGATGTCGCTCATAGAGCTGAAAGAGCGTTACATTGCTCATCAGAGAAAGTCGGGTCGGAGTGCCACGGAACCGCGGCTCTATGCGCCAATAGCACCCGACTATGCAAGGCATCTCCTCGAGGACGCTGAGCGTCGGACCCTGGCGGCGGGCCGCCTTGTGCCACTGGGTTTCCATAAGGCTTTGAGCATGCTGCCGCCGCCAAGTCAGAGCTATGACCGACCGCTCATCTATTCCTACATAACCGCTGAGGAGGTTGCCGGCGATGCACTTGGCACGAAATCCCCGGATCGTCTTCTGAAACAGTACCCTGTTCTGACGTCATGGCCGTCGGCGGCGGAGCTCGCTCCCTATGTGCAAAGGATCTCCGGCATCGCCACTTCTCCGCTTGTTCTGACGCGGGAACAGCAGCAAGAGCAGTTCGAGCGAATACTGGCGGAGGCAGTAGACGCCATTGTTACCGATGAGCGTCGTCAGCATCTCATTACGCGCTTGGAGCTCGATGCTCTAGCTGCCTGGCAATCGAAGGACAAGGAACTCGCCGCGCTTCTTCTCCATCACGCCGTGGCTGGTAGCAGGGCGTCCAGGGCTAGTGCGTGGCCGTTGGCCGTCCTCCTCATCCGAATAGACATCGTCATGGTTATTAATGACTCACAGTCGTCATCCCGCGCGTCCGAGACGGGTCGCACGAAGCGCGAGACTGAAGATCCTGGGGGCGATCAAGGTGGCATACCGATCATTCGCGCACGCTAGCTTGATGATCCTAGCGGCGGTCACATTGCTGGCTGCACCGGAGCGCCACCAATCACGCGATGGAGGCCGTCATCGGGTGATCGTCGTGGCCCATCGTGGCGGAGCAGGTCTGGCACCCGAGAACACTCTGGAGGCGTACCGAAACGCGATCCGCATCGGGGCGGACTACGTGGAGATAGACGTCCGGGAGACCGCGGACGGCGCCCTGGTCATCATGCACGACAGCGCCGTAGACCGAACGACCGATGGTACTGGTGAAGTCTCTCGCTTGAGTGCTTCGACCATCGCCCGGCTGAACGCTGCAGCTAAGTACCCTGGTGCCAGACGGCAGCGCGTTCCTACCCTAGAGGACGTCGCGCGCTTGTGTCGGGGAAAGATCGGCATCTACATGGACCACAAGAGCGCGCCTGTGAGGAAAGTACTGGGTGTTCTCGACCGCGTGCGCTTCGGCGAACGGATCGTTGTCTATGGCAGCCTGGAGACCCTGCGCGAATACCGTTCTCTCCGACCCCGGTGGCTACTCATGCCAGGCCATCCGGCTAACGAGACCCAGATGAAGTCCCTCGCTCAGACGATCGCTCCGGTAGCCTTCGATGGGCATGCCCTCGAATGGACGGAGGAGCAGGTGCGCCAAGCCCACGCGTGTGGTGGACAGGTCTGGATGGATATCATGGGCCCCACCGACAACCCGGAGGGCTATGCTCGGGCTGCGGAAATGGGAGCCGATGCTCTGCAAACGGACTATCCGGACAGGCTGATTGGCTGGCTGAAGGACCGTGGACTACGATAGCGATCGGCGGCTGACTGCTACCTTCGCATGAGCCAGACGCTAGCCGCCATCATCGCCACGAGCAAGAGTCCGGCGTAAAGGAGTGCGAAGCGCTCGTGCCTCTCGTAGCGGAAGCTCCGACGATGGACGGCCAGCACGACGAGTGCCATGGGAACCAGAGCGGGCAGACTCCATCCCGTCAATAGGACTAACAGCATGTAGAGGGCGAGGACCAGGGCTAGAGGACGCACCGTGCGTCCATACCCCGCTGTGTCCCCCACGAACCGGCACATGGCAGCTACGAAGAAAGCCATGAAAACGAAATCGGCGAAGCCAACCACCGCTATGGGAGCCGCCCCGGATGTCGGAGCAGGCAGTCGCACCGTCATGGCCTGGGTAACCTTCTGGGCCGTTGCCGTCTGACTCGTCATCAGCTGCTGGACAGGCCCACCAAGCAGAACTGTCCACATATCGACGATGGCCAGGGCTGCTGCTGCCGGTGGCACCATATTGGCGCTCCGCATGAGGCGCGACAGGAGGACGCCGATGGCGGCACCGAATAGGATGAACACGAGCTCGGGCAACCCAGGCACCAGAAGCATCCAGCTCCATGGCGGTACCAGCGTACCCATGGCGTAGAGAACACGGAGTGGTAGGATGCAGGCAGCCGATACGGCCGCGATCCCAAGAGCTGATGGTACGCTGCGCATGGCACGTGCCGCCGAGGCAGTGACAAGGACGACCAGCACAAGCGACAGGATCGTGGCGACGATCACCGTGACTAGGCGCTCGTCCCGAACCCGCGGAGCGACCTGCCAGAACAGTAGGTAGGCAATGCTGTAGATCGCCGCCGATCGCCAAGGCGATTGCTTGCGTGCTCCTTCGATAGTGTCGGGCTTGACCGGGTCCATGCGCCTCCGTCCAGCTTTGACTCGCTGGGTTCGGGTATTGTACACTACCGCCAGCCAATGGAGCCTGAGAGTCACGACGCGACGGCACGGACGGCGTACCGATCGCGCTGAGACATAGCAGAGGAGTGAGAGCACTTGTCACAGACCGAGACCGCACAGAGACCTCTACGGATCGTCATTGCTGATGACGAGCCGATCATCCGGCTGGACCTGCGCAAGACGCTGGAGAAGCTCGGTTACGAAGTAGTAGGAGAAGCTGGTGATGGGGGCACCGCCCTGGAGGCGGTACGAGACCTGCGGCCGGACGTCGCGATACTGGACATCCGCATGCCTGTAATGGATGGGATCGAGGTCGCCCGTGTCCTTCACGATGAGCATCTGGCCCCGGTGCTGATACTGACCGGGTACCCAGAGGCGGATCTGGTGCGTCGAGCGTCCGATGCGGGCGTGTACTACTACCTGGTGAAGCCTTACCGCGACACAGACCTCATGCCGGCGGTCGAGATCACTCTGAGCCGCTGGAAGGAGTACCTTGCCCTCGAGAAGGAGGCACGAAGCCTCGAGGAGAAGCTCGAGACGCGGAAGGTCGTAGAGCGTGCGAAAGGCATTCTCATGGACAAGCTAGGCCTCAGCGAGAGCGAGGCGTTTCGGCGCATTCAACTACAGGCCATGAACACTCGCAAGTCCATGCGCGAGATCGCTGAAGCCATCATCGTCGCCTACAGCGTCTGAGTCGGGCCATGAAATCCCGCTTCCGGTTTCGAAACCCGCTTCTGTGGCGTGCGCGCCGACCTGTCACGGACAGCGACCCCGATACGCTCCGCAGGGAGATTGCATTGCGGGACAAAGCCATCGAAGAGGCGAAACACGTTGTCAACGAACTCCGGCGAGAGCTGGAGGAATGCAAGGCCGAGGCCGACGCTCTGCGCCGTGTTGCAGAGACGACAGGCTCCTCCTTCGATCTCGAAGACATGCTCCGCCTGACCGTGGACATCGCCATGAAGGTCACGGGCACCGATTCCTGCCAGCTCTACCTGCTCGACCGAAGGACCAACGAGCTGGTACTGCGTGCAGCCGACGAAACCGGTCAGAGCATGATCGGCAAGATCCGTCTCAAGGTCGGGGAAGGGATCACTGGGTGGGCCGCCCGGGAAAGGAAGCCTGTCGCCATCAGCAGGAACGCCACGAGCGATGGGCGCTTCCGCTACTTCCCACAGATCCATGAGGAAGAGTACGAGAGCATTCTCTCGGTGCCTCTTGTCTACCGGAATCAGATGCTGGGCGTTGTCAACGTGCGGACACGGGAGCCCCACGAATACACCAAGCACCAGATGCGCCTTCTGTCGGGCATTGCTAGTCAAGTGGCAGGCGCAATCGAGCGGACGAGGCGACAGCGGCAGCTCGAGCGTACCGCCGTGCACCTGCAGCACCTCTCGGAAGTTAGCGAAGCCATCATGTCCAACGTCTACCTCGACGACATGCTTTCCATGTTCGTCGAGATGACGGCCCGGACCATGGGTTACAAGATCTGTACGGTCATGCTGGTGGACCACGAGACTCAGGAGCTGGTTATCAAGGCGACCCAGAGCCCGAATCCTGATTACATCCGCAAACCTCGCCCGAAGGTCGGAGAGAGCATTGCCGGTCGGGCAGCTCGGGAAGGCCGGGTCATCACTGTCACCGACGTCAAGAAGCACCCGGACTACCGTTTCCCCGAAATCGCAGAGAAGGCCGGGTTGACGTCGCTGGCATCGGTTCCGCTCATGATCAAAGGCGAAGTGCTGGGGGTGTTGAACTGCTACACAGAGAAGCCTCATGAGTTCACCCAGGAAGAACTAGCGATTCTGCAGGCGCTGAGCGCTCAGGCAGCCCTGGCCATTCTCACCGCTCGACACATGCTCCAATCGGCGGTCATCCAGGAGATGCACCATCGGGTCAAGAACAGTCTCCAGCAAATCGCCAGTCTCGTCCGCTTGCAGATGCACTTCGGCCACCACGCGACAGTAGAATCGGCGATGCAGGACACGCTCAACCGTATCCTTGCCATCGCAGCCGTACATGAACTGCTGCTTCGCGAAGACCTGGATCGCGTGAGCGTGAACAAGCTAGCCGAGCAGATCCTGTTCGCTACCAAGCAGAGCCTGGTGCCTCCGGGCAAGTCCATTCATACCGATGTGGTTGGTCAGGAGCTCCGCGTCCCCCTGAGCCATGCTACGACTCTCGCGCTCGTCCTTAACGAGCTGGTCCAGAATGCCGTCGAGCATGGTTTCCGCGAGTTGGATGAAGGACGGATACACATCTCCATCGCGAAGGGCGACCAGAGCGTAACGATCACCGTGACCAACGACGGAGCGCCGCTTCCACCGGGTTTCGATCCCGCGCAGACGGAAAGCCTGGGTCTCCGCATCGTGACGGACCTGGTCAAAGGCTCGCTCTCCGGCACCTTCGAGATGCGGAGCGAGAACGGAATCGTCGCCCGTGTGACGTTCCCAGTGCCATAGCGGCGTCCCATTGATGGTATGCTATCGTGCATCGAGCGGGATCCCGGCTCGGAGGTAGTCACCGCATGGACACAGGAACGCACACCAACACACGCGCAGACAGTATTATCCAAGAAGAGGTAACTCCCGAAACCGGCGACACACCGCCCGTCTTCGGTCGCTGCCCTGTGTGCGGCAAGCCCCTGCGTCCTCGCGACAAGCGCACCGGCGCTCCAGCCGCCCCCAAACCTGGTACAGGGTACGAGAGCCGCGCTCGCTGCAGCGGATGTGGCACCATACTCGTCTATCTTGGGGGCGGTCGGTGGCGTCCGCTGACCGAGGACGACCTTACGGACGACGACCGCTTCGCGGACTCCATCGGATTGGACTGAGCGGAACCGCGTCTTCCCCCGCCCGCACCCACACAGCGCCGAACGGCGCTTAGGTCGAGAGCGCAGCCAGCACCAGAGCGCGGGTGGGACGGCAGGCAGGTGCCGTTTCTCAGGTGCTGTAGGGAGTGAAGTCCGGCTGCTGCACGCCCAGCATTTCGTAAGCGGTCTCTCGGACCAGGCGCTCACAATCGGGCGTGAACATGAGGCTGTTGTAGTAGCGGTGGGCGTACTGGACCTCGTATCCGCCGAATGCGTAGTCGGCCTCGGTTGGGAGATAGTTCTTGGCGCCGTTTGTGCACCCAAGAGGAAAGACTGGCTGATCCGTCTGGTTGTCGAAGTCCAGCGCATATTGCACGAATACTTCAGCGGGCAAGCCGATAAACCGCGCACCGCCAATCGTCAGCACCTGGATCGGGAATGGCATCGTGAAGGTGCTCTGGCCCGACGCTGCAAGCTCGCGCTCCTTGCGGCAATAGGTCAGCATGCCTTCCGCGTTGAGGATTGCGCCCATGTTGCCGCCCGCCTTGGCGTCAGCGAGCTTCTGCTCCCAGTCGGCGATCTCGGCATCGATCTCATTCACGGCCCGCGGCGGAGTGAGAGGGAGTTCCACTGTCCGCTCCTCGAAGCCCAACGGCTCATCGTCGTAGAGGGGTGTAGCGTTGTGCCATGCGTGCAGCGCCGCTTGCCCCAATGTGCGCCCGTTGTGCGCAGCAGAGATGTACGTTCCGCGCCGATACGGGTTGATGTTGCCGCTGCATCCCTGGAGGAACAGTGGTGTGATCCCGCCGCCTGACTCGCTGCGCACGTGATCGGCGGCGTAGCCACAGTAGTCCGCAGTGATACGGAGATTGTCACCGCCAAGTGTAGTGCCATGGCACGCGTGAGCGAACAGGAGCGCGAAGGTACCCCCGGACGGTAGCGAGACGCTGAGGACATCTACGTAAGGCGCCACCGGACCTGCAAAGTTGAGACCCAGCACGGTCTGCTTCGTTTTCGGACACGTCTGCCTTCGGTTGATGCCGATCTGTACAGGAGCGCGGCCGTAGGCCAGGACGGCCGGTTTCATGGTCTCCGCCGCCTGCCTCGTGACACCGACAAGCTTGCGCACGAGGACGTCTATGTACGCCGGATCCCGCGATCCCATGGCGTTGTACAACCCAAGATTGGGGCCGCCATGCGTATGACTGCAGTTCAGCATGATGGCGGCTGGCTCCAGACCCACCTCGGTGGCGATGCCCTCGCGAACCCGCGTGACCAGATCGTCTGGCAAGGCGATGAGATCCATCGAGAGGATCGCTACGGCCGTGCGCCCGTCGTTGAACACCACTGCTCGGGCATGCAGTTCGTCGTGGACGAGCGTGCAACCCGTCGGTCGAAAGGCGTAGCCCGCCATCCAGACACCCAGCGGCGGTGTAATATTGGTCTCGCATACTCCGGCATACAGAGGCATGATTCTCTCCTGCACTTGCACGCGGCACCGACCCTCGGCGCCTGGTCCTGTCTGCTGCGTGTCCGGATTGTACCCGAACCGCCGTGCTGCCATGGGAACGGACGCCGGCAATGGTTCCCTGGCGAACCTAGGTGCAGCTAGGCTCTCTGGGGCAGTATACTACGCTGGTAGCGCCAAACTGGCCCTTGCCCATAGACATGGCCTATTCATCGTTTCAAGAGTTCCTGCATCGTCTCGAATCCGCTGGCGAGCTGCAACGCATCGCCGAGCCTGTCTCGCCGCACCTGGAGATCACGGAGATCGCCGACCGCGTCATGAAGAGCCCGGGTGGTGGAAAGGCGTTGCTCTTCGAGAGACCGCTCGATAGTGACATTCCTGTGGCCATCAACGTGTTTGGCTCGCGGAGACGGATGTCGTGGGCACTTGGGGCGGAAGACTACGAGGACGTCGCGAAAGAGATCGAGGCGCTTCTGCGCCCTGAGGTTCCCGACACTCTGAGCGGCAAGCTGCGAATGCTCGGACCATTGCGCCGACTCGCCTCGATGCCACCCAAACGGGCCTCCAGCGGCCTCTGTCAGGAAGTGGTCCACATCGGTGACAGCGTGAATCTCCGACGTCTCCCTGTCCTCCACTGTTGGCCCGACGACGGTGGGCCGTTCATTACGCTTCCACTAGTGTTCACCTACGATCCGAGCACGGGTAAGCGCAACGTCGGTATGTACCGAATCCAGATCTACGACGAGCGTACGACAGGCTTGCACTGGCAGCTTCACAAGGTCGGGGCTGAACACCACCGTCTGCGCGAGGGCCAGAACGAGGACCCGAAACCCTACGACGTGGCCATCGCGCTGGGCAGCGACCCGGTCTACACGTTCTGCGCTGCCGCACCGTTGCCTCCTGCAATCGACGAGATGCTGTTCGCCGGTTTCCTCCGGCGCAAGCCCGTGCCGCTCGTTCGATGCAAGACGGTAGACGTGGAAGTGCCTGCCGACGCGGAGATCGTCATCGAGGGCAAGGTAGACCCCTCGGAACGTCGCCCAGAAGGACCATTCGGCGACCACACGGGCTTCTATACACCTGTGGAGCCTTACCCGGTCCTGCACGTGACCGCCATAACGCACCGCAAGAACCCGGTCTATCCGGCGACCATCGTGGGCAGGCCACCCATGGAGGACGGCTGGATCGGCAAGGCCATCGAGCGCGTGTTCCTCCCTATGATTCGCCTCATGGTTCCGGAGATAGTGGACATCAATCTGCCCGTGGAGGGGTGTTTCCACAACATCGTCCTCGTCAGCATCCGCAAGCGATACCCCGGTCACGCCTTCAAGGTCATGAACGCGCTATGGGGGCTCGGCCAGCTTATGTTCTCGAAGATGATCTTCGTTTTCGATGATGATGTGAACGTGCAGGATGCTGCGGAGTGCGTCTGGATTCTCAGCAACAACCTGGATCCAGAACGTGACATGCTTGTCAGCAAAGGTCCTGTGGACGTTCTGGACCACGCCTCACGCGAGACGGGCTTCGGGTCGAAGGTGGGGTTCGACTGTACACGCAAGTTGCCCCAGGAGGGGCATCACCGACCATGGCCCCAGCGCATTCGTATGTCCGACGAGGTCCGGGCGAAGATCGATGCCCTCTGGCCGAAGCTCGGCCTGTAGGCCCGTGACACCGGTGTCTCACGTCGGCGCGATGATCACGCACTGGGACAGAGCGCTGTTCCAGAGCATCAACAACGGCTTCGCATCGCCGGCGCTGGATCTCATCATGCCGAGGATCACCGACCTCGGCCTCGGTCATGTTCAGGCGCTGCTATTGATCCTTGCGGCGGTCATTGCCGGAAGAAGGGGCGCGACACGTCAGAGACACGCCCTTGCGCGCGGAATCTGGGACAGGGTACTTCTGCAGAAGGCGTGGCTCGTACCATCTCTGCTTGCCATTGTGCTTGCGGGCACTGGGGTGCAGGCTCTCAAGCGCATACCGCGCCAGCGTCCGAGTTGGTTCTACACTCACGAGCACGTGGCGGGACGCTCCCTGGATGTTCACGTACATACCATCAACGGGCGTCGTCCTCTGCGGGTCAACGGCTTCCCATCGGGACACACAGCGACGACCGCAGCAATCGCCATGGCGTTGGGGCTGACCTTGCCAGCGGCGCGCCTACGTCGCCGTGCAGCCGTCGCGATCGCCGCGATGACGCTCCTGATCGGACTGTCCCGCGTGTATATGGCAGACCATTGGCCACTGGACGTGCTCGGCGGCATCGGTGTGGGGGTCCTCAGCGGTTGGCTAGCCGCGCAGCTAACCTCACAGTGGTTCGCCATTCAACGCGAACACGCCGTGTCAGCCAGGTCCACCTGAAGCGGAGGTGCAGAATGATCCGCCGTATCGTGGTGGGTATCACCGGCGCCAGTGGAGCGATCTACGGCGTCCGCATCGTGCGGATGCTAGAACCGTGGTTCGATGTCGTGTACCTGTGCATCTCCCACCATGGTCGCGAAGTCCTGGCAACGGAGCTCGGCCTGCAAGCCGACAATGCGGAAGCTCTCGTGCACGGGCTCCTCGGCCGTGAGTCGGACCGCATCGAAGTACTGGACCCAGACGACTATTTCACGCCGCCCGCCAGCGGGTCCGTACATCATGAGGGCATGGTCATTGCGCCATGCTCCATGGGAACGGCCGGTCGAATCGCCGGCGGTGTGTCCACCGATCTCATCACCCGCGCTGCGGACGTGTGCCTGAAGGAGCGTCGGCGGCTGGTTCTTGTCGTGCGCGAGACTCCGCTCAGTGTTGTCCACCTCCGGAACCTTACGGCTCTAGCAGAGGCAGGCGCCGTCATCATGCCCGCTTCGCCATCGTTCTACCATCATCCGCGCACCGTCGAAGAGATGGTGGATACCGTAGTGGCACGTGCGGCACGACACCTTGGAGTGGGGGATTCCGAGAGCCGGGAATGGCAGGTCGAACGCGAATGACCAGTGCAGCCTCTCGCAGAGCACGCTAGACATGGTACGCATAGGCCGTGCATGGCATGCTCTGCGGACGTATGCGGCGCTAGTTCGGTTTGAACACACGATCTTCGCACTGCCGTTCGCGATAATCGGGGCCGTGCTTGCCGGACGCTCGCTGGGACTGCCGCATGGTCTTCCGTCGCTACGCGCCCTGGGCTGGATCCTGATCGCCATGGTGAGCGCACGGACGGCAGCCATGGCGTTCAACCGGATCGTAGACGCCGACTACGACGCTCGGAATCCGCGCACATGGAAGCGAGAGATACCTACCGGCGCAGTAAAGAAGTGGCAGGCGGGAGTGCTCACTGTGGTAGCGGCCGTCCTCCTCCTCATCGCCGCCGGCAACCTCAACCAGCTCTGCCTACGTCTGGCTCCCTTGGCACTGGTGGCCCTTACCGGATACTCCTACACCAAGCGAGTGACACAATGGACCCATCTGGCACTGGGGGGTGCCATCGGTATTGCGCCGGTTGGCGCATGGCTGGGCGTCACCGGAAGCTTCGGCTGGACACCCATTCTTCTTTGGGCGGCGGTGGCCTTATGGATCGGAGGTTTCGACATCATCTACGCCCTTCAGGATATCCAGGTAGACCGGCAGCTAGGCCTGTTCTCTCTCCCTGCCCGCATGGGTCCGGCACTGGCGTTACGAGTAGCGCGGATTCTCCACGCAGTGATGTTGGCCCTGCTGGGGTCTGTTGGTGTGATGGCCTCACTCGGTGCGTGGTACTACGCAGGACTGCTACTCTGTGCAGTGTTTCTCGGCTATGAGCACAGTATTGTTCGGCCGGATGACTTCAGCCGCGTGGACACGGCATTCTTCACGGTCAACGGGTGGGTATCCGTCATTCTCTGTGGCACTACGATTCTGGACGTCTGGTAGATGCAGGAACCGGCTTACCGGAAACCGAACTTTCTTATGGTATCCTGTCATGAATAAGAGCGTGTTGCGAATCGGCTGTGTGCCGTATCTCAACGGGCGACCGCTGGTGGTGCATCTCGAACAACCGCACGCCAGTTCCGATATCGAGCTTACGGCGGCGGTGCCGTCGCGTCTTGCCGAGTTGCTCGACGGTGGTGCGCTGGACGTCGCTCTGCTGTCCAGCATCGAGGCGTTTCGTCAACCCGGTAGGGCAGTGGTAGACGGTGTTGCTATCAGTGCCGATGGTCCGATCCGGAGCGTGCGGATTCTGTCCGACGTACCACCTGAGAGAATCGCGGAACTCGCCGTTGACAATGGGTCGTTGACCTCCGTAGCCCTGGCAAGTATCGTGCTAGCCGAGCGTTATGGTGTCCGTCCCGCGATCCGGCGTATGGAGCCGAATGTGCCGATCATGCTACGGTCGTGCGGAGCGGCACTCGTGATTGGCGACGTAGCCATGAGGCCGTACCGGTCAGAATGGACGCTGGACCTGGGCCAGGAATGGAAGGTGCTGACAGGTCTGCCCTTCGTCTATGCTATGTGGATTGCACGGAACGAGAGCGTAGCTGAGGAGGCGGGAGAGCTGTTGCGGACTGCCAGAGACGAGGGGCAGAAGCGGCTCCGCGAGATTGCGCGTGAGTGGGCCAAGCGAACCAGGACACCGGAGCCGCTGGCAGAGGAGTACCTACTGCGCATCGTCCAGTATGACCTGGACGATCGAAAGAAGGCAGCGCTCGAGGCCTTTCGGGAACATTCCCGGGCGCATAGCGTCGGTGAGAAGGTGCATCCGATACGTTATTGTTGATTGGCCGTGATCATGGGCCGAACAGAGGAGTTGCGTAGGTGGGAGTTGTAGGGGAGAAGGTAGCAGAAAGATGAGCGGTAGCCAGGTAGAGATCCTCATTGTGGAGGACGATCCCGCCGATCTCGAGCTAACCCTGCGTGCACTCAAGCGGCACAACCTGGTGAACGAGGTTCGTGTGGCACGCGACGGCGTGGAAGCCATCCACGCATTGCTCGGCGACGACGAGAACACACCCGTAGACCCGCCACCGAGGGTGGTTCTGCTCGACCTCAAACTCCCGCGCCTCTCCGGGCTGGACGTCTTGCGCCGCATCAAGAGCGACCCACGCACGCGCCGCATCCCCGTCGTCATGCTGACATCCTCACAGGACGACCGTGACATCGCCGCTTGCTACGAGGCTGGGGCAAACAGCTACATCGTGAAACCGATTCGGTTCGAACACCTTGTAGAGGCTATGCGCGTCGTCGGCCTGTACTGGACAGTTGTGGCGTCGCCACCTTACATCCCACCAACCACACAGAGCACCCCCGGCGGCCCATAGCCCATGCTTCTGGACGACATCTCCGCTAACCCGCTCCGAGAACGTGTCCGGGAGATTGTGCCTGCGATCGTCGAACTTCGGCACTACCTTCATCAGCATCCGGAGCTGAGCGACTGCGAAGTCCAGACGGCGGCGCTGGTGGCGGAGAAGCTCCGGTGCTTGGGCCTGCAGCCTCGAACCGATGTCGGCGGACACGGCGTCCTCGCCGATATCACGCCGGAGAAACCTGCGCCGCTCCTCGCGTTGCGCGCTGACATGGATGCGCTGCCCATCCAAGAGGAAGCTGACCTGCCCTACCGTTCGGCGAATGACGGGGTCATGCACGCGTGCGGTCACGACGGCCATACGGCGATGCTGCTGGGAGTTGCGGAATTGCTGGTCGGGATGCGGGACAGACTGCCCGTGGCCGTACGCTTGATCTTCCAGCCGGCTGAAGAGACTGTCGGTGGTGCTGCGCGCATGTGTCAGGCGGGTGCCATGGAGGGCGTGCATGCCATCGTGGCGCTCCATGGGTGGGTTCACCTGCCGCTCGGGCATGTGGGCGTCGGCGTGGGACCGGTCATGGCCGCTGCGGACACTTTCGACATCAACGTGCTGGGACGCGGAGCGCATGCTGCATACCCTCATCTTTCTGCTGACCCTATCGTCGCGGCGTCACAGATCGTTCTGGCGCTCCAGACGACGATCAGTCGCGAAACGGATCCCTTGGAGCCTGCCGTGCTGACGGTGGCGCGCATGCATGCCGGTACGGCCTACAACATCATTCCAGCGGAGGCACACCTGGCCGGTACGGTGCGAACCCTGACCTCTGCGTCGCGCGACCGCATGGAGAAAACCGTGCATCGTATCGCGACCAGTGTAGCAGCAGGTGCTGGTTGCCAATGCAAGGTGATCTACAGGCGCGGTGCCCCACCCGTTGTAAATGACGAGGAAGTCGTCCGGCTCGTCCACGCTGCAGCGCTCCAGACAGTGGGCGCAGAACGGAGCCACCAGCTCGTACAGCCTTCCATGGGAGCCGAGGATTTCGCTTATTACCTCCAGCACGCACCGGGCGCCATGTTCCGCCTGGGGTTGGGCGACGGTGCACCTGGCCACACGTCAACTTTCAACTTCAATGACGAGGCTATACCCGTCGGGATGGAGGTCCTCTGTCGCATCTGCCTGAGCGGTCTTCCGGCACCTAATACCGCCACAGTGGATCGCCCTACCTAGCCGTGACAGCAGAGTTCGGAGGACTGCTGGAACCTCTGAGCGTCATCCGGGCCATCGAGGACAACCTCGTGGAGTGGTACAGACTCCTCGTGCGGCTGCTTCCGGGTGCCGAGATCATCGAGGAGCCGGACATGGTTCGAACGGTAGTGCCGATCGACCATCCGGTGTTCAACGCAATACTCCAGGCTCGGTTCGCTCACGGCACAACGGCCAAGCGCATCGCTGATGCTGTGGAGCCTCTGCGTCAGCGGGAGCTGCCAGGGATGTGGTGGGTCGGGCCATCCACTCACCCAATTGACCTCGCAGCGCGCCTGCCAGCCTTCGGCTTTCTTCCGACCGATACGCTCGTGGGAATGGCCATGGACCTGCACCAAGCGGCCTGGAAGAAGGTCGTACCGACCGTCTCTCTCGAGCAGACCGTGACGGAGGCAACCAGCGCCAGCGAACTGCTCGCGTGGTCGCTTCCCTTTTCGGACGGCTTCGGGATGCGATCGGGCACTCTGGCGGCCCTTGCTCCGGTGGCGTCGGTCGTTCCATCCGAAGCGGAGCGTCGTGTTGCCGGCGACGCACAACGGCGCCCGCACATGCGTTTCTTCCTGGGGCGTGTGGGGAACGAGCCCGTTGCCTCGGCGATGCTGTTCGTCGGCGCTGGTGTGGCTGGCCTCTACGGAGTGGCAACGGTTTCGCAGCATCGCAACCGTGGGCATGCTACGGCGCTGATACGGGCCGTACTGGATGTTGCCAGCAGCGAGGGTATCCGCACATGCATCCTCCATGCGACGCCCATGGCTGTGTCTGTGTACCGACGGCTGGGTTTTGTGGAATACTGCCGCCTTAGAACACTCACCTGGCAGCCTCGCGACACATGACGGCCAGCGAGAGGATCTTCCCGTACCCATCTGTGGTCGGGCAGCAATCAGGGAACACAACACATGGCTGAGGAAATGCCAGCCGGCCAGACTGAGGGCTCGGTCGGTATCGTCGAGCGGCGCTATTACACGTTCGGCTCCGCCGCTGAGCCGTTCGTCCTGGAGAACGGCGCGACGCTCGATGAGGTCACAACCTGTTACGAGATGTACGGTGAGCTGAACGCCGCAGGTGACAACGTGATTCTCATCGAACACGGGCTGACAGGCAGCTCCCACGCGGCAGGGAAGTTCAAGCCGGACAGTCCCTATGCCGGGTATTGGGATCAGATCATCGGCAGCGGGCGCGCTCTGGATACCGACCGCTATTGCATCATCGCCCCTAACGCTCTCGGCGGATGCAGAGGTACGACGGGCCCGTCGTCGACGAACCCACGCACAAGCAGACCGTACGGTTCGTCCTTTCCAACGATAACCATTCGGGATATGGTGCGCGCCCAGCGGCCTCTGCTCGAGCATCTGGGTGTTCGGCGTTTGAAGCTCGTCATCGGTGCGTCCATGGGCGGCATGCAGGCGTACGAGTGGGCAGTGACGTTTCCCGAGATGGTGGACGCTATCTGTCCGGTCGGTTCCAGCCCTCGCCAGTCCGCCATGGCCATCGCCTTCAATCACTGCATGCGGCGGGCCATTTTCACCGATCCGTGCTGGCAAGGAGGCGACTACTACGACACTGAAGGGCCCCGGGCAGGGTTAGCCGTGGCACGGATGATCGGTCACATCACCTATCTGTGCGAGGGCGTATTCGAACAGAAGTTTGGGCTGCGTGCCACCCGCCCCTATCCACATCCGGAACCGCCGAACTATGCCCGTTTCGAAGTGGAGGAGTACTTGGACGAGGAAGGCCGGAAGCTGGTTCATCGCTTCGACGCTAACAGCTACGTCTGCGTTAGCAGGGCCATTGACCTCCACGATATCAGCCGCGGTTACGCCAGCATGGAGGCGGCGTACCGACGCATCCGTGCCAAGTGTCTCCTCATCGGTATCCGCTCCGACTTCCTCTTCCCTCCTGCAAGCATTCTTCAGACACTTAGGGAGCTCCAAGCAGCAGGAGTCGATGCACGCTACTGGGAAATGGATTCCGACTACGGTCACGATGCGTTCCTGGAAGAGCAGACGAAACTGACGGAACCGCTGCGGCAGTTTCTCATGGAACTCACCTGACGCGGGCGGAGGGGGAGGAGCCTGGATTCGCGAGGGGGTGTGAGTTGGCTCTCGACAACAAGAATGTGCTGGCGCTCATGCCGCATCCAGATGACATGGAGATCCTGTGTGCGGGCACGCTCCTGTTGCTGGCCAGAGCCGGCTGCAGGATCTACGTGATGACCATGACGGCCGGTGACCAGGGATCTCCTGACAGGCCCAGGGAGGAGATCGCGGCAATCCGACGTGAAGAAGCGAAGCGTGGCGCGGCAACCATCGGTGCGACCTACGAGTGCCTCGGCTTCGACGATGTTCGGATTGTCTTCGACAACCCCTCGAGGGAGCGCGTCATTGCAGCCGTTCGGCGCGCGAATCCCTTCCTTGTCATCACCACCTCACCCGATGACTACATGTACGATCACATCATCACCTCGCAGCTCGTTCGGGATGCGACATTCACAGCGCCCATGCCGAACTACGCAACTGCTGGCAATGAATCCCCCATAGCGACGGTGCCCTATCTCTATTATGCGGATCCTATCGGGGGGGAAGACATGTTCGGCAATGCGGTGCGCCCAACGACGGTCATCGCCGTTTCTGAGGTAATGGATACGAAACGCAAGGCGTTGGCCTGCCACGAGAGCCAGCGTACTTGGCTTCGCGCTCAACACGGCATGGATGATTACATCCAGACAATGGAGCGCTGGAACGCCAATCGGGGTCGCGACATAGGTGTGGCCTATGCCGAAGGGTTTCGCCAGCACCGTGGGCACCCGTATCCGTCGGATGACGTCCTGCTACGCCTGACGCTCGGCATGGTAAGCGCGCCCGAATAGCATAAGCAGAAGGAGGTTCCGACATGGCACGACCTCTCAGCAAGATAGCTCCGGACTGGTGGGATTACACCACTCTGGACCCGGAGTTGCTCAGCGATGCGGCCAAGCTGACCGTAGAAGATGTCGAGCAACTCAGCCGCCCCGGATTCACGGTCACCATGTACGACACGCTGGAGGAGTTCTACTTGGCGGAGGCATTGGAGTACATCCACGCCTGGCGGCAAGCGACCCCCGACAACCCCGCCGGCATCTGTGGGCCCATTGGACCCACGGAGCAACTCCCGCTGGTGGCCCAGATCGTCAACGCCCTGGATCTGAAGCTCCATGACGCTCACTTCTGGGGCATGGACGAGTGGTACATGCATGGCAAGGAGGTCCCAACGGATCATCCCCTCTCGTTCGAGCGTGCCGACCGCGAGTTGTGCTTCAGCCGTATCCGTCCAGAACTCGTCATGCCGGACTCTAACTTGCACTTCCCGAAAGCAGACCCCACCGAATACGAGCGGTCGTGGGGAGGTGTCCGGTGTGTCATCATGCAGGGCGGGCAGGGAGAGGTCAAGCACTGGGCCTTCAACGATCCGCCACGGAGGCAAGGTCCATACCGCGACGCACCGCCGACACCGGACGAGTACAGAAAGCTGGGCACACGCGTTGTGGAGCTGCATCCACTGACGCTAATCCAGAACGCACGGACCTCGGGCGGCGGCCAACTTGCACTCGTGCCAACGCACGCTATCTCCGTGGGACCGAAGCAGACATGGATGGCGGAGTGCGTGTCCATCTGGCATGCCGGCAACCATGACAACCCGTTCGGACAGCGCCTGACTGCCCTGATGATCTCCAAGCGTATCGCCGATGCCTCTGTGCCCATGTCCCTCCTGGCCGATCACCCCAACGTGCGATTCAACTACTATCGTTTCGGCCTGGGAACATGCGAAACGGAGATGCACTGAGAGGGATGCCGCGCCACAGGGCTGGAAGCCCACGGAAGGGCGGGAGGTCGCTGGCTGCATGAGTGGAGAGGAAAGACCACTGCGCGGACAGGTAGCGCTCGTGACGGGAGGAGCCAGACGTCTCGGTAGGGCCGTCGCAGAGGCTCTGGCTCAAGAAGGTGTCCATGTGGTCGTCCATTACAAGACGTCCGGTGACGAGGCGCGTGAGGCAGTAGCGCGCCTGCGGGATCGCGGCGTAGAAGCATGGGCCGTTCGGGGGCACCTCGAGGACCCAGAAGAGGCGGCCGGACTGTTGCCACGCGCGGTGGAGCTTTGCGGCAGACCCGTGGACATCCTCATCAACTCCGCAAGCATCTTCGAAACGAGCCGGGTCCTGGAGTTCGAACCTGAGGAGCTGGAAAGGAACGTGCGGGTCAATGCACTGGCGCCGCTATTGCTGGCCCGCTCGTTAGCGGCACAACAGCGGCCGGGTCAGATCATCAACTTTCTGGACACGCGGGTGGTCGAGTACGACCGGCTTCACGCGGCCTACCACCTGAGCAAACGCATGTTGTTCTCGTTGACGCGCATGCTGGCGTTGGAGCTGGCGCCAGCCATCCGGGTGAATGCCGTGGCGCCTGGTCTCATCTTGCCGCCTCCAGACCGCGACGAAGCATATCTCGATGCGCTCGCTCGCAGTCTGCCTCTGCGCCGGCATGGCGTAACCGCGGACGTCGTTCGCGCAGTGCTGTTCCTGCTGCACAGTGACTTCGTCACTGGGCAGATCCTCTATCTCGATGGCGGCCAGCACCTCATGGGGAGCATGTATGGAGCCTAGGCATCTGGACCGCATTCACATCGGCGACCTCCTTGTGCGTTCCATCATCGGCATTCGTGACTGGGAGCGATCCGAGCGGCAGAATGTCATCCTGAATATCACCCTTCATGCCGACTTGAGCCTGCCATGCCACACCGACGACATCCGGGACACGGTGGACTATGTCACGATCAAGAAGCGCATAGTGGAGCGCGTGGAGGACGGCTCCTTCTACCTGTTAGAGAGGCTTGCGGAAGTGGTGGCAGAAGCCTGTCTGGAGGATCCACGTGTCGAGCGCGTGGACGTGCGCGCCGACAAGCCGGGTGCGCTACGCTTCGCTCGGACGGTGGCGGTGGAGATCACGCGTCACCGACAGCAGTAGGCCGGCCGCCGTCACCTTGACGAAGGCGTCTGCGCTTCAGTAGGATCCCTGTGCCATAGCTTGCAGGCGGGCGATCCGGTCCGACGTATGAGGATGCGTCCGGAAGAGACCGGCAATGCTCTTGAGAAGATCTCCGCCCATGGGGTTCACGATGTACATCTGACTTGCTGCCGGGTTCACTTCCATGGGCATGCGCTCTGCTGCGTATTCGATCTTCTGCAATGCCGACGCCAGTGCCAGGGGCTTGCCGGTGATCCGGGCGGATCCTTCGTCGGCGCCATACTCTCGAGATCTGGAGATGGCTAGCTGGATGAGCATGGCCGCAAGCGGCGCCACGATGAAGACAAGAAGAAGCCCCAGCGGGCTTGGGCCTTCGTCGCGGTCGTTACCGCGGCTGAACCACGCCAGATACTGCAGCATGGATATCGCACCAGCGATCGTGGCGGCGATGCTACTGATGAGAATGTCGCGATTCTTGACGTGAGCGATCTCATGGGCGATGACACCCTCGATCTCGTCTTCGTCGAGCATCTCCAGGAGACCCTGCGTTACTGCCACCGCAGCATTGCCGGGCCCACGCCCAGTGGCAAACGCGTTCGGCTGCTGCACCGGGATGATATGCACGCTGGGCTTGGGAATGCCCGCGTTCCGAGCACAGCGGGCCACGATCGCATGGAGCTGGGGGAACTCCCTTTCGCTTACGGCCTGTGCACCGCTGGACATAAGCGCGATCTTATCGCTGAACCAATACGCCACCATGTTGGTCGCCAGTGCAAACAGGAAACCAAGGATCATGCCACTTTCGCCGCCGATAGCTTGACCGGCTAGCATGAACAGGCCGAAGAGCGCAGCCATAAGCACGGTTGTCTTCAGTGAGTTCATCGTCGCCCCTCCGTTCGCAGGTTTGCAGTCTACACTACCATTACGTTCCTGCAGAAGAGGAAGTGTCACCGTCTGGCGCGTGTCGGCCGGCCCAGAACGTGGCGGGGTAAGCTGAGTCCATAACTCCCTGTGCGCTGGTCGCACGGGGGGCTGCGCTTTGTCGTTGCGCACTGCATATGGGAGGTGGTTCCGTCATGAGTGCCTGGCTGTCCCTATCGGTCTTCGCGTTTGCTGTGACTGTTCTCGCGTCCATACCGGCCGCAAGCGAGCCTCTGAAGCTTCATCCCATGAATCCCCATTACTTCCTGTTTCGTGGCAAGCCCACTGTGGTGATCGGATCGGGCGAGCACTACGGCGCAGTCCTCAATCTCGACTTCGATTACGTCCGCTACCTCGAGGAGCTGGCACGGAATCGGCTGAACCACACGCGCACCTTCAGCGGCGTCTACTGCGAACCGTATGGTGCGTTCAACATCGCCAGGAACACACTCGCACCTGCTCCTGGGAGATACTGTGCACCGTGGGCTCGCTCAGACAAGCCCGGCTACGCGAACGGAGGCAATCTTTTCGACCTGAGCCGTTGGGACGCGGCCTACTTCGCACGCCTCCACGACTTCCTCTCCCGAGCATCGCGGAAGGGCGTGATTGTGGAGCTGAACCTCTTCTGTCCCTTCTATGAGGAGGCCATGTGGAGGCTCAGCCCTATGAACGCCATCAACAACATCAACAACGTAGGGAAGGTGGGACGAACGGATGTCTATACGTTGGACAGGAACGGAGGACTGCTAGCGGTGCAGGAGGCGTTCGTGCGCAAGGTCGTGACAGAGGTGAACGGCTACGACAACGTCTATTTCGAGATCTGCAACGAGCCGTACTTTGGCGGTGTCACGATGGAATGGCAGCGACACATAGCCGACGTGATCGCCGAGACTGAAAGGGCGATGCCGAACCGCCACCTCGTTTCCATGAACATCGCCAACGGCTCAGCAAGAGTAGATGAGCCGCATCCAGCGGTCTCCATCCTGAACTTCCACTATGCTTCTCCTCCCGACGCCGTCACGACGAACTACCACCTCAACCTTGCCATTGGCGACAACGAGACGGGATTCAAGGGAACGGGTGATACCCACTACAGGATGGAAGCCTGGGAGTTCTTCCTCGCAGGTGGGGCTCTGTTCAGTCACCTGGACTACTCGTTCGCTGCCGGGCACGAAGACGGCACGTTCCAGTACCCGCCGACCCAGCCCGGAGGGGGGAACGCAGCCTTCCGGCGCCAGATGCGAGTACTGAGGGACTTCATCGAGAGCTTCGACTTCGTGCGGATGCGGCCGGAAACGGGTCTTGTGAAGCGGCTGCCCCAAGGATGGCATGCTCGTGCTCTAGCAGAAGCCGGCCGACAGTACGCCGTGTACTTCTTCGGCAAAGGCAATGGCGAAGTCGCCCTGGACTTGCCCAAGGGACGCTACCGGGTCCGGTGGGTAAGCACTACGGATGGTACGGTGGTGAGTTCACGGACAGTTGGCCACGAAGGCGGCGTCTGTGCCTTCCAGGTCCCTAAGCATGCGGAGGACGTGGCACTTAGCGTGAAGGCCGTTTCTCGCTGAGCTTGCCTTCTCCTGGACGCGTACGTCTCCCACGGTAAAAGGCCATACTGCCTGATTGCTGACAAGCCAACATGAAGAGGGCCCGGCCTCCGCTCAAGTACCGGGCCCTGCGTCCACCTCGCCTACTTGCCAGGGTTGTACTGAGCCTGCCCTCCAGGCGGCGCGCCGGGTAGCATGGGCGCTCCGCCTTGGATCTGCGGACCAGTGCCAGCCTGTCCAGCGGGTAGCTGGCCCGGTTGAAGAGGCGTGCCCGTCATGATGGGCGGCGGCGGCTTGAACCGCCCGCTGCCGGTGCTCTTGAAGAGGAAGTAACCCGCGATTAGCACCACCAGCACGATAATGGCGATCGCGACCGGCGGCTTGATCTCCACCTCAGACTCCTTGCTCTACGCTCTAGACGTCGTACGGATCGCTGGGGAAGTGCCAGTGATGACCTTGGAAGAACCAGTTCAGGTCGTAGTACTGAACGCCCAGCGGCGTCACGAATGGCACGTTGATGTACTTGACGTGCCCATCGTAGAACGCGGCGTTGGAGGCCTTTGTGCCCGTGTTGGTTCCGTTCCAAGCGTACGGATCGGCGCCGCCGTGATGCCACATCTCCTCGATGAAGACAGCTAGCTGCGCCGGCCGCATGACGACGGACATACGGACCACGCCAAAGCCCGATGCGACATAGGCATCATGGGCATGGCGCATGTAGTAGGAGCCTCGCTCGTTGCCGCTGATCCAGCGGTCCACCAGGTTGTCACTGGGACATCGGAACAACTGCGCGTTCTTGACGTAGGGGTTCAGGCGCAGAGGATAGCCCGCCAGCACCTTCGTGGTCGTACCCGTACCGGGATAGTAAAGTCGGATGCCCCAGCAGGTGATGTGAAGCGCGCCCTGGTAGGGAGTCGCCGGATGCGTGCATCCACCCCCGTCCAGCGCATCGGTCGTGATCTGCGAGTCGGGATACGCCTCGTCATAGTCGCTAGCGTACATCTGCAAGGCAAGCCCGATCTGCTTGAGGTTGCTCAGACAAGAAGTCTTCCTTGCTTGCTCCCTAGCTCGAGCAAAGACTGGGAACAGGATCGCCGCCAGGATGGCAATGATGGCGATCACCACTAGCAGCTCGATCAGCGTGAAGCCCGTCCGACGTCTCATTCGGAATCCTCCCTTTCCGTAGTGCATAGGGTTACCGCTGCTGCACCCCCAGGAGTGCCTTCGTCCTGCGCTGTGCACGAATTCAGTGAATTCAGTATAGAACACCCATGGGGCGTTGTCAAGATGAAAGTGCGAAAACGGCACCTACCGCAGGTAGCGCCGCAGCTCTTCCTGATGGCTGAACAGAACGGCCATGAGAGAGTACTCGTGCCAGGTGAGAAACGCCTCGAGCTCCTCCCAGGTGAGCGTATCGATGAAGGTCATCTGTGTCTGGTACGCGAGGTCGCCGTCTCGGTCCACGTAGAAACCGCCCGTGTTGTACTCATTGTTCAACTGATTGACCAGCTCGATCAGGCTGCTCCTCGATATGCCCGGCTGCGATGCCCAGAACTCGTGGACGACGATCCGGTCCAGGCCACCGCTCTGCACCTTCGGGGCTAACGCGAACTTGCGCATGTGGTATTCGATCATCACCGCGCCGGGCGTCTCCCGCAAGACATCGATTTCATGGTCGCGAAGGAAGCTCGCGAGCTTCTGGACCGCGATCTCATCCACGTCCCCGGAGAGATCGAGCACCTCCCTGCCGCCTCCACCGCCTGAAGGTCCCAGCGGATCATTGTAGAACGACATGGCGATAACCTCTTTTCTAGCTCCACATGGAGCTTGCTTTGCCGACGGCACGGGGCTTTCTCTCGCCGTGTCGTACTGGGTACGGGCTTATGGCGATCCCTACTGGTCGCATCGCCCTCAGGCATTGATGCAGTGTAACATGAAAAGCTGCGTTATGCAAGGCGGGTTTTCGGCGTTCCACGGCCACACACTTCCCGCGATCATATGCCCCGACGACGCTAGGTTAGGGCGTGTTCTCTGCTACCTGCTACTTGACGGTTGTCTAGCCGGTCTTCGCGAGCGAGCGTGCAGCCTCCTCGAGTTGTCGAGCTGCTTCCTGGCGAAGCAGGGTCGCCTCCCGTTCGTCTGCGTCGTCTCGGCTCTCGAGGTATGTGGCAAAGGTCGCCGAGGATTGGGCAAGTAGAGCCGTGGCCTGCAAGTAGAGAGGTTGGGCTGTGCCGTAGCCGACCGGGACCTGCACTTTCGACAGGAACGACGTCATGGCAGCAGCCCCGTCGCGACACGAGGTAGCGATGCGGTGGGCGTCCTCGCGGGAGACGGTGCCTGCCAGGAAGTCCCGCCGAAGGGCTGTCAACCGACCGATGGCATCTTGGGCCGCTCCATCGAGTACCTCTAGAATGGCTCCGTACGTCTCCGCATAAACGCCGTCCGTCCCACCACCATTTGCCTTGCGAGCTTCCTCGATCTCCACCGCCGCATCGGCAAAGCGCAACGACTGAGCGCGTAACCTTGCTATGCGGAATCGGACCACGGCATTGGAGGGATCGGCATCGCGGGCCGCCGTATAGGCAGCCTCCGCCTCCGCCGTCATGCCCTGGGCAAGGTACGTATCTCCGAGCGCGAGGCGGTGTTGAGCGACGCCCGGTTCCAGGCGGATCGCCTGGTTGATCGCCTTGATGGCCTCTGCATGCTCCCCAGCCTCGGCGTACGCTTCTCCGAGGAGGCGATACAGCTCAGCGTTGTCACCACAGACTGCAAGTGCTCGCGCGGCCTCGTCGCGAGCAGCCTGTGTCCATCCCCGAATCCTGAGGGCGTTGATCAGCTCGCGGCGAAGTCGAACATCCCGAGGCCTCTCCGTTACAGCTTTCCGGAGGGACACGATGAGGTTCGCCGTGTCGCCCGACTTGCGGAACCGTTCGATCAGCAGATCGGCTGTAGTTGGCCCCGCCAGCTTTGTGTCCGACTTCGCATCCGTCCGCGGCGGATTCGTACCACCCTGATCGGTGCCCCCAGGCTTTCCGGCGGTATCCGTCTGCCCAGGCGGAGGCTGCTCCATGGCTGCGGGAGGCACCGGCGGCGCCGACGCTATGCCAGGTAGGATGGCGGCGACATGGGCGTGGATGGCATCCAGCAGCTCGCTCTTGCGGTTCCTGCCTTTGTACGGCGCTAGAGTCGTGGAAAACACGTTGGTCCACCGGGATCCCGTGCGCATGAGCATGTCGGCAACGGCGCCGATGCCTTGTCGTGTTCGTGTTGCACTGACCCTGACAATGTACACCGCACCGATGGCCTCGGCGACTTTCCGCATGGCTTCTTCACCCAGGTAGGCGCTAGCGGTGCCAGGCTCCAGACGATTAGCTTTCACAGCATTCGAGATTGCGTCCGCCTTGGGGGAATACAGGACGACGTCGTAGCGGTTCAGCTCCTTGGCTGCCCGGGCGAGGAAGAAACCCATGTCCACGAAGTCCGACCGTCCCTCCAGTCCCCGAGGCTGGGAGACGATCATGAGGCGGGGAAGCGCAGTCGTCGTGGACGAAACCGACTGAGCGGCACACAGCGACTCGAGCAACAGCAGAAGGCAGCAGAACGCCGACAGCCACGCTCGCCGGCTGCCCGACCGCGGCCGTGCAGTGGTTCGGCGATGTGAACTCGTCTCTGCCTCGTTCCTCACTGACACAACCTCAACCCGGCCTCGCAGGCCTGGATCGCCTGCTGTGCCGCCTCCTTGTCCGCGCCGCGGTCCATGGCCTCTCGATAGCCGCGGATCGCTTCTGCGTAATGGCGCCGTGCGTTGGCCTTGTCACCTATTCTCTGATAGCAGAGTGCAGCCTTCTGATGATATCCCGGTGCACCGTCGCCAGCCCCCGCCAGGGCTCGCTCCCAAGCTTGCGCCGCTTCTTTGTAGCGGCCGGCTAGCTGGAGGTTCTGGGCGATGGCGGCATTGTTGCGCGATTCCATCTGTGCAGACGACGTGTTCGGCGGGGTATTCGGGGACGGGTTCGCGCTGGTGCCCGGCTGCGGTCCGACGACGATTTCGATTCTCCCTGGCCCCTGGGTCGGCGGATTCGCTGGTGTGTTCCCACCCCCAGGAGCGACCGGTTGGCCCGGATCGAAAAACGGGCCACCACCGGAGCCCGGCGCCGGAGGGCTCGCCTGTGCTTCCAGAGGCTCCTGCTGGGGTCGCACCGGCAGTGGGGCTAGGCCAGACGGCTGCGAGGACTGAGGCTGCCTGGACTCCTGCAGCGCCGGCTGCTGAGGTGGCGGCTGCTGCTGAACTGGAGGCGACGGCGGCGCTCCGGAGAACGACGGCTGTTGAGTGGGCGCCGGTGCCAGAACGCTGCCCGCCTGAGGAAGCGGGGTCTGGGCGACGCTGGCGGCAGCCTCACGGCGCTCCTGCGCATCCCGATAGGCAAGGACCACATAGCCGATGATGATCACCACCACTGCAGCGCCGATAGCGGCCACTGCTGCTCCAATGGGGCTGTCCCAGAACGTCGTAGGACCACCACGCACCGAGAGGATGCGGCGCTGCGCAGTCTGGGCAATGCCCGCACGGAGTGCTTCCAGCTTCTCCTTGTCTGCCAGGCTCGATGGGTTCAGCTCGACGACGCGTTCCCTCTCCGCAATCGCCTTGTCCACTTCTCCAAGCCGCTCGTACACGGTGCTCAACAGCGCATGGCTCTCGGCACTGTCCGGCTTGAGATCCAGTGCGTCGCGACATGTATCGCGCGCGTGCTCGTACTCGCCCCTCACATAGTGGGCGAACGCGCGCGCCATCAGCTCGCTATACTGGGCCTCAGGATCCGGCACTAGTTCTGCAGGCGATGCAGGCGTGTGCGCTGCCTCGACCGGTAGCGAGTCGGATTCCTCTATAGGCGGCTCCATCTTGCGGCCGCATTGCTTGCAGAATCGGGCATCCTCCGGGTTCTTCGTACCGCACTGGACGCAGTACATGCTCTGATGACCTTCTTCGCGCGAGATGCCGGGCTAGAGGCCCTGCTCAGAGACTATTCTAGCCGCAATGGTGGAGTTTGGCAAGGCAGGGGAGTGGGCAGGGTTGGCTGGCGATCCAGCGGATGGTCGAAGAAGAGCGGTCCGATGAACCTGTGGGCCAGATAGAGCCACCAGGCGAACTGAGCCCGGGAAATGGGCTTGACGGCATCGAATAGCAGCCGCCCTTCGCGGTCCCGTGACTCCAGCACGCCCCAGATCTGTACGTCCAACCCACGTTCGTACAGTGCCTCTGCAGCGGATGCTGCCGGTGTGTCGGACTGCAGGTCATGGTAGTGCACTGCGTCGGATGTTCGAGCCCAGCCGAACGAATGCACAAGCGTCTGGGCTGCCTCTCCGCGGGTCACCACGCGCTCCGGCGGCCCCTGGACGGCAGGCACACGCAAGCGCTCACCTACCGCCGCTCCCCTCCATGCAAGTATTCCCATGAGACGCGCAAGCTCCTGAGCTGTCAGCGGGTCGTCAGGCCGAAACGGCTCCGCCGCAAGCTGTGCCGCCGGGGTACGTTCTCGCGGCGGTGGGCACGGATAGAACCCTCTTGCGGCAAGCCACTGGATGGGCCGGAACGCAGGAGAGTCGAACGCTATGTCAGCGAACATGTAGAGCAAGACAGGCCAGGCAAGAGGCCCGGGTGCACCGATGCCGTCGCGGGCTGGAGCCTCGGCTGTGCCAGCCCGGTTCTTCAGCAGCTCCGACTGCACTTGGTTGACCGGCACTTCGCGCGGCGTCAGGCCGAACCGCAGACAGAGGGCTGCTGCGACGCCTGCGGCCGCCCCAAAATGCATGCGAACCGGTTCCATTCGGTACGTTCCATAGGCAACGTGGGTCGCCGACACGGCTGTGGTGACGAACAGGTTGTCAACGTTCTTCGGCAGCATGATACGGAATGGGACCTGGTGCCACGGAGTGTATTGAGGGAGGTAGAACTCCCCCTCACCCATGTCGGGCGTGTTTGGATCGGTCTTCGGCTGCGTGGCATGGGAGTCCATGGCATAGTCGCCAATCCCAATGGCGTCTGGGCGGACAACGGATCGAGCGAACATGATGTCGCTTTCATTGACGACAACATCGGCTTCGAATCGCCGCGCCTCGCGGATGTAGAGCAGCGGTGGCCAGCCCCCATCGGCACGGAAGTCGTCCTCCGAAAGGCCGATGTGCTTCAGTCCTTCGTGGGTCTGGATGTAGTACAGGTACCCCAAGGCATGCTGCTTGTAGAGCCGCTCGATCTCCCTGCGACGTTCGTAGCTAGCATCAGGATAGTCGTAGTTCGCTCCCTGAAGGTCACTACCATAGGGATGCTGGTTGATCTCGTACTTGTCGTTCGGCAGTTTGCCGGAGGTCGCGTTCCAGCTTCGCGGCCACGGTGGCGCATAGCGGTACTTGGCCTCGTCATACCCCTCCGGCTTTGGAATGGTCTTGTCGGCGCCTTGACCGTAGTCCTTCACCGTCATGAGGTACGCATACGCCTGAACGCGATGATCTCCGCGGCCTGCGCTATGAGGCAGGATCTGGTCGCGAGCACGGTCGTAGTAGATGTGACCCGCGTGCGGCTCGGCTTTCGAGCGCGGCTCACGGCCCACGCGATACGGTGCTCCGGCCCATGCTGCCACGTCCCCGCACTCCGTAGCGTCCACTACGAGGCTCGCTCGTATGCGACACGTTGCTTTCGTCGGCACGTGCTCGACCGTCACCGACTCGATGGTGCGGGTCTGGATTCTCCCCCGGCTTCGCTGTACACGCACCGCTTTCGGGCGCGTCTGTCGGAATACTGTCAACCCTGGCGCCGCCCAGATGAGACGGCGCATTACTTCGTGGGCCACCCGAGGCTCGTACCTCAAGCCATTCCCGGAACCGTAGTAGGACTGCACCCCGCGGCGGAACTCCTCGAAGAAGCCAGAGGCATGCTCGGCACGCCGGATGTCACTGGCACCGAGCCCGTTGACGGACATGCCTCCAAGCCGTCGCGTTTCCTCGACGAGCACCACGTCCAAGCCATATCGCCCCGCTGTGACAGCGGCGGCCACACCCGCGGTCGTCGCTCCAACTACGAGCACATCGCAACGCAGAGAAGCAGGTAACTCCCTGTCGGTCTCTTCCACCGACGGGAAGCTCGCTTCGCTCGTGCCCGTGTGATCCTCGACGGTGACTTGGTACGTGTAAGGCTGTCCAGGTGTCACCTGTGTATCGTCGAACTCTGTCTGTGACGCGGGAACGCGACCGATGGTCTGACCGTCCCGCAAGACGGTGTATCGTATGGCTCCTGGCACAGCATTCCAGAAGACTCTGATCAGGCGAGGATGCACGGCCGCAGCTTCCACGGCTTGTGGCGCAGGCGGCACCCCGAGCGCAGAGCTGGTGAGCATCAGGACAGCACCCATCACGCCCCGCCGCTGTTGACGTAACATGGGCATGAAGCGTACAATCTTGTCTACACCGTTCCCGATGCGCCATCGCGGGAGGGATATGCTCCGCATGATGCCAGAAGCCTTCATCACGATCGTCCATCCTCCGGACGCCGCCCGCGACCCGTCTGCTGCATTCCGCGTGCCAGACCCGGATGACATCGCCGTGTGCTGCTTCTTTGCCGACGATTCCGCGCGGGGCAAGCTCTTGCGCGACCTGCGGACGGTGGCTGGACAGCCACCTGTGCCCTCCGATCGAGCCGAGAAGGAGACTGCGGCGCTGATGCAACGTTACACCGAAGCTTGGGAAAGCAACGAGCGGATCCGTGCTCTGGCCGAGCTCGTTCGCTGGCGGACCGGCGTTCACGGACGAGGATACCATACATATACCCTCAAGGAGGGATCGCCGCCTTATCCCTATGGCGTTATCATCTCGTTCTCCGAGCTGGATAGAGACACGTTGCGCTTGCACCTCGCTGAGGGCCATGCCCACCTCCTGAACGAAAAGAACCGGGTTATGGACGTTTTCGGTTGGGGGATTACGCAGCCGTGAATGCTCGACGCGCTGAGGCAGGCTCTGGACGCGCGGGTGCGGTGCGCCGTTACCGGGAGGGTGTCGGATGCGACACACGAGCGAACTGACGAGACGCCAACTCACCCTAGGCATCGCCTGTGCCGCAGCGTCCGCAGCGACTGAGACTGCTGCGGACGGGAATCGGGTGCGGCTGGGGTTCGTCGGCGTGGGAAACCGGGGTGTCCAGCTCCTGGACGCTGCATTGAAGCTCCCAGACGCTGATGTAGTTGGTTTCTGCGATGTCTACGCTCCTTATCTCGAGAGGGCACAGGAGAAGCTCGGTCGGCGTGTGCCGATCTACTCCGACTACCGGCAGCTACTGGAGCGTAAGGACGTTGACGCTGTGGTCATTGCTACGCCGGATCATTGGCATGCCCTCCAGACCGTGGACGCCTGCGAAGCCGGGAAAGACGTGTATGTAGAGAAACCTCTCAGCATCACCGTTGTCGAGGGCCGTCGGATGGTCGAAGCTGTACGACGCACCAAGCGCATCGTACAGGTTGGACTTCAGCGAAGGTCTTCTGGCATCTACGCCGAGGTGGCTCAGCTCGTGCAGAGCGGACACATCGGGAAGGTCACTTTGGCCCAGTGCCACCGTATCAGCAACATGTTCCCATCCGGTATCGGGCATGCTCCGGATGGACCTCCACCGCAAGGATTGGACTGGGATATGTGGCTGGGTCCGCGTCCCCGGCGACCGTTTCGTGCGACCATCGCGCCGTACAAGTTCCGGTGGTGGCATGCGTATTCGTCGCAGGTTGGCAACTGGGGGGTTCACTATTTCGACGCGCTGCGGTGGATCTTGGGCGAGAAGGCACCGGTCAGTGTATCGGCGCATGGCGGTCGCTTCGCCGTAGACGACGATCGGGACATCCCCGACACATTGGAGGTCATTTTCGAGTTCGCCTCCGGACGCCTGCTCACCTTCGGCCAGTACGAGGCTTCGGGTCTCCCCGCACTCCGAACCGGTGAGGTGGAACTGCGCGGCACGCTTGGAGCGATATACGTGGGTGGCTCCGGCTATGAAGTCGTTGCGGACCGTGGTGGGCAGTTCCAGGAATGGCAGCCGAAGATCGAGTCCCGTCAGGTCAAGCGGAACGATGGAAACCTCGACGTGCTCCACATGCGCAACTTCCTCGACTGTGTGCGTTCGCGGCAGAGACCAGCCTGCGATGTGGAGGAGGGACATCTATCGACCGTCTTCGCGCACTTGGCGAACATTGCCCTGGCGACTCGCTCGCGCTTGGAGTGGGACGTGAACAAGGAGCGTGTAACCAACAACCGTCTGGCGAACAGCCTCTTGCACTACGAGTACCGAGCCCCATGGAAGCTGCGATGACGGCAGGGGCCGCTGCGGTATGGACCCGGAGGACAATGCCATGACTCAGCACGTGCGGGCAGTCCAGGGACTTGGAGCAGCCATTGTGGCGCTGGCATTGTTCTGTGGCCCTCTTGCCCGATCTCAGCAGCCCCCGCCAGCAGCACCAGTCGCCCAGAGCCAGCCAGGAACGCATCGGTCGCCTGCCGTGCCTCCTCCTCCAGGTGGCTTCGACTATAGCCGTATCGTGCGCATCTGGAATGTACCGCCACCCTCGACGACTACCGAGACCACGAGCTCCGGGCCGACTGTGGGTAGCCGCATTGTTCTGTCG
This sequence comes from Chthonomonadales bacterium, assembly GCA_037443035.1. GTDB lineage: Bacteria > Armatimonadota > Chthonomonadetes > Chthonomonadales > CAJBBX01 > JABWBA01. Next base: position 46,894 of record JBBIPC010000014.1, read on the forward strand.
TCCAACGTACCTGCTGCAGAGGACCTGGCGCTTCTCGCATCGGCCGGTTTCACTCTCCTCCAGACGGACAGCGATCATCTCAGCACTGAGGAGGTTCGACCCAACGGCTTCGACTTCGGGCCGCAGGACGCAGCTCGACTGGCCAGTCTCCGCGCTGGTTTCGACTGGTGCTATTTCCCCCATTTCGCCTTCCCGCCGCCGTGGTATTCCCAGAAGATCCAGTACCCGCGCATTCGGTGCCTCGAACATGACCAGACGGTCGAGGCCTTTTCGCCATGGGACCCCAACTTCGGGTATTTCGTGTCCCGAGGCTACCAGGTGCTCGCCCGGCACTTCGGACAGACGGTCGGTGCTGGTTCGGGGCCGGGCTCGGCCGCTGTATCGAGCTCCCCCATGTCTATGCCGGCCTTCTACGTGGGCATCCACGGCGACTATGGTGAGTGCGGCGTGTTCATCGGAGCCCGCACCAGCGTTCCTGGCCAGAAGGAGGACTGGGAGCGGCGGTTCGGCAATCTCCATAACCATGTTGGTTGGTGGTGCGGCGATGCGCTTGCCCGAGCATCCTTCCGAACCACGATGCTCGGTCGGTATGGCGGTCTTGCAGCTCTCAACGCCGCGTGGCGCACGAATTTCAAGGACGCTGATTCCATCACCTATCCAGCCAATGTCAATGCTGGCAGCCGTCGCTACTGGCTGGACTTCGTGAACTGGTACAGGCAATCCATCAGCAACATGACGGATGTCGTGAGCCGGATCGCCCGGCGGACGTTCCCTAGTGCCTTGCTCATGCTTCCCTGCGGCTTTGGCGACGAAGATCCGCGGACGGGCGCCGACAATTCCATGCTAGCGAGAATCGCCGCCCGGCACCGCATGGATCTTCGTTCTACCCATGGCGGATACCAGCCATTCGCCGAGAATCAGGCGACGATGCTGGGACGATTGGCGTCGGCATGCAGGTTCTACGGTGTTCCCTTCTGGTCGGAGCCACCGAGCACCATCAGCCCCGACGGACAGGTTCAGCGCATCTTCGAGGCCATAACACTCGGGGCACGCGGCCACTTCGATTGGAGCTCCAACGTGAAGACCGGGCGGGAGGCCTACTACCGCTACGGCAAGTACATGCGCGTATCGCGCCGAGTGGTGGATGTGGCCATGTTCTATCCCACGACGAGCCACCTGCTCCGACCCGATGAGGGATACCCTCCGCTGCTGAGACAAGGGTGCACGACCATCCGAGACATCCTCGACTACGACATTGTGGACGAGCGCATGGTGCTGGACGGCGCCCTCGACAGGTATCGGGTGCTCGTACTCTGGGAAGGAGCTATCGTGGAGGCGCCGGTCCTCGAGCGCATAAGAGCGTGGGTGGAGCAGGGCGGCGTGCTGGTGGCGTATGACTTCGGCAAGATAGAGACGGTCGAGGGGAGTCTGGATTGGTTCCGCGACGTTCTCGGCTACGCCGGCAGGCTCACGCCGGCTGCTGGCTCCCTTCGGTTCACCCCAGCCCCTGGCGCGCGACAGCAGACAGCCTACCGGATTACCGTGGGCGCCACGGAAGCGGTGACCTATCTAGAGGGGGATTGGTATCCGTCCGAGGAGACAGGCGGGGTTCTCCGGAGGTGGGCGGGTGCTGACGCCCACGTTCTCTTACCGGTCAAGGGCGGAACGGACATGGTGCTGACCGTACGCGCTTCCTTTCCTCCCGAAGCCGCGGGGCTTCGCCGCGAGGTGCTTGTCAACGGTACTCAGGTCGGCATACTCGACCTTGCTGGTGAACACACGTATCGCTTCGGGGTGCCATCGAACTTGACCGTAGGCCGAAACGTGAGCCGGGTAACATTCCGCTGTGAGACATTCGCGCCGTCGGAGAGGATCGCCGGTAGTAGCGACGGACGATCTCTGGGCGTATGGGTGTCGTACGTCCAGCTCTCTCAAGACACGGCCGAGTCTGCGCTGACCGATCCAGGGATGCCTCAGGGGACCCTAGAAGTCTCTGTAGACTATCAGAGGCTTCGTAGCGAATGGGCGCGCCGGCTGGGGCGTGGCTGGACCATCTACTTCCCCGCGAAGAAAGATCAGCTTCGCGCTTACTGCGAGGTCGTCCGCTATGCCACGTACCATCTATCCGACCTCGATACATCCAAGAAGGACGCCATTGCCATAGATGACGCGTGGGATGGGGTCTATGCTACGCTATGCACGGACAAGGCTGTCTATTACAACCCGACGCAGCGTCGTGTCTTTCGCACAATTGTTCTCTCGCCTTCGGCGCTGGCGGCAAACCGAGAAGTTGTGCGTTTGTCCCGCTTCACCCATGAGCTCACACTGGAGCCGAGATCCATATCCGTCATCCCATTCACGCCAGCGCCGGCCGAGCTCCTTCTACAGTGCGAGAAGTTCACCATCCTAGGATCCATCAAGCCTCAGCCTGGTCCCCAGTTCAGCCCCGGTGTGGGCGATACACACGTACTCGTGCCGGAAGGGGGGTCCATCAGCACACGCTTCGAATGCCCCGTCTCGGGCCGCTTCCGTGTGTTCTACAGAACCTGGCGCAGGAACGCGCTCTGCCCAGCGAACATCACTGTGAACGGCAAGCCTTGCGCGCCGGTTACAGGAATTGTGCAACGCGGAGGAACGGAGACGTTGTGTGCGGGTGAAGTCTCCTTGGAGCGAGGCGTACATACCCTCACGATTCGACCGCGTCCGGGTCAGGATCTTCGCGCCGACTACGTGATACTGTCTTCTGATCCGGATATCGCAGGCTACGGCTTTGCAGTGAAGTAGCCTGACGCCCATTCTCCTGCTTGCATGCAGCTTCCCTTCGAGATCCTCGCCCGTACGCACTACGCCAAGGCCGAGGAGTATTGGCGAGCGGACCGCCTCGAGGCAGCACATGCCGCCATGACGCTTGCCATGCAGGCCGGCATGAGCCCGAGCGACGTCTATGATCGGCAGCGGACGATCGACGCCGAGCTCGCCGCGCGTCGGAACTGTCTGCGATGGCGCCCCACGGAGCATCTGGTGCTGGAGCTGCCATCTGACAGATCGTCCCATCTGCATGCCACGGTGTTGTGTGTAGCAATGGCGGCATGGACGGATGTTACCGAGACGCTCCGTATACGATGGGGCAAGCCGGTTCTCGTTGCCGTATTCCGGGACGCGGAATCCTCGCTCTTCCTGCACGCCCGGTATGGCTACTACAGCGAGCGCTCGGAATCCCACAAGGTCTGTCTGCCCTGCGACCTGCTCCAGAGCGCTGCCAGCCTTCGACGAGCACTTCTTCACGAGGTTTCGCACGCAGCGCTGCACAACTATATCGGAGACACAGTGCCCCGATGGTTCGACGAGGGAGTCGCAGTATGGATGGAAGGCGGAGGAGACTCGCTCGAGCGACGACAGCTCCGTATTCGGGCCAGCCAGAGAGACCGGCCGAGCATGGACCAGATCTCCTCACTTCTCAGTAGCTACGGTACGGACCTCGACAGTACTGCGGCTGGGGTTGCCTATGTTGCTGCCGGATCGTTCGTGAGCTTCGTCGTCACCCATAGCGGCATCGAAGGTCTGCGAAGCGCGCTCATGCTATCGGCATCTGGCGAAGACTTCGGACGCGCGTTTCGGTACGCCACAGGACGGGGTCTACGGGAGTGGGAGACGGCCTGGCGCTGTGCGTTGGTGACTGGCTAGCGTCGTGGCGCCAGCCGCTCCACGTGGTAATGCCCAGCGATGGCTCGCAGGGCGGTGCGCGTAGGACCCATGTTCAATAAGGCTAGCAGGTACACGCCAACGACGATGGCCGCAATGCCCCACTGGGCGGCCGCCACCCTGCTACTCTTGCCCTCGGCCAGCGCAACATAGGCGCGGTCCACGTCGAGTAGGTACGCGCTGAAGATCCACAGCGCGATATTCAGAAGCCCGAATGTAGTACCCAAGCCCACGAAGCCAATAGGAATCTCGATGAGTCGCCCAATCTGATGTAACGTGTGGCCTGTCACGATGCCATAACCTCCAACGATCAGCAGCGACAACGACATGTCGGCGATCGTCACGTACGTCATCCAGACCATGGCATACCAGCCCCAGCGGCGGTGGTGGAGAGCCGCCCAGATCGCCGCTAGCATGAAGAAGGCTGCTACCCAGACCTCACGCGGCAGGCTTCCTGTCTGCGAGACACGGACCGCCAACCAGTAGACGTTGTCGAACACCCAGAGGAACGCTACCACACGAACGCCGCTGAGGACGGCTGCTCGTGTCTTGCTCGAACTCCCAGTGGGTGTCGTATCAGGCTGACTCACTCGAATTCACCGTGGCGAAATATCACGCAGCAATACTCGGCTCTCACTTCTCTACTCGCAGACCTACACGATGATCCGGAAAGGCCACGCGAGAGCACATCGGCGTGCCTGGCAGCACTCGACCAATGCCACCATGCAAGGACACTTATCTCGACGAAGAATCCTCCGCCCGTACCGCCGGCGCGCCCACCGAGGCACGTGGCTGCCGGTCCTGGAGCACCAGCCATACGCCAGACAAGAGCAACACGGCCCCGACCGCCTGCACAGATCCGACGGGTTCGGCGAAGAACCACCATGCGAGCACGCCGGCCACCACCGGTTCTAGAAGAGTCGCGGTACCAACTACCGCAGGGGTGAAATGAACCAAGGACCAGTTCAGCATAGTATGGCCCAAGAGTTGCGGCACAAGTGCCATTCCCACGACGGCGCCCCACGCTCCGGTGCTCGAGGGCACCGGGATGCGGCCTTCGGTCCCGAAGCTCCATGTCAGCATTGTCAATGCCGCAGCGGTGTACGTCCAACACACCACACGCCCTGTACCTAGGCTCACCTGCAGGTCGGACGTCAGCATGAAGTAGGCGGCGATGAGTGCTGCTCCACCCACAGCCAGTGCGTCGCCGACGGGCCCCGAGCCACCTGTTCGAACCGACATGGCCGCGGATGGACCACCGCTTACCAGCCACGAGCCGCCCAGCGCAACCGTCAGGCCAGCCCAGAACTGCTTCGACGGAGGGACGCGCCGATAGACCCAGGTACCGAGAACGGCCCATACGGGCGTGGTGGAAACCAGCAGCGTAGAACGCGCAACTGAGACGTGCTGGAGGGAGGCGAACCATGCCCAGAAGTGGCCAGCCATGGCCGCGCCGGCCATCACCAATCGGGTGCGCTCTGGCCAGCTCAGCGCTCGGCGGTCGCTAGGCGCCCGTCGCGCATGGGTCAGCCCCAGCACGGCGGCCGAGGCCAGCACCAATCGCCACATGGTCATGTCTCGCGGAGTGAGGTGAGCGGCCAGTCCCCACCGCGCCAGGACCGCCGCCGACCCCACAGCTACCTGCGACAAGACGAGCACTAGATGCGCCATGAGCCACACCGACGACCGCCCGCGTTCCTGACGTGTGCACTCAGTATTTCACTGGCCCTTCCGACACAGCCGCTCCGACACACTCCCCAGCCACGCGATTCGCTTCGGCCAGCATGAAACCCAGCTCGCTACTCACCGCGATGAACCGGAAGCCTTCCGCCATGCGCCGTCTGGCCTGCTCGACTGTGCCTACGTGGATCCCCGGAGCGATGCCGAACCGACGTGCCGTATCCCGTAGCCTGCGGACGGCTTCGACGAAATCGGGATCCGGTACCTCCATGGCGGGGGTTCTGCCCATGGACGCCAGGAGGTCGTTGGGGCCGATGAACATGGCATCGAGACCCGGCACCGAGAAGATCTGCTCGCATCGCTCCACCGCGAGGACGTGCTCCGCCTGCACAACGACGAGGATTTCATCGTTGGCCCGGTGGAAGTACTCCGTTCCGTTCGTAGCGAAGTTCAAGACGTGCATGCCGCCGCCGACGCTACGCCGACCGATGGGGGGATACTTGCATACCGCCACGGCTTCTTCCGCCTCCTCACGGCTGTTGCACATGGGGAAGATAATGCCGTAGGCGCCCGCATCCAAGGCACGCTTGGCGCTTTCCAGGTTCGTGAAGGGAACGCGTGCCAGCGGCACGCAACCTGCATCGGCGATCAGGCCGAAGATGAGCGCGGCCGTCTCCCAATCGGCAGGGCTATGCTCGATGTCTAGGGTAAGCCAGCGGAAACCTGTCCTCGCCATGAAACGGGCTGCTATGGGGCTCGCCAGCGATAGCCACGTGCCGACTTGGACCTCGTCGGCCCTGAGAGCTGCCTTGACGGGATTACTGCGCATGGAACACCTCCTTTGGCCGCGGTGCTCGTAGTAGAGGTGACTGAAACACCTCCGGATTCAGTGTGGATGCCGGTGCGATACCGCGCATGAGTAGCAGTACATTCTGTGCCGCCATGAGACACATGCGACTGGCTGCTTCTACGGCGTTGAAGGCATTGTGGGCTGTGAGGATCAACCGCGGGGCGCTCCGCAGGGGGTCATCCGGCGCCAACGGCTCATCGCACGTGACGTCCAGGGCAGCGCCGGCTATGACACCTTGCTCGAGCGCCCGGATCAGCGCCGGTTCATCCACAAGAGATCCTCGGGATGTGTTGATGAAGTATGCTGTTGGCTTCATGCGCGCAAACTGCTCCGCGCCCAACATGCCCTTTGTCTCGGGGATGGCGGGTGCGTGCAGGCTGACGAAATCACTCTCTTCGAGCAGCCGTTCCAGCGTGACCATCTCCACCGTCTCCGATGCACCTCGGGTACACGGGTCATGGGCCAGGATGCGCATGTCGAACCCTGCCATGCGCCGCGCCACAGCTCGACCGATCTGACCGTAGCCAACCAGTCCCAGCGTCTTGCCATACACTAACGTGCCGGCAAGTTCGTTCCAGCCGCCGTCATGGACCGTGCGATCCAGCTCTACAATGCGCCGAGCACAGGCGATGATCAGCCCGACAGTGAAATCCGCTACGGCGTCCACCATGGCACCGGGAGTGTTCGTGCACACCACGCCGGCCTGCGTGGCCGCCTGGACGTCCACGGCGTCGTATCCCACGCCCACCCTCGATACGATCTTGAGCTGGGGGATGCCAGCGAACACCTCGGCAGTGTAGTCTTCTGAGGACGCGAGAACTGCGTCACACCCATGCAGGATCTCGATCAGCTCCGCGGTTGGATAGCGTGCGAAACGTGGTGGTCGGACGACCGTACATCCGGCTTCTTCGAGAGCCGACTGCGCCTCCGTGCCGTGATTCCAGAATGCACGGGAGGTGCCAAGCACACGCCAGCTCATGGACTTACGTCCTCAGGTTCGCATTGGCTACCATGCACCCACATAGAGGACCTCCTCTTCGAGTTGCACCCCGAAACGTTCGGCGACCCGCTGCTTCACCAGGTCTGCCACCGCTCGAACGTCGGATGCCGAAGCCCCACCCCGATTGACGATGAAGTTCGCGTGGCGCACACTGACTTCAGCTCCCCCGATGCGCAGGCCTTTACAGCCGCACGCAGCGCTCAAGTAGCCTGCAGGCACAACGCCGGCTTCTCGTAGCTCGCTGGGAAGACCGGTTATGCGTTCGGCGAGGTCGTGGTCGTAGACGTTCTTGAAGAAGCTGCCTGCTGAAGGCTGCCACGGCTGGCGATGGATGCGATTGTGCTGGTACTGCCTTGCCTCTTTCAGGATCTCCTCTTTCGGACGAGGCCGCAACTCCAGCTCCACTGCGACAACGCAATCCGTATGTGACGCGGATCTGCGTAGGCGGCTGTCCCTGTAGCCGAACTCCATCCAAGCTGCAGGAACGCGCCTAAGTTCACCCGCCTCTACCACGATTAGCGATCGAACGAGGGGACCGATGGAGCGCCGATAGGCACCTGCGTTGGACACGAGCGCACCGCCGACTGTTCCTGGGATGCCGACTGCGAACTCCAGACCGCCAAGACCCTGACACATCGTTCGGAGGAACAGACGGATGAGGTTGTGGCCGCAGGAGACACGCACGGTCTCACTGAAGGAAATGTTCTGCGCCCGGTTGTGGATGACCAGCCCGCGAATCCCGGCGTCCGCCACGCAGACATTGCTCCCGCCACCCAGCACGAACCATGGAATGTCGTGGTGCTGGGCAAGTGCAACGGCCTCCGCAAGTTCATCGTCCGTCTGAACCGTCAGGTAGAACTCGGCAGGTCCACCTACCTGTAACGTCGTGAGGGGCGCCAGCGGGACGCCCCTCAAGACGCGGCTTCGAAGCGGTTCCGGCAAGTCCTGCACCGCTCGTTCAGAGGCTGACGAGGGCAACTCTTGCGGACCTACCGGCTCCCCATACCCGACGATGCGATCACGGCTTCGCCGGTCCAGGCGTCGCGTCTCCCTTGGCCAGACCCAGCGCCCAACGGATGCCGCCAAGCATGTGCTGCCGTACCACCTCGTTCTCCCACACGTCTCCTCGATGGCCAAAGGCAGTGTAGAAAACGCGCCCCTTGCCATGCATCTTGCACCATGCGAGCAGGCAATCGCCAGGCTGATTGGCGACTGGCCGACCATCATCGGGATTCTTGTCCAGGTAGAGCAGCACGTGAACCTTGGACCGGTCGTTGTGCTTGAAGATGTACACCTCTTCGAGGATCTTCGTCCCTTTCACCCATGACGCTGTCGCGGGGTGTTTGGGGTCCTGAACTAACGGCTCGATGGTGCACTGGCGTCCGTGGGTGAGGAACTCGTCTCCGATGAGGTCGAGGTAGTCCGCATTGCCATGGTACGTGTCCGTGGCCGCATGCATGCCGATGAAGGCCTTGCCGCCCTTGATCCACTCGATGAAGGCCTTGAGGTCCGGGATCCCGAGGTCCCCCGTCGTGTTGTTGAAGATAACGCCATCGAACTTGTTGGCGTTGAGGTATTCCGGCGTGAGCATACGCTTCACATCATCGGCATTGCGGCAGAATTCGAGGGTGAAGATGCCCGTTCGCTCGCCGATCTCCAGGAGAGTCTTCTCTCCCACGGCGATGCCCTCTTCGTGCCGGAATCCTGCAGTGTGGCTTACCAGCAGGAGTTTCTTCTTCGGCGGAGCTGCGTACGCCATTGGCAGGCAACACGCTGCCAGAACAACCAAGACCATGAGACGCATTTCCATGCGAAACCTCCCTTTCCGAGCCTCGCTTCATCCTCCGTGCCCGCTTCGCCTTCCTCTTCGACGTATGCCTTGCGGCTTCCTGCATCGCAACGAAGTGTATAATACAGTACAGACGCGCGTAGGCTGAGCGCTGTTCGGAGGGGAACTGTGCCAAGTCCAACTACCCAGAAAGTCCCTGTACCGGCTCTGGAGCGGCTCGCCACGTACCATCGGCATCTCCTCGACCTGGAATCCGAACAGGTGGCCACGATCTCGTCGGCGGAGCTCGAGCAACATACCGGCATACCAGCCGCCCAGTTTCGCAAGGATCTCTCCTACTTCGGGGAGTTCGGCAAGCCCGGCGTAGGCTACAAGGTCTCCGACCTCCGAGCAGCCATCGGCCGCATCCTCCATGTGGACGAAGAGCAGAAGGTCATACTGGTTGGGGCCGGTAACTTAGGCGCCGCGCTCGTGGGCTATCCAGGTCTCAAGGAGCAGAAGTTCACCCTCGTGGCGGTCTTCGACAACAACTATGCCAAGATCGGGCGCAGGCTCTGGGACATGGAGATTCTGGACGTCGCTCGACTCCAAGAGGTAAACGCCATCCACCAGGCGGGCATTGGCATTCTCGCCGTCCCCCGGCACGCCGCCCAGGAAGCTGCCGACGCCATGATCGCCGCCGGTGTACGTTGCATCCTGAACTTCGCTCCCACGGTTCTTAGAGTGCCTCCGGAGGTCACCGTGCGGAACGTATCCTTCGTGCAGGAGCTGGCAGTCCTCTCTTACCACCTTGCGGCAGCGAACCCGTGCCAAGAAGCCAAATGACGCTTGCCATTGGTGTGCCCTCGTGGGGCAAGGGGTGCTCGAAAGCGGTATGATCGGCACCCAGGAGACAGACTTCCTCGTCATTGGGAGCGGCATCGCAGGTCTCACCTTCGTCCGGAAGGTGGCAGGTTGTGGCCTGACCGTCATGCTGACGAAGAAGGATCGGGCCGAATCGAACACCAACTACGCCCAGGGCGGCATTGCCGGCGTCATGTCGCCAGACGACAGCTTCGAGCTGCATGCCAGGGATACCCTCGCAGCGGGAGCGGGCCTCTGTCACGAGGACGCGGTGAACACACTCGTAGCGGAGGGGCCAGCGAGAATCCGCGAACTCATCGAGATCGGCGCAAGGTTTTCCTTGGAGCGAGACGCCTCCGGGCGTGAAGTCCTTGCTCTCGGCCGCGAGGGCGGTCACTCACGTAATCGAATCGTGCACGCCGTGGACCGAACGGGTTGGGAATGCGAGCGCACGTTGCTGGCGTCCCTGCGAGACCGCACGGACCTTCGCATCCTCGAGCATTGGTTCGTCATTGACTTGGCCATCGCTAGCGTCCACGGACAGGATACGTGCGCTGGTGCCTATGCCCTGAATACCGCCACCGGCGAGATATGCTTGTTCAAGGCGAAGGCTGTACTCTTGGCAACTGGCGGCTGCGGGAGAATCTACCTGCACACCACGAACCCGGATATCGCCACCGGCGATGGTGTCGCTATGGCGTGGCGCGCAGGCGCCGCCATTGCCAATATGGAGTTCATTCAGTTCCATCCGACAACCCTCTACCATCCCCACGGTCGGTCGTTCCTCATCTCCGAGGCCGTCCGAGGCGAAGGCGGTATCCTGCGCACTTCCGATGGCGAGCCGTTCATGCACCGATACCACCCGATGGGTGACCTTGCTCCGCGCGATATCGTCGCTCGGGCCATTCATACCGAGCGTCTGAAGCGCGGAGAGCCGTGTGTCTACCTCGACGTCACGCACCTCGGCGACGACTTTCTGCGGCGCAGGTTTCCAACTATCCATGCTCGCTGCATGGAGCTCGGCATTGATATCTCCACAGAGCCCATACCAGTCGTCCCTGCAGCCCACTACATGTGCGGGGGTGTTCAGACGGATCTCGACGGTCGGACCACCCTGCCGGGTCTCTTCGCGGCAGGCGAAGTGGCGTGCACAGGTGTGCACGGTGCCAACCGACTCGCCTCCAACTCCCTGCTCGAAGCCATGGTCTTCGGGCATCGGGCGGCGGAAAGCGCCAAGCAGCATGCCGCAGCGATGGCGAGCACGGGAGAGCTAGTCCCACGGCCAGCGCTCCTGGATGGTGAGCAAGCCATCGAGGGCGGCACAGAAGCGCCGCCTCCTGCGGTCGTAGGGGCCGCACGTCGGCATCTACAGGCCGTGATGCATGACTACGTGGGCATCGTTCGCAACGTTCGTGGCCTGAACGCTGCGCGGGTCGAAGTCGCGCGCTTCCGGAAGGAAGCTCGCGATCTCGTTCGTGACTGCACCCCGGATGTTGACGTGCTCGAGTTCCGGAATATGAGCGATGTGGCAGCTCTCGTTGTGCACTGCGCCCTTCAGCGCAGGGAGTCCCGGGGTCTGCACTACATCCTGGACTACCCGAACACCGACGATACCCAGCGCCATGATAGCGTCGTTACCAAGTCGGATTCCCTGGACAGGTAATCCTGTCCCACGTCCCACGCGGTCTTGCCTCATCTAAGAACCTGACCGAGAGCGTCTTGCGGTACGGGTGAGAGCGGGTGAATGCAATCCCATGTTCTTGGCAATAGCGGCATAGGTGGGCGTTACCAAAGGTATGATGAAGTATGCGCCGCACGTCTCGGTCCCGCTCCAGTTCCAGCCGTCCTGCATTACGACGCATCCTTTATCCCTTCCAGCAGTTCCTCCAGCTCGAGACGTCCAGCGGCGTCCTCTTGCTCGTCTGCACCACTATCGCCTTGGTCTGGGCTAACTCCAGCTACGGAGACATCTACCGACAAATCCTGGACACACCAATTACCGTCGGCGTGGGCAAGTGGCTGTCGCGACACTCGGTACTATTCTGGATCAACGATGGGCTGATGGCGGTGTTTTTCTTCGTGGTTGGCCTGGAAATCAAGCGCGAGGTGATTGGTGGTGAGCTGGCCGACAAGAAGAAGGCCGCACTGCCCATCATTGCAGCCTTCGGAGGCATGGTAGCGCCGGCGTGCATCTATGCCTCGCTAAACTGGGGTACGGCCGACATCCATGGCTGGGGCGTGCCCGTGGCCACGGATATCGCATTCGCGATTGGCGTGCTTACGATTCTGGGGGCCAGGGCACCGATCGCACTGAAGGTCTTTCTTACGGCTCTTGCCATTGCCGACGATATCGGGGCCGTGGTAGTGATTGCGTTGTTCTACGGTCACGGCTTCGTTCCTGCGGCGCTCGCCTTGGGTCTTGGCGTTCTAGCACTGTCGTGGGTTCTGGGGCGGATGGGGCTGCGTTCGCCAATGGCCTTCGCGCTCCTGGGTATCGGCGTATGGGCGGCCTTCCTGCAGTCAGGCGTGCATGCCACCGTTGCGGGCGTCCTTCTCGCCCTGACTGTCCCAGCAACCACCGAACTTGACGGTGATGAGTTCCGAGCCCGTGTCGAGGGGGCCATGGATGACTTCGCGCGGTTGCCGCGAGACGGTGTGCCGACCCTTGCCGCCGAGCAGCAAGCAGCGATTTCCGCCCTGGAAAGCGCGTGCGAGTCCGTGCAGACCCCACTCCAGCGTCTAGAGCGGATGCTCCATCCCTGGGTGTCGTACGCCATCATGCCGGTCTTCGCGCTGGCCAATGCTGGAGTTCACATTGCGGGCATTGGCAAGCTAGAGCATCTTGGCGTTCCCCTTGGCGTCATCCTTGGCCTGGTGATTGGCAAGCCGCTGGGAATCACCGCGGCCTCATGGCTCGCAGTTCGGTTTCGCCTTGCCGAGAAGCCAAGCGACGTGACCTGGAGGCAGATACTCGGCGCCGGTGTCTTGGGAGGCATTGGCTTCACCATGGCCTTGTTCATCGCCGGACTGTCCTACCGTCATCCCGCGACGCTCGCGGCGGCGAAGGCCAGTATCCTCGGAGCGTCCCTCGTCGCTGGCGTGGTTGGATACGCGTCTCTGCGATGGTGCTCGGTGCATTGCCGCAAACCAACGGCGGACTGAGCATCAGACGAGCTTCGCTCGCGTGAACTAGGGTGCGGGACAGAGATCCCGGACTGTCCAAGACGTGTGATGCCCTCAGCAGAGCAATGCCGATAGGCGCCGTCTGAGTTCGTCGCGCACCTGTCGGAATGCAGCCAGGCGCTCCTCGGCAGAACCGTTCACTGCTGCTGGGTCCGGCAAGTCCCAATGCAAGCGAACGGCGTTCCCGAGGAAGACCGGACACTCCTCCTCTCCGCAGAGGGTGATGACCGCATCCACCTCTTCTGCAGGTACTTCGCTCACAGCCTTGGAGCGATGGTGGGAGATGTCGATACCGGTCTCGGAAAGCACATGGACAGCTTCCGGACGGACGCTCGTAGGTTTGGAACCTGCCGACCAGACGCTGACATGGTCCGGCGCGAGTGCCCTGGCGATGCCCTCCGCCATCTGACTGCGGGCTGAGTTGGCCACGCAAAGGAACAGGATGCCGTGCGGTTCCAGCGCCCGGAGCACTGCGGCCTCCACGAGCCATTCCGGCGGGACGCCTGCGCCGCCTTCGTAGGTACGGCAGCACAGCGCTCCTGTGTCGGTGCTTCGCCCTTCGACGTCCCGACCGTTCACACGCACGGACGGGGAGCCGAGGAAACCCAGGCGTGCAGCGTCTTCCTCGGTCTCGACTTTCACGCATTCCACGACTGCTCCAGGTGCCAGGCGTTCTACCACACGCTGCGCGAGCTCCAGGGTGGGTTCGGCGTTGGGACAGCCGCCGAAACCCAGGACCTCTACGCGGATGGATCGATTCACGATGTCTCCTCCCGGGCAGGCACAAAGTATCTGGCACGGAGTCGCAGGGACACATTCACCAGGCTGATGAGGACCGGCACCTCGACCAAAGGACCGATGACTGCTGCGAATGCCGCTCCGGAGCTGATCCCGAACACAGCAACGGCTACCGCAATCGCCAGTTCGAAGTTGTTGCTGGCGGCAGTGAAAGACAATGTGGCAGTCTTGGGGTAATCGGCGCCGAGCTTGCTGCCTATGTAGAACGACACGAGGAACATGACCACGAAGTAGACGAGCAGCGGGATGGCGACCCGCACCACATCGAGAGGTAACTGCACAATGTACTCGCCTTTCAGCGCGAACATGACGACGATGGTGAACAGGAGTGCAATGAGAGTGATGGGACCGATCCGCGGGATGAAGATCTTTTCGTACGAGTCGCGCCCCTTCGTACGCAACCCCACCCACCGCGTCAGCATACCCGCGATGAAGGGTATTCCGAGGTATATGAAGACGCTCTCGGCGATCGCTCCGATGGTGATCTTGGAGAGATCCACATTGCCGAAGCTGAAGCCGAGCAGTGGCGGGAACACCTTCACGAAAAGATAGGCATACACCGAGTAGAAGAGAACCTGAAACACGGAGTTGAGAGCAACCAATCCGGCCGCGTATTCCGTATCTCCTCGCGCAAGCTCGTTCCAGACGATGACCATCGCAATGCAGCGCGCCAGACCGATCATGATCAGACCGATCGCGTATTCCGGCTTGTCATGAAGGAAGAGCAAGGAGAGCAGGAACATGAGGATCGGGCCGACCACCCAGTTCTGTATCAGAGACAGCGCCAGGACCTTAGTGTTCCGCAACACCTCCGGCAATTCCTCGTACTTCACCTTGGCAAGAGGCGGGTACATCATGAGGATAAGGCCGATGGCAATGGGTATGGAGGTCGTGCCGACCGATAGGTTGGTGATAGTCTTCACCACGCCCGGGGCTAGATAGCCCAGACCCACTCCGAAGGCCATTCCCAAGAATATCCAGAGGGTCAGGTAGCGGTCGAGAAAGGACAGGTGGCGGACTACAGGTTCGTCCTGCATGGTCCGAGCTATGGCTTCGTCATTCATGATCCCTTTGCTCTAGCAAGGTTGTCCTGCGACGAGCCGGCGTGCCGACTCGTCGCACTAACAGCAAGACGCCCGCCGCACTCGACGTGCTGGTTTTCTTGCACGTATGAAGGCGCTGACGAGCGCGCCGTCTAGCGTGTTCAGGTCGTTGACCGACAGCGCGCTCCAGGCTTCGCCCAGCGATGCTCGCATATCCTCGAGTGTGTACGCACGCGTCGGCGTCACGGTTACGTCCACGAACCCGGCCTGAGCGAGACCCACGCGCACCTCGTCCTCCAATAACGCACCTGCGATGCAGCCTGCCCACAGATCTGCGTCGCGTCGCAGATCTTCCGGTACAGGCCTGCGCCATACGATGTCGGACACGGCCAGACGACCGCCCGGCTTCAGCACGCGGTATGCTTCGCGAAAGACCCTCGGCTTATCGGCTGATAGGTTGATGACGCAGTTCGACAGGATCACGTCAATGCTGCGGTCCGGGAGGGGGATATGCTCCATCGTTCCTTTGAGGAAACAGGCGTTCTGGATTCCAGCCTTCGCGCGATTCCGCTCGGCAAGCTCCAGCATCTCGTCCGTCATGTCCACGCCATAGGCCATGCCATCAGGTGCGATGCGCTGTGCAGCCAGCAGGACATCCACTCCACCGCCGCTGCCCAGGTCCAGAACGATCTCTCCAGGCTTCAACTCAGCCAGAGCTGTGGGATTGCCGCAGCCTAGGGAAGCTAAGAGAGCTTCCTCAGGAAGGTTACGGGCCTCCTGGGACGAGTAAAGCCCGCCGGTGATGGGGTCCGATGTCGAAGACGATCCGCAGCAAGCATCGGTGCCTCCGCTGCAACACGAAGCCTTCGCACGGCTTTCCAGGACTAGCCGCGCTGCTTGTCCGTAACGTTCCCGGACGACCTTCTGAATGTCCAACGTGCTGTTGTCGTCTTGTATCATAGGATCACTCCTCCTGGGGTCCCGACGAATCGGTGAGGCAGGTATCCGGTGAGTCTTCCTTCCAGTTGGCCAGAGCGCCGCTGTGTCCATGGGCCGCGGCACCGTCGCCTCCTTCGAGCAGTCGCAGAACACTGGAGAGAACTCGGAGAGCAGACGGGTTCACCATACAGAGCATGAACCGACCCTGACGCTCCACGTGGATGAGACCGGCGTGCTCCAGCTTGTGGACATGGAACGACAGTGTCGAGGTGATGTGTTCTTCTCCTGTCATGCGGCAACAGAGCTCGCCAATGGTGGCACCGTGCCTGCGATGGACTCCGCCTCCAGCGCTCAATGCCGCTTGATCACAACACGCCACCAGAATCTGGAAGATTCGGAGCCTCGTGGGGTCGCCGAGCGCTCTGAAGATGGCCGCCGCTCGAACCAGGAAGTCCTTATCATCACTCGTCGCATACAGTTCGATATTCATAGAAGTATTATGACATGCAGCCCTCATGCGTGTCAAGGAGCGCAATCGTGCGTCGCAACCCCCGGTTTGGTGCTGCCGTCTGTACGATCACTTTGGCGCGGGTTGCCCCAGGGGTAACAGGTACACAGGCCGAATACCCTCCGGCAGCTTGAGGAGTTCTGTGACTCTGGCCTCATCGAACCCGCCAACAGGAATGCTCCCGAGCCCGAGAGCGGTGGCTTCTAGGAGCACGTTCTCTGCGATGTGTGCAGCCTCCATGCAGGCATATCTTTCTGCCTTGGCGCCGGCGCGAGCTTCGAGCGGGGCGAGGTCCATGCCCAGCACCATGATGACCGGCGCGCCACCGAGATTCGCCGGGTTCGGCGGTATGGCGCGCAGTTCCTCGAGTACGTTGTCCGTGCGTAGGGTCTTGAGAGCATGCTCCTTGGGGACGTATTCGTGCACACCCTTTGTGTGTACGAGATAGACGTGGATGGAATACAGGGCCATGGCCGACGGCGCCGTCCGGAGCCCCTTCTCTGGTTCGGTAGTGCCTTGCGCTGCCCAGCAGAGCTGGCTGACCTGTTCGGCTGTGAGGGGAGTCTTGGCGTACGACCGACACGATCGCCGCTTGGCAAGGGCCTCGTCGAGACTCATACCTCCCCTGGTCGAGGGCTTCGGCAACACCGTCAGACCGCTCTGCCGGGACGAGATCGGTGCTCCGATGCTGGCCGCGACAAGTATCGCCAGACCTGTTACGCCGACGATGTAGCGTATTCGGACCATTGGACTGCCTCCTTTCTCGAGCGCGAATGGCAGCAGTGACCCGACCACTACTGCCGATAAGTGTTAGTCACCATACGGATCTGGTTTCTGCAGTCTGAGGTACCTCCATACGGGTATGCTCACGGGGTTACCGTTCGGAGCCCAGGGATCGACCGTCACGGAGGTGCCGAACACGCCTCCCGGCTTGCCGTGGCAATCGGTGCACCCGTTAGCACCCAAGGCGCGGGAAGCCCGGGAGACGTTGTGGCTGAAGGTCCATCTCAGCGGCGATGCCTGGGGATGCGGACCATGCGTGAGCCGTCCAGTGCGAATCTCCCAGACTTCGTGTCCTTTCACATATGCTGGGCTGACAACCGGGAACCTTCCCCCTTGCATCGTCTCCGCTACTGCTTCGAGCATGGCCCGAGTCTCGTCTTCCCTATTGGCTTCCGGCTTACCATCTCCGTTGTCGTCGCTAATGCGATCTTGCACGAGTCGAAAGGCCTTGGCCGTCTCCGCGAAGGTGAGCGGATGGATGACGTTGCCGACCCGCATACCCCACCAAGAAGGCAGAAGGGCGTTGCCGACAGAGATCTGGCCGTTCCGAAGGCGGAAGTAAGCAGGCTGCCACGGCTTGGTTTCGCCTTACTTGTGGGCTTCTCGGTTCGTCGGGATACCCACGCTGGCGCCTGTGGTCGTGTCCACAACATGGACCGCGGTCACGTTGGCGTCACGCACATGGCACACTACGCACGCGAGCTTCTCGAGATGGTCTTGTTGTAGGGTAGCGTGTCTAGGCTTCTTGGCACCGAGTTGGCCACTCCAATGACAGCCCTTGCATGAGAGAGTTGGGTCGTCCATCTCATCGTGGAGGAAAACGGCGTTGGATCGGCCTTTGCGGATCTGATGGTCGGCTCCCGAGGTGTGGCAGGTCGTGCAGGAGAACTTGGAGTGCACATCCTCGTTACGGCCATCCCACACGTGACCGCGCTTCTTCGTTTCAGCCTCTGCGTGGCAGAACAGGCAGTTCTTGTCCGTCGTCTTGCTCGGTACCACCCGAATGGAGGAAGCACTCGTTAGATCCGCACGATAAGCGAGCCGGGGTGTCTGCCCATCCGCCACGGAACCTTCGACGGTGCCCAAGCCGGCACCGACCGTTGCCGCCCAGCGGTAGTTCGACTTGGCCAACTGTGCCACCCTCTCTTTGGGATCGTAGTGCTGGGTGTGGCACATGAGGCAGTCGGCCTCCAGCACTCCGGAGCGCTGCCAGTCCGTCTTGTAGTAATCGCCATCCAGGCTGTCCGCAAGGTCTGGTTGTCGAGCCATGCGGTGGTCGTAGCGTTGCCCATCGCGGTCGTGCTCGAAGATGGATCCGCCGGGATGGCAAACCGCGCAAGTCCGGGCATAGACGTACGGTGTCATTCCGACTTCGTCCGCCCGGGAGTTGCGCTTCTTGGAGAGCCAGGCGTAGGACATATGTTGCTGGCCTCCGTTCTGTCCGGGCGAAGACATCCACGGCCTGTTGCGGTGCTTGGCGCCCCAGTCGTCCGCTATCACGTCCGCACCCATGGTGAAGTGGTAGGCTCTCGTAATCGCGTCGTATGGATGACATCCCCCGCAGGTCGCCCGAGGACTGTAGGGTCGAGGACCCGGCACCGAAGGGTCAATCTGCAGCCCGGCCTCATCCTTGAGAGTGACCGGCACATGAGTCTTCTGTGCATCCGTGTCCTGGTTCGCAACCCGGGCGAATCCTGCCATGGAGATGAGTGCAGCTAACGGCACCCCAGTGACGAGCGTCAGGAGCGCGGATGGGCGTATCTTGCCAAACCGTACTTGCCTCATTGAAGCATCACTTCCTAAGTGATCTCAGTGTGCGGTGTAGACCATGTAAAGCCCACCGAGCAGTACAAGGGCACCGCAGACGCGCTTGATCAACGTCATCCTGCCGTTGCTCTGGTTCCAAGCGAGGTATTTCTGGACAGCCTCGGCGCTCGTGCCACCCGCAACGATGACGGAGCAGTGCCCGACGCCGTAGGCCATGAGGAGACTGGCTGCGAAGACAGGCGCCTGGGCTGCCACTTTGAAGGTGACGGCAAGAACCGGGGCCATGTACGCGAATGTACAAGGTCCCAAGGCAACACCAAAGACAAGCCCGAGCAGAAAGGCCGCTCCCAGGCCACTGCCAGTCGTTCGGGCGTTCTGCGCACCGGAGAAGTTCAGCGGTACGACATCCAGCAGATGAAGCCCGACGAGAAAGAAGATAGCCGCTACAACATAGTTGATCCACCCACCCAGGTCGCCGGCCATCCGACCCAGGGCCGAAGTCACGCCGCCGATCACAGCTATCGTTACCAGAATGCCCACGGCGAAAACCAGGGCTATCCAGAAGGCTCGCCGTGTGGTTATGCCCTCTCGGACCACAATGAACCCCACGATGAGCGGAATGCTTGCGAGATGACAGGGGCTCAGCAGAATGCTCAAGACGCCCCAGGCGGCCGAGGCACCGAGTGCCAAGCCCGGCGATCCCTCGATAGCTCTTGTGAGCTGGGTGAACAGCTCTTGCATGGCCGTCTACTGGACTCCCATCTGCGCTAGCTTCTCCACCAGCTTCTCTTTGGGCCAGAACCCGACATGTCGGAAGAACTCGTTACCGTTCTTATCGAGGAAGATCTGAACCGGAATGCTCTCGATGACGTACCGGGCTGCGAGGATCGGCTCTTCGCGGACTTGCACGTCGAGAACGATGCACTTACCAGCGTAGCTCTTCCTAAGCTCCTCGAGGATCGGAGCCAGCATTTCGCACGGTATGCATCCCTTCGATCCGAACTTGACGAGAGCGGGCTTGCCGGACCGTCTGGCGGCGTCCACGGGGTTGTCAAGGACCGTCCTGGCCTGCGTTGCGCACCATGCCGCGTTCACCTCGATGAGGTGCCGCTTCCCAAGGTTTTGGATGTGGTCTGCGATTGCCTGCTGCCGTTTCCCGCTCCCCAGGTAGCTTCGGATCTCGGACGCCACCGCGTCGTACGCTGCTCCGCCGAACATCTGCCGGTTCTGCTCGGAAAACGCTCTGGCCGCCGTGTCGCTGACCGTCACAGAAGCTACCAGCGTCTGCAGGTAGGCTCCGATGAGTGCGTCATCGCTCTTTCTAGCAGCCGCGGACGGAGCACGCTTCGACCAGGCTACAGCCTCATTCCTCAGCAGGGCGCGGGTGGCCATGGTCTCCAGCACGACAATCTCGAAACCCCGCACCTGCTTACGCGATGCTTCGGGCAGGCGGGCCACTTCTGCTCTCAGTTGCTTCTCAGCTGTAGTCTTCATCTAGCTGTTGGGCGGGCCGTAACACGACGCTGGACGCCCCAGCGAGATTACCATGAGAAGGACGCTGCCTGCAGTGCTCGTTTCATTGCTTTCGGAGGTCCACGCCGTGTTCACGGAATGCGTTGACGATCTCATCCTTGGGCCAGAACCCCACGTGACGGTAGATCTCGTTGCCGTTAGCATCGTAGAGGATCTGTGTGGGGATGCTCGCGATGCCGTACTTGCGGCCCTCTTCCGGGGACTGCCAGACGTCAATGAAGTCCACCCTGAGGTTCGG
Organism: Chthonomonadales bacterium; assembly: GCA_037443035.1. Taxonomy (GTDB): domain Bacteria; phylum Armatimonadota; class Chthonomonadetes; order Chthonomonadales; family CAJBBX01; genus JABWBA01. The sequence continues at coordinate 67,550 of JBBIPC010000014.1, forward strand.
CCCATATTCCTTCTGCAGCTCCTCCATGACGGGTTTCATCATCTTGCAGGGAATGCAGGAGACGGAGCCCAGCTCGAGCATACGGGGAACGCCCAACGCTTCGCCTCCTGGCGCTCGTTGTCCCGCAACCGTCGGGCTCCCGCCATGTTTCTCCTTCATCATGGCGACGGCGATGATGGCGATCAACAGAAGCAGCACAACGCTCACTTTCGTTGTCAAAGACGGACCTTGTCTCATATGTTATCTGTCCTCAGTTCGACTGTTACATCGCGGGGCAGCGCCAGACCCGCAGCGACCTGCATGGCCCTGAAGATACCGATCGGCGTAACGCAGGCACTACAGCAGCCGCTGAGGGGCTGACGTGCCGCAGTGAGGATGGCTCCGTCCGTGCCTCTGTGAATCTCCTCGAGGGCATTCACCACGGAAAGCTTCTCAGCAAGAGATCGAATCTTCTCACAGGGGCTTTCCACCCGGAGAGTGACGCGCATGTCCTCCTCTTGGGTGGCTACCACCTCCGTGACAAAGCCACAGACACCGGCATGGATACGTGCCCTAGCTGCTGTCACTCGTTGCATTCACCATAACAGCTAGCCCTGCACGCCCAGCGACTCGCGAACAGTGGCCGCCGCCTTGGCGACTTCGTCGCGGCTGTAGTTGAAGTCCCGCGCCTTCGTGACTCCCAGATCGGTTATCACGACATGCACGTCCACAGGCATGGCGGCCGCTTCGAGAGCCTTTCGCACGCAGTGCACGCCACAGCCGTCAATAGCCACGCGCTTAGTCGCTTCTCGCGCTGCCTGTACGAAGCTCGGGAACTGCGCTGCAACACCCACAGCGCAGTACATCCTTCCCTGGCCGAGTTGATCCAGAGCCTTTGCCGTATCGTTGGCAATCTGACCGACGTTACTAGCGCCGCCGCATGCGAGCAGCATAATATCCGAAGCCCCACAACATGTGTTTGCCATCTCGGTGTCCTTTCACGAAGAAAGCAATCGCTTGATCTCGTCGACCGTGGCGACACGGCCCGACGTCTTCACCTTTCCATCGACCGCCAAGGCAGGGGTCATCATGACGCCGAACCGTATGATCTGCTGGATATCCTCGATCTTCTCGATCTCGTAGTCCAGCCCAAGCTCGCGTGCCGCTGCCTCGGCGTTCTCTGTAAGCTTCTTGCACTTAGCACAACCAGTGCCCAGTATCTGGATCTTCACCGGCTCTCCTTGCCTCCTTTTTGTTCTGCATTCATAGCGAGTGATGTTGCTGCACCAACGCTCACCCGCGCATGGTGCCAAAGATCATGCCAGTGATCGTGGCCATGACCACAACGAGCGAAACGTACACGAGCGTCTTCTTGACTCCCATCATGCGACTCAGGACGAGCATACTGGGGAGGGACAAGGCCGGACCTGCCAACAGCAAAGCCAGCGCGGGTCCCTTGCCCATGCCGGACCCCAGAAGTCCCTGAAGGATAGGCACCTCGGTCAGGGTTGCGAAGTACATGAAGGCCCCAGCGATGGACGCGAAGAAATTGGCTCCGAGCGAGTTGCCACCCACGGCGGCGTGCACCCACTCTGAGGGAATGAGCCCTTCGTGACCAGGGCGACCCAGCAGGAGACCTGCCACTATGACCCCTCCGAGCAGGAGTGGCATCACCTGTTTGGCGAAGCCCCAGCTCTGGTTCAGCCATTCTCCGCCTTCTCCCTCATCGCCTCTGAGAACCCAGGAGAGACCCACAATGCCTGCTGCGAAGGGCACCATGGGCATCCCACGAAACAGGATCGCCAGAACGGCCACAGCCACAGTCACGCCCGAAACCTTCAGCGCTGGAAGCTCGATCCAATAGACTAGGATGGCCGCGAGTAACGCGGCGAACGCCGCCGTAATCAGCCACTTCACCTGGTACACGGCGTACCAGAAGCCCGTCGTACCTTCCGGTGAACTCCAGTTGGCGAAGACCAAGATGCCGATCATTGCGGCGAAGAAGAGAGCGTTCTGATGGAGCGGCCTCCGCACCTCCACGTCGGGCAGCAGCTCCTGTGCCTCCTCCTTGGCCTTCTCCTCGTTCCGGAAGAACAAGTGCATCAGAAGACCCACAGTGACGGAGAAAAGCACTGCGCCCAGTGCCCGAGCCGCGCCAAGTTCGAAACCGAGTATCCGTCCGGTCATGATGATGGCCAGGACGTTGATCGCAGGTCCGGAGTACAGGAACGCAGTAGCAGGTCCAAGACCTGCTCCCATCTGGTAGATGCCTCCGAAAAGAGGCAGAACAGTACAGGAGCAGACTGCCAGGATGGTTCCCGATACCGAGGCAACGCCGTAGGCAAGAACCTTCGGAGCGTTGGCCCCAAGGTACTTCATGACCGATGCTTGACTCACGAAGACGGCGATGGCGCCGGCTATGAAGAACGCGGGCACGAGGCAGAGCAGTACGTGCTCTTGTGCGTACCAGCGAACGAGGTAGAGCGACTCCCAGATGGCGTTCCTTAGACGGGACCAGGATTGTAGTTGCTCTACTGGCAAGTAGAAGAACACGAGGAAGGCTATGATGAGAAGCGCAGCCTTGCGCCATTCGTCACGCCAGTTCATGTCCGGCCCTCCGACCGGACGGGTGGTGCGTCAATGAAGCGTTTGGAACGCATCGGTAACTCCAATAGTGGTTATTTGGTCTATCAGCCAACTATGCCCCAGTAGACACTTTTCCGGTTCCCTGACTTCAGTCAGCTTCCTTTGATAAGACGTGGAATGCGCTGTACCGATCCGCCAGAACCGCCTCGACACAATCGAAGAAGCGGAGGATACAGGGAACGCGCAAGGAATAGAAGACCTGTTGACCCACCTTGCGGTCCCGAACGATGCCTGCATTCTTCATCAAGCTAAGATGCTTGGACACGGTGGACATGTCCGACCCGACGATCCGCTGCAGATCGCAGACGCAGCGTTCGCCTCTCGAGAGAGCATCCATGATCATGAGGCGGCTGGGATGCGCCATCGCCTTGATGACCTGCGCCTTGGCCCTGTATAGCTCTTCATCGTGCGCGTTCATAATGCTTAGTTTGCCATGTTGCCAACCAATCCGTCAACTAGGCATATTGTTTCATGTAATATCTGCGCGTTACCTCACGTAACACCTTCCCTAGGTGGATCGTTTCCATCCGTCAACCAGCATCCTGGGTCGGTGACCGTCGGAACACTCGCAGAGGGTAGACTCCGTCCATCCTAACCCAGCAAGAGCGTCGAGGTCTGTCCGATGCGGAATCCAGTGATCGTTGCCGCCGTTGGTCTCGTCCTGTTCGTTCTATTCGTCATGTTGGTCTCGCCGAAGGGTGTCGGCAGTGGGGACGACCTGCTGCCTCCGGGACCAGCACCAGCTATGCGCATCAAGAGTCCCGACGGCACGACCTACAGCTTGGCCGACTACAAGGGCAAGGTGGTGCTGGTGAAGTTCTGGGCCACCTGGTGCGGACCATGCGCCATGTCTACGCCTCGCATCGTGGACCTCTACAAGAGGCGTCACAAGGAGGGACTCGAAGTCCTCGGTGTGGCCCTGGAACACGACGATGGGCAACAGATACCAGCCTATGTCCAGGAGATGGGTGTGACGTATCCTGTCGGGCTGGCGGATCCTCCGGACTCGGTACGGTCCTGGCTACGTCCGGATGTGGGCATCCCCGCCATCTTCATTGTTGACAAGAAAGGCAGGATCCGATGGTCGAGGAGCGGCTATGCGCCGGAGCGGGAGCATGAGATCGAGGACAAGGTCGTGGAGCTCCTCCGGGAGTAGTCTGCCGATGGCGGGTGTTTTCCGCCGTACAACGCTCGGGCGGCCGTGAGGATGGCGTGAGCCCTCTGTCGCTGTCCGAGGTCCTTGCCGAGGAATGGAGACCTGCGCTGGGGTGTACCGAGCCTGCGTGTGTGGCCTATGCTGCAAGCCTGGCGGCGTCGCTGGTCTCCGGCCCGGTTCGGGAGGTATCTGTTACCTGCGATCCCCGCATGTACAAGAACTGTTACGCGGTTGGCATTCCTAACTCGGGTCACAAGAGCGGGCTCCTCTGGGCGGCGGCCTTGGGAGCGTTCTTACCGGATCCCAGCGCCGAGCTGGAGTTGCTGCGTCACGTCACACCGGACACTGTGACTTGTGCCGCCGCTCTGCTGGCGGAAGGGCGCGTCCATGTCGAGGTAGACGCTTCGCGGCAGGGACTCTATGTCGAATGCATCGTGCAAGGATCCAGGGACCGTGGGCGTGCCGTACTGGAGGACGAGCATACACATGTCGCTCTTCTCCAACGGAACGGCGTCGCCGTCGCCGAAAATCCATGTCGGCAGAGCCGGTCGGGATCGGTTCGTGAGGAGCTAGCCAAGTCAAGTTTCGCTGATCTGGTCGGCATGGCCAGCAATGCCACCGCGACGGACAGGGAGCTCCTCCGGGATGGTGCCCGTATGAACGTGGCGATCGCGCGGCACGGGTTCGCCATGTTCCCCGATCGTTTCATTGGCGCGGCCACCGATTCGGCTATTGGTCTAGCTGGACAGATGGTATGCGCAGGCGTCTATGCCCGTATGTGGGGTGCTGACATCACCGTCATGTCGCTGGCTGGTTCCGGAAACAAGGGCATTACAGTCGCCGTTCCGATCTATGTCGTGGGGGAAGACATGGGATTGGAGCCGCGCCGCGTGGAGGAGGCGCTTGCGCTAGCCTGTCTGTTGACTTCGGTCACGACTGCCCATCTTGGTTCCCTCTCGGCGGCGTGCGGTTGCGCGCATGCCGCAGGCGTTGGGCTGGCTGGGGCTTTCGTCCATCTACGTGGCGGCGGCCCTGCGGAGGTCTCGATGGCTGTCACGAACATGGTGGGCAACGTGACCGGCATCATCTGTGATGGGGCTAAGATCGGGTGTGCGCTGAAGACCATGTCTGCCGTAGATGCAGCTCACCGTGCTGCCACGCTTGCGTGCGAGGGGATTGTCATTCCCCCGACGGACGGCATCGTTGGCAATGACGGTTACGCATCTCTGCACAACCTCGCTCGCGTGGCCACCCGTGGGATGGCGGCCATAGACAACGAAGTGCTCGATATTCTTCGCTCCAAGATGGGGCTGGCAATAGAGCCATCCTGAGCCGTGGAGATTCGAAACCCCGGAGCGAAGTCCCGACGTATGGCATTGTGCTTCGGAAAGGGCGGCGTGGTGGCGGTTCTGTGGGCACCTGTCGGCATGGCCGCTTTCTTGAACCAGGGAGCGCAGAAAGCCAACTCACCAATCCAGTGGGATCCGTCCACGCTCACGCTTGTCCGGGACATGCGCCGCCTTGGTCGGATGAGGCTCATCGCAACGTATGAGCTGGGTGGCCGCATCCGCGTGTCCTTCCGTGACGATGACGGCCGAACGTGGAGGTCGGAAGCCGAGGTAGTCAGGCTCGACCATGGCAACGCTGCCAATCCCGAACTTCTCGTCCTGGGCAGTCGGCGCGTTCTCCTGTTCTTCAACGAGCGGCCCACCGACGGCAAGCATCCGTACTCAATTAGCATGTGCCGATCGTCAGACGGCGGTCGAACATGGACGGGAAAGCGAACGCTGTACACTGCCGGCGTACGCTTCGACAATGGCTGCTGGGAACCCGCAGCGATTCGCCTGCGGGATGGGACGATCCAGCTCTTCTTTGCGAACGAAGCGCCGTTTTCGGATACCGAGGAGCAAGAGATCTCCATGATAGCATCCAAGGACGGAGGTGAGTCCTGGGGTGTGGCGCGGCGAGTGGCCTTCCGGCCTGGCGGGCGCGATGGTATGCCCGTGCCGATCCTGGGCCGAGACGGCACCTCCACGCTCCTGGCCATAGAGGACAGCGGTCTCTGCGGTCTCATGAAGCCTGTCATCGTCGCCGTTCGACCGGACGGGGTTGCCACTCCAGACACAAGCTACCGGTGGCCTGCCCTGGCAAAGGCGCTCGGCCCTGAGGTCTACGCGGGAGCCCCATATCTGGTGCGGATGGTGGATGGAGCTACCATTCTCTCCGTCCAGAGCACCGAGGGACGTCGGAAACCTCGCATGGTGGTCTATAGAGGTGATCGCGATGCGCGATCCTTCGCCAGTCCCATGGAGCCATTCGACCTTCCTAGTGACGTAGAGGGCCTCTGGAATTCGCTCTTCGTGAAGTCCAGGAACGTGGTGACAGCGGTCTCGACAACTAGGATTGGAGGCAGGGCTGGCGTCTGGGCTGTGGACGGCCGGGTATCTGAAGACCTCTAGTCAACCCAGCTCAGCCCGATCGGCGATGCTACTTCCCAAGATCTGTGACCGATGCGCAGCCCACGCGCAGGAAACCCGGGGCGACGGCTTGAATCAGCTATTGCCCGCAGACAAGCAGTGGTACGCGAGTGCATCGTGGCACTCATGCCACTAACCTGCGGAGATCCTACAGGAGTGCCACATGAGAACGTGTGCGCTGTTTGCTGTGTGCTGCGCAATGATCCCATGCGTAGCGCAGGCGGACGACATCGTAACGATGCCTACCGCCAACCAGCTCAAGGCCCGCGAAGTGGACGTCGCGGCCTACTATCTCGACCTCCATCTTCCGTCGGGTGCGCCGCAGTTCGTCCACTATCAGACCCTCTACGTGGGCCTCACAGACCGCGTCGAACTGGACTTCCATCGAGCTGAAGTGAACCGCGACGCGGTCTCTGTTGTTACCGTTGCGACGTTGAAGCTCGTCTCGGAAGGTCCCGCGACTCCAGACGTTGTCCTGGGAGTGCGAAACGTCACAGGTGAAGCCACCACGAACGATCCGGCGGTCCGGAGCAAGAGCAGGCGTCGGTCCGTCTTCGCCACGGCGGCCAAGACGGTCTTTCTCCGCGAAGGGGTCCAGGGGCCGCCGCTGGTACGGGTTCACGCAGGACTGGGCACCGAAGACTGGACGCTCCTGAACGAGAAGAGGCATGAAGGACTATTCGGCGGATTGCAGTTCCTGTTCCACCCCGTCGTAGGGGCGGTGGTGCAGCACGATGGTCGCGATTGGATCACCGGTGTAACCATCATGCCTCCGCGGACGGGGCTGACAGTCAAGGGAGGCACGTTCGGCGATCACTCGTGGTACGGTGTGGCCTTCCGCAAGCAGTTCTAGACGGGCAGTGTGGCCAACCGAGTAGAACCGCGCCTGAAAGAATGGACGGCGCCTTCCTTGACTATGGGAAGGCGCCGTGTTCGCGTACGGTCCGGTTGTGTTGGAGAAATAGTGACGCCGCTATCCTTGTTACGCGTACGTCACGTTCATCCCGCCTCTAGAACCGATAGCCAAAGACTGCCCGGAAGCCGTCGGGCGTTCCAGCAGCGCCGTGCTTGTCGAACATCTCGTATCGCCCCTCGACGAACATCTTGTTGCTGAGGTTCAGTCCGAGGATGAGCCCCCCGCCCACGCGGGTCACCCATGGCTGCTTGGGCGACACAAGTGTGGAAGTGTACGTGACCGCTGTGATGCAGAATCCGGCATACGGCGTCTTGCCGTTCTGCTCCTCGAACGTGTACACCTGGCTGATCGAGACCGGTATCGCCTTGAACTTCACGGCGTTATCGGTGAACTGATAGTAGTAGTCCGCCGAAATGGTGGTGGACCACGCCTCGCCATTCAACAACGCGGGGACGCCGGCTAGGGTGTATTGCACGCCTGCGATGAACCCCTTGTTGTCGGCGATGACACGGGACTGATGACTCGAGGAGCCATACATTCCAAGTCTGATCGCGAACGGGCTCTCCGCTCGGGCCGTTGCTGACAGGAACCCCAGAGCCATTGCCGCCAGGGCGAGGGTGCCAAGCACTTTGCCTCTCATAGACCGTGCTCCTTTCTGTTCTGCAATGCAGTTTTCCGACTGGTACTGCTGATATACCGAATACCCGTCGGAGACGGTAGCCGTTTCCGCCGAACAGGGACAGCGGTTACGACTGCCGCGACCGGCTGGCAGCATACCGCAGGAGCGTACAGCCGCTCCTACTGACCTTATTCTAGCACGCAGTCGCGATTTGCGCAACAGGAACGCGCAATGTTGGCGCCGAAGTAGTGGTGCAGTTCCTTCGCCAACGGCTCGGGAGCTATGCCTATGAGGAGAATGACCCTATGCCCGTTTTCGACCTGCCGCTCGAGCAACTCGAGACCTACACAGGCCGCAATCCACGTCCCCATGATATGGAGGAGTTCTGGGAGGAAGCGCTTGCTGAGATGCGCGCGGTAGATCCTCAGGTGGAACTGGTCCCCCACAGCTATACATCGTCTGTTGCAGAGTGCTTCGACCTCTACTTCACTGGAGTACGTGGAGCGCGCATCCATGCCAAGTACCTCCGCCCAAAGCACGCACAACGACCCCACCCAGCGGTTCTGCTCTTCCACGGCTACTCTGGTAGCAGCGGCGACTGGTTCGACAAGCTCGGCTACGTCGCCCAGGGGTTCTCGGTCGCGGCGTTGGACTGCCGTGGACAGGGCGGCCTGTCGGAGGACACCGGCGGTGTCAAAGGGAACACCCTCAATGGGCATATCATTCGTGGGCTCGATCAGTCGCCACATGACATGCTATTCCGGCACATCTATCTCGATTGTGCTCAGCTAGCACGGATCGTCATGGACATGCCTGAGGTGGACCCGGACCGAGTTGGTGCCACGGGCGGTTCTCAAGGAGGCGGCCTGACACTGGCCTGTGCCGCGCTCGAACCACGCATCCGCCGGGCCGCGCCCGTCTTCCCGTTCCTGTGCGACTATATGCGCGTCTGGGAGATTGACCTGGCCGTCGCAGCTTATGAGGAGCTTCGGCAGTACTTCCGACACTTCGACCCACGCCATGAACGTGAGGAGGAGATCTTCACCCGGCTGGGTTACATAGACAATCAACATCTGGCGCACCGCATTCGGGGCGAAGTCCTATGGTTCATCGGGCTCATGGATACCATCTGCCCGCCATCGTCTCAGTTCGCTGCATACAACAAGATAACTGCACCGAAAGATATGGTCATCTACCCGGACTTCGGTCACGAGGGTCTGCCAGACTCCAGCGACCGCATCTTCGAGTTCCTCTCCGGCCTCTAGGGGTGAAGCACTCGATAGACCGGTAGACCAGGTGCGATCCGACGTGACCTTCGGAGAACGGCCGCGAGGGCAGGATGGGACGCGGGGTCGTCGAAGGCATCCCCGGCCAAGTAGCAGGGTCGCCGGCCGAGGTTAGCTTCGAAGATGTCGTCGAGCCAGGACAGACCGTCACTGGTTCGCGGCGGTCTGGGCACGATGATTCCGCGGCGGCGCTCGCGCGTTACCAGCCGGTAGTACTCCGTGCTGAGGAAGTCTCGGTAGAACAGCAGCACGACATCAGGACGCTGGCCGAGCACATAACGACGATAGGCCACGGGGAAGCCCCACGAGTCTCCTGAGAGGACGAGCACCGCATCGCGCTGCACGGAGCTGAGGACCGCGTCGGCAAGTTGGTTCGCGCCCCTGTCGGCAGAGCGATCGAGACCGCCGAATCTCGCCGTGCCGAGGGCAAGCGGTAGCCCGAGCGCAGCGCACGCCGCGAGCATGCCGAACATACGCTGCAATGCGGATCGGCCCGACGCGACCCTGCTCAGGAGTGCCAGCGCGGCATGGAAGCCCGCACCGATCCACAAAGCCGTCATGAGGTGGCATGGCAGGAAGTAGGGATCGATGTCCCGTATCCGATAGGTCATCGCCCACGCCAGCGGCGCCAGGTAGGCAAGGAGCGTCGTTGTGCCATAGGCGCGGCGGCTGCGCAAGAGCGTCCAGACGCCTACCGGCGCGAATACCAGCACGGCTACAGGGAACTGGCTTGCGGCTGCGTACTCGGCCGCGTCTTGGACGCTCAGATACTGTCGGACACGCCGAACCACAACGTGTGGTGTCGTCGGGACCATGCGTTGGCGGTAGAGCTGGCCTGTTACATGGGCTGCGAAGCGCCCTGGAGTGCGTGGATCGCCCCAGTTCCACGGCGGGTCCCGAAGGGCGGCCCAAGGCAAGTACGCATACAGGCTGAGCGGGACGACTACGCCGAGAATCCAGGCCGCTGTCCACCCTCTGTGCCACGTCGTTCTTGCGTGCCACAGTACTACTGCAAGTACGGCGGGGAGCAACCAGATGGCCATGAGATGGTGCGCCAGCATAAGACCGTACGCGCTGGCAGCCGAGAATGCTCGCCCAGTGGTAGGGCGCTCTGCCCAGAGGCTCAGCACCAGCAGGAGGATCATCATCAACAGGACATGCAGTGCGTAGACCTCCGCTGTCGTGGCCTGCGACCAGAATGTCGGCGAAACGGCGAACATGGCCGATGCGAGGAGACTGCTTCGCCAACACTGCGTCAGGCGATGGACGACGACGTAGAGCACACCTACTGCGAGGCTCGCCGAAATCGCCGAGAACACATTCATGCGCCACGCAGGGTCTCCCCACGGCAACATGCGGCTCCACCAGTGTCCGAGCAGGGTGTACAGCGGATAGCCCGTAGGATGCGGTACGCCGAGCTGGTAGGCGGCGATCGTAAGATCCCCTGCATCGCCGAAGGTCAGCCCAGGTGCTACGGTTCGCATGTAGAGGCCGAAGGCGCCTGCGCCCACCATGACGGGAAGCAGCCCGCGAGCCAATACTCCGGCCGGAGTTCGAGGCTGGGCAGCCACACTCTGTGCCATGACCCAATCTACCCTACTGCGGAGCACGGGCGCGGCCCGGTTCGTAATGGAAGACATGTCGTGTTCGGCCGGCGTCCGGCTGTCTGCTGCGACGGGCGCACTGCGGAGAGGCGCGGCAGGTACAATCCCATCGGAGGTCTCTTCCCGTGCGCGCTTTCCTGCCCCTGCTTGCAAGTCTCATTCCCGTCACGTTCCCACCCTCGCCGAACGTCCCCAGCGGCGCGGACTGGAGCGTACCTGAACGGTTCCGTGGTGTGACCGTTGTCGGACGCGTCCGAGGATTCCCGGAGAGAATCGTGGCGCTCACGTTCGACGATGGCCCGGATCGTGCCAACACACCTCTAGTCCTGGACGCACTGATGAAGCACGGCGCCAAGGCTACGTTTTTCCTGATTGGCGAGCAGGTACCAGCGAATGCAGGTTTGGTGCGGCGGATGGTTGCCGAGGGGCATGTTGTTGGCAATCATAGCTGGTCCCACCCCTATCGGCTCTCCGAAGCCGAAGGAGAGTGGCAGATCGCGCGCACTGAACAGACGATCGAGAAGATCATCGGTCGCAAGCCCGCGTGCTTCCGGAGCCCGGGCGGCTTCACGAACAACGGCATCGCACGTGCAGCCCGCCGTCGTGGCCTTCCCAACTTCCTTTGGATGGTGAGCTCGGCCGACACGACGCATATAGGCTCGGAGGCAATTGCGCGTAACGTCGTGAGCGCCGTGCACCCGGGCGATATCGTCCTCATGCACGATGGGCCGGGACATCGGGCAACGGCTCTGGCGGTGCCCGCCATCCTCAGTGGTCTTGCGAAAAAGGGGTTCCGGTGCGTCACTGTGCCTGAGCTGTGCCGGACCTGGGACCGGTGGCTCACGGCAAGTGGGATCACCAAGGGTATCCGCGCGGCACCCCCTGCCTCCGCCACAGCGAGACGTCCTCATCTAGTCGGGCGCCCTCCGGCAAGTGAGCGACCACCAAGCGTCCATCGCACACCACCGTAGGCACTCCTGAACGGAACCTAGCCGGCGATCGCTCAGGTACCATTAGGCGTCGCACAACCCGCAGCTATCTAGAGACGGATTGGAGAGCGTGCGATGGGCCGCCCACGGGAGGAGTAGACCCCATGGATCGCAGTATGCTTCGTCACCACGGTGCCAATCGGTACGAGATGGACATGAAGGCTCGATCCGATATCCGTGTGCCGGCGGTGGTCTTCGCTGACGAGAACCTGCTCGACGGCATGCTCGCAGGAGCTACCCTGACCCAGTTAGCGAACGTGGCCACCCTTCCAGGTGTTCATGGCTTCGTTTGTGGCATGCCTGATATGCACGAGGGCTACGGCTTTCCTGTGGGTGGCGTTGCGGCCACGCTCATGCCCGACGGGGTCGTGTCACCTGGTGGCGTCGGCTTCGACATAAACTGCGGCGTGCGGCTCCTGAGCACGCCTGCGCTGTATAGCGACATCAAGTCGCGAGCCGAGGAACTCGTGCAAGTTACGTCCGAACGCATTGCCGCCGGCACGGGCAAGCGAGGTTCCATGACACTCAGCGATAGGGAGCTGGATCGGGTCCTTGCCGAGGGAAGTGCCTATGTCGTGCGCACCATGGGCTGTGGCGTAGAAGGTGACATGGAACACACGGAATCGGAGGGGTGCCTGCCGGGTGCAGATCCGTCGGCGGTGTCACGGCGAGCACGAGAACGAGGAGCAGACCAGCTCGGTACCATGGGTTCAGGCAACCACTTCATCGAGTTCCAATGGGTGGAAGAAGTCTATGACAAGCAAGCCGCCGAAGCGATGCACCTTACCGAAGGTACGGTGACGGTTCTCATCCATAGTGGGTCAAGAGGACTAGGGCATCAAGTGTGTACGGACTACGTGCGACAACTGGATCGGAAGCTTTCCCAGTATGGCATCGTGGTTCCCGACCGGCAGCTCTGCTGTGCTCCCGCCAGTTCGTCGGACGGCAAGGCCTATCTGGCGGCCATGGCCTGTGCCGCCAACTATGCGTGGGCCAACCGGCAAGCCATGGGCCACGAGGTGCGGAAGCTCCTGGCCAAGATGTTCAAGCTCAAGCCCTCCGATGTACGGGTGGTCTACGACGTGGCTCACAACATCGCCAAGATGGAGGAGCACGGTGGGGCCCTGTTGTGCGTGCATCGAAAAGGCGCAACCCGTGCCTTTGGGCCGGGTCATCCCGAGCTGCCCGCCGATTACCGTGCCATTGGCCAGCCCATCTTCATCCCCGGAAGCATGGGCACCCGGTCTTATGTCTTGGCGGCTGAGGAGGCTGCCATGCGCCTGTCGTGGGGCAGTACGTGCCATGGCGCCGGTCGGGCTCACAGCCGCACAGCCGCCAAACAGATGGTCACGGGGGCGGCAGTGCGCCAGAAGCTCCGGGATCAAGGGATAGCGGTTCGGTGCCCCAGCAACCAGGGGCTTGCCGAAGAGGCGCCCGAGGCGTACAAGGATGTGGACCGCGTGGTGGATGTTGTCGTGGGTGCTGGTCTGGCCCGGCGCGTGGCGCGGCTCCGACCGTTTGGTGTTGTGAAGGGATAAGTGCCACTTGTTGGGGTGGGTATTCGATATTCAGCGATTCTCGATCCACGACGGCCCGGGCATCCGGACCACGGTGTTTCTCAAGGGCTGTCCGCTTCGTTGTCAGTGGTGCCACAACCCTGAAGGGCTGGAATCGCGACCTCAGATTCGCCTCTCGCCGACACTGTGCTCGCGATGTGGCCGCTGCATGGCTATCTGCGAGCACGACGGCCACGAAGTGACAGCAGAATCGCACGTTCTCCATCCCGAGAACTGCGTTGCGTGTGGCGAGTGCGTGGCCGTGTGCCCTGGCGGCGCCCTGGAGCTCGTCGGTCGACGGATGACCGTAGACGCGGTCATGGCGGTTGTGCGACGGGACGTCCCGTTCTACGATCAATCCGGCGGTGGTGTGACACTCTCGGGCGGAGAGCCTCTCGCTCAGCCCGACTTCTCCACCGCTTTGCTATCTGTGGCACGAGCCGAGAACATGCATACCGCCATCGAGACCAGCGCCTTCGGGGCATGGGCTCGACTCGAGCGACTCCTGCCGCTCGTCGATCTATGGTTAGTGGACCTCAAACACACGGACTCTACGCGGCACGAGGAACTGACCGGAGTCTCGAACGAGACCATCCTGGAGAACATCCGCAGGCTCGTAGAGAGTGGGGTCCCCATCACAGTGCGGGTCCCATGGGTTCCATCCCGCAACGCCGAGCCGAGCTTTCTGGAAGGACTGATCGCGTACCTTAGGGAACTTGCTCCGCCGCCGCCGATCGAGATCATGCCATATCACCGGTTGGGCCTTGGCAAGTGGGAGTCTTTGGGCAAGCCGCCGGTGCTGCCGGTTGACATTCCGGCAGCAACCTTGAGTGACGTCCAGCCATGGCTGGACCGGCTTCGATCGGCAGGCATCGCCGCAACCGTTAGTTGAAGCGGTCACGCTCAACGCTACTCGGCGAGCAGTCGTCTTACCGCCTTCTCGAAGGTAGCGTAATCCCGTTCCCCGTCCCAGCGATACCGGATCATGCCAGCGCGGTCTATGAGTACGGAGACAGGCACTTCATGGATATGACCGAAAGCCATTGTTACCTGGTGGGGGGCGATGGCCAAGGGGAAACCTGCTCCGTGCTTCGATGCGAAGTCGCGGACACGGTCCGGGTCCTTGTCGGCTAGCGTGAGTCCCAGAATGTCCAGCCCCTGGCTGCGATATCCCTGGTCCAGCCGTCCAAGGTCCACCATCTCCGCTCGGCATACGCCGCACCAGGTGGCCCAGAAGTGCAAGAGGGTCAGGCGCCCCCGCTGACGCTCTAGGGACCACAATCTGCCGTCGAGATCTCGAAACGCGAAGTCCGGAGCCGGATCCTTCCGACTCGGACGCACCGGCTCCGGCAGGGCGAGATCACTGCGACTGGCAGCACGCTTCTGTTGGCTCTGCCACCACTCCCGCCACTTGGCGATGACCTCCTTCACTTTGTCCGGTGGCGTGTCCTTCCGAATGCGCCATGGCTTACCCGTACGTCTGGAGAGGAGATAGGCCGCGGTACGGCAGACGACGCGGTCTTCCGGATCCATGGCAGCGACAAGACTCGCAGCGATAGGTTCGAACGGGATGTCCCTCCTCCGTAGCACGATCATGAACTGCATCGCTGCCGATTCCCTGACCCAGCGGTCCTCGTCACGCAGAGCCGCACGCAGGAGGTCCACACCTGCCCGAGGATCCACCTCATGCAGCACTTCGGCGGCTCGTTGTCTGACCAGCGACGAGTTGTCCTCGAACGCACGCTGGATGGTGCCGAGTGTCTCCGGGCGTTTCATGTCCCCGAGAGCGTCGATGGCGGCGTAACGAAGACTCGAGCTGCGATCGTCGGCGTAGCGTATCAGTAGAGGTACCCGCTGTTCCGGCGGCATGGCAGACAGTTGCTCGCCCAGAGCTGCCACCGCATCATCAGAGCTTGCTCGAAGCCGAGCTTCCAGAGAGCTCTCCTTGCTACTCTGCTGCGCAGTCTGCCAGCGTACGGCGAGTGCTCCGCCGACGGCAAGCAAGCCGATCAACGCGAAAAGCAGGGGGCGCCTATTGCTACCTTTGTCTGGCGTCGACATATCGGAGGCCGTGTTCATTACAGAGTATCCCCATCTTGGCGAGACGCTACCATCGGTGATTCCCCCATGTTTCGTACGGTCGTTCCTGTCCATCGAGCAAAGACATGGCGAGTGCCGCCGGTTGGTCGCACCGAACCACCTTGACGAGAAGACGGTTCTCACCGGGGTGCAGACGCACTGGAGCGCCTGGTCCACTGCAGAGAGAGGGTCGGAACGGAGAATGGTCGTGGACCTGGTAGACGACTCGGTCATTGAGCCAAACTCGCACGCCGTCGTTGGTGTGCACAATGAGCTTGGCATCTTCGTGTGACGTACGTCGTAGGAACGTCATTCCGTACGCCACCCCAGGCACGCCACCGAAGATCGGCTCCACATCCAAGACCGGCTCGCCGAAGGCCATGCGTTGCCACCCAACGAGCCCGTCGTCACGACCCAGGTACTTTTCCTCTAAGGCCGGTTTCAGCTCCACTGGGTATCCGTGTTCGAACCCTCCCCCGAACTGGTTCTTCAATGGACCCACGAACCACCAACATGCCGCTGGTACGAACGGCACCGAGATCTCTTTCGCAGAGCCTTCCGGAGACACGAGGCGGAGGGTGAGGGCGCGGTTCGCTTCGGAACAGTCGGCTGGCGATTTCACGACGTAGCCGAGGCGCGCCTGCCGACCAGGTTCTATGCGCACGTTCGGCCCCTGGGCACCGGGCACGGCCACGCGCCACCCGGAAGCAGCTTCGAGACTCACTGTGCCGAAGAACGGGTCGCCACCGACGTTCCGCAAGTTGACGATGACAGACCGCGCCACTTCTGGCACGATGGTCGGTCCATCGGCGCCGAAGTCGAGGCCGATCTCCAGGCTGTCCAGCCGGTTGTGGGCCAGAGAAGACGAAGCCTGGAGGAGCGGCGCGCTGTCGCTGGCGTCGAGCCAGTTCGGCTCTACGAGAAGGAGCGCGGGTGTTGACTGAGGACCCGTCGCCTCAGGTCCCGGGGCAGATTCGTCGGCCAACTGGGGAGCCGAATCAGGGGAAGTGACATCGAAGGGCTGCTCGTCCGATGGGAGTTCCTGGATACTCACCCAAGGACAGCGCTTGGTGACGACTTGCAGCCCAACGGCGACTGTGCGATCCGTCAAGTCTGCGACGGTCGCTGGCGCATCCAGACCTTCTACGCCCCAGCCAAGCACCACGCCATCGCCGATGGGCTCCAACCACCGGGAAGGCAGGGAAGATGCACCTCCACGGATGCCCAGGATCGCTCCCACAGTGGCACCGGTGGTGTCCGTATCGTAACCGCAGTTGACGGCGGTACACAACGATGCTCCGAAGTCGCCATCGCCATATAGGAGACCCAACGCGATGAAGCCGAGGTTCTGCGCCGTATCGGTGACGTTGCTGTGCCCTACTTCTCGAAGGATGTCAGCTCGGGCTTCCAGGGCGGACTTGCCCGCCAGACGGGCGGATCTGACGGTCTCGATGGCCTTGGCGATGCGACTGGTGGAAGGTATCCTGCTCAGTCCGATCTGCAGCAGGCGATCCAGGTCGCTCACAAAGAACGCTGCACTCTCCAGGGCAGCGAGAAACATGAGTGCCCAGACCCCCTCACCCGAGTGATCTAGGACCGCATCGGCATAGGCATACGCGGCGGCGACGTCGGGCGCTCCCGGGGCGATCATGGACCAGATCTCGGCCCGTATCGTTGCGCCCATGCTGTTGCGAAACCAGTTCGCGAAATGACCGCACAACGGCGGGTTCAAGCCACGGCGGAGATTCCATGTGGCGTAGGCATACTCGTCCCACGGGTACCGCATGTGTTCTAGCCACTCGCTCGCTAGTTGCAGCGAACTTAGGTCGGTGCCGTGGGTTTCCAGAGCATGAAGCCAGAGCAGCTCCAGGTCCAGATCGTCATTGGCCGCTGGCTGGACCGGCACAGGGTCATAGAATGCCAGACCCAGCGGTTCGGTCCGACCCTCATAGGGGGTGCCTAAGGTGCTACCTGCGTTCTTGCCGAGCCATCCACCAAGGACGCGGTCTCGATACTGAGCTGGCGTCATTCGAACGATCGGTGCACTCCATGCACCTGTACTCGGTACGCTCATGGCCGATCCCCCTTCCGGGCACCATGCATGTTCCCCTTTCTACGGCTGCAACCAGTGTAGCACTGCAAAGGAATCTATGGAACTCCCAGGTCGCGGTATCGGTGCCCTGTCAACCAGGCCAGGCGAACCAACGAAGGGGCAGGAACCGGCCGCGTGCGCATCGTACAACAAGGCTGCGTTGTCAGAGATCAGACGAAAGGAGCATTGCCATGCTCACGGTTCCTGCCAATCACGTTGCGGAGATCCAGTTCGTAGCCGCACGGGATCATTCGGACCCGTTCAACACGGTGCGTCTGGATGTCCTCTTTACATCGCCCTCTGGCAAAGAACTGCGGGTGCCGGCGTTCTGGGCAGGGGGCACCAGTTGGCGCGTGCGGTATTCCTCCGCCGAAGCGGGCGAGCACACCTATGTGTCAGTGTGCTCGGACAAGAACGACGCCGGTCTCCACGGCGTGGAGGGCAGCGTCAGCGTCACCACATATGACGGAGGCAATCCGCTCTACCGTCATGGACCGTTGACCGTATCGCGGACTCACCGGTACTTGCAGCACGCCGACGGCAAGCCCTTCTTCTGGCTCGGCGACACATGGTGGATGGGGTTGTGCAAGCGCATCCGATGGCCGGAGGAGTTCGAGACTCTCACAGACGATCGGGTGCGCAAGGGTTTCAACGTCGTGCAAATCGTTGCCGGTCTTTATCCCGACATGGGTGCGTTCGACGAAAGAGGCGCCAACGAGGCTGGATTCCCATGGGAAGAGGAATGGGGCGCCATTCGTCCCGAGTACTTCGACCGAGCTGACGAGAGGATCGCGCACCTCGTGAAGCGGGGGATCGTGCCCTGCGTCGTCGGCGCCTGGGGGTACTACCTGCCCTGGCTCGGTGCAGAGAAGATGAAACGCCACTGGCGATACCTCATCGCCAGGTGGGGGGCTTACCCTGTCGTGTGGTGTATTGCGGGCGAGGCCAATCTGCCATGGTACCTGGTGCCCAACTTCCCCTACGATGACCGCAGTGCCGTTACAGGATGGACCGAGATAGCCGACTACGTTCGACGTACAGATCCGTACCGCCGCCTCATCTCCATCCACCCCACGGGTCTGGGGCGTCTGAGTGCTCGAGGCTCCATCGATGACCAGAGCCTGCTCGACTTCGACATGCTGCAGACGGGCCACGGCGACAGGGAGAGTCTCGGCCCGACGGTCGAGACAGTTCGCTGGTCCTATGGAGCGGAACCTCGCATGCCCGTGCTCGACTCCGAGGTGAACTACGAAGGCATTCTAGGTCGCTGCCACGACGACGTCCAGCGCCTCATGTTCTGGAGCTGCATTCTCAGTGGAGCATGCGGACATACATACGGAGCCAATGGTATCTGGCAGATGAATGAGAAGGACAAACCGTATGGCAACTCACCCCACGGGGGTACGTACGGCCCGACGCCTTGGCAGGAGGCCATGGTCCTTCCAGGTTCGAGCCAACTTGGAGCGTCGAAACGGCTCCTGGAGCGGTATCGCTGGTACGAGTTCGCACCACATCCTGAGTGGGTGGCTTATGCAGATGGCTTCACGTCGCGCGACGCGTGGCACGTTCCCTACGCAGCCGGGATCCCCGATGAGGTGCGTTTCGTATATGCGCCGCAGGGCCATCCCATTGTCCTTCGCGGCCTTGGCGGCAGGAAGTGGCGAGCATGCGCCTACGACTTAGGCAAGGTCGGTCAACGCGAGGGCGGAGAGACCTTGGAGGCCCAGCGGGTTCCACTGAAGGACCTTGATGTTGCTGAGGACGGCACCTGCCGCGTAGAACGTCCCTTCCCAGACGACCCTGGGCGTCCCGAGCAAGATTGGCTCCTCGTTCTGGAATGCGACTAGCAGGGGCAAAGCTGGGCCGGCTTTCTGGGTTGTACGACGCATCGAGGTATCGGTGGACAGGCACGCCGGTCCTTGAGCGCGTGTGCCGGACAGGGCTTCTTGCGTCCGCTCTGGCCGCCAGCGTTCCCGGGATCGCAGGTCCTCGGACGAGGGTTGCCGGCGACCGGATGGCTGCCCACCATCTGACCATGGTAGCAGTCAATGAGACTACGCCGACCGCGGGCCTTCTGACCTACGTAGTCAACCGGTTCACCCAAGTCGAAGCGTACGGACTGGCGCGCTTCTCTGCACACGTGCATTCCAGTGGACAGGTGCTCGGACCGGGGCAGGCAACGCAGGTCGCGGTCCGGGACGTTCCGGGCGCCGTGCAGGCAGTATATAGGCTGGGCGAAACGCAGGTACGGCTCGAAATTGCACCTCTCCTTCGCGGCAGCGGCCAGCGATGGGCTGGCGCCGTCAGGTTCGCCGTACGTGTCCAGCCGCCGGCGCCCGTGGATGTTCGTGTGGGTGGCAGCCGGGTAGTCGGGTTCCAATCGCCACGCGCCGCATGGCTGCAGTGTGAGGATCCGACGTCAGCGGGGGACACGGCGATCGTCGAGAATGGCGTTGGCGTTCTCCGATCGGGTGTACATCCGCTGGCCGTCGCTGTGCGGGGCGAAGGACCTGGGCATGCAGTACAGGTCGAAGGCGGTCGCACGGTTGTGTTGCGATTTCCGGCCGGTCACGGAGTGGTCATGGCGGCCTACGCTGAGGCGCCGAAGATGGCACGCCGGTTGTGCACCGACGACGCTTCAAGTACCAGACACGAGGTTGCCGAATACTATGCCCGGCTCCTACGCTCCAGTATAGGAACTCCCCAGCCGGAACTGGACAAGGCTCTCCGAGCGGCAATCATCACGCTGGAGTACAACTGGATCACGCCCATTGGCTGGAACGAATGTATCCATCACTGGTACTCCCTATGGCACATGCAGCATTCTCCAGCGGCCGAATGGCTGGGTCAGGCCGACCGCTCCCGGACCTGCATCCTGACACACGCGCAGCGTCTCATGCCCGACGGCGCGGCTCCACAGCTCTCGGTGGACGGTCGCAGACGGAGAGATTTCGGGGGCTCCAATCAGTTCTTCGCGTGGCAGATCCGGCATTACTGGCGGTTCACGGGCGATCGCAGGTTCGCTGCCGCCATGGCGCCGGTGCTAGATCGCATCATCGCCCAGACATGGCGCGAGTATGACACAGACGGGGACGATCTGCTGGCGTGGGGGCAGCAGATCGGCAACCAGGAGGACTACGTTTCGACGCCATGGAACGGCACGTCACCCAGCATCGAGGGGATACAAATCCTGCTCACTCGGGCGGAGATCGCCCGAGGGCTAGGTGACGTAGTCCGAGCCGCCGACTGCGAAGCCCGGGCGGAGCGCCTGCGGCGGAAACTGCACGCGCGGCTCTGGATGCCAGATCTCGGTCGCTATGCTTTCTTCGAGGATCCTCTGGGTGTTCTGAGAGCCGAGGGGCAATACCACACTTTCGCCTATCCTGCGATCTATGACACTGCCGACATGCTCGACTCCTGGTCTTCCGTCCGTCATATGCGCGAGAGACTGACTGGCCAGGGAGGCGAGGTCTATTGCTCGAATGACTTCCCGTGGCATGCCGTTGGAACCTGGGGAATGCAGGCCGGCGCTGCGCAGCAACCATGGGCTGCGTGGGCGCTGGCGTCGGTCGGTCTGCACAACGAAACGTACCGGCCTCTCCTCGCGGCGGCACGATGGGCCGTGGACCAGAACCATCGCGGTGCCTGGCCCGAGATTTCTGTCGAACCGACGCCGGCGTATTTCTCGCCACCCGCCGGGCTGTACGTGCAAGCCGTCGTCGAAGCGCTCTTCGGACTGACCGTCGACCGGTCGCGCGGTCTCCTGCACGTGCGTCCATCGTTTCCCGACCATTGGCCGTCCGCGTCCCTCCGACTCCCCTCTCTGAGGGCAGTGTACTCCCGTGTCGGCAATCGCCTGTCCTACACGGTTGTTACGTCGGACGCGCTCCGACGCGAGGTGGGGTGGGCTTTGCCGGTCGGTAAGGTCGTACGCTTCACCTGTAACGGGCGACCTGCGGGCTATCGAGTTCGGCCGGGCGTCGGGTGCGTATGGCTCGAGAGCCTCTTGCCGACAGCTCGGGTCTCACGCCTGGAAGTCGCCATCTCTCCGATTTCCTATCGCGTGGAGGCGCCGGTATCGGCTGCAGAAGCGGACGATCTCCATCTGCGCGTGCGCGGCGCGTCCATCGAGCGACTGGAAGATCGCGCCGGGATTCTCAGCACATGGAGCGCTGACGGGCCGTGCCAGATCAGAGCTCGCGTCCGGCCTGGCCTCCTGGACCGCTACACGAAGTTCGGTCCCCTGGGCCTGCTCAACTTCAGCCGACGATCCTGCTTTCTGTGGCTACGAGGCAGCGGAGGTGTCCGGTGGGTCCATCCTGTGACAATGACCCTGTTGCCGCGTGCGGAGGCCGAGGCTGCCCTGACTCCTGATGGTGACGGCGCCTCGCTCGTCATCACGCTTCGAAACAACGGGGCAGTGCGGGTTCGCGGGCCTTGGTTCATCCGCATAGGGCCGCTCGCCCGCAGCATTCGTGCCATGGTCGAGCCTAGATTGCAGATCACGATGAGGACACGTATCGCTTCGCGCCAACTCACCGCACTCTGTTGGGGCGATAACACCGTCAGGCTTGCAGGACCGAACGGCGAAGAACTAACATGCCGCATAGATGCCACCCCGGTGCTGCAGAAGCACAATCGCCTACGGGAGCTGTACGCCTCGAGAATGGTCACGGTACGGCTGCCATCAGCGCTACTTCAACCCGATGACCGCTGGCGGGAGTGGCGCGAATGGTACGCGTACGGCCACTGGCCTTGGGCCAATAGCCGGCCGCCCCTGGAATCGTTGGTTGGCAAGACGCGCATCGTAGTACCAGGGCTCGACGCCGTACATTTCCAGCTCGAGGAGCGGCGTCTGATACCCATCTCGAGACGTCTGGGCAGGCACGCGGCAACGATCCCCTTGAACGGCATAGAATGCCGGAAGTTGTACATCCTGGTGACGCCTTTCCTGGACAACCACGACACGTTCGCCTGCGTGGGACGTCTCACGGTCCGTCTTTCCCGTGGTGGTGTCCTGAGCAGAGAACTGTGCTTCCCGGGCGACCTCGACTGGTGGTGCCCGAAGGAGATCGTGGGAGGTTTCGCCACGTTCTCGGAAGAACGACCCAACCGCGGACGCCTCCTGCCGGTACCGTCGAAGGAGAACGGCGACTGGGACATCGCCCAGCCGCCAGCCTTTCCGCAGCCTGCGCTATGGAGCGTCCATCGAGCTCTCGCGTCACCGTCGGCTGTCCATTCCGTCCTCGAGCTGGACCTTGGTGAGACAGTGCCGGTAGCTTCGATAACTCTCGAAACTGTCGGCGAAGACCCGGCATTGGGTTTGGTAGCAGTCACTGCGGAGACCAGCGCAGGTGCCGAGGCGCTGGTCGGAACACCGTGGGAACCCCTGCCCGACCTCACGCCACCGCGTCATCTCTTCAGGCTCACCGAACCGAGTGACCTCGAGGGGTGGACACTAGAGGGGAACGCGTTCGCCATAGGTGCAGCGCCTGGAATGTTCGCAACAGCGACCTTGAACTCACTCGTTCGCTCAGGTGAGACGGCTACGGGCCGGGCATTGTCGCCCCCGTTCGTCGCGGACATGGACCGCCTGACCTTCCGGTTGCACGGCGGCTGGGCTCGAGGCGAGGGCTACGAGGCGGATCTCGCAGTCCGCCTTCTGGATGCTGACAGCGGAGCAGTCCTGGCATGGGTCCACCCGCCTGGCACGCACGTACCGCAATCCGCGATCATCGAGACGGGCAAATTCCGTGGCCGCAAGGTCCGCCTAGAACTGGTGGACAACAATACCGCGCCGAGTTACGCGTGGATCGGGATAAGTGAGATCGTCGCTGAGTACCAGACTCGGTGAGAGGAGAGCCGGAGGATGATCTCTGTCCATGCCGAACGGGTCCGCGCAGCCGTCATGCCCGGACCTGGTCTGCCCCTCGAGATAAGGGAGTTGCCATATCCCCGGGTGGAACCTGGCGGAGTTGTGCTTCGCACTCTCGCAGCCGAAGTCTGCGGCACCGATGTCCATCTCCACCACGGGAGGCTAGCGGGGGTCCCGTACCCGATCATTCCAGGACACATCTCTGTAGGGGAAGTGGAGCAGGTAGGTGGCTCGGTCCTGGATGTGGACGGCTTGCCAGTGGAACAGGGCGATGTCGTCACCTTCCTCGATGTCCACGAGACCTGCCATGCATGTTGGTTCTGCCTCGTGGCGAAGGCCACAACTCGCTGCCCCAGCAGGAAGGTCTATGGCATCACCTACGGGCTTGCCGATGGCCTGCTCGGTGGATGGGCCGAGAGGATCTATCTGAAGCCAGGCGTGCACATTGTCCGGCTACCGTCCGAGATCTCACCGGAGCTATGGATAGCAGGCGGCTGCGGTATGCCGACTGCCTTGCATGCGGTGGACCTCGCGCAGATCCGCCTCGGTGATAGCGTGCTCGTGCAGGGAGCCGGACCTGTGGGGCTGTGTGCATGCGCTCTCGCGCACTGCAGCGGAGCCGGCTGGGTTGGCGTAGTGGAACCCTCGGAACTGCGTCGCAGCGCCGCATTGGCCATGGGGGCGGATGAGGTGTTCGTTGTGGGGCCAGACCTGGCAGACAAGGTGCGTCATGCAACGTACGGACGAGGACCCGACGTCGTCATCGAAGCATCCGGGCATCCGCAAGCACTACGGCAGGGCTGCGAGATGGTGCGGGACGGGGGACGCTACGTCATCGTTGGTCAGTACACGGACAACGGCGAGATAGAGCTCAATCCGCACTTGCACATCAACAGGAAGCATATCACGATCCAGGGCTGCTGGGGGTCTGACTTCAGTCACATCTACCGAGGCGTCCAGCTCCTCGGCCGGTTTGGCAGTCGGTTTCCATGGCTCTCGCTCATCTCGCGGAGCTACAGCCTCGAAGACGCATCCCAGGCTCTGGAGGACGTGGAAAAGCGCAGGGTCGTCAAGGCCGTTATCCGCCCATAGCCGTCGTGTAAGCACGCCGGTTCATACGGCGCCCTTGCGCCATGCCCGGTGATTCTCGACGTACTCTAGGAACCGCTGGACGTTGTTCGCCCATAGAATATCAGCTTCACTCAACGGTCTACTCAGCGACAGGCCATTGCTCGTGCGACAGCGGGTGACCGCCACGTAGGTCTGTCCGTGGGCGAACATCCCGCGCTCGAACTCCACGTGGACCTTGTCGAGCGTGAGCCCTTGGGCTTTATGGATGGTAAGTGCCCACGCGAGACGCAAGGGAATCTGCCGGAACGAGCCGACGACGACTGGCTCGATGGTCCGCGTTTCGGCATCGTACTCATAGGTCACGTTTTCCCATACGGCAGGCTCGAGGGCGACTTCCACACCCCGACGTAGCCGTACGGTAACTGCTTCGTCATGTAGCGCCACCACTGTCCCGATATCACCGTTGACGCACCTGTCCATGTTGCGCAATGTCATGACCTGCGCACCGACCTTCAGTTGGAGTACCTTCTCGGCGGGGACGTTCTTCTCGTTGAATGTTCCACGGATCTGACCCTCGTATGTATGCATCTTGCCGGGGAGTTGATGGAGCCGTCTGCGATTCAGCTCGTCCGCCGCTTCTCGACGGGGTGTCAGGATGACGGCGTCCTGGTCGGGCGTTTCGGCTAGGCGTGCCAGTTCGCTCAGCCTTCTCACGGCGTCTTGGTGGCCCCTGCGTAGATCACACAGGGTCCTGGCATATACCGGGTCCGAGGACTGGCGATGAATCTGGTCGAGGATGAAACAGATGAACGACCCTTCGGACCAGACATGCGCATCGAAGAAGAAGGGACTGCCCCACGTCTGGATGATATACGCGGCCTCGTCGTCTTGGACAACCGGCTCCAGTTGCATGGGATCGCCGAACATGGCGACTCGAACTCCTCCGAATGGTCGGTCGCTATTGCGGGCCAGGCGCAGCTTCCAATCTATGGCGTCCAGGAGGTCCGCTCGGACCATGCTGACCTCGTCAATGATGAGCAACTCCAATCTCTCCAGCATCCGGCGAACTGGACTACCGGTACGAGCGATGCGGATGTCTTCAGGATCGCGAAAGCGCAACAACCGCGGCCGGAATCGGAAGAAACTATGGATGGTCTGCCCCCGAACGTTGACGGCAGCGATGCCAGTCGGAGCGACGACTGCACTGCGCCCGGCCGTCTGTCGTTGCAGCTCGCGCAGTAGTGTGGACTTGCCAGTACCGGCTGGGCCAGTGACGAACGCCGCGATATGCTCCCATTGCGGCGAAACGAGATACTCCAGAGCGGCTCTCTGGTCCTTGCTGAGGGGAAAAGCAGGCGCATCCTCCGGCATCGGTGCACGGGGTGGTGCCGGTGGAGCCTTGGCCGCAGGAGGAGCCTTCACGCGACGCGCCGGTGCTTGGTGACCCATAGGCATCGGGGGCGACTTGGACTCACTCGACGGCCGGAGCGAGGAGGCGGGCTTGGATGGAAACGCCGAACGCACGGGTGCGGTCATCCGCTTCCTCATGAGGTAGCGAACGATGCCGTTAAAGGTCAGACCGAGCAAGCCTCCGAGGATGGAACCTGGAAGGCCTCCAAGGACGCCTCCAATGGCAGCACCCAGGACAAGAGCAAGGAACCCCGCACTCATCGTCAGCAGACAGTGAAACGCAAGCTACACCAAACCGCCCGATCTAACGGGGCTTCGCATGGTAAGAACCGCCGCTAGGTTCGTCGGCCTCCCATTGTGATCAGAACAAGTGCTCTCCGTCAACAGCACGTTCACTCGACGGGGCTCTCGCATCGTGTGCGGCTCGTCTGCCAACACAAAGCCCAAGAATACTCTGAGCAACAGGAAGGAAAAACGACAGCGACATCCGAATCTATAGTACGGGTATTGTGACAGCTTGCACAAGGAGGAAGGATTCCTTGAGAAGACAGGTGGTGTACGGACTCTACGGAGTATCGGCCCTTTGCATGGCACTAGTGCTCATTCTTGCTGGAGGGGAAGCCGGCCTGGCCCAGGCGAAGAAGACGCCTCCGAAGCCGATCGCTGACCCGACCTGTGTGAACTGCCATAAGATGACGACGCCGGGAATCGTCGAGGACTACATGTTGAGCAGACATCGGCAGGTCATGGTGGGATGCGCCACTTGCCACGGCAACGAGCACAATGGGCCGTCCAACGTTGCGAAGGCCAAAATCCCTACCGCTGATACCTGCGCCCAGTGCCACCCTCAGCGCGTAGAGCAGTTCAAGAAGGGGAAGCACGCGCTGGCATGGGCTGCGATGAAGGCCATGCCGACGATCCACTTCCAGCCCATGGCGCTCACCGAAGGTATGAAGGGTTGCGGCGGGTGTCACAAGATCGGTTTGAAGAGCGAGGAGGAGATCAAACAGCTCAAGAGCGAGGGACAACGGTACGGCCTCGCATCGTGCGATGCTTGCCATACCCGCCACACGTTCTCGCTGGCAGAGGCGCGCCAGCCGCAGTCCTGCCAGACGTGCCACATGGGGTTCGATCATCCGCAGTGGGAAATGTACTCGGCGTCCAAGCACGGAGTACGCTACCTGCTCAAACAGAGCAAGACACTGCCTGCTAGCGCCTCTGCGCCGACATGTCAGGCGTGCCATATGCCGCAGGGCGACCATGGGGTAGACACTGCCTGGGGCTTTCTCGCTGTACGTCTCCCCATGCCGGAGGACAAGGAGTGGGCCGCGGACCGCGCGACGATACTCCAGGGCCTGGGGGTGCTGGATCCCGATGGCAAGCCTACGGCGCGGTTGGATGTGGTCAAGGCGGCCAACGTAGCCAAGCTGACCCAGGAGGCATGGCAGGCGAAACGAGATCAGATGGTGAACGCCTGCAGCCAATGTCATTCTCGCCAGTTCGCCCAGAGCCAGCTCAAGAAAGGCGACGACATGATCCGGGAGGCGGACAAGCTCATGGCCCAGGGCATCCGGCTCGTTGCTGGGCTCTACAAGGACGGCGTCATCCAGAGACCGGCGCACTACGCATATCCATTCCCTGATCTGCTTGCCTTCCACGATGCCACCACCGAAGTGGAGCAGGTGCTCTTCAGGATGTTCCTGGAGCACCGTATGCGCGCCTTCCAGGGCACGTTCCACGCCAATCCCGACTACGCTCTCTGGTACGGCTGGAGCGAGATGGTCCAGGACCTGACGAAGATCAAAGAGCTATCCGCATCCATGCGTCGGGCCAAGGGGCTGCCTGCGGAATAGGTCCTCTGGAGTGCCGAACGACGTCCCTCTGTCGGGTCTCTCGGCAGAGAGCCGTCTAGCCAATGGCGACAGAGGGCAGGCTGGGACTTGCTCAGGACACGTTTGTGTGCTAGAATAGGGACGATCGCGGAGAGATGGCTGAGTGGTCGAAAGCGGCCGCCTGCTAAGCGGTTGTAGGGGTGTTAAGCTCCTACCCCGGGTTCGAATCCCGGTCTCTCCGCCAGAGTATGTTGATCAGGACAGGTTAGGGCGCGAGGGATAGCGGCAGGTTGGCGCGGCCCTCGCGCTTTGTATTCGCAGCAGACGCTGTGTTGGCGGACGATGATGGTATGAAGCGTTACATGGGGCGCATGGGTCTTGGCGGCGCACGGGCGGTCCTGCTGGTATGCGTGGGGCTAGCCCTATCAGCGCGTGTCGGCGCCACACCGGTAAGCGAATACCTCAACCTCCGGCGTCAGCTAGGTTACAATGCTCGTTTGAGCTACAGCGCGGTCGCTGCAGATTGGTCCTCATACATGGGTGCGGTGCTCGAGATCCGAGGCCGACTGAACGGATACATACAGGGCGAAAAGGCGCTGACGTTCATGCTGACGCTCGATGATGGGACCGCCGTAACCCTCACTGCCACTTCGTCCGACGCATCTTTCCTCATGCGACCAACCACCGGAGCTCTGCGTGTTCTCGTGCGCGTTCGGGACGGCATTCTTGGCAACGTTGTACCGCTGGAGACGCTGGCTGTAACAGATGACGCCGAGGTGACCTATCGAGAACGCGTGGCCTTGGAGGCCGAACAGCGCCGCCAGGCGGCCAAGCGCCGTTCAGCATCGAGGCACATTCCCGCGACGAGCGGCTTGAGACTCCGCCCGTTGGCCGGAGCGACAGCCGGTCTGTCAGAAATGGCATTGCGGTACCTGACGCCAGAAGCCCAGTCGATCTATCCCGCGTACTACGCTTTCATAGCGAACCACAACAAGCGGCTCTCGCCGCAAGAGGCAGACGCCATCGCCGTCAGTATCCTCTATTTTGCCCACAGGCACCGCGTGGACCCGCGGTTGATCGTTGCCATGATCATCGCTGAGTCGGACTTCGACCCTCGGAGCACGTCCCACAAGGGCGCCATGGGGCTCGGGCAGGTCATGCCCGATGAAGCACGCGCGTTCGGACTGCGTAACCCCTACGATCCCATCGAGAACGTGCGAGCGTCGGTGAACATGCTACGGATGAAGTTGGACATGTTCCGCGAGCGTGGTGTGCCTGAAGGGCAGATGACTATGCGTCAGATCGCACTGGCCATGGCAGCGTACAACGCAGGTGCGGGCGCCGTCAAACGATACGGTGGCGTGCCCCCCTATCGCGAGACGCAACGTTACGTCCAGCGCGTCATCACGCTCTACAACCGCCTCTGCGGCCGTTAGCGCGCGCCCATCCCTCCCCGCCGAGCGATACAGGCCCGTCCATCGCAGCCCGGCGACGCAAGCCCGGCCATGGCAGCCCGGCAATGAATTGCCGGTCTGGGATCACGAAACCCACGTTCGTGGGTTG